>NZ_JOAG01000057.1 GCF_000725485.1 Nonomuraea candida | reverse complement strand
GGGCAGGGAGGTCTTGGGCGGGGGCGGCGAGGTCAAGGGGAGGGGGTTCGGGCAGGTAAAACCTCCACACTTATGGCGTTAAGCCGGTATTTGGGAGAAGGGGGTGGGGCGAACGTCCTTGTCGTCTCCGTCGAAGGGGGACTGCTCATGGGAGCCATGATCCGAGCCCTGGCCGGCCTCGGCACCGCCGCCGCGCTCACTCTCACCACCTTCGCCGTCGCCACCCCCGCCGGCGCGAGCGCGACCTCCATGCGACCGGACCCGACCTGCCATTACGTCAACCAGTCCGACGATCCGGCGCCCATCAGGGAGGGGCCGGGAAAGAAGCACCGCAAGCGGGCCGAGCTGGCGCCGACGGCCGACCCCGTCCGGGCCACCTGCGCCGCCCGGGGCCGCGGCCCCGAGCACTGGGTACGGCTCAAGGGGGGCGACCACAAGGGCCTCTGGATCTGGCGCGACCGCCTCCAGCCCTGGAGCGGCTGACCCACCCCACCCCGCGAACGGACACGCCCGGTGGCCCGTCAGTCCCTGCGGCTCGTCAGGGCGCGGCTCGCCGGGAGGCGGGGTCAGCGGCCGAAGAAGGCCAGGAGGCGGTCCAGGGGCCAGGTGTTGATGATGTCGTCGGCGGTCAGCCAGGCGCGTTGCGCGATGCCGATCCCGAAGCGCTGGTTGGCCAGGTGCGGGATCGCGTGCGAGTCGCTGTCGATCGAGAACTTCACCCCGTGGTGCTTGGCCAGCCGCACCAGGTCGGACGGCAGGTCGGAGCGGTCGGGAAAGGAGTCGATCTCCATGGCGGTGCCGGTGCGGGCGGCGGCGCGGAAGACGGCGTCCCAGTCGGCGTCCACGGGCTCGCGCTTGCCGATCTTGCGCGTCGTGGGATGGCCGATGATGTCGACGCACGGGTTTTCGCAGGCGGCGATGAAGCGCCGGGTCATCTCGTCGCGGGACATCCCGAAGTGGGAGTGCACCGAGGCCACGCAGACGTCGAACTCCCGCAGGACCTCCTCGGGCCAGTCGACCGAGCCGTCGGGGGCGATGTTGAGCTCCGTGCCGTGCAGCAGCCGCATGCCGGGATATCTCCCCTGCAGCTCGGCCACCCGGCTCCGCTGCTCCAGCGCCTTGTCCAGCGTCATGCGCTGCATCGCCAGGTCGGGCGCGTGGTCGGTGACCGCGTAGTAGGCGTAGCCGCGCGCGTGACCGGCGGCCACCATGTCCTCCAGCGAGGCGATGCCGTCGGTCAGGTCGGTGTGGGTGTGCAGGTCGCCCTTGAGGTCGGCCAGCTCCACCAGCTCGGGCAGCTCGCCGGCGAGCGCCGCCTTGACCTCCCCGCCGTCCTCGCGCATCGGCGGAGGAACGTACTGCATGCCCAGCGCGTCGTAGATGTCCTCCTCCGACGCGGCGGCGATCACCCGCTCGCCCTCGAACAGCCCGTATTCCGACAGCTTCCAGCCGCGCTTGACCGCCATCTCCCTGATGGCGACGTTGTGCTCCTTGGAGCCGGTGAAGTATTGCATCGCCGCGCCCCACGACCCGGCCGGGACCACGCGCAGGTCCACCTGGACGCCGGACGTGGTGCGGATCGAGGTCTTCTTGTCGCCGGCGGCGATGACCTCGGCGACGTAGGGCTGGGCGCGGAAGGACTCCATGATGGACTCGGGCGCCACCGCGAGGATGTCGATGTCGCCGATCGTGTCCTTCATCCGCCGCAGCGAGCCCGCGTAGGCGATGCGCTCGGCCTGGCCGGACAGTGCGGCCATCACCTGCTCGGCCAGGGACGTCGCGATGCCGATGTGCACCCGCCGGCCGGACTGCTCAAGCTGCTCGATGCCCTTGAGCAGATTGGCCAGCGTCTTCGGGCCCAGGCCCTTGACGCCGTCGAGGCGGCCGGAGGTGATCGCCTCGCTCAGCGCCGTGGTGGAGTCGATGCCGTAGTCCTCGAACAGCATGATGGCCGTCTTCGGGCCCAGCGTCGGCACCCTGGTCAGCCGCCGCACGCCGTCGGGCACCTTGCCGCGCAGGTCGTCGAGCTGCCGGAAGCTCCCGCGCTGCAGGAACTCCTCCATCTTCTTGGCGATGGCCTCGCCCACGCCGGGGACGGAGCGCACGTCGACGACCGAGATGTCCTCGGGGAACCCGGCGATCGCCTTGGCGGCCTTCTGGTAGCTCCGCACGCGGAAGGCGTCGCCGCCGGAGAGCGCGAACAGCTCCGCGTATTCCTGCAGCGCCGCCGCCGCTTCCTCGTTTGCCCGCATGCCCCATACCTTAGGGGGCCGCCCCGACAATCCCGCCCCGCCGGCCCCACCCGCCCGGTGCCCCCGCCTGCCCGGTGCCCCCGCCTGCCCGGCGCCCCCGCCCGGTGGCGGCCAGGGCCGGTGGTTCAGCACGGGCGGGGGTGAGAAGGGCAGGCGGGGGAGAGAAGCAGGCGAGGGAAGCGCGGGCGAGGGGGTGGAGGCGGCGGGAGGAGCGCCGAGGGTCAGAAGCGGACCTCGCGCGGCCGGTACGGCTCCTCCAGGAAGGACCTCTCCTCCTCCGACAACGACACCGACACGGCCGCCACCGCGTCGTCCACGTGCCGCTCCTTCGTGGCCCCCACGATCGGCGCCGTGACGCCCGGCCGGCCCAGCACCCAGGCCAGCGCGACCTGGGCGGCCGGCAGCCCGCGCCGCGCCGCCACCTGCGCCACCCGGTCCACGATCGCCTTGTCGTTCTCCGGGTCGTACAGGTGGTCGATGCGCTCGTCCGAGCCCGTCCTGGTCGTGGCGGAGCCGGGTGAGCCGGCCCTGGCCAGCACGCCGCGGGCCAGCGGGCTCCACGGGATCACGCCCACCCCCTGGTCGGCGCAGAGCGGCAGCATCTCGCGCTCCTCCTCGCGGTAGAGGAGGTTGTAGCTCTGCATTTCATGCAAGATGTTGCCCATGAGCCCGACAGCATCCCCCATCTCCGACGATGCCCAGCGTCCTCGCCCGCCTGCTCGGCCTCACCCGCAAAGAACTGCGCCGGACGGCCCGCCTCTCCTACGCCAAGGTCGCCGAGTACCAGGCGCGCGGCCTGGTTCACTTCCACGCCGTGATCAGGCTTGACGGACCGGACGGTCCCGGCAGACCGTCCACCGGACCGCATCACCATGGACCTTCTCGACCGGGCCATACGCCGGACCGCCGGACAGGTCGCGGTCCAGATAGAGGACGGACCGCCGTCTCCTGTTCGATGGGGCGATCAGCTCGACGTCCGACCGGTCTACGTCTCCTCCGAACTGGACGGACTGAGCGATCACCGGGTCGCCGCGTACGTGGCCAAGTACGCCACCAAGGGAGCCGAGTCGGCGGGGACGGTTGATCGTCCGATTCGGCACGCGGGGCAGATCGCAGGGCTGAAGGTCACCGAGCACGCGCGACGCATGATCTACACCTGCTTCACCCTCGCCGACATACCGGCGTACAGGACGGTGCCACTGCGGCAGTGGGCCTCACATGCTCGGCTACCGGGGCCACTTCTCCACCAAGTCGCGCCACTACTCGATCAGGCTGGGAGACCTTCGCCAAGCACGAGCCGACTTCCGTGCCGAACAAGCGCGGCTGATCTCGGGCGTTCCGGCCTTCGATCCGGCGGAGACCGTGACAGTCGCCGACTGGCACTATGCCGGAAAACGGTCACCGTCACGGAGAAGCCTTCTGGGCTGAGATCGCTCGCGACCGCATCGCAACAGCTCGCCGGATCGCACGTGAGAGGGCCGCTGATGAGGCTAGGTCTAGAAAGACCTCTAGACCTAGAGGTCTTTCTAGAGGCTTACAGAGCCATTGAGCAGGCACCTAGCGGCTAGAGGCTCCATCACATGGCGAGTGGGTATCAAGGAACCACGCTCAAACGAGGGCGGCAATGTGTGGATCTAGGCGGATGACGTTGACCGGAGGCAGGGCGATGGCCTCCGCTAATCCACCTCTCTGAGCTGGGCAAACGGTTTATCGTGGAGAAGTCGCGCAACCGGAAAAGGGGAAGGCATATGGCCGGATTTGACTGGAATCCCGAACCGGCGACCACTCCTCACAGCGAACACACGGGCATCCGAATAGCGAGAGCGCGGAACCTCCGTGGGTTCACGCAGGAGGGCCTTGCCATGCGGGCCAACGTGTCACGTAGCCTGCTCGCCAAAGTTGAGACCGGAGCGAAACCCGCCACTCCATCCCTGGTCGCTGCTGTCGCGCGAGCATGCGCCGTAGACCCGGCCGAGATCAATGGCCAGCCGTACAGGGGAAACGACAAGAACAGCGATGCCGTACACGCCACTATCCCGGCAATTCGGATGGCTCTGGCGTATGTGGATATCGCTCCTGAACTCGACACGCCTCCTCGGACCTTGGACGAGTTGCGCACCGAGATAACCGAGCTGCGGAAGCTCCAGAAAGCCGCATCGCATGCCCGTCTCGGCGCTCGCCTGCCTGCGGTTCTGGAGGAACTGACCGTTCACGCCATGGAGACGGACGCCGCGCGGGCATGGCGCATGCTCAACCGCGCCCAAGCTCTGGCCGGATCGCTGGCACGGCGGCTGGGCTACAACGATCTCGCTCAGGTCATCGTCGAGCGGACCTCCGTCTCCGCGCAGTACGCCGAGGACGAGCATCTTCCCTGCCTGGTGTCTCTCGGTAGGGCGAGGTTGCTCATGACCCTCGGCGCGTGGGACGTCTCCCTCAAGATGATCAAGAAGACGGCCGCCAAGGTCGACCAAGGCAATCCGGTCTCCACCGAGGTCTTCGGCTCCCTCCACCTCAGCGCCGCCATCGCCGCCGCGAGAGCCGGTAGGGCGCCGGAAGCCTGGGAGCATCACGGCACCGCTTCGGATGCTGCGGCTCGGATCAGCCCGCGAGACCGCCGCGACCCGTACGGACTCCAGATGAACCCCCAGAACGCCGCCATCCACGGTTGCGCGGTCGCCGTCGAGCTGGGGGACGCCGACGAAGCGATCAAGCTGGACCGGGAACTGGATCTAGGACGGCGAAGCGTCGGCGGTGAACGGCGGGCACACCACGACCTCGACATGTCCCGTGTCCATCTGTGGACCAGCGACCACGACAAGTCCCTCAAACGCATCTTGCACGCCGAACGCATCGCTCCGCAGATGACCCGATTCCACCCATCCGCGAGAGAGACCGTCCGTCAGCTCCAGCGCACCTACCGGAAGCCTCCGGAGTCGCTGCGCCTGCTGGGGGAGCGCATGGGCATATAGATCTCTGCCTGTCAAGGGGGCCGGTGTGCACAGGTCGTGCACACCGGCCCCCTTCCCCGTTTCTACGGTCGCCGTAATGCGAGATGCACGGCCACCTTGGAGGACGGGTGAGACGGCGTACAGCGTCATCCGGCGATGCGAACAGAGGCGACCATCAGTTGCCGGGATGGCAGGGCTGGGATCCCGACCAGCGGCGCGCCGCCTGGGAACTGGACCGCTCTGAACGCGGGTGGGTCGTGTTCTACGGGCCGTACACCCGGCGCTTCTACGCGATCGCTGCCTGGCCGTCTCCGTTCCCGCTCGTCTTGGACGCCGACGGCACCACGGAACTGCGCAGGCTCATGCGCGAGGTGGACGTCGCGCCCGGACTCGCTCAAGATCCGAGGACCGCGTGAGTGCCCGGAGCTTGTGGCGGCTTTACGGATGTCGGGTCTTGATCTCCAGCATGGAGCACAGCCCGATGACGACACGAGCATTCGGATCGCTGATGACCGGTTACACCGGTGTGGTGATCGCCGTCATGCGCGACGGCCGTTTCGCCTTCGTCCAACTCGATGGGCCAGAGCATGACCTACCGATGGGGATGCGACGCTGGATGCTCCATTGGGAGGATCTCACTGAGCTGCCCCGGTAGCGCAGCGGGTCAGGACGGAGATATGAACTCCCTGGATCGTTGTTCGCACCTATCCAGGTGTGCGCTAACCGCAATAGAGTGTGCTCCCTAACGCCTCGTATGCTCGCTATAAAGTAAGGTCCACGTCTCCAAAGAGATAGACCTTGCTTTCTCCATGTTTATTCCGTCGAGGAAGTGTCGGAGGCACCGCTTAACCTCGCTCCATGGTTTCCGTCCGGTCCCACTTGCGGCGTCTCAGGAGCGGCAAGATCGTTCGGGTTAGAGCCCACAAGCGACGCGGCCCCGCCGCTGCCGCTCCCGCGCCTACGGCCAGCTCCGATGCTGGTGGGTTTGGCTTCATCTGGCTTGTGTTGGCTGCCCTGATCGTCATTGGGCTCCTGTCAGGTGGAATCGCGACCTATGCGAACTCTTCACAGGTCGCTTCCGAGACGAACAAGACGTCACGGTCGGCAACTCCTCGTCCGTCCAGTCTCCCGCCGGGTCCTGAAGGAAGGCTGGCCGGCCAACTTCGTGACGCGCGAGAGAACGCGGGACTCTCGCAGAAAGAGGTCAGCGTGCGGACCGGAATCGGCCAATCGACGATCAACGACTTTGAGCGCGCACTGGCCGTTCCAAGCGCAGAGAGCATGCAGGAGCTTTCTTCCGTCTATGAACTCTCGCTCGACGAGTGGACCGCGCTCGTAGTCACCCGATCCGAGATTCGCTAGCAAGCAGGTCAGCCGCTGGTGCGGTGGGCCAGGGCTGAGGAACGAAGTCCTGGACCGTCGATCGCCCCCAGCCCGAAACCGAGATCAGCCCGGCTCTGGCGATCGTGAGGCCGCTCCGAAGTAAGGCGCTCCCGGCCTGTACACCTGACTGCGGGCGGCTTGGCCGCTCCCGCCGGGACCGGCTCCCAGGCCGCATGCCCGGCGGGGAGGGCGGCCGTCCTGCCGCCCGCGCGGCGGCGCGCAGCGCCGACGCCTTGACCCTGTAGAGAAAGTTGTCGCCGTCAGAGCACTTGCCGATCATGCATGGACACACGTACCTGGCTCAGTACCGGCAAAGGTGCAGGTCGGAGGATGAATATGGGACGATCATGCAGCTAGTGCAAGCCCATCCCTCATGCCGCATGAAGTGAAGTACTTGTTGTAGTGGGGCTGCATCGAGACGAACCTCGTCCAGCCGTTGCGCTCGGCGACGTGCTGCGCCTTGGCGAACTGCCAGGCCCACATGCTGGAGGCCCCCAGGTAGCGGGCCTTGCCCGCTTTGACCACGTCGTGCAGCGCCTCCATGGTCTCCTCGATGGGCGTCTCGTCGTCCCAGCGGTGGATCTGGTAGAGGTCCACGTAGTCCGTGCCGAGCCGCCGCAGCGAGGCGTCGATGGCGGCGTGGATGTGCTTGCGCGACAGCCCCCGGTCGTTGACGCCCCTGCCCATCGGGAAGTACACCTTCGTGGCCAGCACGTAGTCCTCCCGGCTGGGGAAGATCCCGCGCAGCACCTCGCCGGTCACGACCTCGCTCTCGCCCCCGCTGTAGTAGTCGGCGGTGTCGAAGAACGTCACTCCGGCCTCGGCCGCCCTGCGCACGAGGGGCTCCGCCCGGTCCCGGGTCAGCGCCCATTCCTGCCGGGCGGGGTCGCCGTAGCTCATCATGCCGAGGCAAACCCGCGAAACTTTCACACCTGATTTACCGAGCCGCGTGTAATCCATACCGCTCACCATATGGCCCGAATGCATGGTTAACCGAGTGGGCGGACGGGAAGTCAGGCGTGTCCAAAAGCGGAAACGACCTTTACACGGGCGATGCTGATCAGGTCGATTAGAGGAACGTTACAAACGGTGGGCGGCCGAGCGACGTGGCGGACCCGACGCATACCGGGGGTGAGGTGGAGGACACACACCGTGGACTGTTGTCCCGGGCGCGTGCCAAGCTCGACGATCTTTCATCTCCGCGCTGGGCGGGCCGGGCGGGCCTGGTGGCGGGGATCGCGGGGCTGTCCGTGGCGGTCCTGGCCGGGCTGGCCGGGGCGGGGAGGGTCGTCGAAGGGGCGGTGACGCTGCTCGTCCTGCTGGTGCTGCACGTGAAGTTCATCACCGAGACGCCGGCGCGCCGGGCCGGCTCGTGGTGGATCGTGGCCGTGCAGGCGTGGCTGACGTATCTGCCGCTGACGGTGTTCGGCGCGGCGTGGACCCCGGTCTGCGGGCTGCTGACGGGCGCGCTGCTGGTGATGGCGGGCCGGATCCGCTCCATCGTGCTGGTGCTGCTGGCGCTGGCCTGCGGGCCCGTGATGCTGGCCGCCCCCGACGCCACCATGATCGACCCGGTCTGGGCGCTGGCCGCGCCGCTGGCCGGCGTGGCCGAGTACGCCATCGTGAGCCTGGCCCGGCGGGCCGGGCAGCTCGCCGAGGCGCGCACCGAGGTCATGCGCAAGGCCGTCGTGCTGGAGCGCCGCCGCTTCACCCGCGACCTGCACGACCTGGTCGGGCACCGGCTCACGGTGCTGGTGCTGAAGGTGCAGCTCCTGGAGCGGCTGATCGCCGAGCGGGACCCCAAGGCGCGGGACGAGGTGAGCGAGACGCTGGAGCTGCTGCGCGTGCTCTCCTCCGACGTGCGGGCCGTGGCCCACGGCCTGCGCAGCTCCTCGCTGGCGGCCGAGCTGGGCTCGGCGCGCTCGCTGCTGGAGTCGGCGCGGGTGCGCTGCCAGATCAGGGTGGCCTGCCGCGACCTGCCGCACGAGGTGGAGGAGGCCCTCACGCACGCCCTGCGCGAGGGCGTGACGAACGTGCTGCGGCACGCCGAGGCCCGCCAGTGCTCGGTGCACCTGCTGGAACGTGACCAGATGGTGCGCCTGACGATCAGGAACGACGGGGTGCGCCCGCCGCGCCGCCCGGGAGACGCCGGCCAGGGCCTGCTCAACCTGGCCGAGCGCGTCTCCGGCCTGGGGGGCTGGCTGGAGGCCACCTCGTCCAGGACCGGGCAGTTCACCTTCAGCGTGTACGTGCCGCACAAGAAATGACCGCATGAAAAAATGACACGGCGCCCGGTGAATAGTGAGGACGTCACAAATGGCTGTTACATAGGCACGTAATTTGGCTGCACAATGTGACTAGCCGGATCGGCGCCCGGGGCGGCAGGCTCTAAGCACACCGCCCCGGAGGTCCCCGCCAGATGGACAAGTACGAGCTCTATTGCCTTGTTGACCCGTGTTTCTACGACACGCTGGAGCACAGCACGGCCGACGACGCCGACTTTCCCATTCTGCGCAGGCCGGTGCCCGCCGGCTGGTCCACCGCCCTCACCGACACCTGGTGCTATTACGCCCCCGGCGACACGCCGCCCCTTCCCATGCAGGGCTGGAAAATCCACGTCTCCGCCCGCGTGGAGGACGCCGAGAAGGCCATCGAGGCCGTCTGGGACTACTGCATGCCGCGCGGCATCGCCTTCAAGTTCCTGCGCGGCCTGCCGGTGCTGGTCATGGTGAACTCCAAGGCCGCCTCCCGGGCCTCCAGCGGCAAGTTGGTCACCATTTACCCGAGGGACGAGGCGCAGCTCGAACTCGTGCTCAAGGAGCTCGACGAGTTACTCCGCGACGTGCGCGGGCCGTACATTCTCAGCGATCTGCGCTACAACGCCGGACCCCTGTTCGTGCGCTACGGCGGCTTCGCCGAGCGGCACTGTCTCTCCCCCTCCGGCGAGCGGGTGCTGGCCGTCATCGACGGCGACGGCCGGCTCGTGCCCGACGTGCGCGGGGCCACGTTCTCGGTGCCGCCGTGGACGACGCTGCCCGCCTTCCTGGAGCCGCAGCTCGCCGCGCGTAACGCCGTGACGACGGCCGGCCTGCCGTACACGATCGAGAGCGTCCTGCACTTCTCCAACGGCGGCGGCGTCTATCTGGGGCGCGACCAGCGCACCGGCGAGCGGGTGGTGCTGAAGGAGGCCAGGCCGCACGCCGGGCTCGACGCCGCCGGCCGCGACGCCGTCGCCCGCGTCGAGCACGAGCGCGACGTGCTCGAACGCCTGTCGGGCCTGTCCGCCGCCCCCGAGCCGCGCGGCTACTTCACGCTCGGCGAGCACCACTTCCTCGTGCAGGAGTTCGTGGACGGCACCCCGCTCCAGCGGCGGCTGGTGCACCGCTACCCGCTGACCCGCGCCACCTGCACCGAGCAGGACCTGGCCGAGTACACCTCCTGGGCCGTCGAGACCCTGGACACCGTGACGCGGGCGGTCGCCTCGCTGCACGAGCGCGGGGTCGTCTTCGGCGACCTGCACCCCGACAACATCCTGCTCGCCGACGACGGCCGGGTGGCGCTGATCGACTACGAGGTCGCCACGCTCGCCGACGAACGCGCCCGCGCCGCGCTCGCGCACCCCGCCTTCGCCGCCCCCGCCGACCGGCAGGGCGTGGACGTGGACCGGTACGCGCTGGCCTGCCTGCGCCTGGGCCTGTTCGCGCCGCAGTGCACGATCATGCTGCCGCTGCACCGGGCCAAGGTCGTGCACCTCGGGGAGATCGTCAAGGAGACGTTCCCGGTGCCCGCCGATCTGATCGACGACGCCGTGGCCACCATCATGGGCGGCCCCGCCCCGGCCGCGTACGACGCCGGCGTGCCCATGCCGGGCGAGGCGGGCTGGCCGGAGCTGCGCGACGCCATGGCCCGGGCCATCACGGCCGCCGCCACGCCCGAGCGCGACGACCGGCTCTTCCCCGGCGACGTGGCCCAGTTCCAGCCGGGCGGCGGGCTCAACCTCGCCCACGGCGCGGCCGGCGTGCTGTTCGCCCTGGCCCGCGCCGGGCTCGGCCCCTACCCCGAGTACGAACGCTGGTTACGCGACCGCGCGCTGCGCCCCGTACGCGGCTCCGGCCTGGGCCTGTACGACGGGCTGCACGGCATCGCGTACGTGCTGGGCCTGCTCGGCCACCAGGACGACGCCCAGGAGCTGATCGCGGCGTGCCTGCGCGAGAAGTGGGACCGCCTGGAGTCGGCCCTGCTGTCCGGCCTGTCCGGCATCGGCCTCAACCTGCTCCACTTCGGCCACACCGGCCAGGCCCTGCGCGCGGTGGACATCTGCGCCGAGCGGCTCGACGCCACCGTGCCCGAGATCAGCGGCGGGACCAACCCGCGCGCCGGGCTCATGCACGGCTCCTCCGGGCCCGCGCTGCTGTTCCTGCACGCCTACGAGCACACCGGCGACCCGGCCCTGCTCGACCTGGCGGCCACCGCGCTCCGGCAGGACCTGCGGCGCTGCCGCCACGCCGAGGACGGCTCGCTCCAGGTGAACCAGGGGTGGCGGCTGCTGCCGTACCTGGACGAGGGGTCGGCCGGGATCGCGCTGGTGCTGGAGCGCTACCTGCGGCACCGGCACGACGACGAGCTGGCCACCGCCCTGACCGAGCTGCGGCTGGCCGGGCGCGCGGGCTTCTTCGTCCAGGCGGGCCTGTTCACCGGGCGCGCCGGGCTCATCGCGGCACGGGCGGGCGACGTGCCGGCACTGGTGAAGGGGCTGCGGTGGCACGCGCTGCCGTACGCCGGGGGACTGGCCTTCCCCGGCGACCAGCTCCTTCGCCTGTCCATGGATTTCGCGACCGGAACGGCCGGCGTGCTCTTCGCCCTCGCCTCGGCGATGGGCGACGAACCCTGCCCACTGCCGTTCCTGTAGGCCGCACCCGAGCGGCCTGCCCCCGACAACACCACGGAAGGAGGTGCACGACATGGTACTTCTCGACCTGCAGGGTCTTGAGGCTCCCGCGGCCAGCGACGTGGCCAGCGGCGGCAGCACGCTGACCGTTCTCTCTTGCCACTCCGGCAAGCCCAGCAACCTCAGTGTCGCTCTCTGCCACTGATATGCGATGAACCCCGTCCCCGCGCCGTCTCCGTCACGGCGCGGGGACGTCACAAGCTGAGGAGGCGCGGCGTGCGGGAAGCGGATCGCCTCGTGATCGGCGCGGTGCGGCGCGGCGGCCCATGGCCCGTCGTCCTGGCCGTCACGGCCGTCGTCGGAGCGGCAGGGGAGCTGGCGCTCCCGTACCTGATCGGCCGCACCGTCGACGCCTTCGTGGCGAATCCGCCGGGCGGCACCCCCTGGCTGACCCTCTGCGTGTGCGCGGTCGCCGCCGTCATGCTCTGCGAGAGCCTCGGCGTGTGGGCGCGCGGCGCCAGCGGCGCGCACGCCGCCGCCACCCTCCGCTCCGGCCTGCTGCGGCACGTGCTCGGCAGCGGTTCCGCGGCCACCCGCCGCTTTCCCGAAGGCGAGCTCGTCACCCGCGCCGGCCTGAACACCGAGGAGGTCGGCAGAGCGCCGGAGACGGTGACCAGCGCGCTCGCCCTCGTCGTGCCCACGGTGGGCGCGCTGGTCGCGCTCACGCTCATCGCCCCCGTCCTGACGCTGACGCTCGGGGCGGGCATCGTCGTCATCCTGCTCGTCCTGCGGGCGTTCCTGCGCCGCACGACCGCCATCGCCGGCGGCTACCAGGAGCTGCAGGGGGAGATCGCCGCCCGGCTCGTGGAGGCGCTGGCCGGCGCGCGCACGATCGCCGCGGCCGGCACGGCCGGCAGGGAGGCGCGGCGCGTGCTCGCGCCGCTGCCCGAGCTGCGCGCGCACGGGATGGAGCTGTGGCGGGCCAACGCCTCGGCCGCCGTCCGGTCGGGGCTGGTCGTGCCGCTGCTGGAGGTGGCCGTCCTCGCCGTGGGCGGCTTCATGCTCGCCGCCGGCCAGCTCACCGTCGGGGAGCTGTACGCCGCCGCCCGCTACGCGGTGCTCGGCGCCGCGCTCAGCACCGCCCTCGGCCACGTCAGCGGCCTGGCCAGGGCGCGGGCCGCGGCCGGCCGGGTGGCCGAGGTGCTCGCCGTGCCGCCCGTCGCGCACGGCACCCGCACCCTTCCGCCCGTTCCGCCCGAGACGGCCGCACCACCCGGGACGGTCCCGCCGCCCGAGACGGCCGCACCGCACAAGTCGGTCCCGCCGCACCAGCCGGGCGCCCTGGAGTTCCGTGACGTCGCCGTGAACGGCCTGACCGTGGGCGACCTCACGATCCCCGGCGGCTCGGTGACGGCTGTGGTCGGACGGTCGGGGGCGGGCAAATCGCTGCTCGCCGCGCTCGCCGGGCGGCTGGTCGACCCCGACCGCGGGGCGGTGCTGCTCGACGGCGTCCCGCTCCCCGAGCTGACCGAAGAGGAGCTGCGACGGGCCATCGGGTACGCCTTCGAACGCCCGGTCCTGGTCGGCGAGACGATCGGCGACGCCATCGGGCCGGAGCCCGCGGGAGCGGCCGGGGACGCGTGCGCGGACGCGTTCATCCGGCGGCTCCCGCTCGGCTACGACACCCCGCTCGCCGAAGCCCCCATGTCCGGCGGCGAACGCCAGCGGATCGGCCTGGCCAGGGCGTTCGCCCAGGGGGAGCGGCTGCTGGTGCTCGACGACGCCACCTCCAGCCTCGACACCGTGACCGAACGCCAGGTCGGCCGGGCCCTGACCACCGACCCGCGCGGCCGCACCCGGCTGATCGCGGCCCACCGGCTCGCCACCGCCGCCCGCGCCGACCAGGTCGTCTGGCTGGAGGACGGCAAGGTCCGCGCCCGCGGGCCCCACCAGGAGCTGTGGCAGGACCCCGCCTACCGCCGGGTCTTCCAGGTGAACGCCCAATGAGCATCCAGGGGGC
Organism: Nonomuraea candida; assembly: GCF_000725485.1. Lineage (GTDB taxonomy): Bacteria > Actinomycetota > Actinomycetes > Streptosporangiales > Streptosporangiaceae > Nonomuraea > Nonomuraea candida. The sequence continues at coordinate 41,318 of NZ_JOAG01000057.1, read as the reverse complement.
TGCGTCATGACCATGCGCGGGGCCGCCGTGCGCCCGCTCGTCCGCGCGCTGCGGCGCGAGCCGCGCCACCTCGTCAAGCTCGGGCTGTGGTCGGTGCTGGAGGCGGCGCCCGCCTTCCTCATCGGCCTGGCCGTGGCCCGCTCCATCGAGGACGGGTTCGCCCGGGCCGAACCGCTCACCGGGCTCGCCTGGCTGGCGGCGCTCGGCCTGGCCTGGCTGGTCGGGGCCGTGGCCGCGCGGCAGGTCGTGCTGGCCGTGGCGGCGGTGGCGGAGCCGTTCAGGGACGACCTCATGACGCACGTCGTGGAGGGCGCCCTGCGGGTGGAGGGCGGCCGCGACAGCGCCGCCGTGGCCCGGGCGGGGCTCCAGGTCGAGCTGGCCAGGGACGCCTTCGCCGCCGTGGTCACCACCGTGCGCGGGTTCGTGTTCACCGTGGTCAGCGTGGTGCTGGGGCTGGCGACGCTGGCGCCGGAGACGCTGGTGCTGGTGCTGCCGCCGTTCCTGGCCGGGCTCGGGCTGTTCCTGCTCTCGCTGCCCGCGCTGGCGCGCCGGCAGCGCGCGTACCTGGTGGCCGACGAGCGGCTGGCCGAGGCCATGACCGAGGTGGCCGGCGGGCTGCGCGACATCGAGGCGTGCGGCCTGCGGGAGCGGGTGGCGGGGCGGCTGGGGCTGCGGGTCGGGGCGCAGGCCGCCGCCGCGCGCGGGGTCGCCCGGGTCACCGCCGCCCGCACGTTCGCGCTGGCCGCCGGAGGGTGGCTGCCCGTCGTCCTGGTGCTGGCCGGCGCGCCGTGGCTGCTGGAGCGCGGCGTCGGCGCCGGAGTGATCGTCGGGACGCTGGCGTACGTCACCCAGTCGCTGGCGCCCGCGCTGGGCGGGCTCGTCCAGGGGCTCGGGGTCAGCGGCGTCCGGCTCGCGGTCTCGCTCGGCCGCATCCTGGACATGGCCCCGCCCGCCCCCGAGGACCGGCCCCGCGTCCGGCCGCCCGCCTGCGACGTGCGGCTCGACGGCGTCACCTTCGCCTACGGGCCGCACTCCGCGCCCGTCGTCGAGGGCCTGGACCTCGTCGTGCCCGAGGGCGACCACCTGGCGGTCGTGGGGCCCAGCGGGGCGGGCAAGTCCACGCTCGCCGCCCTGGTCAGCGGCCTGCTGCGGCCCGGCGAGGGAGAGGTGCTGGTGGGCGGCGTGCCCGCCGACCGGCTCGACCCCGCCGCCCGGGTGCTGATCCCGCAGGAGGCGTACGTCTTCCGCGGCACCCTGCTGGAGAACCTGCTCTACCACGCCCCGTCCCAGGAGGCCGGGCAGGACCTGACGCGGGTGGACGCGGCGGTCGAGGCCGTCGGCGCCGCCCGCCTGGTGGCCGAACTGGGCGGATACGGAGCGCGGGTCGAGCCGGGCGCCCTCTCGGCCGGGCAGCGGCAGCTCGTCGCCCTCGTACGCGCCTACCTGGCCCCCGCCTCCCTCGTCATCCTCGACGAGGCCACCTGTCACCTCGACCCGGCCGCCGAGGCCAGGGCCGAGGCCGCGTTCGCGCGCCGGGGCGGCACGCTCATCGTGATCGCCCACCGCCTCACCTCCGCCCTGCGCGCCCGCCGCATCCTCCTCATGGACGGCACCCAGGTCGCCGTCGGCACCCATGACGAGCTGGTGCGGAACTCCCCTCTGTACGCCGACCTGGCAGGCCACTGGCACCCGGAGCCCGTGTCATGAGATTTCCAGACAGCTATCCGCCCGCCGAACGCCTTCCCCTCACCGACCGCCGCCACGGCCACGAGATCGACGATCCGTACCGCTGGCTGGAGGACCCCAGCGACCCCCGCACCCAGGACTGGCTGAAGGCCCAGGACCGGTTGTGGCGCGACAGCGCGGCCCGGCTGCCCCGGCGCGCCTCGTTCCTGGCCCGGCTGACCGAGCTGCGGGAGACCGGCCTGGTGACCCCGCCCGCCTGGCGCGGCGGCCGGCGCTTCCACCTGCGCCAGTCCACCTCCCAGGAACACCCGGTGCTCTGCTGCGACGACCGCGTCGTGCTGGACCCCATGGAGCTCGACCCCACCGGGCTGACCACGCTCGACGACTGGCAGCCCGACCTGGAAGGACGGCGGCTGGCGTACCAGATCTCGCGCAGCGGCGACGAGAAGGCGGACCTGTACGTCCTCGACGTGGCCACCGGCTCGCTGGTGGACGGGCCGATCGGCGGCTGCCGCTACTCGGCGGTCGCCTGGCTGCCCGGCGGCGAGGCGTTCTACTACGTGCGCTTCCAGCAGGGCGTGTTCCTGCACCGGATCGGCTCGCACGACGCCGACGTGCCCGTGTTCGTGGGGGGCCGCATCTCCTACGGCGTGCAGATCAGCCCCGACGGCCGCTGGCTGACGATCTCGTCCGGCACCGCGTCGGGCAGCTCGCTCTGGCTGGCCGACCTGGCTCGCCGCGACCCGGCCGACCCGCGGCCCCGGCCCGTGCAGGAGGGCTCGCACGCCCGCACGGCCGGCGCGGTGGCCTGTGACGGCCGCCTGTACCTGCTCACCGACCGCGACGCCCCGCGCCGCCGGCTCTGCGTGGCCGACCCGGAGACGCCCACCGCGTGGCGGGAGCTGATCCCGGAGGACAAGGAGGCGGTGCTGGGGGCGTTCACGCTGCTCGACGGGGACAGGCTGCTGGTGTCCAGGACCCGCCACGCGGTCGGCGAGATCGTCATCCACCACGCCCGCACCGGCGAGCGGCTGGGCACGGTGCCGCTGCCCGGCAGCGGCACGATCGCCTCGCTCACCTCGCGCCCCGAGGGCGGCCCCGAGGCGTGGTTCACCTACACCGACGCCGTCACCCCGCCCGAGATCTGGCGGTACGACGCCCGCACCGACGCCACCACGCGCTGGTCCGCCGCACCCGGCCGGGTCACCCTGCCCGACGTGCGCAGCCACCACATCGAGTACGCCTCCGCCGACGGCACCCCCATCCGCATGGTCGTGGTCGCGCAGCCGTCCGACGGCGGCCCGCGCCCGACGATCCTCAGCGGCTACGGCGGCTTCGGCATCCCCCTCATGCCCGGCTACGCCGCCGACTCGCTGGCCTGGGTCGAGGCGGGCGGCGTGCTGGCCATCGCCAACCTGCGCGGGGGCGGCGAGGAGGGCGAGGCGTGGCACCGGGACGGCATGCTGGAGCGCAAGCAGAACGTCTTCGACGACTTCGTGGCCGCCGCCGAGAAGCTCATCGCCGACGGCTGGACCACGCCGTCACAACTCGGCGTCTGGGGCGAGTCGAACGGCGGCCTGCTCGTCGGCGCCGCGCTGACCCAGCGGCCCGACCTGTTCGCCGCCGTGGTGTGCTCGGCCGGGCTGCTCGACATGGCCCGCTACCACCTCAGCGGCCTGGGCCCCTCCTGGACCGGCGAGTACGGCGACCCCGAGGACCCGCAGGCCCTGGCCTGGCTGCTGGACTACTCGCCCTACCACCACGTGCGCAAGGGCACCGACTACCCGGCGACGCTGTTCACGGTCTCGGCGGCCGACACGCGGGTGGACCCGATGCACGCCCGCAAGATGTGTGCCGCGCTGCAGTGGGCGACCGGCGGGGACCGGCCGATCCTGCTGCGGCACGAGCCGGACGTGGGCCACGGGGCCCGCGCGGTCAGCCGCTCGGTCGGCCTGGCCGCCGACGTGCTGGCCTTCCTGTCCGCCCACACGACCCGATCCCGCCCGCCCGAGACCGCGACCCGATCTTGCCCGCCCGAGGCCCCGGCCCGACCCCGCCCGCCCGATGCGGGCTGATCCGGCTCGCCCGGTCCCCGGTCCCGCGCGCGGGACCGGGGACCGGAAGCGGCCCGGGTCGCGGGCCCCGCGGGTCAGATCCAGCCCGACTCCCGGGCGATGCGGATGGCGTCGATCCTGCTGCGCGCGCCCAGCTTGGCCGAGGTTCTGGACAGGTAGTTACGGACCGTCCCCTCGGCCAGGTATAACGAGGCCGCGATCTCCCCGATCGACGCCCCGTCCGCCGCGGCCCCGATCACGTCCAGCTCGCGCGGCGTCAGCGGCGCCTCCGCCGGGCGCATCGCCGCGATCGCCAGCTCGGAGTCGATGACCCGCTCGCCCTCGGCCACCCTGCGGATGCCGTCGGCCAGCCGCCCCGGCGGCGCGTCCTTGGCCATGAACCCGCGCACGTGCACGTCGAGCGCCTTTTTCAGCAGCCCAGGAGTGCCCACGCCGGTCAGGATGAGCACCCCGCATTCGGGCATCTTCTCGTGCAGCTCGCCGGCGGCCTCCAGCCCGTCTTTTCCGGGGAGCGCGATGTCGATCACCGCGACGTCGGGGCGGCAGGCGTTCGCCGCGGCCAGAATACGGTCGCCCCTTTCGACCTCGGCCACGACCTCGATGTCCTCCTCATAGGCCAGCAGGGCCACGAGCGCCCCTCGTACCAGGTTCATGTCCTCAGCGAGCAACGTTCGAATCACCGTGCGTCCTTGCGGTCGGCCTGGCTTGCAACGTTTGCGGGCCCCTTAATCCTGCCGTATTGACCCAATCATGAAAAGGACCTGTATTTAGGCGTCAAGCCCTAATCGACCGATGGGGAGCTGCTGGCGACCATGAGACCCCGGGTACGACCCCTTCCTCCTGAAGAATGGGACGACTTCACGGCGGCCCATCCGTACAACGTGTGCACCACCCTGGCCCGCCACCCAGGCATCTACCCCGCGTGGCGGCACTACACCGGCGCGCTGCTGGACGGCACGCTGCCCGCCCGCGACCGGGAGCTGGCCATCCTGCGCACCGCCCACCACTGCGACAGCGCCTACGCCTGGGCCCGCCACGCCCGCCGGGCGCGCGAGGCCGGTCTGACCGAGCAGGAGATCGAGCTGGTGCGCCGGCCCGACGCCCTGTGGTCGGTCGAGGACCAGCTCGTCCTCCAGGTCGCCGACGACCTCTATTACGGCGGCGACCTGACGGACGCGACGTGGGCGGCGCTGTGCGACCGCTATGACGTGGCGGGCCGGATCGAGCTGGTCATGCTCGTCGCCCACTACGGCACGATGGCGATGGTGCTCAGGACGCTCAGGGTGCAACTCGAGGAGTGATCATCGTGACGCCCGGCACCGAGCCGATCGCGGCCAGCGCCTTGCCGGCGTCGGCGAGCCCGATCGTGCGGGTGACGAGCTGGTCGGGATGCAGGACCCCGGCCCTGATCAGCTCCAGCATCGGCGGGTAGGCGTGCGCGGCCATGCCGTGGCTGCCCAGCAGCCGCAGCTCGTGGCCGATCACCCGGTCCATCGGCACCGGCGTCGGCCCGCCCGGCAGCAGCCCGACCTGGACGTGCCGGCCCCGGCGGCGCAGGCTCTCCACCGAGGCGGCGCAGGTCTGCGGGCTGCCCAGCGCGTCGATGGAGACGTGCGCGCCGCCCCTGGTCAGCTCCCGCACCTGGGCCGCGGCGTCGCCGGCCGAGCCGTTGACGAAGTGCGTGGCCCCGGCCAGCTCCGCCAGGTGCAGCGCGTCGCCGCTGATGTCGACGGCCACCACCCTGGCCCCGGCCGCCGTCGCGATCATCACGGCCGACAGGCCCACGCCGCCGCAGCCGTGCACGGCCACCCACTCGCCGGGGCGTACCTCGCCGACCTGGGCCACGGCGCGGAAGGCGGTGGCGAAGCGGCAGCCGAGCCCGGCGGCGGTGACGTAGGCCATGTCCTCCGGGACGGAGATCAGGTTCACGTCGGCGTGGTCGATGGCGACGTACTCGGCGAAGGAGCCCCAGTGGGTGAAGCCCGGCTGCGTCTGCCGCTCGCAGACCTGCTGGTCGCCGGTGGCGCAGGCGGCGCAGCCGCCGCAGGCGCAGATGAACGGGACGGTCACCCGCGCCCCCGGCCGCCAGCCGCGCACGTCGGAGCCGACCGCCTCGACCATGCCCGCCAGCTCGTGGCCGGGCACGTGGGGCAGGACCTTGATGTCGGGGTCGTGCCCCTGCCAGCCGTGCCAGTCGGAGCGGCACAGGCCGGTCGCCTCGACGCGGATCACCGCCCCGTGCGGGGCGGGGGCAGGGTCGGGCAGCTCGCGTACGTCGAGCTCACCGCCGAAGATGTCAAAGGCAACCGCGCGCATCTCATGAGCTTAGGGTCAATTGCCGCAGCTCGCGCAAGGCCCGCCGGGAGGGCGCCCCCGGGCAGGGTGGCGGCCCGTTCGCCGGTGACGCGTTCAAATCTTGGAAAACGGGACAGATGGTGGTGATGGGAAGAGATCTGGATAAAGAGCGATTTACTGAGGCGGAGTACGCCCGCTTCGGGGAGCGCATCCAGGAGCAGCTGGGCGTGCTGCGGGAGCTGCTCGACACCCCCGGCTTCGGCCAGGGTCCGGTCACGATCGGGGCCGAGCTGGAGCTGTTCCTGATCGACGAGGACGGCCGGCCGCTGCCGCGCAACAGCGAGGTGCGGGAGTCGCTGGACGACCCCCGCGTGGTGCTGGAGCTGGGCCGGTACAACATAGAGGTGAACCTGACCCCGCTGCCCCTGGCGGGCAGCCCCTTCGCGGCCATGGCCGCCGAGGTGCAGGAGACGATGACCAAGGTGGACGGCGCGGTCGAGGGCGGGGGCGCGCTGCCCATCGGCATCCTGCCCACGCTCGACACCGAGGACTTCACACGGGGCGCGATGAGCGACCAGAACCGCTACCGGGCCATGAGCAGGGGCATCAGGCGGCTGCGGCTGGAACCGTTCCTGGTCAAGATCGACGACCTGGAGCTGTCGGTGGAGGACGTGATCCTCGAAAGCGCCAACACCTCCTGGCAGGTGCACATCCGCACCCCGCCCGAGCGCTTCGCCCGGCTGTTCAACGCCGCGCAGCTCGCCATCGGGCCGGTGCTGGCGGCGTGCGGCAACTCGCCGTTCTTCCTGGGGCGCGAGTTGTGGGAGGAGACGCGCATCGCGCTGATGGAGGAGGCCGCCGACGACCGCGACGTGCAGCGGCGCGAGCGCAGGGACGGGCGGGTGACGTTCGGCTCCGACTGGGTGCGGGAGGGGGCGCACGAGCTGTTCGAACGGTACGTCCGCGACTACGACCCCATCGTGCCCGACCTCACCGAGGGCGCCGCCCGGCACGAGGTGCCCGAGCTGCGGCTGCACCAGGGCACGATCTGGCAGTGGAACCGCCCCGTCTACGACCCCGCCGACGGCGGCCACCTGCGCATCGAGCTGCGCGCGCTGCCCGCCGGGCCCTCGTGCGCGGACATGGCGGCGAACACGGCCTTCCTGCTCGGGCTCACGTTGTCGCAGGCCGAGCGGGACCTGACGGGCTACCGGTTCGCGACGGCGTACCAGAACTTCTACCGCGCGGCCATGCACGGGCTGGACGCCAAGCTCTCCTGGCCGGGCATGGACGGCGAGCACGAGGCCGCCGAGCTGGTGCTGTCCCTGCTGCCCCTGGCGCGGGAAGGGCTGCTCAAGGCGGGGGTCACGCCGCACGACGCCGACCGCTCGCTGGAGGTCATCGCGCAGCGCACCCGGCTGCGGCGCACCGGCTCGGCCTGGCAGCGCGAGGCGCTGGCGCGCTTCGGCGGCGACCGGCGGCGGCTGGTCCGGCGCTACCGCGAGCTGGCGCTCTCCGGTACGCCCGTGTATTTGTGGAAATGAAAGGCCAACCAGGCTCCGCCCTGTTCCGTCAAACTGGTCAAGAGACGGAAAAGGTGAGGAAGACATGGCGGAAACGGGGATGGTTCCGACCGATACGGCGGCCTTTGTCCTTAATCGGGCGACGGGCGACCTGGCGGAAGGGGCGGCCAAGCTGGCGGAAGAGGTCGGGAGCACGTCCGTCGAGGCGCTGCTGGCGCAGGCCAACCGGACCGGCAAGAACAAGGGGGCGGGCGCGGCGATGGGCTCCATGCGCCCGAAGCCGGTCCAGTGGTACGCCTTCGACGACAAGGACCAGGAGACCACCGACTGGTATCCACAGGGCCTGACCGGCAGCGAGGACTCCGGGGCCATCGGCGTGCCGGCGTTCATCGTGAGCTGGTACTACAAGCCCCAGGGGGGCGAGCGGGGCATCAGGGTGTCGTTCCTGAGCCCCAAGTCCCTGAGATATCAGCACGCGCTGCTGGTCCTGGCCAAGCCGGACGGCTCGTTCGGGCCGATCGACATCCACGCGGGCGGCATCGCCTGCTTCGGCGACCTGCTCTACGTCGCCGACACCAAGCGGGGGCTGCGCGTCTTCGACCTCAACAACCTGCTCGACCTGCGCACCACCCAGAGGGACCTGGGCGAGGGCGGGCGCGTCGGGCGGCACGGCGGCAGGCTGCACGCCTTCGGCTACCGCTACATCATCCCCCAGACCGACTTCTGGCAGGTGGAGCGGGAGGGGCGGCACTTCTCCTTCGTCTCCGTCGACCGCAGCGGCGACACGCCGAAGCTCATCACCGGCGAGTACACCGACCGCGAGCCCGACGCCTGGGTCGGGCGGTGGAAGCTCGACATGGAGGGCGGGGCGCCCGATGACGCCTTCATCATGGGGCACCCCAAGATCCAGGGCGCGATGTCGTACGACGGGCGGTGGTACCTGAGCCAGTCGGCCGGCTCCACCAACAACGGCAAGCTGCTGGTGTACGCGGACGGCAAGCCCGCCCCCCGGCCCTTCCCGATCGGGCCCGAGGACCTGACCGTGCAGGACGGCAAACTGTGGAGCGTCAGCGAGTACCCCGGCAAGCGCACGGTCTTCGGCGTCAGCCTCTGAGGACGCGCGGGCTCCGCGGCGGGGGTGGTGGCCTCTGAGGTGCTCCTGCGGCACGGCGGGAGGCGTCAGCCTCTGAGATGCTCCTGCAGCACCTCTCGGTAGCGGCGGTCGAAGTCGTCGTAGCGCTCGCGCAGCTCGCGGCCCGGCCAGTCGCCGGGCAGCAGCTCGCCGGGCAGCAGCGGATCGGCCAGGAGGTGGCGCAGCACGGCGGCCGAGACGAGGAAGCCCTCGGCCAGCCCCTCCGCCCGGTCCAGGGCCCGCTCCAGCCGCCGCGCCTCGGCCGCCCAGCCGTCCAGGTCCCACAGCAGGGGAGTGGGGTCGTCGTGCGGGCGGCCGTCGATCAGCGTGCACTGCGCGGTGACGATCTCGGGCCAGTCGCGCACCAGGTTCGCCGGCCGCAGCCAGGTGCCCTCGCGCAGCTCGGCCAGGCGCAGCGTGCCCATCGTGTGCCGGAGGGCGGCCCGGTCTGCGGGGGCGCGCCGCTCGGCGGTGACCACCGCCACCTCCCAGGTGCCGTCCCACGGCCGGGTGTGCGGGTCGCGGCTCTCGTCCTGCCTGGCCTGGCGCGCGACGAGCCGCTCCGACAGCGTGTAGTGGCCGCCGGCCTGCAGCAGGTCGCCGGCCGCGACCATCCGCGACAGCGCCACCCTGACCGTGCCCTCGGCGATGCCGAACAACGCGCCGATGCGCACCAGGTGGCGGGCGGACAGGCGGGGCGGGTGGCTGCCCAGCAGCGCGCTCAGCACGGCCGACCGCGCGCTCAACGTGTTGTTACGCTCTTCCATCGCGTGTCGAGTATATGTAACACTCGCGGGTATGGGCCGGTACCTCATCGAACCGTTCGACCGCGGGGACCGCGGTGACCGTTACGCCACCGAGCGCTACCAGGGCGCGGCCGGACGCAACTGGTGGCGCTGCGACCCCACGCTCCGCCTGCTCATGCGGCGGCACCTGGGCGACGGCTTCGCCTGGGCGGAGCCGCACCTCGACCGGCTCGGCGCGCTGATGGGCGGCCTCGTCGCCGAATGCGCCGAGGAGACCGACCGCAACCCGCCGCGGCTGGAGAAGTACGACAAGTGGGGCAGAGACGTCAGCGCGGTCGTCATGCCGCCGTCGTTCCACGCCGCCCGGCGGGCGCTGATGGCCGACAACTTCACCTCGCCGTCCTTCGCCGGCCAGGCCCGCGCGAACGGGGCGGACCCGGCCGCGCTGGGCGCCGCGTGGACGTACCTGCTCGACCAGGCCGACATCGGGATGGGCTGCGCGCTCGGCACGGGCGGTGGCATGGTGGTCTCGCTCGCCGAGAAGCACGCGCCCGCGGACGTGCGCGACCGGGTGCGCGAGATCTTCGCCGACGGCTTCTACTCGGGCGAGGCCGCGCAGCTGTTCACCGAACGCAGCGGCGGCTCCGACCTGGCCGCGCTGGAGACCGAGGCGGCCCCGGCCGGCGACGCGTGGCTGCTGACCGGCGTCAAGTGGTTCGCCTCCAACGCCAACGGCTCGGCCTTCGTCGTGCTGGCCAGGATGCCGGGCGGGGCGGTGGCGCCGTTCCTGGTGCTGTGGGAGCGGCGTGACGGCAGCCGCAACGGCGTGCGCATCCGCCGCCTCAAGGACAAACTCGGCACCAGGTCCGTCGCCTCGGCCGAGGTCGAGCTGACCGGCGCCGAGGCGTTCCTGCTGGCGGGGGAGGGCTCCGGCTCGGGGCTCGGCACCATGATGAAGCTCACCAACGCCTCCCGGCTCGGCGTGGCCATGATGGGCCTCGGCGTGGCCAGGCGGGCGCTGACCGAGTCGATCTGCTACGCCCGCGCCCGCGAGGCGTTCGGCCGGCCGCTCGTCGAGCAGCCGCTGATGCGCCGCAAGCTCGCCGAGCTGATCGTCGAGGTCGAGGCCGCGCAGGCGATGGTCTTCGACGGGCACCTCGGGCCCCGGCTGCGCCTCACGCCCGCCCTGATCAAGCTGCGCGCCGCCCGCCTCGGCCTGACCGCCGCCAGCGACGCGATCGAGGTGCACGGCGGCAACGGCTACATCGAGCAGTGGCCGGTGGCCAGGCTGCTGCGCGACGCCCAGGTCAACCCGATCTGGGAGGGCGGCGACAACATCCTCTGCCTCGACGTGCGGCGCGCCATCCTCAAGGAACGCGCCCACCTGCCCTTCCTCGACCACCTGCGCGCGCTGGCCACCTCCGGCCTGGTGCGCGCCCGCGTCGACGACCTCGCCAAGGCCGTCGAGGCGTGGTCGGGGCTGGCGCCGGCGACGGCCGAGGCGCGGCTGTACCCGCTGGCGCAGTTCATGGCCGACGTCTACGCCGCCGCGCTGCTGGAGGACCAGGCCACCTGGGGTCTCGACGACGACCGCAAGGCACTCGTGGCCCGCCTCTACGCCGACTCCCACCTCACCGACCCGGGCCCCCTGCGCGGCATCGACCGCCCCTCCGAGGACCCCCTCGACACTCTCCTCGCGGGAGCGGCCACGCTCTGACCTCAGGTGACCGACGCGTCGGCGATTGTGCTATCGGCGGTGACCGGATCGGCGCGTTGCCGGGTACCTCGGTGGTGGCGGTGAAGACGAACTCGGGCGCAGCGAGATCGCCAGAACCGGAGAAGGCGACCAGTAGGGGTTATCGGCACGGCTATGCTCCTGCTCGATGATGGACACGCACGATCCGTGGTTGCTGCATTTCACTCACGTGGACAATCTGGCGAGTGTTGTCCAGACTGGGCTGGTGGCCGACACTCGCCGGCCACCACTGTCCGTAGAGTGCGCCGAGCCGGGGATCAAGGAACTCCGGCGGGCACGACCGGTTCCCAGGGGACCGATGGGCGTGGTCGCTGACTACGTGCCCTTCTACTTCGCCCCGCGCTCTCCCATGCTGTTCAGGATCAACAGCGGTGGGGTGCGCGGCTACGGAGCGGGACAAACACCCTTGGTCTACCTTGTGACCAGACTCTCCGCCATCGTGGCTCTGAACTTGCCCTGGGTGGCGAGTGATCGAAATGCGGCCCTGGCAACGGCTCGATTCGCCACCGAGCGGGATGAACTGCTCGCCCATATAGATTGGGCGCTCATGCGGGCGGAATACTGGGCCAACACGGACGAGGACGGGTCCCGGATGCAACGTCGGATGGCTGAGCTGCTGGTCCATGAGCATGTGCCGTGGGCCGTCTTTTCCCACGTGTACACACAGAATGAGTCCTTGGCCGATACCGTGCGCAAGATCGTCGCTGCTCGGGAACGTCCCGTCGTGGCGGCGCGGGCGCACTGGTACTTCTCGTGACTTTGGAAACTGTGTTCGATGGGCAATAATGAAGGCCAAGGGGGTGAAGTGAATTGATCACGGAAGTCAGCGGCAACTTGTTGCGGGATGACGCTCAGGCACTTGTCAACACGGTCAACCTGGTCGGTGTCATGGGCAAGGGCATCGCGCTTCAGTTCAAGAGGGCGTTTCCGGATGTCTTCACCGCCTACGCCGAAGCTTGCGCCCGTGGCGAACTACGACCCGGAAGGATCTTTCCGGTGCGGATCGAGGGCACTGATCGCTGGGTGCTCAACTTTCCGACGAAACGTCATTGGCGGCAGCGCTCCCGCCTCGATGACATCGTCGCCGGGCTTGACGACCTGGCGGCCCTTCTGGTTGATCTCAAGATCCAGGCCGTTGCCGTGCCTCCCCTCGGTTGTGGGAACGGCGGGTTGCAATGGTCCGTCGTGCGGCCGCTGATCTTCGAGAAGCTCGGTGGTCTCGACCTGGACGTCCGCGTCTACGTTCCAGGAACACCGCATCCCCAGGACATGGTGACGGGGGTGGAGCGGCCTCCGCTCACGCTGGATCGAAGTCGGTTGATCTCAGCCTTGTCCAGATACGTGACTCTCGCCTTCGAGTCGGGTGTGTCCATGATGCCCCGCCTGTCCCTGCTGGAGGCGCACAAGGTTCCCTACCTTGTGCAGTGTGCGGGGCTGGATCTGGGGTTGCGCTTCACACCGCATCTCTACGGCCCATTCTCTCCTGGGCTCAACCGAGAGCTGGCGGCGATGGAAGGCCACTATCTCCTCGGGTACGGGGATGGCACGTTGGGCGCCAGAGCCGTCATGGAGATTCAGCCAGAGGCAGCCGCTGCCGCGGAGTCGGCAGTTGCCGACGATGTCGCATTCCAGCAGGCGTGGGAAGTGGTCCGTCGTGCCGTCGTGGGATATGAGTATCCCGAGGGCATGGAGCTGCTTGCCAGCGTTCAGTTTCTGGCCATGAAGTCGGCGGAGGCCACTGATCCTGGCGCCCTGGTGAGGGAGATGGCCGCGTGGAGCCCCCGGAAGCAGCGGATCTTCACCCCTGGCGACATCGGAGGTGCCTTCACCCGCCTGCACGAGGCCGGCCTGCTTGTGAGCCGATAGATCGACGTAGTCAGCTGACGTGAGCATGTCAGGGCTGGGTGCCTGGTCTTTCGGTGGCTACTACGCAGCCATGGCTGAGTCCGCAACGAATCCTGCCTTATCTGGTAGCGCATAATTCACATCGCCGGTCGCTGGCCCCGGTCCGGGCATCGACGTACGCTCAGCACGTTCCCCGAGGTGAACCCGCACGTTTCCCCGAGGAGGGTCGCATGACCGTACGCGTGGAGCGCCAGGGGCCGGTCGTCACCGTGGTGATCAGCCGGCCGGAGGCGCGCAACGCCGTCGATCGCAAGACCGCCGACGCGCTGGCCGAGGCGTTCCTCGGCTTCGAGGCGTCCGACGCGGCCGTCGCCGTGTTGTGGGGCGAGGGCGGCACGTTCTGCGCCGGCGCCGATCTCAAGGCGCTCGACAACCACGTCGGCGAGGAGGGCGACGGGCCGATGGGGCCGAGCCGGCTGCGCCTGACCAAGCCGGTCGTCGCCGCCGTCGCCGGGCACGCCGTGGCCGGCGGGCTGGAGCTGGCGCTCTGGTGCGACCTGCGGGTGGCCGAGGAGGACGCGGTGTTCGGGGTGTTCTGCCGGCGGTGGGGCGTGCCGCTCATCGACGGCGGCACCGTACGGCTGCCGCGGCTCATCGGCTCCTCCAGGGCCATGGACATGATCCTCACCGGGCGGCCCGTCGAGGCGCCGGAGGCGTACGCGTGGGGGCTGGTCAACCGGCTCGTGCCCACCGGCGCCGCGCGGCGGCACGCCGAGTCGCTGGCCGGGGAGATCGCCCGGTTCCCGCAGGCGTGCCTGCGCGGCGACCGGATGTCGGCGCTGGAGCAGGACGGGCTGGAGGAGGCCGCGGCCATGCGGAACGAGCTGCGGCACGGGCTGGTGTCGCTGCCCGACGCCTCGGAGGGCGCCGCCAGGTTCGCCGCCGGCGCTGGCCGCCACGGCTCCTTCCGGGACCCGTAAGGGGGAGACGGGTCCGGGTTCGCGACGGGCGTGGGGGCTTCCGGGGCTCGTAGGGAGGAGAAGGGTCCGGGTTCGCGGCGGGCGTGGGCGGCTTCCGGGGCTCGCCGGCAGGGGCCCGCCGTCCGGGCCGGGTCCTGGCCGGCGGGCGCGTTCCAGGGGCCGGACGCGGTTGCCGGAGGTTGTCGGTCGGCCCGCGTATCGTGACCTACATGCCTGACATCATCGAGGTCGCCGGGCGTGAGGTCCGCATCACCAGCCCCGACAAGGTGGTCTTCCCACGGTCCGGGCACACCAAGCTCGACCTGCTCCGGTTCTACCGGGCCGTCGGCGAGGCGGCGCTGCGCGGCGTGCACGGGCGGCCGATGGTGCTCAAGCGGTTCGTGCACGGCATCGAGCAGGAGGCGTTCTTCCAGAAGCGGGCCCCGGCCAAGCGGCCCGACTGGATCGAGGTGGCCGAGCTGAAATACCGGTCGGGGCTGAGCGCGGAAGAGGTGGTCTGCACCGACCTGGCGCAGGTGTTGTGGGTGGTCAACCTGGGCTGCGTCGATCTCAACCCGCACCCGGTGCGCTCCGACGACCTGTCCAGGCCCGACGAGCTGCGCATCGACCTCGATCCGGTGCCCGGCGTCGCGTGGGCCGACGTGCTGCGCACGGCGCAGGTGGCGCGCGAGGTGCTGGCCCACCACGGGCTGGTCGCCTGGCCCAAGACGTCCGGCTCGCGCGGCTTCCACGTCTACGCCCGCATCGAGCGGCGCTGGCCGTTCGCGAAGGTCCGCAAGGCGGCCGAGACGGTGGCGCGCGAGGTGGAGCGGCGCGCGCCCGATCTGGCCACCAGCCGGTGGTGGAAGGAGGAGCGGCACGGCGTGTTCGTGGACTTCAACCAGAACGCCTACGACCGCACCGTGGCCTCCGCCTACTCGGTCAGGGCCGTGCCCGACGCCCGCGTGTCCACCCCGCTGACCTGGGACGAGGTGCCGGACTGCGATCCGGGGGCGTTCACGATCGACACCGTGCCGGCGCGGCTGGCCGAGCGCGGCGACCCGTGGGAGGACATGGACCTGCACCCCGGCTCGCTCGACGGGCTGCTGGAGCTGGCCGAGGAGCTGGGGCCCGCGCCGAAGCCGCCCAAGGGCAGCGGCCGCAGGCAGCAGACGATGCCGGTGATCGAGATCGCCAGGGCCGAGCACAAGGACGAGGCGATGGCGGGGTTCGAGCGGTGGAAGGGCCGCCACCCGGAGGCCGCGGCCCGGCTGGAGCCCGCCGACGTGCTGGTGGACGGGATGCGGGGGCGCAGCAGCGTGTGGTATCGCGTCCGGGTCAACCTCCAGCACGTGCCCGAGGAGGAGCGCCCGCCGCAGGAGCCCCTGGAGGTCGACTACGACCCCTGGGGCCGCGCCGGCGACCACTCCTGACCCACCGCCCGGCCAGGATCGGGCCACCGCGTCCCGCTGCCGGGCCACCGCGTCCCGCGGCCGGGCCACCGCGTCCCGCGGCCGGGCCACCGCCCGGGCGGCCCGGGCGGTGGCGGGCGTCGGGCCTGTGCGCGGGCGGCGGGTCCCGTGTGCGGGGGTCGGGCCCGTGTGCGGGGGTCGGGCCCGTGTTCGGGGGTCGGGCCTGTGCGGGGGTCGAGCCTGTGCGCGGGCGGCGGGCTCTGGCGGGTCAGCGGCCGGAGATCAGGTTGGCGAGGTGGGCGTAGGGGGAGGTCGTGGTGCCGCGTTCGTTCTCGTGCCGGTCGGCGGCCCTGAACAGGGCGTAGATGAGCTGCACCCCGACCCACCGCAACGGCTCCGGCTCCCACTGCCGCACCTGCCGCCCCACCCACGGCAGCCGGGTCAGCGGGGTGTCGCGGCGCAGCACGAGGTCGCGCAGGGTGCGGCCGGCCAGGTTGGTCGTGGTGACGCCGCTGCCGACATAGCCGCCCGCCCAGCCGAGGCCGCTGGCGTGGTCGAGGTGCACCGTCGAGCACCAGTCGCGGGGCACGCCGAGCACCCCGGACCAGGCGTGCGCCACCCGCACGTCGGCGGCGGCCGGGAACAGCTTGACCAGCATCCGCCACAGCAGCGCGACCGTCTGCCGCTGGGTGGCGCCGTGCCGGTCGATGCGCGACCCGTACCGGTACGGCACGCCCCGCCCGCCGATCGCGATCCGGCCGTCGGCGGTGCGCTGGGCGTAGACGTAGGCGTGTGCCTCGTCCTCCAGCAGCTCGCCGCCCTGCCAGCCGATGTGCCGCCACACGTCGCCGGGCAGCGGCTCGGTGACGATCATCGAGCTGTTCATCGGCAGCCACTGCCGGTGCTGGCCGGCCAGGGAGGCGGTGAAGCCCTCGGTGGCGCGGATGACGTAGTCGGCCGTGACCAGCCCCCGCGTGGTGATCGCCGCCGCCCGCACGTCGCCGCGGCGGGGCAGGATCTCGGTGACCGTGGTGTCCTCGAAGATGTCCACGCCCAGGCGGGCCACGGCGCCGGCCAGGCCGACGGCCAGCTTGGCGGGCTGGATGCGGGCGCAGTGGGGGGAGTAGGACGCCTCCAGGGCGCCGGCCACCCGGACGCGTTCGTGCTGCTCGTCACGTTCCAAAAGCCGCATGTCGTCCTCGCCGTAGCCCCACGCGCGCAGGCCGGCGACCTGGGCGCGCAGGCGGCGGCGCTGGGCCGGGTTGGTGGCGACGTGGATCAGCCCGCTCTTGCGCACGTCGGCGTCGATGCCCTCGGCCTCGGCGACGGAGATGACCTCGTCCACGGAGCGGAACATGGCGTGCTGCAGGTCGATCATGGCCTGGCGCCCGCGCGCCTTCGCGTGCCGCTTGCGCGAGCCGGCGAACTCGGCCGACAACCACCCGCCGTTGCGCCCGGACGCGCCGAACCCGGCGAACTCCTTCTCCAGGATCGCGATCCGCAGGCCCGGGTCGGCCTGCTTCAGGTAGTACGCGGTCCACAGGCCGGTGTAGCCGCCGCCCACGATGGCGACGTCGTAGTCACGCGGCCCGGGCAGGGCCGGCCGCCGGGCGGGCAGGCCGATCTGCCGGTACCAGAAGGAGACCCCGCCGTTGGCGAAGTCCTTGGTCAGCGGGATGCCTCTTGTCACCGAACACATTGTCTAGTAACGGGCTGGGACCAACAAGTCGGCAACGTGTAATGGAACGGGGTGTCCGGCTAGCTTCGTGTCGGGCGTTCGTACCCTTCGTCGCCCCCGTATACGCGCAGGTCAGGGTCCTGCTCCGGCTGCGTGGCCGGGCTGGTGGGCGAGGCGGTGTGCTCGGAGGCGAAGTCGTCGGAGTCGTCCGACAGGGTGGGCGGCGGCAGCAGATAGTCGTGCCAGGTGATCTCGCCCTTGGGCGCGGCGTCCGTGGTGAGGTCGCCGGCGCGCTGGGCCGCGTACAGGCGGCCCGGATAGCGCACGGGCACGCAGGGGCGGTGCAGGCCGGAGGCGCGCAGCCAGGTCCTGACCAGCTCCTCGGTGTTCAGGACCTGGGGGCCGCCGTACTCGATCTCCCGGCCGGCGGGGCCGGCGCTCAGCAGCGCGGCGATGCGCGTGGCGACCTCGCCCGTGTGCACCGGCTGCCAGGGCACCGAGCGGTCCACGGGCAGCGCGGGCAGCGCGGAGAAGTCGCCCAGCCTGTGGTGCAGCCACTGGTGGAACGGGGTGCAGCGCAGGATCGTCCAGCCCAGGCCGCTCTCCGCGACCAGCCGCTCGGCCTCCAGCTTGTAGCGCAGGTAGCCGTGGGCGGCCCGGTCGGCGCCCACCATGGAGGTGAACAGCACGTGCGGCACGCCGGCCGCGCGGGCGAGGATCAGCAGCGTCCTGGTGCCGGGCACGTCCACCGCGCCGCGCCCCTTGCGGCCGCTGGTGGCCAGGTGCGCGACGGCGTCCACGCCGTACAGGGCCTCCTTGAGGCCGTTGCCGGAGATGAGGTCGCCCCACATCCACTCGACGTTGCCGCGGTCGTCCCGCTTGGTACGGCTCACCGCCCGCACCTCGTGCCCCGCCTTCAGCAGGGCGGGAATCACCGCCCCGCCGAGCGTGCCGGTGGCTCCCGTGACCAGAATGCGCATGCCGGGTCCCCTACCCGTCAATTTCGAGAAATGTCAATGAATCTCGCCCCGGCGTCTGTGGGCGGCGGTGCGGGGTAGGGCGGCTCACATGGCTCGAATCGCATCCGAATCCCTGATCGAACGGCTCGCGGCATGGGGCGTGGACACCGTCTTCGGCCTGCCGGGCGACGGCATCAACGGCATCATGGAGGGCCTGCGGCGCCACCGCGACCGGGTGCGCTTCGTCCTCGTCCACCACGAGGAGGCGGCGGCCTTCATGGCCACCGGCTACGCCAAGGCCACCGGCCGCATCGGCGTGTGCCTGGCCACCTCGGGCCCCGGCGGCATCCACCTGCTCAACGGCCTGTACGACGCCAAGCTCGACCACGTGCCCGTGCTGGCCATCACGGGCATGCAGGAGACGTCCGTGCTGGGCACCGGATACCAGCAGGAGGTGCACCTGGACAAGCTCTTCGCCGACGTGGCCGAGTACAACATGATGATCACCAACCCGGTGCAGCTGCCCTCGCTGGTGGACCTGGCGATCAGGACCGCGTACGCCCGCCGCGGCGTCTCCCACCTCACGCTGCCCAACGACATCCAGGTGGCCGAGGCGGGGGCGGACCCGTACAAGAGCGTGGCCCCGGTGCGCGCGCCCGAGACCGCGCCCGTCTACCTGCGGCCCTCCGGCCTCCCGCGCCAGGAGGACGTCGAGTGGGCGGCCGAGGTGCTCAACCGGTCCGAGCGGCCCGCCATCCTGGTCGGGCAGGGCGCGCTGCACGCCGGGCAGGAGGTGCTGGCGGTGGCGGAGGCGCTCGGGGCGCCCGTGGTCAAGACGCTGCCGGGCAAGGCGGTCATCCCCGACGACTCGCCGTACACGACGGGCGGGCTCGGCCTGCTCGGCACCCGCCCGAGCGAGGAGCTGATGGAGGAGGCGGACGTGCTGTTCATGATCGGCACGAACTTCCCCTACTCCAAGTTCCTGCCCGAGGTGCGCGACACGCGGGTGGTGCAGTTCGAGGCGGAGCCGATCAGGGCGGGGGCGCGCATCGCGACCGACGTGCCGGTCGTGTGCGACGCGAAGGAGGGGCTGCAGGCGCTGCTGCCGCTGCTCGGCCGCCGGGACGGCAACGCCCACCTGGCGAAGTACCAGAAGATGATGGCGAAGTGGCGCTCCGACATGGAGGCGCTGGAGAACCCGGGCCGCGACCCCATCGCCCCGCAGTACGCCATGGCCGTGCTCGACGACCTGGCCTCCGACGACGCCATCCTGACCTGCGACAGCGGCACCATCGCCACCTGGGCCGCGCGGCACTGGACGATCCGGGGCGGGCGCGAGTTCTACCTGTCGGGCACGCTGGCCACGATGGCGCCGGGCCTGCCGTACGCGATCGCCATGCAGCACGCCTTCCCCGGCCGCCAGGTCATCGCCTACGTCGGCGACGGCGGCTTCTCCATGCTGATGGCCGAGTTCCTCACCGCCGTGCAGCACCGGCTGCCGATCAAGGTGGTCATCAACAACAACAACTCGCTCGGCCAGATCCTGTGGGAGCAGATGGTGCTCGGCTACCCCGAGCACGGCGTGCGCTACGCCGCCCCCGAGGCCGACTTCTCCGCCTGGGCCAGGTCGTGCGGCGGCTTCGGGGCCAAGGTCACCAAGTCGGGCGACGTGGCCCCGGCGATCGGGCAGGCGCTGGCCCACGACGGCCCGGCGCTGGTGGACGTGGACGTCAACCCGAACGAGCCGCCCATGCCCGGCAAGGTCTCCTACGACCAGGCCAAGAGCTTCGCCCAGGCGTTCCTCAAGGGCCAGCCGCACAAGGCCGCCATCGCCACGACCCTGTTCAAGGACCGCATCCAGAAACTGGGCGACTGACCGCGCCGGGGGTCAGCTTCCGTACGCCCCGGCGATGCCGGCGGCGGCCGCGCGCAGCGGCTCCACCAGGCGGGGCAGCTCGCGGGCGCGCCGCGAGGAGAGCACGATCCCCAGCGCCGCCACCGGCCGGCCGGCCACCAGGACCGGCGCCGCCGCCGAGCAGGAGCCGGGCGTCATCTCCTCATAGGTCAGCGCGTATCCCTGTGCCCGCACCGCCGCCAGCTCCCTGGCCAGCCGGCCGGGCTCGGTGATGGTGTGGGAGGTGGGGCGTTCGAGCTTGCGCGCCAGGTAGGACGTGACGAACCAGTCCGGCTCGTACGCCAGCAGCGCCTTGCCCACCCCGGTCGGGTGCATCGGCAGCCGGCCGCCGATCCGGGAGACGATGGGCACGGCCCGCCTGCCGTAGACCTTGTCCACGTACAGCACCTCCAGGCCGTCCCTGACCGCCAGGTGCACGTTCTCGCCCGTGGAGCCGAAGAGGTCCTGCAGCCACGGGTGCGCCAGCTCCTGCAGCCGGTTGGGCGCGAGGTGGCCCAGCTCCCACAGCCGCGGCCCCACCCGCAGCCGCCCGTCGGGCGCGCGGCCGAGCGCCTGCCACTCCTCCAGCTCGCGGACCAGCCGGTGCGTCGTGCTCAGCGGCAGCCCGCTGCGCGCGGCCAGCTCGGTCAGCGTGAGCTGCGGATGCGCGGCGTCGAACGCGCCCAGGACGGCCAGCACCTTGGACGTCACCGAGCGCCCCGGCTCGCGAGCTCCGCCTGACATGCGTCAATCCTGCAGCAATATTCCACTGAGTGGAAGTGTTCTCTCGGCCGGGAGCCGCCGCAGGCTGGATGCTTCCCCCATGCGAACTCAGGTCGGGATCATCGGAGCCGGGCCCGCCGGCCTGCTCCTTTCACACTTGCTGCACCTGCGCGGCATCTCCTCGGTGGTGCTGGAGAGGCGCAGCCGCGACTACGTCGAGCGCCGGGTGCGGGCCGGGGTGCTGGAGCAGGGCACCGTGGACACGCTCGTGGCGGCGGGCGTCGGCGACCGCCTGCTGCGCGAGGGCCTGCCGCACCACGGCATCGAGCTGCGGTACGGCGGGGAGGGGCACCGCATCGCCTTCGACAAGCTCGTGCCGGGCCGCTCCATCACCGTCTACGGCCAGCAGGAGGTGGTCAAGGACCTGATCGCGGCCAGGCTGGCGGCGGGCGGCGACCTGCGGTTCGAGGTCGAGGACGTGGCCTTGCACGCGCTGGACTCCGGGCGGCCGTACCTGACGTTCGGCGGCGAGCGGCTCGACTGCGACGTGATCGCCGGCTGCGACGGCTTCCACGGCGTGTCCCGGCCGGCGGTGCCCGAGGGCGTCCTGCGCGTGTTCGAGCGCGACTATCCCTTCGCCTGGCTCGGCATCCTGGCCCGGGTGGCCCCGTCGTCGGAGGAGCTGATCTACGCCAGGACCGAGCGCGGCTTCGCCCTGCACAGCATGCGCTCGCCCACGGTCAGCCGCTTCTACCTGCAAGTTCCCGCCGACGCCCGGCTGGAGGACTGGCCGGACGAGCGCGTCTGGGCGGAGCTGAAGCGGCGGCTGGAGACCGTGCCCGGCTTCCGGCTGGCCACCGGCGAGATCATGGAGCGGGGCGTCACGCCGATGCGCTCGTTCGTGGCCGAGCCGATGCAGTACGGCCGGCTCTACCTGGCGGGCGACGCCGCCCACATCGTGCCGCCCACCGGCGCCAAGGGCCTCAACCTGGCCGTGGCCGACGTGCGCGTGCTGACCCAGGCGCTGGCGGCGTACTTCGCCGACGGCTCGACCGCGCTGCTCGACGGGTACTCGCGGGCGTGCCTGAAGCGGGTGTGGCGGGCGCAGCACTTCTCGTACTGGATGACGACGCTGCTGCACACGTTCGACGAGGACGACGCGTACGCGCGGCGGCTGCAACTGTCGCACCTCGACTACGTGACCTCCTCGGAGGCGGCGGCCACGACCCTGGCGGAGAACTACGTCGGGCTGCCCTTCCACGACGACTGACCCGGCAGCCGGGACCCGGCAGTCGGACTCGGCAGTCGGACCCGGCAGTCGGGACCCGGCAGTCGGCATCGGGCGGGACGTGGGCGCCCGCCAGACCCGCATCCGGCGGAACCTTGGCGGGCCGTCCGACCTCGGAGGATGCCTTAAGGTTGCGGGGTGGTCTTCGAGGAGGGATGGGCGGCTTCGCCCCTGCGCTGGCTGATGAACGCACTGGGCGACGCCCAGCTCGCCCGGATGGACGGCGACCCCGGGCTGGTGGCCGCGGTCGACCAGCACGCGGCGGTGCTGCGCGACGCCATCCCGCTGGACCGCGAGACGCTGGGCGACTACCTGCTGGGCTTCCTCGACGAGCTGCGGCACCGCGGCTGGTCCTTCAGCGGCGAGCCGGACGCGCCGTCGCTGCGGCTGACGGCGGTGTGCTGGCTGACGCGCGAGCTGGGCCTCCTGGAAGACGGCACCCCCGCTTGACGGTCCCAGCCTGACGGTCCTTGCCTGGCGGTCCTTGCCTGGCGGTCCCCGCCTGGCGGTCCCCGTCTGAGGGTCCCCGGCTGGCGGCCTCACCCCGCGGCGAGCCGCCCGGGGCGGGAGCGGGTCCCGTGCCGGGCGGCCGGCGTGCGGCGGGTCAGCCCGGAGGGAGGTCCGAGCGGTGCGACCCGCCGGGCGTGGTCCTGATCGGCGCCGTCTCCTCCGTCATCGACCGGGCGTCCTCACGCCCCCTCTGGTACGCCTCCGCGTGCGCCCTGGCCTGCGGGGCGTCGTGCTCGATCCGGCTCAGCCACCGCTCCCAGCGCTGCTGCATGGGCCGGACGAGCCCGCCACCGAAGCCGATGGCCGCGATCGCCCCGATGGTGGCGAGCACCGTGACCAGCACCGGCGTGGTGACGGTCGTGGCGACGCCGATCTGGTTCAGCGCGGCGATGATGCCCAGCGCCCAGATGAACACCGCCGCCGCGGTCGCCAGCCAGCGCCCGTACGACAGCCCGCCGAGCGCTCCTTCCACGATGTCCCTGACGGCCTTGGCCACCGCGCCGGCCACCACGATGATGACGATGGCGACC
Organism: Nonomuraea candida; assembly: GCF_000725485.1. Lineage (GTDB taxonomy): Bacteria > Actinomycetota > Actinomycetes > Streptosporangiales > Streptosporangiaceae > Nonomuraea > Nonomuraea candida. The sequence continues at coordinate 18,307 of NZ_JOAG01000057.1, read as the reverse complement.
AGGGCCCTGGGCAGCCAGCTCACCACTCCGGCCAGCAGCGAAGAGACCGGGTTGGGGCCGAAGACGTTGAAGGCGATCTGCAGCGTGATCAGCAGGATCGCATAGAAGACGATCTTGGCGATCAGGCTGCTGGCGTCGTACTTGCTCCGTTCCAGCCAGCGCCGCACGCCACTGCGCTCGACCGCGCGGTCGAAGCCGACCCGTTCGAGCACCTTGTCGACGATCTTCTCCAGTGCCTTGGCCACGAGCCACCCGATGACCAGGATCACCAGGAACCCGATCAGCCTCGGGACGAATGTCGCAATGATCCGCCAGGCATCGGCAATGCCCTGGCCGATGTTGATGTCCACGGTTTCCCCCTCCGAGGAGTCAATGCCTCGGCGCTACCCGGAGCGAAACCGTCCATGCACACATCGTTTCCAAAACTTCGCACAAGCCCACAAACCTCCCGTCGCTCCGGACCTGGCCGCGGCAAACCCTCCCCGTCCCGAAACTCGTTGACGTTCCGCCCCGGCCTGGGCCAGGATGATCGCCGCCCGACCGCGCCGCTTGGAGAGACGATGGATTTCCGGCTCGAAGGCCCCGTACTCGAAGGCGCTCGCGTGCGCCTCGAACCTCTGGGCCACCATCACGCCCGCGACCTGGCCGAGGCCGCCGAGGAGAGCCGGGAGGCGTACACGTTCACCTGGGTGCCGACGGCCGCCGAGGTCGGCGGCTACATCGACGCGCAGCTCGCCAGGGCGGCGGCCGGCAGGTTGGCCCCGTACGCGCAGGTGTCCGTGGCGTCCGGCCGCGCGGTCGGAGCCACCGCCTACTGGGAGCCGCGCCTGTGGCCCGGGGGAGACCGGCTGTGCGCGGTCGAGATCGGCTTCACCTGGCTGGGCCGCTCGGCGCTGGGCACCGGCCTGAACACCGAGGCGAAATATCTCCTCTTCCGCCACGCCTTCGAGACCTGGGAGGTGGCCAGGGTCGACCTGAAGACCGACGCCCGCAACCGCCGCTCGCGCGCCGCGCTGGAGAAGGTGGGCGCGCGCTTCGAGGGCGTGCTGCGCAACTGGTCGCAGTCCTGGGCCCCGGGGGAGTCCGGCCGCCTGCGCGACTCGGCGATGTTCTCGGTCATCGCCGAGGAGTGGCCCGAGTGCCGCACCCACCTGAAGGCCCTGCTACGCACGCCCGCCCGGGCCGCGTCCGGCGACCGGGCGCCCGGAGGGGGCACGGCCTGAACGCTACGCCCGGCCGGTGCCGCCGTCCGGCGACCGGGCACCCGGAGGGGCCACGGCCTGAACGCTACGCCCGGGCGGGCCGGACCCGACGGCCGCGGGCGGCCGGATCACATTCGCGGGATGCGCGATCCTCAGGCGGGAGTCCATGCGCGGGCGCTCGTCCGCCCGTTCTGATCGAGTTCTCCGGCACCCGGCCGCGGGGGTGGCGATCAGACCGTCTCCACAGCCGGGGCGTCTATGACGCCCGGCGCAACTGCCCTGTGTAGGCCGTTCGCAGCGCGTCCATCCATTCCTCGCGCAGCACTTCCGCCCACGCCTTCGCATCCGCTACCTCCCGGAACTCCCGGGATGGACAGGGCAGGCCCTTGTGGTCGGGCAGGCGGGGGTCGAGACGCCAGCGAGCGCCCTGGTTGTGCATCGAGAATGCCTTGATGCTGCCCAGCATCCCGTACTCGGTTTTGCCGGCGGACCGGACCACCCACACGATCGGGGGAAGCGCCACAACCGCCTTCCGGGCGCTCACGCGGCCACCCCCGCGTTGTCCGCGACCAGGACGGCGACCCTGCCGGGCCGGTCCGCGGGCACGACCTCGAGCCGCTTGCCGCACGGCTCGTTGCCGGGGCCGACACGAGGCAGCTCGACCAGGTAACTGCCGGAGCGCTCCCCGATGGTCACGACGGCGACCGTCCAGCCGCCGTCCGCGTAGACCGTCAGTTCCGGGGGATGCCACAGACGCTCACCGCCGGCGTGGAGCAGGACCGCGCATCGGGTGGGAACCTGCTGCTTGATCAGTTGCGCGTGAACGCCCCTGGCCGTCAGATGCGCCAGCACGCGATCAAGGGCCTCGTTCTGCTCTGTCGCCTTCAGCTCGATGACGGGCCGGCAGAGCAGAACGCCGCTTGATCGTGTCGGTTGTGTGATCGCCATGTCTCGACGGTAGAAGTCAACGATCAATCCTCCAAGGAGTTTGCCGCTCTTTGCCGCACTAGCCAATCAGCGTCCGCGCCTTGTCGATCAGGGCCTTGGCCTTGGCCCCATATACCGCCGATGCTGCGAGCTGATCAAAGGCCCGCTCATACACAGTCACTTCATGGGATTGGTTCAGAGAGAGGCTCGCCGCGAGAGTCTCGATCTGAACCACTCGACGGTCCAAGATCCAGAAGCCCGTCAGAGGCAGCGCCTTGTGCGGTGCTGTGGTGGGGATGATCCCCAGCCTGACCGAGGGCAGATCCATGTCCTGGAGAAGCTGGTCAAGCTGGGCGGGCATCACCTCGCGGGGGACCACGCCGGCACTCAGCGCTACCTCACAGATCACCGCGTGAAAGCGGTGTTTCCTGCGAAAGAGGATGTGTCGTCGCTCCATGCGAGCTTGGACCCCTTGTGCCACGTCGTTGGGCACGCGCAGCAGCTCCACGACGCTGGTCATCACGGAGGCGGCGTAGTCGGGAGTCTGAAAGAGGCCGGGGATGTAGAACGTCTCGAACATACGAAACAAACTGGTCTCGGCTTCCATCGTGAGCCGGTCACGCTGACGCTTGCGTGTTCCGACGCCGAGTTGCCTGCGCCATTCCACGTACATGGTCTCGATGGAGCGGAGGGTGGCCACCAAATCGGCAAGCTGATCGGCGGCGTGGCAGTGCCGGCACCACACCCGTAGGTCATCCTCGGAGGCGTTGCGCCGGCCGTACTCGATGCGAGAGACCTTGGATGAGTGCCAACCGGCCAAGGTCGCCAACTCGATGCCTGACAGCCCGGCGTCCCTGCGGATGTCCCTCAGCCGCACGCCGAGTGCCTCGCGTGCCTTCTGTGCTGGCGTGGACACTGGAGCGGCTACGCGACGTACTGAGCGTAGGGGATGGCCCTCGCCCACACCTGGTCTCGCACGGTGCGGCATTGCTGCAGCAGGCCGGGATCAGAGACCAGGCCGAAGCCTCCTGAGGAGCCGTCCGGCATGAACAGGCTGAGGACCAAGGCGTCGTCGTCGAGCAGCCAGTAGTCCTCTTCGGGCAGGTGGATGTCGGCGGCCTGGTGCCGGGGCAGATAGCGGATGTCCTCGCCTGCCTCGATGTTCTGAGGGTCGATGGTCATGGCCCATCTGATGTAGTCGCTCAAGGGCTCGGTCACGATCCGGGCCCGCTGGATGACCGTGCCCCGGCGGGTGGACCTCCGGGCGAAGGACAACCAGGACTGGTGCCACTGGTAGTCGTCCGTTTCGCCCAGGAGCCACCTGCGGAACGGTCCCTCTTCATCCTCGACGCCGTAGGAGTCCCTCATCTCCAGATGGAAGGCCCGCCGACGCCTGAGCCACAGCGCCCGGAAGTCGTCACGGGTTAGGCGCTGCGTCTCCATGGTCGAACCACTCCTCGGGCAGGTGCCGCATCAGTTCCCTGGGAACCTCCAGGAACGTCTCGTGGTCCGGTACGTCCTTGAGGGTTTCGAGGGCTTCGGGGTCTGTGATCTTCCATCCTTGCACCACGATGGTGCCCCGGTCGGTGGCGTACAGGGTGGGGGACTGATCCCCGGTCGTCTCCTTGCCCAGGAACGTCAACTTCATGATCGCTACCTCCGCTGGAGCTTTGCCGCACTTTGCTCGACTCCGCGATCGTCAGCCCAGGTCGCAGCTACGTCAACCCCTCGCCCGGAGAAGTGTCTGTCATGGGGGCAGCACAACGTCAGCGCCGGTGGAGACAACAATCATGATCAACCCGGAACGACAGGAAGCCCCAGACCCTCGGACGCTGCCGGGAGCTGGGGCTGATGCCATTCCTGAGTCGGAATGGCGTGGGTGGACGATACTGGGATTGAACCAGTGACCTCTTCCGTGTCAGGGAAGCGCTCTCCCGCTGAGCTAATCGTCCTTGTTGAGTTATGACTCAGAGCGGAAGACGGGATTCGAACCCGCGACCCTCACCTTGGCAAGGTGATGCTCTACCACTGAGCCACTTCCGCATGGCGTTGCACTTACTTTAGCGGATCCCGGAGGGTCCGCCGGACGCCGAGGTGGAGACGGGATTTGAACCCGTGTAGACGGCTTTGCAGGCCGCTGCCTCGCCTCTCGGCCACTCCACCAGGAGTTTCACTCCGAGCGGAAGACGGGATTCGAACCCGCGACCCTCACCTTGGCAAGGTGATGCTCTACCACTGAGCCACTTCCGCGTGCGTCTCCGGCGGCGCTGCGCCGGGCCACGGGAAAACCATATCGTCTCTGGAGAGTGCCCGTGCGCACTGTGCGGCCGGTGCGCCGAAATTCAGTCGATCAAGCGCACGTCCTCTGCCTTCACGAACATCACCCGGTGGCCGAGCTGGATCTGGTGGTAACGCGTCTTGCCCGTGGTGGTGACGTGCTTGGAGGGGGAGTATGCGTTGGCGGCGTAGTAGGAGCCGTTGACCGTGCCGCCCACGGTGTACGTCTGGCCGGGCGCGATCTTGTACTTGAGCGGGACCAGCGCCTGCCGGGCCGCGCTCTTGTAGGCGGACTTCTCCGGATACGCCCGCCCGTACACCTTCACGTCGTCCGACAGCGGCGTCACCATGGGTCCCTTGGCCGGGATGGCGGTCGGTTTCCCGGCCGGGTTGTGGAACCAGGCCTTCTGCCCCAGGTACCAGATGGCCGTCCAGTCCCCCTGCCTGGCCGCGACCGCGTAGCGCTGCCCGGTCGAGGCGCGGGCGCTGTGGTCGTACACGCTGTACGTGCTCGGCTTGCCCGGATGCTTGCCCACGTCGTCGACCAGGGGCGCGGTGTGGCTGGGCGACTTGTGCAGCCACACCGTGGAGGCCCCGTGCGGAGGGCAGGCCTGGGCGGGCTTGGTGGTCACGCAGCCGGTGAAGCGCGGGCGGTGGGTGGCGTACGACGGGCGGATGATGACGGAGTCGCCGTCCTTGGCCGCCTTGAAGGGCTTGCCCATGAGCTCGAAGTAGTGCGCCCAGTCCCAGTACGGCCCGGGGTCCTCGTGCATGCCGGCGACCGTCTGCGGGGTGGTGCCGGGGACGTTGTCGTGGCCGAGGATGCGCGCCCGGGTCAGCGGGATGCCGTACTTCCCGGCCAGGTACTTCACCAGCTTCGCCGACGACCGGTACATCGCCTCGGTGTACCAGGTGCCGCCCTTGGCCAGGTAGCCCTCGTGCTCGATGCCGATGGAGCGGGTGTTGACGTCCCAGTTGCCCGCGTGCCAGGCGATGTCGTTCGTCGCCACGTGCTGGGCGACATGTCCGTCACGGGAGCGGATCGTGTAGTGCCAGCTCACGTACCTCGGGTTCCGGATGAGGGAGGGGATGCCCTGGTAGGTGCCCTCGGTGTCGTGGATCACGATGTAGTCGACGGTGCGCTTGCGCGCCAGGCGGTCGTGGTTGCCGTAGTCGCGGTTCTTCTTCTTGCCGAAGCGCTTGTACGCGGCCGGCATCCACTCGCAGGCCAGGGAGGCCGGGCACTCCGCCTTCCCCGTCCCCGCCTGCCCCTTCGGCCCCACCCGCGAGGCCGGCCCGGCACTCCCGGTCTCCTCGGTGCTCCCGGTCTCGTCAGCGCTCCCGGTCTCCTCGGCGCTCCAGGAGTCCCAGATCGGCTCGCCCGGCCCGGCCTCCTCGCCCGGCCAGATCTCCCCGATGGTCCCGTCCTCGGCGGCCCCCGGCACGGAGAGTCCCGGCATCGGGTCGAGCCGCACCTCGTGCCCGTCGTCGGTACGCCGCTGCGCCCCCTCCCGCATCACCGAGAACACCTCGTCCGCGAACGCCCGTGACGCCGCCGGGTCGTCCGTCCCCGCGTACCGCGCCACGGCCCCGTGCCAGTCGGCGGGGTCGGAGCTGGGGCGTTCCTGGTAGGAGGCGAGCAGGGCGGCGCCGGCGCGGATGTTGGCGGCCGGGTCCTCCCGCAGCCGGGCGGAGGCCAGGCCGGTCAGCCGCCCCGCCTCCGGCAGCGTGGCCCGGGGCGGCGCCGGCGCCGCGCTCAGGGCCGTGCGGGAGAGGTTCTCGACGACGGCGCGGGCCATCGGGCGGGCGTCGTCCCCGCGCGGATCGGCCACCGCGTCGCCGTACACCGAGGCCTTCGCCACCGTGGCCCCGCCCCCCGTCACCCCGTCCCCCGTCACCCCGTCCCCCGTCACCCCGCCCCCCGTCACTCCGTCCCCTGTCGCGCCGGCCGGGAAGGAGTCCACCAGGTGCATCGGCCCGTACCCGCCGGCCGTGCTGGGCCGCCCGCCGTTCGCGTCCCACCGGGACTCCAGGTACGCCACCCCGAGCAGCACGCTCACCGGCACCCCGTACTCCCGCGCCGCCGCCGCGAAGTCGGCCTGCCGCCCCCGGACCTCCTCGGCCCCTGCGGCGGGCACGGGCGCGGACGCGGTGAGGACACCGGCGGCCAGTACGGTGGCGAGCCAGATCTGCATGACCATCTCCCCCAGAACGTCACGATACGACTACTCACCGTAACTGTTCCCAGAAAGGGATGTGTCAGACGGGTCGGATGATACGCATGAGATCCGCCAGATCGGCGGCGAATTCGGCGTCCCGGTCATCGACCGCGAGGTGCCCACGGTCACGGCGGGTCCGGCGGCGGTGCTCGTGGGGCTCGGGCTGGGCGGCGGGGTGGTCGCCTTCCGGCGCTTCAGCCGGGGCTGGAGCCGTTCCGAGACCCTCTAGGAGCATTTCCTGCCCGATATCGGGCAGGATGTTGGCGTGTCTCGTTCCGGAGTCGTAATGTCCTCGTCTGTGTCCACGCCGAGGCATCCGTACGAAGATCTCATCGCGCACCTCACCCGGACGAGCCCGCTGGGCCCGGGAGAGGCCGCCCGTGTGGTCGCCGACGTGCTGGCCTACTTCTCGGAGTCCACCGAGGAGTTCGTCCGCCGCCGTCACGGGGAGTTGAAGACCAAGGGCTTCACGAACGACGAGATCTTCCCCCGGATCGCCGGCGAGTTACGGAGTCGCCGGGTGGCGGCTCCCGAGCTGTCGCTGAGGCAGCTACGCAGGATTGTCTACGGATAAGAGGAGACCTCTATGTGCGGAATCGTGGCGTATGTCGGCCCCAAGGACGCCGCGCCCATCCTGTTGGAGGGCCTGCAGCGGCTGGAATACCGGGGCTATGACTCGGCCGGGGTCGTGGTGTCCAACAAGGGCCTGAAGGTGCGCAAGGTCAAGGGCCGGGTCGCCGACCTGGCCAAGGTGGTGCCGGCCAGGTTCAGGGGCAACCTCGGCATCGGGCACACCCGCTGGGCCACGCACGGCGTGCCGAGTGACGTCAACGCCCATCCGCACCTGTCCGCCGACGAGCGCATCGCGGTCGTGCACAACGGCATCATCGAGAACGCCGCCGAGCTGCGCGCCAAGCTGGAGGCCGACGGCGTGGTGTTCGCCTCCGAGACCGACACCGAGGTGCTGGCCCACCTGATCGCCCACGCCGCCGACGAGAACGAGTCGCTGGAGGAGGCCGTCAGGAAGACGCTCAAGAGCGTCGTGGGCACGTACGGCATCGCGGTCATCGACGCCCAGCGCCCCGGCGAGGTGGTCGTGGCGCGCAACGGCAGCCCGATCGTGCTGGGCATCGGCGAGAAGGAGATGTTCGCCGCCTCCGACGTCTCGGCGCTGGTCCGCTACACGCGCCAGGTCGTGCACCTGGAGGACGGCGAGCTGGCCGTCATCAAGGCCGACGGCTTCCACACCTTCGCCAGCGACGCCCGCGAGACGGCCAAGGAGCCGCTCACCGTCGACTGGGACGCCGGCCACTACGACACCGGCGGCTACGAGCACTACCTGCTCAAGGAGATCTCCGAGCAGCCCGAGACGATCACCCGCACCATGAGCGGCCGCCTCGACGAGCGCTTCCACGTCGCCCACCTGGGCGGGCTCAACATGGACGCGCGCGAGACGCGGAGCTTCCGCCGGGTGAAGATCATCGGCTGCGGGTCGGCGTACTACTCGGGCCAGATCGGCGCGCAGCTCATCGAGGAGCTGGCGCGCATCCCGTCCGACGCCGAGCCGGCCAGCGAGTTCCGCTACCGTAACCCCGTCGTCGACCCCGACACCCTCTACGTCGCGATCAGCCAGTCCGGCGAGACCTACGACACCCTGGCGGCCGTGCAGGAGCTCAAGCGCAAGGGCGGCCGGGTCATCGGCATCGTCAACGCCGTGGGCAGCGCCATCGCCCGCGAGGTCGACGGCGGCATCTACCTGCACGCAGGCCCCGAGGTCTCGGTCGCCTCGACCAAGGCGTTCACCTCGACCTCGGTGGCGTTCGCGCTGCTGGCGCTGCACCTGGGCCGGGTGCGCGACCTGTCGCCCGCCGACGGCCGGCGCATCGTGGAGGGCCTGCGCCGGCTGCCGGGGCAGATCGAGCAGATCCTCCAGCAGGGCGACAAGATCGCCGAGCTGGCCAAGAAGTACGCCCCCCACCCGAGCATGATGTTCGTCGGCCGGGTGCGCGGCTACCCGGTCGCCCGCGAGGGCGCGCAGAAGCTCAAGGAGATCTCCTACGTCCACGCCGAGGCCTACCCCGCCAGCGAGCTCAAGCACGGCCCGCTCGCGCTGATCGGCCCCGACATGCCGACGGTCGCGATCGTGCCCGACGACGAGCTGCTCGACAAGAACCTGACGACGCTCGGCGAGATCCGCGCGCGCGGCGGCCAGGTGCTCATGGTGGGCCACCGCGAGCCCGACGCCAAGCTGGCCGACGACGTGATCGTGATCCCGAAGAACGAGATCGAGCTCGACCCGATCCTGCTGACGATCCCGCTGCAGCTGCTGGCCTACCACGCGGCGGTCGCGCTCGGTCGCGACGTGGACAAGCCGCGTAATCTCGCCAAGAGCGTCACGGTGGAGTAAGGGAGTTAATTCACCCATAATCGCCCCGGGGTAGTGTTATCTGGCCGCGAACCACATAAATTCGATAGTGTGCGGCAGTTCGACCATCAGAGGCCCCATCCCGCACGCATGTACGACTACATGCTCGGTGGGAAGGACAACTTCGCGGTCGATCGCCAGGCCATCGACCAGCTCGCCGAGCTGATCCCGGAGGCGGTCCCGCTGGCCCGCGCGAACCGGGCCTTCCTCCAGCGTGCCGTACGCTACGTCGCCCGCGCCGGGGTCGACCAGTTCCTCGACCTCGGCAGCGGCCTGCCCACCCAGGGCAGCGCGCACGAGGTGGCCCCCGAGGCCAGGGTCGTCTACGTCGACCACGACCCCGTCGTCGCCGCGCACGCCACGGCCCTGCTCCGGAGCTTCCCGGACAGGGCCCGCTGCATCCAGGCCGACCTGCTCGACCCCGTGGACGTGCTGGCCAGGGCCGGCGACTTCCTCGACCTCGACCGGCCGATCGGGGTGCTGCTGGTGTCGATCCTGCACTTCCTGCCCGACGCGGCGGGGCCGCAGCGGGCGGTGGCGGTGCTGCGCGAGCGGATGGCGCCCGGCGGCTACCTGGTGATCTCGCACGCCACGACCCTGGGCCACCTGGAGGACGAGGAGCGGCCCACGGGCGGGTACGCGGGCCCGTCGGCCGGGGGCGGGACCGACCGGACCCCCGGCCAGATCCGGGCCTTCTTCGGCGGCTGGCCGTTGGAGCCGCCGGGGCTCGTGCAGGCCACCGACTGGCGTCCGGACCGGCCCAAGCTGGTGGGGGACTGGTCGCTGCCGTCGTCGCTCATGGCCGGGGTGGCAAAGAAAGTCTGATAAGTCGAAAATTACGCAAAAGCGCTAAAAATCGCGATAATGCGTGCGACCGGGGACCCCGGTGTATAGCCGCTCGTAATGGGTTAATAACCTAGAGTAATGGCGGATTTCGGGGAACGGGGCATGCGCCGGCGGCGCTTCTTCGCCTGGGGGCTGGGCGTCGCCGCCTGCGCGGCCGGATGCGGCGCCGAGCGTACGGGAACTGATCACGCGGGCCCGGGACACCCGGACGCGGGGCACGCGGGCGGCGACGGCGCGGGCCGGGGCGCCGGCGGGCAGGGCGGCGGAGCGCGCGCCCGGTTCTCGATCGTCGCGGGCGGGCCCCGCTGGGCCAGGACCGGGCGGGCCTTCGCGAGCGCGGCCCGCGCGGCCGGGTTCCCCCCGGGCGGCTCCGTGATCACCGTGACCGGCCTGGCCGCGCTCGCCGCCGCCGAGCTGAACAACGGCCAGAGCCTGCTCGACACCGGCACCCCGCTGGCCAGGCTCAGCGGCGAGGTCGAGGTCGTGGTCGTGCCCGAGCGCTCGCCCCTGCGCGACTTCGACGACTTCGGCGACCGGCTGCTCGCCAGCCCCGGCCAGACGCTGCTGGCGGGCGGGCCGCAGGGCGAGCCGGGCCACCTGCTGTTCGGCCTGATCGCCAGGGCGCTCGGCGCGGACGGCAGGCAGGTCGACTACACCGGCTACCGGGGCAGCGGCGAGGCCGTCGCCGCGCTCATGGCCGGCAAGGCCGTCGCCGCCGCGGGCCCGCTGTCGCAGTGGCGCGCCGGCCTCGGCCGCGGCCGCATCAGGGCCCTGGCGGTCTCCTCCGCGCGGCGCGTGCCCGGCCTCGACGTGCCGACGCTGCTGGAGTGCGGGGTGCGGGTGGACTTCGCCGACTGGGCGGCGGCGTTCGGCCCCGAGCGGATGTCCGCCGAGAGCCGCGAGGCGGCCGTGCGCATGTGCGACGAGGTGATCGGCTCCGGCGCCTGGGAGGCGGCCTGCCGGGTCGCGGGCTGGCTGCCGCTTCCGCTGGCCGGCGACGACTTCGCGAACTGGCTGAGCACCGAGATCGCCAGGACCCAGGCCGTGCTGCGGGACCTCGGCCTGCTCGACAGCACCAAAGCCACAACATGCTGGGGTAGTTGCGGGAACGGCCACTAGATGTAGGATCCTGCTCGTCGCTGGTTCGCCTCTGCGGAGGCGGAGCAAAAGGGAACCCGGTGAGATTCCGGGGCTGCCCCGCAGCGGTGAGCGGGAACGACCGCCGTCATACGCACTGGAGAGATCCGGGAAGCGACGGCCAGTAGGCGCCATGGAGCACGCCCGCGAGCCCGAAGACCTGCCAGCGGCATGCCGGGCTGTGCTGCCGCGCCCGGCATGAGGTGTTCAGGGTCTCGAGGGCGGGCCGGAGCGCGACGCGGCGCGGTGATACGCGCCGCCGTGCTCTCGCACGCCCTCATGGGGATGAGGAGAGCGAACGTGACGCAGATCGTCGAGGGTGACCGCCGCCTGGCCATCGAAGAGGCCGCCGCGCGGGTGATCGCTGATCCGGCCAACTCCCGGGTCGCCGCCCGGCTGCTGGCCGAGGAGATCGCCGACGAGGCGGCCGGGCACGGCGTGCGGACGTTCTCCGAGTCCGTCGCCGCCACCCACGCCGCCGGGCTCGTCCAGGACGGGCTGGCGCGGTTCGTCGCCGCGCACGCGGCCGAGCTGGACGCCTTGGTCTCGGCGGAGGCGGACGACCGGTTCGAGTATTTCGGGCTGCGCACGGTCTACGACCGCTACCTGCTGCGCCACCCCGAGACGCGGGCGGTGCTGGAACGGCCGCAGCACTTCTTCCTCCGCGTGGCCTGCGGGCTGTCGGAGACCGTCGCCGAGGCGGCCGAGCTCTACGCCCTCATGTCCACGCTGTCGTACCTGCCCAGCTCGCCCACGCTGTTCAACTCCGGCGCGCGCCGCCCGCAGCTGTCGTCCTGCTTCCTGCTCGACTCGCCGCGCGACGAGCTGGAGGGCATCTACGACAGGTACGGCCAGGTGGCCCGGCTGTCCAAGTACGCCGGCGGCATCGGCATCTCCTGGACCCGGGTGCGCTCGCGCGGCTCCCTGATCAGGGGCACCAACGGCCACTCCAACGGCATCGTGCCCTGGCTGCGCACGCTGGACGCCTCGGTGGCCGCGGTCAACCAGGGCGGCCGGCGCAAGGGCGCGGCCTGCGTCTACCTGGAGACCTGGCACGCCGACATCGAGGAGTTCCTGGAGTTGCGCGACAACACCGGCGAGGACGCCCGCCGCACCCACAACCTGAACCTGGCCAACTGGGTGCCCGACGAGTTCATGCGCCGCGTCGAGGCCGACGGCATGTGGTCGCTGTTCGACCCGAAGGAGGTGCCCGACCTCACGGACCTGTACGGCGAGGAGTTCGACGCGAAATATCGCGCCTACGAGGCCGCCGGGCGATATGTCAGGCAGATCCCGGCCCGCACCCTGTACGGCCGGATGATGCGCACCCTCGCCCAGACCGGCAACGGCTGGATGACGTTCAAGGACGCCGCCAACCGCACCTCCAACCAGACCGCCCGCCCCGGCAACGTCATCCACCTGTCGAACCTGTGCACCGAGATCCTGGAGGTCACCAGCGACGCCGAGACGGCCGTCTGCAACCTCGGCTCGATCAACCTGGCCGCCCACCTGGCGGGGGGCGAGGTGGACTGGGAGCGGCTGCGCCGGACCGTGCGCACGGCCGTGCGCTTCCTCGACCGCACCATCGACCTCGGCTTCTACCCGACCCCCGAGGCCGAGGCGGCCAACAAGCGCTGGCGGCCGATCGGGCTGGGCCTGATGGGGCTGGCCGACGTGTTCTTCACGCTGCGGCTGCCGTTCGACTCGCCGCAGGCGCTGGCGCTGTCCACGCGGATCGCCGAGGAGATCGCGCTGGCCGCGTACGACACCTCGGCCGACCTGGCGGCCGAGCGCGGGCGGCACCCCTCCTACGAGGAGACCCGGGCGGCCGCGGGCGTGCTGCATCCCGACCACTACGGCGCGGGCGCCACGCCGGCCTGGGCCGCGCTGCGCGACAAGATCGCCGTCACCGGCCTGCGGAACTCGCTGATGATCGCCATCGCCCCCACCGCGACCATCGCCTCCATCGCCGGCTGCTACGAGTGCATCGAGCCGCAGGTGTCCAACGTGTTCAAGCGCGAGACCCTGTCGGGCGAGTTCTTGCAGGTCAACCGGTATCTGGTGGCCGACCTGCAAGCCCGCGGGCTGTGGACGCAGCAGGTGCGCGACGACCTCAAGCGGGCCGACGGCTCGGTGCAGAGCGTGCCCGGCATCCCCGAGGACCTCAAACTGCTCTACCGCACCGCCTGGGAGCTGCCGCAGAAGGCGCTGATCGACCTGGCCGCCGCGCGCCAGCCGTACATCGACCAGTCGCAGTCGCTCAACCTCTTCATGGCCAGCCCCACCATCGGCAAGCTCTCCTCGATGTACGCCTACGCCTGGAAGGCGGGCCTGAAGACCACGTACTACCTGCGCTCGCGCCCGGCCACCCGCATCGCCCAGACCACCGTCGCCGCCGTGCCCGGCGCCGCCGCCGCGCAGGCCGCAGCAGCCGAGGCGCGGGCCTGCTCCCTGGAGAACCCGGAGAGCTGCGAAGCCTGCCAGTGAGCAGCCGCGCCCGCGCCGGCCACAACCCGCGAACCTGCCAGCAAGCACGTTAGGAGCCTGCCTTCATGCTGCTCGACCCCGGAATGGACCTCACCCTCCGGCCCATGCGCTACCCGGACTTCTACGAGCGCTACCGCGCCGCCATCCGCAACACGTGGACCGTGGAGGAGGTGGACCTGCACACCGACCTCGCCGACCTGGCCAGGATGACGCCGCAGGAGCGGCACCTGATCAACCGGCTGGTCGCCTTCTTCGCCACCGGCGACTCCATCGTCGCCAACAACCTGGTGCTCAACCTCTACCAGCACGTCAACGCCCCCGAGGCGCGCCTGTACCTGAGCAGGCAGCTCTTCGAGGAGGCCGTGCACGTGCAGTTCTACCTGACGCTGCTCGACACGTACCTGCCCGACCCCGACGAGCGGGTCAAGGCGTTCGCCGCGATCGAGCACATCCCGTCGATCCGCGACAAGGCCGAGTTCTGCTTCAAGTGGATCGACTCGATCGAGAGCCTGCGGCGGCTGGAGACCGCCGGTGAGCGCCGCCAGTTCCTGCTCAACCTCATCTGCTTCGCCGCCTGCATCGAGGGCCTGTTCTTCTACGGCGCCTTCGCCTACGTGTACTGGTTCCGCTCCCGGGGCCTGCTCGGTGGCCTGGCCACGGGGACGAACTGGGTGTTCAGGGACGAGTCCATGCACATGGAGTTCGCGTTCAGCGTGGTGGACACGGTCAGGGCCGAGGAGCCCTCGCTCTTCGACGACGAGCTGGGCAAGCAGGTCACGCAGATGCTGGAGGAGGCGGTGGCCGCCGAGCTGGCCTTCGCCGAGGACCTGTGCGGCGAGGGCATGCCCGGCATGGGCGTGGCGCAGATGCGCCAGTACCTGGAGTACGTCGCCGACCAGCGCCTGGCCCGGCTGGGCCTGCCCGGGAGGTACGGCTCGGCCAACCCCTTCGCGTTCATGGAACTGCAGGACGTGCAGGAGCTGGCCAACTTCTTCGAACGGCGTGTCTCCGCTTATCAAGTGGCGGTTGAGGGCAATGTGACCTTTGACGAGACGTTCTAGAACATAGGGGGCATGGGCGTGCAGTCTCCAGCGGACTGGCCGATCCTTGTTATCTCAGTGGTCGGATCGATCCTTCTGGTGGAACTGGCCCGGCGGGTGCTGAACAGGGTGGGGCGCAAATGGGCGCTCGCCCGGCACCTGGTGGAGCACTGCACGTGGCCCGCCTTCGTGGTGGCCGCCGTGGTGGCCTTCAACGTGGTGTTCGGGCCGGGCATGTTCGGCGAGTCGCCCGGCGAGAAGGCCACCGCCGGCACGGTGGAACGGGTGCTCGGCCTGGCCACGATCGGCGCGGTGACCTGGCTCATCGTGCAGGCCACGTACGCGCTGACGGACGTCATCCTCGACCGCCTCGTGCTGGTCGAGGGGGAGCGCAACCGGCGGGCGCGGCGCATCATGACGCAGATCGCGCTGGTCCGCCGCGTCGCCGCCGCGATCATCATCGTCATCGCGGTCGGCGCGATGCTCTTCTCCTTCCCGCAGGTGCGCGCGCTCGGCGCCGGACTGCTCGCCTCGGCCGGCATCGCCGGCGCCATCGTCGGCATCGCCGCCCAGCCCACGATCGGCAACATGCTCGCCGGCCTGCAACTCGCCTTCAGCGACGCCCTGCGCCTCGACGACGTGGTCGTCGTGCAGAAGGAGTGGGGGCGCATCGAGGAGCTCACGCTCACGTATGTCGTGCTGCGGTTGTGGGACGAGCGCCGGCTCGTGCTGCCGGTGTCGTACTTCACCCAGAACCCGTTCGAGAACTGGACCCGCCACGGCAGCCGCGTCCTCGCCGTCTGCCTCCTGCGCGTGGACTGGTCGGTCCCGGTCCCGAAACTGCGGGACGCGCTCTACGAGTTCCTGCAGAGCAACCCGCTGTGGGACCAGAAGGACTGGACCCTGCAGGTCACCGACGTGCTGCCGAACGGCCTGGTGGAGCTGCGGGCCCTGATGAGCGCCGCCGACTCGCCCTCCTCCTGGGACCTCAAGTGCGACGTGCGCGAGTTCCTGGTCAACTACATCAGGGACAACCACCCCGACTCCCTGCCCCGCTTCCGCGTCGAGGCCCCGCCGTCGGCCACGTCCGGCGGCGTCACCTGGACGAACGACCGCGACGACGCCGACCCCCACCGCCGGGTGTGAGCCGACGCTGCCCTGCGGGGAGTGCTTTTGTCGCCTCGCGGAGAGTTCGAAGCCCATCGCGCCGCGCAATGTATGCACTATGGCCAACACCACGAAATCCTGCTCATGCGGACACGGCTCCTCCTGCTCCTGCGCCAGCACGTGCAGCTGCGGCTGCAACGCCTGACCGCGGCGCCTGACCGCGGCGCCTGACCGCAGCGCCTCCGTGCCCACGCGCACGGAGGCGCTCGCGCGCTTGACCCCGCGCCTGAATTCACCCGTGCGCGCGCATGAACGCGCCGCCCGGGCCCGCCCATAAAGGCGGCGCCACGCCTGTTCGGACATAAATGAGTGGCGCCCGCCGCGATCACCGGATTACCGTGGACATCGTCCGGTACACCGAATCCACCAGCATCAGAAAGGCGGCCCGCAGGTGACCTGCCTGAGCATCCCACGACCGTTCGCCGCCCTGCCCGAGCTGCGGCGGAGGCTTTCCGGATAATCCTTTCCCGGGATCACCGGAAAGCCGCTGCGGACGAAATCCGGAGCGGCTTCTTTTATGCGCGCAACCGAGCGTGGGGCAGTTTGGTCAGCCCGCCTGCCTTGGGAGCAGGAGCACCGCAGGTTCGAATCCTGCCGCTCGGACGACGGCCCTGAAGGAATAGGGCCGCGGGCACGGCCTGGCCGACGGGAATGGCGCCCCCCGGCCGGACCACGCCCCCGCCCCGGGCCGGCTCACGCCGGCCAGGCCCGGGGCCCAGCCGCTCTGGCCCAACTGGCAGAGGCGCCGCCTTCAGGAGGCGGAGGTTCAGGGTTCGACTCCCTGGGGGGACACACAGAAGACCCTGAACTTTTCGCGAGCGTTGGGAATACTCCTGTGGGGGATGTCTGCCCGCATCTCGGCGTGGACCAGGATGCCGCACCTGTGGCCAGTCCTCCGAAGCGGCGGCACCTGAAGCCTCCTCCAGGGCGCATTCCATATACTCAATGAGCCTTTCCATCCTGACGCCGCAGCTCATCGTGGGCCTGGCGAGGAGCAGCTAGGCAGGCCACCGCCGACCCGCTCAGTCTGAGCTGTCCCCATGTGACTGTGCTCGGGACGCCCGGCACGCGGGACGAAGTGGCTCAGTGAACGTCGCTGGTCCCGGTGCCAGGCCCCGTCACTCCAGTTCTCCGATCGCAGCCACCGCGTGACCGCCTCCGCCCTTGCATGTCCAAAGCGCCGCCCCGCGCGTGTGCTTCGGATGCAACCCGAGAGAGTGTGCTGGACAGGTCGGCCAGATCTTCCCGTCCTGCTCGGCGATCACTTCCTGGGCCAGATCCGCGATCAGAACGAGGGTGACAACCGGCTCATGATCTTCGTCATCACGCAGCCCGAGGCTGGAATATTGACCCTTGTACTCGACGCGCAGGTAGCCGAGGTCGTTCCACTCCGGGGTGTCGAAGCCGAGTCGTCCTGCGACACCGGTCGCGTCCATGTCGTGCTGAACGGCGAGCACCGCGTTATCCAGAACCTTGTGGGCGGTCATGTCCCGCAGCCTGGCGTAGTGCTGGGCGACTTTCGTCGCCGAAACCCCAGTTTGCTGGTCACAACATGATCGCGGGTCAGTAACGGCGGGTCTGTACGGTCAGTGGTGTAACTCCTGATCAAGGAGAACACACCTGATGAGTACTGTGATCCAGGCATCGACGGAGATGGACCTGGAGGACGCCGGCGTGGCGCGTGAGCCGAAGAACAGCACTGCCAAGGAGTCGGACCGGGAGCTGGTGGCTCGGCTGGTCGATCAGGCCCGCACCGAGGGGGTGGAACTGGTCGGTGAGAACGGGCTGCTGGGCCGGCTGACCAAGCTGGTGCTGGAGTCCGCGCTTGAAGGTGAGATCATCGACCACCTCGGCTACGACAAGCACCAGCGCTCCGGCGAGACGGCCAACAGCCGCAACGGCGCCCGCTCCAAAACGGTCATCACCGACGTCGGGCCTGTCGAGATCACCGTCCCGCGCGATCGGGACGGCAGTTTTGAACCGAAGATCGTGCGCAAGCGGCAGCGACGCCTGTCCGGCGTCGATGAGATGGTCATCTCGCTGGCGGCCAAGGGCTTGACCACCGGCGAGATCTCCGCCCATCTGGCCGAGGTGTACGGCGCTGAGGTGTCGAAGCAGACCATCTCCACCATCACCGACAAGGTGCTGGAGGGCATGGCCGAGTGGCAGAACCGGCCGCTCGACCCGGTCTACCCGGTGGTCTTCATCGACGCCATCCACGTCAAGCTGCGCGACGGCCAGGTCGCCAACCGGCCCATCTACGTCGCGCTGGCCGTCACCGTCGATGGCGAGCGCGACATCCTTGGTCTGTGGGCCGGCGATGGTGGTGAGGGCGCCAAATTCTGGCTGCACGTGCTGACCGAGATCAAGAACCGCGGCGTCGGTGATGCGCTGATGGTGGTCTGCGACGGCCTCAAGGGCCTGCCGCAGGCCATCGAGACCGTCTGGCCCCAGGCCGTCGTGCAGACCTGCGTCGTTCACCGTGGTTGTAAGGAAACAACACGGTGCTTCTCGGTTTTCGGTTCGATGACGTGGTATGCCCATCCCTGGCGAAGTCCGCGGTCAGCTCGCAGCGCGGTT
>NZ_JOAG01000056.1 GCF_000725485.1 Nonomuraea candida | reverse complement strand
CCACCGGGGCGTCCAGCGCGACGCGGCCCTCGGCCACGAGCTGGAGCACGACGGTGGCGGTGAAGGTCTTGGTGTTGCTGCCGATCCGCACGTGCCCGTTCGTGGGCGGCTTGCCGGTGTCGCCCAGCTCGCGCACCCCGGCGCTGGCCACCCACTCGCCGCGCTCGTCGTTCACCCGCAGCGACACCCCGACGAAACCGGCCTCGACCATCTCCTGCATGATCTTCTCCAGCTCGGGGCGGCCCCGCCCGGCCGGAGCGCCGCCCCCGGTGGTGGCGTCAAGGGCCGCGGTGATCTTGCGGGCCATCTCCGCCGTGACGGGGCCGGCCCCGCCCCTGGCGGACGCCTCGACGGCGACCAGGACGGTGCGGCGGAAGTTCGCGGCCTCGGCCGGGTCCCGCTCCTGGAGCAGGCACACGGAGTCCGTCAGCGCGGGCAGCACCTGGTCGGCCAGCTCGGCCACGGTCCTGCCGTACTTCACGCCCTTGGGCGCCTTGGCCAGCACATGACCGACCAGGCCGGTCGCCGACATCAGGGCGATGGAGCCCTCGGTGGCGGCCTTGTGCGCGGAACCGGTGGCGGACATCAGTGACACCGCGCCCCACGCGGCGACGCGCAGGGTGAGCCGGTCCTGGTCGGAGAGGGTGATGGCCATGGCTGTGTGCTCCTTCAGTCCTTCATTCACGAAAAGTCGGGGGCTGCTTCCCGGCCTCGGGGCCGTGATCGCCGCTCCCTTCATGGCCTCTACGGTCTCCGGTCGCCCTGATATCGCGCCGTCATCGTCCTGACACGGCCGCTGACGTGCCGACGGTCGATGTCGGCTCATCGCTAACGAATTCTTGTTAGCGACGGTTGACGGTTAGCGTCTCTAACGGAATACTGATAGCGATGATAGGGCCACGCCGGTTCGTAAGGAGAACGGAGCGCGATGATCAACCACAGCCGGTTCACCCCGGGACCGGACCCGACACCGCCGCAGCGGACGGAGGCTCCCGAAGCACGGCGCGACCAGGAGGAGGCGGGCGCCGAACGGCGGCGACCCGAGGCCTCGGCCGGCGCACCCGCGCACACCCGCCGTGCGGTGCTCAAGGCCGTCGCGATGACCGCGGCGGGCGCCGCGGGCACGGCCGCGGCAGCCAGGACCGCCGCTCCCGCCCCTGCCTCCGCTGCCGCCGCCCAGGCGTACGCCGTCGCCCCCGGGGCGTCGGCGGAAGTCGCGCTCAAGGTCAACGGGCAGTTGCACAGGATCGTTCTGGAGCCGAGGGTGACGTTGCTGGACACGCTGCGCGAGCGGCTCGGCCTGACCGGCACCAAGAAGGGCTGCGACCGGGGCGAGTGCGGGGCGTGCACGGTGCTGGCCGACGGCGAGCGGGTCAAGTCGTGCCTGACGCTGGCGGTGATGCGGCAGGGCGCCGAGATCACCACCGTGGAGGGGCTGGCGCGCGGCGAGGAGCTGCACCCGGTGCAGGAGGCGTTTATCCGGCACGACGCGTTCCAGTGCGGGGCGTGCACCCCCGGCCAGATCATGTCCGCCGTGGCCTGCATCGACGAGGGGCACGCGGGCTCGGAGGCGGAGATCCGCGAGTGGATGAGCGGCAACCTGTGCCGGTGCGCGGCGTACCAGAACATCGTCGCCGCCGTCGCCGACGCCGCGAAGGAGGTGCGGCGGTGAGGTCCTTCGGTTACACGATCGCGGACAGCCCCGCGGAGGCGGTGCGGATCGCCGCGAGCACCCCCGGGTCGGCCTTCGTGGCGGGCGGCACCGAGCTGCTGAACCTGATGCGGGACGGCGCCCAGGCCCACGACCACCTCATCGACGTCAACCACCTCGACCTCGGCGGGATCGCCGCCGGCCCCGGCCGGCTGCGCCTCGGCGCGTCGGCCCGGATGCGGCAGGTCGCCGAGCACGCCACGGTGCGGCGGGAGTTCCCGGTGCTGTCGGAGGCGCTGCTGGCCTCGGCCTCACCGCAGATCCGCAACATGGCCTCGATCGGCGGCAACCTGCTCCAGCGCACCAGGTGCGGATACTTCCGCGACGCGGGCTCGCCGTGCGACAAGCGGACCCCGGGCAGCGGCTGCCCGGCGATCGCCGGGCACAACCGGGGACACGCGATCCTCGGCGGCGGCGACCGGTGCATCGCCACCCACCCCTCGGACCTGGCGGTGGCGCTGACCGCCCTCGACGCGACCGTGCACCTGCTCGGCCCCGAGGGCGCGCGCGCCGTACCCATCGCCGAGTTCTACCTCCTGCCCGGGGCCACCCCGGAGCGGGAGACCGCGATGCGCCCGGGCGAGCTGATCACCTGGGTGGACGTGCCGCGCACGACCCTGGCCGGGCGGTCGCGCTACCTGAAGCTGCGCGACCGGGCCACGTTCGAGTTCGCGGTGGTGTCGGTGGCGGCCGCGCTGCGGATGAGAGGCCGCGTGGTGCGGGACGTGCGGCTGGCGTTCGGGGGCGTGGGCACCCGCCCGTGGCGGGACGCCGGAGTCGAGGCGGCGCTGCGGGGGCGGCCGCTGACCCGGCAGGCGATCGCCGAGGCGGGCCGGCTCCTGGTACGCGACGCCGCGCCGCGCGAGGGCAACCGCTTCAAGGTCGAGCTCGTCCAGCGGGCGCTGGCGAGCATCCTCGACGATCTCGGAGGGCTCCGATGAGCGGACCGCACGGATTCGGTGAGCGCAGGATTTCGACGAGCGGGCCGGGAGGGCGGCGATGAGCGGGCTGGTGGGGCAGGACGTGGCGCGGGTGGACGGGCGGGCGAAGGTCACCGGCGCGGCCCGCTACGCCGCCGACCAGGAGGTGCCCGGCGCGCTGCACGGGTTCCTGGTGATGAGCACGATCGCCCGCGGCGAGGTCCTGGAGATCGATGCCAGGGCGGCGCTGGCGCATCCCGGCGTGGTCGCGGTCTACACGCATCGGGACATGCCGCGGCTGAGGGTGCCGGACTTTCCGTACAACAGGCCGTTCATCCCCATGCAGGACGCGCGGGTCCACCACAGCGGGCAGCCCGTGGCCTATGTGGTGGCCCAGACGCTGGAGCAGGCGCAGGAGGCCGCGAACCTGGTGCGGGTGCGCTACCGCGCGGAGGACCCGGTCGCGCGCATGGCCGACGTGCTCGACCAGGCGTTCCTGCCGGAGAAGTTCCGCGACAGGAACAACGAGGACGGCCGCGGCGACGCCGCCGCCGCGCTGGAGCAGGCCGAGGTGCGCATCGACCGGACGTACGCCAGCCCGATGCAGCACCACAACCCCATCGAGCCGCACACCACCACCGCCGTCTGGGAGGAGGACGGCACACTCACCCTGTACGAGAGCGCCCAGGGCGTGGTCTTCACCCGCGGCATGGTGACACAGGCGTTCGCCGGCACCGACAGACCTCCCGCGAACGTCAGAGTCGTCTCGCCCTACCTGGGCGGCGGCTTCGGCGCCAAGGGCCCCACCTATCCGCACACGCTGCTCACCGCGGCGGCGGCGCGCCTGGCCGGCCGGCCGGTGAAGCTGGTGCTGTCGCGCGCCCAGATGTACACCTCCAACGGCCACCGCGCCGAGTACCGCCACCACCTCCGGCTCGGCGCCACCCGCCAGGGCCGCCTGACCGCCATCGACGCCACCTCCACCGCGCAGGTGACCCGCCTGGACGGCCGCATCTACAACAGCAGCGACTCCACGCTGCACCTGTACTCCTGCCCGAACGTCCACGTGCGGCAGCTCGGCGTGCGGCTGGACCTGCCGACGTCGAGCTACATGCGCTCACCCGAGACGACCTCGCACTTCGGCCTCGAGACCGCCCTGGACGAGCTGAGCCACGAGCTCGGCATCGACCCGGTGGAGCTGCGCATCCGCAACCACACGGAGGTCGTCCAGGCGACCGAGGCCAACGGGCGGACCGAGCGGCCCTACGGCGGCAAGCACCTGCTGGAGTGCTACCGGGCCGCGGCCGAGGCGTTCGGCTGGGCCCGCCGCGACCCCAGGCCGGGCAGGACCAGGGACGGCGACGAGTACGTCGGCTGGGGCATGGCCACCGAGACCCACACCTACGGCCACATCCCGTCCGAGGCCCGCCTCACGATCGGGCTCGACGGGCGGGCGACCCTGCGGACCGCCACCCAGGAGATCGGCACCGGCACCTACACCGTGCTCGGCCAGGTCGCGGCCGACGAGCTCGGCCTGCCGATCGGCCACGTCACGACGCTGCTCGGCGACACCGCCTATCCCGCCGCGTCCATCTCGGCGGGATCGTCCACGGTGCCCAGCGTGGTGGGGCCGGTGTCCGAGGCGGCGAAGAACGCGAGAGCCGCCGTGATCGCGCTCGCCGTCGCCGACCCGCGCTCCCCGCTGCACGGCGTGCCCGCCGGGGAGGTCGTCGCCGAGGGCGGCCGCCTGTTCGCCCGCGGCGACCGCGACCGTACCGACACCTACCGCGACGTCGTGGCCCGCCACGGCAGCCCGGTCGAGGTCACCGGGCGCAGGCCCAACACGGCCGGGCACACGTTCGGCGCGGTGTTCCTGGAGGTGCGGATCCAGCCGAGACTGGGCAGGCTGCGCGTGACCCGCGTGGTGACCGCGCACGACCTGGGCCGGGTGCTCAACCGCCGCACCGCGCGCGGGCAGGTCATCGGCGGCGTGACCTGGGGCATCGGCTTCGCGCTGATGGAGCACACGATGGTCGACCCGGGCACGGCGCGGGTGGTCAACCCCAACCTGTCCACCTATCTGGTCCCGGTCTGCGCCGACACGCCGTCGGTGGAGGCGTTGTTCGTGGACCGGCCGATCTCCGACAGTCAGGCACTCGGCGCCCGCGGCTTCGGCGAGACCCCGGGAACCGGCGTGCCCGCGGCCATCGGCAACGCCATCTTCCACGCCACCGGCCGCCGCCTCCGGGAGGTCCCCTTCACCCAGGACAAGCTGCTCTGACCGGTGCGCGGCAGCGTCCGGGCCAGCGGGCGGGGGAGCGGTTCGCGGCACGGTCCGAGGCAGCGTCCGGGTCAGCGGCCAGGGGGCGGTTCGCGGTCGGCCTGCGGCAGCGTCCGGGTCAGGGGGCCGGGGGGTGGTTCGCGGCGCGGTCGAGCAGCTCCTCCAGCAGGGCCCGCTCTCCCGGGCTGTAGAGGCCGGCCACCTCGCCGAGCACGGCCTTCAGCGCCACCGCACGCCGGGCCGGGTCCGGGGCGGGCGCCGGGGCCGCCGTGGTGATCGAGGCGATCATGGCCTCGCGCAGACGGCCGGGCAGGGCCGGGTCGCGCTCCTCGGGCGGGGTGCCGATGAGGTGGAGCGTGAGGCCGGCGCCCGCGGAGTGCACCATGCTGACGGCGCACTCGACCCCGACGGAGAGCCGGCCCGCGACGGCGATGCGCTCGACCAGGAAGCGCAGCCGCGCCATCGCCGGCTCGGCGGCGCGGCTGCGGGACCCGGGGGTGGGCCGGCCGTACATGAGCAGGTAGTGGGCGGGGTTCTCCAGGCCGAAGCCGATGTGGGCGTCCCAGCCCCGGCGCAGGTCCTCCACCGGGTCGTCGGAGAGCGGCTGGTCGTGCTTCCGCGCGAGGTAACGCGCGAACCCGTCGGCCGCGACCGCTTCGAGCAGCCCGTTCATGTCGGTGAACAGGCGGTAGAGCGTGGGGGCCTGCACGCCGGCCGCGGCGCTGACGGTGCGCGTCGTCACCCCTTCGCGGCCCTTGTCCCGGAGCAGCTCGGTCGTGGCGTCGATGATGCGCCGCCGGACCTCTTCCCGATCACTCATGAACCGATGATAACGGGAACCTGGTAGCGACAGTTCCCCACCGTTCCGCCACGTCAAGCCGCGATGCCCCGCCGGATCAGACGGCCAGGACGCGGCGACCCGCCGGATCAGACGGCCAGGACGCGGTGACCCGCCGGATCACGCGGTCAGGCCGCGATGCCGCGCCAGATCAGGTCGAGGGCCGCCGCGCACCGCACCCGCGTGCCGGGGTCGTCGGAGGGGGCGCCGCGCACCACGATCTGGTAGTAGAAGAGGCCGTTCATGGTGTCGATGGCGGCCTCGACGTCCACGTCCGGCCGCACCTCGCCGCGGGCGATGCCACGGCGCAGGGCCTCGGCCAGCGGCACGCGGCGCCGGGCCACGTGCGACCGCCAGATGACGCGCTGCAGCGCGCGGTCGGCCAGGCCGAGGCGCAGGCGCAGCCGTACCCGGTCCTCCAGGTGGCGGTCGGGCGCCTGCAGCGCGTCGAGGTAGGCGCCCAGCACGGCCTCGCGGGTGGGGAGATCCGGGTCGATCGGGACCGGGGCGCGGCCGTGGTCCAGGGCCGCGGCGACCAGATGGGTGAGCGACTCCCACCTGCGGTAGACGGCCGCGCGGCTGGCCCCGGAGTGCGCCACGACGGCGTTCACGGTGACGGGCTCGCCGCCGTCCACCAGCTCCCGCACCGCCGCGAGCACGCGCTCCTCGATGTCGGGGCGCCGGGGCCGCCCCGGCCGCCGCCCGGCCGGAGCCGGGCGGGCCGCCGCGGCCCTGCTCACACCGCCTCCGCCGGGCCGCCGGGCTCGACCAGCCGGGCGCGCAGGCGGGCCTCCGTCTCCGGCGTCAGCCCCGCCGCGCGCAGCAGCCCGGCCAGCCCGCCCGTCCCGCCCAGCTCGGCGAGCATGGTCCGCATCGTCCCGGCCTCGGCGCCGTTGAGCGCGGGCGGCATCGCGGCGCGGTACGCCTCCAGGTCGCCGAGGAAGGGCTGCATGATGCCGGCCAGGCGGGCCATCAGGGCGTCGTGGACCTCGCCGGTACGCACGTAGTCGGCGACGATCGCGTCCTCGCCGGCGCCCAGCACGGCCAGCAGCGCGGCGGCGAACTTGCCGGTGCGGTCCTTGCCCGCGGCGCAGTGGAACAGGGCGGCGCCGTCGGTCCCGGCGATCGCCGTCAGGCCCTCGACGATCAGCCGGGCGCTGGAGCGGGTCACCCGCGCGTACCAGCGGCCGAACTCGGCCACCGGGTCGTCGGCGTCGATCATGCTGCGCATGAGCGCGGAGGTGCCGCCGGTGATCTCCGCCATGAGCGGCAGGTGCAGGTGACGCACGCCGGCGTGGTGCCGCAGGGGGCCGCGGCCGGTGCGGGCCAGCTCCTCGGCGGAGCGCAGGTCGACGACCAGGCGCAGCCCGTCCTCGACCAGCGCCCGGGCGGAGCCCTCGTCCACGACGCACACGTCGTCGGAGCGCAGCACCAGGCCGGTACGGACGACGCCGCCCGCGACGGGGATGCCGCCGAGGTCACGCAGGTTGGCCGGCGGGGACAGGGTGAAGGAGGGGGTGGACATGGGGGTTCCTTTTCGAGTGAGCCGTCAGGAGATCTTGCGGCGGACGACCGCGGAGACCTGGTCGATGATCGTGACCAGGACGACGATGCAGATGACCATCGCGCTCAGATGCCCGTAGTCGTACATGCGCATGGCCGTCGTCAGCTCCAGGCCGATGCCGCCCGCGCCGACCATGCCGAGGATGGTGGCGCCGCGCACGTTCGACTCGAACATGAGCAGGGTGTAGCTGGTCAGCAGCGGCGCGGCCTGCGGCAGCACGCCGTACTGGACGACCTGGCGCTTGGAGGCGCCCACGGCCTGCATCGCGACGACCGGCCCGCGGTCCACCGACTCCATCGCCTCGGCGAAGATCTTGCCCATCGAGCCGACCGCGCCGACCGTCATGGCCAGGATGCCGGCGAACGGGCCCAGACCCACCGCGGAGACGAACATGAGGGCGAACACCAGGTCGGGCAGGGAACGGATGACGTTCATGATCCAGCGCGCCGGATAGTAGAGCCAGCGCGGCGCGATGTTGGAGGCCGCGCCGAACGCGCACACCAGGGACAGCAGGGCGCCCAGGACCGTGCCGACGATCGCCATCTGCAACGTCTCGACCAGCAGCTCCAGGATGGTCGGCAGCTTCTCCCAGGTGGGCGGGAACAGGCGCGCGAGGAACTCGCCCATGTTGGCGGCGCCCTCGCCCAGCTTGACGAAGTTGAACTCCGCGCCCGCCATCGACCAGGCGACGAGGACGACGGCCAGCAGCGCGCCGGCCGCGGTGCGCGCCCGCGGCACCCGGAACGCCTGTTCGAGGCGGGCGCGCTCGCGAGGGTCGAGGACGGGCTTGCGCGCCCGGTCACGAGCCCCGGCCGGGACCTTCCCGGCCTTCAAGGCATCCGGGGTCTGCGGGGCCTGCGGGCTCTGGATCGCCATCAGTCCTCGCCCTCCTCGTCGTCGTGGTCGTACAGCGGGGCGAGCTGCTCGGCCGACAACCGCGCGGTCGGCGCGGACACCAGCACCTCGCCGTGCCGCAGGCCGACCACGCGGTCGGAGTGCCGCAGCGCCAGGGGCAGCACGTGCAGGCTGACCAGGACGGGGATGCCGTCCTCGCGGGCGATGCCGCGCAGCAGGTCCAGCACCGTGTGCGACAGCTTCGGGTCGAGCGAGGCGACGGGCTCGTCGGCCAGGATCACCTTCGGGCCCTGCATGAGGGCCCGGGCGATGGCCACCCGCTGCTGCTGCCCGCCGCTCAGGGAACGGGCCTGCTCCTTGGCCTTGTGCGCGATGCCGACCCGGTCCAGCAGCTCCATCGCCCGGCGGCGGTGCGCGGCGGAGAACCCGCCGGCCAGGTTGACCGGCCCGGCCTCGTGCAGCGCGCCCGTCAGGACGTTGGTCAGCACGGAGAGGCGGCCCACGAGGTTGAACTGCTGGAACACCTGCCCCACGTCCGCGCGCAGGCGTCTCAGCCCGGCGCGCCCCAGACCGGGCACGTCGTGCCCGGCGACGCGCACCGATCCGGAGGTGACGGGCGCGAACCCCGTCAGGGTCCTCATGAGCGTGGACTTGCCGGACCCGGAGGAGCCCAGCAGCGCCACGGTCTCGCCGGGGTGCAGGTCCAGGTGCACGCCGTCCAGGACCAGGGGACCGCCGTCGTAGGCGACCTTCAGGTCCCGTACGGTGACCAGCGGCGGGCGGGCCCCGGCGGGGACGGCGGGAGCCGGAAGCGGCGCGGCGTCCGTCGTCATCGCGCTCACTTCAGGTCCGAGATGTCGACGTCGGCCACGGCGGCGATGTCGACGAACGGCTGGAAGACGTCCTTCTTCGGCTCGATGATCGGCTCCACGCCCACGGGGAACGCCTGCGCGTACGGCCCCAGCTCCTTGGCGTTGGCCGGGGTGAACACCTGCGGGATCGCCTTGAGCAGCGCCGCCCGCTTCTTCGCGGCCATCGACTGGTTGCCGAGCACCGACAGGGCGACGGGCATCGACGCCGACTCGCCGAGGACCTGGTACTCGCCCTCCTTGAACGGGAACATCTTCGTCCCCGGCATCGATGTCGAGGTGCAGGCGACGTCCACCTGCCCCTTCTCGATCGCCACGTAGCTCATCTCGTGGCTGCCGGAGAACATCGGCCGGTAGCCCTTCTTCGGCTCCAGCCCGGCCTGGTGCAGCAGGTGGGTCGGCATGAAGTAGCCGGACGACGACGCCGGGTCGGCGAACGCGACGACCGTCTCCGGCTTGATGTCCTTCAGGCTCTTGATCGGGCTGTCCTTGAGCGTGAAGCACATGGAGACCGGCTCGTCCTTGGGGCCGGGCCAGGCCACCAGCGCGTCCACCTCGCCCGTGTTCACCGCCAGGGCCGAGGGGAAGCCGCTCATGATGCCGATGTCGGTGTGCCCGTTGCGCACCGATTCGATGACCGCGGTGTAGTCGGGCACGTCCGTGATCTCCACCTTCATGCCCGTCCGCTGTTCCAGGAGACGGGCGATGCCCTCGACAGGGGTGGTGGCCGCACTCGGGTCGTCGGTCAGCGGCAGGGTGGCGAACCGGATGACGTCGTCCGCGCCGCCGCCGGAGGCGGCGGCGCCGCCGGAACAGGCGGTCAGGACCAGGGCGGACACGGCGGCCAGGGCCACGGCTCCGGCTGCGCGAGCACCACGGAAGACGCGGAGACGCGGGGGCATGGGGGCACGACCTTTCTGGAGAAACCTCGCAAAATGACTGCCCCCTCAGGCAAGCGAGCCGCGGTGAACGGGAATTACGAGACCGGTGTACCGAGAACGGAAGTCTCGGTGAACGCACCCGCCCGGCCCGGACGGCTGTCAGCGCTGGTCAGCGGGCGCGCTCCGGCGCCGTACGACACCGCCGGCGCCGGCAGGGGCCGGGGTCTCGGCGGCGTTCCAGAGGCGGGTGGACATCCAGGCGACCCCCGCCGCCGCGACGACGAGCCCCGCCAGGTAGACCGGCAGCGGGACCAGGTTCCGCAGCGACCCGGGGATCATGCCGGCCGCGTACAGGAGCACGCCCGGCACGGGCAGCGCGCCGGCGCGCGCCGCCGCCGTGCCGAACGTCAGCACCCCTGCCAGCAGCACGACCGACGTGACCAGGAACGCCCGCCCGGTGCCCCCGGCCAGCAGCCCGCCGACGGTGTCGCCCCCGAGGTAGGGGAAGACGAAGTGCAGGGTGTACTCGACCGCGAACGCCCCGGCCAGCCCCGCCGCGTTCAGCAGGAAGCCGACCAGGCCGAGGGTGCCCGCCGTGCCGCGGATGAGCAGGTAGAGGCCGGTGAGCGCGAGCAGCCCCGTCAGCGCCCCGAACGGCGCGATGGCGTGCGTGAGAGCCGTCTCCGGCAGTAAGCCGCCCCGGCGGGCGGCGTTGATCACGAGCAGCGCCGCGCAGGCGAATCCCGCCAGCGCGGCCGGCCGATACAGACGCATCGCGGACGTCCCTTCTCTCGGTGATGACGCCTGTAGCATGCGCGTCAACCGCGGGAAAGGTGAGCCCCTGCCGGGCGGTGTAAGCACCTCGAAAGAAGTCGGGACGTGCCACGTTCCGGACGGCGCCCCTCCGAGGGTCACGCCGGCCGCACGCACTGCGAAACATGCCTGGCCGCCGGCTCAGCGCAGCGCCCCGGTGATGATCCACAGGTGGCTGAACGGGTCACGGATGCGGCCCGAGCGCTTGCCGTACGGCCGGTTCTCGATCGGCACGACCACCTCGCCGCCGTGGGCGACCATGCGCTCGCCGACCGCGTCCGGATCGCCGACCTCGACCTCGAGCAGGACCGCGGATCCGCCGAGATCATCGGGTGACAGCCACCCCCACGGCGAGACGGCCGGCGAGAGGCGGAAGGACGACGGGCCGAGGCGGTGATCAATGACGCTGGGCCGGCCGTCCTCGTCCGGAGGCGCGCGGAACACCTGCTCAGCGCCCAGGACGACCTGGTAGAACGCCGACGCGCGGTCCGGGTCGGGCACGATGAGACGGGGATGAACATGAGTGTCAGGCGTCATGAACCCATCGTCGGGCCGCACGGGGGCAGGGGTCTTGAAGATTTGGGCACGCCCGGAGATCTGGGCACGCCCTCTGTGTCCGCCATCATCCGGACCGCACCCCGTGGCGCTCGGTTCGCGGGGTGGAGGACCCTACGCGACCAGGCCTTCGGCCCGTAGCCACGCGGCCCGCGTGCACCCGGCCATGGCCCGCCACTCCCGGGTGAAGTGCGCCTGATCGGCGAATCCCGCAGCCGTGGCCACCGCCGCCAGGCTGACCGTCCCGGCACGGGCGGCGGCCACGAGCCTGCCACGTGCGGCCTCGAACCGGAGGAGCCGCTGGTACTCCTTCGGCGTCACCCCCAGCTCCGCCCGGACGGCGCCGCTCAGGTGACGCCGGGAGCATCCCAGAAGCCGGGCCGCCTCCTGCACCCGCGAGGTCCCGGACAGTGCCGCCAGCGCGGCCCGCAGCTCTCGGCCGCGAGAGTTCTCCCGGTGCCGGGCCCGTCCGGCGATCAGGGCGTCCTCGACGAGGGCGCGGCGTCTCGGCCAGGACCGGCAGGCCGCCAGCTGCTCCGGCAGGTGCGCCATCGCCGGGGCCACGTCGGCCAGCTCGGCGACGTGCCCGGCCAGCGCCGACGCCGGGACGCCCAGCAGCGTGCCGGCGCCCAGCGGGCTGAGCGTCAACCACACGCCGCGCGTGCCGCCCTCCTGCCTCAGCTCGGCCGCGTCCAGGTGAAGCCCGGCGACGACGGCCCGGAACCGCCCCCGCGGGCCGGGCCGCCCGAGCCAGGCGATCTCCAGCGAGTCCGCCTCCGGGATCGTGATCGACACCGTGGCCGACGGCAGCCCGCGATGAACGCCGGCCGGGCCCGGGCCGAGCTCGTAAGGGCTCAGCGTCGCCACGGACGGCGCCAGAGCCGCGGACCTCTGATGAGCAGGCATGGTGGTCACCCCTTCACCCTAGGGCGGCCCCGGCGACGCGAGTCGCGGCCCGCAGGCTACTCCTGGATGACGGCGTCGCGTGGACCGCCGTAGACCGGGTTGCGGTCGAAGCGCTTGTCCGTGACGAGCAGGCGGATGCGTCCCGGGCCGCGGGCGGGCTCTTCGGCCTCCCAGACGATCCAGTCGTCGCCGACGGGCTCTGTCTGCGTGCGCAGCTCGCCGTAGCCGCCGGGGTTGTCCGGCGCCACCTGCATGATCAGGTACTCGACCTTCAGCCCCCGACGCTCGATCTCCGGCAGGACCTCCCCGACGGTCTTCTCGTCCACCCGGAAGCCGGCCAGCGAGCCGCCCTTCCTGGTCGCGATCCGGTAGTCGGACTCGACCACCTTCAGGTCGTGGGTGGTGTCCGGCACGAGCACGCACGGGGCGACGGGACCGCTCATGAGGTACGTGGTGGTCGCGCGCTCGCTGATCGTCCAGACGAAGGTCTGGCCGGGCCGGAAGAGCCGGGTGTCGATCCGCATCTGCCATCCCGGGCCGGGCCGCTCCCCGGGGATGTTCTCCGGCGGGGAGTACAGGCCGCGCGGAATGTCCTCGACCAGGGTTCCGCGCGGCTCCCTGCACCACTTGCCGGGCGGCGCGTAGTCGACGATGGCCGGCACGTTGAGCTCCGCCAGCCGCCGGGCCAGGCCCTCCTTGTCGCGGAAGTCCCGGATCTGGACGTACACGACGCCGCCGGGCTCCCTCGTGACCGCGTAGGAGGGGGTGCCGCCCTCCTCCAGCAGGCCCGGCCCGACCGCGATGCCCGCGGCGAGCAGCCCCGCGCCCGCCAGCCCCAGGACCAGCCGCCGGACCGGCCGGCGGGCCGGGCGCCGCCGGGGGCGCCGGCGGGCGTCGGACGGGGCCGGCTGCCCGGACCGTTCCGGTTGCTCGGGCCGTTCGCCGGTGATCGTGGCCTGCTCGGATCGCTCCGGCTGTGCGAGCCGCTCGCCGGTGATCGCGGCCTGCTCGGGCCGTTCCGGCTGTGCGGGCCGCTCGCCGGTGATCGCGGCCAGCAGCGCGCGCGCCCCCGCGCCGGAGGGGTCCCCTCCCGGCCTGCCCGGCTCCACCCGGGCCAGCGCACGGGTGATCCCGTCGATGTCGTCGATGTTCCTCACAGCCGCCCCTCCTGCGCCGGGACCAACCGGCTCTCCGATGTGACGTGCACGTCCGCCTCGGCGAGCGCGCGGGCGAAGCGCCGGCGCGCGCGATGCAGCCTGATGCGTACGGCGTTGCGCGACAGCCCGAGCACGGTCGCGATCTGCTCCCGGTCCAGCCCCTCCCAGGCGACCAGGGACAACAGCTCCCGGTCGTTGTCCGGCAGGGCGCGGAAGATCTGCGCGATCGCCGCCAGCTCGACCCCGCTGTCGGGCGCGGCCTGGTAGAGGTCGGCCAGCTCGGCGTCGAGCTCCACGCTGAGGGCCTGGCGGCGGCCCTCGACGCGGTAGTGGTTGGCCAGCACCTTGCGCGCCACGCCGTACAGCCACAGCAGGGCCCGCTCTCCCTCCGGCACCTCGCCGATCCGCCTCCAGGCGATGGCGAAGGTCTCCGCCACGACGTCCGCGGCGTCCTGCGGCGAGTCGCAGCGGCGGGCCGCGTAGGCGGTGATCCGGCCGTACGTCTCCTGGTACACGGACTCGAACCGGGCCGGCTCACCACCCACGGGCCGGTCCCGTGTCAGGGCTTCCCAGCGTTCCCATAGCCGGCTCCTTCATAGCGCTTTTCATGGACAACTGTGCCTATGTAGGGAGCCGGGCCATCATTTCGCGCGGAGATGGGAAATTTCGCCGGTGGATGCCCGGTCAGGTCGCCGTGGCGCAGGCCTGCGCGACCAGGGTGTCCTGCTGGACGTCGCCGCCCGAGACGCCGACCGCGCCGATGACACGACCGGTCTCGTCGGTGATCGGCAGGCCGCCCCCGAACGACACCAGGCCGTCGTTGGTGGCCTCGATGCCGTAGCAGGGGCCGCCCGGCTGGGAGAGCTCGCCGATCACGGCCGACGGCATCCGGAACAGCACCGAGGTCCTGGCCTTCCTCAGCGCGATGTCGATCGACCCCAGCCACGCGTCGTCCATCCGGGAGAAGTGCAGCAGGTGCCCGCCGGCGTCCACGAACGCGATGTTCATGGCCACGCCCAGTTCGGCGGCCCGGGCCAGCCCGGCCTCGGTACGGCGCACGGCATCCTGCAGCGTCAGAGCGGTCATGGTCAGATTCCCCTTTCCCGAGGGTCGGTAACGAGACGCAGCCACCCTGGCCCGCCCGCGCCGCTCCTCGCCAGGACCGCCTCCGCCCGGGCGGGCCGTGCCTGGGAGTGGCACACCCAGGCACGGATGACACCGAATCGGGATACTGAGGGCCATGCGCGAATTGGGAGATTTCCTCCGGGCCAGGCGCGCCGCGCTCTCGCCCCAGGACGTAGGGCTGCCCGCCGGCGACCGGCTGCGCCGGGTGCCGGGACTGCGCCGCGAAGAGGTGGCGCTGCTGGCCGACGTCGGCGTCGACCACTACACCCGGCTCGAACAGGGCCGCGCCGCCGGCGTGTCAGAGGCCGTGCTGTCCGGCATCGCCCGCGCCCTGCGCCTGACCCCCGACGAGCTGACCTACCTGCTGACGCTGGCCAACCCGCCGGCCGGTGCCCGCACCGCCCGGGCCGCCGGCGCCCCGGCCGAGGTGAGCCCGCCCACCCGGATCCTGCTGGACGGCCTGCGCACCAGCCCCGCCCTGGTCCTGGGCCGCCGGATGGACATCCTGGCCTGGAACGCTTTGGCCGACGCCCTCTTCCTGGACCTCGCCTCCCGTCCTGCCCCGCACCGCAACCTGATCCGGCTGCTGTTCCGCGAACCGGGCTTCCGCGAGCTGTACGCCGACTGGGCCGCCGTCGCCGCCGACGCGGTCTCCCGGCTGCGCATGGAGGCCGCCGCCCACCCCAGGGACAAGCGCCTGACCGCCCTGGTCGGTGAGCTGTCCATCCATGACGAGGACTTCCGCCGCTGGTGGAGCGGTCACACCGTCAAGGCCACCGACCAGGGCCGCAAGACCTTCAACCACCCCGTCGCCGGCCCCCTCCACCTCGACTGGCAGGCCCTGCGGATCAACGCCCACCGCGACCAGACCCTGGTCGTCTACACCGCGCCGCCCGACTCTCCCACCGAGCAGGCGCTGCGGTTCCTCCAGGCATGGACGCCCGGCCCGGGGGAGGGGCACCGGACGGACTCCCGGACGGCCACCGGCGCGGGCGGCGCCACGTAGCCCGTCCGTGCCCGGTCACGGTGTGGCCGGGCCCGTGGCTCGTCCGTGTCAGGGCGTGACCGGGCCCGTGGCTCGCCGGGGTCCGGTCACGGTGTGACCGGGCCCCCGTCCACGCCGATCGCGGTCAGCGGCCGGGCCGTCCTGGCCGCCGCCCCCGCCGCGTCCGGCCCGCACGCCGCCGCCACCAGGTGGTCGCCGATCGCGTAGTCGATGGGGTGCGCGACGGGGAGACCGTTCTCGTCGAGCTGCTGGTAGTTGCGCAGGTTGAGGCCGAAGGCGAACCGGCGGTCGCCGCCGGGGTCGGAGAAGGCGAAGGTCTGCATGCCGGGGATGCTCCCGTCGTGCCCCCAGAACCGGCCGCACGGCAGGTCGAGGGGGAAGATCCCGAGACCATAGTCGATCACGGCGCCGGAGAACGCCCGGATGGGCACGGTCTGCCGCATCTCCGCGAGCAGCGCCGGGTCGAGCAGCTCGCCGCGCAGCAGCAGCCGGAAGAAACGGTTGAGGTCCTCCATCGTCGAGGTGACCGCGCCCGCCGTCCAGGCCCAGGACATGTTGTAGACGCTGTAGTCCCTGGGCGGGTCGAAGTAGCCGTACAACGCCTCGTACGCCTTGGAGCTCGGCCCGGGGACGTACGGCGTGCGCGGGAACGACGTGTGCCGCAGCCCCGCCTTCCTGAAGACGTGCTCGGTGATGTACCGCTCGGCGCTCACGCCCGTCACCTTCTCCAGCAGCAGGCCGGCGATGACGGAGTTCGTGTTCGAGTACGCGCCGGGAGTCACCCCCGGCTCCCCGGTCGCGGGCGCGTCGAGCCCGGCCCGCGCCAGCTCCTCGGGCCGGAAGGCGCGGAAGCGGTTGGCGTCCAGGCTCTCGACCGTCGGGAAGATCACGGCGGTGTGGTTGCCGATGTGGCTGGTGTGGTTGAGCAGCATGCGCACGGTGATCCGCTGCCCGCGCTCACCCGGGATCAGGGCGGGCAGGTAGCGGCCGATGGGGGCGTCGAGGTCGATCGTGCCCTTGCCGACCTGCTGTAACACGGCCACGGCGACGAACGACTTGGTGACGCTCCCGATCCGGTGCACCATCCGGGGCCGCACCGGGCGGCGGGTCTCGACGTCGGCGACGCCCGCGGCGCCCTGCCAGCTCCGCCGGCCGTCCGCGACGTTGGAGTAGATGCCGTACATGCCGGCCTCGTGCACCGCGTCCAGCGTCTGGCGCAGCCGCTGCCGGTCGAGGCCGCCGTCCTCGGCGGCGGCCGCGGGGCCCGCCGCGAGCAGCGCGGCGGCCAGGGTCGCGGCTCCCAGCCGCGAGGCGAACCTGCTGAATCGACGAATGGTCATGGCGCCAGCATGAGCCTTCCGGCGGGCCGAGGTCAGTGCGCTGTGTCACCGGTCCCGCATGACAGAAGTCAGCTCGTACGAGACGGCGCCCGCGCGGCGCCGCCGTCGGCATAGCGGCATGGCCCGCTGACCTCACCCCACCCACAGGGCCCGCCGGCCTCACCCCACCCACAGGGCCCGCCGGCCTCACCCCGCCCTCAGGGCCAAGCCCCGGCGCCCCGGCCACCGGCGAGCGGCCGGGGCGCCGCGGCGGCCGTCAGACCGGTGTGCCGGCCGATGAGCCCGACAGTCCCGGCCAGGGTGCTGCTCTCGTCGACGACCGTCTCCGCCACGCCGGTAAGGACGTCCCGCTCCAGGTACCACTGCCGCATGTCGTCGGGGCCGAACCGGGTGCGCTGGGGCCGCGTCTCGTGCCTGCGGAGCGTCTCCTCCCAGGAGACGTCCAGGTAGTAGGCGTGGCTGGTGCCCCGGTGGTCGCGGAACAGCCCCCGCAGCATCTCGCCGTAACGGCTCCGGGCGAGGATGCCCTCCAGCAGGACGTGGTAGCCGGCGTCCAGGGCGTGCCGGCACATGACGTCGAGCAGCCCGATGTTCACACCGCCCGGCTCGTCCTTCTCCCGCAGGATCTCGCGGCGCACCACGTCCTGGGAGATCAGGGCCAGGCCGCGCCGGCCGTACGCTTCCCGCACGGCCCGGGCCACGGTGGACTTGCCCGAGCCGGAGTTGCCGCGGATGACGACCAGGACCGTGTCCGGAGAGCCAGTGAGCACCGTACGACGGTACCGGGCCGCCGCGGCGCGCGGTGGCGGGACGGGGGCGGTAGTTCCGGGGGACTAGGCAGGTCAGTGCCGGTGGGCGATGTGGTGGGGGAGGGGCCGATCCTACGCTCGGGGCCGTGATCAACCGTCTGACCCCGGTCCTGCTCGCCCTGGTGGCCCTGCTCGCCTGGGCGTCCCCAGCCGCCGCGCACGGCCGGGACGCCAAGGCCGACGCGCGGTTCGCGCAGACGATCGCCGGCATGGAGCTCACCGTCGTGGTCCGGGCGAGCCTCCGGGTGCCGGCTCCGCTGCGGGTCGACGTGGTGGCGCACGACCCGGGGAAGGGCGGGCCGGTCGAGCTGGCCGTCCGCTCCGTCGAGGACGGCGGGACGTCCGCGGCCTCCGTACGGATCGAGGCGGGGCGGCCCGGCATGTACCCGGCAGTCCTGCGCGCCGGGAGGGTGGGACCGCACGAGCTGGAGGTGCGGGCGGGCGGGGAACGGTCGGTGCTGCCGTTCACCCTGCTGGTGCCGCGCACGCCACGCTGGGAGGTCGTCGTGTACGCGGCCTTCGCGTGCGGCGCGGTGGCGCTGCTCGGCGCGCTGGCGAGCGCGGCGCTGCGGCGCAGGGGCGCGGCGGCGGGCTTCGCGGGAACGTTCGCGGTGGCGATCGTCGTGGCGTTCACCACCGGGGCGATCTCGCCCTGGTTCGCGCCCGAGGGGGCCCCGGACCCCGGCACGCTCACCCGCCCGAACGCGCAACCGCTGGTGGAGGTGACGCCGGAGCGGCCCGCCCTCCGCTCGGACTACCGGCTGCGGGTGACGCTGTTCGACGGCTCCACCGGGGGCCCGGCGGACGACCTGGCCGAGCACCACGCCGCCCTGACGCACCTCGTCGTGACCAGCGGCGACGGACGCTTCTTCCGGCACGTGCACCCGATCAGGACCGCGCCGGGCGTCTATGAGGTGCGGCTGCGCGCCGAGCGGCCGGGCCGGCACCTCGTGCACGTCGAGTTCGAACGCGCCGGCGCGGGCGGCCAGCTCGTCTCGGGCACGTTCACCGTGCCCGGCCCCGGCGACCGCGACCCGGGGGAGAACCCGGGGGAGAATCCGGCGGCGGTTCCCGCCGGCGCGCCGGTGACCGAGCCCGCGCGCCCGGTGGCCGGACGGCCGCTCCGCCTCACGTACGACACCGGCGCCGCCCTGCGCCCCTGGCTCGGCATGGCGGGCCACCTGATCCTGCGCAGCCAGGACGGCGGCTACCTCGGCCACGTCCACGAGGCCCGCTCCATGGCCGACGCCGCCGCCGCCCGGCCACCGGACGAGTCGGTCGCCCGCTACGGGCCCCGGCTGGAGTTCGTCTTCAGCTTCCCCCGCCCGGGCCGCTACCTGCTCTGGATCCAGTACGCCCAGGACTACCGGATCGTCACCGTGCCCCACGTCATCGAGGTCGCCGCGGACGGGAGCGGACGATGAGGCGCCGCCGGTACGTCCTGCTGCCCGCGCTGCTGATCGCGGCCGGCATCGCCTGGCTCCTCCTAGGCGGCCCCGCCCCCGAACCGGCCGAGCTGCGCGGCCGGAGCGACCGCCACGCCGTCGTGCTGCGCCTGGAGCCCCGGCCCGGCCCCCTCGAAGCGCGCGTCGAGCTCCACCCGGCCTCCCCGGCGGAGGTCTCGATCTTCGCGGTGATGCCGCACATGGGACACACCACCCCCGAGCTCCGGGCCCGGCCCGACGGGCCGGGCCGCTACGTGGCCCGCGGCGAGCTGTTCACCATGACGGGCGCCTGGGAGATCGGCGTCCGCGTGCACGGCGCCTCGGGCACCGACGTCATCAAAGTCACCACACTCGTCGTAGATTAGGAGAGATTTCCCGTGCCTTCCGAACGTCCGCACATCCCCCGCCGCGAGGTCACCGGCGCCTGGTTCCTGCTCCTCGGCTACGCCACGTTACTGACCGGGATGGTCTGGGACGGGCAGTGGCACGGCGACGTCGGGCCCGACGACTTCTGGACCGCCCCCCACCTGCTCCTCTACGCCGGCACCGGCATCATCGGCCTCACCTGCCTGACGGTGGTGCTGCGCGCCACCTGGGCGCGCGGGCCCGCCACCACCACGCCCTCGGTGACGGTGCTGCGCACGTTCCGGGCGCCGTGGCCGTTCCTGGTGGGCGGGCTGGGCGCCGCCGGCAACCTCCTGTACGCCGGCTCCGACCTGTGGTGGCACGAGGTCTACGGCTTCGACATCGCCGCCGGGACCACGCCGTCGCACTTCGGGCTCGGGCTGTCCATCCAGGTCGAGATCTTCGCCATGATCATGGCGTTCGCCGTGCTGCGGCGCACCCGCGCCGAACGCTGGGGCCTGGCCCTGGCCGTCGGCCTGGCCACTCTCGGCTCGACCTCGGCCTTCGGCATGGTGTCGGAGATGATCTTCGCGTGGCTGCCCGGGGTGGCGCCGCGCGTCCTCGGCCTGGGCGCGGCGGCGGCGCTCATCCTGAGCCTGGTCATCGGCCTGACCCGGTCCTGGCACTGGCCCGCCGCGACGGGGCTGACGTTCGTGCTCGTCCAGGGCGGCCTGTCGCTGTTCGCCCCGGCCGCCACCCGATGGTACGCCGAGGCGATCGGCCAGCCGATGCGCGACTACGCCGCCAACATGCCGCAGGCGCTGATCGGGTTCCCGGTCACCTATCCGCTCATCGCGCTGCTGGCCGGCGGCATGACGGCGTGGGCGGTCCGGCGCGCGGTGAGCCCGGTGCGGATCGCGATGGCGGCCGGCGCGCTGGCCGGGATCAACACCGCGCTCTTCTACGGCGGGCTCGGCCTGCTGGAGATGAACCTGGCCGTCACCCTGGCCGCCGTGACGGCCCTGGGCGCGGGGGCGGGATGGCTGGGCTGGCAGTGCGCCGTCCTGCTGCGCCGGTTCGGCGAGCGCGGCCTCGCCGTTCCCCGGGCGGTGGCGGCATGAGGCGCGCCCTGACGGCCCTGACGACCGGGACGGCGGCCCTGGTCGCGATCCTGGCCGCGATCCTGGTCGCGGCGCCGGCCGTGCTGACCCTCGCGGGGCCGGCCGCCGCCGCCCCGTCCCCGGGGCCGGTTACCGCAGCCCCGTCCCCGGGGCCGGCCACCGCAGCCCCGGAGCCGGCCGCGGCGCCGCCGCTGCCGGGTGAGATCGTGCACACCGAGACCGTGCCCATGAGCGACGGGGCGCCGATCACCGTAGGGTTCACGGAGTGGCCGGTCCGCGCCCTGCAGTCCCTCGACTTCACCTTCGAGCCGGCGGGCGGCATCGAGGGGCGCACCGGCCTGGTCACGACCGTGTCGCCCAGCGGCGACCGCAAGGGGCTGAAGGGCATCGTCCTGCAGCGCCGCGGCGATGCCATCGTGCTGCCGCGGCATCCCCGCGCGGAGCGGGTCTGGGGGCTGGACGTCGTCTCACTGCCGGAGGAGGGCACATGGCGGTTCGAGTTCGTCGTGGAGAGAGCGGGCACGACCTCGACGGGGGTCCTGCCGGTGCAGGCGATCGGCCAGCCCGGCCCGCCGCTCGCGGTGAGCTGGACGATCGCGCTGCTGCCGTGGGCGCCGGTGGCGGTGCTGGTGGGGGCCGGCTGGATGCGTACGAGGGGGATCCGGCGCGGCGTGAAGCCGGGCTGGAGTGGCTGAGCGAGAGGGATCCGGCGCGGCGGGAGACCGGGCTGGAGTGGCTGGGCGAGAATCTGCCCGCCCTGCTGCCGCCGCTGGTCGCCTGGCTGCTCGTGCCCGGCGGCGAGCCGGGCGTGCAGCTGGCGCTGGCGGGCGCGCAGACGGCGGCGCTGATGTGCTCGCGCCGCTTCCCGCTCGCCGCGCTGGCGGTGACCGTCGCCCTGGAGCTGGCGCTGATCCTGGTCAAGATGCCCGTCCTGGTGGCGCCGCTGGTCGCCGCGTCCCGCCTCGGGGCCTGGGGCCGCAGCGGCCACCGGGTGCTCGGCGTCGCGGCGGTGCTGGCGCTGCTGGGCGCCGGCCTGCCGGTCACGCTGGTGTCCCTCGGTGACCACCTGCGGGTGGTCGCCGTGTACGCGGTGGCGGCGGTGCTCGTCGTCGGGTTCTGGGCCATGGGACGCGTGGACGGCCGCCGCCGCGACCGCATCCACGAGCTGCAGGCCCGTTCCCGGCGGCTGGAGGCCGAACGCGAGCTGGCCGAGCGCCGCGCGGCCGAACGCGAGCGGACCCTGCTGGCCAGGGAGCTGCACGACATCCTCAACCACTCGGTCACCACCATGGTGGTGGACGCGGAGGCCGGCGCGGACACCCGCGACGACATGGAGGAGACGCTGCGGCGGGTGGCCCGTACCGGCAGGGAGTCCCTCGCCGAGCTGCGGCGGCTGCTCGGCGTGCTCAGGCAGGCGCCGCCTGGGCACGACCCGCTCGCCCCGCCGCCGCGGCTGGACCAGCTCGACGCCCTGGTGGCGGCCATCCCGCCGGGCGGGCCGCGGGCGACGCTGATCCGCTCGGGCGACGTACGCCAGGTCGACACCAGCATCGAGCTGGCCGCCTACCGCGTCGTCCAGGAGGCGCTGACCAACGTCACCAAGCACGCCGGGCCGGTGGACGTGCGCGTGTCGCTCGACTACACCGCCACCCGCCTGACGGTAACGGTCGCCAACGACGTGCCCGCCGTGGCCCCCGCCGGCGGGGGCCACGGCGGGGTGGGACTGATCGGCATGCGGGAACGCGTCGGGCTCCTCGGCGGCACCGTGGACGTGACGGCGGGGCGCGAACGGTTCGAGGTGCGCGCGACGCTCCCGCTGCGGGAGGTCTCGTGACGTGGGGTGATGCCGCCGTTGCGGGAGGTCTCGTGACGTGGGGTGATGCCGCCGCTGGGGGAGGTCTCGTGACGTGGGGTGACGCCGCCGCTGGGGGAAGTCTCCGTGACGCCGGGCGACGCCGCTGGGGAGGGCTTGTGACCTACGGGACGCCGCTGCTCCGGGAGGCGTCGTGACCGCCATTCGCGTCCTCGTCTGTGACGACGAGCAGTTGCTCCGCGAGGCGCTGGTCCGCCTGGTCGGGGCGGCGGACGACCTGACCGTGGTGGCCGCCGTGGGCGACGGCGCCGCCGCCGTGGCCGCCGTCGCGGAGCACCGCCCCGACGTGGTGCTCATGGACATCCGGCTGCCCGGCATGGACGGCATCGAGGCCACCCGCCGCATCGCCGGCGGGCACAGCCGGGTGCTCATTCTCACCACGTACGACCTGGACAGCTACGTCTACGCCGGGTTGCAGGCCGGGGCCAGCGGCTTCCTGCTCAAGGACGCGCCGGGCGAGCGCATCCGCGACGGCATCAGGATCGTCGCCGCCGGCCAGTCGGTGCTGGCGCCCGAGGCGACGACCCGGATGATCGAGGCGCTACAGCCCACCCTGCCCACCGACGCCGACAGGGCCCTGCTCGCGGCGGCTGACCGGCTCACCGAGCGGGAGCGGGAGGTGTGCGAGCTGATCGCCGAGGGGCTGTCGAACGACGAGATCGCCCGCCGGCTCGTCATCAGCCGCTACACCGTGAAGGTGCACGTGTCGAGCATCCTGGCCAAGCTGGGCCTGCCGGACCGGGTGCACGTGCTGCTGTCCTGGACCCGGCTGCGCGGCCTGCGCCTGTCCTGAGCCTCGTGCCAGCCGTACCGCTGGTGCCCCGGGCCGGCCGAACGGGGCTCCCGCCGTTCCGCTGGTGACCAGGCCCGGTTGTACGGGCTCCCGCCGTTCCGCTGGCGATCCGGGCCGGCCGTACGGGCGATCAGTTCGGGCCGGACGGGTCCGGGCAGGGCTCGCTCTGCCGGAGCCGGGCCGACAACCGGGGCAGCGCGAGCCCCAGGAGCACGAGCGCCACGCCGGCCAGCCGGACCGGCGCCGGCAAGGCGCGCTGCTGGACGCAGTCGATGACCACGGCGGACAGCACCTGCCCGCTGATCACCAGCACGGAGGCGCTCATCGCCCCGAGCCGGGGGAACACGTGGCTGTTGACCGCGACGAACAGGGCGCCGAACACCCCGCCCGCGTA
Organism: Nonomuraea candida; assembly: GCF_000725485.1. Lineage (GTDB taxonomy): Bacteria > Actinomycetota > Actinomycetes > Streptosporangiales > Streptosporangiaceae > Nonomuraea > Nonomuraea candida. The sequence continues at coordinate 34,544 of NZ_JOAG01000056.1, read as the reverse complement.
GGCGGCGACGGGCGCGTCCGTGACGTCCGGCCAGGTGCGCAGGACGAGCAGGATCGCGCTCAGGAAGGCGAAGCCCACGACGTGGTTCCAGACGGACGCGCGGAACGCGCCCTTCCTGGTGCTGAGCCGCCCGTTGACCGTACGGCTGACGCCGATGAGGACTCCGTTGAGCAGCGCCAGGACGACGAAGAAGAGCATGGTCACGCTCCGCCGAGGACGATGAGGACGCTGCCCGCGAGCACGCAGCCGGCCACAGCCAGGTCCATGGGCTTCACGCGGCGTCTGGGAGTGTGGAGCAGGCCCAGGTGATCGGAGACCGTGCCGAAGAGGACCTGGCCGGTGAGCATCAGCGCGATGGTGCCGGCCAGGGCGAGCTCGCTGTTGACGGCCACGGCCGACAGGACGACGACGAGGGCCCCGGGAATGCCGCCCAGGTAGTACCAGCGCGGCATACGGCCCCCGCCCGGCCCCGGAGCGGCGGGCGGGGTGGCGGTCTGTGCGGCGGCCGACGAGCCGGGAGGGGCCGGCGGGGTGGCGGGTGGGGTACGGCGGGCGACGGTCGCCACCAGGACGAACGCCACCACGGCCCCGATCGCGTGCGCGGCCCAGGAGGCGTACAGGGCGTCGGTGTGCTCGGCGAGCACGGCGTTGGCCTGGGTCATCAGCGTGAGCAGCACACCACCGGCGATCGCGAGCGACCAGTCGAGCGCGCGTGGGCCGCCGGCGTGCGTCCCGCCGGGATCGGGCACGGTCCGGTGATTCATGACGTCCTTTCCGGCAGCCGGCTTCAAGGGATTTACCGTAAACCAAGCGGGCAAAGCCGGGAATTCCGGGCCCTCGGTCACCCCGCCCGCCCCGCCGAGGGGGAGTACCTTCGGGCGGGGCGGGCGAGCCGGGAGAGTACCTCTGGCTGCTCCGGGGGAGAGGCGGGTACCTCCGTCCGTTCCGGAGGAGAGGCGAGTATCTCTGTCCGCTCCGGGCGAGGGGGAGTGTCCCCGCTCGCCCGGTCGAGGTGGCGTGCCTCAAGGTTCGATGTGGGCTCTCATCGACTGCCACGGCGCGGCGTCGAAGATCAGCGTGATCGCGACGATCTTGCCGTCCGTCAGGCGGAAGTGCTCGGCGGTGCGTTGCGTGCCGGCCGGCGTGGCGGTGTGCACGTCGTAGACGAGCGTCGCCTCGGCGTCGCCGTACAGCTCGCTGATGAGATCGACCCCGGTCACGATCGACACGAAGCCCGGCAACGTGGCCAGATGCCCCGCCCGGTCGCCGGAGTCGATGAACGGGCTCTGGAAGCGGAACGGCTCACCCACGTGGGCCGCGGCCGCGGCGATGTCGCCGCGGAAGCGGGCCTCGTGGTAGCCGCGGACGGTGCGGCGGGTCTGGTCCCGCGCGGTCAGGGTCACGGCCGGGACGACCCGGTCTGGCGGAGGTGGTCCGCGAGGCGCTGCTGGTTGGCGGCCAGCCGCAGGCACAGATCGCGGAAGGTGAGCACATCTTCCGGCGAGAAGCCCCGGAACATCGCCCGCATCGCCAGTTGCGAGGGTTTGCGGAACGCCTCGACCCACGCCCGCCCGGCAGGCGTGATCTCGGCCAGCACCGACCGCCGGTCCTTGGGGTCGGGGACGCGGCGGGCCAGCCCGTCGCGCTCCAAGGTGTCCACCAGGCCGGTGACGTTGCGGGAGCTGACCCCGGCGGCGCGGGCGAGGTCGCCGATGCTGATGCCCCGTTCGGTCGCGCTGAGCCGGATCAGCACGTCGAGGGCGCCCGCGCTGACGCCCCGGCCTTCCGAGCCGTGCGCGCGCATCCGTTCGACGGCGTGATAGGCGGTGCGCAGGGCGGCGGCGGCCTCGAAGGCGGGCAGATCGGCCTCACCCTCGGCGAACCGCCCCATCGCGGCCCTGGCCCGCGGATCGTAGAGGAGCCCGTCCTGGTCATGTTCGTAAATATGTACGTCATTCATAATTAACAGGCAGATTAGTACCTACTTCCATATCTCGGCAACAGGGGTGTTCCACAACGCGGGGGGCTTCAGACCGTGGCGAACCCGGTCCGGAGGGCGAACAGGACGAGCTGAACGCGGTCCCGGGCGCCGGTCTTGGCGATTCAGGTTGCCGACGTGGGTCTTGACGGTCGGCATCGACAGGCTGAGACGGTCACAGATCTCCCGGTTGGTCAGCCCTTCGGCGATCAGGGCCAGCACGTCACGTTCCCGCGCGGTGAGCAGCCCCGCCGCCGCCGACGCGGCCCCGCTCCTGCTCCCGGCCACCGGCCTCACCGCGGCCGCCGTCGCCGTCACCCTCCTCGCCATCCGCACGACCAAACTGCGCTAGCCCCCACGCCCCCACCTCACCCGAAACCCGAAGACACACGGACGCGCGGCTCGGCTGCTTCAGGGGAGGAACCCTGAGGACCCGGAACGTCCGTCCCGGCTGCTTCACGCGGGAACCGTGCAGACCCGGACGCCCGGCACGGAGATCCGCGCCATGATCATTCCATGACCTTGTCTCCACGCCTGTCCTCGGTCGTCATCCGCCTCGCCACGGCCGCCGACGCCGGCCTGCTGGCCCAGCTCAACGACTTCGTCCACGCCGGGCACGCGCAGAACCGGCCGGACATCTTCCGCTCCGACCCCGACCCGGGCGAGGTGGCCGCGATCTTCGCGGAGCACCTGGCCGGTGCGGACCGTCAGGTGTTCATCGCCTCCATGTCGGACCGTCCCGCCGGATACGCCATGATGCTCCTCGTCGAGCGGCCGGGCGACGCCCTCATGCGGCCGAGGAACTTCGCCGTCCTGGAGCACCTGGCCGTCGCACCCACCGCGCTCCGGGCAGGCGTCGGCACCGCGCTGGTCGAGGCGGTGCGTACGGCGGCCAGGAACGCCGGATGCTCGCGTCTGCTCACGGACGTTTGGGACTTCAATCAGGATGCGGCGGCCTTCTACCGGGCCGCCGGGTTCACGCCCATGCGCCACGCCCTGGAACAGCCCTTGTGAGGGGTCAGCAGCCCGGTGCGGTGGTGACCGGGCGGCAGGGGGGTGTCGTGCGGTTGCCGGTCCGGTCGGCGGGTGGCGGGCCCGGTGCCGCGCCGGTGAGGCCCTGGCTCGGGGCCGGGGAGTGTGGCGCCGTGGCCTCGTCCGGTGAGCCGCCGGCGGGCGACGACGACGCGCCGGCGCCGGTGGAGGGAGAGGCGCCGGCCGGGGCCGTCGCCGTGGGCACGGGAGCGGGCTCGCCGGCCGGCGTGACCGGCGACGAGACCGCCGGGGTCGCCGACGGCGCCGGCGTGAGCACCGAGCTGGGGGCCGGCGTGGCCGACGGGCCCGGGGACCGGTCCGACAGGAGGACGGACGCCGTGCGCGTCGGGCGGGCGGGACCTCCGGGCTCGGCGCCCTTGTCCCGGTCGGCCGCCGGCTTGGTCCGGGCGGCCTTGCGCGCGGGCCCGCCGGTGAGCTGCTCGGCCACGGTCCGATCGGCCACGGTCTGGTACGCCAGGATGCCGCCCATGCTGATGGCGAACACCAGCCCCGCCGCGACGGCCACCCTGGCCCACGGCAGCCTCCTGCCCGACGCCGCTCCCACCGTGTCCGGCGCCCCGCTCACCGCCTCCGCCGCCGGAATGCGCCGTCCGCCGACCGCGGCCTCCGCCGGGATGGAGCGCTCCCCGGTCGCGGCCTCCACCAGGGCGGAAGACCCGTCGTGTTCCGGCTCCGCGGCGGGGTGTTCCCGCCGGGTCTTCACCGTGTGCAGGCGGACCTTCTCCCCGGTGCGCGCGAGGTAGTGCGTGTAGACGGCGGTGCCCACCGTGGTGCAGGCACTGACCAGCGCCGCGCCGATCACCGTACCGGCGACCCCGAGATACGAGGCCGCGACCGCGGCGGTCAGCGCGGCCAGTGCGCTGCCCGCGATCTGCGGCCCGGTCAACTCGAACTTCCGCTGAACGTCGCCCATGCCCCCGGACCAGTCCCCTTCTTGATCTGTACTTTTGACGAGAGCGACCGCGGGCTCACGACCGCCACGGGCACGCGAGGACGCCGGTCCTCGCCCGGCCTGCTCGATGACCCCGGCCGCAAGCGGCGACCGAGGCGGATCTCGTCAGCTCGCCGGCCCGCCCCGGCCCGATCCCCCGCACCCCGCCGGGCACGGCCGGCGCGACCCCGGCCGATGACCCGGCGTGCCCGGCTACCTGCTGTGCGATCCCCAGCGCCGCCCGACGGCGTTCCGCGCGAGGAGCAGGTGCCCCCGAGCTCTGGCGGCCAGGTCGGCCAGGGCGCCGGCGGCCCCGTGCGGGTGGCGGCGCAGGAACGAGCCGAGCTCCGCGCCTACCAGGGCGAGCAGAGCCAGGAAGAGAACGATTTCCAGGGCCGAGACGGCCGCGATTCCGAAGAGGATTGCCGTGATCACTGGGACGACTCCAACCGCCCACGTGGCGGCGTTATTGATGGGTTCAGCGGTCATCGAGGGGTTCGATGGCATGAGTCTAGGTTCGTCACCCGCCCACACCCCGGCGGCCCGCCGCCGTTTGGCCGGATCTTTGCCACCTCGCCGATCATCCTTGGCGCCGGAGAGGTTTGCCGCGATGCTCTCCCCGCTCACGAGAACCCGGCGCGACCATCGGCCTCACGCGGGGCTTCGGGCACCAGCCGCACAAGGGCCAGGCCCGGCGGCCGTACGGGGACGAGACCGCACTCATCCTAACGGAGCCCCAGGTCAGCGCCTCAATCCGGCCCCCCGCCGCGGAGATCCGGGCGCGCGCGGCGACCTGGAGCCGCCGGACGGCGGACCGACGGCGCGGCTGACGGCGCGACCGTCACCGCACGCCGTCACCGCACGCGGCCTCTGCACGCCGCCTCTGCACGCCGCCTCTGCCGGGGAGCCGGGGAGGCGGTCTGCGTGCTCAAGGCTTGATCGCGAGACCGCCGTAGGCCCAGGCGTGGCCGCCGGGGATGTGTTCCTGGTACTCCACGGGGTCCGGCCGCCAGGTCACCACCTCGACCAGGCCCGGGTCCACCAGGTCCCAGCCGTCGAAGAAGCGCAGGACCTCGCCGTGGGTGCGCGGCACCATGGGGGCGGAGCTGTTGTCGTACGGCTTGGTGAAGTCCTCGCGGCGCACCTGGTCGGCGAAGTCGAGGGTGACGTGCGACAGCAGGAGGCGGCTGCCGCCGGGCACCGCGGCCTTGAGCTGCTCGACCAGCCCGTACGGGTCCTCCTCGTCGGTGATGAAGTGCATGACCCCCGCCAGGATGACGGCCACGGGACGGGTGAAGTCGATCACGCGCCGGACGGCGGGGTCGGCCAGGATCTTCTCCGGCTGCCGCAGGTCCGCCTCGATCATGTCGGTCATGCCCGCCGGGTCGCCGGTCAGCAGGGCACGGCCGTGCACCAGGACGATCGGGTCGTTGTCCACGTAGGCCACGCGGGCCTCGGGCACGGCCTCCTGGGCGATCGTGTGGGTGTTGTCCTGGGTGGGGATTCCGGTGCCGATGTCCAGGAACTGGGTGATGCCGGCTTCGGCCGCCAGGTGCCGCACGGCCCGGCCCAGGAAGGCGCGATGCGCGCGCACGCCCTCGCGCGTGCCCGGTGACACCTCGACGAGCGCCTCGGCGGCCTTGCGGTCGGCGGCGAAGTTGTCCTTGCCGCCCAGGAGGTAGTCGTATATCCGGGCCGGGTGGGGAATGTGAGGGTTGATCTTCGTGCTCGGAACCTCGGCATATGCGGGGGCCGCCGGGTCCGCCCCTGTGTCGCTGTGAGTCATCCGCTCTTCCTTGTGGCGTACCGGGTGAGGTCCAGGCGGGGGCGAGCCGCCATGGGCGGATCATGGCAAGGGCCGTGCGGGACACACCTGCCGGCGCCGGGCCGTGCTCCGGTGGGACGCACAGGCAGCTCCCTTTGCCGCGCCCCACCGGGCCGATAGGAGAGATCACTTCGGGCACTCAGTGTGGGGATCGCGCCGAAAGTTGTCAAGAATGCATGGCAATTTTCGATCGCTCAACCATCGTTCCTATGCCGATTCTCCTGGAATGACCTGCGGACCGCGCTTCTGGAAAGTTTCGGCAGGGCTGCGGGCGGACCTGTCGCGTGAAAGTTTCATGGCGAGACTCCCGCTGGTCGAAGGTGCTTCGGCAGGCTAATGCGAGGTGGGATGCGTTCGGACGCCTCCCTCTCGCGACTTCCGCAAGTTACCGGCTCTTGACAGTACCTTTCTGTCTCGGATTTGCTCTGTCCCGCCGATCCCTTCCATCGCCCTGAGAGGGAGCTCGACCCTCCGGCGGTTTGTTAGCGCTAACAACGGAGCGGAACGATGAGGCGAGATGAACGGCGTACGAGTCGGTACGTGAGTGTCGGAGCCGCCCTGGCGGCGCTGATCGTGGCGGCGGTCACCGCCCTGTCCATGCTCCTGCCGGTCGCGCCGTTGTGAGCGTCGGTGCAGCCGGCCGTCATCGCCGGCTGCCGGGGTGACATCAGCGATGACAGACCTGATCACAGGGGAGGTTCCGGTGTCCGCAGCGAAGGGGTCGGCGGCAAGGAGGTCGGCGTCAAAGGGGTCGGAGCGCTGCCCGCCCTCCTCGCCGTTACGCGACGGCGCGGGGGCGCGCACGCGTGCCTGGAAGCGAAGGTGGGCCGCCGTGCTCACGGTGGTGGCGTTGCTGGCGGCCGGCTCGGTGATGGGGGCGGGCGTGGCGGCGGCCGAGTCCAACGGCGGGGTACGGGTCATGCCGCTCGGCGACTCGATCACCGAGGGCACGCAGGTGCCGGGCGGGTACCGGATCGGCCTGTGGCAGCGCCTCGCCGGCGGCCGCTACGCGGTGGACTTCGTCGGCTCGCAGTTCAACGGGCCCGCCGGCCTGGGCGACCACGACCACGAAGGCCACCCGGGCTGGCGGATCGACCAGATCGACGCGAACATCACCGGCTGGCTGCGTACGTACACACCACGCACGGTGCTGCTCCACCTGGGCACCAACGACATCCTGCAGAACCGCGACGTGGCCGGCGCCCCGCAACGGCTGTCCGCGCTGATCGACCGCATCACCGCGGCCGTGCCGGACGCGGACGTCTTCGTCGCGACCATCATCCCGCTGGCCAACCCCGGTCAGGCAGCCGCCGCGCGCACGTTCAACGCGGCGCTCCCCGGCATCGTCCAGAGCAAGGTGAACGGCGGCAAGCGCGTCCACCTGGTCGACATGCACAGCAGGCTGACCACCTCCGACCTGCTCGACGGCGTCCATCCGAGCGCCGGCGGCTACGACAAGATGGCCGCCGCCTGGTACGCGGCCCTTCAGTCGGTCCCCGGCAGCATCGGCCCGCCGGGAGCCGGCAACGGCGCGACCGCGATCAGAGGCGTGGGCTCGGGCCGGTGCCTGGACGTCTCCGGGATGTCACAGGCGAACGGCGCGCAGGCGCAGATCTGGGACTGCAACGGCCAGGCCAACCAGCAGTGGACGCCCACCGCCGCCGGTGAGCTGCGCGTCTACGGGGGCAAGTGCCTGGACGTGGCCAACCGGAGCACCGCCGACGGCGCCGGCGTCGCCATCTGGGACTGCAACGGGCAGAGCAACCAGCAGTGGCGCTTCAACGCCGACGGCAGCATCACCGCGGTGGGCGCGAACAAGTGCCTGGACGTGCCCGGCCACTCCACCGCCAACGGCGTCAAGCTCCAGATCTGGTCCTGCAGCGGCGCCGCCAACCAGCGCTGGACCCGGACCTGACTCCGGCAGGGGCCGCTCCCGCACGGCCCCTGCCGGCCCGCGTTCAGCATGCGGCCGGACCGCATGCTGAACGGCGTTCAGAAGCGGGCGCCGAGGTCGGCGCCGTTGGCGGGGCGCAGGAAGGCGGAGGACGGGATCGAGCCGTCGGCGGCGCGCGGGCCGGTGATCACGCTCGCGTCGGTGCTGGTGAACGTCCAGGTGCCACCGAGGTTCCAGGAGTTGCCCGAGTGGGACGACGAGCCGGGCGCGACCTGGGTCCGGTTCGCCACCGACAGGTTCCTGGTGAGGACCGACACGGAGTCGGCGTAGTCGAAGCCGGTGCCGCCGTTGCGCCAGGCGGTGCTGCGGTCGGTCACCAGGCGGCCCGGGTTGCCGTTGTCGGTGAAGCCGTCCACCGCGTTGTCGTAGGCGATGGAGTTGCGGACGACGTGGCCGACCGCCGGGTCGGGGTCGCCCCCGCCGAGCTTGAAACCGTTGCCGTCGCCGGTGTAGTCGGGCAGGTTCCACCGGTTGAAGCCGTTCCCCCAGGCCACGGACGACTCCACGGTGACCGTGCCGAGGAACATCCAGAAGTCCAGGCCGTCGTCGGAGTTGTTCCAGAGCCGGGCGCCGCGGATCACGTTGCCGCCGCCGGAGCCCTCCTTGATCGCGACGCCGTCTGCGCTCTCGCCGTTCTTGCGCGGGTCGCGGTTGCCGTGGCTGTCCAGGTTGATGATCTGGTTGTCACTGGACGCACCCTGGAGGTGCAGCCCGGACTCGTAGTTGTCCCTGGTGACCAGGCGGTCGAAGACGTTGCCGACGGCGTCGAGGCCGAAGATCCCGTACGGGCCGTGCACGATCTCCAGCCCGATCAGCCGCCAGTGGTCGCCCTCGATGTGCACGGCACCGCGCTCGGCGCGCGGGATGCTGGAGCCGACCGCGCCCGGCGTGTGCGGCATGTTCTCGCCGTCGATGATCACCCGTTCCCCGTTGTACGCGGTCATCGTGATCGGCTGCGCCGGCGTGCCGTTCTTGACGATCTGGATGTTCGTGCCCGGCGCGTACGTGCCGCCGCGGATGAAGATCGTGTGGCCGGGCTGCGCCAGGTCCACGGCGCGCTGGATGGTCCGGAGCGGGGCCGCCAGGGTGCCGGGGGCGGCGTCGTCGCCGTCGGTGGCCACGTACAGTGCGGTCGCCGGCTGCTGACCGCCGGCCTCGACGTCGAGGTGGTCGAGGTTGGGCAGGCCGCCGGAGCCGGTGGGGTCGAGCCTGATGGTGTTGGCGCCGGCGTTCAGCTGGACGGCCGTGGTCTTGGTGACCCAGGTGGACCAGGCGCCGGTGCCTTCGAAGGACAGGGTCCGTACGGTGGAGCCGTTGACGATCAGGCCGGCGGGTCGGGGCGTCGTGGTGCCGTTGGCGAAGCGGATCCCGAGGGTGGCGGTTCCGGCGGCGGGGGCGTGCACGGTGAACTGGGCGACGGCGCCGGCGGCGTTGTCGGCGTTGCAGAAGCCGGTGCCGGAGTAGCCGGGCCAATTCGACTCGATGGCGCCGGTGCAGACCGCCGGTGACGCCTCGGCCTCGTACCGGGCCGGCGCCGCGTACGCGGTCGTGGGGGACAACGCGGCGTAGGAGCCGGCCACCAGGCCGGCGCACGCGAGGACAGCTGTGAGGCGCATCGCCCATCTCCTCGGTAAGCGCTTTCCAAAACGGTTGCCAGTCAAGCACGGTGCGGCGGGGGCGGGAAGAGGGAGCTGCCGGCCGTGCTGCAAACGTGCAGCCCGGTTGCAGCGCACGTCATGAGGCCGCCCGCCGCGACGGTATCCGCGCAGCTCGGGGCGGATGACAGCGCACCGCCTGTACCCGCTCTTGCCGGGGCCGAGCATGATGAGCCGGGCTCGCCTCTTGCTCGATCGGCCGTGGCCGCCGACCATCGACTGACGGCGGCCCACCGGCGCACCGAGGCCGGAAGAGGTTCCCCGCCGGAACCGGCAGGCCCCGCCGCATCCGGAAGGGGCTCCACCGGAGCCCGGGGGAGCGGGAGCCGCCCGTGTGCCCGCCCTCCCTGGACTATCGTTGTCCGCCGTGATCACTGAAGACTGGCTGACCGACACCCGCGCGTCCTACGACACCGTCGCCGCGAGCTACGCGGACCACGTGCGCGATCTGCTCGACCGGACGCCGTACGAACGCGCGTTCCTGGGCCTGTTCGCCGACATGGTGCGGGCCACGGGCGGTGGGCCGGTGGCCGACGTGGGCTGCGGCTCGGGGAGGATCGCGGCCCACCTGCGGGCGCTGGGCGTGGACGCGTTCGGGATCGACCTGTCGCCGGAGATGGTCGAGGTGGCCCGGCGTGAGCACCCCGGGACGCGGTTCGAGGTCGGCTCGATGACGGACCTCGAACCGGCCGACGCCTCGCTGGCCGGCCTGGTCGCGTGGTACTCGGTGATCCACGTCCCCGACGACGCGCTCGGCCGGGTGTTCGCGCACTTCCGGCGGGTGCTGCGGCCCGGCGGCCCGCTGCTGCTGGCCTACCACGTCGGTGACGGGCCCCGACTGATCACCCAGGGCTACGGCGGCCATCCCATGAACGTCCGCGTCCATCGCCGCCGGCCCGAGGACCTGGCCGACCGGCTCGACAGGGCCGGCTTCACCGTCGAGGCGCAGATGACCCTCACCTCGGCCGAGAGCAGACTCGGCGGAGTCCTCATGGCCCGCCGCCACCCCGACACGGCCCAGGAGTGAAGAGGCCGCCCGGCCCGCCGGCGGAGAACGGCGACGGCCGCCCCGCGACCTGAGGGAACACAGGTATCAGGGCCGTCGGCGCATCCATGGAGTTGACCTCATCGTGTCCTTACGATTACTTCCAGTGGTCAAGGCGAAGGGTGGGCGACATGGGCGGGAAGCACAGTGGCGGTCAGAAGAAGGACAAGCCGGTCGAGCCGGCGCCGCCGTCCAAGGATCAGCAGGGCGGAGGCCGGCACGGCGGCGGCAACGGCAACGCGGGCGGCAAGGGCGGTAAGGGCCGTGGGAAGTGACGGTCCATGAGCCGACGGAGGCGCTGATCAGGGAGGTCGGCGCCTTCTCGCCCGCCGGTGAGCGGGTGTACGACGCGTTTCGCGCCGTACACCGTGAACTGTTCATCCCGGCGGTCGGGCTGGCGGACTCCCGTGACGGCGGTGTGCGGGTCATCGACCGTGACGGCGACGAGCGGGACTGGCTGGCCGCCGTCTACTCCGACACCGTCGTCGTCACCCAGCTCGACGACGGCGCCACCGACCTGAGACGGGCGGCCGGCGACTACACCTCGTCGGCGTCCGCGCCGAGCACCGTGGCGGACCTGCTGGAGTGGCTGTCCCCGGAACCGGGGCACCGCGTGCTGGAGATCGGCACCGGCACCGGCTGGACGGCGGCGCTGCTGTCCCACCTGGTCGGCCCGGACGGGGCGGTGATCTCGATCGAGGTGGACGCGGCCGTCGCCGGGCAGGCCGCCGAGAACCTCGCGGCGGCCGGGGTCCACCCGCACCTCGTCGTGGGCGACGGCGCGGACGGCTGCCCCGGGCGGGCGCCGTTCGACCGGGTGCACGTCACCTGCGGCATCCGGCACATCCCGTACGCGTGGGTCCGGCAGTCCCGGCCCGGTGGCGTGATCGTCCTGCCGTACCGGCCCGGGTTCGGCGCGGGCCACGCGTTGCGCCTGGTCGTCACGCCGGATGGCGTCGCGTACGGCCGCTTCCCCGGCTTCGCCTCGTACATGCTCATGCGCTCCCAGCGCAAGCCCCGCCCCCGGCCGGCGCGGCGGCCGGAGGACAAGCGCTGGTCGAGCAGCCTCGTCGACCCCCGCACCGTCGCCCACGCCCCGGCCGGGGCGGGGCTGGCGATCTCCGCGCTGACCGGCATCGCGTCGGTGCACGCCGGCGACCGGGACGAGGACGGCGAGCTGTTCCGGCTCTGGCTGTCCGACCCGGCCGACCCCTACGCGTGGGGCACCGTGGAGTGGCGGCCCGGTGCGGGTGAGTACGAGGTGTACCAGGTGGGTGACCGCCCGCTGTGGGACGAGGTCACCGACGCCTACTTCCGGTGGGTGTCCTGGGGGGAGCCCGGCCCGGACCGGTTCGGCATGACCGTCACCCCTGACGGCCACCACATGTGGCTGCACGCTCCCGACAACGTGATCTGATCCCCGTCGGGCAAGCCGGACCGGGCCGGGGGCGCGGACTCGCTCGGGTCCGTGGGCGGGCAATCGTGATGGACCTCGAATCCCGCCGGTAGCCGGCCGGACCGTGCCCACGGCGTGCCGGGGAGGGGGCGGCAGGATGGAAGCTGGCAAACTAACTCACTAGTACGTACATTAGGAGGGCCGGGTCCGCGGTCCTGGTTCCCGGCGTGCCCGCGCCGGCGCTCATACGCCTGTCGCACCTGCTGGAAAGGGAGACGTGATGGATTCATTCCTGGTCGGGTTGATCGGCTCGGGCATCGGCCCCTCCTTGAGCCCGCCGCTGCACGAGCAGGAGGCCGTCCACCACGGGCTGCATCTCGTCTACCGGCTGCTCGACACCGACCGGATGGGCGCGGACGTGCGCGAGCTGGTCCGTACGGCGCGGCGGTTCGGCTACGACGGGCTCAACGTCACCCACCCCTGCAAACAGGTGGTCATCCCGCACCTGGACGAGCTCTCCCCGGACGCCCGCATGCTCGGCGCGGTCAACACCGTGGTGTTCGACGGCGACCGGGCCATCGGGCACAACACCGACTGGACGGGCTTCGCCGAGTCGTTCGCGCGCGGCCTGCCCGACGCGCCCACCCGGCGGGTCGTGCAGCTCGGGGCCGGCGGCGCGGGCGCCGCGGTCGCGCACGCGCTGCTCACCATGGGCGCCGACCGGATCACCGTGGTCGACGCCGACCCGGCGCGGGCGCGCGCCCTCGCCGGCGAGCTGACCGGCCGCTTCGGCGCCGGCCGCGCCCGCCACGCGGTCCCGGCCGAGCTGCCGGAGCTGCTGCCCGGGGCCGAAGGGCTGGTGCACGCGACCCCGACCGGGATGGCGCACCATCCGGGCCTGCCGCTGCCCGCCGAGCTGCTCCATCCCGGCCTGTGGGTGGCCGACATCGTCTACCGGCCGCTGGAGACCGAGCTGCTCAAGCAGGCGCGGGCGCTCGGCTGCCGGACGCTGGACGGCGGCGGCATGGTCGTTTTCCAGGCCGTGCACGCCTTCCGGCTGTTCACCGGCCGCGAGCCGGACGCCGAGCGGATGCTCGCCCACCTGACCGACCTCATCGCCGTCTGAAGGAGGAACCGTGCGCAAGTCCATCGCCACCGTGTCGGTGAGCGGCACGCTGGCCGAGAAGCTGGAGGCCATCGCCGCCGCCGGGTTCGACGGGGTGGAGATCTTCGAGAACGACCTGCTGGCCAGCCCCCTGTCACCGGAGGAGGTGCGCGCCAGGGCCGCCGACCTCGGCCTCGGCATCGACCTCTACCAGCCCTTCCGCGACTTCGAGGCGGTGGACGCCGGCACGCTGGCGGGCAACCTGCGCAGGGCCGAGCACAAGTTCCGGGTGATGGAGCGGCTCGGCGCCGGCCTGCTGCTGGTCTGCTCGAACGTCTCGCCGTCCGCGATCGGCGACGACGAGCTGGCCGCCGGGCAGCTCCGGCTGCTGGCCGAGCGGGCCGCCGAGCACGGCGTCCGCATCGCCTACGAAGCGCTGGCCTGGGGCCGGCACGTCAACGAATATCTGCACGCCTGGCGCGTCGTGCGCATGGCCGACCACCCGAACCTGGGCGTGTGCCTGGACAGCTTCCACATCCTCTCGCGCGGCTCCGACCCCATCGGCATCGAGGCGATCCCCGGCGAGAAGATCTTCTTCCTGCAGCTGGCCGACGCGCCGCTGCTGGCCATGGACGTGCTGCAGTGGAGCCGCCACTACCGCTGCTTCCCCGGGCAGGGCAACTTCGACCTGACCGGGCTGGTCTCCAGCGCGCTGCGCGCCGGCTACGCGGGGCCGCTGTCGCTGGAGGTGTTCAACGACGTCTTCCGCCAGGCGTCGGTGGAGCGTACGGCGCTGGACGGCATGCGCTCGCTCATCGCCCTGGAGCAGGGCCTGCACGGGGAGGGGCCTCCGGCCGTGCCGACCGGCTTCGCCTTCGCCGAGCTGTCGGGCACCGGCGAGGTCGGCGGGCTGCTGGGCGCGCTGGGCTTCGCGCGTACGGGCACGCATCCCACCAAGCCGGTCGAGCTGTGGGCGCAGGGCGGCGCGCGGCTGCTGCTCAACGCCACCGGAGCCGACCCCGCACTGCTGGCCATCGGCCTGGACGGCCCCGACCCGGCCGGCGCCGCCAAGCGGGCCGAGTCGCTGCTCTCGCCGGTCCTGCCCCGCGAGCGCGCTCCCGAGGATGCCAGGCTGGAGGCGGTGGCCGCGCCCGATGGCACCGAGATCTTCTTCTGCGACGACGCCTGGCTCGCCGACTTCACCCCCGCCGCGCCGGCGCCCGGCCCGATCACCGGCATCGACCACGTGGCGCTCACCCAGCCGTGGCACCACTTCGACGAGGCCGCGCTGTTCTACCGCAGCGTGCTCGGCCTGCGCCCGCAGGAGAGCCTGGAGGTGCCCGACCCGTACGGCCTGCTGCGCAGCCGGGCCATGTCCACCGGCGACGGCTCGGTCCGCATGGTGCTCAACCTGGCCCAGGTCGGCGCGGCCGACATCCCCTGGCAGCACGTGGCGCTGGCCTGCGACGACGTCCTGGCCGTGGCGCGCAGGCTGCGGCGGGAGCATCCCGGCCTGCTGCTGCCGATCCCCGCCAACTACTACGACGACCTGGAGGCCCGCCACGACGTGGACCCCGCCCTGCGGGAGCTCGGCGTGCTCTACGACCGCGACGAGCGCGGCGGCGAGTTCCTGCACCTCTACACCGTCACCGTGGGCCGGGTCTTCTTCGAGATCGTCCAGCGCACCGGCGGTTACGGCGGTTACGGGGCCGTCAACGCGCCCATCCGGCTGGCGGTGCAGCACGCGGCCCATCGCTAGGCCCGCCTGGCCGGCGTTCTGCTGCCCGATCCGCGCGGTAACACCCTTGTAATGTACGAACCGGTGAGTTAGTTTTCCTGTCACGCAATACCCCCCGAGCCGCCGTGAGGAGCAGAGTGTGACGGTGCACGGCAAACCACGCAAGGCGGCCATCGCGGCCTGGATCGGCAGTGCCTTGGAGTACTACGACTTCTTCATCTACGGCACCGCCGCCGCGCTGGTCTTCAACAAGATCTTCTTCCCCGCCTCCTCGCCCGCCACGGGCACCCTGCTCGCGCTGGCCACGTTCGGCGTCGGCTACCTGGCCAGGCCCGTCGGCGCCTTCGTGCTGGGGCACATCGGCGACCGGTTCGGCCGCAAACGGGTGCTGGTCACCACGCTGGTGATGATGGGCGGCTCCACGTTCCTGGTCGGCTGCCTGCCCACCTACGACCAGGCCGGCCTGCTCGCGCCGGTCCTGCTCGTGCTGCTCCGCCTGATGCAGGGCTTCTCCGTCTCCGGCGAGCAGGCCGGCGCCAACTCCATGACGCTGGAGCACGCCCCCGAGGACCGGCGCGCCTTCTACACCAGCTTCACGCTCAACGGCACCCAGGCCGGCCAGATCATCGCCACGGCTATCTTCCTGCCGATCGCCGCGCTGCCCGAGGAGCAGCTGCTGAGCTGGGGCTGGCGGGTGCCGTTCTGGCTCAGCGTCGCGGTGGCCGTGGCCGGGCTGGTCATCCGGCGCACGCTGGAAGAGACGCCGGCCTTCGAGCAGGAGGTCGCCACCAACACCGTGGCGAAGCTGCCGCTGGCGGTGCTCTTCCGCGAGCACTGGCGTGACGTGCTGCGCGTGGTCGTGGCCGCCGTCATCGCCTCGGTCAGCACGATCTTCACCGTGCACGCCCTGTCGTACGCGGTCAACACCATGGGCCTGGAGCGCACGCCGATGTTGTGGGTGGGCGTGCTGGCCAACGTCGCCGCGGTGATCACCATCCCGCTGTGGGGCAGGCTGTCGGACCGGGTCGGCCGCAAGCCGGTCTTCATCGGCGGCTCGCTCGGCTGCGCGGTGCTGATGTTCGCCTACCTGTGGTCGATCTCCGCCGGCGACTACGTGCTGATCTTCGTGACCGGCATCCTCATGTTCGGCGTGGTGCACAGCGCCACCAGCGCCGTGTGGCCGGCGTTCTACGGCGAGATGTTCACCACCCGCGTCCGGCTGTCCGGCATGGCGATCGGCACCCAGATCGGCTTCGCCATCGCCGGGTTCGCGCCCACCGTGGCCACCGCCGTGGCCGGCACCGGCCCCGGGAGCTGGCTCGGCGTCTCGGTCATCACCGCGATCGTGTGCCTGATCAACGTGGCCGCCGTCGCGACCGGGCGGGAGACGTACCGGGTGCCGACCGAGCGGCTCGGGCTCAGGCCCGCCGGGCCGGTGAGGGCGTGAGCCGCTTCCGCGTGCTGGCCGTGCGGTACGCGCGCCGCGACGCCCGGCGCGGCGAGCACTTCCACGGCTACCAGCCCGGCGGGGAGAGCCCGCACCCGACCTCCTACTACGTGTGGGCCGCGATCTCGGACGAGCACACCGTCGTCGTCGACACCGGCATCGCGCCGGAGCGGGCGGCGCGCGTGGCCGGCCTGGACTACCGCTGCTCGCCGGTCGAGGCCCTGGCCGAGCTGGGCGTGGCCGCCGAGTCGGTGGACCACGTGGTGCTGACCCACCTGCACTACGACCACACCGGCACCGCCCACGAGTTCCCCCGGGCCCGCTACGTCGTGCAGCGGGCCGAGCTCGACTACTGGACCGGCCCCTGGGCCGGGCGCATCACCCGCGAGCGGTGGCTGCTCGACGACCACGACCTCGCCCGGCTCACCCGCGCCCGGAAGGACGGGCGGGTGCGCGTGGTGGACGGCGACGCGTCCGTGGTGCCCGGCCTCGGCGTGCACCTGGTGGGCGGGCACACCGCGGGCATGCAGGTGGTCAGCGTCGAGACGGCCCGGGGCCGGGTGGTGCTGGCCTCCGACGCCGCCCACTTCTACGAGAACATCGAGGGCGACCGCCCCTTCCCGATCCTGCACAGCATGACCGGCGTGTACGGCGCCTTCGACCGCGTCAACGAGCTGGCCGGCGACCCCGGGCGGGTGGTCGCCGGCCACGACCCGCTGGTGCTCGACCGTTTCCCGCGCCAGAGCCCGGAGGTCGCGCTGATCAGCCCGTGACCTCTGGTCTTCATGCCTGACGATTCCGTGGATCCGCCCGTGGTTCTTGCGCTGCGCACCGTGGACGGCCTCACGGTGGGAGCGCCCCGGAGGCTCCGCAAGAGGGCCGGATGAACCGCGTGATGGTGCATGTGGACCATCACGCGGACCGGTGTTAGCGTACGGAGCCGTGAGGAGGTGGGCGACGGGTTCACCTTCGAGCACTGGCGAGGATCCGTGCCTGCAACCCTTCCTGCCGAGCCGGGGGAGAGCGGGGGTGTGCGCAGCGTCCAGCGCGCGTTCGACATCCTCTCCCTGCTCACCGAGGACCGCCGGACGCTGACGATCCGCGAGGTCGTCGACGAGACCGGGCTGGCCAAGACCACGGCCCTGCGGCTGCTCCAGCGCGTGGCCCGCGCCTCCCCCGGCGGCGCCGCGCACCTGGCCACGCTGCGGCGCTGGATCGAGGAGGCGGCCCGCGCCGGACACGCGGTCAGCCACGGCGAACGCGAGCCCGGCCTGTCGGCGGTCGCCGTTCCCGTCACCGGTGGCTCGCGGGCGACCGTGGCGGCGCTGACGCTCAGCGGCCCCACCGTCCGCTCCACCGAGGAACGCGTCGAGGAGTTCACCGCGGATCTGCGCGAGGCCGCCAAGCGCATGTCGGAGCGCGGGGTTCGACCATCCACTGAGCTGACCCCATGGAGGGCGCATGCAGCAGTTGCCACTGGACGGCGTCAAGGTCGTTGACCTCACCAACGTGCTGGCCGGGCCGTACTGCGCTTATCAGCTGACGCTGTTCGGCGCGGAGGTGGTCAAGGTGGAGCTGCCCGGGAGGGGCGACCTGGCCCGGCGGCTCGGCCCCGACCCCGGGCTCAACCGGGAGCTGGTGGGCACCTCCTTCCTCGCCCAGAACGCCGGCAAGAAGTCGGTCGAGCTCGACCTCAAGAGCCTGGCCGGGCGGGCCTCCTTCGAGTCGCTGGTCACCGGCGCCGACGTGCTGCTGGAGAACTTCCGCGCCGGGGTGATGACCAGGCTGGGCTACGGCTGGGAGCGCCTGCGGGCGCTCAACCCCGGCCTCGTCCACTGCGCCATCTCCGGCTTCGGGCAGAGCGGCCCGATGAGCGCGGCCCCCGCCTACGACCAGATCATCCAGGGGCTGTCCGGCATGATGAGCGTCACCGGCACCCCCGCCACCGCGCCCCTGCGGGTGGGCTTCCCCGTCTGCGACACCATCGGCGGGCTGATGGCCGCGCTGGCGATCTCCGCCGCGCTGGCCGGACGGCACCGCACCGGGCAGGGCTGCTTCCTGGACCTGTCGATGCTGGAGGCGTCGATCTCCGCGATGGGCTGGACGGTGTCCAACTACCTCATCAGCGGGGTCGAGCCGGAGCCGATGGGCGACCAGAACGCCACCGCCGCGCCCTCCGGCACGTTCGAGGCCGCCGACGGGCCGCTCAACGTCGCCGCCAACCAGCAGCGCCAGTTCGAGACGCTGTGCCGCCTCGTCGGGCGGCCCGACCTGCCCGCCGACCCGCGCTTCGCCGAGCGCGAGGCGCGCATGGCCCACCGGCGCGAGCTCAACCACGAGCTCAACCGGGCGCTGCGGGCCAGGACCGCGCTGGAGTGGGAGGAGACCCTCTCCCGCGAGGGCGTGCCCGCCGCCCGCATCCTCACCGTCCCGCAGGCGCTCGCCCTCGCCCAGGTACGCCACCGCGGCTTCCTGACCGAGGTGCCGTTCCCCGGGCCGGGGGAGCGGACGGTCACCGTCACCGGCAACGGCGTCGTCCTGGACGGCGTCCCCCTGCGCCCACGCGGCCCGGCCCCCCTGCTCGGCCAGCACAACGACGAGTTCGAGGCCGTACCGTGAGCGGGCCGAGGGGACTGTCCGGCGGGGACGGCCGGGGGGACGCGGTGGCCGACCGGTGGGCGGCCCCGCACGGTCGGGTCCGGGGCCGCGAGCCGGTCGCGGGTCAGGTCAGGGGACGCCACGGGCCGTGCGGGTTGCCCGGCTCCTGGTTGCGGGTCCACCACGCGGCCTCGTACCGCCGGCCGCGGTGCTCCACCACGTCACCGGCGACGAACACGCGCGTCGGCGTCCAGAGCGCGGTGCCGTCGCCGGTCGTGGCGATCTCCTGCCACGGCCCGTTCGGGTCGCCGGGCCGCTGGCCCCGGGTCCACCACGACGCCCGCCAGACGGCGCCGCCATAGGTCACCTCGTGGCCCGCCGGGTAGGCCGTCCCGGCGTCCCAGGCGGGCGGCGCCGGCGTCTCGGCCAGGGTGAAGGCGCTGACGGCGCTGCGGGTCACGTGCCCCGCCGGGTCGCGCAGCTCGGCGTACCACTCGTAGGAGCCACCGCCCTCCAGGCCGGTCAGCACCACCGAGAACGAGGGGGTCTCCGGCTGCCGTGCGAAGCTCACGCTTGCGGCGGCGGCGCCGGCCGGTCTCTGGCGCGCAGGTGTTCGGCCATGGTGGTGCCGACCGGGACGGTCGTGGGCAGCCGAGGGGTCTCGAAGTAGCCGGGCTTGTAGCGGCGCAGCAGTGGTTCCCCATCCTCGGGCCAGGAGAAATCCTTCTTCTTGAGGAGCTTACGGAAGACGATGCCGGCGTTGTGCGGGTCGGGTTCGGTCAGGAGCCTGATGGCCGCCGGCGAGATGTCGTCCGCGCGCAGGTAGGAGGTCAGGAGGTCGCGGTAGCGGCGCCGGTTGATCAGGAGCGGGTTCGCGAAGAGCTCCTCCAGCAGGCCGAAATCGAAGTAGAGGCTGACGCCTGTTTCCGGGTCGAAGTGGATCGCCACCGTCTCGGCGTACTCCATCGCGTCGGGTTCGGCGTAGGGCGGCAGGGCGGTGGCGGCGCCGGGCTCCGCCCGCTCCGCGAGGGCCCGCCAGAAGGCGTCGAGCCGGGAGCGCAACTCGTCCGCCGGGACCACGATGTGCTCGGCGCCGTACAGGTCGAGGAAGACCTCGCGCTGCTCGGCGAGGAGCCGGCGGGCGAGGGCGAGTTTCTCCTGGTTGCGGAAGACCAGCGCGGGGTGGCGCAGGCCGGTCTCCGCCGCCTGGGAGAGCATCTGGTCACGCGCGTCGGCGGGGAAGACGGAGATGTTCGCGCTGATCATCCAGTCGTCGCCGAGCGGCACCAGGCGGCAGATGAGGAACATGCCTTCGTCGATCGCGCTCAGCGCGGCCATGCCGAGATTGGACCGGGCGCGGTAGGTGAGCTCGTCCACCAGGTTGAACAGGACCATCGCCTCCTGGTCCTTCCCGCTGACCTCGAAGACGCCTTCGACCACGTCCTTCCAGCCGAGGAGCAGCGCCCGCTGCTGCTCGCTCAGGTCGCGGTTGGCGCGCAGGAAGCGGTCGATCACCGTGTCG
The DNA here is from genome assembly GCF_000725485.1 of Nonomuraea candida. Lineage (GTDB taxonomy): Bacteria > Actinomycetota > Actinomycetes > Streptosporangiales > Streptosporangiaceae > Nonomuraea > Nonomuraea candida. Next base: position 14,297 of record NZ_JOAG01000056.1, on the reverse strand, counting down.
CCGTCGGCCAGCCGGTACTGCAACGCGAAGTGGTCGACGATCATGCTCGCGGTGGTCTCGTCCTCGACGAGACCACCGGGATCGATCGAGGCGAAGGCCCGGTCCAGCTCGCGGGCGAAGCGGGGTGACAGGGCGAAGGCGACCAGTCGCTCCTTGAGGGCACCGGCCTGCTCCATGACGTCCATCGGTCGCGCCGTTCCTTTCGCGGGCCCCACTCGTGCGGGCCTCCTCGTCTCGTGCTCAGCGGACCCGGGCGCGCCCGCTCACGCGGTGCGAGGAGCACCTCGGACCGCTGCGATTATCCGTCGGAAGGCGCCGGCCGGCCAACCCGGGCACCCCCGCGGCGGCGCCGGGGCCGTGCCGCGGGAAATGTCGGCCGGGGCGGATACGGTGACGGGCCATGACCACCTCCTACGGATGGGCCGGCCTCTTCTCCGCGAAGGGCCTGACGCCTCCTGATCCTGACCGGCCGGCCCCGGACCACGGCCTGCACCCGCCGGCCGGCGAGGCGGAGGTCGCCCGGCTCGAAGAGCGGCTGGGCGTGGGCCTGCCACCGAGCTACCGGCAGTTCCTCCTGTTCGCCGACGGGTGGGGCGAGGAGCGGTTCGGCCACACCCTGCTGCCGGCCGCGAAGGTGGGCTGGCTCCGCGACCTGGAGCCCGAGATCGCCGGGATCTGGTCGTCACCCGGCAGCGAGCGCGTGCCCGACGAGCTCTACTTCGTCTACGGGGCGGAGCAGGACTCCATCGACCTGAGAGGGGAGTACGTCCCCGGCACCCTGCTGGTCGGATACGGGGACGACGGCGAGTTCCTCCTCAACCCCCACGTCAAGACCCCCGACGGCGAGTGGGAGGCGTGGTTCCTCGCGCCCTGGCTGCCCGGCGCGAGCCGTCACCGGTCCTTCTGGGACCTGGCGCAGAACGACCTCGTCTAGCCCCGATGCCGGGAAGTCAAGGACTTTGAGCGGCTGTCAACAGGGGGTCGGTGAGGACGTCGATGTTGATGGCCGCTCGATGGTTGGTGCGGTCGACGTTGCCTTTGGCTCGGTGTTTTGGAGATCGCGTGTTCGACGATGCGCGGGCTGATGCGGGTTCGCCGGGCGGGCAGGGGATGGGCGAGCACAGCCCGTCCGAACCGCGATCACAAGCTTCGTCATGGCTGCCATGATGGCCCGGTGGCGATCGCGCGGCAGAGCCGGTCCGCGTCCCACGCGGGTTCTCCCAGGTCGAGCCGGTCCGGCGCCCGGAACCCGTCCAGTGCCAGGTGAACGTGGCGCCGCCACAGGGACGGGGCGGCGTGCCGGGTGGCCTCAGCCACTGTGCTGCTCGCCCACAACAGCAGGAAGAGGTCGGCGCCGGTGACGTCCGGGCGGACGACGCCGGCCGCCTGCGCCCGCCCCAGCACCCGTTGCGCGAGCGCGCAGATCTCGCTGTGCGCGGTCTCGGTGCGGTCGTCGCCGGGGAAGCGCCGCGCCAGGAAGTCGGCGAACGCCCGGTCCCCGGCCTGGGCCGTACACAGGACTTCGAGCAGGCCGCGGAAGGCCTGCCACGGATCCTCCAGGCCGAGCGCGGCCTCCATCTCCTCGATCACGTGGCGCAGCTTCGGCTGTAGCACCGCGCACAGCAGGTCCAGGCGGGTCGGGAAGTGCCGGTAGAGGGTGCCGACCACCAGGCCCGCCTCGCGCGCGATGCCGTCGAGGGCGGTCTGCGCGCCCTGCTCGGCGAACGCGCGCCGGGCGCACTCGAGCAGCCGCTCGCGGTTGCGGCGGGCATCCCGGCGAGCGGGCAGCGGGTTCCCCGTGGCAGGCATGAGGTCACCGTAGCAAAGTGCGATACGTCTCAACTTTGAGGGTGCTCTCATCTTCGCTACAGTGAGCAGCAGCCAAAAATGAGAGCATGCTCATTTTCTGAGACAAGGAGAGCGACATGGCGAAGCTCGGCGGGAAGGTCGCGGTGATCACCGGCGCAACCTCTGGGCTGGCACTGGCGACGGCGAAGCTGTTCGTCCAGGAGGGCGCGCACGTGGTCATCACCGGCCGCCGCCAAGACCGGCTGGACGCGGCGGTGGCCGCCATCGGCCACGGCGTGACCGGCGTGCTCGGCGACGTCGGCCAGATCTCCGACGCGGCCCGCCTGGCCGAGGTCGTGGCGGTCGAAGCAGGCCGGGTGGACGTCCTCATCGCCAGCGCCGGCGTCTGGACGTGGAACGAGCACATCGGCGACGTGACCGAGCAGTCGTTCGACGCCGTGTTCGGGGTGAACGTGCGCGGGACGTTCTTCACCGTGCAGAAATTGCTGCCGTTGCTGTCCGACGGTGCCTCGATCGTGCTCATCGGGTCGGGCGCCGCGGACAAGGGCGATCCGGGAACGACCGTCTACGCCGCGAGCAAGGCGGCGCTGCGGTCGTTCGCCCGGACCTGGACCACCGACTTGAAGCAGCGCGGAATCCGGGTCAACGTGCTCAGCCCCGCCGCGATCGACACCGCCGCGTTCGCGGACCTCCCGCCGGGGTTCAAGGAGCAGATTGCCTCGCGGGTGCCCGTCGGCCGCCTTGGTGACGAGCATGAGATCGCCACCGCGGCGCTCTTCCTGGCCTCCGCGGACTCGAGCTTCGTCACCGGCATCGACCTGCCCGTCGACGGCGGGATCGGCCAGGTCTGACCACCGGCAAGGCGCCGAAGGTCAAGAGGCGGGGCCAGGGGCAATGCCGCGAGGTCAAGGGGGATGGCGGGCTGTGTGTCCAGGACTTTGGCCGGTCCTGAGGACATGAGAACGGAGATCCAGGAGAAGCGGGTGATCTTCCACCACCACCCGTCCACCGGGTGTTCGCCCGCGACGAGGTCGCCGAGGCGCACCGCCCCGTCGGGAAGGGGCTGCACGCCGGGAAGAAGGTCGTCGTCGCGACGGGTCCGGGCGTTCTCGCCTGAAGCGCGGGCGTTCCCGGGCGAAGCGGGCGTTCTCAGGTGAGGCGCAGGCCGGGTGCGGAGAGCGTGGCGAGGCGGCACATCCGCTCGTAGGAGGCGGTGCCCGGCCGGGCCGAGTAGAGCAGCAGGCCGCGTACGTGCGGGTCGTCGGGAAGGAGCACGCGCCGGTAGTCGAGCTCCACGGGCCCCACCACCGGATGGTGCAGGACGAGGCCGTCTCCGCCGCTGGACCACTCCTCCACCTCGTAGGCCTGCCACATGCGCTCGAAGTCCGGGCTCTGCACGCGCATGGCCGCGATGTGCCCGCGCAGCCGCTCGTCGTGCGGATAGCGGGCCAGGCCCGTGCGCAGGTACGAGACGTTCGCCCGGGAGAGCCGCTCCCAGGACTCGCCCCACCGCTGCCGGGCGGTCTCGATGAAGAACAGCCAGTGCGAGACCGTCCGCCGGCTCGGCGGGGCGTCCAGCCCGCCCGTCAGCTCGTCGAGCAGCGGGTTCCAGGCCGGCAGCTCGGTGCGGCGGCCCATCAGCGCGGCCCCCGTGAGCACCATGGAGTTCAGCAGCCCGAGCAGGCTCGGGCTGACCGGCTGGTGATGGCGCCGATGACGCGCAGCAGGGCGTACGGCGGGCTGGCCGGCGCGGCGACCGCGCGCTACTACGCCCAGCGCGCGTCGGCCGGGTGATCATCACTGAGGCGACCCAGGTGAGCGAGCTCGGCCAGGGCTACATACAGACGCCCGGCCTGCACAGCGACGAGCAGGTCCAGGCGTGGCGCACGGTCACCGACGCGGTGCACGCCGAAGGCGGCACCATCGTCACCCAGCTCGTGAGGGGCCGCGAGATCCACCTCCTCGAACGCCCGCACGGCGAGCCGCGCCTGGACCAGTTCGCCGTGGTCCACACCGAGGTGCCCGAGCCTGGGGACGGCCAGCTCCTGGTGCGCAACCAGTGGACGTCGGTCGATCCGTACATGCGCGGCCGGATGAACGACGCCCCCGCCTACGCCGCCCTGACCCGCGTGGCCCCCGTACGGCGCGGCGACACGGTGTTCATCTCTGCCGCCGCCGGGGCGGTCGGCCTGGTGGCCGGGCAGCTCGCCCGCAGGCTGGGGGCGGTCACCGGGATCGGCTCGGCCGGCGGGCGGGACAAGGCCGCCCGGCTGGTGGCGGACTTCGGCTTCGACGTCGGGCTCGACCGGCGCGAGGGCCCCATCGGCGCGCAACTCGCCCGGGCCGCGCCCGGCGGGATCGACGTCTACCTCGACAACGTCGGCGGCGACCACCTGGAGGCGGCCATCGACGCGGCCCGCACCGGCGGCCGGTTCGCGCTGGTCGGCGCGATCAGCCAGTACAACGCCACCGGCCCGGTGCCCGGCCCGCGCAACCTCTACACCGCCTACGCCAAGGAGCTGACCCTGCGCGGCCTGCTGGTCACCTCCTACCTTCCGCTGTTCCCCGAATGGATCGGGCAGGCCGCCGGCTGGCTCGCCGACGGCTCGCTGCGCGTGGAGCACACCGTGGTGGAGGGCCTGGAGCAGGCCCCCGCCGCGCTCCTCGGCGTGCTGCGCGGCGCCAACCTCGGCAAGATGCTCGTCCGGCTGACGGACGGATGACGCCCCCCGCGGGCCCGCCCGCATCAACCCCGCTCACGCACGACTCGCCCGACGCGGGGAGCCCGCGTTCACAACGATCTGGAGAATCTGATGGACCTGCGGCTCACCGGCAAGACCGCCGTCGTCACCGCCGCCAGTGGCGGCATCGGCGGCGCGGTCGTCCGCACGCTGATCGCCGAGGGGGCCCGGGTGCTCGGCGCCGACCGTACGGTCTCCGAGCAGCTCAAACGGAGCGGCGCCGTCACCGTCGAGGCCGACCTGCTCACCGGCGACGGCGTGGCGGAGCTGCGCCGGGCCGCCGAGAGCGAGCTCGGCGGCGTCGACCTGCTCGTCAACGGCGTCGGCGGGCTGGCCGGCCTCGACCTCGGCGCCCTGCCCGACCTCACCGACGAGACCTGGCGGCGGGCCTTCGAGCTGAACTTCTTCGCCGGCGTGCGCATCACCCGCGCCCTGCCGCCCCGGCTCCCCGGCCGTCGGCTACGTCACCGGCAGCGACTACGTCATCGACGGCGGCCTGCTGAAGGTCCTGTAGACGGGCAACGCGGGGCGGTGGGCCCGGCCGGCCACCACGTTCGGCCGGGCCCACCGCCCCGCCGCCCGGCGACCTCGTCCCGCTCCGCACGCGTTATTGCGGAGTCTATAAAAATTCACGCGGCAGATCTTGCGACACGGTGCCGGCGCCCGCGATGATCCCGGTAGAGGAGGCCCTGTTCCCGCGACTTCCTCAGGACTCTGCCAATAATGCGGGTCCGGACGACGAGCCAGGCCGCCCGGACCGCTGCGGCGCGACACCCGGCAGCACTCCTCGCACGCCCCTTGAGACCAGCTCCCGATCCCCAGGAACTCCGCTCGAAGGAATGCCCATGCGCCTCCTGCCCCCGTCCCTCGCCGTCGCCGTGGCCCTGACCGGTCTGTTGGTGACAACGAACACCGCCACCGCGGCAGCCGCCGCCGACCGCGGCGCCAAGCCGGGCCACCGGCTGGAGTGCGACGGCGACGGCCCGGGCAGCACCTGCACCGTGGTCGCCACCGGCAAGCCGCGGCCCAACCGCGTCGAGGAGTTCGGCATCACGGTCAGGAGCGGCGACCAGGTGTGGGCGCGCGACACCCTCTACACGCGCGACGGCAAGGTACGCAGCCGCCCCTTCACCCTGCCCGGCGAGGACGTGACGGTCGACGTCTCCCTCACCTCGCTGCCGGCCAAGCACGTGGGCACCCCGCTGCGGCTGATGGCGTGGAACCTCTTCGTCGGCGGCACCTTCGACCGCAAGGAGACCACCGGCGAGAACCTCGCCCACATGATCGACTACATGAACGAGGTGAACCCCGACATCCTCTTCGTGGTCGAGGGGTACGGGTCCGGCCAGAAGATCCTCGACGGCCTCAACGCCGGCCGCGCCGAGGGCGACCGGTTCACCGGCGTGCCGCTCACCACGCCGGAGGACTACAGCCACAACGGCGACAACCTGTGGCTCTACACCAAGCTCGAGGTCGAGAAGGTCTACCCGCGCTACGCCGACGCCGACATCGACTCCTTCAACCTCGGCGGCGCCCGGCTGGGCCTGCCCAACGGCAAGCACGTCCACGCCTTCAGCCTGTGGACCTGGCACGACGGCTGGGCCTACGGCGACACCCACGACGCGGCGGTGCAGAACACCCACGGCCTGCCGCGCACCAAGACCGACGCGCAGATCCTGGAGGGCGACCACCTCCGCAGGTACGCCATGGGCAAGGCCATCCTCGAGAAGGCGATCCCGTCCTTCATCGGCGACGACGACGCGCCGGTGCTCATGGGCGGCGACCTCAACGCGCAGTCGCACCTGGACTGGACCGAGCAGTTCGCCGACGCCCCCGGCCACGGCGGGCTGGTGCTGCCCTGGCCGTACACCAAGCTCTACACCGACGCCGGCTACCTGGACACCTTCCGTTACGCCAACCCCGACGCCGGCATGTACCCCGGCCGGACGTGGAGCCCCTTCCACGGCATGGGCGCCATCCCCGGCCGCATCGACTACGTCTTCGCCCGTGGCAAGGACGTCCGCATCCTGGGCTCCCGCGCCGACGTCCGGCGCCTGCCCCGCCACCAGCGGACCCCGCTCGACGCGCAGTACCCCTTCTACTCCGACCACGGCTCCGTCATCACCGACATCCTGGTGCGCGGCAAGGGCGCCGGGCCCGACCGGGAGCCCGTGACCGAGGAGCCCGGCAAGGGCCGCCACATCTGGCCGGCCGAGCCCGCCGGGCGGCGCACCCCGCCCGCCGAGCTGAAGGCCACCGCCAGCACCTTCAAGCCCGGCGCCGGCGACCCGTCCAGGGCGGTCGACGGCAACCTCACCACCGACTTCCACTCCGACTACCCCGCCGTGCCGCCGCAGCCGCACACCATCACCGTCGACCTCGGCCGCGTCAGGGAGCTGTCGGCCGTACGGTTCCAGCCCAAGCTGCGCACGAACATGAACGGCACCATCCTCAAGGGCATGGTGCAGGTCAGCGACGACGGCGCCACGTTCAGGGACGTCACGGCCGTCGAATGGCCCCGCATGACCGCGCCGAACGACGTCAGCCTCCAGGGCGTCTCGGCCCGCTACCTCCGGCTGCGCTCCGACTACGGCATCGGCGGCGCCTCCGCCCTCGCCGAGATCATCCCGTACGAGAAGGGCTGACGGCGAGCGCCGGCCGGGCGAGGGCGAACCCCGCCCGGCCGGCCCCCGCGCAAGCCGGAGCCCTGCGAACGGGCGCCGCGCCGAGGGTCATCAGCTTGCGTCGGTTCATGGTCATAGCGGGTGCTCCGGGTGGAAGGTGCTCGTCACTTCCCGATCAGGGCGGACAGGTCCACGGCGTCGGCCATGGCCTGGTAGCCGGCCGGGCTCGGGTGCAGGCCGTCACCGCTGTCGTAGGCGGGCAGGAGCTGCCCGGCGTCGCGCGGGTCGGCCAGCGCGCGGTCGAAGTCGGCGACGGCGTCGTACGCGCCGGCGGTGCGGATCCAGTGGTTGACGGCCTGGCGTACGCCCTCGCCGTGCTCGCTGTAGAGGGCCGAGCCCTTGAACGGCGGGAGCGTGCCACCGACGATCCGCACGCCGCGCGCCCTGGCGGCGCGGATCAGGGCGCGGTGGCCGTCGATCAGCTCGCCGGCGGTCACGCGCGGGTTCGGCGCGGCGCAGGCGGAGGGGTCCTGCTCGAACAGGATGTCGTTGATGCCCTCCAGGACGATCACGGTGCGCACGCCCGGCTGCGCCAGCGCGTCGCGCTTGAAGCGGGTGGTCGCCTTCTCGCCGAAGCAGGCCGAGTCGTTGAGCACCCGGTTGCCGCCGATCCCGGCGTTGACCACCGGCGTGCCGGAGGCGGCCAGGCGCTCGGCGAGCCGGTCGGGGTAGCGGTCGTCGGCGTCGTTGGTGGCGCCGTACCCGTCGGTGATGGAGTCGCCGAAGGTGACGACCGTGTTCTTCCTGCCGGAGACGTCGAGCCCGGACAGGTAGTAGCGCGACAGGCTGGTCTCGGTGTACGCGGCCCCGCCCGTGTCGTGCCGGTGGTCGCCCTTGGCCCGGTAGGAGGTGGCCATGGCGATGCTGTGGAAGGTCGCCGGCCCGGTGGGCCGCTGGAAGTACAACGTCACCGTGAGCCGCTCCAGCGCGCGGACCGGCAGCCGGACGGGGTCGCTGGCCGTCTGCCCGCCGGCGGGCACGGTCACCGAGGCGGAGCGGGCGAAGGTCAGCTTCCGGGTGGTGCCCGGCCGCACCGCCGCGCCGGTCGCCGTCTTGGCGATGGTGGCCCCGGTCAGCCGGAGCGGGGTGGCGCCGTAGGCGTTGGACAGCCGGATGCGCAGCTGCGTGCCGGACACCGAGGTTCTGATCACCTGGCGGACGGAGTGGTCGTCGAAGCCCTGCTCCGACCAGTTGGGGAACCAGGGGGTGGCGGCGGGCCGCTGCACGGCCGTCGCCCACCCGCCGCCCCACCGGCCGCCTTCCGCGGCTGCGGCGGGCGAGGGTGCGGCGGCCAGCGGCAGCGCGGCCAGAAGGGCGATCAGGGAGGCCTTGAATCTCATGGGATCTTTCTTTCGTGACGGCCCGGGGTCCGGGACCCCGGGACCGCGGGTCGCGCACTCGTTCTCCGCGCGGAACTCGCTGTGCTGAAGGGGAAGGGGTGCCCGGAGGTGAGGTGGGGCCTCACCCCCCGGGCGGGGTGGTCCCTGGGTCAGGCGCGCCACTGTTCGGCGGGGGACACGCCGGGCAGGGGCTTGCCGATGAGGGCGAGGGGGAGGAAGAAGCAGACCTGGCCGATGGCCATGATGAGGGTGGCGAGGGCCTTGTCGTCGTAGTGCTGGGTGGCCCGGGCGTACAGGTCGTCGGGGACGCGTTCGCCGGTGGGGTTGGGGGTCAGGACGGCTTCGAGGAGTTCCAGCGCGACGCGTTCGGCGTCGGTGAAGTAGGGGGCGTCGCGCCAGGAGGGCAGGGCGGTGATGGCTTCCTCGGTGGCGCCGGCGGCGCGCAGGTTGCCGGTGTGCAGGACGGTCAGGTAGGTGCTGCCGGTGAGCTGGCCGGCGCGTAGCTGGACCAGGCTGATGGTGGACTGCGGGATCGAGCCGTTGCCGGCCGCGCGGTAGAGGGCGCCGCCGATGTCCTTGAGCTCGGGGATGAGCAGGGAGGGGTTGGGCAGGCGCGACTGGCGTTCGGTGCTGGTCATGGTGATGGTTCCTTTCCTTGGGTGTTTCGCTGCTCTGACGGATGGCGGAGCAGGAAGGTGACCGGTGGTCTCAATGGGGCAGGACGGGCACGGCCGGAGCGTCCTGATCGGCGGGGCGGGGGCGCAGGAGGACGACGGCGGTCAGGATCGCGGCCAGGTAGAACGCCCCCGCGCCCAGCATCCCGGCGGTGTAGCCGCTGGTGAGCGCGTCGGGCACCGGGGTGCCGGCCGGCCGGCTCGTGGTGGCGGCCACCGCGATGCCGGCCAGGACGGCCAGGCCGAGGGCGCCGCCGATCTGCTGGCTGGTGTTGACCAGGCCGGAGGCGATGCCAGAGTCGCGTGGCGCGACGCCCTGCACGCCGCCGATGGTGGCGGCCACGAAGCCGATGCCCAGGCCGATGCCGCCGGCCAGCTGCGCGGGCAGGAGCACGAGCAGGGGGTTCTGGTCCGGCGTGAGCAGGCTGAACCAGCCCATCGCCGCGGCTGCCACCACCATGCCGGTCGCCAGGACGGTACGGGTGGAGGCACGCGCCTGCAGACGGGGCCCGATGAGGCCGGAGCCGATGCCGATGCCGATGGCGAACGGCAGGTACGCCAGCCCGGTGATCATGGGCGAGTACTGCTTGATCGTCTGCATGTAGAGGGTGAGGAAGTAGAACGTGGCCAGCTGCCCGGCGCCCATGAGCAGCATGACCAGGTTGGCGCCCAGCCTGCCGCGGTCGGCCAGCACCCCGGAGGGCAGCATCGGGCTGCTCGCCTTGCGCTGGATGACCACGAACGCGGCGAGCAGCGCCACGGCCGCCGCGCCGAAGGCCAGGGTGAGGCCGTCGCCGATGCCGTGCGAGCCGGCCCGGTTGATCGCGTAGACCAGCGAGCCGAGCGCGAGGGTCACGGTGACCGCGCCGGGCAGGTCGATGCCGCCGCGCTCGCGGGTGCCGGGCACCAGGGCGACGGTGCCGGCCAGGACCAGCAGCGCGATGGGGATGTTGACGAACATGATCCACCGCCAGCCCAGGTACTCCGTCAGCGCCCCGCCCAGCAGCAGGCCGACGACCGAGCCGAGGCCGCCCATGGCCCCGTACACGCCCAGCGCCTTGTTGCGCTGCGGTCCGGCGGGGAAGGTGTCGGCGAGCAGGGACAGCGCGGCGGGGGCGACGATCGCGGCGCCGACGCCCTGCAGCACGCGGGCGGCGATCAGGATGGTCCCGTCGCCGGCCACGCCGCCCAGCAGGGACGCGGCCAGGAAGACGACCAGCCCGGCGCGGAACATCCGGCGCCGGCCGAACAGGTCACCGGCCCGCCCGCCGGCCAGCAGCAGGCCGCCGAAGGCCAGCGCGTAGGAGGTCAGGACCCAGTCCAGGTCCGCCTCCGGGATGCCCAGGCCGGTCCCGATGACGGGCAGGCCCACGGTCACGATGGTGCCGTCCATCACCATCAGCAGCTGGGCGGCGGCGATCACCAGCAGCGCCAGGCCGCTTCTTTCCTGAGGGGTGTGCGAGGTCATGACATGTCCTTAAGCGGTAGCGGTGCTGGTGCTGGTGCTGGTGCTGGTGGCGGCGTGGTGCACGGCGGCGGCGAGCCGGTCGTGCTCCGGGTAGGACCAGGCGAAGCCGAAGCGGCGCCGGGTGTAGCCGAGCACGATGCCGTTGAGCGGGTCGGCGAAGCTCTCGGCGCCGGCCGACCCGTCGTGGCCGAAGGCGTTGGCGCTGAGGAACGGGTAGCGCAGGCCCTTGGCCTGGAAGCCGACCGCGTAGTTGCCCTGGTCGCCGCGGACCAGGTCGGCGCCGATGGAGTGCAGCTGGGCGAACTCGCCGATGGTGTCCGGCTTGAGCAGCGGGGGCAGGCCGTCGAGGCCCCAGACGGCCGCCGCGTACAGACCGGCCAGGCCGCGCGCGCTGCCCACGCCGCCGGCCGAGGCCGGGCCGTTCGCGCGGACGGCGCGGGTGTTGGCGAAGGCCACCTGGTCCAGCGGCGGGGTGCTGTTGAGCCCGTAGCCCACGCCGAGGACGCTGTGCCGTCCCGGCAGGTTCGACCAGAACGCGGCCTCCTGCTCCGGCGTGGCCGTCCACCACTGGATCGGCCGGTACCGGCCCTCCTCGGACTCCGGCAGCCCCAGGTAGAGGTCCAGCCCGTACGGGGCCCGCACGCGCCGCTCGTACACCTGCTGCAACGACTGCCCGGTCGCGCGCCGGACCACCTCGTTCACCAGCGCGAACGAGACGAACCCGCCGTAACCGTAGGCCGTGCCCGGCCGCCAGTACGGCCGCTGCCCGGCCAGGCGGCGCGCGATCACCCCGTCGTCGGCCAGCTCGTCCGCCGACAGGCCGCCATCCACGCCGATCACGCCGGAGCGGTGGGTGAGCACGTCCCGCAGCGTGATGGCGGCCTTGCCCGCGGCGGCGAACTCCGGCCAGTGCCGGGCCACCGGCTCGTCGAGATCGAGCACGCCCTCCTGTGCCAGCAGCGCCGTCACCAGCGTCGCGGCGCCTTTGGTGGCGGAGTAGACGCAGGTCAGCGTGTCACCGGCCACCTCAGGGCCGGCCCACAGGTCCACCACCCGCCGGCCGTGCGCGTAGGCGGTCAGCTGGGCGCCCACCTGGCCGTCCTGCTCGGCCACCACCGCGGCGAACTCCTCGCGCACCCGCTCGAAGCCGTCCGCGATCGTCCCGTGGACGTCCATGTCACTCATCGTTGAAACCTTTCGTAGGGGTTGGTCGCCGGCATGACGGATGGCGCGGGGAAAAGGTGACCGGTGCGCTCGCGGTCACCTTCCGCGAACTCAGGCCGTCAGGATCCGGCCGTCGGGCTCCGGCGGCCTCGGCAAGGGCGCGCGGCTCCCCGCCCGCCGCCGTGGCCGGGATCAACCCTGGTCGAAGCCCTGACGTGGATCAACGTAAACTTCGCCAACGTGCCGATAACGCATGCGTTATGACAGGAGAGAGCGCTGGTGGAAGTGCGGGACATCGAGATCTTCCTGACGCTGGCCGAGGAGCTGCACTTCGGCCGGGCGGCCGAACGGCTGCGCGTGTCCCAGGCGCGGGTCAGCCAGGCGGTGAGCCAGCAGGAGCGCCGTCTGGGCGGTGCGTTGTTCGACCGTGCCAACCGCCGGCGCATCCGCCTGACCCCGCTGGGCCGGCAGCTCCGTGACGACCTGACGCCCGTCTACGCCGGCCTGCGGGAGAGTCTGGAACGCGCCCGGCTGGCCGCTCAGGGCATCACCGCCGTGCTGCGGGTCGGCATGCTGCCCCTCAACGTGCACGACCTGCGCGTCTACTGGGACGCCTTCCGCACCCGTCATCCCGGCTGGCGGCTGACCATCCGGCACCCGGCCTTCAGCGACCCGTTCGGCGCGCTGCGCCGTGGCGAGGTCGACGTCCTGCTGGCCTGGCTGCCCATCGAGGAGCCCGACCTCACCGTCGGCCCGGTCCTGTACGCCGAGCCGCGCGTGCTGGCCGTCGGCGCCGGCCACGAGCTGGCCGGGCGTACGGCGGTCACGCTGGACGTGGTGAGCGACTTCGAGCATCCCGACGTCGAGTTCAGGCCCGACTACTGGTTCGACAGCTACGTGCCCTCCCACACCCGAGACGGCCGCTCGATCCGGCGCGGCCCCCTGGTGCGCAACACCGAGGAGATCCTCAGCCTGACCAGCATCGGCGAGATCGTCACCTGCTTCCCGGCCCACATGGCGCGATACGGTGCCCGGCCCGGCGTCGTCTACCTGCCGGTCCGCGACCTGGACCCCTTGCCGTACGCGCTGGTCTGGCGCAGCGAGGCCGAGACCGGCCTCATCCGGGCCCTCGCCCGGACCGTCCGCGATCTCGGCCCCCGCATCGGCGGCGACATCGTCACCTGACACCCGGCCTCGGTCGTTTCCCGGGCCGGAGGGTCGAGTCTCGACCGGCCGGCCCCCGGCCGTGCGGACCGCCGGCGGCAGGAGCCGCGGCGTGCCCGATCCTCGCGGCAACCGTCCCCGGCGGCCGGCGGTAAACCGGATGCGCCGGGCGGGCGGGATGGTGTGTGATCGCCCGATGACGATCACGATGGATGAACCGGGGACCGGCGGACTCGGTGACGTGGTGCGGGTGCTGGGGGAGTGGCAGCACGACGGAGCGCCCGTGCAGCTGCATCCCGGGGATGTGGGCTGGTTCTGGCGGCTGGGCGCCGAGCGGACGGCGCGGGCCACGCGGACCTGGAGCCGGGGCGGGGAGGTGCTGGCCGTCGGGCTGCTCGACGGCGCCGAGCTGCTGCGGCTGGCGTTCGCGCCGGAGGTGGTCCGGGACGAGGAGCTGGCGCGGCGGGTGGCCGAGGACGCGGCGGCCCCGGAGCGCGGCGTGCTGCCGGAGGGCAAGGTGTACGTCGAGGCGCCGACGGGCGCGCTGATCCGCGACGTGCTGGTCAAGGAGGGCTGGGAGATCGGCGAGCCGTGGACCCCGCTGCGGCTCGGCCTCGCCGCGCCCGTGCCCGACCCCGGCGTGCGGGTCGAGGTGGCCGGGCCGGAGCAGGCGGGCGAGTGGGCCGCCGTCCTGCGGGCGTCGTTCGACGGCTCCACGTTCGGCGAGGAGCGGTGGCACGCGATGGCAGCGGGCGCGCCGTACGCCGACGGGCGGTGCCTGATCGTGCGCGACGAGCGGGGCGAGGCGGTGGCGGTCGTGATGGCGTGGTCGGCGGGCCCGGGCAGGCCGGGGCTGATCGAGCCGATGGGCGTGCACCCGGCACACCGCGGCCGGGGCTACGGCCGGGCGATCACGGCCGCCGCGGCGCGGGCGCTGCGGGAGCTGGGCTCGTCCACCGTGGACGTGTGCACGCCGAGCTCCAACGTCGCCGCCGTCGCCACCTACCGCTCGGCCGGCCTGGAGCGACTGCCCGAGCGCCGGGACGTCTATCGCAACGCCCCCTGACCCGTCCGTCGCGGGGGAGAGGGCTGTGGCCGGCTTCTCCAGCACCGGCCACAGCCGTATGGTCGATCAGCCGGACACCGGCACCAGTTCAGCACGCGGCCGGTGCGGGGCACGTAGGTGAGGTTGCGGAAGTATCCGCTCTCGATGGTGGTGTGCTGGCGGGTCCAGGTGCCGGTGCTGCTGCCGG
>NZ_JOAG01000055.1 GCF_000725485.1 Nonomuraea candida | reverse complement strand
CCGAGTCCTGCACCGACTTGGTGTTCGCCGTGCGCCAGCCGCTCTCCGCGCCCACCTGGGAGAATCCCATGGTGATCGCGTCGCCCGAACCGCCGCCGCTGCTCGCACTCGTCTCTCCGCCGCCGCTTCCGCAGCTCGCCACCGTCATCGCGGTGAGCCCGGCGAGGACCAGCGCCGAGATCCTCTTCAACACGTGGGGGGTTCCCTTCTGATGTGAGCGCTAACAGCCCGAATGGGCGCCAGCGCGTCCTGCCTTCCTGTGCGGCCCCGGGCCCCCGCCCCGGACGGGCCTTCAGACCCTGGCCGTGCTGAGCCTGGGCACGAACGTCGGCGGCACCACGAGCCTTTCCCGCTCCTCGGTGCCGCCTTCGAGCAACCGGACGAGCACCTCGATGCTGTGCCTGCCCACCGCGTCGAAGTCCTGCCTGATGGTCGTGAGCGGCGGCGAGAAGAACTCCGACTCGGGAATGTCGTCGAAACCGACCACACTCACCCGCTCGGGCACCCTCACCCCCTGCTCGGTGAACGCCCGCAGCACGCCCAGCGCCATCTGGTCGTTGGCGACGAAGACCGCGGTGACGTTCTTCATGCTCGCCAGGCTGCGCCCCGCCTCGTATCCCGAGCGCGGGCTCCAGTCCCCGGCGAGCGGACGCGGGACCTCGCGGCCCGCCCGCTCCAGCGCGGCCCGCCAGCCGGCCACGCGCCCTTCGGCCTCCAGCCAGTCGGAGGGCCCTCTGACGTGCCAGACCGTCTCGTGGCCCAGGGACAGCAGGTGCTCGGTGGCGAGCCTGCCGCCGGTGAACTGGTCCACGCAGACCACGGGCACCTCCCCGGCCTCGCCGCCCTCGACCGCGACCGTGGGCACGCCCAGCGGCAGGTCGGCCAGGGCCTGGGCGGCCGAGCGCTGCGGGGCCACCACCACGATGCCGTCCACGCCCTGGTCGGCCAGGTAGTCGAGGGCATCGCGCACGCCGGCCCGGTCGATGGACTTGAGGCTGACGATGCTGACGAAGTAGCCGGCCGCCCTGGCCGCCTGCTCGATGCCGTAGACGGTGCTGGCCGGGCCGTACAGCGTGGTGTCGAAGCTGACCACTCCGAGCGTTCTGGAGTGTCTGGTCACCAGCGCGCGGGCGACGAGGTTGCGGCGGTAGCCGAGCTTGTCGATCGCTTCCAGCACCCGCGTACGGGTCTCGCTGCGCACGTTCGGATGGTCGTTGAGCACGCGGGAGACCGTCTGATGCGACACGCCCGCCTCCTTGGCCACGTCGGCCATGACCGGTAGGCGGCGCCCCAGGGTGGATCCCACAGCCGTGCTCCTTTCCTGGCTTGGGGATGACTGTGAACGTTAACAACCGGTCTCGTCAAGGCCCCGCCGCATTACGGTCGGGTTACACGGCGAACCCTTGACGCCACACCCGACCGGTACTTACGGTGACGCGGATCGCAGTTGTTAACGCTCACTTCTTTGTTAACGCTAACAACCCTGAGGAGCCCCCCACTCATGTCGCGCATCGCCTTATCCGCCCTGCTCCTGGCGGGCGCGCTGGTGACGCCACAGCCCGCCACCGCCCTGGCGGACCCCATTCCCGAGGGCGCCGTCGTGGACCAGTTCGACGGCACCACGCTCGGCGAGGACTGGACGGTGCTGTCACCGGACGACACCCGCTGGAACCTGTCCGGCGGGTCGCTGCACCTGGACACCCTGACCGGCGACACCCACCAGAGCAGCAACAACGCTAGGAACCTCTTCCTCGTGGACGTCCCCGACGGCGACTTCGAGGTGGTCACCAAGCTCACCGCCCCGGTCTCGCTGGACTATCAGAGCGCGGGCCTGCTGGCCTGGCAGGACTGGGACAACTACGTCCGGGCCGGCCTGGCCCACGTCGGGTCCGCCGGCGGGCCGGTGATCGAGACGGCCACCGAGGTCGGCGCGGCCTTCAGCTCGGCCTTCGCGGCCCGGCCCGGCTCCACCGCCGAGATCATCAAGCTGGCCAGGACGGGCGACGCGTTCACCTCCTCCTACTGGGACGGCTCGGGCTGGGTGCAGGCGTCCAGGACCACCGCCGCGATCAAGGTCGGGCAGGTCGGGCTGTTCGGCCTGTCGGCGCAGAACGGCACGTCCATGCGGGCCGGCTTCGACTACCTGGCGGTCAAGGCGTCCGAGGGGGCGGCCGTGGTGCCCGAGGGGCCGTTCACGCTGCGCGCCGCGGCGCTGCCGTACCTGTCGGCCGGGCGCTCGGGGACCGTGCGGGCCTCGGCGAAGGCGCCCATGACCGGGCTGGTCCTGACGGCCGCGGCCGGCGGCGACGGGGTCACGCTCAAGGACACCGGGTCGGGGAGGTTCCTGCGGGCCGGCACGCCCGTCCGGCTGGCCGCCGAGGGCTCGGTCTTCCAGATCAAGGACGCCGGCGGCGGCAAGGTCACCGTCTCGTCCGGCGGCCGGGGCCTGGCCGTCGAGGACGGGAAGCTGACCATGGGGGCGCGGGCGGCCAAGTTCCGGATCGAGGGCTACACCTCGGGCAAGCTGACCGTGGACACCAGGGCGGCGGGCACCAAGGTCAGCCCCGACCTCTACGGCGTCTTCTACGAGGACATCAACCACGCCGCCGACGGCGGGCTCTACGCCGAGCTGGTGCAGAACCGCTCGTTCGAGTTCAACGCCACCGACGAGCCCTCCTACACGGGCCTGACCGCCTGGAGCGAGGCCGAGCGCGGCGCCACCGTCACCCCCGTGGTGACCGGCGAGGACCCGCTGAACACCAACAACCGCAACTACCTGCGCCTCGACGTGACGGGCACGGGCACGGCGGGGGTGGCCAACGCCGGCTTCAACCGGGGCGTGCCGCTCGTCAAGGGCGAGCGCTACGACTTCTCGGTGTGGGCCAGGCGCGCGGAGGCCGGGCCGCTGACGGTCACCGTCGAGGACGGCGCCACCGTGCTCGGCAAGGTCACGCTGCGGGTCAAGGCCGGCGGCTGGGCGAAGTACCGGGCCTCGTTCACCTCCTCCGGCACCACCGACGCCGGCCGCCTCGTCGTGCAGGCGCCCGCCGGGCGGACCGACCTGGACATGGTCTCGCTGTTCCCCCGGAACACCTTCAAGGGGCACGGCATGCGCGCTGACCTGGCCGAGATGATCGCCGACCTGAAGCCCCGGTTCCTGCGCTTCCCCGGCGGCTGCGTCACCAACGTCGGCACCTACGACCCGTACGCGGAGACCGGCGACCGGCGCCGCATCTACCAGTGGAAGGAGACGATCGGCCCGGTCGAGGAGCGGCCGGCGAACTTCAACTTCTGGGGCTACAACCAGAGCTACGGCATCGGGTACTACGAGTACTTCCAGTTCGCCGAGGACATCGGGGCCAAGGCGCTGCCGGTGCTGTCGGTGGGCGTGAACGGCTGCGGCGAGAACCGGCCGCTGACCGACGAGGCCAAGCTGGCCCGGTGGGTGCAGGACACGCTCGACCTGATCGAGTTCGCCAACGGCCCGGCCACCTCCACCTGGGGCAGGAAGCGCGCGGAGATGGGGCACCCCAAGCCGTTCGGGCTGGAGTACATCGGGCTCGGGAACGAGGAGATCTACGAGGAGTTCTTCACGAACTATCCGAAGTTCGCCGACGCGATCAGGGCGAAGCACCCCGAGATCAAGATCATCAGCAACTCGGGGCAGACCTCGCAGGGCGCCTGGTTCGACCGGATGTGGCAGTTCGCCCGCGACCAGAAGGCCGACCTGGTCGACGAGCACTACTACAACAACCCCGACTGGTTCCTGGCCAACAACCACCGCTACGACACCTATGACCGCGAGGGTCCGAAGGTGTTCGTGGGCGAGTACGCCTCCAGGGGCAACACGTTCTACAACGCGCTGGCGGAGGCGTCGTACCTGACCGGGATCGAGCGCAACTCCGACGTGGTGGAGCTGGCGTCGTACGCGCCGCTGCTGGCCAACGTGGACTACGTGGACTGGGCGCCGGACCTGATCTGGTTCGACAACGACCAGGCGTACGGGTCGCCGAGCTACCACGTGCAACGCCTGTTCTCCACCAACGTCGGCGAGCGGGTGGTGCCCAGCGCGTTCGAGGGCGAGGCCAGGCCCGTCGAGGACATCAAGGGCGCGGTCGGGCTGGGCGCGTGGAACACCGCGGTCCGCTACGACGACGTCAAGGTCACCGCGGCCGACGGGACCGTGCTGCTGGCGGACGACTTCTCCGCCGGGGCCGGCAGGTGGACGCCCGGCGCGGGCACCTGGGCCGCGCAGGACGGCGCGTACGCGCAGACGGCGCAGGTCGAGGACGCCCGGTCCACGGCCGGCTCGGCCGACTGGTCGAACTACACGATGGAGGTGACCGCGCGCAAGACGGCGGGCGCGGAGGGTTTCCTGGTGATGTTCGGGGTCCGTGACACCGGCAGCTTCTACTGGTGGAACGTCGGCGGCTGGAACAACACCCAGTCCGCCGTGGAGAAGGCCGTCAACGGCGGCAAGTCCTCGATCGCCACCTCCGCCACCACGGTCGAGACCGGCCGCGACTACCGGCTGAAGGTGCGGGTGGACGGGCGCCGGATCACGACCTGGCTGGACGGGCGGCAGATCAACGACTTCGTCGACGACTCGCGGGTGGAGCCGCTCTACCAGGTGGTCTCCCGGGACGGGAAGTCGGTGACGCTCAAGGTCGTCAACGCGCAGGACACCGCCGTGCGCGGCGCGGTGGACCTCGGTCCGGCGCGCTTCCGGCCGACGGCCACGGTGACCACGCTCACCGGCGCGCCGTCGGACGTGAACTCGATCTCCGAGCCGGACCGGATCGCGCCGGAGCGGCGGCGGGTGAACGGCTTCTCCTCGGCCTTCACCTACGACTTCCCCGCGTACTCGGTGACGTTCATCGAGCTGACCGAGCGGTGACCGCGAGGGGGCGGGACCTCTCGCGGTCCCGTCCCCTCCTGGGGTCCGCTCTTACGGGACCACGCGGTAGTGGGTGGTCACGCGCCCCTCGTCGTCGAGCACGTGGAAGGCGATCACCGGCGGCAGGTCGTACTCGACGCAGGTGTCGAAGCTCGTGCCGCCCTCCCACGGGAGCGTGATCGTGGACACCACGCCCCCGCCGGCCAGCAGCGGCCGGCCCGCGAACGTGGTCGCCGCGGCCACGTGGGCATGGCCGACCAGCACGGCGGGCACGTTGGCGCGCCCGGCGAGCAGCGCTTCGAGCCGGTCGGGCGCGCGCAGCCTGATCCCGTCCACCGGCGGGGCGTGCAGCGTCACCGGCGGGTGGTGGAAGGCCACGAAGACCGGCAGGTCCGCGCCGTCCAGCACCCCCTCCAGCCAGTCGAGGGTCTCGTCGGCCAGGTGGCCCGAGGGCCGGCCGGGGATCGAGGAGTCGCACATGGCGTAGATCGCGGCGTCGGTGCGCAGGACCTGGTTGACCGGGCCGTCGCCGGGCTCGGCGCCCAGCAGGACGCGGCGGAACTCCGCCCTGACGTCGTGGTTGCCGGGGCCGGCCAGGACGGGGTGGCGCGAGCTGAGCAGCTTGCCGGCCGCCTCGTACTCCTCGGCCAGCCCGTGGTCGGCGATGTCACCGGTGACCAGCACCGCGTCGAGGTCGCCGGGCAGCGCGTCGAGGTAGCGCATGACGGCGGCGGCGCGGGGGACGCTCTCGGGCGTCGCGCCGATGTGGATGTCGCTCAGGTGAGCGATCACGATCATGTCCGCGGTCCTTCCTGTCGGGGCCCTGTCGCCCACGGCCCGGCCTGCACCGGGGCCCTGTCGCCCCACCGGCCGGGAACCCGGCCTTCGTCCCGCTCGTTGTCGTGTGTGAGCGCACGATGGCGGAGGAGGGACATGGGCTGGCACTACCGCAAGTCAATCAAACTGGGGCCGTTCCGGATCAACCTGTCGCGGCACGGCGTCGGCCACAGCTACGGCAATCGGCGCTTCCACATCTCCACCACGCCCGACGGCCGCCGCCACGTCTCCGTGCACCTTCCCGGCGGGTTCCACCTCGGCAAGACCTTCGGCGGCAAGCGTCACCGCCGCTACCACTACTGACCTTACTGCGGCCGTCCGGCCGCTTGAGATAGGACGGGCCCGGGGCGCGAGCCCCCGGCCCGTCCCCTTTTCGTGGCCCGGCCGCCGCGCGCACAGTGGTCGGATGAGCCCTCACATGACCCCGGAGGAGTTCCGCCACCACGGCAAGCAGGTCGTCGACTGGATCGCGGACTACCTCGCCGGCATCGAGTCCCGCCCCGTGGTGTCCCCGGTGCGGCCCGGTGAGATCCGCGGCGCGCTGCCCGCGCACCCGCCCGAGCGGGGAGAGCCGTTCGAGAGCGTGCTGGCCGACCTGGAACGTGTGCTGCTGCCCGGCATCACGCACTGGCAGCATCCGGGCTTCTTCGGCTACTTCCCCTCCAACTCCAGCGGCCCGGCCATCCTGGGCGACCTGCTCTCCAGCGGGCTGGGCGTGCAGGGCATGCTCTGGGTCACCAGCCCGGCCTGCACCGAGCTGGAGACGGTGGTGCTCGACTGGCTGGCCGAGCTGCTCGGCCTGCCGGACCGCTTCCGCACCGACGCGGCGGGCGGCGGCGTCATCCAGGACTCCGCGTCGAGCGCGTGCCTGGTCGCGCTGCTGGCCGCGCTGCACCGGGCGGGCGGCGGGCGGGTCGCGGCCGAGGGCGTCGATCGGCGCTACACGCTCTACGTGACCTCCCAGACCCACTCGTCCCTGGAGAAGGCCGCGCGGATCGCGGGGCTGGGGGCGGCGGCCGTACGGGTGGTGGACGTCGATCCGCGCACCCTGGCCATGGACCCCGGCCACCTCCGTGCCCTGCTGGCCGGGGACGAGGCGGCGGGCGCGGCGCCGGCGATGGTGTGCGCCACCGTGGGCACCACCTCCACCACGGCCGTGGACCCGGTGGCCGCCATCGGGGCGGTGTGCCGGGAACGCGGGGTCTGGCTGCACGTGGACGCCGCCTATGCCGGGGTCGCGGCGGTCTGCCCGGAGTTCCGGTGGCTGAACGACGGCGTGGCGGAGTACGCGGACTCGTACGCGACGAACCCGCACAAGTGGCTGCTGACCACCTTCGACTGCGGCGTGCTCTGGACGGCCGACCGCGCCCCGCTGCTCGGCGCGCTGTCGATCCTGCCCGAATACCTCAGGAACGCCGCCACCGACTCCGGCTCCGTCGTGGACTACCGGGACTGGCAGGTGCCGCTGGGCCGGCGGTTCAGGGCGCTGAAGTTGTGGTCGGTGATCCGCTGGTACGGGGCCGAGGGGCTGCGCGCGCACATCCGCAAGGGCGTCGCGCTGGCCGGGGAGCTGGCGCGGTGGATCACCGCCGACCCCGGGTTCGAGCTGCACGAGCCGCGCCCCCTGGGCCTGGTGTGCGTGCGCCCGCTGTGGCCGGGACTCACCGAGGAGGAGGCGGACGAGGCCACGCTCCGGCTGATGGAGCTGCTCAACGCCAGCGGCACGATGTGCCTGACCCACACCAGGATCGCCGGCCGGGTGACGCTGCGCATCGCCATCGGCGCCCCGGCGACCGAACGGCGGCACGTCGCGCAGGCGTGGGCGCGCCTCCGCCGGGAGCACGCCGCCCTGCGCGCGGCACTCGCCGGCCGCCCGCGCGTCAGGAAGGGGCGCGGTAGCGGGTGACGAGTTCGGCGCCGATCCTGGCCAGCTCGGCCCTGACCTCTTCCGGCTCCTCGACCTCGACCCGCGCGCCCCACCCGGCGAGCTGCTCGGCGATCGTCACCGCCATCGGCGCGGCCACCCGCACCCTGACCCGCCCGTCCTCCGTCTCCCCCAGGGTCTGGCAGTGCCGCCCGAAGTGGTCGCGCAGGACGGGCAGGAACCGGGCGGCGATGAGCACGGTCGCCGAGACGGTCGAGCGCCGCCGCTCCATCTCCGTCACCACCTGCTCCCAGGCCCGCGCCAGCTTGAAGTCCCCCGGCCGCTCGAACTCCTCCTCCGTCACCACGGCCGCGACGATCCGGTCCACCCGGAATGTGCGCTGCCCGCGCTCGGTGCCTGCCAGGAGGTACCAGACGTCGTCCTTGTCCACCAGCCCCCACGGGTCGACCAGGCGTTCGGTGCGCCCGCGGTCGCGGCGGCCCTCGTACGCGAGCCGGACCCGGCGCCGCCGCACGGTGGCGTGCTGGAGGACCCGCACCAGCTCCGGCCGTTCCTTCTCCGGCTCGCCCCAGCGGGCCGGGTCCACCACGACCGCGCTTGCGGCGGCCTCCGCCTCGGCCCTGAACGTCTCGGGCAGCGCCCGCATCAGCTTGCGCAGCGCGGACCTGACCTCGGGGGCGGCGGGCGCGGCCGGCCCGGCGAGCAGGAAGAGCGCCTGGGCCTCGTGCGCGGTGAGCCCGGTGAGGTCGGTACGCGCCCCGCCCAGCAACTGCCAGCCCCCGCCCCGCCCCGGCTGGGGGTAGACGGGCAGGCCGGCGGCGGACAGGGCTTCGAGGTCGCGGCGCGCGGTGGCCACGGAGACCTCCAGCCGTTCGGCCAGCTCCGCCGCGGTCACCCGGCCGCGCGCCTGCATGAGCAGCAGCGCGGCCACCAGTCGCTCGGCACGCATGCCCCCATCATCCCTCGCAAACCGCTCACCTCCTGAGCACTTTGCCCCCGCCCCCGGGCACCATGGAACGATCGGACAACCAAACGAGACGACGGGCGGGGCGGGCATGGTGACACGGCGGGCGGGGCGGCTCGTGCTGCTCTGCGGGCTGCCGGGCTCGGGGAAGACCACGCTGGCCAGGCGGCTGGCCGCCGAGCTCCCGGCCGTGCGGCTGTGCCCCGACGAGTGGCTGACGGCGCTGGGCCTGGACGTGTGGGACGACCGGGCCCGCGACCTGCTGGAGCGGCAGCTCTGGCGGCATGCCCAGGACCTGTTGCGGCTCGGGCAGACGGTCGTCCTGGAGTACGGCTTCTGGGCCAGGCAGGAGCGGGAGGCGCTGCGCCTGGCCGCGCGGGCGCTCGGCGCGGCGGTCGAGCTGCGTTACCTCACGGCCCCCTTCGAGGAGTTGTGCCGCCGTCTGGAACGCCGGGGCACGACCGGCTCGCCGGGGACCGTGCCGGTCACCCGCGAGCTGCTCGAACGCTGGACGCCTCTCTTCGAGGCGCCCGATGAGGAGGAACTGGCGCTTTATGACGCGCCGCTGTGAACGGGGTGGAGCTATGGGGATTCGAACCCCAGACCTCCTCCATGCCATGGAGGCGCGCTACCAACTGCGCCATAGCCCCTTGCGATCAACAAGTGTAACGGACTTCCGGACCCCTCGCGCCACGCCGGCGACGGCCGTGAACCGCCCCGGGCCACGGCCGGACGGCCCCGGCCATGCGCCTGGTGACCCGAGGGGTGATCCGGCCCGGATGGCTCAGGAGGTGCGGTTCGGCCCGGATGGCTCAGGCGGCGCGGCGGGCCGGGATGCCGGCCTCGTCGACCAGCCGGCGCACGTTCACCCCGGAATCCCGCAGGATCCGGGCTGCGCCGTTCTTGCCGTCGGCCAGCAGGCCCCACAGCAGCCGCTCCCCCGTGACGGGCCCCGGCTTCCACATCGCCACCTCGATCACCTTCCTGGCGTGCATGGCCAGCGGGATCTCCCCCAGCGGCCCGTACAGCGTCACGCGCAGGGGGCGCACGCGGGAGCGGCGCAGCGTCCACGCGCCGGGGTCGTCCGCGAGCGTCGCGGTGCGGCGGCGCACCTCGTCGAGGTCGATGCCCAGCGTGGCCAGCAGCGCGCGGGGGTCGGGCACGCCCACGCGCTCGCGCACGTCGGCCGCGGAGGCGGTGAACGACGCCAGCGCGAACGGCCGCACCTCCGCCACCCCCAGCAGCATCAGCCCGGCGTCGAGCGCGGGCCGCCCGGCGTCGAGCGCGTGGATCCCCGCCCTGACCACCGCCCGGCGGGCTTCCTCTGTGAACCTGGCGAACATCACCCGTCTACCTCCCCGTCCTGCGCGCGTGCTTGCGGTGTGCCGACTGCCGCCTGACCCCGAGGGCGTCGGCGATCTGCTCCCATGACCAGCCCTGGGCGCGGGCGGTGGACACGTGAACCGCCTCCAGCTCTTCGAGCAGGGCTCTGAGCGCGGCCACGGCCCGCAGCCCCACCCCCGGGTCACGATCGACGGCCGCCTCGGCCAGCTTGGTGACTTCCATGTCGTCAGCATGCGCTGACAAGCACCCGCTTGTCAACACATGCTGACGGTCGTCCGCATCGTCAGGGTCTGCTCCTCCGGCGACAGTGTCAGCGCGACCTCGACCCGGCCCAGCTCCGCCGTGCCCCGCACGTGCGTGCCGCCGCACGGGATCGACGCCTCGCCCTCGGGCAGCGAGCAGTGCCACGTACGGCGGGCGGTCAGCCCGGCGTCCGGCGCCACCACCCGGACCGGGGCATCGGCGGCCACCCACGCCGCCAGCCGCTCGTTCACCTCCCGGGCGGCCTTCTCCGGGTCCAGGCCCTCGGCGGAGAAGCCCTTCTTGCGCAGCGACTTGCCCAGGCGGTAGACGTCCTGGCTGGCGTGCGGGGCGATGCGCGAGGAGGTGATCGCGCTCTGGTCGAAGTCGGGGTGGCCGAGCGCGTCGGTCCTGGCCTCCTTGCGCCAGTGACCGGCCAGGGCGGCATTGAGCGCGAAGGCCGCCAGGTGGCAGGCGGTGTGGCCGGCCGAGAGCGCCGCCCGGAAGTCCGCGTCGGCCTCCAGGTCCACCTCCGCCCCCACCGGCAGCGGCGCCTCGGTCACGTGCACGACCAGCCACGCCCACTCCTCGGCGCCGCGCCGGACCGGGATGTCCGCCCCGACGAACACCTCGCCGGCCTTCGACCGGGCCCCTGTGACGCAGTCGACGACCGGCAGCCCGCCGATCGTGCCGCGGTCCGCGGGCTGGTCGGGCCAGGTGTGGTCAAGGGGGTGGAACGGCGTCTCGGCGACGACGAGGCCGTGCCGGTCCCCCACCGGCACGGCCTCGACGATCGCGGAGCGGCCCCTGGTCAGGCCGCCGGGAAAGGTGACGAGGGTGGAATTCATCCGGCCATTCTGGCAGCCGTCTCCCGCTCGTCCTCCAGGTAACGGTTGCGGCCGGCGTACAGGCCGGTGACGAGCTGCGCGACGAGCACCACGAAGATCAGCGTGTACGGCAGCGCCCACCCGCCGGTCGTCTCCCGCAACACGCCCACCAGCAGCGGGCCCGCGCCGGCGATGAGATAGCCGACGCTCTGGCCGAACGCCGACAGCGCGGCCGTGGCCCCCGGCGTACGGGTGCGCAGCGCCAGCATCATCAGCGCCAGCGGGAACGAGCCCATCCCCAGGGCCACGAACACCACCCAGACCATCGCCGTGGAGATCGGCGCGAACCACAGCCCGAGGAAGCCGACCACGTAGAACGCGACCAGCGCGACCACGGTGGGCCGCTGGTCCCGGAAGCGTGAGGCGACCATCGGCACGGCGATCGAGACGGGGATGTTCAGCGCGGTGAAGACGCCGAGGATCAGCCCGGCCTCCGAGGTGCTGTAGCCGCCGTCGGTGAGGATCGTGGCGAGCCAGCCGAACATGATGTAGGCGATCATCGACTGCGTGCCGAAGTAGATCGCGATCATCCAGGCCAGCCGGCTGCGCACCAGCCGCCCGATGCCCGCCTCCCGGCCGCCCGTGTCCCGCTCCGGCTCACTGCGCAGCAGCGCAAGCCACGGAATGGCGGCGACGGCGGCCAGGGCCGCCCACACGCCGAGCGCGATGTGCCAGTCCCCCGAGGCGCGCTCGATCGGCACGGTCGCGGCGGCGGCCAGCATGGTGCCCGCCGCCAGGGCCGTGGTGTAGACGGTGGTCATGATCCCGGTGCGGGCCGGGAAGTGGCGCTTGATCAGCGTCGGGATGAGCACGTTGCCGACGGCGCCGCCGGACAGCGCGACCGCGCTGCTCAGCAGGAACACCGGGGCCGAGCCGACCATGGACCTGACCAGCAGGCCCACGCCCAGCGTGACGAGGGCGAGCAGCAGCAGGCGGTGCTCGCCGACGCGCCGCGACAGCGTCGGGGTGATCGCTCCCACGCTGGCGAAGGCCAGCACGGGCAGGGTGGTCAGCAGTCCCGTGCCGACGCTCGACATGCCGAGGGCGGCGGCGAGCTGGTCGAGCAGGGGGCCGACGCTTGTGACGCCGGTGCGCAGGTTGAGTGCGGCGAGGACGATTCCCAGCACGAGCAGCCAGGCCAGCGGCGCGGTTCTGTTACGGGACTCGCGGGACTCTTGGGCGAGCACGCTCATGACAGGGGTTGTCCTCCACTCATCAAATCATGGGACGAATGCCACCTTAACAGGACCGAAATGGACTTTTATTCCTGGCGCCTACGAAGACATGACAAAACCCCCGGGCATGGGCACCGGGGGTCTTGTGGCAGCTCAGAGCGCGGGGCGCGGACCGGCCTGGGGCCTTGGACACCGGCCGCGATCACCGAGAGGAGCTCTGAGCGCCGCGCTACGGCGGTCCTCCGAGAGTCCTACGAGGGTCCTTCGAGAGTCCTTCGAGGTCCTTCGAGGTCCTTCGAGGTCCTTCGAGGTCCTTCGAGGTCCTTCGAGGTCCTTCGAGGTCCTTCGAGGTCCTTCGAGGTCCTTCGGGGGTCAGAGCACGGGGCGGGGGCCCTGCGGCGGCTCGTGGCCCGGGGGGACCGGTCCGGGGGGCGGCAGGGTGCCGCCGGGCGGCGCGCCGGGCGGGTATTCGCCGCGGCCGACGGTGCCGGGCGGCTCGTCGCCGCCGCCGATCGTGCCGGGCGGCACGGGCCGGGTGGTGTCGCCGTACGTGGAGCCGTGCTCGTGCGGGCCGGGCACGTCGCCGCGCCAGCCGCCGGTCTCACCGCCGTCGCGCGACTCGATGAAGGTCTTGAAGCGTTTGACGTCGCCGATCACGCGCATCCGCACGAGTTGCAGCCAGTCGGCCGCGGTCTCGAGGAAGCCCTCGGGGTCGTACTCCATCTGGAGCGTGACCCTGGTCGTGGCGTCGTCGAGCCGGTGGAAGGTCACCACGCCGGCCTGGTGCGGCTTGTCCACGCTGCGCCAGGCGATGCGCTCGTCGGGGTGCTGCTCGGTGATCTCGGCCTCGAACTCGCGCCTGACCCCGGCGATCTCCGCCACCCACGCCGTACGCGTGTCGCTGAGCTGCTTGACCGACTCCACTCCCTCCATGAACTCGGGGAAGCTCTCGAACTGCGTCCATTGGTTGTATACCGCCCTGATGGGGGCCCTGACGTCTTCGGAATGTTCGATCGTGCTCATGGGGTGTGCCACTGCCCCCGCGGACCGGGGCCTAACGCCTGCGCCACAGCCAGTAGAGGCCCACCAGCGGCAGCACGAGGGGGATGAACAGGTAGCCCCTGCCGTACGCCGACCACACGGTCTCGTCGGGGAAGGCGGCGGCGTCGAGGAGGCTGAGCGTGCCGATGATCAGCACGCCGGCCAGCTCGATGCCGAGCGCCACCAGCGCCAGGCGGCGCGCGCCGCGCCAGAGCGCGACCGTGAGCAGGATGTAGACCAGCGCCGCGAACGCCGACAACGCGTAGGCCAGCGGCGCCTCGGCGAACCTGGTGGCGATCTGCACGCCCGCCCGCGCCCCCGCCGCCAGGGAGAACAGCCCGTAGAGCGCGATCAGCGCGCGCCCCGGGCCGGAGCCGATGGAGGTGGCGGTCACGCCACGCCCTGCCAGATCTGCAGCAGCCTGGCCGTCATCACCGCGATCGCGAACCCGGCCAGGGCCAGGATCCCCGACCCCCACCTGCTCCGCTCGGCCAGCGCCAGGAACACGCCGGCGGGCGGGATCAGCGCCTCGCCCCCGACGTAGCCGAACAGCGTCACCTTGTCGTCGGGCCCCGCGCCGCCGGCCACCGCGGCGATCACGAAGCCCGCCTGGACCAGCACGGCCACTTCGAGCAGGGCGAAGCCGACCAGGAGCACCATGCCCATCGGCTTGTCGCGGAAGGCGTTGATCAGGCTCATCAGCATCAGCAGCACGGCGCCGGAGATGACGATCGTGGAGACGACGGTGTTCATCGGGGCCAAGGCTACCGCCCGGATGCCTCGCCCCCGATTCCGGAGGAACGGCTGGCAGGGCGCGGGCGGTCAGGGGTTGCGCAGGTGGGCCTCGATGCCGTCGAGGACCCAGGTGAGCCCGCGCTCGAAGTTGTCGTCCGCGCCCGGCACGCCCTGCTCCAGGATCGGCGCCAGCCGCGGGAACTCCCCGCCGTCGATGAGCTCCCTGAGGTACGGCTCCGCCGGCGCGGCCCGCTCCTCCTCGGTGACCCCCTCCCGCCCGGGCGCGCCCCGCTCCGTCGCCTCCCTGACCACGAACCCGGTCACGTAGTCGTTGACGGCCGCCAGGAACCGCCAGGCGGTCAGCCGATCGACCCCGAGCCCGTCGAAGGCCGCCAGCTTCTGCTCCACGTGCCGCAGGCCGTTGGGCCCGACGGCCACCCGCTGCCCGATCAGATCGACCCGCCAGGGGTGACGCCGCACCAGCTCGCGCTCGCGCCGGGCGAGCAGCAGCAGCGCCTCCCGCCAGTCATCGGGCAGCGGCCCCTCGGCCAGCGTCTCGGCGGCGATCTCCGGCTTCACCGTGCTCGTGCCGCTCCACAGCCAGCTCGCCCGGGGCGGCGGCGCGCTCGACGCGGGGCTGCTGCTGGCGCCGATGGGGATCCGCGCGGCCATCACGATGCCGCTGGCGGGCCGCCTGACCGACAGCAGGGGGCCGCGCGGCGTCGGGGCGGCGGGGGTGCTGCTGGCGGTGGCGGCCATCGCGGCGTACGTGCTGCTCGGGGAGGGCCCGGCGCGGCTGTCCGAGGCGGCGTCCGGGGCGGCACCCGGGGCGGCACCCGGGGCAGTGTCCGAGGCGGCGTCCGGGGCGGCGTCCGGGGCGGCGTCCGTCCCGTTGTTCGGGGTGATGTTCGTGCTGGGGCTCGGGCACGGGCTGGTGGCCACGTCGGTGGGGGCGGCGGCGTACCGGACGCTGGAGCGCGCGGCCCTCCCGGCGGCGACCACGCTGAGCACGATCGCGGTACGCCTCGCGGCGCCGTTCGGGGTCGCGGTCCCGGCCGTGCTGCTGCAGGCGTTCACCGCGGCGGGGGTGGCGCGGCCGTTCACGTACGCGTTCTGGGCGGTGCTCGGGCCGGCCGCGGTCTCGCTGGCGCCCATCGCGCTCATAGGATCGAAGACGTGGAGAAGATCCTCGTCAGCGCCTGTCTGATGGGCCGCAAGGTGCGCTACGACGGCGGCGCGAAGACCAGCTCGGCCGCCTGGCTCGCCGGGTGGCGGGAGGAGGGGCGGCTGGTGCCGTTCTGCCCCGAGGTGGCGGGCGGGCTGCCCGTCCCCAGGCCCGCCGCCGAGATCGAGGGCGGGGCGGGCGGGGCGGCCGTCCTGTCCGGGGAGGCCCGCGTGCTGGCGACCGACGGGTCCGACGTGACGGCCGAGTTCCTGGCGGGCGCGGAAGGGGCGCTCGCGGTGGCCCGCGCGCACGGGATCAGGATGGCGGTGCTGAAGGAGGGCAGCCCCTCGTGCGGCGCGCTGGCCATCTACGACGGCAGCTTCCGGGGGCGGCGCGTCCCCGGCCGGGGCGTCACGACGGCGCTGCTGGAGCGCAACGGCATCCGCGTCTTCACCGAGGACCACCTCCCCGAGGCGGCCGACTACCTGCGCACCCTGGAGTCGTGACGCCGGCCGCCTCCTGTCCGCAGGATCTCCGCTACCTGCGCACCCTGGAGACGTAGAAGGCGCCGCTCAGGCCGGCGGCCAGGGCGACCGCCATCGTGCCGTGATACCAGGTGAGCAGCGGCGTCTCCTCGGCGCCGTCGCCGAAGGCCAGCGCCAGGATGCCCAGCAGCACGCCGCCCAGCGCCGCCGCGTGGCCGTAGACGAGCCCGTCCCACGCCCACGCCCGGCCGGCCAGCGCGCCGTACGCCCCCGCGAGCACGGCCGAGGCGCACAACGTCTCGGCGATCGCGGCCGGCACGATCACCGGCTGGCTCACCGGCCCGAGCGCGATCCCGGCGTGCAGCAGCCCGAACACGAGGAAGACCAGCGCGTAGAGCAGCGACAGCCCGCCCAGGGCCCTGCGAAGTGCGTCCATGCCGCCACGCTGCCACCACGCGGCGGCGGCGCGAATCGTCCCTAGGGAGTCGCCCGCGCTACGTCCGGCGACGTAGGCAGCATCCTGCGTACCAGGCGAATCACCTCGTCGATCGTCACCTCGGCGTCCCGCTCGGACTCGCACGCCGCCACCTCCCGCCCCGCCTCGCCCATCATCGTCGTCAGCAGCACCACGAGCACCTGGCTCTCGCGCGAGTCGTCCAGGCCGAGCAGGCGCTTGTTGCCGCCGATCCAGTCCCAGCCGCGCTGCCTGCGCAGGGTGGTGAACTCGGCGGGCCCGTCGTTCTCCAGGAACAGCCGGGCCACCTCGCGCTGTTCCCACGAGCCCTCCAGGTACGCCCGGGCCCCGGCCAGGAAGCGCTCCGCGGTGCCCGCCGTGGCCTTGGCGGCCCTGGACGTGCGCTCCTCCTGGCCGCGCATGAACTGCTCCCACAACGCCAGGAACAGGCCGGGCTTGCCGCCGAAGTGGTGGTACAGGCTGCCGACGCTGATCCCGGACGCGTCCACGATGTCGGCGACCGTGGCGTCGCCGTACCCCTTGGCCAGGAAGACGTCGCGGGCGGCGCGCAGCAGCGTGTCGCGGGTGCCGCTCGACCTGCTCCAGCCCCTGCTCCTCATCAGTACTCCCAGGTGTCGGTGCGCTGCTCGTGGCCGATGCAGAACACGCCCGTGCCGTGCCCGTCCCTGGCCAGGTCCACCCGGATCCAGCCGTCGGCGCGGGCCACCTTGGCGGTGTAGCCGCCGGCCGGGGTGGCGGAGACCAGCCGGCAGCTCCGGCCGCCGAGGGAGAACACCACCTCGCCGCCCGTCACGCTGATGACCTTGAGCGCGCCCCCGGACGCCGCCGCGCGCGCGGGCCGCGGGGACGGGGCGGAGGTCTTCGACGGCACGGAACGCGAGGGCTGCGGGGTCTTCCTGAACGAGGTCGCGGGGGGAGGGGAAGGTTCCGGCGAGGTGGCGCCCCGCGGCGCAGGGGTGGCGGGGACCGGCGCGGCGGGCCCGGCCCGCTCGTCCGCCGCGGCCGTCTGCGCGAGGAACGGCCCGACGTTCACGTCGTCCACGAACTCGTTGCGCAGCACGCCGCGTACGCCGAACCACGAGACCGACACGGCGACCGCGGTGGCTCCGCACCAGATCGCCGCGTATTTCAGGGCTCGACGCATGACAGGCATTATGTACGGTGGGGCCCCATGGCGACGGTTCTCGTAGTCGAAGACGACGAATTCGTCAGGTCGGCGATCATCCACGAGCTGGGCCTGCGGGAGCACGCCGTCCGCAGCGCGGGCTGCGCCCTCGACGCGCTCAGGGAGATCTCCCAGTCCCCTCCCGACGCCGTCATCCTCGACCTCGGGCTGCCCGACCTCGACGGCTCCGAGGCGCTGCGCATGGTGCGCGGCATCTCCGACGTGCCGGTCATCGTGGCCACCGCCCGCGACGACGAGGCCGAGATCGTCCGGCTGCTGCGCGCCGGCGCCGACGACTACCTGGTCAAGCCCTTCTCCGGCGACCATCTCAGCGCCCGGCTGGACGCCGTGCTGCGCCGGGCCAGGTCCGCGCCCGCGCCGCGCACGTTACGGGTGGGCGGCCTGGTCGTGGAGGTGGACCGGCGCGAGGCCGCGCTCGACGGCGCGCCGCTCGCGCTGACCAGGCGCGAGTTCGACCTGCTCGCCTACCTCGCCGCCCGCGCCGACCGGGTCGTCACCCGCAGGGAGCTGCTGTCGGAGGTCTGGCGGCTGGCCTACGGCGACGACCAGACGATCGACGTGCACCTGTCGTGGTTGCGCCGCAAGCTCGGCGAGAGCGCCTCCCGGCCCCGCTACCTGCACACCGTGCGCGGCGTGGGCTTCATGCTGTCGGCCCCCCGATGACCGGCCCCCCGATGACCGGCTCTCCGATGACCGGCCCTCCGATGACCCGCCCCACGACGACCGGCTCTCCGATGGCCGGCGAATCGCGAAGAGGGCCGCGATGAGGCGGACGCTGGCGGTGCTGATGGTCGCCGTCACCTCGATGGTCGCGCTCGCCTTCCTGGTGCCGCTCGCGCTGATCGTCAAGGAGACCGCGCAGAGCAGGGCGGTGGCGAACGCCGAGCGGCAGGCGTCGGCGCTGGTGCCGGTGCTGGCGCTGACGACCGGGAGCGACGACCTGGGGCACGCGATGGCGCGTACGGAGGCGGGCCGGCGCGGCCTGCTGGCCGTCCACGTCGAGGGCGGCGCGACCGTGGGCACGTCCCGCGCGCCGGCCGCCGAGGTGTCCGGGGCCGCGGCGCAGACCAGGGCGGGCACGGTGCCGCTGGACGGCGGGTACGCGCTGCTGCGCCCCGTGGCGCTGGACGGCGGCCGGAGCGCGGTGGTCGAGGTGTTCGTGCCCGCCGACGACCTCAACCGGGGCGTGTTCGCCTCCTGGGCGGTGCTGACCGGGGTGGCCGTGGTGCTCGTGATCGGCTCGGTGCTGGTCGGCGACCGCCTCGGGGCCAGGATCGTACGCGCCGCGCGCCGCCTCGGCACGGCCGCCACGGCGCTCGGCTCCGGCGACCTGAGCGAGCGCATCCACCCCGACGGCCCGCCGGAGCTCCAGGCGGCGGCGACCGCGTTCAACTCCATGGCCAGCCGGGTCACCCACCTCCTGGCGGCCGAGCGGGAGCTGGCGGCCGACCTGTCGCACCGCCTGCGCACGCCGCTGACCGCGCTGCGGCTCAGCCTGGACCAGCTCGGCCCGCAGGCGGAGTCCAGCAGGCAGGCCCTGGCCCGCCTGGAGGGCGAGATCACGACGATCATCTCGGCGGCCCGGCGGCCGTCGCGGGCGGCCAGGTCGTGCGACGCCGCCGAGGTGCTGCGCGAGCGGCTGGCGTTCTGGTCGGCGCTGGCCGAGGACCAGGGGCGGCCGTGGGAGCTGATCGGGGCCGAGCTGCCGGTGCGGGCGCCCGTGCCGGCCGGGGAGCTGACGGCGGTGGTGGACGCGCTGCTCGGGAACGTGTTCCGGCACACGGCCGAGGGGACGGCGTTCGGCGTCACGCTGCACGAGGGCAGGGACGTGGTCGGCATCCTGGTGGCCGACGCGGGGCCGGGCATCCCGGACCCGGAGGCGGCGCTGGAGCGGGGGGCCAGCGGGAGCGGGTCCACCGGGCTGGGGCTGGACATCGCGCGGCGGCTGGCCGAGTCGACGGGCGGCTCGCTGCGGCTGGACCGCTCGTCCCTGGGCGGGGCCCAGGTGCAGGTCTGGCTCCGTACCGACGGCGACACCTGAACCGTCTGGCGGCTCCGGACGGGAGCGGCTGAAGAGCTGCGTAAGGCAGCCTTAAAGGACACTTAAGCCGACTATTTCGGCATTTCAGGTGCTCCAAGGTGGTCAGCATGCAGATCAACCGCAAGGCGCTCGTCGCCACCACCCTGGCCGCCCCCACGCTGCTCGCGCTCGCCGTCGCCCCCGGCACCGCCTCCGCGCACGGCACGATGAGCAACCCGCCCAGCCGCCTGATGGTCTGCTACAGCGAAGGGCCGGAGAGCCCGAAGTCGGCCGCGTGCAAGCAGGCCGTCGCGATGGGCGGCACGCAGCCCCTGTACGACTGGAACGAGGTCAACGTCGCCGACGCCGCGGGCCGGCACCGCGAGATCATCCCCGACGGGGAGCTGTGCAGCGCCGGCCGGGACAAGTACCGCGGCTTCGACCAGGCCCGCGCCGACTGGCCGGCGACGACCATGACGAGCGGCGCCTCCCACACCTTCAGGTTCCGCGCGACCGCGCCGCACAAGGGCGCCTTCGAGCTGTACCTCACCAAGGACGGCTACGACCCCGCCAGGCCGCTGAAGTGGTCGGACCTGGAGGCCAGGCCGTTCCACAGCGTGCAGAACCCGGTCGTGGCCGACGGCTACTACACGATGACGGCCAAGCTCCCGTCCCGGCAGGGCCGTCACCTGATCTACGCGATCTGGCAGCGCAGCGACAGCCCGGAGGCGTTCTACTCCTGCTCGGACGTGGTCTTCGGGCAGAGCAACCCCTCCCCCGCGCCGACGCCGACCGGCAAGCCCACCGCGACGCCCAAGCCCACTCCCACGCCCGCCCCCACCGGCACGGGCACGGCGACGCCGGGGCCGACCGGCACGGGGACGCCGAAGCCCACGGCCACCGCCACCCGCCCGCCCGGCGGCGGCGGCTCCCTGGCCGCGGTCAACGCGGGCGTCGGCGTCTCTCCCGCCACCGTCGCCGTGGGCGCGCGGGTGAAGGTGACGGCCGTCTGCGGCGGCTCCCAGGTGCGCGACGTCACCTCGTACGCCTTCGCCACGCCCCGCAACGCGCCCGGCGTGCCCACGGTCGCCTGGGCGCCGGCCCTGAAGGCGGCCAAGGCCGGCACGCACGCCGTGACCGTGCGCTGCAAGGACGGCGGCGTCGCGCGCACCGCGCTCACCGTGAACTGATCGGGAAATCAGGCGTGTCCCTTCGGGGAAACTTTCCCGCCCCCTCGGCAGTCCTACTGAAGGGGCGCGTCGCAAGACGGGGGATTCGCGACAAGGCGATTCATCCTGGGCGCGCAAGGGGGCCCGATTTCCGACGGAAACGGGGAAGGGACACGGCAATGCCTGTCGACCTGCACAACGAACGACCCTTGGCCTGGGACTCGGCCACGCTCGACGCGGACACCAAGGCGATGCTCGACAATCTCCAGCCGAACATCCTGCGGGCGCACGTCCGTGAGCACCTGTCGGTGCTGTTCGTCCGGTTCAACGACGCGGCCGAGGGCCGGGCGTTCCTGCGCCGCGTCGCGACCACGAAGATGAAGTCGGCCCGCCGGCACCTGGAGGAGGTGCGCGACTTCGCCACCGGCCGCCGCCGCGGCACCCCGTACGTCGGGATCGGCATCAGCAAGGCCGGCTACCGCGACCTCGGCCACTCGGTCGAGGACGTGCGCAAGTTCGGCGACGCGGCCTTCCGCGACGGCATGAAGCGGCGGACCGGGTTCGTCAACGACCCGCCCGTGGAGGAGTGGGAGCGCGTCTATCAGCGGGAGATCCACGCCGTCATCCTGATCGGCGACGCCGAGCCGGGCCCGGTGGCCCGGCTGCGCGAGGAGATCCTCGGCGACCTGCCCGCGAGCGCCCGGCTGCTGGGCGAGGAGCGGGGGCAGGGCATGCGCAACCCCGCGGGCGACGGCATCGAGCACTTCGGATACGTCGACGGCCGCAGCCAGCCGCTGTTCGTCAAGGACGAGGTGGACAAGGAGCCGAAGCGGCACTGGGACCCGGCGTTCCCGCTGAGCAACATCCTGGTGCCCGACCCGTTCGCGCCCGACCCCGGCCGCCACCACGGCAGCTACCTGGTGTTCAGGAAGCTGGAGCAGAACGTGCGGGCGTTCAAGGAGATCGAGCGCGACCTGGCCGACAGCCTGGGCCTGGAGGGGGCCGACCGCGACCGGGCGGGCGCCATGCTCGTCGGTCGCTTCAAGGACGGCACCCCCTTGACGCTCAAGCCGAAGGCGACCGGCGGGCCGGTGGTCAACGACTTCAGCTTCGACGGCGACGACGGCTCCAAGTGCCCCTTCTCGGGGCACGTCAGGAAGACCAACCCGCGCTCGTTCGGACGTGAGGTGATCATGGCCAGGCGGGGGCAGACCTACGGCGAGCGCACCGACGAGCCGTGGGACGACTCCCCGCCCGGCGACCGGCCCAGCGGGGAGGTCGGGCTGCTGTTCATGGCGTTCAACAGCAGCCTGCCGGGCCAGTTCGAGTTCACCCAGCAGTCCTGGGCGAACAACGAGGACTTCGAGGTCGAGGCGACCGGCCACGACCCGGTCATCGGGCAGGGCGAGCGCGGCCTCAAGGTGACCTTCCCGAAGGTCTGGGGCCGGCCCGAGCAGTCCGAGCCGCACGCCCAGGTCGCGCAGACCGTCACGATGATGGGCGGCGAATACTTCTTCGCCCCGTCCCTGGCCTACCTGCGCAACCTGTAGCACACCCCCGTCGGCCCGGCCGGTGAGCCGCACCACCGGCCGGGCCGGCCCGGGGTGAGCAGAAGGATGTACACCGGGTTCAGCCCGGCGAAGGAGGCGGCCGCCCGCCCGCCGCCGGGATGATTCCCTCATGACGATCGCGCTCCTGCTCACCCTCGCGGCCCTGGCGCTGGTCGACAGCACCAGCTTCGGGACCTTCGGCATCCCCGTCTACCTGCTGCTGGCCCTGGACCGTTCGCGGGGAGCCCGGCTGGGGATCTACCTGCTCACCGTGGCCGTCTTCTACTTCCTGGTCGGGGTGGCGCTGATGCTGGGGCTGTCGGCGGCGATGGAGGCGCTGGGAGACACGCTGCACAGCCGGCCCGCCCACATCGCGCAGCTCGTCCTGGGCGTGGGACTGTTCCTGCTGAGCTGGCGGTTCGACCCGAAGTGGCGGGCCAAGCGGGGGCTGCCGCAGCGCACGTTCGAGCCGCGGGTCGGCGGGCCGGGGACGATGATGCTGCTGGGGCTGACCGCCGGGGTCCTGGAGGTGGCCACGATGGTGCCCTACCTGGCCGCGATCGGCATCATGACGACCAGCGGGCTGGCGGTGGCGCAGTGGCTGCCGGTGCTGGGGGCGTACGTGCTGGTGATGTTCGTGCCGGTGCTGGTGCTCATCGGGGTGCGCGCGGTGGCGGGCAAGTGGCTGGAGCCGAAGCTGGAGCGGCTGCGCGGCTGGCTGGCCAGGCACTCGTCGTCGATGCTGAGCTGGGGGATCGCGATCGTCGGGTTCCTGCTGGCCAGGGACGCGGCGGTGCGCCTGTTCCTGTGACCCCCGCCCCGGGGGCGACGATCAGGGAGCCTCGTAATATCGGATCTCCGGGGGGAGATCTCAGATGTTGCGGACGTTCCTGAGGA
This sequence comes from Nonomuraea candida, assembly GCF_000725485.1. Lineage (GTDB taxonomy): Bacteria > Actinomycetota > Actinomycetes > Streptosporangiales > Streptosporangiaceae > Nonomuraea > Nonomuraea candida. Next base: position 40,194 of record NZ_JOAG01000055.1, on the reverse strand, counting down.
CCGAGGCGGGCAGCACCAGCGTGCTGCTGGCCGCCACGGCGGCGGCCCTGCTGTGGGCCAACTCGCCCTGGGGCGACACCTACGAGGCGTTCTGGCACACGCCGATGGGGATCTCCTTCGGGGACGCCCAGTTCTCGCTGGACCTGCGCCACTGGGTCAACGACGGGCTCATGACCGTCTTCTTCTTCCTCATCGGGCTCGAGATCTCCTACGAGGTGCGGCTCGGGCAGCTCAGGGACCGGCGGCTGATCGCGGTGCCGGCGGTGGCGGCGTTCGGCGGCATGCTGGTGCCGGCCGGGGTCTACCTGCTGCTCAACTGGGGCGGGCCGGGGGCCGGCGGGTGGGGAGTGCCGATCGCCACCGACACGGCCTTCGTGCTGGGCCTGCTCGCCGTGGTGGGGGCGCGCTGCCCCGATCCGCTGCGGGCGTTCCTGCTGACGCTGGCCATCGTGGACGACGTGCTCGCGATCATGATCATCGCGCTCTTCTACACCGCCAGCCTGTCCGTGCCCGCCCTGCTCAGCGCCCTGCTGCTGCTGGCGGCCATCGTGACGTTGCGGTGGCTGAAGATCTGGCGGGCGCCGGCGTACATCGTGCTGGGGTTCGCGTTGTGGGTGGCCACGCTGGAGAGCGGCATCCACCCGACGCTGGTCGGCATCGCGCTCGGGGCGCTCGTCTTCGTGTACGCGCCCACCGACCACAAGCTGCTGCTGGCCGGGGAGGCCGTACAGGAGTTCACCAGCGAGCCCAGCGCGCAGGCCGCCAGGGAGGCGGCGCGGCGCGTGCAGCGGGCCGTCTCGGTGAACGAGCGGCTGCAACTGCGGCTGCACCCGTGGAGCAGCTACGTGATCGTGCCCGTCTTCGCCCTGGCCAACGCCGGGGTGCGCCTCGACGGCGAGACGCTGCGGGCCGCCCTCACCTCGCCCGTCGCCATCGGCGTGGCGCTGGGGCTGCTGCTGGGCAAGGTCGCGGGCATCGCGCTGGGCACCTGGCTGCCGCTGCGGTTCGGCTGGGGCGTCCTGCCGGGCAACCTGGTGTGGGGGCAGCTGCTGGGCGGGGCGGCCGTGTCGGGGATCGGGTTCACGGTGGCGCTGTTCATCGTGGAGCTGGCCTTCGAGGACCCGGCGGTGCGCGACCAGGCGAAGATCGGCATCCTGGCGGGCTCCCTGCTGTCCGCCGCGCTGGGCTGGCTGATCTTCCGGCTGGCGTGGGACCGGGGCGGGGTGTGCGCGCCGCCCGAGGCCGAGCCCGACGAGGAGCTGCCCACCACCCTGGCCGTGCCGGTCGGGCCGGGTGACCACGTGCGCGGCCCGGCCGACGCGCGGATCACGATCGTCGAATACGGCGACTTCGAGTGCCCCTACTGCGGCCGGCTCCACCCGATCCTGGAGGAGGTCCGGCGCAAGAACCCCGACGTGCGGCTGGTCTTCCGGCACTTCCCGCTGCGCTCCCTGCACCCGCGCGCGACGGCCGCCGCCACCGTCGCCGAGGCCGCCGCCGACCGGGGCAGGTTCTGGGAGATGCACGACATCCTCTACGACAACCAGCGCTTCCTGACCGACGCCGACCTGGAGCACTACGCCGCCGAGCTGGACGTCACCCCCTGGGCCGACGTCTCGCGCCACGTCGCCAGGATCGCGGTGGACGAGGAGTCCGGCCGCGACAGCGGCGTGCGCGGCACCCCCACCCTCTTCCTGAACGGCGTGCGGTACGAAGGCGGCCACGATCTCGACTCCATCACCCGCGCGGTGGAAGAAGCCCGCGAGTCCGCGTAGCGTCGTCGCAGTCGTCCCCTATCCCTGGAGCAGCTCTTGTTGTCCTCCCTTTCCGGCCTCGTCAACATCCTCACCCTGATCGTGCTGAGCGCCCTGCTGCTGGGCGGCATCGCGTTGATGGTGGCGCGCAAGAAGGAGCACGGGCGCGCGTCCGTGATGGGCATCGCGGGCTGCGTCGTGCTGCTGATCGGGGTGGTGATCTCCGGCGTCATGGCGCTCGGGTTCCAGGCCATCTACCAGGCTCTGGGGCCCGGCGGGTACGAGCCGTTCATCGTGGTCGTCAACCTGGTCACGCTGATCGTCCAGGGGGCCGGGACCGGGCTGCTGATCTTCGCCGTGGTCGCCCGGAGGAACCCGCCCCAGCCCGCCCCGCCGGCCCAGGGCGGCTGGCAGCAGCCGCAGCAGGGGTGGCAGCAGGGGCCCCAGCAGCAGCCTCAGCAGGCCCAGTGGCCGCAGGGGGCCCCGCAGCAGGGCGCGCCGCAGCAGCAGGGCGCGCCGCAGCAGCAGCCGCCGTTCCAGCAGCAGCAGCCCGGGTGGCAGCCGCCGCAGAACCCGCCCTTCGGCCAGGGCTGAACCGCCATCCCCGCCGGAGCCCCGCCCAGACCGCGACGCCGGCCCGCGCAGGGCCGCGCGCAGGGCCGCGCGCCGAGCCGGGCACCGGCACCGGTCCTGCTCAGGGAGTTCGTTCCGGGGCTCCGTCCGGCCGGGTGCGCAGGTAGTCCTCCCAGGTGATCCCGCCCGTGGGCCCGGTCTTCGCGGTGAGGTGGCCGGCCCGGAAGGCGTGGCCCAGCGCGCCGGGCACGCGCACCCGTAGCACGGGTCTGCGCAGCCGGCGGGCGCGCAACCAGGCCCGCGCGGCCGCCTCCATGGTGAGCGTCCCGGGCCCGCCGTACTCCTCGATCGCCCCGCCCGGCCCCCGCGCGGCCAGCGCCACCAGGTGGCCGGCCAGATCCCTGACGTCCACGGGCTGGGCGGGGATGCCGGGATCGACGACCACGAGACCGAGCCGGGCCATGCCGGCCAGCGCCTGGTCCACGAACTCGTGGAACTGGGTGGCCCGGACGATCGTCCATGGCACGCCGCCGTCCCGGACGAGGCGTTCGGCGCGCACCTTCGTACGGAAATATCCCCACGGCACCCGGTCCGCGCCCACGATCGACGTGTAGATGAGGTGCCGGACCCCGGCCTCCCTGGCCGCCGCCAGCAGCGTGGACGTGCCGTCGAGCTCCACCCGGAGCGTGTAGCGGCCCTTGTAGGGCGCCGAGGCCAGGTGCACGATCACGTCGGCCCCCGCCACGGCCGCCGCCACGCCCTTGCCGGTGGTCAGGTCCGCGACCACCCAGCGCACGCCGCCGGCCGGGGCCCGCGCCGTACGGCTGGCCGCGCGCACGTCGTGCCCCGCCGCGACCAGCCCGTCCAGCACGGCCCGTCCGAGACGTCCGCTTCCGCCCGTCACGAGTACAGATGTCATGACTCCTGGACGGAGCTACGGGCAGAGGTGTGACAAGTTTTCGTAGCCGATCCCTCCCTGCCCGAAGGCGAACATGACACGAGAGCAGCCCGGCCCCCAGGAACAGGACCCCGACGAGACGCTCCGCCTCCGCTTGCCCGGCCCCGCCGAGGAGCGGTCCGGGCAGGGCCCGCCGGAGGCGCCGTCCACCCAGCACCTGCCCTACACCCCGGACATGCTGCCCGACGTGCCGGTCTACGAGGCCGAGCCGCCGCGCTCGGCCTGGCGGTGGGTGGTCGTGGTGGGCGGGCTCGTGCTGCTCGTCGCGGTCGTGGCCGTCGCGGTGATCCTCTGGTTGGCCGCCTCGTCCCCCTGACCCCCGGCGCCCGGCCCTGACCCCGGACGCCCGGCGCGGCCCTGACCCCGGCGTCCGGGCCGGTCTCAGGCGCGCGATTAGGATGATCATTTGGTGGACATAAGCCCTATCGACAGTTTGGGAGCGCTCCCTAAAGGCGTTCCATCCTGACCGGAAGGGCGTTACGTGTCCCCTTTATCGTCCCGGCTCGCAGCGGTCTTATCCGGCGCCGCCCTCGTGCTCGCCGCCGCGCCACCCGTCCACGCGACCGCCCCACCCGTCCACGCGCCCGCCGCACCGGCCCAGGCCCCGCCCTCAGGCGCCGGGGCCGAGCCGGCCGGCGCCACGACCCTCACCCTCATCACGGGCGACGTCGTCGAGTACGCCCCCGGCAAGGACGGCGTGCCCTCCATCGCCATCAAGGAGTCCGACCGGCCGGGCGGGGCCGAGGTCACGTTCGCCACCCTGCCCAGCAAGGACGGCGGCTACCTCGTGCTCCCCTCGGACGCCGCCGCCCTGGTCGCCGACGGCACCCTCGACGAGGAGCTGTTCGACGTCGAGACCCTGGCCCGCGACCGGCGCGCCGAGGCGATCCCGCTGCTGGTCACCTACGCGGGCGACCCCGCCCCGAGCGCGTTGTCCAGATCCGCCCGAGCCCTGCCCGCCGCCGCGGACGTGCGCGTGCTCGACAGCGTCAACGGCGCCGCGATGACCGTCGCCGCCGGCCGGGCCGGGGCGTTCTGGGCGGGCCTGACCGCCGACCGCGCCGCGGCCGGCCGCTCGGCCACCGGCATCGCGAAGATCTGGCTGGACCGCAGGACGCGCGCCTCGCTCGACCGGAGCGTGCCGCTCATCGGCGCGCCCGCGGGCTGGCGGAAGGGGTACGACGGCAAGGGCGTCAAGGTCGCCGTCCTCGACACCGGCATCGACGTGAACCATCCGGACTTCGCCGGCCGCATCCTCGCCACCGAGAACTTCTCCACCGCCCCCGGCATCGCCGACAGGAGGGGGCACGGCACGCACGTCGCCTCGACGCTCGCCGGCGCGGGCGCGACCTACAAGGGCGTGGCGCCCGCCGCGTCGCTGCTGGTCGGCAAGGTCCTCGACGACCGCGGCGACGGCGCCTGGTCGTGGGCCATCGCGGGCATGGAGTGGGCCGCCGCGCAGGGCGCCGACGTGGTGAACCTGAGCCTGGGCAGTTGTTGCGGCAACGGCACCGACCCGATGAGCCTGGCGCTGAACGAGCTGACCAGGAAGCACGGCACGCTGTTCGTGGCGGCCGCGGGCAACGAGGGTGCGGCGCTCAGCGTCAGCGTGCCCGCCGCGGCGGACGAGGCGCTGGCCGTGGGCGCGGTGGACAAGGTCACGGGCACGGAGCTGGCCGGGTTCTCCAGCAGGGGCCCGCGGCTCGACGACGCGGCGGTCAAGCCGAACATCGTCGCCCCCGGCGTGGAGATCGTCGCCGCCCGCTCGGGCGACTCCACGCTGCCCGGCGTCCCGGGCGACGGGGCGTACACGACCTTCGACGGCACCTCCATGGCGACCCCGCACGTCGCCGGCGCGGCGGCGATCCTCGCCCAGCAGCACCCCGAGTGGCGGGCGGCCGAGCTGCGCGACGCGCTGACCTCCACCGCCGTGCGCAACGACGGCCACACCTGGTACGAGCAGGGCAGCGGCCGGGTGGACGTGGCCCGCGCGGTCACGCAGACCGTCTTCGCCACGTCCGCCGTCGCCTTCCGCCTGCCGGGCCGGGCTCCGGCCACCCGGCAGATCACCTACCGCAACACCGGCGCGGAACCGGTCACCCTCGACGTCTCCCTGCTCACGCGCGGCTGGAGCGGCGAACCCGCCCCCGACGGCGCGATCAGGCTCGGCGCGCGCACCGTGACGGTCCCCGCGAACGGCACCGCCACCGTGGACCTCACGGTGGACCCGTCGATCGGGACGCAGGGCGCCTACGGGGGCTGGGTGACGGCGAGCGCCGGGGAGACGCGCGTGGTGACGCCCTTCAGCTACTACACCGGCCCGGCCACGCACCGGCTCGGGGTCTCGCTGGTCAACTCGTACGGCAAGGGCGAGTTCTTCCCCGGCTACCACGCCGAGCCCATCGTCTACGCGATCCCGCTGAAGCGCCCGAACAGCCCCGAGGACCCGTTCAACCCGTACGGCTACTACTACCTGCGCACCGACTACGACGGCGCCGGCGAGTTCCGCCTCCCGGCGGGCGACTACGAGGTGATCGGCATCCTGCCGGAGACCCACCTCACCCACCGCAACAGCTGGGTCATCAAGACCGTCAGCCTCGACGGGGACGAGACGGTCACCCTCGACGCCCGCGACACCGTCCGGATCAGGCCGAGCCTGCCCAGGCCCGCCGACGGGAGCGGCGACGCGTTCTACGTGCGCACGTTCGCCGACCGCACCCTGCCCGTCTCGATCTTCGGCGGCGCGGTGGGCGGCGGCCACGAGCTGTACGTCACGCCGGTCTCCGGCACGAAGGCCGGCAAGGTGCGGCTGTCGCACCAGTGGGACCTGGAGCCTCCGGTCCTGTCCTCCGTCACCGCCGGGGACCTGCGGCTGCGCCCGGCCTACGACATGGAGTCCATGCGCACCCTGGCCGCGGTCACCGAGCTGCCCGTCGTGTCCGTGGGCCGGGGCCGGCCCGAGGACTTCGACGGCGTGGACGTGACGGGCAAGGTGGTGCTGGCCGGCATTCCGGTCGGGGGCGGCGACCGGCCGTACGTGACGGCCGCGGCCACCATGGACGACACCGCCACGTACGCCCAGCGGCGCGGGGCCGCCGGCGTCCTCGCCTACCTCGACGTGGACGGCGGCCAGGCGCGGCTCCCGGCGGGCGGCTCGCCGTCGTTCCGGCCGCTCGGCCTGAGCGCCGACGAGGGCCGGGCCGTGCGCGCCGCGCTCGGCCGGGGGCCGCTCTCGCTGCGCCTCGAACCCTACGCGGGCCCCGACGTGGTCTATCGCCTGCGCTTCGACGCGCGGGGACGGGTGCCCTCGCGCGCGCCGGAGGTGGCCATGAAAGACCTCGTACGGGTGGACGCCGCCTACCACGCCGACGCGCCGGACACCTTCGGCTGGGAGTTCGGCGAGTCCACGACGGGCGAGGAGCCGGGGCGGATGACGTACGGCAGGGCGATGGCCATGCCCGCCGCCCGTACCGAGTACTTCGGCCCCGCCTCCGACGACGTCGTCTGGTCGCGGACGATCACCAACGCGAGCCTGGAGCTGCACTCGTCGGACCGGTTCACCCGGCGCGACAGGCGGGTGCCCGAGCAGTGGTTCAAGGCGCCGCTGACGCCCGGGGCCGCCGACGTGCCGTCCGGCTACCCGGTCACGGTGCCGTGCGCGATGTGCCGGGACGGGGACCGGTTCGTGCCCGGGGAGCAGTGGCGCGACTCCGACCCGCGCCACTACAGCAACCTGGGCCCGGTGACGTCGGCGCCGGTGCTGACCGTCGGGGACCTGCGGCCGCCGGTGCAGGGCCGGCGTCCCCGCTGGTTCGCCGTGCCGGACGGGTCCGGCACGTACCGGCTGGAGACGGTGGACACGACCGGCCGCGCGTTGTCGCGGAAGGTGAGCACGACCACGTCGTTCGCCTCCTCCCCGCCGTCGGGCCCGCCGCGCGGCCACACCTGCACGTTCGGCCCGCCGTGCGCCGTCCAGCCGGCGATCCAGCTCGCGTACGACCTTCCTCTCGACCTCCTGAACCGGGCCGCCGCCGGCCGCCCGTTCGCCTTCGACCTGCGGGCGGGCGCGCACTCCACGGTGCGCAGGGCGCCCGAGGTGAACCGGGTCGAGGTGGAGTTCTCCGTCGACGACGGGGCGAGCTGGCAGCAGGTCCGCCGGGTCACGAAACGCGGTGACGGCCGTCACCGGGTCGAGCTGACCCATCCGGCCCTGGCCGGGACCAGCGGGTTCGTCTCATTGCGGGTCACCGCCTCGGACCGGGCGGGTGGCTCGGTGACACAGACGATCGAGCGCGCGTACGGCCTGCGCTGACCCACCGGCCGGGGACCCCCAGGTCCCCGGCCACCGTCGCCGCCCCCAGGACGACCCAGACACACCGTCGCCCTCAGGACGACCCAGGCACACCGTCGCCCTCAGGACGACCCGGACACACTGTCGTCCCCAGGACTACCCGGATGCCCGGTCGTCCACAGGACGACCCGGACACCCGCACCTCCATCCCCAAAACCCCGCTCGGACCTCTGCCACCCCGCCGCCGCCGGGCATCCTCATCTCCACATCGCCCACCACCTTCCCCGGCAAGGAGCCACAGGATGCCCGGCGGCCCGCCCACACTCGGTTTCAGCCTGATCGTCTACGCCACGGTCGGCCTGGTGACCCTGATCGCCCTCAAACTGCGGAGGAGGCGAGACAGGTGACCCGGCGCCCACCCAGTCCACCCAGTCCGGCCAGTCCGCCCGACCAGCCCGGTCCGCCCGACCAGCCCGGTCCGCCCGACCAGCCCGGTTTGCCTGGCCCCCTCGGTCCGGCCGCGCCCCCGACGGTCACCGTCATCGTCCCCGCGCACAACGAGGAGCAGGGCCTTCCCGCCACGCTCCGCTCCATCCAGGCCCAGTCGGTCCCCCCGGAGCGGGTGATCGTGGTGGACGACGGCTCGACCGACCGCACCGGTGAGGTGGCCGCCTCCTACGGCGTCACCGTCCTGCGCCCGCCGGCGAACCTGGGCAGCAAGGCCAGGGCCCAGAACCACGCGCTCCCCCACTGCGACACCGACCTGGTCCTGGCCGTCGACGCCGACACGGTCCTGGCCCCCGACTACATCGAGCGGCTCAGGCCCGCCTTCGCCGACCCGGCGGTCAACGTGGCGGCCGGCAACGTGCAGACGCGGTTCGCCCGCACCCCGTGGGAGCGCGGCAGATCCACCGAATACCTCTTCGGCTTCCACTGGCACCGCCCGATCCAGCACCTGGCCGGCAGCCCCATGGTCTGCTCGGGCTGCTGCTCGATGTTCAGGCGCGCGTCCCTGGTGGCGGCCGGCGGCTTCCCCGAACGCACGATCGTCGAGGACATGGACTTCACCTGGAGCCAGCAGCTCGACGGCCACCGGGCGGTCTACGTGTCCGACGCCGTGGCCTGGGCCGCCGACCCGGAGACCCTCACCTACCTCCGCAAGCAGGTGTGGCGCTGGATGGCGGGCTTCATGCAGAACATCCGCCTCCACCTCCCCCGCCTGCTCACCCGCAAGCCGATGCTGGCGACCTGGGTCGTGCTGGCCCTGCTGGAGATCCTCGTGGCCCCGTTGTGGTGGGCGGCCCCGCTGCTGCTGCCCCTGACCCTCGACGAGTCGTTCTCCCTCACGATGGCCTGGTGGGCCGGCGGCGAGCTGCTCCTGACCGTCCCCACGCTCCTCTACGCGGCCAGACGCCGCCGTCTGCCTCTCGGGCAGGTCCTGTTCAACCTGCCCTTCGTCTACCTCACCAAGGCGGTCAACCTCTACTACGCCTGGAAGGCGCTCCTGGTCGAGCTCGTCCTGGTCCCCTTGCGTCTGTCCAGCGGCCTGGTCGTCTACGAGAAGGGCCGCTGACCCGGCACACCGAGAAAGCATGAAATCACTGTCGGTAGTCGATCGGCAGCAAGGAGTAGCCATAGGATGTCGTGCCGATCGCAACGTTTCATCCCCCAGAAGGGACGCGTCCCACCATGACCGCTCGCCGCACCACCGTCGCCACCGCCTCAGCCCTGGCCCTGGCGCTGGCTCTGGCACTCGCGCCCTCGACCGCCGCCCACGCGGCCGCCGGCGTCTTCACCTACAGCTTCCCCACCCCGGACGGCACGCGCAGCAGCGAGCTGGTCGACGCCGACAGTGGCCTCTGCATCGACCTCCCGGAGGTGCGGGACACCCCCTACAGCGCGCACACCCCGGTCAACTACACCGACGCCACGGCCACGGTCTTCACGGGCGATGACTGCACGGGCGACTACTACTCGCTGCGCCCCGGCGGCAGGGCGAGCAGCCGGCTGCTCCTCAAGTCGGTCGTCTTCTCCTGACCGGCGTCTTGGCGCTCGGCCGACCCGGGTGACCGTCTCCGCGGACCGGTCACCCCGGTCGCCCGCGCACAACGGCGAGAAAGGAAAGAACCACAAAAGGGGTGGAGCTATGGGGATTCGAACCCCAGACCTCCTCCATGCCATGGAGGCGCGCTACCAACTGCGCCATAGCCCCTGGTCACCGCTACGAGTCCACCCGTTGCGGCGCTCCGAGAGCATATAGCCATTCGCCCCCATTCGCCTAATCGCGTCGTCCGCTCCGCGCCCTGGCCACCAGAACGGCCAGGCCGTCGAGTTGCCGCCGGAAGCCGAACTCATGGACCGAGTCGAGGTCCATGTCCAGCTCCGGCCGCTCCACGAGCTTGGCGAGCGTGGGATAGTCCCCGGACACGCTCCGGCGGCGGTTCGTCGCCGTACACCGTGTCGGCCATCAGGTGGATGAGCTCGTCCTTGCCCGCCACGTGCCGGTACAGAGACATGGCGGAGGCGTCCAGCTCGGTCGCGATGCGCCCAGATCGTCATGCCCGCCTACTCGTCCGGCCGGGTGACGCTCCTCGGCGACGCGGGTGACGCTCCGGGGCCGGGCGGCATGGGCACGGGATTGGCGCTGATCGGCGCGTACGTGCTGGCGGGCGAGCTGGCCGGGGCCGACGACCACGGGAGCGCCTTCCGCCGGTACGAGAGCCGCATGAGGCCCTACGTGGCCGCCTGCATGCGCCAGGCGCAGGGGGCCGACACGTTCCTGGTGCCGCGGAAGAGGTCGCGACGCCCTCACAGGGCATCGCCCGGCCGTACGGCCCCCGAGCCGTACGGACCGTCAGGCCTCGGCCTCGGGCTTGTCGTCGCTGTGCACCGGCTCGGGCAGGGTGCCGGCGTTGTGCTCGAGCAGCCGCCAGCCCTTGCGCCCTTCCTGCAGCACGGACCAGGAGCAGTTGCCCAGCCCGCCCAGCGCCGGCCACAACTCCTCGGGCAGCCCGAGCAACTCGCAGATGCCCAGCCGCAGCGCCGCCCCGTGGGAGGCCACGACGAGCAGCCCGTCGTCGTCGAGCCGGCTCGCCCAGCGGCGCATCGCGGTCGCCACCCGGGCGGCCACGTCGGTGACGGGCTCGCCGCCGGGCGCCTCCCAGGCCGCGTATTCCTCGGGCCAGCGCGCGGCGATCTCCGCACGCGTGAGACCTTCCCACTGCCCGCCGCCGCGCTCGCGGAAGTCCTTGTCGACCGCCACGTCGAGCCCGACGATGCGCCCCAGCGCCAGCGCGGTGTCGTTGGCCCGCTGGAGGTCGGAGGAGACGATCAGGGTGGGCCGCAGCGAGGCCAGCAGCGACGCCGCCCGCGCCGCCTGCGCGACGCCGGTCTCGTCGAGGGGGATGTCGGAGTGCCCCTGGAAGCGCTGCTCGACGTTCCACAGGGTCTGGCCGTGACGCAGGCACACGATCCGCTTGCTCATGCGGCGGCCCCGCACGAACGCGTGAAGATGGGGCTCACGCGCGGGCCCGCTGGAGGTTGGCCTGCATGACGCTCTCCGGCAGCCCGATGGCCGGGCAGTCCTTCCACAGCCGCTCGAGGGCGTAGAACGTGCGGTCTTCCTCGTGCTGGACGTGCACGACAATGTCGATGTAGTCGAGCAGCACCCAGCGCCCCTCACGCTCGCCTTCGCGGCGCACGGGCTTGGCGTCCGCCTCGGTGCGCAGCCGCTCCTCGATCTCGTCGACGATGGCACGGACCTGACGGTCGTTGGTGGCGGAGCAGAGCAGGAAGGCGTCGGTGATGACGAGCTGTTCGCTCACGTCGTAGGCGAGGATGTCATCGGCCAGCTTGTCGGCCGCGGCCTCCGCGGCGATGCGCACGAGCTGGACGGATCTGTCAGATGCGGTCACGATGCGGGTCTGTCCTCCTGTGTCGGCAGCATGCCCATATATTGAGGGTACCCTTCCAGCCCGAAACCCCTCACCTTTGCCGTCGGCGGCTTCATCCGTGGGCGTGGTACAGCCCGCGCTTGTTGATGTACTGGACGATTCCGTCGGGCACCAGATACCAAATCGGCTCACCCTTTGCCACCCGCTGGCGGCACTCGGACGAGGAAATGGCCAGCGCGGGGATCTCCAGCAACGTCACGCGGCCTTCCGGCAGGCCGGGGTCGTGCAGGGTGTGCCCGGGGCGCGTGCATCCGACGAAATGGGCCAGCTCGAACAGCTCGTCGGCCTGCTGCCAGTCGAGGATGGCGCCGAGCGCGTCGGCGCCGGTGATGAAGAACAGCTCAACCTCAGGACCGTAAATATCCGAAATATCACGCAAAGTGTCGATGGTGAACGTCGGCCCCGGCCGATCCACGTCCACCCTGCTCACGGAGAACCGGGGATTGGACGCCGTGGCGATGACCGTCATCAGATAGCGGTCCTCCGCCGCCGACACCTCACGCTCGGACTTCTGGTACGGCCGTCCCGTCGGCACGAACACCACTTCGTCGAGCTGGAAGTGGTGGGCCACCTCGCTGGCGGCTACGAGGTGCCCGTGGTGGATGGGATCGAAGGTCCCACCCATCACCCCCACTCGCCGCATCCCCTGCACACCAGGCGCGTTCATCATGAAACGGACCTTACGCGGACGCTTCCCCCCAACATGATGGGACCCCCCTTCGTGATGACCGCGCATCACTTCCGTTGCGGACGTAGCATGCCGGGCATGACGACCACCCCGGACCGCAACCGCGTCCAACTGCCCGGCATCTCGTCCCGAGCCTACGAACACCCCGCAGACCGGTCCGCCCTGGTCGCTCTGCGCAAGCTCAGTGGGTTCGACACGGTTCTCAAGCAGATGTCCGGTCTCGTCAGCGAGCGCCGCCTGCGCCTGATGTACCTGGCCTCGGCGGTGCGCGTCAGCGAGACCCAGTTCCGCTCCCTGTACGACATGGGGCGCGACGCCGCCTACACCCTCGACCTGCACCGGATCCCCGAGATCTACGTCCAGCAGGACCCGCACGTCCAGGCCAAGGCCATCGGCTTCGACGACCCGTTCATCGTCGTGACCACCGGCCTGCTCAACCTCATGAACGAGGAGGAGCAGCGCTTCGTCATCGGCCACGAGACCTCGCACATCCTGTCGGGGCACGCGGTCTACCGGACGATGCTCGACATCCTCACCCGCCTCGCCACCCGCGTCGCGTGGATCCCGCTCGGCTACATCGGCCTGCGGGCGATCGTCGCGGGCCTGGAGGAGTGGTACCGCAAGTCCGAGCTGTCCTCCGACCGTGGCGGCCTGCTCGTCGGGCAGAACCCCGAGGCGGCCAAGCGGGCGCTGATGAAGCTCGCCGGCGGCGACTACACCCACGAGATGAACATCGAGGCGTTCCTGGAGCAGTACCAGGAATACGACACCGCGGGCGACCTTCGCGACGGCTTCCTCAAGGTCCTCAACCTGCTCGGCACCACCCACCCGTTCGCGGTGGTGCGCGTGGCGGAGCTGGACCGCTGGCAGCGCAGCGGCGAGTACGACCGGATCCTCGGCGGGGACTACCCCCGCAGGGAAGACGACCCCAACGCGCGAGTGACCGACGAGATCAAGGCGGCGGCCGAGTCCTACCGCGCGTCCTGGCAGCAGTCGCAGGACCCGTTCATCGGGGTGCTGCGCGACGTCGCCGAGGGCGCGGTCAACGCGGGCGAGCGCATCTTCAACCGCTTCTCCCGCCGTGACGGCGGCCAGGGCTGACCTGCCGGGCCGACCGGTCCGGCGGCCGTCGCAGGCGGCCGGATCAGCCATCCGCGGCCGATCCCGCTTGATCAGCCGCGTCCGCGTGACCTTCACGAGCCTCGCGCCACCGGCGGGAGAGACCCGTGAAGGTCAGAGCAGGAGAGCGATGGCGCGCACGGCGGCCGCGCACAGGGCGACGAACCCGCCCAGCACGGCCAGTGCGCGCAGTCCTTCCCTGCGCAGGTCGGGCAGGCGATGCCCGATGCGCTCGATCTCGCGCCCGGTGATGCCCCCGCAGAGCATCCCGAACACCACGCCCGCCACCGTGACGGGCGCGGCCTGCTGCCACCAGTCGGCGTCGATCTGCCCGCCGCCGGTGGCCCAGAGCGCCCCGCCCGACGCCACCGCGACGGGCACGCCCGGCCACACGACGGCGGTGACCGCCGCCCCGGCCAGCGCGATCGGGGCCAGCAGCACGCGCAGCGCCACCCGCGTACGCCGCGAGCTGCGTTTCCTGACCATCCAGTGACTCATCCACAACGTCCTGGTCAGCACCACGAACGCGGTGGTGATCGCGATCGAGGCGATGGGCCAGATCACCGAGGCCACCACGCAGGGCACGGCCAGCACCGCGAGCAGCAGCAGCGCGCCGTTGCCCGCGGGCAGGGTGGTGGACGACTCGCCCTTGCGCCGCAGGTCCGGCTTGATGCCCGCCCGGCTCCTGACGGCCTCCGCCGTGCGCTGCCGCGTGGCGCTCACCTTGGCCCGCGGCCCGGTGTCCGGGCCGGCGCCGCGGCCGCGCGGCGCCGGCACCTTCCCTTCGGCACGGCCGCGCGCCACCGGCGCCACGCCCTTGCCCTCGGGCACGGCCCTGCCACCGGTACGCCCGCCACTCTCCGGAACGGCCCGGGCCCGCCCCCCGCTCTCGGGAACGGTCCTGCCACCGGCGCGCCCGCCGTTCTCGGGCACGGCCCGGGCCCGACCGCCACTTTCCGGAACGGCCCTGCCACCGGTACGCCCGCCGTTCTCGGGCACGCCCCGGGCCCGCCCGCCGCTCTCGGGAACGCCCCGGCCGGCGGCGCGCCCGCGCGGCGCGGGCACCTTCCCCTCAGCGGGCACGGCGTTGGGCCGGCTGCGCGCCTTGGCCTCGCCCCGGGCGGCGGCCGCCTCCTCCGCGGCCCGGCTGCGCACGACGGCGCCCTTGCCCGCCTCCTCGGCCACGTCGGCCGCCCGCCCCGGCGCCGCCGCGGACTCGGTCTCGGCCGCGCTGGTGGCCCTGGCCAGCCTCGACAGCCGATCGGCCAGCAGCGCGGCCGTGGGCCGCTTGCCCGGCTCCCTGTTGAGCGAGGCGCGCACCAGGGGCAGCAGTTGCACCGGCACGCCCTTGAGGTCGGCCTGCCCGTTCAGCACCGCGTACATCTGCGCCTCGGCCGTGCCCCGCCCGAACGTCGGCCGCCCGGTCGCCGCGAAGGCCACCGTGGCGGCCCAGGCGTGCACGTCGGCGGGCGAGTCGACGTGCTCGTCGGCGAAGATCTCCGGCGCGGTGTAGCCGGGGGTGCCGAGGAACGTGCCGGTCATGGTCAGCCGGGTCGCGTCGAGCACCTGGGCGATGCCGAAGTCGATCAGCACGGGCCCCCGGGCGGCCATGATGATGTTGCCCGGCTTGAGGTCGCGGTGCACGACCCCGGCCGCGTGGATGATCGCCAGGGCCGCCGCGATGCCCTGCGCCATGTCGACGAGCTGGGCGACGTCGAGGGGGCCCTCCTGGCGTACGCGGTCGAGCAGCGTGGCGCCCTCGATGTGCTCCATGACCAGGTAGGGCCGGGCGCCGTCGAGGTCGGCGTCGAGCACCTTGGCGACGTAGGGGCTCTCGACCCTGCGCAGCGCGCGCACCTCGCGCTCCAGCCGGATGCGCGAGGTCTCGTCCTCGGCCAGGTCGTGCAGGACCTTGAGCGCGACGCGCTCGCCGCGGCGGGTGGTCGCGAGGTAGACCTCGCCCATGCCACCCCGGCCGAGCCGCTCGACCAGGGTGTACGGCCCGACCTTGCCGAGCTTGCTCACCGTCCCTCCCCGCCCGGCGCGCCCATAAGGGACACAACCCTAGCGCCGGTACGCGAGTTGCCGTGTGAGGCACGCCGAAGGATTATCGGCGTGTGTGGTCGCAGAGCATGCTGTCGAGCTCTGTGGTGGGTTCCTCCGACAACCGCCTGCGCCCCTTCCTGCGCCAGTTGACGTGACCGCGGCTCTCCAGCCACAGCAGGAGCCGATCGGCGCCGAACAGCACCGCGGCCGAGAAGACCAGGGCGACGACAATGTCCATGTCTCCCAGTCAAACCACGACCCCGGCCGCGGGTCAGGCCGACACGCCGACTAACAGGGCACCACCGTGCCCTCTGACGTGCGCAGATGCCCCTCCCCGGTGTAGACCCACTTGGTCGAGGTCAGCTCGGGCAGGCCCATCGGGCCGCGGGCGTGCAGCTTCTGCGTGGAGATGCCGATCTCCGCCCCGAACCCGAACTCCCCGCCGTCGGTGAACCGCGTCGAGGCGTTGACGGCCACGGCCGCCGAGTCGACCAGGGAGACGAACCTGCGGGCCGCCTTCTGCGACCGGGTGACGATGGCGTCGGTGTGGCCGGAGCCGTAGCGCCGGATGTGCGCCACCGCCTCCTCCAGCGAGCCGACGACGGCGGCGGCGATGTCGAGCGAGAGGTATTCGGCGAAGAAGTCGTCCTCGGTGACGGGCACCACGCCGGCGCCGTAACCGGCGATGCGCTCGTCGCCGTGGACGGTCACGCCCGCCTCGCGCAGCGCCTCCAGCGCCTTGGGCACGAACGCGTCGGCGACGTCGGCGTGCACGAGGAACGTCTCGGCCGCGTTGCACACCGACGGCCGCTGCGCCTTGGCGTTGAGGAGGATCTGCACGGCGAGGTCGACGTCGGCCTCGGCGTCGACGTAGACGTGGCAGTTGCCCACGCCGGTCTCGATCACCGGCACCGTGGACTCCTCGACCACCGAGTTGATCAGGGACGCGCCGCCGCGCGGGATCAGCACGTCGACCAGCCCGCGGGCGCGCATGAGCTCCTTGACCGAGTCGCGCGTCTGCCCGGGGACGAGCTGCACGGCGCCCGCCGGCACCTCGGTGCCCGCCAGCGCGTCCTGCATGATGCGCACCAGCGCGGTGTTGGAGGAGTAGGCGCTGGACGAGCCGCGCAGCAGCACCGCGTTGCCGCTCTTGAGGCAGAGCGCGGCGGCGTCGACGGTGACGTTGGGGCGGCCCTCGTAGATGATGCCGATCACGCCCAGCGGCACCCTGAGCTGGCGCAGCTCCAGCCCGTTGGGCAGCGTCGAGCCGCGGACGACCTCGCCGACCGGGTCGGGCAGGTCGGCCACCTGCCGCACGGCCTCGGCGACGGCGGCGATCCTGGTCTCGTCGAGCCGGAGCCGGTCGATCATCGCCTCCGACGTGCCCTGCGACCTGGCCCGCTCGACGTCCTGGCCGTTGGCCTCGACGATCTCGGCGGCGTGTGCGACCAGGGCGTCGGCGACCGCCCGCAGCGCCCGGTCCTTGGGCGCCCGCGGCAGCGGGGCCAGCTCGGCGGCGGCCTCTCGCGCCGCACGGGCGACCTTCAAGAACTCATCGGACATCGCTGGCTCCTCGTCAGGGCTCGGCTTAGTTGTGGGCTTCCAGTATGACGATGTCGTCGCGATGGATCAGCTCGCGTTCATATTCCGGACCCAGCGCGCTGGCCAGCTCTCTCGTGGAGCGGCCGAGCAGGCCGGGGATCTCGGCGGCGTCGAAGTTGACCAGGCCGCGGGCCACCACGACGCCCTGAGGGCCGCACAGGTCGACCGGGTCGCCCGCCGCGAACTCGCCCTCCACCGACGTCACCCCGGCCGGCAGCAGCGACTTGCGCCGCCCCACGATGGCCTCCACGGCGCCCTGGTCGAGGTGGAGGCGGCCGCGGCCGGTGGTGGCGTGCGCGAGCCAGAGCAGGCGCGTGCCGGGGTGGCGGCCGCCGGGGTGGAAGTAGGTGCCGACGTCGGCCCCGGCGAGCGCCTGGGCGGCGTGGGCGGCCGCCGTGAGCACCACGGGCACCCCGGCCCCGGTGGCGATCCTGGCCGCCTGCACCTTGGTCACCATGCCGCCGGTGCCGACCGCCGCGCCGTTCTTGCCCAGCTCGACCCCGACCAGGTCTTCCGGGCCGCGGATCTCCGCCAGCCGCCGCGAGCCGCTGCGGCTGGGCGGGCCGTCGTAGAGGGCGTCCACGTCGGACAGCAGCACCAGGGCGTCGGCGTGGATGAGGTGCGCCACCAGCGCCGCCAGCCGGTCGTTGTCGCCGAAGCGGATCTCGTCGGTGGCCACGGTGTCGTTCTCGTTGACGATGGGCACGATGCCCAGCTCCAGCAGCCTGGCCAGGGTGCGCTGGGCGTTGGCGTGGTGGGCGCGCCGCATCATGTCGTCGGCGGTCAGCAGCACCTGCCCCACGCGCAGCGCGTAGCGGGCGAAGGAGGAGGTGTAGCGGGCCACGAGCACGCCCTGCCCGACGGAGGCGGCCGCCTGCTGGGTGGCCAGGTCGCGCGGTCGCGCGCTCAGCCCGAGCGGGCCCAGGCCCGCCGCGATCGCTCCCGAGGAGACCAGGACGATCTGTGTCCCCGTACGGCGCCGCGCCGCCAGCACGTCCACCAGCGCGTCCACGCGATCGACGTCGATCATGCCCTGGGGGGTGGTGAGCGAGGAGGAGCCGACCTTGACGACGACCTTCGACGCTGAGCTGATCTGTTCCCGCACGTACGCAGCCTATCGGCTCGCCGGAAGATCACCGCTACCGAATACCCGCTATGTCTGCATTGACTGCATTAGTGCAATGAATGTAATTTTTCGCTCGTGGAAACTCGAACCTATGTCGTCACCGGCGCCGCCTCCGGCATCGGCGCGGCCACCGCCGACCACCTCGCCGCGTCCGGGGCGAAGGTCATCCGCTGCGACGTGCGCGACGCCGACGTGCTCGCCGACCTGGCCACCCCGCAGGGCCGCCACGCCCTGGTGTCGGAGGTCACGGCGGCCTCCGGCGGCAGGGTCGACGGCGTGGTCGCCGTCGCCGGGGTCGCGCTGCCGTCCGAGCTGACCGTGCGGCTCAACTTCTTCGGCACGATCGCCACCCTGGAGGGCCTGCGGCCGCTCCTGGCCGCGTCCGCGCAGCCGAGGGCGGTCGCCGTCTCCTCGCTGAGCGCCATCGTGGCCGCCGACGACGGCCTCGTGGAGTCCTGCCTGACCATGGACGAGGAGGCCGCCGCCGCGACCGCCCGCGCGCTCGTCGAGTCCGGGCGGGGGCGCGCCGTCTACCCGTCGAGCAAGCTCGCGCTCAACCGGTGGCTGCGCCGCGCCGCCCTGTCCTGGGCCGGCTCCGGCATCCCGCTCAACGCGGTGGCGCCGGGCGTGGTGGACACGCGGACGGCGCGCACGACGTTCCTGGACGATCCGCAGGCCCGCGCCCTCGTCGCCGCGGCCATGCCGCAGCCCCTGGGCTTCCCCGGCCCGGTGGACGCGGTCGCGTCCCTGCTCGCCTGGACGGTCGGCGCCGCCAACTCGTTCATGACGGGCCAGATCCTGTACGCGGACGGCGGCGCCGAAGCCACCCTCCGCGCCTGAAGACACGCGGGTCCTCACACCCGCCCTCGGAGGCACGCGCAGACGGGCCCGGGTGCACAGGTCCGCACGCCCTGCCCTCCCGGAGGCACGCGCAGACGGGCCCGGGTGCACAGGTCCGCACGCCCTGCCCTCCCGGAGGCACGCGCAGACGGGCACGCGGCCCGTCGTGTCGGGTCGCGTGCTAGGCCAGGCGGTTGTCGGTCCCCCGTGGCCCCTGCCGGACCGCCTCGGCGTTCAGCGTCGGCTGCCAGTCGAAGACGTAGCCGCCCTCCATGGGCCCGATGACCACCTCGGCGCCGGCCTTGGCGCCCGCCTTGGCCAGCTCCTCCTCGACGCCCAGCCGCTCCAGCCGGTCGGCGAGGTAGCCGACGGCCTCGTCGTTGGTGAAGTCCGTCTGCCGGATCCACCGCTCCGGCTTCTCGCCGGTGACCTGGAACAGGTTCTCGTTGACCCGGCGTACCTTGAACCCGGCCTCCCCGAGCTGCTTGGGCCTGATGACCAGCCGCGTGGGCTCCTCGACCGGCTTGTTGGCCCTGGCCGCCGCGACCCACTCACCCATCGCGTACGTCATCTCCCGCAGCCCGTCGTGCGTGGCCGCCGAGATCGTGAACACCTGCAGCCCCCGCGCCTCGAACTCGGGCTTGACCATCTCGGCCAGCTCCCGCGCGTCGGGCACGTCCGCCTTGTTCAGCACGACCATCCGGGGCCGGTCCTCCAGCTTCCCGTACGCCCGCAGCTCGGCCTCGATCACCTCGTAGTCCGTGACCGGGTCGCGGCCGGGCTCCATGGTGGCGCAGTCGATGACGTGCACCAGCATGTCGCACCGCTCGACGTGCCGCAGGAACTCGTGCCCGAGCCCCTTGCCCTGCGACGCGCCGGGGATCAGGCCGGGCACGTCGGCGACGGTGAACACGTTGTCCCCCGCCGTCACGACGCCCAGGTTGGGGATCAGCGTGGTGAACGGGTAGTCGGCGATCTTCGGCTTGGCCGCGCTCAGCGCCGCGATCAGCGAGCTCTTGCCCGCGCTCGGGAACCCGACCAGCGCCACGTCGGCGACGCTCTTGAGCTCCAGCACGACGTCGAGCGCGTCGCCCGGCTCGCCGAGCAGCGCGAACCCGGGCGCCTTGCGCCTGGTCGTGGCCAGCGCCGCGTTGCCGAGCCCGCCGTGGCC
The DNA here is from genome assembly GCF_000725485.1 of Nonomuraea candida. GTDB lineage: Bacteria > Actinomycetota > Actinomycetes > Streptosporangiales > Streptosporangiaceae > Nonomuraea > Nonomuraea candida. The sequence goes on along the minus strand of NZ_JOAG01000055.1, from coordinate 20,073 downwards.
GCCCTCGGCGATCACATATCGGGTGCCGGCTCCCACGAGGTCGACCAGCACCTCACCCGTGGCCGCGTCCTTTACCACGGTCCCGTTCGGCACGGGCAGGATCACGTCGTCGCCGTTGGCGCCGTCACGGTTGGAGCCCTGCCCCTGCTTGCCGTTCGGGGCCTTGCGGTGCGGGCGGCGGTGGTAGTCGAGCAGGGTCGCGGTGTTGGGGTCGACCTCAAGGATGACGTCGCCGCCCCGGCCGCCGTTGCCTCCGTCGGGGCCGCCGAGCGGCTTGAACTTCTCCCGGTGGATGGAGGCGCACCCGTTCCCTCCCTCACCGGCCCTGATGTGAAGGACCACCTGGTCCACAAAGTCCGGCATCCCGCATTCCTCCATCGCCCCAGCAGGGGCATCTCATTCCAACACACGGCCTCTCGGCGGCCGGGCCCTCAGCGCCGACCTACCCGGCCCCCGCCGGCCCACGTCAAGCGGCTCGGGCCCGCCTCAGGCGACCCCGCCGCAAGTGACGGCCACCACCGCACCGGCCGGGCTGGTTCAGCCCGTTCTCATCCGGTCTGAAGAGATGAACACCACCGCGCCCGCCCCTCTTCCACGGCAGGCCCGCATCACGGAGCCCCGGTCGCGGCATGCGGCCCCGGCCGGCTTCGTCCTCCGTCCCGCCGGAGCCCGCCCGGCCATCGGCCGCCGGGCACCGGTCACCCCGGGAAACGCCAAGGGGTGGATCGACATCCGATCGAGTCGATCCACCCCTGAAGCAACAAACCCGAGGTCGAAGGAGAAGGAGGAACCCCTACTCCGCGACGGGGACGATGCTCACGGCCCGACGGCCGCGCTTGACACCGAACTGCACGTGACCGGCGGCCAGCGCGAACAGCGTGTCGTCGCCACCACGGCCCACGTTGTCACCGGGGTGGAAGTGGGTGCCGCGCTGGCGGACGATGATCTCGCCCGCGTTGACCAGCTGGCCACCGAAGCGCTTGACGCCCAGACGCTGGGCGTTGGAGTCACGACCGTTCCGGGTGGACGACGCGCCCTTCTTGTGTGCCATCTCTCAAACTCCCGTTCAGGCCTGCTCGATACCGGTGATCTTCACCTGGGTGTACCGCTGACGGTGACCCTGGCGCTTCTTGTAACCGGTCTTGTTCTTGTACTTGAGGATGCGGATCTTCGGGCCCTTGGTCTCGCCGAGGATCTCGGCGCTGACCGTGAACTTGCCCGCCTCCGTGGTCACATCGCCGTCGTTGACGACGAGCACCGTCGGCAGCGAAACCGAAGAGCCGACCTCGCCGGCGACCTTGTCCACCTCGAGGACGTCACCGACGGAGACCTTCTGCTGCCTGCCGCCGCAACGAACGATCGCGTACACCGCGGAACCCTTCTACTGACTCACTGTTGATTCATTTCGACCCTCGGCCGCCTCACGAAGAGGCGACCGCCGAATGCTGCGCCTGTCATTCGGCCTGTCTCAAACCGACGAACCGAGTAAGCGCGCCAACAGGGCACGTCACCTGACGCACCGATTCACCAGGGTACCGGATTAACGGTGCCCTAGGCGAACCGGACGGATCGTCGGAAGTCCGCCGAGCGGCTACTCGGCCGACTTGGCTCGGCGGGAGCGTCGCCGCCCTCTGCCGGAAGTCTGGCTTGCCTGGTCGTCCTCGGCCGGGACGTCTTCCAGCGCACCGGTCACGGTATCACGCCCGGCGGAGTCCTTGGCCGCGGAAACCTTGTCGGAGACCGCCTTCTCGACCGCCATCTTGCCCTGCGTGCCGCGCGGCTCGGGCTTGCTCTCCACCGGCTCCGTGGAGACCAGCAGACCGCGCCCGTTGCAGCACTCGCACGGCGTCGAGAACGCCTCCAGGAGGCCCTGACCGACCCGCTTACGCGTCATCTGGACCAGCCCCAGCGAGGTGACCTCGGCCACCTGGTGCTTCGTCCTGTCGCGCGCCAGGCACTCCAGCAGCCGCCGCAGCACGAGGTCGCGGTTGGACTCCAGCACCATGTCGATGAAGTCGATGACGATGATGCCGCCGATGTCCCGCAGCCTGAGCTGACGGACGATCTCCTCGGCCGCCTCCAGGTTGTTCCTGGTGACCGTCTCCTCCAGGTTGCCGCCCTGGCCGGTGAACTTGCCGGTGTTGACGTCGACGACGGTCATCGCCTCGGTACGGTCGATCACCAGCGAGCCGCCGCTCGGCAGCCACACCTTGCGCTCCAGCGCCTTGGCGAGCTGCTCGTCGATCCGGTACGACTCGAACACGTCACCCTGCTCGCCGTCCCACTTGGACAGGCGCTCCGCCAGGTGCGGGGCGACGTACTTGACGTACTCGTCCACCGTGTCCCAGGCGTCGTCGCCCTGCACGACCAGGTTGGTGAAGTCCTCGTTGAACACGTCGCGCACGACCCGGATGGTCAGGTCGGGCTCGGCGGACAGCAGCTCGGGCGGGCTGGCCGACTTGGCCTTCTTCTGGATGTTCTCCCACTGGGCCGACAGCCGGGCCACGTCGCGGGCCAGCTCCTCCTCGGAGGCGCCCTCGGCCGCCGTACGCACGATCACGCCCGCGTTCTCCGGCATGACCTTCTTCAGGATGCTCTTGAGGCGCGTGCGCTCCTTGTCGGGCAGCTTGCGGCTGATGCCGGTCATCGACCCGTCAGGCACGTACACGAGGTAACGCCCCGGCAGGCTGATCTGCGAGGTGAGCCGGGCGCCCTTGTGGCCGATCGGGTCCTTCGTGACCTGCACGAGCACCGACTGGCCCGACTTCAGCGCCGACTCGATGCGCTTGGGCTGGCCCTCCATGCCGACGGTGTCGAAGTTCACCTCGCCGGCGTACAGGACCGCGTTCCGGCCCTTGCCGATGTCCACGAACGCCGCCTCCATGGAGGGCAGCACGTTCTGCACCTTGCCGAGGTAGACGTTGCCGACGTAGGACTGGCTGGCCTCGCGGTTGACGTAGTGCTCGACGAGCACGCCGTCCTCCAGCACCGCGATCTGCGTGCGGTCGCCCTGGCGGCGCACCACCATCATCCGGTCCACCGACTCGCGGCGGGCCAGGAACTCCGACTCGGTGATGATCGGCGGACGCCTGCGGCCCAGCTCGCGCCCCTCACGGCGGCGCTGCTTCTTGGCCTCCAGGCGGGTCGAACCGCGCACGCTCTGCACGCCGTCGGAGGCGGTGTCGAGCGCCGTCGTACGGCCGGAGCGCGGCGCGCGGATGCGCACCACCGTGTTCGGCGGGTCGTCGCCGGCCGGCTCGGTGCCCTCCTCGGTGCCCCGGCGACGGCGGCGGCGACGGCGGCGCGAAGAGGAGACCTCCTCTTCCTGGCCCTCCTCCGCCTGCTCCTCGTCGCCCTCGTCCTCGGACTCCTCGCCCTCGTCGGACTCGTCGCGCTCGCGGGCCTTGCCACGGCCCCTGCCGCCCCTGCGACGGCGGCGACGCCGGCCGCCGCCCTCCTCTTCCTGCTCGTCGGAGGTGTCGAGGTCGCTCTCGTCCTCGCTCACCGTCTCGTCGACCGGCTCCTCCGCCTCCTCGGCCTCCTCGGGCTCGGCGACGGGCAGCGGCTCGGCCCTGCGCACGGCGGCGGGCTTGGCCTGGCTGGGGTCGGGCGCCTGGAACAGCGGCGCGAAGATGGCGGCGGGCCGCTGGAACGCGGTGCCCGGCTCGCTCTGCCTGCGCGCGGACAGCCCGAACGGGTCGGCGAGCAGGCTCGGCCGGTCGTTCTCCTCGTCGAGGTCCTCGCCGGCGGGCTCGTCGTCGAGCGGCTCGTCCTCGGGCAGGATCTCCAGAATGTCCTCATCGACGCCGAGGTCCTCGGACCCGATCGCGTCCTCGCCGACGTCCTCGCCGACACCTTCGCCGACACCCTCGTCGCCGGCCGCGACACCGGCCGTGACCGTTCCCGCACCGGCTGCCGCCGGCACCTCACTGGCCCGCGCCGGGGCCTCCTCGGCCGATCCGGCCGGAGTCCCGCCGACCGGCCCGGCCAGGGCGTCGCCGGTCTGTGCGGCCGGAGTCTCACCGGCCTGCGCGGCCGGAGCCTCGCCGCCCCGCGCCCGAGTCTTACGGCTCCGGGTGACCGGAGCCTCGCCGGCCTGCGCGGCGGCGTCGTCCTGTCCTGCCTGCGTCACCGCGTCCGCGGCGGCGCCACGAACCCGGCGGCGCGTCGTACGGCGGGCGGCGGGCTCGGTCGCGATACCGGTCTCATCACCGAACGGCGCGGCCGCCTCACCACCGCCGGAGGGCGCCGCCACTTCGGCGCCCTCGGCCGGAACGGCCACGGGCGCACCGGCCCGGGCCGCGGAGTCCTCGACGGAGCGCACCTCGGCGACCGGCGCCGGGGCCTCCTCTGCCTTCTTACGCGTCCTGCGCCGCTTCACCGGCGCCTCCACGACCTCCGCGGCCTCGGCGCCCGGCTCGGCAGGCCCGGTGACGGGCTGCGCGGCCTCGGCGCCCGGCTCCGCCGGCCCCGTGACGGGCTGCGCGGTCGCGGCGGGCTCGACCGGCCCGGTGACGGGCTGGGCGGGCTCGGCGGTCCCCGAGACGGTCTGCGCCGGCTCGACCGGGCCGGTGACGGGCTCGGCTCCCGTGGCGCCGGCCTCGGCGGCCGTGCCCTCCGGGAGCGCTCCCGCGGCTTCCTGCGCCTCGGCGGCCTTCTTCGTCGTACGCCGCCGCGTCGTCGTGGCGGTGGACCGGGTCCTCGTGGCGCGCTTCGGCTTCTCCGCCGCCGTCTCGGCGACGGCCTCGGCCATGGCGGCCTCGGCCGGGCTGCCCTCTTCCAGCTCGGGCGCGGGCTCACCCGCGGCGCGCTGGGCCGCGGTCCGCTGCACCGGCTGCACCTCGGCCACCTGCGGCGCGGCCTGCGCGGCCGCCACGGTCACCGGGACTGCGGCAGGCTCCTCCGGCAACTCCGGCGGAGGACCCGCGGGGCGGCTGGCGGAGCGGCGACGCCTGGTCACCTCGGGCTGTTCAATTGTCTCCCCGTCAGGGCCAGTGGCCCCGGCGTTGGGCTCGTTGTCGAGCATGCGGGCGCTCTCCCGTCAGCTCCCGGGCGCGTCGCCGCGCCGCGCAGGAGCCCTCGTGTCTCGTTGTCCGCCGGCGCTCCCGCAAAGAAAGCGCCGACGCCAAGTCCTGTCAGCGGTCGTGCCCGGCTCGTGCCGGACACCTCCTTAACCGGCGACGTGCTCACCCGCCGGTCCCGCCTCGCCGCCGCGCGTGGTTTCGCGGTCCAGGTCGAGCGGGTCGGCAAGCGCACCGGTGCTCGCGTCGAGCGGCCCCTGCGCCAGCCTGGTCACCTCGGGGGGAACCGGCGGCGCGAAGTCGGCCACAAGGCGCAGCCCTGTGAGCACATCGTCGGGTCGAACGGCAGGCGTAAGGTGCCGAACAACCATGCGCAGTATGACACACGGCCCTCCCTGCACCTGAGCTGCGGTTCTGTCTGTTCCCTCGGACACCGTGAGCCCCAGGACGGCCTGCCGCGCGTCGAAGCGGCGCGGGCCCTTCTTGGTCAGGCGCTCGACTTCCACCGTGCCTGCCGCGAGAAACTTCTCCACCGCCACCTCGGCGAGCTCGCGATCGGCACCGGGCAGCCGCACCTCCCAGTCGGAGACCTCCAAGCGGTCGGCCAGCCCTCCGGGACCCGCCTCCACAACGTCGAGCACATCGAGCCCAAGCGGCAACGACTCGTCCAGGTCCTGTCTGACCCGGGCGGGATCGCACGGCGTGGTGACACCGATCTCGAGGTATTCGGCTTCGCTCGCGACGCCGGTCGGCGCCGCGCCCGCGTAGGAGATCTTCGGGTGGGGCGAGAAGCCCGCGCTGTAGGCCACCGGAATGCCGGCACGGCGAACCGCCCTCTCGACGGCTCGCGAGATGTCGCGGTGGCTGGTGAAGCGCAGGCGGCCGCGCTTGGCGTAACGCACACGCAGGCGTTGCACCGTGGGCGCGGGCGGAGGCCCTTCGGGAACAGGTTTCAGAGCTTGTCGTCCTTCCCTTGTAAGAGTTCCTTCGTCTCAGGATAAGCCGCTCCGGCGTATGTACGTGTACGCCGAGACACGGCTCGCCCACTGAGCGCGCTAGACCACCGTAAGAGGAAGGAGTTTCCGCCCCGTCGGGCCTATCTGGATCTCGGTGCCCATGGTCGGGCAGACGCCGCAGTCGTAGCACGGCGTCCAGCGGCAGTCCTCGACCTCGCCGCCGGAGACGGCCTCCTGCCAGTCCTGCCACAACCATTCGCGGTCGAGCCCGGCGTCGAGGTGGTCCCACGGGAGGACTTCGTTCTCCTCGCGCTCGCGCGTGGTGTACCAGTCGACGTCGATGCCCGCCTTCTCGGCCGCCGACATCCAGCGCTCGTAGGAGAAGTGCTCGCTCCAGCCGTCGAACCGGCCGCCGTCCTCCCAGACGGCCCTGATCACGGCGCCGACCCTGCGGTCGCCCCGCGACAGCAGGCCCTCCACGATGGACGGCTTGCCGTCGTGGTAGCGGAAGCCGATGGCCCGGCCGTATTGCTTGTCGCCTCTGAGCGAGTCGCGCAGCGCCTTGAGCCGCCGGTCGACGGTCTCGTGGTCGGCCTGCCCGGCCCACTGGAACGGGGTGTGCGGCTTGGGCACGAAGCCGCCGATGGAGACCGTGCAGCGGATGTCGCGGCTGCCGGTCGCCTCCCGGCCCGCCTGGATGACCTTCTTGGCCAGGTCGGCGATGCCGAGGACGTCTTCGTCCTGCTCGGTGGGCAGCCCGCACATGAAGTAGAGCTTGACCTGCCGCCACCCCTGCGAATAGGCGGTGGTGACGGTGCGGATCAGATCTTCCTCGGTGACCATCTTGTTGATCACCTTGCGCATGCGCTCGGAGCCGCCCTCGGGCGCGAACGTCAGGCCCGAGCGCCTGCCGTTCCTGGAGAACTCGTTGGCCAGGTCGATGTTGAACGCGTCGACCCTGGTCGAGGGGAGCGACAGCGAGGTGTTGGTGCCCTCGTAGCGGTCGGCCAGCCCCTTGGCCACGTCGGCGATCTCGGAGTGGTCGGCGGACGACAGCGACAGCAGGCCGACCTCGTTGAAGCCGGACTCCTTGATGCCGTTGTCGACCATCGCCCCGATGGTGGTGATGGACCGCTCGCGCACCGGACGCGTGATCATGCCCGCCTGGCAGAACCGGCACCCGCGCGTGCAGCCGCGGAAGATCTCCACGCTGAACCGCTCGTGCACCGTCTCGGCCAGCGGCACCAGCGGCTTCTTCGGATAGGGCCACTCGTCGAGGTCCATCACGGTGTGCTTGTGCACCCGCCACGGCACGTCGGCCCGGTTGGGCGCGACGCGCTTGATGCGACCGTCGGGGTGGTATTCGACGTCGTAGAACTTGGGCACGTAGACCCCGCCGGACTCGGCGAGCCGCATGAGCAGCTCGTCACGCCCGCCCGGTCTGCCCTCGGCCTTCCACTCGCGGATGACCTCGGTGATGGCGATGGAGATCTGCTCCCCGTCGCCGAGCACGGCCGCGTCGAGGAAGTCGGCGATGGGCTCGGGGTTGAAGGCCGCGTGGCCGCCCGCGAGCACGATCGGGTCGTCCTCGCCGCGGTCGACGGCCGGCAGCGGGATGCCGGCCAGGTCGAGCGCGGTCAGCATGTTGGTGTAGCCGAGCTCGGTCGAGAACGACACGCCGAGCACGTCGAAGGCGCGCACCGGCCGGTGCGCGTCGACGGTGAACTGCGGCACGCCCTCGGCCCGCATGAGCGCCTCGAGATCCGGCCAGACCGCGTAGGTGCGCTCGGCCAGGGTGCGGGGGAGCTCGTTGAGGATCTCGTAGAGGATCGCCACGCCCTGGTTGGGCAGGCCGACCTCGTAGGCGTCCGGATACATCAACGCCCACCGCACGTCGGCCGAGTCCCACTCCTTGACGGTCGAGTTGAGCTCACCCCCGACGTACTGGATGGGCTTCTGCACCTTCGGCAGCAGCGCTTCCAGGCGGTGGAAAATCGACTCGACAGACATACCCTCAAGGGTAGCGGCGATCAGACAGTGGCAGGTCCGGGGATGTCAGCGTCATTTCCGCCGAGAACCGCCTTTCGTGACACGTCAGCTCGGCGGCGACGACACCCGGCGAGGTCGTGCGGGTGGTCCACGGGCAGCGGGAAGCACGCACCGCCAGAGCCCTGAGGACGCACGGCTAACTGAAGGCCTGTCTTCGCATCTTGATGGCCTGCAACAACCCGACCGCGATGAGATTCGCGAACGTGGCGGTGCCCCCATATGACACGAACGGCAGCGGCAGCCCGGTGATCGGCATGATCCCGATCGTCATCCCCACATTGATGAACGTCTGGAACGCGAACCAGCACACGATCGAGCCCGCCACCAGCGTCCCGAACCTGTCCTCGCACTGCCTGGCGATCTTCAGCCCGCGCAGCAGCACCACCCCGAGCAGCAGCACCACCGTGACCGACCCGAGGAACCCGAACTCCTCCCCCGCCACTGTGAAGATGAAGTCGGTGTGCTGCTCCGGCACGAACCGCCCGGTCGTCTGCCCGCCCTCGAGCAGCCCCTTGCCCAGCAACTGCCCCGAACCGATGGCGATCATCGACTGGGTGCTGTTGTAGCCCACCCCTCGCGGGTCCACGCTCGGATCTACGAACGCGGTGAACCGCGCCACCTGGTACGGCTCCAGCATCTGGAAGTAGAACACCGCGAACACCCCGAGGCCCGCGATCAGCGTCAGCAGCGCGATCAGCCGCTTGCGCACACCCCCGATGATCAGCCCCGCGGCGGTGATCACCGCCAGCACCATCGCCGTGCCCAGGTCGGGCTGGAGCATCACCAGCCCCATCGTGATCGCGGCGGCGAGCAGCGCCAGCGCCACGTCGAGCCCGCGCGGCCGATCGGTGCCCTCGGCCGGCTGGGCCAGCAGCATCGCGATGATCAGCAGCAGCCCGACCTTGGCGAACTCGGACGGCTGCACCGCGAACCCCCCGCCGAGCAGGATCCACGAGTGCGACCCGTTGATCGTCGCCCCCAGCGGCGTGATCACCAGCCCGAGCCCCACCAGCGACACCAGGAACACCAGGGGCGCGTACGCCCGCATGGCCCGGTGGTCGACCATGGCCACCAGCCCGCACATCACCGCGCCGATGGTCTCGTTGAGCAGGTGCTTCTTCACCAGCCCCGTCGAGCCGGGCGCCCAGGTCCTGGTGGAGGACCACACGAGCAGGGTGCCGATCACGCACAGCCCGGCCACCGCGACCAGCATCACGCCGTCGAGCCGCCGCACGGTGGAGTCCTCCCCGGCGATGCGCCGCAGCAGCGAGGGACGCCGCATGGCGATCGTCCGCGTGCTCATCCCCCGGCCACCAATCCGTCGGGCGCGAACGTGGGCAGCCGTGTCGTCAGCCGCCCGCCGGGCACGGCGGGCTTGCGCTTGATGCCGTAGATCCCCTCGTAGATCTCGCGCACGGCCGGCGCCGCCGTCTGCGCGCCCATGCCGCCCTGGGAGATCATCGCGACCACGACGTACTGGGGGTTCTTCGTCGGCGCGAACGACGCGAACCACGAGGTGTCCTGTTTGCCCCACACCTCCGCGGTGCCGGTCTTGCCGCCCACCCGCACCTTGTTCATCGGGAAGCCGGCGAAGGCCCCGGCCGCGGTGCCGTCGGCGGCCACCTGGCTCAGCGCGTTCTTGATGTAGAGGCGCTCCTTCTCGCTGAGCGGCAGCTTGCCCACCACCGGCACGGGGATGGTCCTGACCACCTTGCCGTCGGGCCGCACCTGCGCCCATCCGATGCGCGGGCTGCGCAGCTTGCCGTCGCTCACCAGCGCCATGTACGCCCTGGCCAGTTGCATCGGCGTGACCAGCACGTCGCCCTGCCCGATGGAGAAGTTGGCCGAGTCACCCGGCCGCAGCAGGAAGCCCTCGGTGCAGTTCTCCAGCGCCAGCCGCTTGAGGAACTCCGCCCGCGCCCGGTCCTTCACCTCGGGATAGCCCTTGCGGGACCGCTCGCAGTTGGTCGCGCTCGTCTGGTTCCACAACTCCTTCTTCCAGGCCCGGTCGGGGATGCGGCCGGGCGACTCGCCGGGCAGGTCCACGCCGGTCGGCCGGCCGAACCCGAACGCCCTGGCCATGTTGGCGAACACCTCTTTCGGCTTCCGCTTCGGATGCCGCCCGCCGTCCTTGAGGTACTGCTCGTAGGCGGCCCGGTAGAAGATCGTGTCGCACGACTTGACCAGCGCCGTGTGCAGCGAGAGCGAGCCCAGCGCGATGCCGCGGAAGTTGTTGAAGGCCCGGCCGCCCACCGCGTAGGAGCCGGGGCAGGAGTAGGTGCCGTTGAGCGGGTAGCCGGCCCGCAGCATCGCCGCCACGGACGAGATCTTGAACGTCGAGCCGGGCGCGAACTGCCCGTTGATCGCCCGCGACACGAGCGGCTTGCCGGACTTCTCCGACAGCAGCCACTGGTAGCCGCGCGCCGAGATGCCGCCCGCCCAGATCTCCGGGTCGTAACCGGGCGCGCTGGCCAGAGCCACCACCCGCCCCGTACGGGCGTCGAGCACGACCGCGGCGCCACCGTCGGCCGCCGGGGCCGACTTCATCGCCCGCGCCAGCGCCTTCTCCGTCACGGCCTGCACCCGCGAGTCGATGCTGGTCACCAGGTGGTCGCCGGGCACGGGCGTGATCTGCTCCTCGACGCCGAGCGCCTTGCCCATCCGGTCGACCTGCACCCTGCGCAGCCCCGACTTGCCCCGCAGCGCGTCGTCGTAGACGTATTCGAGCCCGTCGCGCCCCGCCAGGTCCACGCCGGAGAAGCTGGCCTTCAGCCCTTCGCGCTTCTCCAGCTCCGCCTCGGTGACCGGCTGCAGGTAACCGAGCATCTGCGCCCCGGCCCTGCCGCCCGGATATTGCCTGACCGAGTGGATCTCCGCGGTGACCCCGGGGAACTCCTCCTGCCGCTCCAGGATCTGCAGCGCCTCACGGGTGTCGACCTTCTCGTCCAGCGGAACCGGTTGGTACGGCGAGCCGGTCCAGCACGGCTTGCCCACGCCCGGCCCGCAGGGCCTGATGCGCTGCTGCAGGTCGGACACGGGCCGGCCGAGCACCGCCGACAGCTTGCGCAGCACCTTGACGCCGCCGTCCTTCATCCTCGACAGCCGGGTCCTGTCCACCGAGACGACGAGCGCGGTCTTGTTGCGCACCAGCGGCCGGCCGGAGGAGTCGAGGATCTGCCCGCGCACGGCCGGCACGATCACCGCACGTGTCCTGGTCTCGGTGGCCCGGGTCACGAACTCGTGCCCGCGCACCACCTGCACCTGCCACAGCCGCACGGCCAGCACGACGAGCAGCGTCAGCACCAGCACGTGCAACACCAGCAACCGGGCCCGCATCCTCATCATGTCGAGAACCTCGCCTGTCTGCCCCACGCGGTCAGCCAGACCAGGATCGGCGAGACCACCAGCGTGTAGACCACCGTGACGGGCACCTGCTCGGTCAGCGTGGACATCGTCACCCGCGGGTCGGAGATCAGCCCGCCCACGGCCGCGGCCAGCAGCGGCGCCATCAGCACGCACAACACGACGGTCGTCACCGGCCCGCCCGCGCCCCGCCCCGCGACGTAGCCGACGAGGGCCAGCACGAACGCGTACTGGCCCACCAGGTGCGCCGACGGCGGCATGACGTCGACGAGCAGCCCGGCGAAGAACCCGAGCACCGCCCCCGGCGCGGCCCCCCTGCCCAGCGCGGCGCCGACGACGGCGAGCAGCACCAGGTCGGGCGCGCCGCCGGCGGGCAGCGGCACCCGGTTGACGAGCATCACCTGCGCCAGCAGCGCCAGGACCACGGAAACGCCCCCGATCACCGTGAGCCCTCCTTGGGCGGCAGCACCGCGTCGCGTGGATCGCGTCTGGGCGGCTCGACCACCACGCCGACGACGTCGAGCGCCGTCAGATCCGCGTACGGCCGGGCGTAGGCGACCCGCGTCAGCTCGCCGGGCGTGGACTCCACCCGCTCGATCACCCCGATCGGCACCCCGGGCACGTAGGGCCTGCCGTGCTGCGACCCGAAGCTCACGATCCGCCCGCCCCTGCTCAACGGCGCCGTGGAGTCGAGCAGCCGGAACTGCACGAGCCGCCCGTTCTCCCCCACCCCGTGCACGACGCCGATCTCCTTGCCCTTCTCCAGCCGCGCCCCCACGGCCGAGGCGGGGTCGCTGAGCAGCACCACCGTCGAGGTGCGCGAGGAGGCGTGCAGCACCCGCCCCACCAGCCCGTCGCCGTTGAGCACGGTCATCTCCGGCCGCACCCCGTCATTGGTGCCGACGTCGATCTGCACCGCCTCTTCGAAGCCCGGCTGGCCGCGCCTGGCGATCACGTTGCCCGGCACCACCTTGTAGCCGCCCGTGCCGGCCAGCCCGAGCAGCCGCTGGAGCTCCTTGGCGCGCTCGGCGTCGAGCTTGCCCGTCAGCAGGCCCGCCCGCAGCTTGGCGTTCTCCTCCTTGAGCGCCTCGATGTGCTCCCTGGCGGCCGGCGCGGCCAGGATCGCCTGCACGAACGTGGTCACGGGGCGCACGACCCCGCCGCTCAGTTGCTCCGCCGTGCCGAACAGATAGGACCCGGCCGCGCGCAGCGGGCGCAGGGGTGAGCTGTCCCCGGTGCGGTGGTCGACGGTCAGGATGATCAGGGCCGCCGTCAGCAGCACTCCCAGGATCAGCCGGGCACGGCGCGAGTCTCTCATCAGTGTCGCGACTCCGGAACCAGGACCTGCTGCAGCGCCTCGAACTCCTCGGCGCACTTGCCGGAGCCGATGGCGACGGAGTCGAGCGCGTTGTCGACCAGGTGCACGGGCATGCCCGTCTCGTTCTTGACCCGCTCTTCGAGCCCCTTGAGCAGGGCTCCGCCGCCGGTGAGCGCGATGCCGCGGTCCATGATGTCGCCGGAGAGCTCGGGCGGGCACTTGTCGAGCGTGGTCTTGACCGCGTCGACGATCGCGTTGACCGGCTCCTCGGTGGCCTTCCTGATCTCCTCGCTGGACACGATGATCGTCTTGGGCAGCCCGCTGACCAGGTCGCGCCCGCGGACCTCCGCGTGCGACTCCTCGCCGTACGGGCAGGCCGAGCCGATCGCGATCTTGATCTCCTCGGCGGTGCGCTCGCCCAGCATCAGCGAGAACTCCTTCTTGGCGAACGCGATCACCGCCTGGTCGAGCTCGTCGCCGCCGATCCTGATCGACTGGCTCGTGACCACGCCGCCCATCGAGATGATCGCCACCTCGGTGGTGCCGCCGCCGATGTCGACCACCATGTTGCCGGTGGGCTCGTGCACCGGCAGGCCGGCCCCGATGGCGGCGGCCATGGGCTCCTCGACGATGTAGACCTTCCTGGCGCCGGCCTGGTAGCCGGCCTCCTTCACCGCCCGCTGCTCAACGCTGGTGATGCCACTGGGCACCGCGATGATGATGCGCGGCTTGGCGAAATGCCGCCGTCTGTGGACGCGCTGGATGAAATAGCGCAACATCCGTTCGGTGACGTCGAAATCGGCGATCACGCCGTCCTTGAGCGGACGGACCGCGATGATGTTGCCTGGCGTGCGGCCGATCATCCGTTTGGCCTCGATGCCGACCGCGACGATCTTGCCGGTCACGGTGTTGATCGCTACGACGGACGGCTCGTTGAGCACGATGCCCCGGCCGCGCACGTAGACCAACGTGTTGGCGGTGCCCAGATCGACCGCCATGTCACGGCCGAGGAACGCGAGCTTGCTGCCCATGGGGAACGGAGCCCTCCGTAACGTCGTTAGCGAATGACTACGGATCGAATTCGAATCGTAACGTGACGTACCCACCTCTGGGCGCAATGAGCCACCGCGCCAATCAAAAATCTCCAGCCCCTACCTCAACCGCAATTTTGCCCGGATTGCACCACAACATCCGATCGCGCGGCGGATCGCGCCAAGAACCGACCGCGAGAAACCCTACGGCAGCCCACCGACAGAATCCGGCCCCGGCGACCGCCCCTCAGCCCCCGGCCCCTCAGGAATACCGCCATCGGCGAAACACATCATTCCCGCCCTCGAACCAGAACCACACGACACCAGGGGCGCCAGGAGGGACGCGGAGAGCGCGCGGGCGGCCGCGGCCGGGCACGCAGGGCGACGCGAAGAGAACACACCGGGGACCAAGAGGGGGCATAGAAGGGCCCGAGGGGGCCCAGAGAGGATGCAAAGTCCAGAGGTGACACAAAAGGGACTAAATGGGTCTACATAGCGCGATATAGGGGCTAGAGAGGCCGAGAAGGACAAGAACACGGCAGGGCAGGACACGGCAGGACGGGACGGGGCAGGGAGGGCAGGGCAGGGAAAACGGCGCCAGGGCACGAAACGCGGCGCGCCCGCCCAGCCGAGGGCGGCTGAGCGGGCGCGGAAGCTCCGGATCGAGGTACTAGAACCGGTCCGGGAAGAAGATCTTGATCTCCCTCGCGGCCGACTCGGGCGAGTCGGACCCGTGGACGACGTTCTCGCCGATCTCCAGGGCGTGGTCGCCGCGGATCGTGCCGGGAGCCGACTTGACCGGGTCGGTGGCGCCGGCCAGCGCGCGGAAGGCCTCGACGGCGCGGGGGCCCTCCAGCACCATGGCCACGAGCGGCCCCGAGGTGATGAACTCGACGAGTTCACCGAAGAACGGCCGCTCGGAGTGCTCGGCGTAGTGCGCCTTGGCGGTCTCGGCGTCGAGGGTGCGCAGGTCCATCGCCACGACCTTGAGGCCCTTGCGCTCCACACGGGCGATCACGTCACCGATGAGGCCGCGCTTTACCCCGTCGGGCTTGATCAGGACAAGAGTGCGCTCGGACACTTGAAGTTCTCCTTCGAACAGAGTGGGTCGCGGCATCAGGCGCGGGGCCCGGCCGCTGGGACGCGCGACACGCGCCGCGGTGGCAGGGCCCTCAGCTTACCGTTTCCGCCCCCGCCCTCGTTTCCGCCGGCAAGGCACGCGAAGCAACACCCTTGGGAGCACCCCTGGGAACGCCCGGAAGCGATCGGGGCGACCCGGACACCTGGCCCAGGCGCCATATCCAGGCGCCGAATCCAGGCCACGAGCCCGCGCACCCAGCCCAGGCACCCCAGCCTAGACACCCCGGCCGAGGCACCCCAGCCCAGGCACCCCAGCCCAGGCATGCACGTCTGCAGGAAGAACTTCACGAAGCTAGGAAGAACTACCCGAAGTGGAGCCCTCCTCCGGCGACTGCCCCTGAGGCGGCACCGCGGGCTCCTGCCCCCGCTCACGCTCCTCGGACACGGCCCCGACCTTGTCGAAGGCGTTCCCGGCCGGACCGTCCGCACCACGACCGTCCGCACCACGACCGTCCGCACCACGACCGTCCGCACCACGACCGTCCGCACCACGACCGTCCGCACCACGACCGTCCGCACCGCGACCGTCCGCACTCCCGCCGGCCCCGTGCTCGTCGCCGCGCTCATCGCCCTGCCCGTTGCCGGGCGCCGGCACGAGCAGCACGTCCGCAGGCGCGGGCGCGGGCGCGGGCGCGGCCGCGGGCGCAGGCGCGGGCATCCCCCCGCAGGGAACCGGCGGCGGCACCGGCTCACGCGCCGCCGCCCCCGCCCCGGACCGCCGCGCCATCACCGACGCCAGCACGATGATCGCCACCACGAGGAACCCGCCGATCAACGCCCACCAGTGCAGCGCCCCCACGAACCTGTCCACCAGCTCCTGGGCCGACCGCACCCCGTCGAGCATCCACATCTGCACACCCGTGCCCAGCAGGAACCCCGTCAGCACCCCGGCGCAGCCCAGCGACAACCCGAACGCCGCCGTGCCGAGCCCGACCTCCTGCAGCGCGGCCGTCAGCGCCACCGCCGCCCCCACCGCCAGCAGACTGAACGGCACCGCCAGCACCAGCCCGTCGGGGGACGGCACCACGAGCCGTACCGAGCAGAGACCGACCACCATGGCCAGCAGCCCCAGCGGCGCCAGCCACCGCCCGGCCGCCCGCGTGAACAGCCGCACCACCACCGACGCGGCGATCGCGAGCAGCCCTGCCACGGTGTAGGGCACCCACAGCCCCCGCAGCCCCGGCCCGCCGAGACCGCCCATCTCCACCAGCGTGACCTGCGCGGCGCTGGGCAGCAGCACGACGCCGACCGCCACCATCGTGTACGCCAGCGTCCGGCTCTCCGCACCCCCGATCGAGGCCAGCACCATCAGCCCCACGACCGCCACGACGGCCAGCAGGATGACCGGCCCCGCCCGCCAGCCCTCGCTCGCCGTGCTGATCGCCGCCACCGCGATGGCCGCGGCGGGCACCGCGGCCAGCAGCAGCCTGCCGCGCTCGCGCAGGTCGGGCACGGGCGCGGCGGGCAGCCCGAGCGCCATCCACGCGACCAGGTGAACCGCCGCCAGGCCGAGCGTGATCCCCGACACCAGCGGGTACGGCTGCAGCGTGACCCGCCAGCTGCTCACCTCGTCGAGCGGCCACAACGCCAGCGCCTGCGCCGCGAGCAGGCTGAGCCCGAACATGCCCACCCACAGGGCTCGCAGGACCGGCGCCCGGTCCCAGACGGCCGCCAGCGTCACCGCCAGCACGAACCCCGACCCGACTCCGCGCACCACCCGCACCACGCCGACGAGGAGCTCCGAGCTCGCGTAGCCACCCGCCGCGTCGGACAGCGCCACCAGCGCCAGCCCGCCGACCAGCAGGTGCGCGACCGGGATGCGCCGCGAGAGCGCGGCCGCGAGTGGCACCGCCAGCATCAGCGCGGGCAGGGCGAGCCCGTTCGCGCACATGAGCCCGGCCTGGTCGAGGCCGGGGGGCAGCAGCCCGGCGACGACGGAGAGGGTGTTGGGGATCGCGACCACCGCCAGGGGCAGCGCGGCCACGACGATCAGCCCGAGCAGGATGTCGAGCGACCAAGGGTGTCGGAGGCGCGCCGGAGACGGCGGCCGCTGGATCGGGGGGACGGCCATGTAGGCCGACTTTAGCGGGAAGTAGCGCCCTCGACACGCCGAGCGACGATAATCGCCGTGATCCACAGCGCCGCGAAGAGCGCGCCGAGGAAGAACATCATCGGCACGACGAAGCCCGTGCAGATCGCCAGCACCTGGACGACGCTGCCCGCGATGTAGCCGAAAGGCCGCTTGAGCAGGCCCGCGACGACCACGCAGAGCACGGCCAGGCCGATGCCCACCGTCACGGCCAGCCCCGGCGCGACCCCGCCCACGCTGATCGCCACGGGAGTGCTCAGCCCGACCACGATGGCCTCCATGCCGAGCACGGTGCCGCCGAGCCTGCGCATGCCCGGGGTGACCTCGAAGCTCATCGGGTGCCCTCCGCCTTGAGCAGCAGCCGCGCGTCACCCGCCGTCACGACGGACCCGGTGATGAACACGCCCGTGCCGCTGAACTCGCCCTCGGCGTCGGCGATGCCGATCGCCTTGTCGATGGCGTCGTCGAGCCGCTCGACGACGTGGACGCGCTCCTCCCCGAAGAGCGGCACGGCCAGGGCCGCCAGCTCTTCGGCGGTCATGGACCTGGGCGAGGAGTTCCGCGTCACGACGATCTGGTCGAGGATCGGCTCCAGCAGCTCCAGCAGCCCGTCGACGTCCTTGTCGCGCATGACGCCGACCACGCCGATCACCTTGGCGAAGTCGAACGCCTCGTGCAGCCCCTCCAGGGTCGCCTGCATGCCGCCCGGGTTGTGCGCGGCGTCGACCACGACCGTGGGGGTGCGCCGCACGACCTCCATGCGGCCCGGGGACGACGCCTGCGCGAACGCCTGGCGTACGAGCTCGACGTCGAGCGGGTCGTCACCTCCCGTCAGCGCCTCCACGGCGGCCAGCGCGCAGACGGCGTTGCTCGCCTGGTGCGCGCCGTACAGCGGCAGGTAGACCTCGTCATAGACGCCCTTGAGCCCGCGAAGCGTGAGCAGTTGCCCGCCGATCGCCACCTCGCGGCTGAGCACCCCGAACTCCAGCCCTTCGCGCGCGACGACCGCGCCGACGTCGGCCACGCGCCGCATGAGCACCTCGGCCGCGGCCAGCTCCTGCTGGGCGAGCACGGCCGTCGAGCCGGGCTTGATGATGCCGGCCTTCTCCGAGGCGATGCTGGGGATGTCGGGCCCGAGCCGGTCGGTGTGGTCGAGCGAGATGGGCATGATCACCGAAACGGTGCCGTCGGCGACATTGGTCGCGTCCCAGGAGCCGCCCATGCCGGCCTCGATGACCGCGACGTCGACCGGGGTGTCGGCGAACGCCGCGAACGCCATGGCCGTCAGCAGCTCGAAGAACTGGATGCGCCGCCCCTGCGTGTCGGTCATCTCCACATAAGGGATGACCTCCTCATAGACCTGGGCGAACCGCTCCTCGCTCAGCGGCTCACCGTCCACGGTGATCCGCTCGCGCATCGACACCAGGTGCGGGCTGGTGAACCTGCCCACGCGCAGGTTGCGCTCCCGCAGCAGCGCCTCGGTCAGCCGCGCCGTGCTGGTCTTGCCGTTGGTGCCGGCGATGTGTATGACCGGGTACGCCCGCTGCGGCGAGCCGAGCAGGTCAAGGAGAGCCGCGATCCGGTCGAGCGTCGGCTCGAAATCCCACTCGACGCCACGATCCATGATCGCGCGTTCAACCGCTCGATAATCCACCCTTCAACCCTACTGACCGCCGATAGCGGTCCGTACCCGGGTCGAACATATTGCGAAACATATAGAAAAATGGAGGGTACCGATTGCGACGGCCGAGGTGCCACCTTGGGAAACAGCCTGCCCTACCCCCCGGCGGGCCGCTCAAGAGGAGGCCATCGTGGAAGGCGAGAACACCCGCGCCGACAAGCAAGGCGGCATCAGCAGGAAGACGCTGTTCAAAGCGGCTCTCATAGCGACACCTGTTCCCTTACTCATCGGACAGGCCCCGGCGCTCGCCCGGCACATCGCCGAGGCCGGCGAGCCGCTCACTCCCACCCCCTACTGCGACGACGGCGACGACCCTACGCCGCCGCAGATGGAGGGCCCGTACTTCAAGCCGAACTCCCCGCAGCGCGCGGTCCTGCCCGGCACGGGCACCGCGCTCACCGTCAGCGGGTACGTCTTCAACCTGGCCTGCCAGCCGCTGGCCAACGTGCTGCTGGACTTCTGGCAGGCCGACAGGAACGGCGCCTACGACAACGTCACCTACAACTTTCGCGGCCACCAGTACACCAACGCCCAGGGCGCCTTCAAGCTCACCACCATCGTCCCCGGCCTCTACCCGGGACGTACGAGGCACATCCACGTCAAGGCCCAGGCCCCCGGCCGTCCCATTCTGACGACGCAGCTCTACTTCCCCGGTGAGCCCCGCAACAACACCGACACCATCTTCGACCCCCGACTCCTCATGACCGTCCGCACGGTCGGCTCGGGGCGGGAGGCCACCTTCGACTTCGTCCTCAACGTCCCGGGCAGCCAGCCCACGGACCCACCGACAAGCCCGCCTCCGGGCGGCGGAACCTGGCGGGTTGGGGTGACCTACCAGGCGGGTGACCAGGTCACGTATGGCGGCGCGAGCTACCGGTGCCTCCAGAGGCACCTGTCACAGGCGGGCTGGGAACCACCCAACGTGCCGGCCCTGTGGCAGCGCGCCTGACCGTACCGGTCCCCGAACGCAAGAGAGGGCCACCTCGGCTGCTGGGGGTGGCCCTCATTGCATGCCCAAAACCCCGACCCGCCCACGCCCATCCGCGACCACCGGACCTGCCAGCACACGGAGGAACCTGCCCCCACGCAGGAGGCCGACCCCACACGCCGGGCCCCAAACGCGGAAAGGGCCCCGAGATGTCGGAGCCCCGAACGAACAACCCGCCCGACCGCATCCAGGCCGGCCGACTCCCGCCACACCCCTCAGCCCCAGGCCCCGGCGGCCGGCCCCCAGCCTCCCGGCTCCCAGTGCCATCAGCCCTCGGTCTCCCGGCTCCCAAAGCGCCGGCACACACCCCCGGAAACGCAGAAAGGCCCCGACGCGCGGCGTCGGGGCCTTCCCAAAAATTGTCCGGCGGTGACCTACTCTCCCACACCCTCCCGAGTGCAGTACCATCGGCGCAGAGAAGCTTAACTTCCGGGTTC
>NZ_JOAG01000054.1 GCF_000725485.1 Nonomuraea candida | reverse complement strand
CTCCGACATCGCCTACGTCCCCATCCACGACGCCCCGCTCGCCCGCTGGGCCCTCATCTGGCGCACCGCCACAGAGACCGACCTCATCCGCGCCCTCGCGCAGACCGCCTGCGACGTCACCTGCGAGATCCCATAGACCGGCGGGCAGGGGCGAGCCGTCACGGGCTCAGCGCGGCGAGGATGTGCGGCCAGGCCGACGCCCCCAAGGCCGCGTCGGCCGCGGCGGACCCTCCGTACAGGTATGACGGGGACGGCTGCGCGGGAGGCTCGCCGGGGAGCCGGGGCCGGTGCCCGGCCGCGGGATGGCTGACCACGCGCGCCTCCCGGCGCCGCGCGAGCGCGCCGGCGAACGTCAGCGACGGCCACATCTGATCGTCCGCGCCCGCCACCAGCACGACGTCGGCCCGGGTCCGCTCCAGCGGGATCGCCGCCTCCGGGGGCGCGGCGGCGAGACCTCGCTCGTAGAAGGCGCGGAAGGACGTGGGCGGCCCGTGATCCGGCCATTCCGCCGGATAGGGCGCGAAGGGGAGCGGCTCGCCCCGCCAGGTCCAGGACGAGCGCTGAGGGTGCGCGGCTCCGTCCAGGCCGGGGCCGACGTTGGCCCAGACCACGGACGACGGGGACAGCGCGATGACCGCGTCCACGCGCGGTTCGAGGCACGCGAGCGTCAGCGCGGCCTCCGCGCCCTTGGAGACCCCCAGCACGGCCAGCCGCGACACGCCCGTTCCGGCCAGCAGATCGAGCCCCGCGACGAAGGTCTCCAGCGGCACCTCGCAGATGCCCGGCGGCTGGCCCGGCCCGCCGAACCAGCGCATGGACATCGCGGTCACGCCATGCCGGGCCAGCACGTCGCACCGGTCCGCGTCGATCCGGCCACTGGACCCGGCCAGAACCAGAACCCCTGCCTCGGCCCCTTGCACGACCGCCATATGTCTGTCCACGGCCCGGATTATGCCGTGCGCCCCGGCCCGGCCCCGCAGGAGGGCACGGGCACCGCCCGCGTACGCGGCCGTTCCGCCGCGACCGTGACACAACCATGACACGGCGCTGACGGGGCGGGGACACCGTCGCCCGACAGTGGATGGGGCCCCGCCGCGGGTGGGCCCGGGTGTCTCCGTGCCACTGAGGAAGGCTGATCGATCGTGACCGAACGCGTGCGCGTGGCCGTGCTGGCGGGCGGGCCGTCCGCCGAGCACGAGGTGTCGCTGCAGTCGGCGCAGGCCGTGCTGGACGCCCTGCCGAGGGACCGGTACGAGCCCGTCCCCGTCATCATCGACCGGCAGGGCAGGTGGCCGGTGGAATTACGGCGCGGCCTGGCGGACGTCGTCTTCCCGGTGCTGCACGGCCCGTACGGCGAGGACGGCGTCGTCCAGGGTCACCTGGAGACGCTGGGTCTGCCGTACGTCGGCTGCGGCGTGCTGGCCTCGGCCGTGGCGATGGACAAGGTCGCGATGCGGCGCGCGTTCCTGGCGGAGGACATCCCGGTCACCCCGTACGTGTGGTTCACCGGGCACGAATGGCGCACCACCACCGACCACTGGGGCCTGGTGAAGTCGCTCGACTGGCCGATGTACGTCAAACCGGCCAACATGGGCTCCTCCATCGGCATCTCCCGGGTCACCTCCATGGAGGAGCTGCGCGCGGGCGTGGAGCTGGCGCTGGCCCATGACCGGGTGGTCGTCGTCGAGCAGGGCGTGTCCGCGCGCGAGGTCATCTGCGGCCTGCTCGGCGGCTACGACACGCCGGAGGCGTCGGTGCCCGGCGAGCTCATCGTGCCCGGTGACTGGCTCGACTACGAGGCCAAGTACCTCAGCCCGGCCGAGATCGCCACCATCCCCGCCGAGCTGCCGGAACGCGTGGCCGAGGAGGTGCGGGAGCTGGCCCTGCGCGCGTTCCGGGCGATCGGCGGCTACGGCCTGGCCCGCGCCGACTTCCTCTACGAGCGGCACACCGGCCGCCTGTACGCGGGGGAGATCAACACCATGCCCGGCTTCACCGCCCGCTCCGTCTACGCCAGGGCCTGGGCGGCGAGCGGGGTTCCCTACCCCGAGCTGCTGTGCCGCCTCATCGACCTGGCGTTCGCCAGGAGCGGCTCATGATCCCCATGACGCTGCGGGAGATCGCGGAGCTGCTCGGCGCGGGCCTGCACGACGTCGCCGACGACGGGGCGCGGGTGACGGCGCCCGCCGCGGTCGACTCCCGCGAGGTGCTGCCCGGCGGCCTGTTCGCCGCGACGCCCGGCGCCAACGTCGACGGCCACGACTACGCGGCCACCGCGGTCGCGGCCGGGGCCGTCGCCGTGCTGGCGTCGCGGCCCGTCGGCGTGCCCGCCCTCGTCGTCGCGGACGTACGGCTCGCGCTCGGCCTGCTGGCCCGGCACGTGCTCGGCCGCCTGCGCCCGGCCGTGATCGGCCTGACCGGCTCGGTGGGCAAGACCACCACCAAGGACCTGCTGGCCCAGGTGCTCGAACGGCACGGGCCGACGGTCGCCACCGACAGGTCGTTCAACAACGAGCTGGGGCTGCCGCTCACCGTGCTGCGGGCCGACGCCGCCACCCGCTACCTGGTGCTGGAGATGGGCGCGAGCAGGAAGGGCGACCTGCGCTACCTGACCGGCCTGGCGCCGCCCCGGATCGGGCTGGTGCTCAACGTCGGCAGCGCGCACGCGGAGCGGATGGGCGGGGGGCCGGCCGCCGTGGCCGAGGCCAAGGGCGAGCTGGTCGAGGCGCTCCCGCCGGACGGGTTCGCGCTGCTCAACGCCGACGACCCGTACGTCATGGGCATGGCCGGCCGGACCAGGGCCACCATCCTGTCGTACGGGGTCTCGCCGGAGGCGGCGGTGCGCGCCGAGGACGTGCGGATGGACGAGCGGGCACGGGCCGCGTTCGAGCTGGTGACGCCCGCCGGCCGCGCCCCGGTCCGGCTCGGCCTCATCGGCGCGCACCAGGTGGGCAACGCGCTGGCCGCGGCCGCCGCCGCCACCGCGCTCGGCCTGGACCCCGCCCGGATCGCCGAGGGGCTGACCGCCGCGCGGCGGCGCTCCGCGGGCCGGCTGGAGATCGTGGAGCGGCCCGACGGCGTCACCGTCGTCGACGACGCCTACAACGCCAGCCCCGAGTCCATGCGGGCCGGGCTGCGGGCGGCCAAGGCCCTGGCCGGCGGGCGCCGCACGGTCGCCGTGCTCGGCACGATGGGGCAGCAGGCGGACGCCTCGCGCGCCCGGCACGAGGAGATCGGCCGGCTCGTCGCCGGCCTGGGCTTCGACGTGCTGATCGCGGTCGGGGACGGCGACCCGCGCGCGATGGCGGAGGCGGCGCGGGCCGCGGGCGGCGGCGTGGCCGTGCACGCCGTCGAGGACGTGGCCGAGGCCACCAAGCTGGCCACCGCCCTGGTCGAGCCGGGGGACGTGGTGTTCGTCAAGGCCTCCAGCGAGATCGGGCTCGGCGCCTGCGCCCGCGCGCTGGCCCGGGCCTGATCGCCCTGCCTACCACAAGGAAACGGAGTTCCATGCGCGCCATCGGTCTCATCGGCGGGTTGAGCTGGGAATCGACGGTCATCTACTACCAGGTCATCAACCGCCGGGTGCGCGAGCGGCTCGGCGGCAGCCATTCCGCCGACAGCCTCATCTGGTCCGTCGACTACACGACCGTCGAGGACCTCATCTTCGCCGACCGCTGGGACGAGGTGCGCACGCTGCTGGCGGGGGCGGGCAGGAAGCTGCAGGACCTCGGCGCCGAGGTGCTGCTCGTCTGCAGCAACACCTTCAGCCGGGTGAGCGACGACGTGGCGCGGGCCACGAGCGTGCCCGTGCTGCACATCGCCGACACCGTGGGCGCGGAGGTCCGGGCCAGGGGGATGCGCAAGGTCGGCCTGCTCGGCACCCGCTTCACCATGGAGCAGCGCTTCTACCGGGACCGGCTGGCGACCCACGGGTTCGAGGTGGTCGTGCCCCGGCGCGAGCGGCGGGAGCTGGTCCACCGGGTGATCTTCGAGGAGCTGGTGCGCGGGGTGGTCCGGGAATCGTCCAGGGACGCGTACGCGCACGTCATCGCCGAGCTCGCGGACGCCGGGGCCGAGGCCGTCATCCTCGGCTGCACCGAGATCGAGCTGCTGATCGACGAGAAGGACGCCGCCGTGCCGCTGCTGCCGAGCGCCCGGCTGCACGCGGAGGCGGCGGCCGCCTTCGCGCTGTCCGGCTGAGCACCCCGGCCCGGACCGGGGGCACGCTCCGGCCTTGATCACCTGCGGCGGGACGGCTAGCCTGATCGCCGTTCTGCCGGAGGGCGGGGCCGAGGCATCGTGCCGTCCGGGAAGGGCCCCGGCCGTGCCGGACCGCCCCGGCCGCGCCGCGACGAGAGTGGGGGACCGACCGGGGATGGACGCGGAAGAGGATTTCAGGCAGGTCGGCGCCGAGCTGGCCGACCTGGGGGTGCGGGTCTCCCGGATGATGGGCAGCCCCGCGCTCAAGGACCGGGCGGGGAAGGTGTTCGCGAGCCTGCAGCGTGACGGCGCGATGGTGTTCCGGCTGGTCAGGGACACCCCGGAGCACACCGCCGCGCTCGGCCTGCCCGGGGCGTCGCTGTTCGACCCCTCGGGCCGGGGCCGCACGGTGAAGGACTGGGTGGTCGTGCCCCACTCCTCGGCCGCGCACTGGACGGACCTGGCCGAGGCCGCGCTCAGCCGCCCGCGCTGAGCAACGGGTCCTCCGGCTGCGGGCGGTCGAAGGTGGGCCGCGCCTCCTTCCACCGCCCGCGCGTGAAGTCGGGCACCTTGACCGGGCGCAGCCGCTCGGTCTTCAGCGACTCGTGGCTGAGCGGGATCACCGAGCACCACGCCGCCGAGTCGTAGACGTCGATGTCGGGGGTCATGCCCAGCCGCATGAGCTGGACGAGGCGGAAGATGGACACGAAGTCGCCGCCGCCGTGCCCGCCGTACTGGTCGGCGAGCCGTTCCAGCAGGGGCCACAACCAGTGGTCGTGCTGCCGGAGGATGGCGGTGTAGTCGCCGCCCGTCCGCCACGCGTGGTCGGTGTGGCCGAGCGACTCCAGATAGACGCGGCCGTTGTCGAGCTCGATCGACCCCCTCGTCCCGGTGAGCGTGGTCTCCCTGCTGTACGGGTGCGGCGAGTTCACGTCGTGCTCCACCCGGATGAACCGGCCGCCCACGGTGGTGACGAAGCAGGTGTGCCGGTCACCCGAGATGTACGGGCCGTCCTGCCACGACGAGTGGTCCCGGCCCACCCGGGGGTCCTCCTCCCTGAACAGGGCCAGCGCCTTGGGCAGCGACGCCACGGCGACCAGCTCGTCGAAGCGGTCGCCGCGGTTGATGCCCATGGCCGCGGAGACCGGCCCCAGGCCGTGCATCGGGTAGTGCAGGGCGTTCATCCGCGTCTGCCAGCGCCGCCGCCAGTGCTCGGGATGGTAGGCGCCGCCGAACAGGTACGGCCAGCGCAGGTCGTGCACGTAGCCGCCGGAGCCGTGCTGCAGGTCCCCGAAGAGCCCCGCCCGGACCATGGTGAACATCTGCAGCTCGGGCCGGAAGTAGTTGACGTTCTCCAGGAGCATGCAGTGCCTGCGGGTCCGCTCGGAGGTGCGGACCAGGTCCCAGATCTCGTTCAGGTGCGGGGAGATCGGCAGCTCGACGGCGACGTGCTTGCCGTGCTCCATGGCGGCCTTGGCCTGCGGGTGGTGCCACTCCCACGGGGTGGCGACGTAGACCAGGTCGATGTCGTCGCGCCGGACGAGGTTGAGGAAGTCCTGCTCGCCGGCGGAGTACCCGACCGGCTCGACGTCCTGGAAGCCCTGCCGCATGATGCGGGTGATCGTGCGGCTGACCCGTTCCGGCCTGATGTCGCAGACGGCGGTGACCGTGGCGACGGCGCCGAACCGCACGTCCTGGCTGCCGCCGCGGTTGCCGAGGCCGATGAGCCCGACCCGGACCCGGTCGAAGCCCTCGAACGGCACGTCGACCATGCTCCTCTCGCGCGCGTCGCGCGGAGGCTCCCCGCCGGTCGCGTCGGGAGCGGCGGGGGAGCCGGCGGCGCCCGTGACGGCGCCCACGGCGAGGCCGGTCTTCAGTAAATCGCGACGTGAGGGGGCATAACGATTCGCGGAGGGCACAGCGATCACTCCCTGGGGGGTGGACAGTGATTGTGCATGGCGCCTTTCGCCCGATAGTGGGCAGTATCAATCGTCCTTGACCGGAGGGCAAGAGCGGGCGGGAGGCCGCCCGCGTGCTTGTCCCCCGTGCGAGCTACCCGCGAATGTCCACCGCACGGTGACGATCCCGGAGCGCCGGATCCCTAGCGTTGCTGACGTAGCGGCGGGGACCCGTCGCGCAGGTCCCCAGGTGAGGAAGTCGTCATGCGGTTGTTGAAACAGCTCGTGCCCGTCGTCGCGGTCACTTTCGCCGGCTACGCGATCGTGGGCGCGGTGCAGGGGAGCGCGCTGCTCACCCTGCTCCTCGGCGGGTCGTTCGGGCCGGAGGGAAGCCCGTACGCGGTGGTGTTCGGCCTGCTGCTGACGATCGTGTTCATGTGGCTGGCGCGCCGGCGCGGCAACGTGGTCCCGCGCCGGTGGCGCGCGGCCTGCACGACGTGGTGACCCACCACGTCACGGCGATGGTGGTGCAGGCCGAGGCCGCCCGCTACCTGACCGCCGCCCCCGACCGCCTCGACGCGGCCCTGACCGCCGTCACCGACACCGGGCGGCGCGCCATCGGCGACCTCCGCCACCTGCTGGACCTGCTGGACCTGCTCAGGGCCGATCACGACCTCCGCACCGGCCCGCCACCCGCGCAGGAGGCCGGCGGCCCGGGGGAGCGGCTGGCGGCGGGGTGCGCGTTACGGGCGGGCCAGGGCGAGGGCGGCGGCCCGGGGGAGCGGCTGGCGGTGGAGTGTGCGTTACGGGCGGGCCAGGGCGAGTTCGAGCAGCTTGACGAGCTGGCCGAGCTGTTCCGGGACATCCTCGCCGAGCTGCCGGAGCTGGCCGCGGCACTGGCGGCGGGCGAGATCGACGTACGGGCCCGCGCCGTGCCCCTCGCCGAGGTGGCCCAGGCGTGGACCGCCGGGAGCGACCACCGCATCGTCCTCGTCCCGTAGCCGTTGCGACCCCAGGAGGCGACCATGACCTCATTGAGCAGCAGGAGACGAGCCCTCGTCGTGGGGCTCGGCATCAGCGGCATCGCCACGGCGATCGGCCTGCGGCGGGCCGGCTGGGAGCCGGTGATCATGGAGCGGGCGCCGGGCCGCCGCCCGGGTGGCTACTTCGTCGTGCTGTTCGGCGCCGGCCGGGCGGCGGCGCGGCGCCTCGGCATCCTCGACGCCCTGCCCGACCGGTCGCCGCCCGGCGCCATCACCTACACGGTCGACCGCGCCGGCACGCGCCGGCCCGGCCTGGGCTTCGGGGACCTGCCGGTGCCGCCCCGCGCGATGCTGCGCGGGGACGTGGAGCGCGCCGCCTTCGCCGCGCTCCCGCCCGACGTGGAGATCCGCTACGCGACCACCCCCACCCGCGTCGAGCAGGACGCCGCCGGCGTCGAGGTGACGCTCGACCAGGGTGGCGACTCCGTGACCGAGCGCTTCGACCTGGTCGTGGGCGCCGACGGGCTGCGCTCCACGGTCCGGCGCCTGGTCTTCGGCCCGGACGGCAGGTATCTGCACCGGCTCGGCTACATGATCGCCGCGACGGCCCTGCCGGGGCCGGTCGGCGGGCTCGCCCCGCACGAGGGGGCGAGCCCCGCCACCCCGGCGACCTGCCCGGCGCCCTGCGCGCCTGGGAGGCGCGGCTGCGCCCGCACATGACCTACTACCAGGCCAACGGCGTCGAACAGCGCCACTTCTTCACCCCCGGCAACCGGCGGCAGATCGCCCTGCGGCCGGTCATGGCCCGCGGCCTCCGCCTCCCGGTGATCGGCGACGCCCTGCGCTCCCTGCGGAACGGCAGCAGGTCCATCCGCGCCCGGGAGCTGGACATCGCCCACGCCGGCTGACCGAACCCCCGACCCTCGCCGAACCGATTGGAGTGTGTGTGGTGCCCGCCATCTCGGAGGAACCCTGGGACAGCGCCGACGGTGACCGCCTGCGTCTGCTTCGCGCCGGCTCCCCTGACCGGACAGACGGCGCCGTTCGTGGCGGTGCCGTTCATGAACGGTGCCGTCCGGGCGGGGCGGAGCCGGGTGCGGGCCGGATGCGGCACGGCGGTCCGGGGCGCCTAACATCGGCCACGTGGATCTCCTGGGGGCGGGGACGGAGGAGCGGCCGCCGGTGGACGTGTTCGAGGAGCAGCGGCCCCGGCTGTTCGGCCTGGCCTACCGGCTG
This sequence comes from Nonomuraea candida, assembly GCF_000725485.1. GTDB lineage: Bacteria > Actinomycetota > Actinomycetes > Streptosporangiales > Streptosporangiaceae > Nonomuraea > Nonomuraea candida. The sequence continues at coordinate 71,179 of NZ_JOAG01000054.1, read as the reverse complement.
CTTGGTTCGGCCGCCGAGGCCGAGGACATGGTGCAGGAGACGTTCCTGCGCTGGAGCCAGGCCGGGCCGGTCGACGTGCCGGCCGCCTGGCTGACCAGGGTCATCACCAACCTGTGCCTCAACCAGCTCGCCTCGGCGCGGCGCCGGCGGGAGGGCTACGCCGGGCCGTGGCTGCCCGAGCCCGTGCTCACCGGTGACGGCGCGCTCGGGCCGCTGGAGACCGTCGAGCAGCGCGAGTCCGTGTCGCTGGGCCTGCTGGTCCTGCTGGAGCGCCTGAGCCCGGCCGAGCGGGCGGTGTTCGTGCTGCGCGAGGCGTTCGGGCACAGCCATGCCGAGATCGGTGACCTGCTCGGCCTCGACGAGGCGTACTCCCGGCAGCTCCACCGCCGGGCGAGGGGACACCTCGGCGCGGCCCGCAAGCGGTTCGACGCCGACCGCGACCACCATCGCCGCATCGTCGAGCGGTTCATGGCCGCGACCCTGCACGGTGACGTGTCCGGGCTGGAGCGGCTGCTCGCCGCGGAGGTGGTCGCCTGGGCGGACGGTGGCGGCACGACCGCGGCCCGGCGGCCCGTCCACGGGCGGGAGCGGGTGCTGCGTTACCTGCGCGGCCTCAGCCTGCGGCCGGAGGCGTCCTCGGTCTCGGCCACGGTCGCGGAGGTCAACGGCGAGCTCGCGGTGCTGCTGCGGCACGCGGGCGAGCTGCGCGCGATCATGACCGTGGAGATCGGCGACGGCCGGATCACCACGGTCAGGACCCTCACGAACCCCGCCAAGCTCGCGTTCGCCGCCGCCCAGCTCGTGTGACCACGCTCACACCGGGGTGGTGTCACGAATCGGCCGGCCTGCCGGTTCAGATGGGGACTCGATCGGAGGAACCATGACGATGCACATCGTGGTGCTGGGCGCCGGTTACGCCGGGCTGGGCGCCGCCAAGCGGGCGGCCCGGCGGCTGCGCGGCACCGAGGTCCGGGTGACGCTGGTGAACGTGAGCGACCGTTTCGTGGAGCGGGTGCGGCTCCACCAGCTCGCGGCCGGGCAGGAGCTGCCCAGGCTGCCCCTGCGCGGGCTGCTCGCCGGCACGGGGGTGGAGCTGGTGGTGGCCGGAGTGACGGGGATCGACCTCGGGGCGCGGGTGGTGCGGCTGGACGCGGCGCCGTACGAGGTGGGCTACGACCTGCTGATCTACGCCCTCGGCAGCGGCGCCGACCTGGACGCGGTGCCCGGGGCGGCCGGGCACGCGTTCACCGTCGCGACCGAGGGCGAGGCGGCCCGGCTGCGGTCCCGCCTGGCCGGGACGGCCCGCTCGGTCGCCGTGGTCGGCGGCGGGCTGACCGGGATCGAGGCCGCGACCGAGATCAAGGAGGCGCACCCGGGGCTGGAGGTCCGGCTGGTCTCGGCCGGCCCGGTCGGGGACGGGCTTTCCGCGACGGCCCGCCGCCATCTCCACCGGGCCCTGCGCCGGCTGGGCGTCACCCTGGACGAGCACACCCCGGTCGCCGGGATCACCGCCGAGGGCCTGCTCCTGGGCGACGGCCGCGAGACGCCCGCCGACACCGTGGTGTGGGCGGCCGGCTTCCGCGTCGCCGGCCTCGCCGCGGCCGCCGGGCTGGCCACGGACGGGCACGGGCGCATGCTGGTCGACGCGACCCTCCGCTCCCTCTCGCATCCCGAGGTGTTCGGCGCCGGGGACGCCGCGGCGGCGCGGGTCGCGGGCGGGCGCTCGCGCATGTCCTGCCAGACCGGCCTGCCGATGGGCCTGCGGGCGGGCGACGCGGCGGCCGACCTGGTGACCGGACGTGACCCGCGGCCGGCCAGGATCCGTTACGTGTGGCAGAACATCAGCCTGGGCCGCCACGACGGGGTCACCCAGTTCACCCGGGCCGACGACCGCCCGCTCGGCGCCGTGCTGACCGGCCGGGCCTCGGCCCGCTTCAAGGAGGCCATCACCCGCGGCACGGTCTGGCGGATGCGCCACCCCGGCCCCTACCGCCCGCACGCGTGACCGGCCGCCGCCGCCCGTCCCCCCGGCCTGTCCCCGGTCGGCCCGGCCTGGTCGGCCCGGCCTGGTCGGCTCGGCCTGGTCGGCTCGGCCTGGTCGGCCCGGCCGGCCAGCCGGGCCGGTCAGGCCGGCCCCTGCCGGGCCACGTCGCGTTCGGCGGGGTCGAGGTCCGGCGTGGTGGCCGGCCTGGGGTCCGGCACGGCGGGCGGGAGGGTGATCTGTACCGCGGGCGGCGCGGTGATCTGCGCGGTGATCTGTGCGGCGGGCGGGAAGGTGATCCGCACGGAGGGTGGCGCGGCCGGTGACAGGGAGGGCGGCGTGGCGGGCGGCGCGAGGTTCGCGTCGAAGTACGGGCTCAGCAACGGGCCCAGCGTGGCCGCCATCAGCCGGTCGCCCGGCTCGATGACGCGCCGCGCCCCGTCGAACGGCACCCCCAGCGTGCTGACCGCGCCGGTGACCGGTGACCTGACGACGATCTTCAGCATGTCGTCGATGCCGTTGCGGCGCAGGAAGGTGTCGGCGAAGTCCCGCTCGGGGCCGGTCGCCCGCAGGCGGAGCCGGCCGAGGGTCGCCACGCCGTGGCGGGTCAGGCTGGCGACCCCGTCGCGCGAGGCGAACGGGTTGTTCCAGCGCCAGCGCTCGGCGTATTCCTCCACGAAGGACGGCCGGAACATGGTGAGGTACTGCTCCTCGCCGCCGCCGTCCAGCGCCAGGTATGCGGGGTTCTCGGCCACGAACGCGTCGATCCACCCGAGGTGCACGGCCAGGGCGTCGGCCAGCACCGGGTAGAGCGCCCCCTGCCGAGCCGCGGCCACCTGCTCCAGCACTTTGATGAGCTTTCGGTATTCAAGCTGTTCCACGGTTCCGCCATCGCACTCGTTCGTCGCTTCGGGGGTGGCCGGCACGCCGGGGCCGCAGCGTTCCCGCCTCCTCAAGGATTCCGCAACGAGCGGCCCGCCGCCCATCACTTGACCAAGGAACCCGTCGCGAAAAGCCATCTTCCGCGACGCGCGCCGGTCGGCGGCGACGGCGAACCCGGCAAACACTCCAATCCGCGCCCGTCGCGCCCGCTGACCAGCGCGGACTTCCGGCGGCCCGGCGCCGGCGACGCGCTCTGGCCACCCGCTCCACCGGTGGGTCGGTTTTGCGATCTCGCAATAAAGTATGCGTTATCGCAAGAAAACGCCCGAAGCTGGCGGCATGACACCGACCCCAAGCCAGAACCGCCCCTCCCGCCGCCGCCTCCTCCTCGGCGCCGGCGCGCTGACCCTCTCCCTCGTGGCGGGCGCCGCCGGGTGGAACGTGCTCGGCGGGGCCGCCGGAGCGCCTCCCGCCGCCGCCTCGGCGACCCGGCCGCAGGCGCCGTACGCCGCCGGACCGGCGACCCGGCCGCCCGCGTCCTATGACGCCGCGACGAAGCACGACGCCGCGTTCAACGCGACGTTCGAGCACCGGTTCGCGGAGGCCGGCGGGATGCGCATGCACTACGTCACGGGCGGCCGGGGCCCGGCGCTGGTGCTGCTGCACGGCTGGCCACAGACGTGGTACGAGTGGCGCAAGATCATGCCGGCGCTCGCCAGGCAGCACACCGTCTACGCCCTCGACCTGCCCGGCCTCGGCGACAGCGAGGGAAGCCCGGCGAGCTTCGACAAGAAGACCCTGGCCCGGCACGTCCACGAGCTGCTGCGCGACCGGATCGGGCTCGACCGCTTCGACCTGGTCGCGCACGACCTCGGCGGGGGAGTCGGCTTCCAGTACGTCTCCCAGTTCCCCGGCCAGGTGAAGTCCTACGTGCACATGGACTATCCCCTTCCCGGGCCGGCGCTGCCCGCCGCGAAGTACCGGACCTTCTCCTGGCACATGGCCTTCAACAGCCAGCGGTCGATCCCGGAGAAGCTCGTCGACGACCCGGGCGACGTGCGCGACTACCTGACGGCGTTCTATCCGCAGGTCGCCCACGGCGGGGCGGCGTTCGGCGGCACGCGGACGCGCTCCCCCTTCACCGAGGCGGAGACCGACGAGTACGTCCGCACGTACAGCCGCCCGCACGTCCTGCGCGCGGGGTTCGAGCTCTACCGGAGCCTGGACCAGGACGAGCGCGACAACGCCGCGGCCGCCCCCGTGGACACCCCCACGCTCCTCCTGACGGCCACCGGCTCGCTCGCCGGCACCCGGCCGACGGTGGCGCCGCTGCTGCGCAACGTCACGCGCGCCGTCGAGATCCCCCGGGCGGGGCACTGGCTGGCGGAGGAGAACCCGACGGCCGTGGCACGTGAGATCCTCTCGTTCACCGCCAAGTGACGGCGCGCGGGCAGGTGGGGGAGTCGTCGGCGGTTGTCATCACGCGGAGGTCCTGACCTGTCGCTGAGGGACGGCTGGAGGAGGAGTCGCCAGGAGGACAGCATGACTTTTGGTCAATCACGGAGAGTTGCATTACCCTTGCCTTCCGTGTTCACCGGGTGGTGCGATCCTTCGGAGCGGCAGGTCATGAGCGTTCGAACTGATGGTCCGGGGCGGCGCACGCTGCTCACCGGAGCGGTGTCCCTGACGGCGTCACTGACGGCGGCCTGCCTGGCCGGCTGCTCGACGGTCGGGGCGACCGGCGCGGACCCGTCTCCCGCCCCCTCTCCCGAACCGGCTCCCGACACCCCCAAGGCCGCCTACGAGCGGCTCATGGCGGGCAACGGCCGCTGGGTGGCCAACGCGCTGCGGCACCCGGATCGCGATCCCACCCGCCGGCAACTGCTGGCCACCAGCCAGCAGCCCTACGGGGCCGTGCTGTCGTGCATCGACTCACGGGTGGCGCCCGAGCTGGTCTTCGACACCGGCCTGGGCGACCTGTTCGTCATGCGGAGCGGCGGAGTGGCGGTGGATCCCGTCATCACCGGCTCCGTGGAGTACGGGCCGATGGTCAGCGGGACCCCGCTGATCGTCGTGCTCGGTCACCAGCGTTGCGGCGCGGTCGCCGCCGCCTACAAGGCGCTGCGGGAGGACCGGCCGCTGCCGGGCAACCTCCGGGCGATCATGGACGCGCTGCGGCCGGCGTACGAGGAGGCGGTGCGCGACGGCCGCGCCGACCCCGCCGAGACGATGGCCAAGGCGCAGGTGAAGCTGACCGCCGACGCGCTGCGCGGCAACCGCGACCTGGCGCCGCTGGTCGGCAAGGGGGCCGTGGCCGTGGTCAGCGCGTACTACTCGCTGGACACCGGCGCGGTCGAGATCCTGAACGGCGCGCCCGCCTGACCCCGCCCGCGTGAGCCCGCCTGACCCCGCCCGCGTGAGCCCGCCTGACCGCGCTCGCGTGAGCCCGTGCGCGTGAGCCCGCCCGCCTGCTCTCAGGTCACCAGGCCCTTGCGGTAGGCGTAGACCACCGCCTGCACCCGGTCGCGCAGGCCGAGCTTGGTGAGGATGCGCGACACATACGTCTTGACGGTCTCCTGGCTGATCACCAGGCTCGCGGCGATCTCGCTGTTGGACAGCCCGTCGGCGATCAGGCGCAGCACCTCCAGCTCGCGCGGGGTCAGCACGCCGTCTTCGGGCGTGCCCTCGGTCGGGCGGATGCGGGCCGCGTACCGGCCCACGAGCTGGCGCGTCACCTCCGGCGCCAGCAGCGCCGCGCCGCCGGCGACCGTACGGATGCCGTGCAGGAGCTGCGCCGGCGGCGCGTCCTTGAGCAGGAAGCCGCTCGCCCCCGCACGCAACGCCTCGTAGACGTACTCGTCCAGGTTGAACGTCGTCACCACCAGCACCTTGACCGGGTCGGCCACCCCCGCCCCGGCCAGCAGGCGGGTCGCCGCGATGCCGTCCAGCACCGGCATCCGCACGTCCATCACCACGATGTCCGGCCGCAGCCGGCGGGCCAGCTCGACCGCCGCGCGACCGTCGCCGCACTCGCCCACCACCTCCAGGTCGGGCTGCGCGTCGATGATGGTGGCGAACCCGGTGCGGATCAGCGCCTGGTCGTCACAGACCAGCACCTTCACCGGCGCGCTCACGACGGGCTCGCCACGGGGACGCGGGCCCGCACGACGAAGCCGCCGCCCGCCTGCCGGCCGGCGCTGAACTCGCCGCCCAGGGCGTCCACCCGCTCGCGGAGCCCGGCCAGGCCCCGCCCGCTCCCGCCCAGAGAGGCGCCGGCCCCGGAATCGGAGCCGTCGGTGCCGACCTCCACGCTGATCTCCTTCTCGCCGTAACGCACCCAGACCTCGGTATGGCTGCCGTGGGCGTATTTGAGGGCGTTCGTCAGGGCCTCCTGCACGACCCTGTAGGCCACGAACTCCGCGCCGCCCGCCGCTCCGGCCGACTCGCCCTCCTCCTTGAACTCCACCGGCTGCCCCGCCTGGCGCGTCTGCTCCACCAGCTCGCGCAGTCGGGGGCGGCGGTCAGGTAGCGGGCGGCCTCGGCCTGCACCACCATCGCCGTGACGTGGTGGGTCACCACGTCGTGCAGCTCGCGGGCGATGCGGGTGCGCTCGGCGGCGCGGGTGGCCTCGGCGACGTGCCGGCGGCGCTCGGCCTCGGCCGCCCGCGTCGAGCGCAACCAGGCGCCGATCCCCCAGGCGAGGGCCAGCGCCAGGTAGAACATCGCGATGTCGGCCAGCGTCTCGTTCGAGCCGAGCCGGTCGAGCACGACCACGAACGGCACGTACGCGGCGGAGAGGAGGATCACGATGGCGCGCCGGTGGCGTTCCAGATGGGCGCCCGCGCTGATGAGCGCGATGGGCAGCGCCGTGCCCCCCACCGCGTGATAGGCGAAGAGCTGGTCGAGGACGAAACCGAGCGACACCAGGACGAGACTGACGGCCGGCCACCGCCGCCGCACGGTGAGCGGGAGGCATTCGAGGGCGACCACCGCGACGGCCAGCGCGTCGTAGGGGCGGGCCGGCATGTCGCCGATCTCCGTCCCCCGGCCCTGGAACGCCGGCATGAGCGAGGCGACGGTCAGCAGCAGCGCGAACGGGAAGTCCCGCACCGTGACGTCACACCGCTGCCACAGAGCCGGGAGCCGACGGAGATCGATCACTCAGGAGAGCGTAGCGGTTGCGCCGGGTTCGTCGTGCTTGTCCCCCGTGAGAGCTACCGGCGAATGTCCACCGTGCGGTGACGCTCGGCCCGCCCCCGAATCCCTAGCGTTACTGCGTGGCCACGGCAGTCCGGCCGCATCACCACGACACCGCCGCCGGGCGGAACCGCCAGGCGCCGCTCCTTTCGCCGTTCTTTCACTGGAGGACACATGCTCGCCAAGGTCAGGGCATCCGTAGTGACCGCACTCTGCTGCACCGCGCTCGGCGCCGGGCTCACCGGCTGCAGCGGCGAGTCGCTGGAGAACTGGGACCCCATGGCCCCGGCGACCTCGCGGAGCGCGGGCGCCGCCCCCATCGACGGGACCGAGAAGATCAAGGTTGCGGGCCGGTCGGTGAACGTGTCCTGCGCGGGCGACCAGGAGAAGGGCAAGCCGGTCGTCGTCCTGCTGCACGGCGCGGGCGACGGGCTGGACAAGCTGGCCGCCCTCCAGAAGGCGCTGAGCGGGAAGAACCGGGTCTGCTCCTACGACCGGCTCGGCTCGGGTGCGAGCGACCAGCCCGAGGGCCCGCAGGACCTGGCCGGCGTGGGGAAGACCCTGACCGGCGTGCTCGACCGCGTCGCCGGGGACGCCCCGGTCGTCCTGGCCGGGCACTCGCTGGGCGGGCTCATCGCCGCCAGGTACGCCCCCGACCACCAGGACAGGGTCAAGGGGCTGGTCCTCATGGACGCCACCTCGCCCACCATGGCCGACGACATCGCCAAGGCCATCCCCGAGTCGGCCAAGGGCCCGGCGGCCGAGCTGCGCGCGCAGAACCTCGCGGTGTTCCAGGGCAACAACCCCGAGAAGCTGGCCATCCCGGACGGCAAGGTGCGCCCCGCCGGTGACATCCCGGTGGAGGTGATCCAGCACGGCAAGCAGTACCTCGCCGAGGTCCCCCAGTACGGGCAGCGTCTGGAGCGGGCCTGGGCCGAGGGCCAGCGCAAGTGGCTGGCGATCTCCGGCGGCAGCAGGCTGAGCACGGCCGCGAAGAGCGCCCACTACATCTACGTCGACGAGCCGGAGGTCGCCGTCAAGGCCATCGAGCGCGTCGCCGCCCAGGTCGCCGCCCAGGTCGCCGGCCAGGTCGCAGGCCAGAAGACCGCCGGCTGACCGGCGGCTCCGTCATCGCCCGCCCGGTGATTCCCCAGCGTCCTCCGGGGTAGCAGCCGTCACATGAACGCGCTCGGACACATGGCTCTGACCTGGGGCACTGACGTGGCTGGTCGCGTGGACGTGGTTCGGCGACGGTGAGGGGTGGCCATGGAACGGCCGTGGACGTCCTTGGCGAGGTCGGGACTGGCGGCGGGCTTCGGCACGGCGGCCCGGTTGCGACGGGGGCGGCCGCTGCACCCGTCCGGGCTCGTCCTCGACGCGCACCTGCGCCTGCACGGGATGCGGCGACCGTGTGGCGTCCCCTTCCTCGACCAGCCGGCGGACCTGCGCGGCATCGCCCGGCTGTCCCGCTCCGTCGGGGTGCCGCCGCCGCTGCCCGACATCCTCGGCATCGCGTTCCGCTGGCGGCAGGACGACACCACGGCCGAGCTGCTGCTGGCCACCACGGGCCACGGCCCGCTGGGACGACGCCTGCTGCGGCCCGCGGTCCGGTGGACGGGCATGTACGGGTGCCTGTTCCCGTACCAGGCGGGTGACCGGAGGGTGCTGCTGGGCGCGGTGCTGCACACGCCGGGCGCGCTGCCCGCCACGTTCGGCGCGCCGGCCCGGGCCGCCGAGTCCGGCCCGCTCGTGCTCGAACTCCTCGCCGCCGCCCCCTCGGGGCCGTGGCGGCCCTTCGGCCAGGCCCACCTGTCCGCCCCGGCGCTGCCGGACGACGAGCACCCGACCCGCTTCAACCCCCTCCGGCACCCGATCCCGGGGCTGCGCCCCGCCGGCTGGCTGAACGAGGTCCGCGACGCCGCCTACACCGCCGCCCAGCAGGTGCCCGACCACCCGGAGAACGACCCCCGCACCCGTACGTCACCACTCCATCCGATCCACTGATCGGCCACGAGCCCCGGCACCCGCCGCGCCCCAGGCTTTCGAGTCAGGCGCTTTCGGTGTGGATGAGGGTCAGGTGGCGGGTGCGGCCGACCGTGTGGTGGAGGCGGTCGAGCAGGATGCCCTCGCGCAGAGCCCAGGGGCAGATGCGGACGGACGGGAGGTTCAGGGCGGTCAGGGTGGCGTCGGCGACGATGGCGCCCGCGAGGATCTGCCGGGCGCGGGCGGCCGAGACGCCGGGGAGCCGGGCGCGTTCGGCAGGGGTTCTGCGGGCCAGGAGGTCGATGGCCGCGGGCAGGTCGGCGCGGCGCAGCTCGCGGGCGACGTAGGGACCGTGCTCGGCCTTCGGGGCGCCGCACAGGCGGGCGAGCTGGGAGAACGTCCTGGATGTGGCGACCGGGGTGGCGGGGCCGGCGCGGTGCCTGGCGGAGATCTCGCCGATGCCCTGGGCCAGCACCGACTCCACGTACTCGCGCAGCCGCCTGCGGTGCTTCTTCTTCACCCGGTCCGGGTCCGGCAGGCGGTGGCGGGTCAGCCGGCCGGCGCCCAGGGGGAGGGACAGCGCCAGCTCCGGGGTCTCGCCGCTGCCGTACGCGAGCTCCATCGAACCGCCGCCGATGTCGGCCAGCAGGATGGGCCCGGCGGACCAGCCGTGCCAGTGCCTGGCGGCCAGGAACGTCAGCCTGGCCTCCTGCTCGGCCTGGAGGTAGCCGACGCGGACGCCGGTGACGGCCCGGATCTCGGCCAGGATCGCGTCGCGGTTGGCGGCGTCGCGGACGGCCGCGGTGGCGTACGGCACCAGCTCCTGCACCCGGTGCCGGGCCGCGACGGCGGCGGCCTCCGCGACGGCCTCGGTCAGCCGGTCGATCGCCGCCCGCGCGACGACCCCCTCCCTGCTGGTCGCCTCGGCCAGCCGGACGCGGCGCTTCAGCGTGGCCACCGGTTGCGGCGGGTAGCCCGCCCTGAGGTCGGCTATGCGCAGATGTGCGGTGTTGCTGCCGATGTCGAGCACGCCTAGTCGCATGGCCCAGGCGCTACCCCGTCGCCGGCGCGGGCAATCTTCGTTTCCGCGTCCCGGCGATCGCCGCTCGGGATGACTGGTGGTTGACGTTCGCCGCCGCGGGCAGGCGGGGTTCTGATCCCAGGATGCTCGTGCCGGCCCGATGGCCGGCTGCTCGGTCCGGCTCGCGGTGGTACCCCTGGCTATACCGCTGTTGGGGCGTACGCGGGAACGACGGGGAGGGTTCGCGGCTGATGTGCTGGGCGCTGTCCGTCAAGCGCTCCCCAAGGGAACTGAGAATGGCCGTCAACAGTCAGCCCGCCACCGAGCAGCACCCCGGCCGGGCCGGGTTCACCGGCTTCGTCCGCCGCCGTCCGCTGGTCAGCTTCTTCCTCCTGGCCAACGTGCTGAGCTGGATCGTCTGGCTGCCCTACGTGCTGTCGGCGAACGGCCTCGGGGTCCTGGACTTCCGCTTCCCCGTCCTGCTCGGCACCACGCAGTTCCTCGGGGTCCTGCCCGGCGCCTACCTCGGCCCCATCTTCGCCGCCTACCTCGTGACCAGGATCACCGAAGGCAAGGAGGGCGTCCGCCGCTGGATCGGGCGGATGACCAAGTGGCGGGTGAGCTGGGTCTGGTACCTCGTGACCGCCCTCGGAGTGCCCGCCGCCATCATCCTCACCGCCGCCGCGGTGGCCGACGGAGAGGTGCGCCTGCCGCCGGTCGTGGTGCTGGTCGCGTACGTGCCCGGGCTGCTGCTCCAGATGGTCACCACGGGGCTCGCGGAGGAGCCCGGCTGGCGGGACTTCGCCCTGGCCCGCATGCAGGACAAATTCGGCCCGCTGGGCGCCACCGTCATCCTCGGCCCGCTGTGGGGCGTCTGGCACCTGCCGCTGTTCCTGAGCGAGTGGGGCGGGTGGCCGGACGTCACCTGGGCGCGGGCCGGCATGTTCCTCGGCTTCACCTGCATGTTCAGCGTGGTCGTGACCTGGGTGTTCAACCGGACCGGGCAGAGCCTGCCGCTGGTCATGCTGCTGCACGTCAGCGTCAACAACTTCATGTCGATCGCGTACACGGACATGTTCCCCTCGCTCGCCACCCCCGACCAAGCGAGCCAGGTCACGCTGCTCGCGGGCACCACGGCGGCCGTCCTGGTGCTCATCGCGACCCGCGGACGCCTCGGCTACCGGCGGGAGGTCGGGCGCCGCGCGGGAGGCTGCGGGAGGTCGGGCGCCGCGCGGGAGGCTGCGGGAGGTCGGGCGCCGCGCGGGAGGCTGCGGGAGGCCGGGTGAGCGGGCGAGGGGCCGGTGGCCGGTCCCTCGCCCGCTCCGCGGCGGTCGCGGCTACTCGAAGTCGTCGGGGTTGAGCTCTTTGAGCCGCTTGAAGGCTTTGCCGTCCTCGTCGTCCTCGTCTTCTTCGTCCTCGTCCTCGTCGTCGGGCCCGCCGCCGTCGGGGGTGACGCCCGGGGTGGTGCCCGCCGGACGCCGCGACGTCTCCTCCTCCGCCGGGGTCAGCGGCGCGCCGGCGGTCTCCTCGCTTCCGCCGCGTTCGGTCGGCTGGTCTTTCCCGTTCTGTGGCCGGCTGGTCATGTTCGCCCCTTCGAGCTGCTGGCACTCCGCGTCGTTCGCGCGGTCCTCCCTGGGGCTTCCCGGGCGAATCTCCACCTCTTCCCGTACGAAGCGCCGGATTTGGTAAGGATCGGGCACCCGCGGGGCTCCCGGTGCGGGGCGCGACCTCGTTCGGGGCGGGTCGCGGGGGATGCTAGGCTGCCGCTGTCGGAGTTGGATCTCGGATGGAGAGGGAGGTGAGGCTTGATGACCGCGGTGAAGACCGCTGCCGTGTGCAGCGCCCGGACATTCCTCACGTCCCGGGCCCCGGTCTGACCCACCTCTTCCCCGTGCCCGAGCCGTCCGGCTCGTCGGGCGCGGCTGGTTCCGTGCGTCTCGTCGGGGCCCCTTCCCGCAAGGTGTCTCACGTTGCCGAACTTCTTCACCGATCCTTCCGGTGCCGATCTGTCCCGGTACGGATGGACGGAATCACTCGACCACTCCTTCGCCGCACACCGCGCGGCCGGCCTGGTGCCGGCCCGGATCGCCCGCGTCGATCGCGGCCGGTGCGACGCGATCACCGAATCCGGCCCCGTACGCGCCGATCTCACGGCGCTGTACTCACCGGACCCGCTCCTCGCCCCCTGCACCGGTGACTGGGCGGCGCTGCGTCCCGGTCCCGAACCGGCCCTCGTGGCCCTGCTGCCACGCCACGGCACGATCGTGCGCGCGTCGGCGTCGCGCTCCTCCCACGGGCAGGTGCTGGCCGCCAACGTCGACACTGTCGTCGTCGCCGTCCCCCTGACCGCCCCGCCGGCCGCCGCCCGGCTGGAGCGGCTGCTGGCCCTGGCCTGGGACAGCGGCGCCACGCCGCTGATCGTCCTGACCAAGGCCGACCTGGCCGACCTGGCCGGCCCCGCCGGCGTCGCCGCCGCGCAGAGCGAGGCGAGCGCGCTGGCGCCGGGCGTGGACGTGCTGGTCACCAGCGTGGCCACCGGCCAGAACCTCGACGTGCTGGCCGCCAGGCTGACGGGCGGCACCACGGTCCTGCTCGGCTCGTCGGGCGCGGGCAAGTCCAGCCTGGGCAACGCCCTGCTCGGCGAGCGGCGGCTGGACATCGGCGAGGTGCGGGCGCAGGACGGCAAGGGCCGCCACACCACCGTCCGCCGCGAGCTGGTCCCGCTGCCCGGCGGCGGCGTCCTCATCGACACGCCCGGCCTGCGCACGATCAGCCTGTACGACGCCGCCGACGGCCTGGAACAGGTCTTCGCCGAGATCGAACGGCTGGCGACCGGCTGCCGCTTCGGCGACTGCGCGCACGAGACCGAGCCGGGCTGCGCCGTCCAAGCCGCCATCGAGGCGGGCGAGCTGCCCCGGCGCCGCCTGGACAACTATCGCAAGCTGCAACGCGAGAACGCCTGGGCGGCCTCGCGGGCCGACGCCCGGCTACGGGGCGAGCGTACCGACCGGCAGAAGGCGATCACCAGCCATCTGCGCGCGACCTACAAGTTCAGGGACCGGCAGTCATGACCGATATCCCCACCCCGGCCCCAGCGGCCGGGCCTGGCCCCGGCCCGGACGACAACACCTCACCCACTATCCCCACGAACGCCGCAACCTCTGGGCACGGCGCGGGCGGTGATGCCGTCGTGGCGGCGTTCTTCGCCCTGCACGCCGGCCTGCCCCGGCAGGGGCCGGGCTCCGACGCGACCACCCGCCGCCTGCTCGCCCTGGCCGGGCCGCTTCCGCCGCGCCCGCGCGCGCTGGACGTCGGCTGCGGGCCCGGCCGCGCCTCCCTGGTGCTGGCCGAGCAGGCCGCCGCCGAGGTCACGGCGCTCGACCTGCACCAGCCGTTCCTCGACGAGCTGACCCGCGCCGCCGCCGCCCGGGGCGTCGGCCACGCCGTGCGCACGGTGCGGGCGTCCATGGCGGACATGCCCTTCCCCGATGAGAGCTTCGACCTGATCTGGGCGGAAGGCTCCATCTACCATCTCGGCTTCGACCTGGCGCTGCGCTCCTGGCGGCGGCTGCTCGCCCCCGGCGGCGCCATGGTCGTCACCGAATGCGAACGGGCCACCGGCTCCCCGTCCGCCGCGGCGCGGGCGTTCTGGGAGAGGAACTACCGGCTGCGCACCCGCGACGAGAACGTCGCCGCGGCCCGCGCCGCCGGATACGCGGTCGTCGCGGTGCACCCGCTGCCCGACGACGACTGGTTCGAGGAGTACTACACGCCGCTGTCCGAACGGGCCCGCGCCGCCGACCCGGCCGTGGCCGGCATGCGCGAAGCGGTCGCGGCCACCCTCGAAGAGATCGCCATGCGCCGCGAGCACGGCGCCGACTACCAGTACACCGGCTATGTCCTGCGTCCGCGGGCGAGCACAGAAACGGACGTGAACCACCGATGAGCACTTCCTGGATCACCAGCCCCGAGACCCCCGCCGACCTCGCCGGGATCCGGGAGGTCAACCTCGCGGCCTTCCCCACCTCGCAGGAGGCCGACCTGGTCGAGGCGCTGCGCGCCGACCCGGCCGCCTGGCTGCCGGGCCTGTCGTGGGTCGCGCGGGAGCCGGACGGCTCCGTCGCCGGCTTCGCGCTGCTCACGCGCTGCCACGTCGACGACGCCCCGGCCCTCGCGCTGGGCCCGTGCGCCGTACGGCCCGAGATCCAGCGCAGCGGCGCCGGCTCCGCGGTCATCCGCGCGGCCCTGGACGCCGCCCGGGAGCAGGGCGAGAACCTGGTCCTGGTCCTCGGCCACGCCGAGTATTACCCGCGCTTCGGGTTCGTCCCGGCCTCGCGCCACGGCATCAGGCCGCCCTTCGAGGTCGAGGACAAGTACATGATGGCGCTCGTCTTCGACCCGGCCCTGCCGGTGCCGGCGGGCACCATCCGCTACCCGGCCGCGTTCGGCGTCTGACCGCCCGCGGGCCTGCCCGGCCCGGGTCCGGCGGCGCACCACCGCCGCCGGGCCACCCGGGCGGGCCCGAGGGCGCGCCCCGTGGCGGGCGTCACGCCGCGGACTTGACGGCCGTCCCCGTCGTGCTGTTCGTGCGGATGACGGGACGGCGCCGGGCCGGCATCCCGAACATCGGGTTGGCCACGCTCCAGGCGGCGCCCTTGCAGACCAGCTCCTTGTAGACGGCGGCGAGCCGGCCGGTCAGGACCGCGGACAGGGAGCGGTCGTCGGCGGTGACGTACTGGATCAGGCCCTCCTTGCGGCCCAGCGAGATGCACTGGTTGAAGTAGCGCAGCGGCGCGTTCGGGAGCTTCCCGCCGGTCAGGCGCGCGGCGATCGAGTCGGCGGCCTGCCAGGCGGTCGGCGTGCCCGAGGCGCACGACATCCGCAGCGGCTTGTCGCCGGGGCCCATCGCCATGGCGGCGTCGCCGATGGCGTACACGTCCGGGTGCGAGACCGAGCGCATGGTCCTGTCGACCACGATCTGGCCGGTGCCGGTGACCTCCAGGGCGGTCGCCCGCGCGATGGGGTGGACGGCGAAGCCGGCGGTCCACACGGTGACCGCGGCCGGGAGGTCCCTGCCGTCGGCCGTGGAGACGCCGCCGGCCGTGACGCGGGTGACGGCGGCGTGCTCGTACGCGGTGATGCCGAGCTTGGCGAAGACCTTGCGCAGGTGCGCGCGGCCCTTCGGCGAGAGCCACTCGCCGAGGCCGTCACGGGCGGCGAGGGCGACCTTGAGGTCCGGGCGGGACTCGGCGATCTCGGTCGCGGCCTCCAGGCCGGTGAGGCCGCCGCCGACGACGAGCACGCTCTGCCCGGCTTCCAGGGAGGCCAGGCGCTCGCGCAGCCGGAGCGCTCCGGGGCGGCTCGCGATCTCGTAGGCGTGCTCGGCGGTCCCGGGAACGCCCTGCGGGTTCCAGCCGCTGCCGAGGGCGTAGACCAGGGTGTCGTACGCCAGCTCCTCGGCGCCGGCGCCGGCGCCGGGCCCGGGCGTGATGGACTCGGCGTCGGCGCCCGGCTCGGGGGTGGTGGGGGTGATGGTGACGGTCTTGCGGTCGACGTCCACGCCGGTGACCCTCGCGACCCGCACCTCGACGCCCGTGCCCGCGAAGATCTCGCTGAACGGCCGCGGCTTGAGGTCCTGGCCGGCGGCCAGCTGGTGCATGCGGACGCGTTCCACGAAGTCGGGCTCGGCGTTGACGAGCGTGATGGCGACGTCTTCGCGGCGCAGCCGCCTGGCGAGGCGGCCGGCGGCGATCGCTCCGGTGTATCCGGCTCCGAGGACGATGATGCGGTGCTGCATCTTCTTGCTCCTGTCTCGCGCGGTTTTGCCCCTTGAACCGGGCAGCCCGCCGATTCCTGACAGGAACGCGGTGTGAAGCACCTCACACCCGCACCTCGCGCCCGCACCTCACATGGGGGTCACCAGATGGTGAGCAGCGGCTCCCCGTGGTCGGTGGCGGCCCACTGCTCGGTCGCGCGCTGGAGCTTGTCGGGGTTGACCTGGTGCCGGAACGCGGCGATGCCCTCGGGGGTGATCTCCAGGCACATGACGCCGACGACCCGGCCGTCCAGGACGGCCACGAGGGCGGGGGCGCCGTTGGCGGGCCAGATGTAGAGCTCGGGCGAGCCGCCGACGATCGCGCGCTTGGCCACGCCGGGCGCGAACAGGCCCCGCAGGAACGTCGCGACCGCGCCGGCGCCCTCGAACGCCTTGGCGCGGGCCGGGACCTTCCCGCCGCCGTCGCCGACGGAGACGGCGTCGGCGGTGAGCAGGCGTACGAGCGGCTCGGTGCGGCCGGTGACGGCGGCGGCCAGGAACTCCTCGACGATGCGCCGCGCGGCGGCCTCGTCGACCTCGGCGCGGGCCCTGCCGTCGGCGACGTGCCTCTTGGCACGGTGGTAGAGCTGCTGGCTGGCGGCCTCGGTGAGGTCGAGGATCTCGGCGATCTCGCGGTGCGGGTAGTCGAAGGCCTCCCGCAGCACGTAGACCGCCCGCTCGTTGGGCGACAGGCGCTCCATGAGGGCGAGGACGGCGTACGAGACCGACTCGCGCTGCTCGGCCGTGTCGGCGGGGCCGAGCATCGGGTCGCCGGCGAGCAGCGGCTCGGGCAGCCACTGGCCCACGTAGGTCTCGCGGCGCGCCCGCGCGGAGGTGAGCTGGTTGAGGCACAGGTTCGTGAGGACCTTCGTCAGCCACGCCTCGGGGACCCCGACGCGCTCGACGTCGGCGGCCTGCCAGCGCAGGAACGTCTCCTGCACGGCGTCCTCGGCCTCCGCGGCGGAGCCGAGCAGCCGGTAGGCGATGGCCTCCAGCCGCGGCCTGGCCGCCTCGAACCGGTCGACGTCCTGCACGCTCAGGGGCATGCCCCGATCCTAAGAGTCGCGCCCCGCCCGCGGCACCCCGTCTCCCCGGCGGGCAAGGGCTACACGGAGGAGGAGGCCGGGGCCGCCGCGCGGGCCGGCTCCCCGGCGGCGGCCGGTGGCGCGGAGGAGGAGGACCGGCTGGTCATGCCGGCCGCCTGGCTGCGCGCGCTGCACCCGCGGCGAGGCGGCGTGCGCGTTCCCGCGCAGCGGCCCGACCCCGGCGCGCCCAAGGAGCTCGCCAAGAGGCTCGCCGAGTGCCGCCAGCGTCTCCTCGACTCGCTGGCCAGGTGCCCCGACCCGGAGCTCGCCACGGCCGGCGCGGCCTACCTGGCAGGCCGGCCCACCGCCACCCCGCTGGGCGCCGCGGTGATCACCAAGATCACGGCCGCCATCCTGCAGTGGGACGACCGGAAGGTGCTGCCGCTGTTCGCCGAGACCTGGCTGGGCGAGCGCGGCCCGCTGTTCGCGGCGCTGGCCGTGACCGAGCTGGCGGCGATCGAGAGCTACGCCGACGAGCACGCCCTGCTGGTCCGGCGGCTGTCCGACGGCGCATCCCCCGGACACTGGTACGGCTGGGGCCGCATCGAGCTCGTCCGGCGGGTCCGCGCCGCCCTGGTGGCCGCGTCAGGCCGGGCCGGATCTGCTGTCGTCCAGGGGGCGGGTGACCGGGCTCAGCACGCCGGTCGCGGCGGCGTGACCCACCTCGAAGGCGGTGTGCAGGAGGGCCGGGTCGCTCTCCAGACGGCTGATCCCCGGCGAGGTGTCCGGCGGACGGATGGACAGGATCGCGGGGCCGTCGCTCAGGGACGGGCCGTCGCGGTCGTGCTCGGCCAGGAGCAGGTCGTCGGCGGCGAGCCGGGCGGCCCGCGCCAGGAACGCCGTGCGCAGCGCCGGCGTGTGGCGGCGCAGGCCGACGCCGGTGACCAGGCGCGACCCCCAGGACGGCGCCGTGCGGGCCGGGGCCCGGTCGACCAGCCGGCGCGAGCGCAGGACGAGCACGTGGGTGGCGCCGTCGCGCAGGGCCTGGCGGAAGGGGATCGACTCGGCCACGCCCGCGTCGTACAGGAGCCGGTCGCCGATCGGCACGGGCGGGCCGGCCAGCAGCGGCAGGGCGGCGCTGGCCCGCAGGGCGAGCCGCAGGGCGCGCTCGTCGGTGAGCGACGGTCGCAGGTCCACCGCCTCGCCCGTCAGGACGTCGGTGGCGAGCGGATGGAACTCGATCGGGGAGGTCAGCACGGAGGCGAAGTCGAGCGGGAAGTCCCGGACGTAGACCGTCTCGACCAGGCTCCGCACGTCCACGACGGGACGGGCGCGCAACACGTTGCCCCGGCGGATCAGCGCCCTGGCGAAGACGGGGTCGGTCCAGCCGCGCAGCCCCTCCGGACGCGTGCTCAGCAGCCAGGCCCCCGAGATCGCCCCCGCCGAGGCGCCGTAGACGGCGTCGAACAGCGGCAGCAGGCCGAGCTGCTGGATCGCCAGCGCCATGCCCGCCGACACCGTGCCCCGCATCCCGCCGCCCTCGATGGCGAGGGCGACCCGGTGCCCGTCGGTCCGCTCGCCGGGCCGGCTCGCCTCGGCGGCGCGGCGCGCGAGCACCGTCAGCATCCGGTGCCGGCTCCTGTCCACAACGCTCTCCTGGGGATACGGGGTCGAAAAGGACCACGACAGACTACGCGACCACCTCGCGCCTCCCTCGCCCCCGGGGCCCCCGGCGGGGTCCAGGTTGGGGTGCTTGGGAGTGTTGTGACGGGTGTGCCGCAGAATGGGGTGATGGCACACCCTCAGCAGCCCTATCCCCAGGGGCCCGGTGGACCGCAGGGCCCCCAGGGGTACGGGCCGCCACCCGGCCAGGGCGCCCCCGGCTACGGCCCACCCCAGCCGCCCGGCCACCCCGGTCAGCCTGCCTCTTCAGGTCACCCCGGCCAGCCTGGCCATCCAGGCCAGTACGGCCAGAACCCGGACCCCTACGGCCGGCCCGGCCCGTACGGTCAGCCGCACGGCCAGAACCCCGGCCCGTACGGCCAAGGCCGGCCTCATGGCCAGCCGCCAGGCCCGTACGGCCAAGGCCGGCCGCACGACCAGAACCCGGGCCCGTACGCCCAGAACCCAGGCCCGTACGGTCAGACGCCGGGCCCGTACGGCTACGGGAACCACCCCGGGCCGCCCCCGGGTCCTCCCCCGGGTCCTTCGCCGGGCAACCGCAACAACCCCGTGCTCATCGGCGTGATCGTCGCGCTGTCGGCGCTCCTCCTGATCGGCGGCGGCGCGTTCGGCGCGTACGCCTTTCTCGGCGACCCCGGCCCCGCGCCCACCACGATCGCCCAGCCCAGCACCTCGCCCACGTCCGCCCCGCCGTCGGACCCGCCCTCGTCGGACCCGTCCCCGTCGGCCGGCCCGACCGGCTCCCCGGAGCCCGAGCCCGCCGAGCCGTCCGCCACTTCCAGTGACACCTCGGCAGGCCCCCTACGGCACACCGAGTTCGGCAACTGGAACTACTCGCTGAAGGGCGAGAAGTACGCGGCCCGCAAGGTCGGCGGCTGGACGTACGACTCGTGCGACCCGGTGGACCCCGAGGGCGTCATGGCCGACAACGACTGCCGGAGCGCCATCCAGCTCGCCTACACCGCCTACGGCGGGAACGTCAGGGCGGTGCAGGTCATCCTGTCCTTCCCGAACAGCTCCGATGCCAAGAAGACCGCCGACCGGCTGCGGAACTCCGCCGACAGGAAGGTGGGCTGGCGCAGGAGCAGCGCCCACAGCAGGTACGCCTACGGCGCGGTCTACTCGGGCTCGTACCTGAACTACGTGGTGGTCACGGTCGTCACCGCCAACGAGTCGGGCAGGTCCAAGGCCAGGAAGTTCCACACCGCGATGCAGGCCGACCGCGGCGTCTACTTCTTCCTGGGCCGCCGGGACGAGCGCCCCGTCACGAGCTGACCGGCGCGCGGGCCACCTCCGAGGGTGGCTCAAGCGAGGGGGCGGGTCGGCCGGGGGCGGTCAGCCGAGCGCGGCCCAGCCGAGGGTGGCCGAGTCGCGGAGGGGGCGGGGCGGGTCAGTCGAGGGCGGCCCAGTCGCGAAGGGGCCGGGGGCCTTCGAGCACGGTGTCCTCGTAGGCGCGGTCGGTGACGCGGATCTTCATGTACCGGGCGCCGGAGAACACCCAGTAGTCGTTCCGCTCGCCCGGCACGGGCATCGCCGCGTCGATCCCCTGGCGGAACGCGGGGACCTTGCCGAAGGTGCCGGGCCAGCCGTCGAGCCCCGACGGGCCGATGGTGACGCTGCCGGCGGGGCCTTCGCCGTCCAGTGTGGTCCGCACGTACCGGTCGCCCGCGAACACCCAGTACTGGTCCGGGTCGTCCGGCGTGCGCATCACCGCGTCGATGCCCTCGTCGGCGAGGTCGCCGAAGGCGTCCCGCCAGTCGCTGAGCGGCCGCGGGCCGGCCACCAGCGTGTCGTCGTACCCCTGGTCGGCGCCGGCGATCCGGATGCGGATGTACTCGCTTCCGGAGAACACCCAGTACTCGTCCCGAGAGCCGGGGACGCGCAGCGTCGCGTCGATCCCGTCCCGGAACCCCGGCAGCTCCCCGAACGTGTCCTGCCACGCCAGCAGCGGCGAGGAGGGCAGCAGGAGCTGCCGCACCGGGTAGCCCGAGGCCGCGAGGCTGACCCGGACGTAGCGGTCGCCGGAGAACATCCAGTAGTGGCCGGGGGCGTCGAGATCCGGGTCGCCGGGCACCGGCAGCACGGCCTCGACGCGGACCGGCCCGCCGGTGACCGGCACGGAGGGACTCGCCGTCCCGGCCCCGGCGTCGCCCGACCTGCTCGCCGTCGCGCCCGCGCCGTCGCTCGTGCCGCCGGCGACGCCGCCTCCCGCGCGGGTCATCAGCACGCCGCCGGTGACGACGGCGGCGAGCAGGACGGCGGCGGAGGCCGCCGCCAGGGCGAGCCGCCGCCGGCGCCGCGCGGAGCCGGCCCTCGGTGCCGCCACCGGCACGTCGAACGGAGAGCCGGCCCGCGGCGCCGCCACCGACGGGTGGGACGCGGGGCCGGACCGCGGTGCCGCCACCGGCGGGTCGGACGCGGGGGCGGGTCCCGGTGCCGTCGCCGGCCGGTCGGGTGCGGTGGGCGCCGTCGTGCTGAGGGGCCGCAGCAGGCGGCTCGCCTCCGCCGCCGGCGGGCGGTCGGCCGGGTCCTTGCGCAGCAGCGCTTCGAGCGCGGGACGCAGCGGCCCGGCGGCGGCCGGGAGCTCGGGCGGTTCCGTGGCGATGGCGTGGAGCACGCCGGCGGGCTCGGGACGGGCGAACGGGGTGCGGCCGGACAGCAGCCAGCACAGGGTGACCCCGAGCGAGAACAGGTCGCTGGGCGGACCCACGGGCCGGTGGCCGAGCCGTTCGGGGGCGATGTAGTCGTAGGAGCCCACCACCGCGCCGCTCTCGGTGAGCGCGTCGGCGCCGGTCAGGGCCGCGATGCCGAAGTCGCACAGCACCACCCTGCCGTCGCGGCGCAGCAGCACGTTGGCCGGTTTGACGTCCCGGTGCAGCGCCCCGGCGGCGTGCACGGCCTCCAGGGCGGACAGGAGCTGCAAGCCGATCCCGGCGACCTCGGCGGGGCTCATCGGCCCGGCGGCGGCGACGCGCTCGGCCAGGGAGGGCCCGTCCACGAACTCCATCACCAGCCACAACCGCTCGTCGTGGGTCACGAGGTCGTAGACGTTGACGACGTTCGGGTGGGAGATCCGGGCGATGGCGTGCGACTCCCGGTGCGCCCGGGCGGCCTGGTCGGCGCGGGCCGCGCCGCCGCTCCGGAGGTGCATCTCCTTCACCGCGACGGTGCGGCCGAGGAGCCGGTCGTGCGCGCGCCACACGGTGCCCATGCCCCCGCTGCCGAGGCGGTCCTGCAGCACGTACCGGTCAGAGAGCACGCGGGGCCTCCTGGTCGTCTGGCACGGAGGCAGCCTCCTCGTCGTCGGGCACGGGGGCAGCCTCCTGGTCGTCGGGCACGGGGGCAGCCTCCTGGTCGTCTGCGGGTCATGCGGTCAAAGGATCTGTTCCTGCCTACAGAAGATCATCGGTCCGCGCGCGGAAAGCTCATAATCTTCACATCCCCCGACAGCTCGCGCGCCCCGGCGGGACGGCCGCCGCCACCCGCGCCCGGAGCCTCCTCAAGGGTCTGACCTGCGGATTCGCGTACGCTGGGCGGCGATGGAGATCTTCCACCTGCGGTACTTCGTCGCGGTCGCCGAGCACCTGAGCTTCTCCGCCGCCGCGCGCGGCCTGCACATGGCCACCTCGCCGCTCAGCCGGCGCGTGCGCGACCTGGAGGGCGAGCTCGGCGTGCGGCTGTTCGACCGCGACCCGCACCACGTCGAGCTGACCGAGGCCGGCGCGGCGCTGCTGCCCATCGCCAAGGACGTGCTGGCCCGCTTCGACGACCTGCCGTGGCGGCTGCGCCAGGCGGTCCAGGAGGGCCGGCCCACCGTGTACGTCGGCGTCCCGCCGGTCCTGCACCCCCGGCTGCGCGAGCGGCTGGCCGTGCTGGAGCGGCGGGCCGCCCACCTGTGCGAGCTGAAGCGCTGGCCGGGCGGCAGCGCCGACCTGCTGGCGGGGGTGCAGCGGGGCGAGCAGGTCGCGGCGCTGGTGCACCTGCCGGTGGGCGCCGAGGGGATCGAGGTGCGCGAGGTGCTGCGCGAGCCGCTGGGCGCCGTGCTCCCGGCCGCCGCGTTCGCCGGGCGCGCGTCGGTCTCGCTGCGCGAGCTGACCGGGTACGCCTACGTCACGCCACGTGGCCTGCCGCCCTACTTCGAGCAGCTCGCGGTCCGGCTGAAATCGGCCGGAATCCGGCGGCGGATCATTCTGGAGACCGCCGACTATGCCAGCACCAGCGAAATGGTGGCCAACGGCGCGGCGTTTTCCATTTCCTTTCTCGACGCCGCGAGCCCGCTCGGCAGGCTGCGCCCGGAGAACGTCGTGACGGTGCCGTTCGAGGATTTCCGGCCCGAGCTGACCACCGGCCTGATCTGGCGGGCCGACCGCGTCGACCGGCCGGAACTCGCCGAGTTGCTGCGCCTGGCGCAGGAGGTGCTGCCCGACCCGGCGGCGTGACCGGCGCGGTCACGCCATTGTTCGCCAGTTGGTGTCATTACCGCTTTGGGGTTCGGGGGCGCCCGCGCCTACCATAGTTAGCGGGACTAATTATCTGCCTATGGGAGGTCGTGATGGCACAGACCGGAAAAGGGCCGCTGGCCGGCGTCCGGGTGGTGGATCTGGCGACCGTGGTCATGGGCCCGTACGCCGCCCAGATCCTCGGCGACCTGGGCGCGGACGTCGTCAAGATCGAGTCGCCGCGCGACACCGTACGCGCCGGCACCGTGTGCCGCACCCCGGGGATGACCCCGCTGCACCTCAACGTCAACCGCAACAAGCGCAGCGTCGCCCTCGACCTCAAGGACGACGAGGGCCGCGCGCGGGCGCTCGACCTGATCGGCCGGGCCGACATCCTCGTCACCAACATGCGCATCGGCGCGCTGCGCCGGCTGGGGCTCGACTACGAGAGCCTGGCCGAGGCGCATCCGGCGCTGATCTACGCGCACGCCCAGGGGTTCCGGCCGGACTCCGACCGGGCCGGGCTGGCGGCCTACGACGAGACCGTGCAGGCCGCCTCGGGCCTGGTGGACGTGGCCGAGCGCAGCGGCGACATCGGCGCGCCCGTGGTGCTGCCGAGCATCTTCGCCGACAAGGTCGCCGCGCTCACCATCGCCTACTCCGTGCTGGCCGCGCTCGTGCACCAGCGCGCGACCGGGCAGGGGCAGCTCGTCGAGGTGCCGATGGCCGACACGCTGCTCGCCTTCAACCTGGTCGAGCATCTGCAGGGGCGGACGTTCGAGCCGCCGCTGGGGCCCACCGGGTTCACGCTGTCCATGGTCAAGGGGCACCGGGCGCGGCCGACCAGGGACGGGCTGGCGATGATCGTGCCGTACACGCCGGGCAACTGCCGCGACCTGTTCGCCGCCGCCGGGCGGCCCGACCTCGCCGGGCACCCGCTGGTCAGCGGGGACACGCTGGACATGCGCCGGCACGGCGAGGAGATCAGCCGGATGATCGAGGCGGCCACCCCGGCGCTGACCACCGCCGAGTGGATGGAGGTCTGCGCCAAGCACAACATCCCGGTCGCGCCGGTGCTGCGGCTGGAGGAGGCGGCGGACGACGACTACGTACGCGGCGGCCACCTGCTCGACCTGGCCGAGCACCCGACCGAGGGCGCGTACCGGCAGATCGGCGTCCCGGTGGGCTTCTCCGCCACCCCGGCCTCCGTGCGGCGCCACGCCCCGCGCCCCGGCCAGCACACCGCCGAGGTGCTCGCCGAGCTCGCCCGGGCCCGCGACGCGAGCTGAGCACGCCACCCGCCCGCCCCGAGATCAGATCAAGCAGATGGAGACGCCGATGCCCCGGCACATTGACACCGACCCCGACTTCTTCGGCTTCCAGGAGCTGCTCGCCCCCGCCGAGCGCGCCGAGCTGGCGGCCGTCCGCGACTACCTCGAACGCGAGGTCAAGCCGCTGGTGAACCCGGCCTGGGAGAGCTCGCGCTTCCCCATGGAGGCGATCGGGAAGTTCGCCGAGCTGCGCCTGGCCGGATACGCCTTCCCGGAGTTCGGCGACGGCCGGGAGCGCGGCCCGCTGTTCTCCGGCTTCCTCACGCTGGAGCTCACCCGCGTCGACCCGTCGTTCACCGTGTTCTCCGGCGTGCACACCGGCCTGGCCATGGGCAGCATTCACGGCGGCGGCGACGAGGAGCAGCGCCGCCGCTGGCTCCCCGACATGGCCGCGATGCGCAGGATCGGGGCGTTCGCGCTCACCGAGCCGGAGGGCGGCTCCGACGTCTCCGGCGGCATGCGCACCACCGCCCGCCGCGAGGGCGGCGCCTGGGTGCTGGACGGCGCCAAGCGCTGGATCGGCAACGGCACGTTCGCCGACCTCATCGTCGTGTGGGCCCGCGACGTGGCCGACGGCCAGGTCAAGGGCTTCGTGGTCGAGCGCGGCACGCCCGGCCTGAGCACCGCCAAGATCGAGGGCAAGATCGCGCTGCGCACGGTGCAGAACGCCGACATCGTGCTGGACGGCGTGCGCGTGCCCGAGTCCGACCGGCTGCAGCGCGTCAACGGCTTCCGCGACGTCGCCAAGGTCCTGGCCAAGACCCGTGGCGGCGTGGCCTGGCAGGCGCTCGGCATCGCGATGCGCGCCTACGAGCTGGCCCGCGAGTACGCCGTCACCCGCCGCCAGTTCGGCAAGCCCATCGCCTCCTACCAGATGGTCCAGGACCTGCTGGTCAAGATGGTCGGCAACGTCACCGCGATGTTCGGCATGGCCGTCCGGCTCAACCAGCTCGTCGCCGCGGGCCGCGCCACCGCGCAGCAGGCGGCGCTGGCCAAGGCCGTCACCACCACCCGCATGCGCGAGGTGGTGGCCTGGGCCAGGGAGCTGTTCGGGGGCAACGGCATCGTGCTGGAGCACGAGATCGCCAAGCTCTTCGCCGACGCGGAGGGCGTCTACTCGTTCGAGGGCTCCCGGGAGATGAACACCCTGATCGTCGGCAAGTCGATCACCGGGATCAGCGCGTTCGCCTGACGGCCCGGCCGATTGAACCCGGCTCATGACGCGGCCCGTACCTCTCAGGAGCAACCAATCCGGCCTCACCGAAGAGGCACCGAAAGGGCCGACCATGAACAAGCGCACCCTCGCTCTTCCCGGCCTGGCCGTCGCCACGGCTCTGATCGCCACCTCCGTCACCCCGGCCGCCGCGCGGTCGGGCGCCACCCCCGTCTATCTGGCCGCCTCTCTGACGGGCGCGAACGAGGTCCCCGTCCCCGGTGCGAAGGTCGGCGACAAGGACGGCGGCGCGCTGGCCGTCTTCCGCGTCCACGGGCAGCGGGTGGACTACGCGGTGCGGTGGCACGGGGTGAAGGCGCCCAGCGGGTTCCACATCCACCGGGGCGCGGCGGGCCGGAACGGCGAGGTGAAGATCCCGTTCTTCGCCAAGGCGCTGCCCGCCCAGCTCCACGCCGTCAAGGGCACGGTCATCGTCAAGGACCGCGGCCTGCTCGGCCGCATCCTCGGCAACCCGCAGAACTGGTACGCCAATCTGCACAACGCCGAGTTCGGCGGCGGCGCCGTGCGGGCGCAGCTGCACCGGGTCCGGCCGGTGTCCATGGAGTCGGTGCTCGCGCACGGGTTCGGCCGCACCCTGACCACGCAGGCCGACGGGCGGCAGGAGGTCCGCGCGCCCGGCACGAAGGTCGGCGACGCCGACGGCCGCGCCGCCTGGCTGGTGCAGCCGGAGGGCCGGCGGGTCTGGTTCGCCGCCGCCTGGAAGCGGATCGCCGCGCCGACCGCCGCGCACATCCACCGCGCCCCGAAGGGCAAGAACGGGCCCGTCGTCGTGCCCTTCTTCGAGGCCAAGGGCGGCCTGCCGGCCGGCGTCACCGGCCTGGCGGGCAGCACCACGACGTCGGCCGCCGTGGCCCGCCGCATCTGGAACAACCCCCGCAACTGGTACGCCAACCTGCACAACGCCCAGTTCCCCGGCGGCGCGGTACGCGGCCAGCTCCACAGCGGCGACTGGTGATCGCCGAGCCTTCGCGGCGGCGGCTGGTGATCGCCGAGCCTTCGCGGCGGCGGCTGGTGATCGCCGAGCCTTCGCGGCGTCCGACCGTAGGGGGACCTCGGGTATCACCACGGGTGGATGCGGACGCAACGCCCCTGTTCCTACGATGGGCGGGTGCTGACCTCCCGCCGGTTGACCTCGGCCTGCTGGCGCTGCTCGTGGGGCTGTCGTGGGCGCAGGCGATCATGCGTGGCTGTGGCTGCGCCTGGCCGTTCGCCGGTGGGGGCGCCTTGTTCGTGCTCGGTCTCGTCATCGTGCGCACCACGCCGGGCCGGGCCGCCGAGGTGGCCGGGCTGCTGGCGCCCGCGGCCATAGCGGCGCTGACCGGGCTCGCCGTCAACAGCGTCGGCTGGTTCGTGCTGGTGCTCTCCATCGCGTTCGCCGCGCTGACCCTGCGGCTGTGGCCGGGCATCGCCATGTGGCTCGCCTCGCTCGCCGTGGTGGTCGCGGCCGCGTTCACCTCGCCCGACCCCGGCTGGCCCAACTGGATGGCCGCCGTCACGCTCGTCTTCTGGGGCACCTGGGCCGCCCGCTACCGCACCGAGGTGAGCGAGCGGCTGCACCGGGCGGAGAGCGCCGCCACCGCCGCGGCGGCCCTGGCCGAGCGGCAGCGCCTGGCCGCCGACCTGCACGACATCGTCGCCCACACGCTCGCCGTGACCGTGCTGCACCTGGGCGGCGTGCGCCTGGCGCTCGAACACGACCCGAAGGAGGCGGCGGCGGGGATCGCCGAGGCCGAGCGCCTGGCCAGGCAGAGCATGGCCGAGCTGCGCAAGGTGGTGCGGGTGCTGGCCGAGGAGGAGGGCGCGGGCTCCGCCGTGGTCGCCCCGCAGCCCACCGCGCCCCGGCTGCGCGAGCTGTTCGACGAATACCGCACGGCGGGCCTGGAGCTGGAGTCGAGCGTCGAGGGCGAGCTGCCGGTGGTCGGCCCGACGACCGGCATGGTGCTCTACCGGCTGGTCCAGGAGGCGCTGGCCAACGCCAGCCGCCACGCCCCCCGCTGCCCCGTCGCGGTGCGGCTGCGCGTCTCCGAGGAGGGCGCCGTGCACGCCACCGTCACCAACCCCCTGCCCGGCCGCCCGCCGCGCCACAATGGCGGCATGGGACTTCGCGCGATGGCCGACCGGGTGCGCATGGTCGGCGGCCACGTCACCGCCGGCCCCGAGGGCGACGACTGGGTCGTCCGGGCGGAGCTGCCCGCATGATCTCGGTGGTGCTGGTCGACGACCAGGAGCTGGCCAGGGCGGGACTGCGCACGATCCTGCGCGAGCCGTACGGGTTCGACGTGGCCGGTGAGGCGGCCGACGGCCGGGCCGCGCTGGCGGAGGTGGCGCGCGTGCGGCCCGACGCGGTGGTCATGGACATCCGCATGCCGCACATGGACGGCGTCGAGGCCACCCGCGCCCTGCTGGCCGCTGATCCGGCGACCCGCGTCCTGGTGCTGACCACGTTCGGGGAGGACGCCGTGCTCGCCGCGGCGCTGCGGGCCGGCGCGTCGGGGTTCTGCCTCAAGGACGCCCCGGCCGAGGACATCCAGCGGGCCGTGCGCGCGGTCGCGGCGGGCGACGGCTGGCTCGACCCCGGCGTCTGCGGGCGGGTCCTGCGGCGTTACCGCAACGACCCGGTGACCGACCCCGACGCCGTCCGCAGGCTCGGCGACCTCACCTCCCGCGAGCTCGACGTGCTCCGGCTCGTCGGACGCGGGCTCACCAACGCCGAGATCGCCCGGCGGCTCGTGGTCGGCGAGGGCACGATCAAGACCCACGTCGGCCGGATCTTCACGAAACTGGCGGTGCGCGACCGCGCGGCGGCGGTCGTCTTCGCCTTCGACCACGGCGTGGTCCGCCCGGGGGAGCCGCCGGCTATGCCCGGGGGCTGACCCCACGTTCTGCTCCCGGCCAGACGACAGGCCGGGGGGCCGTCGGAAACCGTGGAGGCATGCTTCTCCAGACCCCCCACGCTCCGGCCACCGCCCCCGCGCCGCCGGCGTTCGCCTGGCGCACGGTCGCCCCCATCGCGGGCGCCGTCGTGGTCACCCTGATGACGATGAGCCCGTGGTACGGCTACCACCGCGACGAGCTCTACTTCCGCCTGCTCGGCCAGACCCCCGCCTGGGGGTACTTCGACCAGCCCCCGCTCACCCCGCTCCTGGCCCGGCTGTCCACGGAGCTGTTCGGGGACACCATCGTCGGCCTGCGGGTCGTCCCCGCGCTGTGCACGGCGGCGCTGATCCTGCTCGGCGCCGCGATCACGCGGGAGCTGGGCGGCCGGGCGGGCGCGCAGACGCTCGCCGCCGCCGGCCTCGGCACCGGGATGTTCCCCCTGCTCGCCGGGCACACCCTGCTGACCCAGTCGGCCGACTTCGTGTTCTGGACGGCCTGCCTGCTGTGCGCGGTGCGGGCGCTGCTGCGCGGCGACGGGCGGTGGTGGGTGGCGGCCGGCGCGGTCGCCGGGGCCGCCACGTTCAACAAGCACCTCATCGTGCTGCTGGTCACCGGGCTGGCCACCGGCCTGCTCATCACCGCCGGCCTGGCGGTGAAGGGGCCGCGCGCCGTCTTCGCCGACCGGTGGTTCTGGTCCGGCGCGCTCCTGGCCGCCGTGATCGCCGCGCCGAACGTGCTCTACCAGGCCGTCAACGGCTGGCCGCAGCTCACCATGGCCTCCGTGCTCAGCGAGCCGCTGAACCGCGTCATGTTCCTGCCGATGCTGGTGGCGCTGCTCAGCATGGGGGCGTTCGCCATCGCCGTGGCCGGGTGGCGCTGGTTGTACCGGCGGCGGGAGACCCGGTCGCTGGCGATCGCGGCCCTGGTGACGATCCTGCTCGGCTGGGTGTCGGGCGGGCGGGCCGACTACGTGGCGGGCAGCCTGGTCTTCGCCTTCGTGGCCGGCTGCGTGCCCGTCACCGCCTGGATGGAGCGCCGCGCCGCCCGGCGGCGGGCGGTGTGGGGCGGGCTGCTCGGCGCCTCGACCGTCGGGATCGCCGTGGCGCTGCCCCTGCTGCCGCTGCCGGCGCTCACGTACTCGCCCAACGAGGTGTCCAGGGAGTCGGTGGGCTGGCCGCGCTTCGTCTCCCAGGTGGCAGCGGTGCACCGGACGCTGCCGCCGGGCGCGGTCGTGCTCACCTCGAACTACGGCGAGGCCGGCGCGCTGGACCGGTTCGCGCCGCACATCCCCGTCCACAGCGGGCACAACGAGCTGTGGTACCAGGGACCGCCGCCGGAGACGGCGCGGGCCGTGGTCGCCGTGGGGCTGCCGCCGCACCGCCTGCGGGAACGCTTCGCGCACTGTGAGCCCGCCGGGACCATCGACCACGGCACCGGCGTCGTGAACGAGGAGCAGGGCCTGCCCCTGACGGTCTGCTCGGGGCCGCTGGCCCCGTGGACGACCACCTGGCCGGACTATCGGCACGCGAGCTGAGGAGCGATCATGAGCACCGTCCTGGTCATCACGCCCACCTACGCTCGGGCGCCGTCTCCGGCGGGGCGCTCAGCCTGCGGTACGCCGACTGCGGCTGGTTCGGCAGCGACGTCCACACGAACCTGTCCGCGTACACCCATCTCCTCATCCGCATCAAGGGCGCGGCCGGAGGCGAGCAGAGCCACTTCCACCTCGCCCTCGGCGGGGTGACCAAGGTCTTCGGCGACTTCACCCTCGACGGCGGCGGCCGTCCGGCCCTCACCACCGCCTACCGGGACATCAGGATCCCCCTGGCCGACAACGGGATCGACCGCGCGTCGCACTGTCGCAGCAGCCCCGCCCGCACCGCGGCGTCGAGCGGGCGGGGCGCCTGCGCGTACGGCACGCCGGCGCGCCGCATCGCGGCCCTGATCGATCGGCTATGAGACGGGCTCCCGTTGCGGGTCGGGCGCCGAGGTCAGGCTGCTCCTGAACCTGCCCACCATGGTCATCGCCAGGGCCAGCAGGAACATGGGCGTGCCCAGGACGAGCAGCGCCACGTACGACTCCACCCGGCCGACCAGCAGGGTGGCCAGCAGCGGCCCGATCGCCACCGCGCTGTAGCTGCCCAGGCGGGACACCCCGACCACCCGGGCGACCCGGTCGGCGGGCACCCGGCTCAGCACCGTGCGCAGGGTGACGTTGCTCAGGCCGCCGGCGAGCCCGACGACCAGCAGCGCCAGCGCGAAGGAGAAGGACACCTGGGCCAGCGCCAGCGGCAGGGCGAGCGCGGCCGCGCACGCCCACAGGTGCACCAGCATCATGGAGCGCTGGCGGTGGGCCAGCCCCAGCCAGCCCACCAGCGAGGCCGCCCACTCGCGCCGGGACGCCTTCTCCTCGATGCGCCGGGAGATGCGCTGGCGCTGGGGCGAGATGAACGCCCCGATGATCCCGCCCACGCCGGAGAAGGCCAGGATCACGCCGGCCAGGGCCGAGGGCAGCCCCTGCTCGGCCGCCTCCGACAGGAACACCACGATCAGGCCCTGGACCATGAGGTTGGTGAAGGCGGTGATGAGCGTGGCCGACCTGAGGAAACGGTGGTGCCACAGCTCGCCCAGGCCCGCCCGCATGTCACGCAGCAGCGGCACCCGCCGCCGGCCCCTGCCGCCGTCGTCCGGCCGCAGCCGGGCGAGCAGGGCGGCGGCCGAGAAGAACATGAGCGCGTTGGCCACGAAGGGGACGATCGGCTTGAGCCCGAACAGCAGCCCGCCCAGCGGCCGGCCGGCCAGCACCATGCCGTGCACGGAGGTCTCGTGCATGGCCAGGGCGGTCTCGACCGTGCCGGGCTCGACGGTGGTCGGGATCAGCGCGGTCTCGGCGACCGAGGAGCTGACCGACAGGGCGCCCTCCAGCAGGGCGATGACGACCAGATGGGAGATCTCCAGCGTGCCCAGCGCGATCTCGGCGCAGAGCACCGTCATCAGCAGCACGCGGGCGGACTCGCTGCACACCATCACCCGGCGCGGGCCGAGCCGGTCGGTGATCGCCCCGGCCGGGATGTACCAGAGCAGGCCGGGCACCGTCGAGGCGAACATCACCCCGCCGATCCAGGCGGGTGACTCGGTCAGGGTGAAGGCCAGGAGGGGATAGGTGACGCCGACCATCCGGCTGCCGAGCATCGAGACGGTCGAGCCCATCCACGACCACCGAAAAGGCGGATGATCGCGCAGAAGCTCTGCGAAACGCCTGATCTGCTGCACGCCCGCCGCCACGGCTCGCGAGGTTCGGACGTGGGCGGTGTTCGCGGCGGATCGGCGCACGGACGGGAGCCGAGGCACGCTCAGAGAATAGAGCACCACCAGTCCCGCCCATGCCGGAGGACGTGAGGCGGGACATCGGAGTTTCCCCAAAAA
Organism: Nonomuraea candida; assembly: GCF_000725485.1. Classification (GTDB taxonomy): domain Bacteria; phylum Actinomycetota; class Actinomycetes; order Streptosporangiales; family Streptosporangiaceae; genus Nonomuraea; species Nonomuraea candida. Next base: position 39,285 of record NZ_JOAG01000054.1, on the reverse strand, counting down.
AGCATTGCATCGGCATCCTGCGGTGATCGGCTTTCGCTGTCAGCCGGGGCGGCAGCGGGCGGCGGTGGCGGGCCGGCGGAGCGGGGGTCAGGAGCCGCGGGGGGTCAGGAGGCGCGGGCGTCGTGGAGGACGCGGGCCGCCTCCCGCTCGTACGAGCCGCGGGAGGCCAGCACCACCAGGCCGCCGAGGACCATGGGCACGATCAGCGCGTACATGGCCACGAGGAGGGAGCCGGTGGCGTCGGAGGTCATGCCGACGATGAGGGGGCCGAAGGCGACGCCGACCGTCAGCAGGAACTGCAGGACGGCGAAGCCGACGCCGCGTGACCTGGCCGCGACCACGTCGGCGATGCAGGCCGTGCACGTGGGGATCGCGGTGGCGGAGATCGTGACGGCCGACAGCACGAGGATCACCAGCGCCACCGGAGAGCTCATCAGCAGAGCGACGCCGAGCAGCGTCGAGCCGATGGCGATGCCGGAGCCGCCGACGAGCAGCCGGCCGCCCTGAACCCGGCCGTGCAGGTGCTTGCCGAGGTAGGAGCCGATCGTGGTGCCGGCCAGCACGCCGACGATGGTGACGCCGCCGCTGATGCTGCTGGCCACGCCGGTCTCCATGCCGAAGACGCGCACCATGAGGGACGGCAGCCAGAAGTAGACGCCGCCGAGGCCAAGGGTGAGGATCATCACGCCGAGGGAGACGAGGACGAGGGTGCGGATGGCCAGCACCTGCCGCACCTGCGGCCAGAAGGGCGGCTTCCCGCTGTCCCCCGGGATGGGCATGGGCGTGGCCGTGGGCGTGGGCGCGGGCGGGCCGGCCTGCGGCGCTTCCGTGGCGTCCGGGGGCGGAGCCTGCCGTGGCACGGTGGCGGCGGTGGGGGAGGCGTTGGCGGACGCGTCGGCGGCGGCGGTGGTGTCGGTGGTGGTGTCGGTGGTGGTGGCCATGATCTTGTCGATCTGGCCGCGCTGCGGCTCGCGCAGCCGCCAGACGAGGATGGCGGTCAGCGCTCCCGGGATCGTCATCAGCAGGAACGCCGCCCGCCAGCCGAACGCCTGCCCGATGACGCCGCCCAGCAGGGTGCCGACGCCGCCGAGGTAGGTGGTCATGCGCGTCCAGCCGTACACCTGCATGCGGGTCGCGGCGGGGTAGAAGTCGGCGAGCAGGCTGCCGACGGCGGGGTTGTCGATGTTCTCGGCGGCGGCGAGCAGGACCCGCATGAGGTAGAAGACGGCGAACCCGGCGGCCAGGCCCGAGCCGAGGGTGGCCAGGGCCCAGCAGAGCACCACGACGGCGATGATTCTGGTACGGCTGTACCGGTCGGCGAGGTAGCCGGCGGGCAGCGCGACGAGGGCGGCGGCCAGCGCGGCGGCGGTGGGGATGGAGCCGGCCGCGGTGTCGCTGAAGCCCCATTCGGCCTGGATCAGCGGCAGCACGCCGGCCATCAGGTTGGCTTCGATGCGATCGACCATGCCGACGACGAACAGGACGACGAACGGCCCCCAGCCGAAGGGGTTGGGATCGGTCGGGCTGATTCCGCCGGGCGGCGGGGACCCGAGCCGGCGGCGTTCGCGGGTGACGGCTTTCACCATGACTTTCTCCTCCGCGGTAGGTGCCCCCGGATGGTGCCTCGGGTGTGGAAGCCCCCAGAACACGGTTCTGGAACAGCGTTCTAGAGAGAGTGTCGTACATCACACTGCGTTGCGCCAGGGGGAAGTCACGCCTTGTGTGACCGCTGCCGGCGGGAGCGTCCGGGCCCGGCTGGTGGGAGGTGTGTTCGGAGGGCGATGCCGGGGGTAGCCGGAGGCCCATGAGCAGTCCTGATGAGAACGAGGCCAAGACCGACACCAAGCCGCTGCTCGACGCGGCCCGAGCCGGCGAAAGGGGCGAGCGGGCCGGGAACGAGCCGCGGCATGCCGGCCAGGCGGCCATGGAAGAAGCGCTGCGGCGCTCCGGCCGGACCGCCGAGGATCTCACCGCCCCGGACCAGGGCGACGACGACCGTCCGAAGTGACCTTCCGCCGGCCGGGCCAGGCTCGCTGACGGCCCCCGGCCCAGCCGTCGCGTGACAAGGGACGGGCGAGCCGGATTCCCGGACGGGCTGACCCGTCGTCACATTTGCGCGGGACGGCGGAGTCAGGTTCGGGGGCGGTCCGGCCCGCCGTCGTGGGCGGCCAGGACGGTGGCGACCGCCGCCAGCACCTCCTCGGGCGTGATCGCGAGCAGCGCCGGGTCGGGGACGTGCGTCAGCACCTCGCGTTCACCCGTGCCGTGCCAGAGAGCGGCGTGCACGGGCTTGCGCGGAGGGCCCCAGATCCGGGGCGACGCGGGGCCGAACAGCACCACGGAAGGCCGTTCGTAGGCGCTGGCCAGGTGGGCGACGCCGGTGTCGCCGCTGACCACGAGCGCGGCCCCGTGCACGAGCGCGATCAGCTCGTCGAGCGTGGTCCGGCCGGCCAGGCACGCGCCGCCCGGCAGGCCGGCGGCCGCGGTCACCCGGGCGGCCAGGTCGCGTTCGGCCGGTGACCCCGTGACCACCACGTCGTGCCCGCCCGCGGCGAGTGTCCGGGCGACGGCGGCGAACCGGGCCGCCGGCCAGCGCTTGCTGCCGTGCGCGGCGCCGGGATGCACGATCGTGGCTCCCGGCCTCGGGCTGGAGAGCGGCGGCGGGGCGAGCAGCAGGTCGGCTTCGTCCGGTTCCGCCCCGGCCCACCGGACCAGGCGACACCACCGGGCCACCTCGTGCTCCGGCTCCTGGAGGCCGTCGGAGCCGACAGGCCCGGGAGCCGGGAAGGCGGCCGATCGGGATGACGGGTCTGGCTCGCGGGGCGTGGTGATGTCCGGGGCAGGCTCGTGGGGCGTGGTGATGTCCGGGGCAGGCTCGCGGGAGGTCGTGAGGTCCCAGGCGGGCTTGCGGGGGGTGGTGACGTGCGGGGCGGGGCCGTGGGTGTGGCCGGCCTCGGGGCAGGCGAACGCGGTCAGGCGGCCGGGGCGGGTGGCGAGGAGCGCCCGTACGCTGTGGGGCAGCACCCCGTGCAGGTCGACGGCGATCTCCGGGGCGTGGACCGGCGGCGGGCTGAGGTCACGGTGCGGCACGATCGCGTCGACGGCGCCGGTGAGCGCGGCGATGGGGCCCAGCGCGGGGTTGGTGGCCAGGAGCAGCCGGTGCCCGGCGTGGTGACGGCGGAGCGCCCGCAGCGCGGGGACGGCGACCAGCAGGTCCCCGAAGTTGAGGGCGCGCAGCACGAGCAGGGTGGGCGGGTCCGGGTGAGCGGGCACAGGACCGAGCGTATCCGCAGGTCAGGACGATCGCCGGGAGGTCGGCCACGGTTTTGGCGCCCGGTGGCGGGGTACCCCTCGACCGTGCTCGACCCATACGCTCCCGAGACGCGCCACCTGCTTGCCCTTCACGGGTTCGTCCTCTGGGGGCGGAGCGCGCGTCGCCGGTCCCGGCGGGGTGTCGTGGAGCGGTCATGGGGGTGAGCGGGATCGTCGGCGGCGTGCGGCGGATCGCGGCGCTGCGTGCCAACGCGCTCGGCGACTTCGTGCTGGCACTGCCCGCCCTGGAGGCGATCAAGAACGCGTACCCCGACGCCACGCTCACGCTGCTCGGCAGGGAGTGGCACGCCGCCTTCCTGGAGGGCCGGCCCGGGCCGGTGGACGAGGTGATCGTGCTGCCGCCGATCACCGGCGTGTCCACGTCGGAGGGCGGGCACGAGGCCCCCGCCGGGCTGCTGGCGCGGCTGCGGGAGCGCCGGTTCGACCTGGCCGTGCAGATCCACGGTGGCGGACGGTACTCCAACCCCTTCGTGCGCGCGCTCGGCGCGGGGCTGACCGTGGGGCTGCGCACTCCGGAGGCGGAGCCGCTCGACCGGTGGGTGCGGTATTCGTACTTCCAGCACGAGGTCCTGCGTTACCTGGAGGCGGCGGCGCTGGTCGGCGGGCGTACCGACCGGGTGGAGCCGTCCGTGGCGCTGACCGCGCGCGACGAGGCGGAGCTGGCGGCGCTGGGGGAGCTGCCCGCCGGGCTGGTGGCGCTGCATCCGGGCGCCACCGACCGGCGCAGGCAGTGGCCGCCGGAGAGCTTCGCCGCCGCCGCGGACCGGCTCGGCCGCCCCGTCGTGATCACCGGCTCCGAGGCGGAGCGGGACCTGGTGGCCAGGGTGGCGGGCGCGATGCGGTCGCCCGCCCTGCCGGTGGTGGGCGCGCTGAGCATCGGCGGGCTGGCGGCCCTGTACGCCCGCTGCGATCTCCTGATCTCCAACGACACCGGCCCGCGTCACCTCGCCGCGGCCGTGGGCACCGCCACCGTGGTCATCTACTGGTGCGGCAACCTCATCAACGCCGGCCCGCTCACCCGCCACCGGCACCGGCCCCTGATCTCCTGGACCGCCGCCTGCCCGGTCTGCGGCGCGAGCGGGCTCGACCTGGACGTCGAGCGGTGCGAGCACGACCCGTCCTGGGTGGCCGACGTGCCGCTGGACGCCGTGGTGCGCGAAGCCGAGGACATCATGGGCACGGCGAGCTGAGCACGCGGCCGGAATCGCCCCACCGGCCGGAATCGCCCTGCCGGCCGGAATCGCCCTGCCGGCCGGAATCGCCCTGCCGGCCGGAATCGCCCTGCCGGTCCGAGTCGCCGCGCCGGACGGCGTTACGCGGAGACGGGCTCGCGGCGCAGCGCGACCGTGGAGGCGACGGCCGCGAGGAGCCAGATCAGCGGCCCGGACGCCCCGCCCACCGGATCGACGTGGCCGGGCCGGACCATCAGCGCCAGGAACGCGACGTCGACGACGCCGAGCGTGACCAGGTTGAGCCAGTAGCCGCGGCGGCTGTTGAGCCGGTTCATGGTCAGGGCGACGGTGATGGCCTGGACCCCGAAGACGGCGGCGCACACGAAGAACATCAGGCTCTCGGCGGCGGCCTCACCCGCCGGAGGGCCACCCGACACGCCCGCCACGATCATGGCCGCCCCCAGCCCCAGGTGCAGCAATCCCCATAACCCGTACAGCGCCGCGGCGACGGCCGACCAGTTTCCCTGTGCGATAAAGTGTTTCACATCGTGAAAGGTACACGACGGAAACTGAAGGTGGGCATGGCGAGCAGCGCGGGTTCCCAGGAGAACGATGGCGCGGCCGAGGCGTTGGACGCGGTCCGCGAGCTGCACGCCGCGCACGGCGCCCTGCTGGAGTCGGTGGCGGGACGTTACGGTCTCAACCACAACGACCTGCGCTGCCTGGAGATCCTGCAGCGCGAGGGGGAGCTGCGCGCCCAGCGCCTCGCCGGGCTGAGCAACCTCAGCCCGGCGGCCATCACCAAGGTCGTCGACCGGCTCGTGGCGGCGGGGTACGCGGTCAGGCGGCAGAGCGCCACCGACCGCCGGTCCCAGGTGATCGGCCTGTCGGACGGTCACGCGGAGCTGCGGGCCGCCACCTGGGAGCGGGTCCGCGCGGACGCCATCGCCGTGCTGGACGACGTTCCCGACGCCGAGCTGCGGGGCTTCGTCCGCCTGCTGGGTCGATTGGCCGAGGTGAACCGGGCGCACGCGCGGCGGCTGTCCGCCGGCCCGCCCGACCCGGCCACGGAGTGACCGACGGCTCGCCGCCGACGCCGGCCGCGCATCGGCCGCCCAGCCGCCTCCACCCTCTGTACTACGCGGGCCCCATGAAGGAGCAGGCCCGGCTGCGGTGCGGCCCCGGCTAGCGGGCGCGGCGCACGGACAGCTCGGCGTCCGGTCCGGTCCGGCCACCGTAGGTGGCGATCTTGTATTCGATCGCCGCCAGGGAGAGGGTCAGCTCGCGGAGCTGGCGGCGTACGGTGTCGCGATGTTCGAGCAGGATGTCGAGCCGCTCGGGAACCGTCCGCTCACCGTCGTCGACGAGCGAGACGTAGTGCTGGAGGTCGCGCATCGGCATCCCGGACAGCCGCATCCGGGTGAGGAACACCAGGCGCCGCACCGCGTGGGTGTCATAGACGCGGTGGCCGTTGCCGTCGCGGGCCACCTCGATCAGCCCGGCCCGCTCGTAGTAGCGCAGCGTGTGGGGCGAGATGTCGAGCAGGTCGGCGACCTCGGCGATCGTCATCGCCTCGGGCACGTCGGCCACGTCGGCGAGGCGGTGGATCGCCTCGACCGACAGCGGGCCGTCGGCGCCGAGCGATTCGAGCGCCCTGGCCATCAGGTCGTCGGTGGTCATGACAATCAGCCTAGATCGGACGCACCGATGCGGGGACACCTGCGAAGTCGGCGCCGCGGGCGGTCTCGGCCCACCGCTCGATCTCCTCCAGGCCACGCCGGTGGACGCCCGAGATGCGCTCGACCGCCTCGCGCCCGAGCGGCAGCCGCAACGGCACCTCATCGGCGTGCGCGAGGGAGACGATGATCTCGGCGGCGCGGGCCGGGTCGCCTTCCTGGCGGCCGTCGGTCCCGGCCATGTCAGCGCGCACGCGGGCGAGCACGTCACGGTAGACCTCGGACACCTCGGTGAACTCCAGCACGTCGGCGGCGTTGAAGCCGGTCCGGAACCGGCTGGGCTCGACGATCATGACCCGGATCCCGAACGGCGCGACCTCCCCGGCCAGCGCCTCCGACCAGCCCTCCAGGGCGAATTTCGACGCCGAGTAGGCCGATACGCCGGGGAACGACATGCGCCCGCCCTGGCTGCTCATCTGCACGATCGTCCCGGCGCCCCGTGCGCGCATCGCGGGCAGCGCGGCGCGCACGAGCGCGGCGGGGCCGAACAGGTGCAGGTCCATCAGCTCGCGCAGCTGCGCGTCGCCGACCTCCTCCACCGCGCCGACCACGGCCCGGCCCGCGTTGTTGACGAGGACGTCGAGGCCGCCGAAGCGATCGAGGGTGTCGCGTACGAGGCCCGCGGCCGCCGTGACGTCCCGGACGTCGAACTCCGCGACCATGCAGTCGTCGGGGTAGGCGTCCCGCAGGTCGGCCACGCTCTCGGGGCGGCGCACCGCCGCCACCACGCGGTCGCCCGCCGCGAGCGCCGATTCGGCCAGGGCGCGTCCGAGACCGCGGGAGGCGCCGGTGATGATCCAGGTCTGTGTCGTCATGACGGTGACGCTAGGCCTTGGAGCGCGCTCGAACGCAAACCCGCACGACCGGCGCCTGGCACTCTTCAGGCGGTGGCCGGTGTCGTGAGGCGGGCGTGCAGGCGGCGGGCCTGGCGGACGAGCACGGAGTCGCCGCGCCGGCTCGCCAGCTCGGCCACCACCGCCAGCTCGCCCCGGGCGTCGGCCCACTCGGCGACCTCCGCCGCGAAGCCGGCCACCTGCGTGTGCGCGCTCGTCGCCCGCTCCCCGGGCGCACCCGCGACGGGACCCGTGCCCCGGGTCACGCCCGTGGGGCGTCCTGCGGGAGGAGGGCGGTGGCGCGGGCGTGGAAGAGGGCGCGCTCGCGTTCGTTGCGGGTCAGCTCGGCGGCGCGGGCGAACTCCGCCGCCGCCTCCTCGTCCCGGCCCAGCCGGGCCAGCAGGTCGCCGCGGACGGCGGGCAGCAGCGGGTAACCGCGCAGCGCCCGCTCGTCCCGCAGGGCGTCGGCGATCTCCAGCCCCCGGGCGGGGCCGTGGGCCATGCCGACGGCGACCGCGCGGTTCAGCTCGACGACCGGTGACGGGGCGACGTGCGCGAGCAGGCGGTACAGCGCGGCCATCCGCTCCCAGTCGGTCGCCTCCGCGGTCAGGGCGCGGGCGTGGCAGGCGGCGATGGCGGCCTGCAGACCGTACGGGCCCAGCGTCCCCAGCTCCTCGGCGCGCCCCAGCGCGGCCAGCCCGCGGCGGACGAGCAGCCGGTCCCACCGGCTGCGGTCCTGGTCGAGCAGCAGGACGGGGCTGCCGTCGCGGGCGGTCCTGGCCGGGATGCGGGACGCCTGGATCTCCATGAGCGCCAGGAGCCCGTGCACCTCCGGCTCGTCCGGCATGAGCCCGGCCAGGATCCGGCCCAGCCGCATGGCCTCCTGGCACAACGACGGCCGGGCCCAGTCGTCGCCCGACGTGGCGGCGTACCCCTCGTTGAAGATCAGATAGATGATCTCCAGCACGGAGGCGAGCCGCGCGGGCAGCTCGGCGGGCGGCGGCAGCTCGATCCTGACCCGCTTGTCGGCGAGGGTGCGCTTGGCGCGGAAGATGCGCTGGCCGACGGTCGGCTCGGGGACGAGGAAGGCCCGCGCGATCTCCTCGGTGGTCAGGCCGCCCAGGAGGCGCAGCGCGAGGGCGAGCCGGCCCTCCGCCGGCAGCACGGGGTGGCAGATGGTGAAGATCAGCCGCAGCAGGTCGTCGCCGATGGGGTCGTCCAGCGCGTCGTCGAGGTCGTCCGCCGCCGCATCCTGGCGCAGCTCCAGGTCGCGTCCCACCTCCTGGAGCTTGCGCTCGTAGGTGTCGCGGCGGCGGAACTGGTCGATGGCGCGGTGCTTGGCGGTCAGCATCAGCCAGGCGCCCGGATTGTCGGGTACGCCCCTGCGCGGCCACTCTTCGAGGGCGGCCACCAGCGCGTCCTGCGCGAGCTCCTCCGCCAGCCCGATGTCGTGCACCATGCGGGCCAGGCCGGCGATGACCCGGGCGGACTCGATCCGCCACACCGCCTCCACCGCCCGGTGGGAATCGGCAACCGTCATGCGTCCTGAATACAACATCCGGCCGCGCGACGCGTCGCGCGGCCGGACGGGGAACGGAATCAGGCGGGCGGGGCGAAGTCCTCGGGGGCGAACAGGCGCAGCACGTCGGCCTCGCCCTCCCAGCCGGGCCACAGGTCACGGTGCAGCCGGACGAACCGGGAGGCCCATTCCACCGCCTCCTCCTTGCTCCTGACCTCGTAGATCGCGTAGCTGATCAGCTCCTTGGCCTCGGCGAACGGCCCGTCGGTGACGGCCAGCCGCCCGCCGGACACCTCGACCCTGGCCCCTTCCGCGCTGGGCGCCAGGCCGCTCTGGTCGAGCAGGGCGCCGGACTCGGTGGCCTGCTGCCCGAGCTTGACGATGGCCTCCATGAGGTCCGCCGGCGGCGGACCCTCGGGCTGGACGGTGACCTTCAGGGTGACCAGGTAACGCATGCTGTTCTCCTCAGGGTGACGCCGGTTCCTCCGGCCCTCTCGCCTACGCTGCGAACGGGAAGACGGCCATTCGACACACGCCGCGAAATCTTCTCAAGATTTTTTGGCGGGCGCCCGGAAGCGGGTGGGCGCCCCCGCCGTCTCAGGGGGAGAGGGCCCTCCCGCCGTCCCGGGGCGTTGAGGCGTCCGCCGGCGTCCGCGGGCCCACCGACCAGCTCCGGCGCGCGTTGAGCGTGGCGGGCTCGAACCCGGCCAGCTTCTTGTACCGCAGCGCGATCTCCTCGCGCTCGGCCAGCGGCATGACGTCCTCGATGTCGGCGAAACCGCCGGGGGCGCGCTCGTGCGTCAGCCGCAGGATGACCTCGGGCCCGTCGCCGCGGTTGGCCAGCACCACGTTGTTCGTCAGCGGTCGCCGCTGCTCCTCGTAGAACTCCAGGCCGAGACCGTTCGCCAGCGCGTAGGCCAGGACGCGGGCGTCGATGATCGCCTGGGTGCCGCCGTTGGAGCCCGTCGGATACATCGGGTGCGCCGCGTCGCCCATCAGCGTCACCGTCTCCGTCGACCAGCGCGGCAAGGGGTCACGATCGACGAGCGGGTATTCGAGCACCTGCTCCGCCGACGCGACGAGCGCGGGCAGGTCCAGCTCGTCGCAGTGCCAGCCCCGCACGTGGGGGAGGACCTTCGCCACGTCGACGGGCCGGTTCCAGTCGCCCGTGGTCACGCCCTCGACGTCCGCCCGCCGCTGGACGGCCCAGTTGACGAGCTGGACGCCGTCGCCGGAGGGCGGCGCGATGGGGTAGATGACGAGCTTCTGGGTGCTGTCGCCGACCATGAGCATGGACCTGCCGGTCATGAACGGCTTGGTGTACGTCGTGCCGCGCCACAACACGTCACCGCCGGGCAGCGGCTCGCCCTCGCCGGGGAACAGCGCCCGGCGGACGGCGGACCGGATGCCGTCGGCGCCGATGAGCAGGTCGGCGTCGTGGTCTAGGCCCGTGACGGGGGAGCCCAGCACGACCGCTCCGGGGCCGAGGCGCTCGCGTACCGCCTCCAGCAGCATCATCTGCAACCGGCCCCGGTGGATCGAGTACTGGGGCCACCGGTAGCCGGCGGCCAGGCCGCGCGGCTCGGACCAGATGCGCTGCCCGCGCGGGGTGAGGAAGGTCAGGTCGGCGGTCGCCACGCCGATCGCGGCCAGCCGGTCGCCCAGGCCCAGCTCGATCAGCTCCCGGATGGCGTGCGGGAGGATGTTGATGCCGACGCCGAGCGGGTGCAGCTCCGCCGCCGCCTCGTGCACGGTCACGTCGGTGATGCCGGCGGCGTGCAGGCTCAGGGCCGCGGTCAGCCCGGCGATGCCGGCGCCCGCGATGAGCACGCGGGGGGAGCCGGCTCCGCGCGGCGGGCGCGCCGTCACGAGTCGCCTTCCCCGGGCGTCGGGAGGGGGAGGGGTGAGGACGGGAGATCACACGGGTGGCGCCTGGGTCCTGGCATGAACGCTCCAGTGGAGGAAGACGTGTCGCGGGACGCACTCGGAGACACGGGAATCCTACGAGGCGACCCCCACTGCCGTCACGAGGGAACGCGCACGACCGCGCGCCGGGGCCGGAGCACCGGAGCCATCGTCACTGTCAGAGGCGGGTGAGGAGCTGCTGCATGCGGGCGATCTCGATGCGCTGGTCGGAGTCGACGTGGGTGGCGAACTGGTCGATCTCCGGCTCCAGGCCGCCCCGCTCGGCGTACAGGCGCTCCACCATCGTCAGCGCGCCCGTGTGGTGCTGGATCATGTACTGGTAGAAGAGCCGGTCGAACCGCTCGCCCTTGGCCGCCCTGAGCTCGGCGAGCTGGGCCTCGGTGAGCATGCCCGGCATGAGCCCGCCGCCCCCGCTCCCGTGACCGCTCCCGTGCCCGCCGCCGGAGTCCACGCTGGGCACCTGCTCCATGCGCTTGCTGAGCCAGCGCGCCATCAGATCGATCTCGTCCCGCTGGGAGACCTCGATGCGCTTGGCCAGCCGCGGCAGGTTCGTGCTCTGCGTACGCCCGGCGACCAGGCCGGTCATCTCCAGCGCCTGGGCGTGGTGGCGGATCATCCCCTGCATGAACCGCACGTCCGCCTCGGTGTAGCCGGTGTCGGGCTGCTGGATCTCGTCCAGCGGCACCACCCGGCCGCTCTCGCCGGGCCGCCCCGGCTGTACGACGGTCGTCGCCCGGGACTGGTCGGCCGTGCACCCGCTGAGCGCGGCGGCCACGATCAGGAACGAAGGGACGAGGAGGCGTGAGGAGATCATGGCGGGCGCTCGCTTCACACGCGACGTATCGGACCTACCCGGAAAACAGGACGAGATATAGCACAGTCCACGCAATTACTTTAATGTCCCCCATAACCGTCGTGCCGACTAGTGACGGCCCCGGCTGGACATCCAGGGCCGTACCGGGCTGCGGCACGGCGCTTCGGGTCACGCCGGAACACCAGAAGAGGAGGGGTGCGGCCCATGCGAAAGTTCAGCAGGGCACGACGTCGTGCCGGGTTACGCGGCCTGGCGGTCATCGCAGCGGGGGTGCTCTTAGCCGGATTGTCACCCACCGCCGCGGTGTCGGCCGAGCCGGCTCCGTCACAGGCGGACCCACGGGTGGGACTGGGCGCCGGATGGCTGGACGCCCAGCAGGCCGCCAGCGGGCTCAAGCTCGTGGGCCACCAGGACCGGCCGGAAGGCTTCTACCAGGCCGACAACCCGGGCAACCTGGCCCTGGCCAACTCCGACCTCGCGTTCTCCGGCAAGTACGCGTTCGTCGGGAACTTCCACGGTTTCAACATCTACGACATCTCCAAGCCGTCCCAGCCGGCGCTGAAGACCTCCGTGGTCTGCCCCGGCGGCCAGGGAGACATGTCGGTCTACCGCAACCTGCTGTTCATGTCGGTCGAGGAGACCCGGGGCCGCCTCGACTGCGGCACCCAGGGCGCGCCCGGCCCGGTGAACCCCGAGCGCTTCCGCGGCGTCCGGATCTTCGACATCAGCGACATCTCCCGGCCCGTCCAGGTCGCCGCCGTGCAGACCTGCCGCGGCTCGCACACGCACAGCGTGGTGACCAGCAAGAAGGACCGGCGCAACGTCTACGTCTACGTCTCCGGCACCGCCGGCGTGCGCTCCGGCGACGAGCTGGCCGGCTGCGTGAACGCCCCGGCGACCGACGTCAACACCGCCCTGTGGCGGATCGAGGTCATCAAGGTCCCGCTGGCCGCCCCGCAGGACGCGGCGGTCGTCAGCCAGCCCCGCGTGTTCGCCGACCCGGCGACCGGCGCGATCAACGGCCTGCAGAACACGCCGCCCGCGCCGACGCACCCGTCCGGCGGACCCTGGGGCCCGCAGCCGGTCACCAGCGCCTGCCACGACATCACCGCGTTCCCGGCGCTCAACCTGGCCGCCGGCGCCTGCGCGGGCAACGGCATCCTGCTCGACACCACCGACCCGGCCAATCCGGTCCGGCTGGACGAGGTCTCCGACCCCAACTTCGCCTACTGGCACTCGGCGACCCTGAGCAACGACGGCAAGAAGGTCGTCTTCACCGACGAGTGGGGCGGCGGCACCGGCGCCCGCTGCCGGGAGACCGACGAGCTGTCGTGGGGCGCGAACGCCATCTTCGACATCGTCGACGGCAAGATGGAGTTCCGCAGCTACTACAAGATGCCCGCCGTGCAGACCACCACCGAGAACTGCGTCGCGCACAACGGGTCGCTGATCCCGGTGCCGGGGCGCGACATCATGGTCCAGGGCTGGTACCAGGGCGGCGTCTCGGCGGTCGACTTCACCGACTCGCGCAACCCCAAGGAGATCGCCTTCTTCGACCGCGGCCCGATCAGCGCCACCCAGCTGTTCACCGGCGGCATCTGGTCCGCGTACTACTACAACGGGCACGTCTACGGCTCCGAGATCGCCCGCGGCCTGGACGTCTTCGAGCTGACCCCGACCGCGGACCTCGCCAAGGAGGAGATCGCCGCCGCGGCCAAGGTCAGGTATGACGTGTTCAACCCCCAGCACCAGCCGCAGGTGGAGCACCGGCCCAGCTTCGAGCTGGTCCGGGCGCACCAGGTGCAGGCGGAGCGGGCCGGCACGATGCACCGGCACGTCGCCGTCGCGGTGGACAGGCTCATCGACTCGGCCGAGCGGCTGGCCGGTCGCGGGCTGGAGCGGATCGCGGCGGTCGAGCTGCGCGCCGCCGCGCGGCTGCTCAGGTCCTCCGACCCGGCCCAGGCCACGCTGGCCGGATCGCTCAAGGACCTGTCCAGGGCGCTGAGGTAGCGGCGGCCCGCGAGGGCCGCTCCCCCTCCGGGGATCGCACCGCCTGAACGGGCGGGGCGCCCGCCCGTTCAGCCTGACGGGCCCCGTTCACCCTGACGGGGCCTTCGCCCAGCCTGACGGCCTCCGCCCAGCCTGTCCGGGCCCCTGCCCAGTACGTCCAGAACGCGTCGGCGCGTTGCCGACCGGCGTCGTGAGCGCCGTGGCGTCTACCATTTCGGTGGTGACCGTCTACGATGATCCCGACGCGTTCGAGTACCTGGACTTCTCCGCGCTGCCGCCGCGCCGGCAGCGCATCCTGGCCGCCATCCGTGACCACGTGGTGAGATACGGGTACCCTCCGAGCACCCGGGAGATCGCTCACGCGGTCGGGCTGCGATCGACCTCGTCGGTGTCGAAACACCTGAGAAGCCTGGAGGAGCAGGGCTTCCTGCAGCGGGGCGCGACGGTGACGCGGCCGATCGACGTGCGGCTGTTCCTGCGGGCCGCGGCGCCGCGCCCGGCCGGTGACCTGGTGAGCGTGCCGGTGGTGGGGGACATCGCGGCGGGCGTCCCCATCACGGCCGACGAGCACCTGGACGACACGCTGACCCTGCCCCGCGACCTGACCGGGCGCGGCACCGTGTTCGGGCTGCGCGTACGCGGCGACTCGATGATCGACGCGGCGATCTGCGACGGCGACATCGTCGTGGTACGCCAGCAGCCCGAGGCCCACTCCGGCCAGATCGTCGCCGCCATGATCGACGGGGAGGCCACGGTCAAGGTCTACCGGCGGCGCGACGGCCACGTGTACCTCGAACCCCGCAACCCGGCCTACGACGTCATCGACGGCGACACCGCCGTGGTGCTGGGCATCGTGGTCTCGGTCCTGCGCAGCGTGTGACAGCCCCGCCCACGGCCGGCGCCGGCAGGCCGGCGGGCAGGCCACCCGGCCTCTGCACGGGGTGTCTGCGGGGGCGGTCGGTCACCAGGCCGCTACATTCGTCACGGTGTCGTCGTGTGAGGTGCTCGCCGGGGTGCCGGGCTGCGGGAGGTCCGCCGAAGTGCCCTGCTCCGGGGTGTTCGCGGGGGTGCCGGGCTGCGGGAGGTCCGGTGACGGGGCGGGCTGCGGGCCACTCGCGCTCCAGGGTGCCCACGAAGTCGCCCGCACCGGTCGACCGTCCGTACGCGATGCGGCCCTCCGGCGAGACGGCCAGACCGGTGGCCGTGCCCTTGAGCGTGGGGGTGAGCCGCTCGCCCACGACGGGCCGGCCGGGTGGCCGCCGAGGTGGTCCACGGCCACCCGGCCGAGGTGCTGCTGCGCGCGGCCGAACACGCCGACCTGCTGGTCATCGGGTCGAGGGGCCGCGGCGACCTCGCCGGCCTGGTGCTGGGCTCGGTCGGCCACGCGGTGTTACACCACGCGCCGTGCTCGGTCGCCGTCCTGCCGCCCCCACCACCCGCCTGACCCGGCCCGCCGGAGGGGTCAGGCGAGCTGCCGGGCTGCGGTGCGGGCGGCCATCCGCCGTTCGAACCACAGCGAGGTGAACGGCGGCACCGCGCACGCCAGGCCCAGCACCACCGCGCCCCGGCTCCAGCCGGCCTCGCGGGCCGAGAGCAGCACGCCGGCCGCGTACAGCACGAACAGCGCCCCGTGGATCGGCCCGAACACCTTCACCCCGAGGTCACCGGTCGCGGCCACGTACTTGAAGAACATCCCGATCAGCAGCCCCGCCCACGAGCAGGCCTCGGCCACCGCCACGACGCGGAACCAGCGCAGCATGCTTCCCCTTTCACGCGAAATGTCGCGCATACTCTACAGGTCGTAGAGCTTCGCTCGGGGCGGGGAATCCGGCCGGCGCAGCGGGACGGCACGACGGCCGCCAGGCGAGGGCTCCTCTCTACGGCCGAGGGCTCCGCCGCGGGCGGGGGCTCCGCTACGGCCGGGGGCTCCGCCACCGCCGGGGCTCCGCTATGGGCGGGGGCGCGGGTCGGGCAGGGTGGCGGTGGGCTCCGCCGGGTGCGGCCCGTCCTCCTCCGGCTCCCCGGCGTCAGTGTCGGTGACGGTGACGGTGATGGTGTCGGGAGCGCGGCGCGGCGGTGGCGCTTCGCCGACGATCCGCTGGATCGCCTCCTGCCGTCGCCTCGCGGACCGCTCGTCGTCCTGCCATTGGATGCTGCGCCTGATCCTGGTCACGACGGCAACCGTACTGACGCGTTGTCCAAGAGCCGGTAACAGGAGGCTCCGTTCCTCGTGACCGTCCCGGCCGTCGCTCAGCCCTCCAGGCGGGCGCGGGAGGCGTCGAGGTGGGTGCGCATGGCCGCCGCCGCGCCCAGCGCGTCCGAGGCGCGGATCGCGTCCAGGATCTTGTGGTGCTCGCCGAGCACCTGGTCCAGGTGGTCGGGGGCGCGCTCGGACCCGGCGTACGGACGGGTGATCGCGGCGGCCCCGAGCGTGTCGAGCAGGTCGAGGTAGAACCGGTTTCCGGTGGCGACGGCGACGGCGCGGTGGAAGGCGAAGTCGGCCTCCACCGCGTCGCTGGCGCTGCCGCGCACCGTGGCCATCCCGCGCAGCGCGGCCTCGATCGCGGCCAGCGCGGCCGGCGTGCGGCGGGCGGCGGCCAGCGCGGCGGCCTCCACCTCGATGCCGCGCCGCAGTTCGAGCAGGTGGAGGCGGTCGCTCAGGCTGCGCACGGTGCCGATGGAGTGGCCGAAGTCCTGCGCCGCCGGCCGGGCCAGCACGAACGACCCGCGCCCCTTCCGCGTCTCGACCAGCCCCGCCGCGCGCAACCGCGAGATGGCCTCGCGCACGACGGTGCGGCTGACCTCGAACCGGGCGGCCAGCTCCCCTTCCGAGGGCAGCAACTCGCCCGGCCGCCACACGCCGTCGCCCAGGTCGCGCCGGAGCCCGCCCTCGACCCGATCGGCCAGGCTCCCCTCCTGCCCGTCAGCCACGGCCCGCTCCCCGCACCGCGCCGCCTGACGGGCTCGCCTTCCGCGATGCGCCGCCGTCCGCGAACGCCCCGCCCCCGTCAGCCACGGCCCGCCTCGTGGGGGGCGTCGTCGTTCAGGCCGAGGGCGGCGGCGCTGCGCTCGGTGACCTTCCGCAGCAGGTCGGGCTGCCCGGCCAGGGGAGTGCCGTAGCTGGGGACGAGGCTCCGCAGCGCGGTGCGCCAGGCCGGCAGGCGATCGGGGAAAGCGCGCTCAAGCACGTCGAGCATGATAGCCACCGAGGCGGAGGCGCCAGGGGAGGCGCCGAGCAGCGCGGCCAGCCCGCCCTGGGCGGGTGTGACGACCTCGGTGCCGAACCCGGCGATCGAGCCCCGGCCGCCGACCCGCTTGACGACCTGCACCCGCTGGCCGGCGGTGACGAGCTCCCAGTCCTCCGGCCGCGCGTCCGGCACGAACCGGCGCAGCGCCGCCAGCCGCCCGTCGCGGGTCTGCGCGAGCTGCCCGACGAGGTACCGCAGCAGGCCGAGGTCGCCGCGGGCGGCGCCCAGGAGCGTGCCGGCGTTGCGGCCGGTCACCGAGCGCGGCAGGTCGGTGAGGCGCCCGTGCTTGAGGAAGCGGGGCGAGAACGCGGCGAAGGGGCCGAACATGAGGTAGGCCCGGCCGTCCACGACGCGGGTGTCGAGGTGCGGCACCGACAGCGGCGGCGCGCCGGGCTCGGCGTGGCTGTAGACCTTGGCGTGGTGGCGGGCGATCAGCCCGGGGGCGGCCGTGCGCAGGAACCGCCCGCTGATCGGGAAACCGCCGTAGCCGCGCGTCTCGGGCACGCCGGCGCTCTGCAGCAGGGGCAACGTCCCCCCGCCCGCGCCGAGGAAGACGAACGAGCCGCGCACGTCGTACTCGTCCGATCCCTTCGTGTCCCGCACCCGCAGCCGCCAGCGGCGGCCCTCCCGGGTCAGCGAGCGCACCTCGTGGCCCGTCCGCACCGGGACGTCGCCGAGCGAGGCGAGCAGCCGCCGGGCGAGCACCCCGTAGTCGACGTCCGTGCCGGTGCGGGTGCGGCAGACGGCCACCTGCCCGCCGTCGTCGGGCCGGGCGGCGAACATCAGCGGCAGCCAGCGCGCCATGGCCTCCCGGTCGCGGATGAACTCCATCCCCTCGAACAGCGGGTGCCCGCGCAGGGCCTCGTACCGCAGGCGCAGGTGCCGTACGCCGGCGGCGCCGCGGGCGAAGCCGTAGTGGGGGACCGAGCGGATGAAGCCCGCCGGGTCGCCGAGCGCGCCCTCCTCGACCAGCCGCGCCCACAGTTGCCGGGACAGGTGGAACTGCTCGTTCACGGCGATCGCGGCGGCGACGTCGATCGAGCCGTCACCGCGCAGCGGCGTGTAGTTGAACTCGCAGAGCCCGGCGTGGCCGGTGCCCGCGTTGTTCCAGGCGGAGGAGCTCTCCAGGCCGGGCCCGTCCAGCCGTTCGAGCACGAGGACCGACCAGTCCGGCTGCACCCGGCGCAGCAGCACGCCGAGGGTGGCGCTCATGATGCCGCCGCCCACCAGCACCACGTCGTAGTGCTCCCCGATGCCCACGTGAGCCTCCTCCTCGCCGCCGCAACCTGTATGACAGGATGGCAACCTGTATAACAGGTGTGCGGGGCAAGGCGGGAATCGGCCCTCGCGGGGCGCGCGGAGATCAGCCGCGGTCGCGGGCTCCGCCGTCGAGCACCTGGTCGATGTGGGCGGCCAGCTCGACGTCGCGTGCGGTCACGCCGCCCGCGCTGTGGGTGGACAGCCGGAAGCGCAGGCCCGAGCCGGTGTCCTCGATGTCGGGGTGGTGGTCGAGCGCGTCGGCCTCGTTCATCACCGCCTCGCGCAGCCAGCCGTGGCTGTCCGGCGTCACCGGCACGTCCTTGAGCAGGGCGTCGCCCTCTCTCCGCCAGCCCTCCAGCGCCACCAGCGCGGTGTCGATCTCCTCGTCGGTGAGGAGTGCCTCGGCCATGGTGCCTCCCGTGTCGTCGTCGCTCTCGTCTCTGGGCTACCACCTTTCGGCGCGTTCACACCTCGGCGACCGGCCCATGAAAGATTCCATGCTCCCGAAAAGTTTCGGTCCCAAAATCACGAGGTCGGATGCGATGGCTTCCTGATTCAAGACGGAATGCTCCCGAAAGTTTTCTGATCAACGTTGACACATTTCGGAGGCGTCCTCACAATGTCCGCAGGTGCAGCCACCCTCCAACGATCAAGGGATCAGCATGGCCGATCGGAACCGCCGCCCCGCCTTCGTCGCCGCGCTCCTCGGCGCGATCCTCGCCGTCTGCCTGGCCGTCACCGCCACCTCCGCCGTGGCCGCGAACCGCCGCGCCGCCGCCGACTGCAGCGCCGGATATGTCGGGCTGACCTTCGACGACGGGCCCAACGCCAGCAACACCGCCAACCTGCTCAACGCGCTGACGTCGAACGGCCTGCGGGCCACGATGTTCAACACCGGCCAGAACGCCCAGAACCACCAGGCCCTGGTGCGGGCGCAGCGGGACGCCGGCATGTGGATCGGCAACCACAGCTGGTCACACCCGCACCTCACCCAGCTCGGCAGCTCCCAGATGTTGTCGGAGCTGCAACGCACCCAGCAGGTCATCCAGCAGGCCACGGGCACCGCGCCCCGGCTGTTCCGGCCGCCGTACGGGGAGACCAACGCCACCCTGAGGTCGGTGGAGCAGCAGCTCGGCCTCACCGAGGTGCTCTGGGACGTCGACTCGCAGGACTGGAACGGCGCGAGCACCGCCGCGATCGTCCAGGCCGCGGGCCGCCTGCAGAACGGCCAGGTCATCCTCATGCACGACCAGTACGCCACGATGCTGGCCGCCATCCCCCAGATCGCCGCCGGCCTGCGCGCCCGCAACCTGTGCGCCGGGATGATCTCGCCCGCCACCGGCAGGGCCGTCGCCCCCGACGGCGGCACCACCCCGCCCACCAGCCCGCCGCCCGGCGGCGCCTGCACGGCCACGATCTCCCAGGGCCAGCAGTGGGGCGACCGCTTCAACCTGTCGGTGACCGTCTCGGGATCGAACGCGTGGATCGTCACGGTCACCATGACGCCGCCGCAGCGGGTCATCGCCACCTGGAACGGCAGCCCGTCGTGGAGTTCGGGCGGCAACGTGATGACGATGCGCCCGAACGGCAGCGGCAACACCTTCGGCTTCACCGTCCAGCACGGCGGCAACTGGAGTTGGCCCGCGGTCTCCTGCCGCACGAGCTGACCACCGCGTCGCCGGCGTTCACCGGGACCAGGAGGAACGGTCCCGCCGAGGGCTCCGGCGGGACCACGCCTCCTCGGACGTACGAGGCCGCCTGCCCGGCGTAGTCGGCTCCAAGTCAGTCACAAGCGGCGTGCCCCACGATCTCCCGCTGTGAGCGGAAATTTCAGGACAAGGTGGATGAAGGTGGCCGCGTCGGCGGCGGTCGTCCTGGCGGTCGCGCTGCCCGCGGCGCCGGCGGCGGCCGACGGCGCCCCCGAGGACCGGCCCGACGTGCCCGTCGGCACCTGGCTGGCCGCGCGTACCCAGGCCGCGGTCCAGCTGACCAGCCTCACCTACACCGGCACCGTCGCCGTGCCGACCAGCACGATCAATCAGAACGCCTTCGACCGGCTCACCCGGCAGGCCGTCGTCGCCGTGCAGCAGGGCAAGATCTCCTCCGACGAGCGCAGCATCGCCACGTGGCTGTTCCGGCGGATCGCGGCCGACGTCGACACCTACCTCGCCGCGACCACCCCGGAACGCACGGTCGAGGCGGAGGTCGGCGGCATGTGCACCGGCTGGTGGGTCACCCCCGACGGTTACATGGTGACCGGCGCGCACTGCGTCCAGGTGGGCGAGACGGAGCTCAGCCGGCTGTTCGCGCAGCAGGCGCTGGCCGCGTTCAACGAGCAGGACGCCAAGGAGATCGTCAGCGGGCTGCGCGGCATCGAGGCCGACGAGGAGATCCTCAAGCTGGCCCAGCAGATCTACGTCACCTTCAACACCGCCCACATGCGCATCCGCGACCTGAAGCAGAGCCTGTCGGTGCTGCAGAGCCTGCCGGGCGGCGGCGTGGACAAGACGGCCAAGGCGGTTCCGGCCGAGCTGGTCTCCGTGGGCGAGAACTACCCGGGCAAGGACTTCGCGCTGCTCAAGGTCAGCGGGCAGCAGAACCTGCCGACCGTGCCGCTGGGCGACGACGCCGACGTGCGCACCGGCGACACCCTCTACATCAGCGGCTTCCCCGGCCTGGTCACCAACACCCCCTTCTTCAGCCTGGAGTCGCGGCTCGAACCGGCGCTGACCGAGGGGCCGTACAACGCCAGACGCAGCACCCAGACCGGCGTGCCCTATATCCAGACGCAGGCGCCGTCCTACCACGGCAACTCCGGCGGCCCGGTGTTCGGCGCGGAGGGCAAGGTCATCGGCATGCTGATCGCCGGCACGGTCAGCGAGGGCGGGGAGGCCTCGGAGAGCGAGAGCTTCGTGCTGCCCGTGAGCATCGTCAAGGAGAAGCTCGGGGAGAAGAACGTCAAACCCGCCCAGGCCCTCACCACCACCCGGTACAACGAGGCGCTCGACGACTTCTTCCGCCGCCACTACGCCGCCGCGCTGCCGAAGTTCCGCGAGGTGCAGGCGCTGTTCCCGAACCACCCGTACGTCGCCAAGTACATCAGCGACTCCCAGCAGGCGATCTCGGCGGGCAAGGACGAGTCGCCGCGGCCCCTGTGGACCTGGCTGCTGATCGGCGCGGGGGCGCTGATCGTCGCCGTGCTCGCCCTGGTCGTGCTCAAGGTCCTGCGCCGCAGGCGACGCCGCCGCGGTCCCGCGCACGCCTTCCCGCCGCCCGCGTACGGGACGGTCGCGCCGCCTCCGTGGCACCGGCTGCCCGCCGGCCAGGTCCAGCCGCCGCCTCCCCCGCCGCACGTGCCCAGCGGCGCGAACGGCCACGGCTACGACGGCCACCACGGCGCCGGTCCGAACGGCAACCCCTCCCCGTACGGCGCCGGTCCGAACGGCCACCCCTCCCCGTACGGCGCGGGACCGCACGGGCACGCCTGACCGACGTCCGCTACAGTGGGGACGTGCGTTTGTACTTCTTCCTGTGAGAACGACCGGCTCGCCCGCCCGCCCCGGGCGCGGCCGAGCTGAGCCGTCGTCTCTCACCTTCCAGGTTCCCCGCCTCCTGCCGAGGCGCGCGCGAGCCTGCGCTCACCGAGGAAGAAGCATGTTCACCCACCCCGTTCCGGCGGCGCGTGCCCGCGCCCACCTCAACGCCACCGACCTGCACGTTTCCCGCAGCGGCCGCCCGGTGCTCACCGGCGTGGACGTCACCGTCTCGCCCGGCGACCGGCTGGGCGTCGTCGGCGAGAACGGCCGCGGCAAGACCACCCTGCTGGAGGTGCTCGCCGGCACCCTGGCCCCCGACTCCGGCACCGTGCACCGCGCCGGCGCCCTCGGCGTCGCCCGGCAGGAGATGCCGGTCGGCGACGACCGCACGGTCGGCCATCTGATCGACGACGAGCTCGCCCACGTGCGGGCCGTGCTGCGCGCGTTCGAGGCGGCCACTCTCGCGCTCGCCGAGCAGCGCCCCGGCGCGGAGCAGGACTACGCCGCCGCGCTGGCCGCCGCCGAGACCATCGACGCCTGGGAGGCCGACCGCCGCGTCGACGTCTCGCTGGCGGCGCTCGGCGCGGTGAGCGACCGCGCCCGGCCGCTGGCCGAGCTGTCGGTCGGGCAGCGGTACCGGATCAGGCTGGCCTGCCTGCTCGGCGCCGGGCACGACCTGCTGCTGCTGGACGAGCCCACCAACCACCTCGACGCCGGCGGGCTCGATCACCTGACCGAGCGGCTGCGTACGCACCCGGGCGGGGTCGTGCTCGTCAGCCACGACCGGGCGCTGCTGTCCGACGTGGTCACCGCCGTGCTGGACCTCGACCCGACCAGCGACGGACGCCCCCGCACCTACGGCGGCGGCTACGCGGGCTACCGCGAGGGCCGCGACGCCGAACGGGAGCGCTGGGAGCTGGCCTACCGCGACCAGCAGCTCGAACGCCGCCGCCTGGCCCAGAACCTCTCCGAGGCGCAGAACCGGTTGGTCACCGGCTGGCGGCCGGACAAGGGCACCGGCAAGCACGCCCGGGCCACCCGCGCCCCCGCGCTCGTGCGCGCCGTGCACCGGCGGCAGGAGGAGCTGGAGTCGCACGTGGTGGACGTGCCCCCGCCGCCGCTGCGCTTCCGGCTCCCCGACCTGGACGCGTCCCCGGGCGCCACGCTGCTGCGCGCGGACGAGGTGCTGGTGCGCGGCCGGTTCGCCGCCCCGCAGTCGGTGCTGCTGCGCGCGGGCGACCGGCTGGTGGTCACCGGGCCGAACGGCGCGGGCAAGTCGAGCCTGCTGCGCGTGCTCGCCGGGGCCCTGCCGCCCGACTCGGGCAGCGTGCAGGCCGGCCGCGGCGTGCGCGTCGGACTGCTCGCCCAGGAGTCGCCCGAGCCGTCGCGCCGCCGGGCCTCGGAGGTGTACGACGCGGCCGTGGGCCGGCTCGTCACCTCGGGCCGGCTCGCCGAGCCCGACACGATCGGGCTCGGCCGGCTCGGCCTGCTGCCCGCCGAGGCCGTGCACCGGCCGGTCGCCGAGTTGTCGGTCGGCCAGCAGCGCCGGCTCGACCTGGCGCTGCTGCTGGCCGCGCGGCCCCAGGTGGTGCTGCTCGACGAGCCGACCAACCACCTGTCCATGGCGCTGGTGGAGGAGCTGACGGGGGCGCTGGCCACGACCGGCGCCGCGGTGGTGCTGGCCACGCACGACAGGCAGCTCCTGCGGGACACCGCCTCCTGGCCACGGCTCCACCTGCCCGGCCCGCCTGCGTATTCTTGACGCGAGGCGCCCCCTGCCGGATCAGTGAGAGAGGACGATCACCGATCGACATCCCGGGCCTGTCCACCGCGCTCGTGCCCGCCGCCACCGGCGCCGCCTTCGCCGTCGCGGGCCTGGCCTCCCTCCTGACCCACCCCGGACGGCGGGCCGGGCGCCGGTTCGGGGGGCTGCTGGTCGCCGAAGGGGTGCTGTGGACGGTGCACCAGCTTCCGCTGCCGATCCCGCGCGAGGTCGCCGCCGCGACGACGGGGGTCTGGCCGGCGCTGCTGGCCCACCTCGTGATGGCCTTCCCCACCGGCCGGCTGGGCGGCCCGCTGCCCGGGGCGGTGGTGGGGCTGGGCTACCTGTGCGCGGCCGTCATGGGCCTGCGCCACCTCGCCGCCCCGGCCACGGGGGCGGCGATCGGCACGGCGGGCACGGTGGCGCTCGTGCTCATCGGCGCGGCCGTGATCGCCCTTCAGGCGGCGCGGCTGCGCCGCAGCAGCGTGGCCGCCCGCCGCACGCTCACGCCGGTGCTGGCGGCCGCGCTCGTGGCCACGGCGCTGTTCGTGGTCTGGAAACCCCTGGAGATCGCGGCCCCGCCGTCGGCCCCGGCCGGGGCCGACGGCGCGGCGGTCCTCGGCGGGGCCGGGAGTGGGGCCGGGAGTGGGGCCGGGGCGGCGCTCACCCTCGCCGTGCAGCTCGCCTTCGCCGCGATCCCCCTGGCGTTCCTGTGGAGCCTGCTGCGCCGCCGCATCGACAGGGGCGGGGTCGCCGGGCTGGTGGTGCGGCTGACGGGGGAGACGCGTCCGGCCGCCCTGCGCGGCGCGCTGGCCGAGACGCTGCACGACCCGGCGCTGCGCGTGGGGTACTGGGTGCCGGAGGCGCAGGCGTACCTCGACGTCGAGGGCGACCCCGTACGGGAGGGGCCGGGCCAGGTGCTGACCAGGGTGGACCGGGACGGGCCGCTCGCCGTGCTGGCCCACGACCCGGCGCTGCTGCAGGACCCCGAGCTGATCGCGGCGGCGTGCGCCGCCGCCGCGCTCGCGCTGGAGAACGAGCGCCTGACCGCCGAGTTGCGCGCGCGGCTGCGCCAGCTCGCCGACTCCCGGGCCGAGGTGCTGCGCGCGGCCGAGACCGAGCGGCGGCGGCTGGAGCGCGACCTGCACGACGGCGTCCAGCAACGGCTGCTGGCGATCCCGCTGACGCTCAGCCTGGCCGAGGCGGCGCTGTCCGCCGGCCCGGAACGGGCGCGCCCGCTGATCGGGGAGGCCCGGCAGACCGCGTTCGCCGCCCTGGAGGAGGTGCGCGCGCTGGCCCAGGGCATCCACCCGCCGATCCTCACCGAGCGCGGCCTCGCGGGGGCGGTGCGCGAGCTGGCGGCGGTGGCGCCCGTGCCGGTGGCGCTCTCGTTCGACGTCGCCGGCGAGCTGCCCGCGGAGGTCGAGACCACCGCCTACTACGTGGTCGCCGAGGCCCTGGCCAACCTGACCAAGCACGCCGCGGCCCGCCGGGCGGCGGTCAGCGTCAGCAGGACGGACGGGACACTCTCCGTGGAGATCACCGACGACGGCCACGGGGGCGCGGACCCCGGACGCGGCTCGGGCCTGCGCGGCCTGGCCGGCCGGGTCGAGACGAACGGCGGCCGCCTGCGCGTGCACAGCCTGCCGGGCCGGGGCACCAGGATCGAGGCGACGCTGCCGTGCGCGTAGTCATCGCCGAGGACAACACGCTGCTGCGGGAGGGCGTCGCGCGGCTGCTCACCGAGGCCGGGTTCGAGGTCGTCGCCACGGTCGAGGACGCGGCGGCGCTGCTCGCCGAGGTGGCGGCGCGGCGGCCGGACGTCGCCGTCGTCGACATCCGCCTGCCGCCCACGCGCACCGACGAGGGGCTGCGCGCGGCCAGGGAGATCAGGCGGGCGCATCCGGGCACGGGCGTCCTGGTCCTGTCGCAGTACGTGCGTGTCAGCTACACCGTCGAGCTCCTCGACGGCGGCGCCCGCGGCCTGGGCTACCTGCTCAAGGACCGGGTGTCGGACCTGGCCGAGTTCGCGGCGGCGGTGCGCCAGGTGGGCCGGGGCGGCTCGGCGTTCGACCCGATCGTGGTGGACCAGCTCGTGGGGCGGCACGACGGCGGCGACGACCCGCTGCGCGCGCTGACGGAGCGGGAGCGGGCCGTGCTGGGGCTGATGGCGGAGGGCCGTACGAACCAGGCCATCGCCGAGCGGCTGGCCATCGCGGAGCGCACCGTGGAGAAGCACTGCACCGGCATCTTCGCCAAGCTCGGCCTGCCCGCGAGCCCGGACGACCACCGGCGCGTGCTGGCCGTCCTGCGTTACCTGAACGCCTGACCGCCTTCGAGCCGGGACGGCCGCACTGTGTTTCTCCGAGGTGCGGATGACCGCACCGGTTCCGGAAGGTGGGTGGCCGCACTGTTCCCCGGGGTGCGGGTAGCCGCACCAGGGGGATGCGGCGGGCACGGGGGCGGATGGGGGCGGGCTCGCTTCTCACCGCCCGGCCCGGCCAGCACACTCGTCCTCGTCAAGGCCGCCCGGCACGCGGGCCGGCCTCCTGATGAGAGTGAGCCTCCCGTGAACGTCGTCCTGGCCGCCCGCGGCGTCGCCGCCGTGCTGAGCCTGATCATGGCCGTCTACCTGGCGCTCGACGGCGCCCACCGGCCGGCCAACCTGTTCCTCTGGCCCGACGTGGCCGTGGCCGTGTTCCTCGCGGTGGCCGCCGCCCTGCCGGAGCGGCTCGCCCGGCCCGGCCTGATCTTCGCCTTCGGCTGGGCCGGGGGCGTCCTGACGACCTCGGTCTTCAGCTACGTCGTGCGCGGCGAGTTCGCCTGGCCGAACCTGGGCCTGGTGCTGGTCTCGGTCGCCATGGCCGCGCTGCTCGCCGTCCGCGGGGCCGGGATCGAGCGGGGTGGGGGTGAGCGGGGGTGAGGGCGCTGCTCGCAGTCCGCGGGGGCGGTGGCGAGCGGGGGTGAAGGAGCTCCCGGCCCTTGCGGACCCCGGGCCGGGAGCTCTTCACGTCTGAGCGGGCGGGCTGCCCTGGCTACTTGTAGGTGATGTCGGACGGGGAGTACAGGCAGTGGGTGCCGTCCGCGCCCTCACCGATCTTGCTGGGCTCGCTGCCCTTCGGCACGCCCTTGTACTTCTCGCAGATCGTCGTGCTGCCGTACACCGTGATCCGGCTGAAGCGCGCGGTGTCGCCCCAGTTGGTGTTGATGCCGGCCAGCACCTTGGTGGAGCGGGCGGTCACGCCGTCCATGACCACGTGGCGCTGGTAGGAGCTGGAGCAGTTGCCGCAGGCGCGGTAGAGCTTGCCGGAGCTGTGCACCTGGAAGTTCTTGATGGTCACCTTGCCGGCGCCGTTGTGCTGGAACACCTTGTCCGAGCCGGACTTGGCGCCGCCGCCGTCCACCAGGTATGTGGCCGAGGAACTGGAGCTCTTGAACGTGGCGGCGTCCTCGCCGACGTCGTTCCACCACACGTTGCGGATCGTGCACGAGCCCAGGCAGTGGATGCCGTCGCCGGCCGGGGCGTCGATGATGACGTTCTGGATGGTGCCGCCGTTGGCCACCTCGAACATCGGGTCCTGGCTCTCGCTCTGGCCGCCGTCGCCGATGCCGTAGTAGCTCTTCATGCCGCCGTCGAAGTTCGTGACCTGCTGGGTGTCGCTGACCTTGACGCTGCCCTTCGCGGTCGGCCACGGGCCGCTGCCGTCACCGCCGCCCGGCCCCGAGGTCGGGGTGACGGTCGGGGTGGGCTCGGGGCCGGAGCCGTCGGCCGGGCGCAGCGTCCACTGCTTGGTGGCGGCGGAGTCGCAGGAGTTCTGCTGCAGGAGGGCGCCCGAGGAGGTGGAGTTGTCCTTGACGTTCAGGCACTTGCCGCCGTTGGAGTTGACCACCCGGTAGTCGGCGCCGGAGGCGGTCAGCGTCCAGGTCTGCGAGGCGGCGCCGGTGCAGCTCTCCTGCTGGATCGCCTTGCCCGCCGAGGTGGAGGCGTCGCGCACGCCCGCGCACATGCCGCTGTGCCGGGCCTTGATCGTGTAGCTGGAGCCACTGGCGGTGAGCGTGAAGACCTGCCCGGCGCCGCCGGTGCACGCGCTCTGGGCGAGCTGCACGCCGTCACCGGTGCTCTGTCCCGGTACGGTGGCGCACAGGCCGCTCCCGGCGTTGACCAGCGTGTAGTCGCCGCTGGAAGGTGCGGCCGAGGCCGGCGTGTCGAGCGCGACCACCAGCCCTCCCGTGGTGATGAGGCCGGCGGCCAGCGTGACTGCCAGCCTCCTGAGACGTTTGTCGTGGCGCACGTCGAACTCCGTTCGATGATGAGTGCCGAAAACGGTGCTTCTCCCGGCGCGGGCCGGAGGCTCGGCCGAGGAGTCCGGACGGACGGGACGCGCCGTTCGGGTAAGCGCTTTCCGAGGCGTGGTCGAGTTAAGCACAGCGCGATCGCGGGCGGGAAGTGCCGCCGATCCAACGGCTGCAAACGGGCGGCAAGTCGCCGCACCTCGTTGCAGGGCTTCCGGATTCGCCCAGGTCAGAAGGGTGAGCGGCAGGCGAAGACGGCGATGAAAGTTTCACGGACCCGCCCACCGGCGCCGCACTCCCGCGTTTCCGCGTCCGTCCCACGGGCCGGTCGCCGCGTTTCGTGTCCGTCCCACGGGCCGGTCGCCGCGTTCCCGCGTCCGTCCCACGGGCCGGTCGCCGCGTTCCCGTGTCCGTCCCACGGGCCGGTCGCCGCGATTCCACGGAGGCCGGCGCGTTTTCGTGGACGGCCGGCGGGCGACCGCCGCCTTTCGCCGGGCATCCACCGGCGGCGAGCTGCCGCGTTTCCGTGCGGGGGACGTCACCGCCGCGCCCGGATGGGGCGGCGGGCGGCCCGGCCATTGATGGGTGGTTCTTGACGCGGATCGTGCTTTGTGCCAATGCCGGATGCGGAGTCGGCTTGTTTGAATTCGACTTCAATACCATGGATTCCGCGCCATTGGTGGCCGGATCGGGCAACTGCTGGTATCGGGGCCGGGTGCGGGGGATGCGCGGTGGCGGCGGCGGCCGGGTGGACGGGCCGCGACAGGCCAGGATCTTTCTCACAGGCCGGGTGACGCCGGATGACCTCCGGTGTCGGCATCGTCCGATCCCCCTATGGCGCCGAGGAATGCGAGGCCGGGGAAAGGCGGGAGTGGTCGTGCGCCGGTCGGCGGCAGCGCGGCGGAGGGCGGGTTCGGTAAAGTCGTTTGCGCAGGTATCGCCTGCCCAGATGATGCATGATGTGCTGAAGAGGGCTACAGTACCTGCAACCGTGACCTAATTGGAGCACCCTTATGGCAAAGCGCATTGTTGAATCCTTTATCGACGACATCGACGGTAGTGAGGCCGAGGGGACGACAAGGTTCGCTCTCGACGGAATCAGCTACGAGATCGACCTGTCGGGTTCCAACAGGGAGAAGCTGGAGAAGGCTCTGGCGCCCTTTATCACCAAGGCGCGGGCCGTCCGCGCCGACAGGGTCGGTCGCGGCCGTCGTGGCGCCGGCGTCTCCGCTCGGGCCGTCAGCCGTGAGAAGGCCACGGAGATCCGGCGCTGGGCCAAGGCCCAGGGCCTGCCGGTGAGCGAGCGGGGCCGCATCGCCTCCACCGTCGTCGAGCAGTACGAAGCCGCGCACTGACCCCGGCCGCCCGAGGCCGGTCATGAGCTTCGGGCGGCACGGGATTCGTGAGGAGCGGCTCTCCACCCTCCTCTGATCGGTCCCGGCCCCGTCATCCTGAAACCGCCCCCGCAGCCCGCGGAGCCTTCGCGAGCGCCGCACCCCCACGTACGGCCCCCGGCCACGCCGCCGTGCTGCCCAGTGCCGCCCAGTGCCGCCCAGTGCTGCTCAGTGCCGCCCAGTGCCGCCCAGTGCCGGCCGGTGCCGCGGGTCCATCGGACCTCTGATCAGGGACTTTGGTCCCCGCCCCCGCCCCCGCCCCCGCCCCCGGCCGCGAGCCCGAGGCTGGTCACATGTCCGATGTTGACCTTGCGCGGGGGAAGACCGTGAGTGATATCGACGCGGTCCCCGGCATGGGACCGCTGCTCGCAGCCCGGCGGCCCATCAAGAGGGCGCGGGTCAGGCCGGCGCGGTGGCGGCGCCGGGCAGGCCGGCCTGGTCGGGCACCACCTTCGGCAGCGCGCGCAGCCACGCCTCCAGGTCGGCAGGCCACCACCGGCCGGCCGCCAGCCGGCCCAGTTCCCCGGCGACCGCCGCCGACGACGCGCTCACCGGCACCACGCGCACGGGCGCGGCCCCGGCCAGCACCCCGAGCCACCAGTGCCGCCACGTCGGGGTCAGCGTGTCGGGCTCCAGCACCAGGTAGTAGTCGGGCAGCGCGAGCCGGTCGGCCCGCAGCTCGGCCAGTGCCGCCTCGATGGCCACTTCGAGCGCGCCGGTCACGCCGGTGCCGTCGAAGTACGCGGCCCACGCGGCTGCCACGTCGGCCAGCGGGTCGGCGTCGTGCACGACATAGGTGGCCGCCGAGCGTCCGGCGAGGTCCATGACCTCGGCGGGGCTGCGTTCTCCCCGGGTGATCGCCCGTACGTTGTGCAGTTTGTCCAGTCCGGCGACCACGTCCGGGGCCCCGTCGCCGGCCACCACGACCACTGTGCTGCTCAAACGCCGCATATCGGGCAGTTTACTGCCCGGTCCGATCAGGGGATGAGGGCGGCGACGAGCCCGTACTCGATGGCGGTGGCGGCGGAGGCCGCGTCCTGCACGACCGCGATGGCGAGCACGGTGACGGCGAGCATGACGGTGATCCTGAGAGCGGCGCGCATGGAATCCCCCTTCGGCCGATGGGTGCTCCTGTCCCTAGGACGCGCGGCGGGCGGCGAACGGTTCACGTCCGCGCCGCCCCTTCCGTCGGCGTGGCGGCCCGCGGCTCCCGGCCGGTAACCAGCACAATGAGAGACAGTACGGTCACGGTGGGCGAAGGGGTGCGGATGCGGGCCATCATCGGCATGACGGCGGCGGCCGTCCTGGCGATCGTCCCCGCCGGCGCGGCACAGGCCGGCGAGGACGACGAGGACGCCAGGAACGACGAGGACACCAGGAACGACGAGGACACCGAAGACGCCAAGGACGGCCGGTGGTGGCGCAAGCTCACCTCGTTCCACCTCATGCCGCACTCGGCGCACCAGAACGACGTGGTCCGGGCGCTCCTCCACTGTCCCGTCGACTCCAACCACGCGCTCATCGGCTCCACCGCGTTCATGCGCAAGGGCTCGTGGCGCACCTACCGGCAGGTGGGGGTGGGCCTGTCCGACCGGGGCTTCGGCAAGGCGGGCATCATCATCTCCCGCTACGCGCCCCCCGGGCACCACATCGTGCACCTGAAGTGCGTGCAGGTGGTGATCGACAAGGCCACGCACATCAGGAAGGTGAAGGTGCTCGGCCGCGCCGCCCTGCCGCTCGTGGTCCGCGAGTTCCGCATCAAGCAGTACTTCTGAGCCGCGGGCCGCCCGCCGGCCGGGTCAGACCACCGCGTACGCCCGCACCGTGAACGTGCCCATCCCCCGGATGGCCGGCGGCGCGGCGTGGAACACGAACGGCCGCCCGGCCAGCCGCTCCAGCCCCGTCAGATGCTCCACCACCGGGACGCCCGCGGCCAGCAGTCCCGTGTGGGCGGGCCGGGTCCGGTCGGCCACGTCGTCGATGTTGACCGAGTCGATCCCCACCAGCGCGACCTCCTGCGCCACCAGCCACTTCACGGCGTCCGCCGTCAGGTAGGGGTGGGTGGGGTCGCCGTACGCCTGCGTGCCCCAGTGCCGGTCCCAGCCCGTGTGCACCAGCACCGCCCGGCCCTTGATCGGGTGCCCCGCGAACGCCTCGGGCCCGATCGCCCGCGCCCCGCCGGTCGCCGGCACCAGCGTGCCCGGCAGGTTCACGAACCGGTGCAGCGGCATCTCGCTCAGGTCCATGCCGTGCTCGAAGCGGTGGAAGGGCGCGTCGACGTAGGTGCCGGTGTTGGCGACCAGCGTGACGCGGCCGATCTGGAACTCCGTCCCGGGCGCGTAGGTGCGGCGGGAGTCCTCCCTGGACAGGTGGTCGGTGATGTCGGGGCCGGGAAGCCCGGGGTAGGTGGTCATGCCGTGCTCGATGACGTGGGACAGGTCGACCAGAGTGGGCTCGATCATGGCGGCACCGTACCCGATCAGCCGGCGGCGCTCTCCTTCAGGTCCGCCAGCCACTCCTCGAACGTGGTCGGCGCGATGCGGGCCCCCTCGCCGGGCAGCAGCGCATTGCCCGCCATCCCGGGCCCGAACAGCCCCGACCACGTCGGCACGAGCCGCACCTCACGTCCCAGCGCCTGGTGGGTGCGCCTGGCCATGTCGACGAGGTCCTGCGGCTCGGGGCCCGCGACGTCCGCGTACCGTCCCCGGGGCGGGCCCACCGCGAGCTCGGCGAGCACCGCGGCCACGTCGGCGGGCGCGATCGGCTGCACGAGCAGCGGCGGGACCGTGGCCACGCCGTCCTGCTCGGTCCAGGAGGCCACCATGGCGGCGAAGTCGTGGAACTGCGTGAACGGGACGATCGTCCACGGCACCGGACCCTGGGACACGAGCCGTTCCTGCTCCCGCTTGCCCGCGTAGTGCGCGTTGCCCTCCACCCGGTCGACGCCGGCGATCGACAGCAGCACGTGGTGGCGCACGCCCGCCCGCTCTCCGGCGGCGAGCAGGTTGCGCGTGGTGGCGCCGAAGTAGGCCACCGTCTCCTCCCGCCCGGCGGCCGGGCCGTTGACGGCGTCGACGACCGCCTCCACACCGGTGAGCGCCTCGTCGAGCCCCTTGCCGCTCTCCAGGTCCACCCCGAGCGAGCGGCTGACGCGCACGACGTCGTGCCCGTCCCGTTCGAGGGCGGCGACGGTGAGGCGGCCGATGTTCCCGGTCGCCCCGGCGACTGCGATCCGCATGATGATCTCCTTCGCTCTCGTGACGGCCACGACCATATCTCGGACTAAATAGATCCGCAATATCCGCGATATGCTGAGATCATGAAGCTGCCTGGGAGCACCGAATGGCTGTTGCACTGCGCGACGTCGCTGGCGCAGCTCGAACCCGGAGAGACGGCGTCGGCGGCGCAGCTCGCGGAGTACTACGACCTGCCCGCGCCCTACCTGGCCAAGCAGTTGCAGGCGCTCGTCAGGTCGGGGCTGCTGTCGGCGACGACGGGGCCGCGGGGCGGGTTCCGGCTCGCGCGGGCGGCTTCGGAGATCACGCTGCTGCAGATCGTGGAGGCGGTGGACGGCGCGCAGTCGCCGTACGAGTGCAGGGAGATCCGGCAGCAGGGGCGGGGCGCGCTGCCGCCGGAGGAGTGCCGGCGCATCTGCGTCCTGGCCGCGAGGATGGCCGACGCGCACCGGGCGTGGCGCAAGAGCCTGGCCGGGGTCTCGCTCGCCGACGTCCTCGCCGAGCTGCCCGAGGGCGCGCCCGCGCGCACCCGTTCCCTCCTCACGGCCATCACGCCCCAGCGCCGATGAGCCCCCGCGCCCATGAGCCCGCCCAGGCCCGGATCCCGGGGAAAAGGGCCGGGATCGCAGGGGAAAGGGCCGGTCCCGCGAGGGGACCGGCCCTGAGACTCTTCCGGATCTACTCGCTGACCGCGATGGCCGCGCCGGGGCAGACGGCGGCGGCCTCGCGGACCACGGCGTGCCGGTCCTCGCCGGGCTCGGCGTCCAGCAGGATCACGATGCCGTCGTCCTCACGCTGGTCGAAGACCTCCGGCGCGAGCAGCACGCACGAGCCCGCCCCGCAGCACTTGTCCTCGTCGATGGTGACCTTCATGTCGGTTTCCCTCCTCGTCGATCGGGCTTACCAGCGGACCGGGACCGTGCGCAGGCCGCCGACCGCCAGCCCCTCCACGCGCTCCATCTCCGCCGCCGGGACGGCCAGCTCCAGCGTCGGCAGCCTGCGCAGCAGCACCTCCAGCACGACCTGCAGCTCGGTGCGGGCCAGCGACTGCCCCAGGCAGGAGTGGGCGCCGGAGCCGAAGGCCAGGTGCGGGTTCGGGCTGCGGGTCAGGTCCATCTCGGACGCCGCCTCGAAGGCGCTGTCGTCACGGTTGGCCGCCGCCATGCTGCAGATCACCGTGGTGCCCTTGGGCAGGGTCTCGCCGCCGATCTCGGCCTCCACCGGCAGGTAGCGCGGCAGGCCGAAGCCGGAGTTGGCGTCGAGCCGCAGCGTCTCCTCCACCGTGGTGCGGATCAGCGACGGGTCGGCCAGCAGCCGCTCCCACCGGGTGCGGTCGGCCAGCAGCATGGAGACCATCTTGCCGATCATGTTGGCGGTGGTCTCGTGCCCCGCGACCAGCAGCGCCATGCCGGTGACCAGGATCTGCAGGTCGTTCAGCCCGCCCTCCTCCGGGCCGCCGGCCGCGATCAGCTCGCTGAGCAGGTCCTCGCCCGGCTGCTCCCGCTTGGCGGCCAGATGGTCGGACATGTACTGGAAGAACGCGGCCTGGGCGGCCTCGATCTCGTCCTTGCCGTAGCGGGTGAGGTTGAGCAGCGTGTCGGACCAGTACGAGAACTTCTCCCGGTCCTCGGCGGGCACGCCCAGCATGTCGCAGATGACGTACACCGGCAGCGGGAAGCCCAGCCCCGCCTTGAGGTCGGCGGGCGCGCCGCTCTTGACCATGTCGTCGATGAGGCCGTCGGCGATCCGGGCCATCTGGGGCCGCAGGGCCGCCATGCGCTTGGCGGTGAACCACTTGCCCACCAGGCGCCGCCAGTGCTGGTGCTCCTCGCCGCTGTCGGGGATGATCTGCGCCACGTCGCTGTTGAACACCCCGCCGCCGTCCGCCGACAGCCGGGCCGCGTCGGGGGCGGTGAGCTGGCGGGTGAAGCGCGGGTCGGCCAGCACCTGCTTGACGTCGTCGTAACGGGTCAGCAGCCGGGCCGAGTCGCCGCTGGGCAGCTTCACGTGCGCCACCGGGCACTCGCCGCGCAGCCGCGCCCACTCCTCGGGCGGGTCGAGCGGCGCGTCGCTCGGGATCGGATAGTTCAGGACCTGCTCGTTCACGCTCATTCGGCATCTCCTCGCGTACGGATCGTCGGCCGCCCTCGTGCGGGGCGGCCCGTGTCGTCATGCCTGTGTCGTCATGCCTGTGTCGTCATGCCCGCGTCGTCATGCCCGGGTCGCTCTCGGCGCCTGCTCCGCCGCGGCCCTTCACGCGCTGGCGAGGGGCCGGGTGACGAGGTGCTGCTGTCTCAGGAGGCGGGCCTGCTTGGGCATGTTCCAGCCGAGCACGCCGGTGACCTGCCCGCCCTCCCGGTAGATCGCGGCGAAGCGCCGCTGCTCAGCGTCGCCTTCCACGCCGCCTTCCACACCGCCTTCCACGATGCTCACCTCGGCCGCCGCCGACAGCAGGCCGTGTGCCTGGATCTTGATGTCGTACTGGTCGGTCCAGAAGTACGGGATCGGCGTGTACGCCCGGTCCGCGCCCAGTACGTTGGCCGCCACCACCTGGGCCTGTTCGGTGGCGTTCGTCCGGTTCTCCAGCCGCAGCCGCCTGCCGAGCCCCTCGTGCTCCCATGAGGCGACGTCCCCGACGGCGTAGACGCCTTCGGCGGCCCGGCAGCGCGCGTCGCACTCCACCCCGTCGCCCAGCGCCAGGCCGCTGCCCTCCAGCCAGCCGGTCGCGGGGCGCGAGCCGATCGCCACCACGACCGCGTCGGCGGGCAGCAGCTCGCCGGTGGCCAGCCGGACGCCCGTCACCCGCCCGTCCGCGCCGGTCAGCTCCGCCACCGCGACGCCGAGCCGCAGCACGACGCCGCGCTCGGCGTGCGTACGCGTGAGCAGCGCGGAGACCTGCTCGCCGAGCTGGCCGGCGAGGATCCCGGAGCCGAGGCCGGCGAGGGTGACGTCGAGGCCCATCCCGCGCGCCGTCGCGGCGACCTCGCCGCCCAGCACGCCTTCGCCCACGACCACCAGCCGCCTGGCGGCCGTCAGGTGGGCGCGCAGCGTGAGCGCGTCGTCGAGACCGCGCAGCACGTGCACCCCCGCCGGCCCGTTCCGCCCGCTCTGGCCGCTCTGGCCGTCTCGCCCGCTCTGGCCGTCCTCGCGGTTCTGGCCGTTGCGGCTCTCCTGGCAGGGCAGGCGGCAGGGGGTCAGGCCGGTGGCGATCACCACGGCGTCGGCCCGCATGGCGCGGCCGGTGGAGGTGTGGACCTCGCGGGCGGCGGCGTCGAAGGCGACGGCGGGCTCCCCGCGTACGAACGCGGCGTTCAGCGCCTCCAGTTGCGCCTGGCCCCGGAGCTGGGCGCGGGCCGGCTCCCAGGCTCCCGCCAGGACCTGCTTCGACAGCGGCGGCCGGTCGTAGGGCAGGTGGGGCTCGGCGTCGAGCAGCGTCAGCCGGCCCTCGTAACCCTGCCTGCGCAGCGCCTCCGCCGTGCTCAGCCCGGCGGCCGAGGCGCCGACGATCAGCACGCTCCCGGGCGTGGTCACGCCGCGCTCTCCCGGCGCCGGTCTGCACATGTCCGCATGGGTCATGGTCCTTTCGCTCGTCTCGTCCCCACATTACCCTACACATGTAGGAAAACCTGCACTTGTCGTTAGGAGATAAGGTGAACGCGTGGCCACGACCAGGAACAACACCTCTCCCACGGGCGACCGGCGCGTCCGCCGCACTCAGGCGTCCCTGGCGCGGGCGCTGCTCGAACTCGTCGAGGAGCAGGACCTGTCCCGGGTCAGCGTCGCTGACGTCGCCGAGCGCGCCGGCGTCAGCCGCTCGACGTTCTACGACCACTACCGGGACGTGCACGAACTGGCCGAGGTGGCCTGCACCGCGATGATCGACCACATGGTCGAGGCCCTGGCCGACACCACGGGCATCGACCTGGCCGACCCGGGGCCGTCGGCGACGCTGGCCCTGGAGGCGTTCTTCGCCAGCCTCGCCGAGCACGCCGGGCTCTATCGCGCGCTGCTGGGGCCGCAGGGCAGCGCACGCGTCGCCGACCACATCCGCCGCCGCAGCGCCCAGGCGATCGAGGACCGCCTGCGCGACGCGGCCGCCGCGCTGCCGGGCCTCCCCGAGCACGCGGGCCCGCCGCGCGACCTTCCGCCCGAGGTTCCCGCCGCGTTCACCGCCGGGGCGCTGATCGGCGTGGCCGCCGACTGGCTGCAGCGCGGCTGCGTGCACTCACCGGCTGAGATGGCCCGCCTGACCTGGCCGCTGTTCAGCTCCCTCTTCCGCATCGACTCCCACACCCCCGCCCCGGGCTCCGCGCGTCGCCATGGCCGTGACCGGTGATTGTGCCGATGCGGGAGCGACGGGAACGCAAGAGCATCGGGGGTGGCCGGCTCGCTGGGCCCGGAAGGAGATCGAGCCATGGTGCCATTCCCCGGATCGGTACGAATCGCCCTCGCCACCCTGATCACCGCCACCCTCTTACCCGCCTCCGCCCAAGCCGCCTCAGCGAATGAGGCCCCCTCCGGAGCCGAGAGGGCGCCGGTCGCGGTGCCCCGCGTGGAGGGACCGCTGCCGGGAGCGCCGCCGGGCGACCCCGCCTCGCCCGACCCGGCCGACACCTACCCGTGGCTGGCCACCGACGCCGACCTGGCCGCGCTCGGCTATGTCGAGCAGGAGTTCCACCTATCTGGCAACGCCGACGCCTACAGCGCGACGGGCGAGCTGCTCGCCGCCGACGTGCCGTACCGGACCAGGGTCGTGGTGCGCCGCCCGGTCAGCCCGCTCAAGTTCAACGGAACCGTGCTGACCGAGTGGCAGAACGTCTCCGCCGGCTACGACCTCGACGCCCTCTGGCACACCGAGGCGATCACCCGCGCCGGCTACGCCTGGGTCGGCGTCTCGGCCCAGCGGGTGGGCGTGAACCAGTTGCGCCAGTGGAGCCCCGCCCGGTACGGCTCGCTCGACGTCACCGGCGGCGGGCAGTTCATGACCGACCAGCTCTCCTACGACGTCTTCTCCCAGGCCGCCAAGGCGATCAGGGCGACGGCGCTGCTGGGCCGCCTGCGCCCCCGTACGGTGCTGGCCGTCGGCGCCTCGCAGTCCGCCGGCCGGATGACCGTCTACTACGACGCGGTGCTGCCGAAGATCGAGAGCGTCTTCGACGGCTACGGCCAGATCGTCGGCTCCGCCCCCACCCGGGCCGGCGCCGAACCGGTCTTCCAGGTGCTGTCGGAGACCGACGTCCGCACGCCCGTACGGCCGCCGGACACCGAACGGTTCCGCCGCTGGGAGGTGGCCGGCAGCGCGCACTCCGGCTGGCACGGCTACAACGCCCGCCTGCCCCTGCTCACCCGCGACCTCGGCGCCCCGCCCACCTACACCTGCGACCGGCCGCCCTTCAGCCGCGTCCCCCTGCACCACGTCCTGGCCGCCGCCTACGACCACCTGACCCGCTGGGCCGAACGCGGGATCGCGCCGCCCACCGCGCCGCCGCTGGAGTTCGCCCCGGACGGCACCAAGGCCCGCGACGAGCTGGGCCTGGCGCGCGGCGGCATCCGGCTCTCCCAGGTCGAGGCGCCCACCGCCCTGAACGACGGCGACAACTCGGGGCCGAGCTTCTGCGTGCTGTTCGGCGCGCACATCCCGTTCGGCCAGGAGCAGCTCGACCGGCTCTACCCCACCCGCAGCCACTACGTCTCGGCCGTGGTCCGCGCCGACGCCCGCAACCTCAAGGCGGGCTACCTCCTCCCCGCCGACGCTCACCAGAACCTCATCGACGCCACCCGCCCCTGACTCCCGGCCCCATCCAGGTCCGGGCGGCATGCCCCCGGACCTGGTGGGGTGTGCCGGGAGCCGGCCGCCCGCCGGGCCGGGGTCAGTGCACGAACTTGAGGCCGACGACGCCGCCGATGATCAGGGCCAGGCAGATGAGGCGGGCGGCCGTGGCGGGCTCCTGGAGGAAGATCATGCCGTACAAGGCCGTGCCGACCGCCCCGATGCCCACCCACACCGCGTAACCCGTGCCCACGGGGATCGTCCGCAGCGCGTAGCCGAGACCGACCATGCTCGCGGCCAGCCCCACGCCGAACAGCAGGCTGGGGCGCAGGCGCGACAGACCGTGCGAGGCCGACAGCGCGGCGGCCCACACCGCCTCCAGAATCCCCGAGATGACCAGGACGATCCACGCCACGGCGATCCCACCTCCGTGGGGGGAGCCCGTCCGAATTCCGACGCTAGCACGCGAATCCCACAGGCCGGCGGACTCCGCGCCCAGACCGGGTGGACCAACGGCCGCAGCGTCGAGCGGATGCTCGACTTCCTGTGGTGCCAGGGCCAGGTCATGGTGGCGGGCAGGCACGGCCGCGCCCGCCACTGGGATCTGGCCGAGCGCCGGCTCCCCGAAGCGGTGCGCGCCGACCCCCTGCCGCAAGAGGAGATCGTGACGCGGGCGGCCGAGCACGCGCTGCGCGCCCTCGGCGTGGCCCGCCCGATCGACATCGAGCGCCACTTCACCCGCGACCGCTATCCGGGCCTGGCCGGCGTGCTCGACGGCCTGTGCCGCTCGGGCCGCGTCCGGCAGGTGGCGGTCGAGGGCGGCGACGAGGTCTGGTATGCCCACCGCGACGTGCTCGACCTCGCCGCCGAGCCGGCGCCCGGCTGGGAGCCGCGCTCCACGCTGCTGTCCCCGTTCGACAACCTCATCTGCGACAGGGAGCGAACGGTGCGGCTGTGGGGCTTCACCTTCCGCACGGAGATGTACATCCCCCGGCACAAACGCCAGTACGGCCACTACATCATGCCGATCCTGCACGGCGACCGGCTGATCGGCCGGCTCGTCCCCCGGATGGACCGGCGCGCGGGAGTGCTGGAGATCGAGGGCGTCTTCCCCGAGGCCGCCACGGCCGGCGACGAGGCCACCATCCGCTCCGTGGCCCAGTCGATCAGCGACCTGGCCGCCTTCGCGGGCGCCCGCAAGGTCGCGTACGGCGAGAAGATCCCCGCGTCCTGGCACCCCACCCTGACCACCCACGTCACCATGGACACGAGCAGTCCCCTCCCGACACCCTGACGAGCGGGCTGCTGTCTGAGCCCCGTGGGCCCTGTGGGCGTGGAGCCAGGGCTGGAGGGGTCAGGGCTGGAGGGGGCAGGGTTGGAGGGGCCAGGGTTGGAGGGGTCAGGGCTGGAGGGGGCAGGGTTGGAGGGGCCAGGGTTGGAGGG
>NZ_JOAG01000053.1 GCF_000725485.1 Nonomuraea candida | reverse complement strand
GACAAGTCGACCGCACCAACCACCGCGCGAGCACCACCATCGACGTCCTCACCGAACACCAGTTGACAGCAGCCCAAAGCCCTTAACTTCCCGGCATTGCCCCTAGTCGGCGGCCAGTTCCTCCAGCCGGTACGGCAGGTACGCCGAGTCGTCCACCAGCGCCGACGCCCCCCGCCACCAGCCGAACCACTCGCCGCTGCGCCACATCCAGTCCACCCGCTCGATGGCCGCCACCACGTCGCCCACCGTCTCCCAGCGCTCGCCGAGCTGCTCCTGGGTGGCGCCGTGGCGCATGGCCCACGCCCGCAGGATGCCGGCGGCGGCGGAGGGCACCTCGCGGGCGTACGGGTCGGGGCTCTCGCCCGGCAGCCGGTGCGGCCCGAGCCCGGCCGCCACGCCCCAGCTCCACTGCGCCTCGGCGGGCCGCGAGTAGCGCAGGGAGTGGAAGTCGAGGTTGGAGCCGAGCTCCTCGTCGGCCCGCCGGGTGACGACCGCGTCGAGCCGGCCCCCCGCGTCGAAGTGCACGACGAGCCGCTGGCCCGGCTTGACGCCCGGCGGCAGGCGGAAACGGTCCTCGGCCTGCCAGGAGTTGAGGTCCACCTGCGCGACCGGAACGCCCCACATCTGGTCGGCGGCGTCGTCGGAGATCCAGGCGGCCAGCATCTCCAGCGCGGTCAGGTCGGTCCACGGCTCGATGGCGACGGCCGTGCGCACGACCTCGTCGGGCGGCGGCAGCTTGCCGCCCCTCGGCGTGACCCACCAGCCGGCGCCCAGCTCACGGGTGCCGACCAGCAGCGCGGCCAGCGCGGCCAGCTCGGCCGAGCGCCTGGTGAGCTGGGCGCCGAGGGCGAGCTCCAGGGTGCGGTCGGTGCGGTCGTCCCCGAGCACGGGGCGCACGACGCCGATCAGCGTCTCGGCCGTCGGACGCTCCTCGCCCAGCAGATTGCGTACGACTCGTCTGGCCTCGGTCCTCGCGTCTTCAGCGTGTGCCTGCCGCATACCGCCACGCTACGCCTGGAGATCCTTTTCCGCGAGAGTCCCGGGCGCCACCAACCTCAGGCTCCCCCTCGGCGCGACCCCCGCCCCAGCAGCCAGCCCACGGCGGCCCCGGTGAGCGCGACGCCGGCGCCCATGCCGAAGGCCGCCAGCATCACCCACGGGCGGGTCTCGGTGTGTCGCCGGGGCGGCCGCTCGAACACGCCGCCCTGCCCGGGAGCGGCCACGACCGCCGCCGCGGGCACCGCGACAGCGGCGCCGGGAGCGGCGCTCTCCACCGGCGCGGCCTCGGGGCCGGCCTCGGGGGCGGTCTCGGGGGCGGTCTCGGGGGCGAGCAGGAGCCGCTCGACGGCCGAGAAGAACTGTCCCGCCGTGCGCTTGGCGGCCGAGCCCAGCATGCGCTGCCCGACACCGCCGATCATGCCGCCGATCACGGCCTCGGCCTCGTAGTCCACCCGGGTCGCGCCGCCGGCCTCGCCGAGCCGTACGAGCACGGTGGCGTCCACGGTCCCCGGCGCGCCCTGACCGCGCGCCTTGATGGTGAAGCTCTCCGGCGCGAGCGGGTCGGTCAGCGCGACCTCTCCCTGGTAGACGCCCTTGATGGAGGCCACCCCGGCGTTGACCGTCATGCGATAGGTGTCCGGCCCCGCCTCCTCCAGCCGCTCGCACCCGGGGATGGCGCGCACCAGCACCTCCGGGTCCCGGAGCGCCGCCCACACCCGATCCCTGTCCGCGCCGATCACGGCACTGCCCGCCAGTTTCATGGGGCCACTCTAGGCAGCCTCGGCCCCGGGGATAAGGGCAACACCTGACAGGCATGTCGATCAAGCTGGCAAGATGGTGCCCCATGTTCAGGGGACGGAAGCCGTACGGGCTGATCGGAGTGGCGGGCGTGCTGGCGCTGGCCGCGTGCGCGCCGGCCGGGAACGCCGAGCCGGCCGCCGTGAGCGGGTCGCCGCGGGCGGCCGCGAAGAGCCCCGCGCCGGTCACCACCCCGCAGGGGCCGCCCGGGGTCAAGCCCCGCGCGGGCGAGGTACGCCCGATCCCCCGCACCGGCGGCCTGCCGCCGGTGATCAGCTCCATCCCCACGAAACGCAAGGTCGTCTTCCTGACCATCGACGACGGCTGGGAGCAGGACCCGGGCTTCGTCGCGCAGGTGCGTGACCAGCGCATCCCGATCACGGCCTTCGCCATGCGCGACGCCGTCGAGGCCAAGGGCGCCCCCGACGAGTCGGGCGGCCCGGCCCGCTACGTGGGCGCCGGCAAGTGGGGATATTTCCGGCAGCTCCGCGACGCCGGCGTGCCCGTCGAGAACCACACCCTCACCCACCCGAACCTCCGCCTGCTCGGCTACGCCGGCCAGCGCCGGGAGATCTGCGGCGCCTCCCGGCTGATCGGGAAGGAGACCGGGACGCGGCCCACGCTGTTCCGGCCGCCGTTCGGCAACTACAACACCGACACGCTCAGGGCCGCCAAGAGCTGCGGCATGTCGGCCGTGCTGCTCTGGACGGCCAGCGTGCAGCCGGGCGGGAAGATCGCCTACCAGGTGCCCGACAAGAAGCTGCGCCCCGGCGACATCCTGCTCCTGCACTTCCGCCCCAACCTGGCCGGGGACTTCCGCATCCTGGTGAACAAGATCAAGCGCCGCGGCTACGAGCTGGGCGACCTGGCGGCGTACCTGGCGGCGGCCGGGGTCCGCTGAGCCCCCCGATCACTGGCGCCGGGCGTACCACCGTGGTGCCACGGCCGTAGCGGCGGCGTACCTCCGTCGTAGGGGAACCCGCGGCGGGGTCCGCCACGCGGAGTACCGGGCGATCAGCCCGGCGGGGGACGCCCCGGGGCGCCCGGGCGCGGGATGCTCCTGCAGGCAACCGGTACGAGCGATGTGACCAACGTCGCATCGCGTTGCTCTACAGCCTGTAGTACTACTACAAGTAGATGTACTACAGCGTGTAGAGCTAAGAGAGTCGACGGGGAAGATGGACGCACTAGACCTTGCACGGTGGCAGTTCGGGGTGACCACCGTTTACCACTTCTTGTTCGTGCCCCTGACCATCGGTCTCGGGATCTTCGTGGCGGGCCTGCAGACGGCCTGGCACCGCACGGGCAAGGAGCAGTACCTCAAGCTCACGAAGTTCTTCGGGAAGCTGTTCCTGATCAACTTCGCGATGGGGGTGGTCACCGGAATCGTGCAGGAGTTCCAGTTCGGGATGAACTGGAGCGAGTACTCCATCTTCGTCGGCGACGTCTTCGGCGCCCCGCTGGCCATGGAGGCGCTGCTGGCCTTCTTCATGGAGTCCACGTTCCTGGGATTGTGGATCTTCGGCTGGGACCGCCTGCCGAAGAGGGTGCACCTGGCGACCATCTGGGCGGCGGCCATCGGCTCCAACCTGTCGGCCTACTTCATCCTCGCCGCCAACGCCTGGATGAAGCACCCCGTCGGCTACGAGGTGGTGGACGGCAGGGCCAGGATGACCGACCTGTGGGCGGTGCTGACCAACTCCACCGCGCTGGCCCAGGTCCCGCACGTGATCGCGGGCTCGTTCGTGGTGGCGGGCGGCTTCGTGCTGGCGGTGTGCGGCTACTGGCTGCTGAAGACGCGCGCGGAGATGTGGCGCTCCGCCGCCCGCGCCGCGCTGGTGATGACGGCCATCGCGGGGGCGGTCGTCGCGTTCACCGGCGACCACTCCGCCAAGCTCATGTACGAGCAGCAGCCCATGAAGCTGGCCGCCGCCGAGGGGTTGAAGCACGACACCGAGGGCGCCGGGTTCAGCGTCGTCCCCGGCATCGAGATCCCCAAGCTGCTCAGCTTCCTGTCCACCTACGACGTGGACGCCCCCGTCCAGGGCACCGAGGACCTGCAGCGGCGCTTCGAGCAGCAGTTCGGCCCCGGCGACTATCGCCCCGACCAGACCGTCGTCTTCTGGTCGTTCCGCGTGATGATCGTCTTCGGGATGGCCACGGTGGGGCTGGCGGTGCTGGCGCTCTGGCTGACCCGCCGCAGGCGGCCCTTCCCCGCCTGGTTGTCGCGGGCGATGCTGCTGGCCCTGCCGCTGCCGCTGGTCGCGATCATCGCCGGCTGGCTGCTCAGCGAGATCGGCCGCCAGCCCTGGACGGTCGCGGGCGAGCTGCTCACCGCCGCCAGCGTCTCGCCGTCGGTCAGCCTGGCCGAGGTGGCCACCTCGCTGGCGATCTTCACGATCCTGTACGGCGTGCTCACCGTGGCCGAGGTCGTGCTGCTGGCCAGGCACGTCCGCAAGGGCGCCGAGGAGCAGGAGCCGATCCCCGCGGCCGAGGAGCGGCGCGAGCCGTCCCTGATGTACTGAGGAGCAGACAGTGATCGAGTTGTGGTTCGCCATCATCGCCTTC
The DNA here is from genome assembly GCF_000725485.1 of Nonomuraea candida. Classification (GTDB taxonomy): domain Bacteria; phylum Actinomycetota; class Actinomycetes; order Streptosporangiales; family Streptosporangiaceae; genus Nonomuraea; species Nonomuraea candida. The sequence continues at coordinate 55,871 of NZ_JOAG01000053.1, read as the reverse complement.
CTCTGGACCGGCTACTTCGTCCTGGAGGGCTTCGACTTCGGCGTCGGCATGCTGGCCCCGCTGGTGAGCAGGAACGCCGACGAGCAGCGCGCCGGCCTGCAGACCATCGGCCCGGTGTGGGACGGCAACGAGGTGTGGCTCATCACCGCGGTCGGCGCCATGTTCGCCGCCTTCCCGGCCTGGTACGCGGGCGTGTTCAGCGCCTTCTACCTGCCCGTGACGCTGGTGCTGGTCGGCCTGATCGTGCGCGGCGTCGGCCTGGAGTGGCGCGGCAAGGTGACCGACCCGCGCTGGTGCGACCTGGGCATCGTGGTGGGCAGCGCGCTGCCGGCCTTCCTGTGGGGCTCGGTCTTCGCCGACCTGCTGTTCAACAGCGCACTGGCGGCCGTGGTGGGCGGCGCGTTCACGCTGGCGGTGTGCGCCCTGCACGGCGCGGTCTTCCTGGCGCTGAAGACCACCGGCCCGGTGCGCCGCCGCGCCCGCGTCGCCGCCCTGGCCGCCGCCGGCGTCGCCGTGCCGGTGGCCGTGGCCGCCCTGTCGAGCCTGGGCACGATCCCGGCCCTGGCCTCCATGGCGGCGCTGGCCGCGGCCACGGCGCTGATCTGGCGGCGCAGGGAGGGCTGGGCGTTCGCGGCCACGGCGGGCGCGATCGTGCTGGCCACGCTGGCGGTCTTCATGGAGCTGCGGGTCCGGCCGCTGCCGGGGCTGACGCTGGCCGAGGCGGCCTCGGGGTCGTACACGCTGACCATGCTGACCTGGATCGGGCTCATCGCGCTCCCCTTCGTGCTGGTGTACCAGGGGTGGACGTACTGGGTGTTCAGGAAGCGCGTGCTGGTGGCCGGCTGACGGCCCGGGTCTCGGCGGGGGCTAACCGACGACGCGCATCTGCTTCGTCCGGTGGTCGGTCAGGTGCAGGTCGCCGCCGAGCCGCTCCTTGAGCAGTTCGAGCACCTCGCGGCTGGACAGCACCGTCCACAGGGGCCCGACCAGGTGCGGGTTGTACTCGGGCGCGGCGTCCATCCAGGCGTCCTTGCCCGACTGGGTGGTGAACGTCGTGACGAAGAACTGGCCGTCCGGGGTCTTGCAGTACCCCGTGCGGATCTCGGCGGCGTTGACCTGCATGCGCGGCTCGCAGCCGACCTTGGCGGAGAGTTGCTCGACGGTGAGGGGGGCGGCGCCGGCCGGCTGCGCGCCCGCCGCGACATGACCGCCGCCGCCCCCTGAGGAGCAGCCGGCGACCAGTCCGGCCAGCAGCGCGACAGCGGCCAGGCGGGAAATCGTCGTCATGTGCGGAGGTACGCGGCTTCTCCCTCCCGGGTTCAGGAGCCTGCTATTTGGGTGTGGGCGTCTGGGAGACCCGGTGGTCGGTCAGGTGCAGGTCCCCGTTGAGCGGCCCCCGCAGCGCCTCCAGCACCTTCAGCGGCCCCAGGACGGTCCACCTGGGGCCCACCAGGTGCGGGTTGTACTCCGGCGCCCGGTCCATCCACTCGTCCTTGAGCTGCTCGGTCTTGAAGGTGTTGACGAAGAACTCGCCGTCCTGCGTCTTGCAGTACGCCGTACGCACCTCTTCGGCGTCGACCTGCATCTTCGGCTTGCAGCCGACCTTGTCCGAGATCTGCTCGATCGTGAGGGGGGCGGCGGCGGGCTGGGACTTGCCTGCTGCGACGTAGTCGCTCCAGCCGCCCCCGGAGGAGCAGCCGGCGACCAGTCCGGCCAGCAGCGCGAAAGCGGCCAGACGTGGAAATGTCGTCATGTGCGAGGGTACGCAGCCCCGCACCACCCGGTTCACCGCAGGATGACGCAGCCCCGCACCACCCGGTTCACCGCAGGATGACGCAGCCGCGCGCCTCCAGGCGGCGCAGGACCTCGGGCTCGCCGTCGAGCTTGTTCCAGCGCAGGTCGAGCTTGTCCAGGTCGGGCAGGTCGGCGGGCAGCTCCCGCAGCCGGTTGTTGCGCAGGTCGAGCTGCTTGAGCCCGGCGGGCAGCGCCGGAGGCAGCGCGCGCAGCAGGTTGTCCCGCAGGTCGAGGTGGCGCAGCCCGGCGGGCAGCCGCGCGGGCAGCTCGCGCAGCCGGTTGCCGCGCAGGTGCAGCTCCCGCAGCCGCGACAGGCCGGCGATCGACTCGGGCAGCGCCTCCAGGCGGTTGCCGTAGAGCCGCAGCTCCACCAGCGAGGCCATGGAGCCGAGCGAGTCGGGCAGGCGGGTGAGGCGGTTGTCGGTCAGGTTGAGGTAGGTCAGCCGGTCGAGCCGGCCGATCGACTCGGGCACCTCGGTGAACAGGTTGTCGCTGAGGTAGAGATAGTCGGTGAGCGGCAGGTCGCCCAGCTCGGGCGGGATCTCGGTGAGCCGGTTGTGGCCCAGGTCGAGCATGCGCAGCCGGGTCAGCCCGCCGATGGCGGCGGGGATCTCGGTGAGCGCGTTCTGGGCCAGGTTGAGCGATTCGAGGCCGGTCAGCTTCCACAACGCGGCGGGCGTGCCGGTCAGCCCGTTCGCGCCGGCGGCCAGGTGGCGCAGGGTCGCGGGGAGGCGGCCGGGCAGGGCGCCGACGTGGTTGCCGTACAGGAAGAGGGTCTCCAGGTTCGGCGGGCAGGCCGGGAAGGACGTCAGCTCGTTGCCGTCGAGGTGCAGGGCGCGCAGCGCGGTCAGGCCGGACAGGTCGGGCAGCACCCGCAGGCCGTTGCCGTCGAGCCGCAGCTCCTCGAGCGCGGTGAGCCCGGCCAGCCACGGCGGCGCCTCGGAGATCCGGTTCCAGGCCAGGTCGATCACCCGGACGTCGCCGGGCACGTCGGGGAAGGCCGTCAGGCCGGAGTCGGGCATGCGCATGCGCCCGATCCTCCCACGCGGCCCGCCTCGCGGGGGGTCGGCGCGGGGCCGGCGCGGGGCGGCGCGGGGGTGTCGCGGGGTGGTCAGGGGCGGTGGGTGGTTCTCAGGTCGAACAGGTCGGACGGGGAGAGGGGCATGCGGTCGATCTCGATGCCCTCGGCGTCCTCGATCGCGGAGGCGATGACGGCGGAGACGGGGATCACGCCGGCCTCGCCCGCCCCCTTGATCCCGAGCGGGTTGAGCGGCGAGGGCGTCTCCAGGTGCCCGGTCTCGATGTGCGGGATCTCGGTGGCGTACGGCATGAGGAAGTCCATGAAGGAGGCGTTGACGAGCTGCCCGTGCTGGTCGTACACGATCCGCTCGTACAGCGCGCCGCCGATCCCCTGGGCCACGCCGCCGTGGATCTGCCCCTCCACGATCATCGGGTTGATCAGCCGCCCGCAGTCGTGCACCACGGCGTACCGCACGACCTTGATCTCGGCGGTGTCCGGGTCGGTCTCGACGACGGCCGCGTGCATGCCGGCCGCGAACGTGGACCTGATCGGCGAGTAGTAGTCGCGCCCCTCCAGCCCCGGCTCCTCCCCCTCGGCGACCGGCGGCCGGTCGGGGGAGGCGGCGCCCGCGAACTGGGTGGCCCTGGCGGTCTCGTCGTCGAAGGCGTAGCGCAGCGGGTTGGCCAGCACGGCCACCGTGGACAGCGGGATCGCGGCGGACGGCGCGCCGGCCACGTGCACGATCCCGTCGGCGATGTCCAGGTCGTCCGGGTTGGCCTCCAGCGCGTCGGCGGCGATGCGCAGCGCCTTGCGCCGCACCTTCCGGCAGGCCAGCGCGATGGCGTTGCCGCTGACGACGGCCGCCCTGGAGGCGAACGTGCCCACGGCGTAGCCGAACCTGCGGGTGTCGCCGGTGACCACGCTGACGCGCTCGATGGGCACGCCCAGCTCGGTGGCGGCGATCTGGGCGAAGGCCGTCTCGTGGCCCTGCCCCTGCGAGGTCAGGCCGGTGGAGACGTGCACGCGGCCGTCGGAGGTGATCTGCACGTGCCCGCCCTCGTACGGCCCCACGCCGGTCCCCTCGACGTAGCAGCCGATCCCGATGCCCCGGCCCGGCCGCCGCTCGAAGGAGTCCCAGCCGATCAGCTCCTTGATCATCCGCAGCATCTCGGGGTAGTTCCCGCTGTCGTAGATGAGCGGCCGCCCGTCCTGGAAGGTCATCCCCTGGTCGTACGGGAACTCCTCGGGCCGGATGAAGTTGGCCGCGCGCACCTCGGTGCGGTCCTTGCCCAGGTACCGGGCGATCTTGTCCATGGTGCGTTCCATGCAGAACACGGCCTGCGGCCGCCCGGCCCCGCGATACGGGGTGACCTGCACGGTGTTGGTGTAGACGGAAGTGAACTCGACCCGGTACGACCCCGGCTTGTACGGCCCCGGCAGCTGCGTCGAGGTGACGATCGGCACGATGATGCCGTACGGGGTGTAGGCGCCGTGGTCGTGCAGGATCGTCACGTCGAGGCCCAGCACGCGCCCGTCGTCGTCGAACCCGACCCGCACGTACTGCACCTGCCCCCGCTCGTGCGCCGAGGACACGAAGTGCTCCCTGCGGTCCTCGCTCCACTTGACCTCCCGCCCGAGGGTCATGGCGGCCCACGGGACCAGCACCTCCTCGGGCCACGGGTGCACGATCTTCACGCCGAAGCCGCCGCCCACGTCGGGCGCGATCACCTCGACCTGGGGCAGCGGCAGCCCGAGCGCGGCGGCCACGGCCATGCGCACGCTGGTCGAGGTCTGGGTGCTGGAGTAGACGCGCAGGTCGCGGCCGTCCCAGCGGGCGTACACGCCGCGTCCCTCCAGCGGCATGCTCGCGCTGCGCTCGATGTCGAGCCGGAAGGCCAGCGTGTGCGGCGAGGTCTCGATGGCCTCCCGGGCGCCGCGCCCGTCGGCCGTCATGACCTCCTGGACGAGGTGCGCGCCGACGTTGCCGGGCACGTCCTCGTGCACGAGGCGCACCCCCTGGACGGCCTCCTCCAGCCCGGCGACGGGTTTGAGCGGCTCGTAGTCGACCTGGATGAGGGCACAGGCGTCCTCGGCGGCGTACCGGTCGGTGGCCACGACCATGACCACCGGCTCGCCGACGTGCCGGACGACGTCCCTGGCCAGCGGGTAGGCGGTGCGGCCGTGGGTGAGCGCGGGGTGCGGGATCAGCAGCGGCAGCGCCCGGCCGGCCCGCTCGGGCAGGTCCTCCCAGGTGTAGACGGCGACGAGCCCCGCCACGTCGAGCGCGCCCGCCACGTCGATGTCGCGGATGCGGGCGTGGGCGTGCGGCGCGCGCACGAACGCCGCCGCCAGCGCCTCCCGCCCCAGGTCGTCGAGGTAGCGCCCCTGCCCCGTGAGCAGCCTGGGGTCCTCCCTGCGCGGCACGCGCTCGCCGAACAGCCGGGTCGTCATGCCTCCTCCGCCAGCAGCTCGGCGGCCCGGTGCACGGCCTTGACGATGTTCTGGTAGCCGGTGCAGCGGCACAGGTTGCCCGAGATGCCGTCGATCACCTCGTCGTCCGTGGGCGCCGGGTTCTCCGCCAGCAGCGCGGTCACCGTGCACAGGAACCCGGGGGTGCAGAACCCGCACTGCAGCCCGTGGCACTCGGCGAAGGCCCGCTGCACCGCCGACAGCCGGCCGTCGCGCCCCGCCAGCCCCTCCACGGTGGTGAGCTCGGCGCCGTCCACGGTCACGGCGAACGTCAGGCACGACCGTACGGGGCGGCCGTCGAGCAGCACCGTGCAGCAGCCGCAGACGCCGTGCTCGCAGCCCACGTGGGTGCCGGTCAGGCCGAGGTCGTGGCGCAGGCAGTCGGACAGCAACCGCCGCGCGGGCACGCGGGCGCGCCGCGCCGTGCCGTTCACGATGAGCGTGATCTCATGCTCCACGGGCCGCAGCCCCTTCCCGCGCTGCCTCGCGCAGCGCCCGCTCGGCCAGCACGCCCACCAGGTGCCTGCGGTAGGCCGCCGAGGCGTGGATGTCGGCCTCCGGCTCGGTCGCCTCCCGCACGGCCTCCGCCGCCGCCCGCAGGTCCGCCGCCGCCCGCAGGTCCGCCGCCGCCCGCGGGTCCGGCGCGCCGCTGTCCAGGTTCACGAGGTCTCCCAGGTCCACCACGACGGGGACGGGCCCGACCCCGACGCACGCGACCTTCGCGCCGCGCGGCGTGACCACCGCGCACACCCCCGCCAGCGCGTAGTCGCCGTGCCTGCGCGCCACCTCCTCGAACGCGACCCCGTCGTGCGCGCCCAGCGCAGGGAAGAACGCCGACACGGCCAGCTCACCCGGCGCCACCGCCGACTCCATGGGCCCCACGAAGAACTCCGCCGCCGGCACCTCCCTGACGGCCACGGCGCCGCCGTCCCAGCGGGCCACCCGTACGGCGCCGCCCAGGACGGCCAGCACGGCGGGCAGCTCGGCGGCCGGGTCGGCGTGCACGAGGCTGCCCACCACCGTGCCCCGGTTGCGGATCACCGGATGGGCGACCAGCCGGAGCGCCCGGGTCAGCAGCGGGTGCGCCCCGGACCGCTCCACCTCCGAGTGCCGGGCCAGCGCCCCCACCCGCACCCCCGCGGGATCCGCCTCGATCCCGCCCAGCCCTTCGGCGCGGTTGATGTCGACCAGGTGCGCGGGGGCCGCCAGCCGCATGTTGAGCATGGGGATGAGGCTCTGCCCGCCGGCCAGCACCTTCCCGTCCACCTCCGCGAGCGTGCGCACCGCCGCCGCGAGATCGCGCGGCGCGTGGTACGTGAACGGCGGCGGCTTCACCCGACCGGGCCCTTGAGCAGCTCCGGCTCGCGCCCGGCGATGGCCCGCAGCAGGTGGTATCCGCCCAGCACCACGACTGTGCCGAGCGCGATCCCCTCCAGGGTGAAATCGCCGCCGATGGCGTGCCTCACAGGTCCGATGGCCAGGATCATGCCCGCCCCGATCGGAACCATGTTCACGGGATCGGCGAAGTTCACCCGGTTCTCGATCCAGATCTTCGCGCCGAGCAGGCCGATCATGCCGTACAGGATGACGGTGACGCCGCCGAGCACGCCGCCCGGCGTGGCCGCGACCAGCGCGCCGAACTTCGGGCACAGGCCGAACAGGATCGCGATGACGCCGGCGATGTAGTAGGCGGCCGTCGAGTAGACCTTGGTGGCCGCCATGACGCCGATGTTCTCGGCGTACGTGGTCGTGGGCGAGCCGCCGACGGCGCTGGTGACCATGGTGCCGACGCCGTCGGCGGCCACGGCCCGCCCGACGTACGGGTCGACGTCCGTGCCCGTCATCTCGCCGACGGCCTTGACGTGCCCGATGTTCTCGGCGATCAGCGCGATCACCGCGGGCAGCACCAGCAGCACGGCCGAGGTCCTGAAGTCGGGGGCGTGGAAGCTCGGCAGCCCGAACCAGGGCGCGGCGGCCACCGCGTCGAAGCTCACCCGGTCGTGCGGGAAGGCGGTCGCCACGCAGTACGGCCCCTCGACCGGGCAGGCGGCCCCGGCCGCGTCACGCAGGTTCGCGCCCGGCAGCACGGACGTGACGGGCCCGGCCGTCAGGTCCAGCAGCCACGACAGCACGAACCCGGCCACCAGCCCGACCAGCACCCCGATCCGCCCGATGAACCCCTTGAACAGCACGATCACCACGAACGTGATCAGCATCGTGACGAGCGCGACCCAGTGGTCCTGCGGCCAGTAGACGTCGGCCACCACGAACGCCAGCCCGAACCCGATCAGCATCACCACCGCGCCGGTGACCACGGGCGGGAAGATCCGGTGGATGAGGCCCACGCCGAGGACGTGGATGGCCAGCCCGGCCAGCGCCAGCACGAACCCGGCCACCAGGATGGCGCCGGTCACGACGGCGTCGGCGCCCCCGGTGTCGCCGCCCGCGGCCGCCCTGATCGCGAACACGCCGCCCACGAAGGACGCGCTGGTGCCCAGGTAGCTGGGCACCTTCCCCTTCACGATCAGCAGGAACAGGATCGTCGCGACCCCGGACATCATCACGGCGACGTTCGGGTCCAGCCCCATGACCAGGGGGAAGACGAATGTCGCGCCGAACATCGCGACCACGTGCTGGGCTCCGAACCCCACCATCCGGGGCCAGCTCAGCCTCTCGTCGGGCCTGACCACCTCGCCGGGGGCCAGTCGCTTTCCGTCACCGTGTTTGGTCCACCCCGCGAAGGGTTTGGTCCGTCCCGAAACCATGCGAGCCCCTCTTGTACCGGGCGCTGAGCCGGCGACACGTTCCGTTGCGGGCACATTAGGCCCGCCGGCACGCTCCTACACGGGCATGATCTGCCAAATCTGACCCGCCGACCAGAGGAAACCTCGCGCACACGGGACGGGCTCCCGTGTGAGGCCCTTACCGGCGCACGGCACGCAGCAGGTGATAGCCGACGAGCAGCACGATCGTGCCGAGCGCGATGCCGCTGAGCGCGAACGTGTCGGTGATCGGGAACGCGACGGGGCCGATGGCGCAGATGATCCCGGCGCCGGTCGGGACGAGGTTGCGCGGGTGGGACAGGTCCACCTTGTTCTCGATCCAGATCTTGGCGCCGAGCAGGCCGATCATGCCGTACAGGATGGTCGTCACCCCGCCCAGCACGCCGCCCGGCGTCGCCGCGACCAGCGCGCCGAACTTCGGGCACAGGCCGAACAGGATCGCGATCACGGCCGCGATGTAGTAGGCGGCCGTCGAGTAGACCTTGGTGGCCGCCATGACCCCGATGTTCTCGGCGTACGTCGTCGTGGCCGACCCCCCGACGGAGGTGGCCACCACGGTCCCGACCCCGTCGGCCAGCACCGCCCGCCCCATGTACGCGTCGACGTCGGTCCCCGTCATCTCGCCCACGGCCTTGACGTGCCCGACGTTCTCGGCGATCAGCGCGATCACCACGGGCAGCACCAGCACGATGGCCGAGACCTCGAACACGGGGCCGTGCAGCGACGGCAGCCCGATCCAGTCGGCCTGCGCCACCGCGTCGAGGTTGACCCGGAAGTGCTCGGTCACCTTCCCGCTGTCGTCGGGCGCCACGATCCTGCCGCCGACGAGGTCCCACACCCACGACAGCACGAACCCGAACACGAGCCCGAGCAGCACGCCGATCCGGCCGAGGAAGCCGCGGAACACCCCGATGAACACGAACGTCGCCGCCATCGTCAGCAGCGCCACCCACGGGTCCTTGGGCCAGTAGACGTCCGCCGCCACGTACGCCATGCCGAACCCGATGAGCATCACCACCCCGCCGGTGACGATGGGCGGGAAGACCCGGTGGATGACGCCCACGCCCAGCTTGTGGATCGCGTACCCGCAGGCGGCCAGCACGACCCCGACCACCAGCAGCGCCCCGGTGACGGTCGCGTCGCCGCCGCCGGCCGCCCTGATCGCCACCACCGCGCCCACGAAGGACGCGCTCGACCCCACGTAGCTGGGGATCTTCCCCTTGACGATGAGCAGGAAGAGGATCGTGGCGACCCCCGACATCATCACCGCCAGGTTGGCGTCCAGCCCCATGACGAGCGGGAACACGAACGTGGCCCCGAACATCGCGATGACGTGCTGCGCCCCGATCCCGACCATCCTGGGCCAGCTCAGCCGCTCGTCCGGCTTGACCACCTCACCCGGCGTCAGGCGCTTCCCATCGCCGTGCACCTTCCACCCGAACGCCACGCCCGCTCCCCGATCCCCCGCCTGAACAGCGGGTATGTCTTCTGCTCCGATGTCGGAGAGCACAATAGAGGGTGTGGATCAGTTCCAGTGCGCCGGGCGTCGATAAACGCCCCCACCGGGCGCGCGGACGACGTCGGGCAACTGAGACTTACGGATGATCCCGTGCCCCAGGGGAAACCACGCGTCACTGCACTCCCGCAGCCCGTTGGCACCCTTACCCGGCGGGAACACCGTCACCACCCTCGTCTTCTGACTTTTCGTGAATGCCCCCGGTCAGCGCACGTGGATCGTGAAGCCCTCCCCGCTGACCACCTGGCCGGAGCGGATCTTGGCTCTCTTGCGCAGTTCCACCTCGCCGTCCACCGCGACCAGGCCCTCGGCCACGAGGTGTTTGGCCATCCCGCCGGTCTCGGTGATCCCGCAGTACTTCAGCAGGTCGCACAGGGGGATGTAGTCGGAGGCCAGCTCGAATTCCAGATCGTCCACAACGCAGCAGCCTAGATGCCCCGCATGCGCAGCACGTGCAGGGCCAGGGTCAGGTTGAGCCGCAGGTGAGGGTCGTCGGTGAAGTTGCCGAGCAACCGCTCCAGCTTGCCGATGCGGTAGCGCAGCGTGTTGTAGTGGAAGTGCAGGCGCCGCGCCGTCTCGGCCACGTTCAGGTTGGTCTCCAGCAGCGCCTGCAGCGTGCGCCGCAGGTCGGCGTTCTCGGCGTCGTCGTCGGAGGCCAGCGGCCCGAGCGTCTCGCGGACGAACGCGTGCAGCTCCTCGGTGTCGTTGACCAGCGACAGCAGCCGGTACACCCCGAGCTGGTCGAAGTGCGCCACCGCGCCGGGCCCGTGCAGTTGCCGCCCCACCCGGGCCGCCTTGAGCGCCTGCGAGTACGCCTCCGGCAGCGTCTCCGCCCCCGGGCAGGGCCGTGAGGTGCCGGTCGAGAACGTGGCGGGCGGCATGTCGGCGAAGGCGGAGGCGGCGTCCTTGGCCACCCGGGCCGCGTCGAGCCCGGCGTCCACCACGGCCACCACCTCGTGCGAGAACCCGGCCACCGCGCCGCGCGGGTCGTGCCGCCTGATCGCGGCGGTCCAGCACGCCACCAGCCGGTCCTGGGCGCTGCGCTCGTCGCCGTCGGGGTCGAGCTCGGCCACCAGCACGGTCACCGGCCGCGCGAGGTCCCACCCGAACGCGCCGGCCCGCCCCGTGATCCGCTCCGCCGTGCCGGCCCGGCCGGTGAGCACGTCGCGCAGGAAGTCGGCGCGGTACTTGCTCTCGACGGCGTTGACCGCCTCCTGCCGGGTGACGACGAGCGCGGCGACGGTGGCGGCACGTTCCAGGATGCCCACGTCGCTGTCCCTGATCGTGCCCGACGGGCTGTAGGCGACGATCCTGCCGTGGTGGTGCCCGCCGGCCAGCACGGGCACCGAGGCGAACGCCCGCGCCCGCGCGGGGTCGGCGGCGGGACGGCCGGACGCCTCGGGAGCGCCCTCACCGGCGGCGGCCGGGCGCGGCGGCGGGGCGGCCGATTCCCGCGCGGCCGGGATGTGCGACGGGGCCGGCTCGCGCACGGCCGGGGTGCGGGACGGGGCCGGTTCACGAGGGGCCGGGGCCGGTTCACGAGCTGCCGGGGTGCGCGACGGGGCCGGCTCGCGCACGGCCGGGGTGCGGGACGGCGGGCCCTCGCGGGAGATCGACTCGCGCAGCGCCGCCACGTGCTCGGCGGGGCCGGCGGTGGCCAGGACGCGCCCCGTGCCGTCCACGGCCGCCACCGACACGTCGAGGAGCTGCGCCACCTCCGCCGTGACCTCGGCCAGCCCGCCCCCGGCCAGCACCACCTGCACCAGCGCCCGGTGCGCCTCCTCGGCGCGGGCCAGCACGGCGGCCTGGCGGTTGAGGATGTCCGTCAGCACCTGGTTGAGGATGTCGTCGAAGCCGACGTCGTTCGGCAGCAGGATGAGCGGGAAGCCGAGCCGGTCGGCCTGCTCGGCCATCTCGCCGGGCAGCTCGTCCACGTATCTGCCCAGCTTGATGGCCAGCGCGGCCAGCCCGCGCTCGTCGAGGTCGGCCACCAGCCGGCCGAGCGACTGCGGCGTGTTGCGCAGCGGGTAGCCGGTGGTGAGCAGCAGCTCGTGCGGCTTGACCCAGGCCAGGATGTCGGGCACCTCCATGACGTTGAGCCGCTGCACGATGCGGCCCAGCCCGCTCTCCCCCGCGATCAGCCTGGCCTCGGCGAGCGTGGACACGCCGAGCACCTCGCCCACGGACACGCCGTGGATGATCGTTCCGGTGCTGGCGAGACGCACGGGGGGCTCCATGGGGAGATTGTGACCCCGGATCAGGTCTGTCAGGAAGAGCCAACCTTCCCGCTGACTGTTGGCAAATTTCTCCGTACGGAGGGTTCACCGGCCGTTCTACGGTCAGGTCCAGGGTCCGTAGGGAGGTCCGGTGACCGTCAGTACTCACGCGCGGCGTACGCGTGTCCACGTCACGGGCGCGGCCAGCACCGCGGTCCGCCCCGTCCTGGAGAGCCAGCGCCGTCCCGCGCGGGTGCTCGCGGTCTTCCCCGCCGGGGTGTACCTGGAGGTCAGGACCGAGCTGGAGCCCTCGGTGATCGCGGTCATCACGGGCCAGGCGACGCGGCTGCCCAACTCCGTATTGCTGGCCGGGCCGCTGCCGCACGTCACGGTGGGTGACGACGCCGCGGTGGGCGACCGGGTGATCGAGCTGGGGCCGCTGAGCCTGAGCGTACGCCGCTGGTGGGACCCGGCGCCGCCGCTGGGCCGGCTCGACTCGGCCCGCCTGGCGCGCGCGGCGGCCCTGCTGGGCGCTCCACCAGGCGCGGGGCCGGCCGGGACGGGCGCACCACCAGGGGCGGGGCTGGCCGGCAACGGCGCGGTGGCCCTGCTGGCCGGCAGTTGCGCGAAAGGCTGGCTGCTGGGGATGGTGACGGCGGCCGAGCAGCTCGTCGGGCTGGGCCCCGGGCTGACGCCGAGCGGTGACGACGTGCTGGCGGGGCTGCTGGTGGCGCTGCGGCACCTGGGCTTGGCGACCGGGACCGAGCCGGCGGTCCGGCTGGCCGACTGGCTGGCGGCGACCGTGACGTACGACGCGCGCACGCGTACGACGCCGCTCTCGGCCACGCTCCTGCACTGCGCGGCCAGGGGCGAGGCGAGCCCCGAGGTGATCGCCGTGCTGCGCGGCGCGGCCGGGCGGCAGCCGCTCGAACCGGCCCTGCGCCACCTGTACCGCCTCGGCCACACCTCCGGCGCCGACCTGGCCCAGGGCATCGCCATCGGGGTGACCTCGGTCCTCGCACTGAGCGCAGCGACATGAGCCTGGGACAGCACGGCACGAGTGAGGGGCGGCGGGAGATGAGCGGGCTGCCGCAGGCGGTGCTGGTGCGGCGGGGGGCCTATCACGACTCGGTCACCCTGATGCGGGTCAGCAGGGCCCTGTCGGAGCTGCCCGGCGTGGCGGCGGCCATGGTCGCCATGGCGACGGAGCTCAACGTCTCGATCCTGCGGGAGATGGGCTTCACCGTCCCCGAGTCCGACCCGGGCGACCTGCTGATCGCCGTACGCGCGGCCGGCCTCGACGCGGCGGTCGAGGAGGCCGGCCGGCTGCTCGCCGCCTCCCACCGTCCCTCCGGCGAGTACGCCGAGTCCGCCGAGTCCGGCGAGTCCGGCGCGCAGCCGCCGCTGACCACCCGCTCGGCCGCCGCCCGCGGCCCCGCCGGCCTGGTCCTGGTCTCGACGCCCGGCGAGTACGCCTTCTTCGAGGCCCTGGACGCCGTCGAGGCCGGGCTGCCCGTCATGATCTTCAGCGACGGCGTCACCCTGGCCGCCGAACGCCGGCTCAAGGAGCTGGCCGAGGCGAGGGGCGTGCTGGTGATGGGCCCCGACTGCGGCACGGCCGTCATCGGCGGTGCCGGTCTGGGCTTCGCGAACGTCCTGACCCCCGGCCCCGTCGGCGTGGTGGCGGCGTCGGGCACGGGGGCGCAGCAGGTGACGTGCCTGCTCGACTGGGCCGGGGTCGGCGTCAGCCACGTGCTCGGGGTGGGCGGCAGGGACCTGTCGGCCGAGGTGGGCGGTCTGTCCACGCGGCGCGCCCTGCGCCTGCTCGACGAGGACCCGGCCACCGAGCTGATCGTGCTCATCTCCAAGCCGCCCGGGGCCGGAGCCGGGAGCGGAGCCGTGGCCGGAGCCGGGAGCGGAGCCGTGGCCGGAGCCGGGAGCGGAGCCGTGGCCGGGGGCGGAGCCGTGGCCGGGGGCGGAGCTGGAGCCGGGGGCGGGGCGGCGCGGTCTCTGGCCGGGGAGGCGCTGTCCACGCCGCTGGTGCCCGCCCTGCTGGGGCCGGGCGCGCCCGACCTCACCCAGGCCACGGAGCAGGTGCTGCGGGCGCTGGGCAGGCCGGTGCCCGAGTGGCCGTGCTGGCCGGCCAGACGGGGCCCGCGCGCCGCGCCCAAGCGCATCAGGGGCCTGTACGCCGGCGGCACGCTGAGCGCGGAGGCCGCCGCGGTGGCGGGGCAGGGCGAGTTCACCGACTTCGGCGACGACGCCTACACCAGGGGCAGGGCGCACCCGATGATCGACCCGGCCCTGCGCGTCGAGGCGCTGGCCCGGGCAGGCGACCGGGACGTGGTGCTCATGGACGTCGTCCTGGGCCACGGCGCCGACCTCGATCCGGCCGCCGTGCTGGCGCCCGCGGTCGCGCGCACGCCGGCCACCGTCGTCATCTCCCTGATCGGCACCGAGGGCGACCCGCAGGACCTGCACCGCCAGGCCGCCGCCTTCCACGAGGCGGGCGCGGCGGTGTTCACCTCCAACGCCCAGGCCGCCCGCCACGCCAGGAGCCTCCTGTGACCCCCGGCAAGCCCTCTGCGATCTTCTTCCGCGTGCTCGGGAGGCGCCTGTGACCAGCCTGCTCAGTGCCGGCCTGCTCAGTGCCGGCCTGCTCAGTGCCGTGCCGCGGGTCATCACCGTCGGGGCGGGGGTGCTCGACGAGGCCCTGCGCGCCCAGGCCGTGCCGACCACCCCGGTGTCCTGGCGCCCGCCCCTGCCCGGCACCGCCGAGGCCCTGGCCGCGGTGCTGGCCGATCCGCGCCGCCGGGCGGCCAACGAGCTGGCCGTGGGCCGGCTGACCGGCGCCCGCCCGTACCTGGTGGGCCTGCGGCGGGCCTCGGAGGTGCTGGCGGCGGGCACGTTCCTGCACGCGGGCCCGCCCATCACGTGGGAGCGCGCCTCGGGCCCGATGCGCGGCGCGCTGATCGGCGCGATGCTGCTGGAGGGCCTGGCGGCCGACGAGCGCGCGGCGGGCGACGCGCTGGCGGCGGGCGCGGTGGCGCTGCGCCCCTGTCATGAGCACGGGGCCGTGGGCCCGATGGCGGGCGTGGTGAGCCCGTCGATGTGGCTGTTCGAGGTGCGCGACGAGGAGCACGGCGGCACCGCGTACTGCTCGCTGAACGAGGGCCTGGGCAAGGTGCTGCGGTACGGCGCGTACGGACCGGAGGTCCTGGAGCGGCTGCGCTGGATGGACCGGGTGCTGGGGCCTGCGCTGGCGGCGGCGCTGGAGCGCACCGGCCCGATCGACCTGCGCGCGCTGATCGCGCAGGCCCTGCAGATGGGCGACGAGCTGCACAACCGCAACCGGGCCGCCACCTCGCTCCTGCTGCGCGAGCTGGCCCCGGCCGTGGTCGAGGCCGCCCCGGGGGACGCGGCGGCGGTGCTGCGCTTCATCAACGGCAACGACCACTTCTTCCTCAACGTGGGCATGGCCGCCGGCAAGGCCGCCACCGACGCGGCCCGCGACGTCCCCGGCTCCTCGCTGGTCGTGGCGATGGCCAGGAACGGCACGGACTTCGGCGTGCAGGTCTCGGGGCTGGGCGGGCGCTGGTTCACCGGCCCGGCGGGGGTGCCCGACGGGCTCTACCTCGGCTCGTACGGCCCCGCCGACGCCAACCCCGACATCGGCGACTCCACGATCACCGAGACGTCGGGCCTGGGCGGATTCGCGATGGCCGCCGCGCCGGCGATCGTGCGGTTCGTGGGCGGCGAGGTGGCCGACGCGGTGCGGGCGACCCGCTCGATGTACGAGATCACGCTCGCCGAGCATCCCGCCTACCAGATCCCGGGTCTCGGCTTCCGCGGCACGCCGGTCGGCATCGACGTCACGCTGGTGGCCAGGACGGGCCTGCTGCCCGTGGTCAACACCGGCATCGCGGGCCGCGTCGCGGGCACCGGGCAGGTCGGCGCGGGCCTGGTGGAGCCGCCCGTAGAAGCGTTCACCAGCGCGCTGCTCGCGCTGGCCGAGGTGAGTAAGTGATCAATTTTAAAACGGAGATATCCCCACGTCATGGGGGTTGTAAGACAAGTTCACCTTCCATTGGACAATCCGCGCCGTTATCGTAACGATCCTCATAATCTGCAAGTAGCGTGAAGAACGCACGTGACGGATGAGGCGAGATGGGGGCGGGAACATGGCAGCCGACCGCTTGCTCAGCGGACCCGGCCCAGAGGGAGGAGCCGCGGGGGGCGCTTCGCAGAGCCAGGGTCGCCTGATCGGCAGGCGATACCGCCTGATGTCCCCCGTGGGCCGGGGCGGCATGGGCATGGTGTGGCACGCGCACGACGTGCTGCTCGACCGGGACGTGGCCGTCAAGGAGCTGATCCTGCCCTACGGCCTCGACCACGCGGGCAAGCAGGTGGCGCACCGGCGCATGCTGCGCGAGGCCAGGTCGGCCGCGCGGCTGACGCATCCGGGCATCGTGACCGTGCACGACGTGGTCGAGGAGGACGGCCGGCCCTGGATCGTGATGGAGCTGGTCCGGGCGTGGTCGCTGGAGCAGGCCGTACGCCAGAGCGGCCCGCTGCCGGTGATCCAGGCCGCCGAGATCGGCGTCCGGGTGCTCGACGCGGTCAGGCACGCCCACGCGGCCGGCATCCTGCACCGTGACATCAAGCCGGGCAACGTGCTGCTGACCTCCGACCGGGTGGTGCTGACTGACTTCGGCATCGCGGCGATCGAGGGCGACGTCACGATCACGCAGACCGGGCTGCTCATGGGGTCGCCCGCGTACATCCCGCCGGAGCGGCTGTCGGGGCAGCCGATCACGCAGGCGGCGGACCTGTGGTCGTTCGGCGCCACCCTGTACGCCGCCGTCGAGGGCCGCCCGCCCTACGAGGGGCCCGACCCGGTCGCGGTGCTCGGCTCGGTGCTCACGCAGGACCCGATCAGGCCGCAGCGGGCCGGGGCGCTCATGCCGGTGATCGAGGGCCTGCTGCGCAAGAACCCGGCCGAGCGGCTGACCTCGGCCCAGGTCATGGAGATGCTGGAGGGGGTGCTGCGCGCGCACGGCTCGCCCAGGCCGCGCACGCCCGAGACGCTGCCCAGCCGGTCCGACCCGACTCCCGCCGGGCTGCTGCCGCCGCTGGACCCGCCGTCGGGGCCGCTGCCCTCGCGGATCGTGGAGACGCCCTCGGGCCCGGTACGCGTGCCGTACGACCCGCTGACCAGCCCGTCGGGCGGCTATTCGATGCCCTACGACGGGATGACGAGCCCGTCGGGCAGCCATCACACCGACCAGTTGCCGCCGCTGCCCCGCGCCGACTCCGGCCCGCCGAACCCGTACGACTCCCTCAAGAGCACCTCCGGCCCCTACGACTCCCTCGCGAGCACGTCGGGTCCCTATGACTCCCTCGCGGGCGCCTCCGGCCCGCACGACTCCCCGGCCCCGCCGAACCCGTACGACGCGCTCAGGAGCACCTCCGGCCCCTACGACTCGCTCGGCGGCGCGTCCGGCCCGTACGACTCCCTTCCGGGCGCCCCGGCCCCGCCGCAGCGGACGCCGTTCAGCGCGCCCCCGGGCGCCAGGATGCCCCGCGACCTCGACGACGACCTGGACCACCCCACGGGCCCGCGCCCCCAGCCGATCCTCCCCCTGACCACCGACAGCCGCACGTCGTCCTCGGGGGCGACCCCCTGGCCGCTGGCCTCGCCCGACGCCCTGCGCGAGCAGTCCCGCGACCTGTCGCACGACGTCTCCCACTCCCGCCTGACCAAGCTGCCGGCCGCGGGGGCGCGCAAGGGCAGGAGCCGGCGCCGGGTGGAGGCGGACGACGGGCCCTGGATGCGCGGCGGCCGGCCGACGCCGCTGACGATCGTCAGCGCCCTGCTGGCCCTCGCGGTCGTGACGGGCGCGGTGCTGGTCATCCTGACCGGCGGCGGCGGATCGCCGGAGGCGGCGCCGGGCGCGACGACCGCGGCGAGCGAGAGCGCCGGCGCCGAGGGGACGCCCGACTCCTCGATCGTGCCCGAGGGCTACAAGGAGCACACGGGCCCCGGCTTCTCGGCCGCGGTGCCGCAGGAGTGGCGGCTGGACACGTCGGACGGCGTGGCCACGTTCAGCGGGCCGAAGGACTCCGGCATGCGCATCACCGTGGAGCGGGCGGCGCCGCAGGATGACGGCGGGCTGTCGGAGCTGGGCAGGCAGGAGGCCGACGGCGGGCTGGAGAGCTACATCCAGGTGCAGTTGCAGGCGGTGAAGTACCGCTCGTGGCAGGCCGCCGACTGGGAGTACACCTACACCACGGCCGCCGGCGTCCCCATGCACGCGCTGGCCAGGTACGTGTCCATGGACGACAAGACCGCGTTCAAGATCACGTTCGACCTGCCCGAGCTGAAGTGGGACGACCAGGCCGACACCCGCAAGGTGTTCCTGGACACGTTCCGCCAGGCGACCTGACGGGTATTGCACCGATCGATCCAAAACGTGTAATGTCCCTGCCATGGCGCGACCGAGGAAGTTCGAAGAGGACCGGGCGGTCGAGGCGGCCATGCGCGCGTTCTGGGACGCGGGCTACGAGGCCACCTCGACGCAGGACCTGTGCGCCGCGACCGGCCTGGGGCGCAGCAGCATCTACAACACCTTCGCCGGCAAGCACGAGCTGTTCGAGCGCGGGCTGCGGCACTACATGGACGAGCGCGACGCCCGGCTGGCCGAGCTGATGGAGGGCGACCTGCCCATCAGGGAGAAGGTCAGGACCGTGCTGTGGTGGGCGGTCGAGCCCGACCCCGGCGACCCGGCCGGCTGCCTGGTGGTGAACTCGCTGGTCGAGCTGGGCCCGCGCGACGCGAAGATCGCGGAGCTGCTGCGCCGCGACAACGACAAGCGGGTCGGGATCATGCGGGCTGCGATCGAGGACGCGCGCACGCGCGGCGAGCTCGACGCCGGCAAGGACCCGCTCGCACTGGCCCACTTCGTCACCGCGACGGTCAGCGGCCTGCAGGTCGCCAAGCGCGGCGGGGCCGCCCAGGCCACGCTCGAGTCGATCGCGAACACCGCGCTGGACCTCTTCTGACTTTTCGCGCCCTCATTTTGTACTGATCATCCTAAAACTCTTGCCTAAGGAGGTCGCCATGCCTTTGGCGGTCTACATACTCGGAATCGCGATCTTCGCTCAGGGCACCTCCGAGCTGATGCTGGCCGGGCTGCTGCCGGAGCTGGCCGCCGATCTGCGGGTGTCGGTGCCGGACGCGGGGCTGCTGATCTCGGCGTTCGCGATCGGGATGCTGGTCGGCGCGCCGGTGCTGGCCGCCGCCACCTCGCGCTGGCCCCGGCGCACGGTGCTGCTGGCGTTCCTGGCGATCTTCGCCCTGTCGCACGTCGCGGGCGCGCTGACGGCGAACTACGCGGTGCTGTTCGCCACCCGCGTGGTCGGCGCCTTCGTGTACGCCGGCTTCTGGGCCGTGGCGGCCACCACCGCGGTCGGCCTGGTGCCCGCCACCGCCCGCGCCAAGGCGATGAGCGTGCTGGCCGGCGGCCTGACCGTGGCCACCATCGTCGGCCTGGCCGCGGGCACGCTGATCGGCCAGCACCTCGGCTGGCGGGCGGCGTTCTGGGCGGTCGCCGCGCTGTCGGCGCTGGCCGGGATCGGCGTGGCCGCCACCATCCCCGGCGGCCGTCCCGCCTCCGGCGCCACGCCGGGCCTGGCCACGGAGCTGCGCGCGATGGCCCGCCCGCGCCTCTGGCTCGCCTACGGCACCACGGCGCTGACCACGGGCGCGCTGCTGGCCTCGTTCAGCTACCTGAGCCCGCTGCTCACCGAGGTCACCGGCCTGGACGCGGTCTGGGTGCCGGCCGTGCTCGGCCTGTACGGCGTCGGCTCGCTCCTCGGCATCACCCTCGGCGGCAGGATCGCCGACGCCCGCCCGTTCCCGCTCCTGTACGCCGGCGTCATCGGCCTCGTCCTGACCTCGGCCGCCCTGGCCCTCGGCGCCTCCGTCGCGCTGCTGGCCGTCCCGCTGATCTTCCTGCTCGGCGCGTTCGGCTTCGGCACCAACCCCGCGCTGAACGCCCGCCCCTTCGCCCTGGCCAAGGACGCCCCCACGCTGGCCGCCGCGATGAACGTGGCCGCCTTCAACGTCGGCATCACCGTGGGCCCCTGGCTCGGCGGGCTGGCCATCGACGGGGGCCTCGGCTACGCCTCCGTGGCCTGGGTGGGCGCCGCGATCGGCCTGCTCGGCCTGGGCGCGGTCACGCTCTCCGCGGTCCTGGAGCGCAGGGCGCCGGCCGTCCGGGAGCCGGCCGGGGCCCATGCGGTACGGTCTGCCGTATGAGGCTGGGCAGCATCTCCTTCTATCCCGTCAAGTCCACCGCGGGTCACGACGTCGCCGAGGCCGAGGTGCAGCCGTGGGGGCTGGCGGGCGACCGGCGCTACCTGGTCGCCGACGAGGGCGGCACGACGGTCACCGCCCGCGAGGAGCCGCTGCTGCTGGCCTGCGTCGCCCGGCTCGACGGCGGCACGCTCACGCTGACGGGCCCGCACGCCGCCCCGCTGACGGTCGTGCCCACCGCCGGGCGCGCCACGGTGCGGGTCGGGCCGCGCGACCTGGTCGAGCTCACCGACTGCGGCGACGCCGCGGCCGATTGGCTGAGCGCGCTGGTGGGGCGGCCGCTCAGGCTGAAGTGGCTCGACGACCCGACCCGGCGGCCGGTCGACCCCGCGTACGGCCGGCCGGACGACCGGGTGAGCCTGGCCGACGCCTATCCCCTGCTGCTCGCCACGAGCGCCTCGCTGGCCCGGCTCAACGACTGGATCGCCGAGACCGCGCTGGAGCGCGGCGAGGAGCCGGCGGAGCCGCTGCCCATGCGCAGGTTCCGGCCCAACCTGGTGATCGACGGGGTGGCCGAGCCGTTCGCCGAGGACGAGTGGAAGCGGCTGCGCGTCGGCGCGGTGGAGTTCCGCGTGACCAAGGGCTGCGACCGGTGCGTGCTGACGACGATCGACCCGGCCACGTACACGAAGGGCAAGGAGCCGATCAGGACGCTCTCCCGCCATCGCAAGCGCGACGGGAAGGTCTGGTTCGGCATCAACCTGATCCCGGAGGCCCCGGGCCGGATCGCGGTGGGCGACCCCGTCACCGTGCTCTGAAATCTATCGGAAAAGACGGCTTTCCTGGCCAAAGAGGTGCACCGTCCCCTTTGGGGCGATGTTAGGGGTTATGCGACACTTCACGCGTGACCAGTGCCCCCGCCAAGCCCGCTGTCTCGCCCTCTGACCGATTCCGGAGCGTCCAGCGCCGCACCCTGGCGGTCCTCTCGGCGGCGCAGATCGTGGGCGGGGTGGGGGTGGCCGTCGGGCTCGCGCTCAGCTCGGTCGTCGTGGACGAGCTGTCGGGCTCCACCGTCATCAGCGGCTTCGCGGGCACGGCCACCGTGCTGGGCGCGGCGCTGCTGGCCCTGCCCACCGCCAAGGCGTCGGGCATGGGCGGCCGCCGCGCCGGCCTGTCGCTGGCGTACGTGGCGGCGCTGACCGGCTGCGCGATCTCCGTGCTGGCGATCAGCCTGGGCACGTGGCCGCTGCTGCTGGCCGGGCTGGTGCTGGTCGGCGGCGGCAGCGCGGGCGGCCTGGCGGCCCGCTACTCGGCGACCGACCTGGCCCCGAAGGAGCGCTCGGCGCGGCACCTGTCGCTGGTCGTGTGGGCCTCCACGATCGGCTCCGTGGCCGGCCCGAACCTGGCCGAGCCCGCCGACCGGATCGGCATGCGGCTCGGGCTGGCGGAGAAGGCGGGCCCGTTCGCGTTCGCGGCGCTGGCCTTCGCCCTGGCCCTGGTCGTCATCGTCGGCTTCTTGCGGCCCGACCCGCTCAGGCTGGCCCGCGAGGCCGACGGCAGGCGGGCCGGGGAGACCGGCCGCACCCGCACGATCAGCACCGCCTGGCAGACCCTGCGCACCACCCCGATGGCGCGCCGCGCCCTGGTCATGATCGCCGTCAGCCACACCGCGATGGTCTCCGTCATGTCGATGACCCCGGTCAAGCTCCACCACGACGGCTCCAACCTCGACGTCATCGGCCTCGTGATCAGCCTGCACATCGCCGGCATGTACGTCATGTCGCCGGTCGTGGGCTGGCTGGCCGACCGGGCCGGCAAGGTGCCGGTGCTGATCCTCGGCTCGGCCCTGCTGCTGGCCGCCGCCGCCCTGGCGGGCACGGCCGGGCACCGGGTGTGGCAGGTGACGGCGGCGCTCGTGCTGCTCGGCCTGGGCTGGTCCTGCGGGCTGGTGGCCGGCTCCGCGCTGGTCACGGAGTCGGTGCCGATCGAGCGCCGCCCCGCCGTGCAGGGGCTGTCGGACCTGCTGATGAACGTCTGCGGCGCCACCGGCACGATCATCGCCGGCGTCATCGTGGGCCTGCTCGGCTACGGCGTGCTCGGCCTGGTGGTCGGCGTCATGGTCGCCCTGGCCGGCCTCTGGCTCACCCTCGTCAGGAGGCGCGGCGGGCCCGCGGCCGCCTGACGCCGCCCGGCGCGCTCGACCGCCCCCGCCTGACGCGCTGCCCGGCGCGCTCGACCGCGGCCGGCCGGCGCTATTTGGCCTCGGCGTAGGACTTGACCGCCACCGCCTCCATCGGGAACCGCACCGGCGTGCGCCCGAACAGCAGCCTGCTGGCCTCGGCCGCCGCGTCGGTGACGGCCCCGATCACCTCATCGGCCAGCTCGGCGGGGCAGTGCACCATCACCTCGTCGTGCTGGAAGAACACCAGCCGCGCCGGCTCGGGCAGCCGCCCCCGCAACACGGCCAGCAGCGCCAGCGCCCACTCCGCCGCCGTCGCCTGCACCACGAAGTTTCTCGTGAAGCGGCCCCGGTCGCGGGCCGCCCGGCCGCCCTCCGGCCCCGACACCAGCTCCTTCCACCGCTCCGACGGGGGCGGGCTGGTGCGCCCGAGCCAGGAGCGCACCAGCCGCCCCTCCTCCCCCGCCTTGGCGGCGTCCTCGACGAACTGGTAGGCCCTCGGGAAGCGCTGCCGCATCACGGCCAGCAGCTTGGAGGCGTCGCCGCTGGTGCCGCCGTACATGGCGGAGAGCATCGCGATCTTGGCGTTGTCGCGCTCGCCCCCGAACGACTGCGCCAGCGCGGAGTAGAGGTCGATCTCCCCCGCCGCCCTGGCCAGCCCCACGTCGCCGGCCATCGCGGCCAGCACCCGCGGCTCCAGCTGCGCCGCGTCGGCCACGACCAGCACCCACCCGTCGTCGGCCACCACCACCCGCCGCATCACCTTGGGGATCTGCAGGGCCCCGCCCCCGCTGGTGGCCCATCGCCCGGACACCACCCCGCCCACCACGTATTCGGGCCGGAAGCGCCCGCCGCGCACCCACTGGTCGGCCCACGCCCACCCGTGGAAGCTGAACAGCCTGGCCAGCTCCTTGTAGGCCAGCAGCGGCGCCACCGCGGGATGGTCGATCCGCTTCAGCTCCCACGACCTGGTCGTCTTCAGCGCCACCCCCGCGCCCTTGAACGCCTTGACGAGCTGCTGCACGGAGTCGGGGTTGACCGGATGGCCGAACGCCGCCGCGACCTCGTCGGCCAGCGCCTGCAGCCGGGCCGGGCGCATGCCGTGCACCGGGCGCGGCCCGAGCAGGTCGGTCAGCAGCGCGTCGTGCACGTCTCTGCGCCACGGCATGCCGTCGTGCGACATCTCGGCCGCGACCAGCGCGCCGGCCGACTCGGCCGCGACCAGCAGCCGGAACCGGCCGGGCTCGGGCAGCGCGGCGACGCGCCGGAGCTGGTCGGCCAGCACCTCGGCGACCGCCTCCGCGCCGAGCGGCTCGGGCGCGAACAGCGTGCCGGGCGCGCTCGGCTGCTCCTCCGGCGCCGGCCGGCCGTGCAGCCTGGCGTGCGCGGCCCGGGCCGAGCGCGGCTCGCCGTGGCGGCCCTCGTGGGCCAGCAGCAGCCCCTCGGTCAGCGCCAGGTCGTGGCAGCGCGCCACCCGCACGCCCCGCTCCAGCAGCGGCGTGTACGCCTCCCGCGTGTCGGCCCACACCCATCGCGGCCCCTCGGCGGCCTCCAGCTCACGCACCGCCTCCGCCAGGTCGGCCGGACGGCGCGCCGTGCCACCGACGGGCAGCACCGTCTCCCCCGCGACCACCACGTACACGTGTCCCAGGGTGCCAAACGCCCCCGACAGAATCAGCCACCGGCCCAGGTCACGGCGAAGGCGCTAGGCCAGGCTGATCCGGACCTCGTCCTCCATCGGCGGCTGCAGCTCCTGCGCCAGGCAGCCGGTGGCGGCGAAGCAGCGCAGGGTCAGCTCGCCGGGGGTCACCGCGATGTGCAGGAACTGCTTGAAGAACGGCGGCGTGTCCCAGTCGGACAGCTCCGACAGGAAGTGGTGGAACACCCTCTCCACCGGCAGCCGCAGCGGCCACGGCCAGGCCCCCAGCAGCCGCGCCGCCCAGCGCATCCGCGCCGTGATCCGCACGGGCCCCGACGGCCCTCTGACCGGCTCGTTCCTGATGCGCTCGGACATGAGGCACAGCGCCTCCGACGGCGTCAGGCACAACCACTTCATCCGCAGCCGCTCGGAGTAGAGCTGGCTGTAGAACGACAGCGAGTCGCCACGCAGGGGGTAGCACTTGAAGTCGTCCTCGTGCACGCCGCGCACGTCCACCCGCCCGATCGTGTGCGTGGCGTGCATGAAGGCCCCGCCGCCGCCCGACACGACGTACTGGATCACCCGGTCGCCCACCTTGACCGGATAGCGCTGGTAGTTGTGCACGTCGCCGCCGATGGCCGCGACATAGCGGTGTGCGGGGTCGCGCACGATGTCGTCGATCGTGCCGCCTTCCTCCAGCGCCGACGGCTTGTACGTGTTCGCCGTGTAGATCGGCTTGCCGGTCACCAGGATCTTCGGCCGGGGGTCCAGCGAGACCCGGCGCAGCCACGCCGTCTGGGCCCGGTCGATCACGTTCGTGATGCCGGTGTCCACGCCCACGATGAGCAGGCTGTCGCTCTCGATCACCCAGTACGGCCCCGGCTGCGTCGCCTGCTGCGACTCCTTGCCGCGCAGCTTCCTGGCCTCGGCCAGCCGCGCCTCGTCGATCGTCTCCGGCTTGCGCCACAGCAGCCCGCGCAGCCCCCGGTCCGGCTTCGGCTTGAGCGGCGGCGCGTCGCAGAAGACCCGCATGAACCCGCCGAGCCCGTCGTACCAGTCGTGGTTGCCGGGGATGGCGTAGATGGGGGCGTCATAGTCCTTGTACGGGCGGAAGAACTTGTCCCCGTACTCGTTGGCGGACCCCGTGGGATAGACGACGTCGCTGGCGATGATGGCGAAGGACGTCCCCTGCCCCACCTTGAGCATGCCGGGTACGACGGCGTACTGGGAGGCGTCCCCCTCGCCGGTGTCGCCGAGCAGAAGGAAACTGAAATTACCCCCGAGAGGCTGCTTGATACGAAATTCCGGGTCAATCCCCCGCGCTTCCTGGGACTTCACCCACCGCGACCGGACCTCCCCCGACGGGTCCCCGAACAGCCCGGCGAGGATCTCGTTGCGCGAGAGCCAGAGCGTCCGTAAATTCAGCCAGCTGAAGCCTTGCTTATTGGGCCTGAGCTGCGCGAACGTACCTGTCTGCGAGCACGCCCATCCTGCGCCCTCCTCCGAGACCCGGGAGGAAAGCTGTTTTCCCCGTTCCGCCGCGACTTCCACCATGACCACATCTTTACCGTCATCTCCCTTTTGTGCATCCCGAACGCTCCGTACCGCGGGGAACACGGAAGGTTGGCCATGGTGTACCCTCACCCCCCAAGCAAGCGGTTGGGACCGCCGAAGGGGAGACTCCCATGACCCCTCACAGCCCGGACGACGCCACCCGCGACGGCGGGCCCGCCGTGAGCGCCGTCGAGGGCCTGCTGGCGCTCGCCCGGTCACGGCCGCGCTGGGCCGTGAGCGCGGCGCTCGGCGACGCGAGCGAGGCGATCGCGCGGAGCCGGGCGCTGGCCGGGAGGTCGCCGGGCCGGTACACCCCGCTGCTGGCCCGATGCCTGCGCACGACGGCGGAGCTGCAGCTGGAGCGGGGGCGCGGCCTGGAGGCGCTGCCCCTGGCCCAGGAGGCGGTCGCGCTCACCCGCGCCCTCGGCGGCGGCGACCTGGTGGTCTCGCTGATCTGCCTGGCGCGGGCCCAGGAGGCCGTGCGCCGCTACGGCGAGGCCGCCGCCACGTACGCCGAGGCCGAGAAACTCGCCACCGCCGACTGACCGCCCTGCCCCGGGGGGAGCGCGGCGCGCCGGCCGGAGGCTCCCTCAGACCTCAGCCGCCGGGGACGAGGACGCCGGGGTTGAGGATCCCGGCGGGGTCGAGCTCCGCCTTGACCGCGCGCAGGATGCCCGCCCCCACCGGCCCGATCTCGGCGCCGTAGGCGTCGCGGTGGTCGCGGCCCACGCCGTGGTGGTGCGAGATCGTGCCGCCCGCCGCGACGATGGCCGCGTTCACCGCCGCCTTGGCCCGCTCCCACCGGGCCACGGGGTCGGCGTCCTGCGGGGTCACGACGGTGAAGTAGAGCGAGGCGCCGGTCTCGTAGACGTGGGAGATGTGGCACATGACCAGCGGCGCGCCGAGCGCGCCGAGCAGGGCCAGCCGCACCGCGCCGTAGAGGCGGGGCAGGTTCGACCAGAACCCGGCCGTCTCCAGCGTCTCGACCGTCGCCCCGGCGGCCAGCAGCGAGTCGCGCAGGTACGGGGCCGCGAAGCGGCCGTGCTCCCACGTCAGCCCCGGCTCCGGCCCGAGCGCCCGCCCGCCCATCCGCGCCAGCACGGCGGTCGCGCCCGCCTGCCGCTCGCCCGCCCCGGCCCCCTCGTAACCGGCGATCAGCAGACACCCGCCCGAACCGCCGGAACCCTTCGCGCCCCTGGGGGTGGCCGAGCCGATCGTGTCCGGTCCGGCGAGGCCGATCATCGTCTCGGTCTCGTCCGAGAGGCGCAGCACCGTCGGCAGCGGCCCCTCCTGGGCCAGCGCGCGCACGGCCGCCGCGCCCTCGGCGAACGACGCGAAGCGCCATCCTTCGTACCGGCGCTCGGCCGGCGCGCGCCGCACCCGCAGGCGCAGCGCGGTGATGACGCCGAAGGCCCCCTCGGAGCCGAGCACGAGCTGGCGCAGGTCGGGCCCGGCCGCCGATCTGGGGGCGCGCCCGAGCTCCAGGGTGCCCGCCGGGGTGGCCAGGGTCAGGCCCACGACCATGTCGTCGAAGCGACCGTACCCGGCCGACGCCTGGCCGCTGGAGCGGGCCGCGGCGAAGCCGCCGAGCGTGGCGTACTCGAAGGACTGGGGGAAGTGCCCCAGCGTCAGCCCGCGCGCGGCGAGCAGCCGCTCCGCGTCGGGGGCGCGCACGCCCGGCTCGAACTCGGCCGTCATCGACTCCTCGTCCACCGACCGCAGCCGGTCGAGCCGTCCCAGGTCCAGCGCGATCACCCCGGCGAAGCCGGCGCGGGCGGCGGCCAGCCCGCCCACCACGGAGGTGCCGCCGCCGAAGGGCACGACCGCGACGCGCTCGCGCGAGCACAGCCGCAGCAGCTCGGCCACCTCCTCGTGGGAGCCGGGCAGCACCACGGCGTCGGGGGCGGCCGAGCCGTCGCCGGCCCGCATGCGCAGCAGGTCGGGGGTGGACTTGCCGCGCGTGTGCCGGACGCGGGCCTCGTGCCCGGTCAGCACGTGGCCGGCGCCGACCACCCCGGCCAGCGCGCCGAGCAGCGGCGCGGGCAGGGCGACCGGCGGCAGCCGCACCGACTCCAGGGTGGCGGCGGGCTCGGCGGGCGCGCGCACGCCGAGGAGGTCGCGCAGCAGCGCCCGGACGCCCTCGGGCAGCTCGCGGGCCTTGGCCGGGTCGCCCCAGCCCGACCACGACATTGGTTGTCCAGTCACGCTTACACTGTGACACATGACGTCGAATCGTCACAATGACGCCGTGCTGGACGCGGCCCGCGACTGCGTGCTGGCCTACGGGGTGCGCAGGACGACGCTGACGGACGTGGCGCGCCGGGCGGGGGTGTCGCGGATGACGATCTACCGCCGCTGGCCCGACGTGCGCACGCTGGTGGCCGACCTGATGACCAGGGAGTGGGTGCGGGTGATCGCCGGGCTCGACCTGTCCGACCCGGTGCGCGCGGTCGTGGCGGGCGTCAGGGGGCTGCGCGGGCACCCGTTGTGGCGCAAGATCGTGGAGGCGGATCCCGAGCTGCTCCTGCCGTACCTGCTCGACCGGCGCGGCGCCAGCCACGAGGCCGTCCTGGAGGTGCTGGAGCCGGCGGTCGGCGATCCGCGCAAGGCCAGGGCCGTGCTGCTGGTCGCCCAGTCGTTCCTGCTGTCCGCCCCGACCATGCTCGACGCCCCGCCCATGCCCGACGCCCCGACCATGCCCGACGCTCCGACCATGCCCGACCCCGTCACGCTCGACGACCTCGACGCCGAGCTCGCCGCCCTGCTGGAGGCCTACCTTGGATAGCTCGCTGAACGCCGCCAGACGCGCCCGGGAGCTGCGCCGGGTCACGGAGGAACGGGTGGACGTGCTGGTGGTGGGAATCGGCGCGACCGGGGCGGGCGCCACGCTCGACGCCGCTTCCCGGGGGTTGAGCGTAGCGGCCGTCGACGCGCACGACCTGGCTTTCGGCACGTCAAGATGGAGCTCCAAGATGGTGCACGGCGGCCTGCGCTACCTGGCCAAGGGGCAGGCGGGCGTGGCGTACGAGAGCGCGGTCGAGCGCGGCATCCTGCTCCGCAGAACCGCTCCGCACCTGGTCAGGGCGCATCCGTACGTGCTGCCGCTGACCCCGGCCGTCTCCCGCCGCCGGGCGGCGCTGGTGATGACCGGCTACCGGCTCGGCGACGCGCTGCGGGCCGCCGCCCGCACGCCGCGCCGCCTGCTGCCCGGCCCGGCCCGCCTGAACGCGGCCCGCGCGCACACGCTGGCCCCCGTCCTGAGCGCCGGCGGGCTGCGCGGCGCGCTGCTGTCGTGGGACGGGCGGCTGCTCGACGACGCCCGCCTGGTCGTGGCCATCGCCAGGACGGCGGCCGGCCACGGGGCGCGCGTGCTGACCCGCTGCCGCGCGCTGCGCCTGACGGAGCAGGGGGCCCGGGTGCGCGACGAGCTGACGGGCGAGGAGTTCACGATCCGCGCCAGGGTGGTGATCAACGCGACGGGCGTGTGGGCCGGCACGCTGGACCCCCGGGTGCGGCTGCGCCCGTCCCGGGGCACGCACCTGGTGCTCGCGCCGGGGACGCTGCCCGGCCTGATCGCGGGCCTGCACCTGCCGATCCCGGGCGAGAGCAACCGGTTCGCGCTGGTCCTCCCCCAGCCGGACGGCCGGATTCACGTCGGCCTGACGGACGAGCCGGTGGACGGGCCGGTGCCGGACGTCCCCGAAGCGCCCGAGGAGGACGTCAGAGCGCTCCTGGAGGTGCTGAACGGGGTCCTTGAGGCTCCGGTGACCAGAGAGGCGGTCGCGGGCGCGTACGCGGGCCTCAGGCCGCTCCTGGCCGCCGACGGCAGGACGGCCGACCTGTCCCGGGAGCACGCGGTGTTCGCGGACGGCGGTGTGGTGACCGTGGTGGGGGGCAAGCTGACGACATATCGCCGCATGGCCGAGGACGCGGTGGATCGGGCGATCTCGCACGCCGGCCTCCGGGCCGGCCGCTGCCGCACCCGCGGGCTCCCGCTCGTGGGCGCCGGGCCGCGGCCCGGCGGGGTGCCGCCGCGCCTGGCCGACCGTTACGGCTCCGAGGCCGGGGCCGTGCACGAGCTGGTCAAGGCGCACCCGCAGGAGGTCGGGCTCGGCCTCACCGCGGGCGACCTGCTCTGGTCGGTGCTGCACGAGGGCGCGCTCGACGAGGGCGACCTGCTCGACAGGCGGACCAGGATCGGCCTGGTCGGGCGGGACAGGGAGCGGGCCCTGCCCGCGACACGGGAGGTGCTGGAGCGAACCCCGCGCCGCTGACGCACCGATCCGTTAGGTTAGTCTTACCTAACAAGCGGATCGGGAAGGGGCATGTACGGTGGCCAGGGGTTGCGAGCATCCGGTCGGCTGCCACAGCGGCGAGCTGCCCACACTGGCGAGCGCCACCGTGGGGGCCCGGCTGTGGCTGCTCATCGAATACACCGGAGCGTGGCCCTCCCGCCTGGAAAACTGCGAACTTCCTGAAGAAATCGCGAAACTCGTCCGCCGGGCGCTCGAACGCGGTATCAGGCCCCAGCTCATCCGCCGCCCGGGAAGGCGGACCCGCCCACGGGAGCAGGGAATCCGTGTGCTAGTGGCGTACGCGGCGGGCGAGCGGCCCTGGGTGGCCGCCGGCGTCATCGCAGGTCCTGACGATCTTGACCTGGACGCGCTCGTGGCCGGAGTGGTCCCGGAGTCCTGCATACTTGAAGACGAGCCGGTATTTCTGGTCTGCACGCACGCCAAGCGCAATGTGTGCTGCGCCCGCATTGGACTACCCCTCGCTCGGTCCCTGGCCGAAAAGTTGCCGGACAGAGTGTGGGAAACGTCACACGTTGGCGGCGATCGCTACGCCGCCAACCTCGTGTGCTTGCCACACGGAATTTTCTACGGCAGCATGTCTCAGGCTGCTGCATCGGCAGCGGCTAACGCGTACCGGTCGGGCGAGATCATTCTCGACCGCTACCGGGGGCGCGCAGGCATCCCTGAGCCATTGCAGGCCGTCGAGCACTTCGCCCGAGCCCATACGGGAGAGTGCTCCGTCGGTGCGGTGGCCGTGGAATCCTCCAGGACGGACGGCGACGTCACCGAAGCCATTGTGCGCTGCGGCGACGTCCGGCTCCAGGTTGTGATCGAGCCATCGGCGTTCACCGCGCCGTGTGGTACGGCTTGCGCCGAGACGATCACCACCTACCGGCTGGTTTCGCTGGACAGGCTCACGCCTGTGCGGTACGCCACGCCTGCCCTCGCCTGAACAGGGAACATCACGGCCCGGCCTTGCGTTGGAACAGTGACGCCAAAAGCGTCCAATGCGGCTCAATTACCGAAATACCTCTCACGAAGGTGGTTTTCTCATGTCTCAGGTACGTCGGCAGCTCGCCCGCCCGCGCCCCAGCTGGGGTTGGCAGGATGATGCCGCGTGCCGGGGTGAGGACCTCGTGCTCTTCTTCGGCCCCGATGGGGAGCGGCAGCCCGAGCGTGACGTACGCGAGCGGAAGGCCAAGGCGATCTGCGCCCAGTGCCCCGTCCGTAACGAGTGCCTTGACTACGCGCTGTCGCGGCCCGAGAAGTACGGCACGTGGGGCGGTCTCAACGAGGACGAGCGCGCCAGCGAGCGTCGCCGTCGTATGCGCCGCGCGGCCAGCGCCGGCATCTCCGCCGCCTGACACACCCGGCAGCGTCACCAGCATCGCGTGATCACGCAGTTGTCCCGATGAACCGGAGCCTGGCCCTCCATGCCCAGGCTCTGGCGAACCCGGTCGGGGCAACTGCCTGATCAGGCGGATCAAACCTCCATCACCTCGGTCATGCCGCCAGCATGGCATGCCACTCTGACATTTCTCCGTCCGCCGGGTGAACGCCGCATTCGCGCCCCCGCGTGACGAACCAGGGCGACGCCCGCCCGTTCCCGGCCGAGCCGGCCGCACACACGCGCCCGCGTGAGGGACCAGGGCGACGCCCGCCGGTCCCGGCCGCGCCCGCGTGACGGACTCGCGTCACAGCCCGACATCCGGACGTCATCGCAGGTTGCCGTCCGTTCGGGAGCGCGTCATGTGGCCGCCCTAACGTGCCCGGCATGAAACGCATCGCCATCCTGATGTGCGCGGGCGCGCTGACCCTCGGCCTGGCGGCCGTCCCCGCGAGCGCGGACCGCGACCGGGGCGCCTTCGGCCGGGCCACGCTCACCGGCTTCGCCTCCCTGCCCGCGCTGACCTTCGTCCCCGGCAGCGAGCCGTCGGGGTCGCTGCTCGGCACCGCGCCCGTCAACGGCGTGACCCCGCCCTTCGGCGGGCAGCCCGTGCAGGGCTTCAGCGGCATCGTGCGCCGCCACGACGGCACCTTCGAGGTGCTGTCGGACAACGGGTACGGCAACAAGGCCAACAGCTCCGACTTCCTGCTGCGCGTCCACCGGATCAAGCCGGACTTCAGGAACAGGTCCGTCCGGCTGCTGGGCGGCTTCCACCTGACCGACCCGCGCGGCCTGGTGCCCTTCCCGCTCACCCGGCAGGACCGCACGCTGACCGGCGCCGACTTCGACGTCGAGTCGATCGTGCGCACCACGGACGGCACGTACTGGATCGGCGACGAGTTCGGCCCCTACCTGCTGCACTTCGACCGCAAGGGCCGCCTCATGGAGGCGCCGGTCGCGCTCCCCGGCGTCAAGGCCCCCGAGAACCCCGACCTGAACGGCGGGCAGCCGAACCTGGGCAGCAGCAAGGGCTTCGAGGGCATGGCCAGGTCGGTGGACGGCCGCCGCCTCTATCCGCTGCTCGAAGGCACGGTGAGCGGCGACCCGGCGGGCACGCTGCGCATGTACGAGTTCGACCTGCGCGCACGCTCCTACACCGACCGCCGCTGGACCTACCGGCTGGACGACCCCTCCCACGCCATCGGCGACGCGATCGCCGTCGACGGGAACCGCTTCCTGATCATCGAGCGGGACAACCTCCAGGGCGACGCCGCCAAGGTCAAGCGGATCTACCTGGCCGACACGCGCGACAGGGACCGCGACGGCGCGCTCGACAAGACGCTGGTCGCCGACCTGCTCGACCTCGCCGACCCGCGCGGCCTCGGCGGCGCGCCCGGCACGTTCAGGTTCCCGTTCCAGACGATCGAGGACGTGGTCATCCTCGACGACCGCACGCTGGGCGTGCTCGACGACAACAACTTCCCCTTCTCCAACGGCCGCACGCCCGGCAAGCCGGACGACAACGAGTTCATCACCGTACGGCTGACGCGCGGCCTCCAGGCCGACCCCCGCGTCTACCGCTGATCCCCGGCACGGCCGCCGGTCCCGAGAGGCCGGCGGCCGTCCGCGTACGGAAGTGTCACCCGGCGGTGAGGCTCACCCGCTGCCATCGGACGGCCGGGCCCGCGAGTAGGGTGGCCTGCCATGCCAGAACCAGCATCACCCTCCCCGTCATCGCAGCCGGGCCCGCCCGCCGCGGGCTCCCCCTCGTCATCGCCGCCGCCCCCACCGACCGCGGGCTCCCCCTCGTCGTCGCCGGGCCCGGCGCGCGCGACCGTGACCGCCGAAGACCTGGAAGAGGCCGTGCGGCTGGCCGTCGAGACTCTCCGCCGGGCGTCCGGCCCCGCCGCCTGGCAGGCCAGGGCGGGATCACTCGACTGGACCTGCTGGGAGACCGCCGAGCACCTGGCGGACGACCTGTTCGCCTACGCCGTGCAGCTCGGGCTGACGGTGCCGCCGCTCGACGTCAACGTGCCCTTCGCCATGGAGAGCCGCACGCCGGGCGGCCCGAGGAACGCCGTGCGCGCCGACCCCGCCGCCGGGGTCACGGGGCTGCTGCAGGTGCTCCAGTCGAGCGGCGCGCTGCTGGCCGCCATGGTGCGCACCGCCCCGCCGCACGCCCGCGCCCACCACATCTTCGGCCCGGCCGACGCCTCGGCCTGCGCGGCCATGGGCCTCGTCGAGACGCTCGTGCACGTGCACGACCTCGCGGGCGGCCTCGGCCTGGACTGGACGCCGCCCGCCCGCCTGTGCGCCCGGGCGCTGGCCAGGCTCTTCCCCGGCGCGCCCGGCGGCGCCGACCCCTGGACCACCCTGCTGTGGGCCACCGGGCGCGCGGAGCTGCCCGGCCGCCGGCGCCTGACGCGGTGGTGCTGGCACAACGAGCCCCCACCCCACCAGCAGTGACCGAAACCCCTGCCCGCCCCGACCGTAACCCCCTGGGAGAGCAGAGGTCACCCGCGCTCAGACGACGTCAGACGAGCTAGGACGACGTCAGACGACCAGGCGTCAGACGATGAGGTCGTCGAACTCGCCGTCCTTGGCCCCCAGGACGAACGCGGTGATCTCGGCCCGCGTGTAGACCAGCGCGGGACCTTCGGGAAAGCGTGAGTTGCGCATGGCGATCTCCCCCGTGGGCAGGTTCGCGATCTCGACGCAGTTGCCGTTGGGGTTGCTCCGCCTGCTCTTGCGCCAGACGACGGGAAGGCGGCCGGCGGGGGCTCCGTTCCGGAACTCGTGCATGGGGGCGGCTCCTCGCGATCTTACGGATGCACGTGCATCCGCGTTTGCGCCGACAATACGGCAGCACGAACTGCTCCATATACCGGACGACCAAAATCACCCTATGGAGTGGATCACAGGGAAATGGAGCAGCTCATCGGGAAAGGAGCCGTTCCAGGAAGCGCCTGGTCGCCTTCGGCTCCTCCGCCTGGATGCTCAGCCGGTCCATGACCTCCATGTAGTGGTCGGAATCGGCGGGCTTGTCCAGGTAGAGGGCGCTGGTGAGCTGCTCCATGTAGACGACGTCGGGCAGCTCGCGCTCGGGGAAGCGCAGGATGCTGAACGGCCCGCCGGCCGCCGCGTGGCCGCCCCGCTCGAACGGCATGACCTGCACGGTGATGTTGCGTGCGGTGGTGACGTCCAGCAGGTGCTCGATCTGCTCGCGCATCACCTCGGGGCCGCCCAGCGTGCGGCGCACGACCGCCTCGTCGATCACCGCCCACAGCGTGAGGCCGCCCTCCAGCCGCTCCTGGCGCGTCATGCGCAGCGCCACGCGGCGGTCCAGCTCGGAGGCGGGGGCCTTCTCGTGGGCCAGCTCGATCACCGCCCTGGCGTAGGCGGGGGTCTGGAGCAGGCCGGGGACGAACTGGTTCTCGTAGGTGCGGATGCTGGACGCCGCGCCCTCCAGGCCGATGTAGACCTCGAACCAGGCGGGCAGCAGGTCGCCGTACTTGTGCCACCAGCCGGGGGCGTTGGCCTGCTTGGCCAGGGCGAGCAGGGGCTCCCGCTCGGCGGGGTCGGTGACGCCGTACAGGGTCAGCAGGTCGGCCACGTCACGCTGCTTGAAGCTGACCTGGCCGAGCTCCAACCGGCTGATCTTCGCATGAGATGCGCGAATCGAGTACCCCGCGTCCTCCCGCGAGATACCCTTCTCCGTACGGAGCCTGCGCAGCTGGGTCCCGAGCAGGATCCGCAGCACCGTCGGGCTTCCCGGCGAATAGCTGAGAAGCTTCCCTTCCGTGCTCTCTGCGCTCACTCCACCGCTCCTAGATCATCTGCACGTGCAGATGCGTTCGCATCCGTAAACTACGAAAAGTCTTGCATCGCCAAGCACTCCCCGTAAAGATGGGTATTGGATCACCAGACCGCGCTTCGGGGGCCAGAATGACGACTTTCGACGCACGGCCGCAAGCCGCCATCGGTGCCCGGCCACCAGGATGGCTTTCCACCATTCTGGCGGAAGGGCATGCCGGAGACTGCGACGCCGTCTTCCCCTTCCACGGGGGCACCGCGCTCGAACCCGCCTGCGTGGCGACGGCCCGCCGCTTCGTCGACCAGACGCTCAGCGCCTGGGGGGCGCTGGAGCATGCCTACGACGCCCAGCTGGTGGTCTCGGAGCTGGTGACCAACGCGATGCGCCACGGCGGCGGGGCCGCCCAGCTCCGGCTCGTCTCGCACGGCGCCGAGCTGGCCTGCGTGGTGACCGACCACAGCCAGACCGTCCCGGTGGCGGCCACCCCCGACGTCTTCTCCGAGTACGGGCGGGGGCTGCGGCTGGTCGACGCCCTCTGCGCGGCCTGGGGCTGGTTCTCCCCCGGCGGCTCCCACAAGATCGTCTGGGCCATCATCGCCGACTGACCGGCGTAGTGGCCGATCCGATCGGCCTGCCGCGAGGTCGCGTGGTCAGTCACGGCCGAGCAGGTGCAGGACGTCGGCGTCGCTGAGCTGGTCGAAGCGTTCGTACCACTGGCCCACCGCCCTGAAGTCGACGGGCATCCGCAGCACCACCACCTCGTCACACTCCTCCCCCAGGGAGCGCACGGTCTCGCGCGCCCCGACGGGGACGGCCAGCGTCACCCTGGCGGGCTTGGCCGTGGCGACCGCCCGCAGCGCCGCCCGCGCGGTGCCGCCGGTGGCCAGGCCGTCGTCGACCACGATCACCTCCCGGCCGCCGAGCGCCGGCAGGGGGCGGTCGCCACGATAGACGCGCACCCGGCGGGCCAGCTCGCGCCGCTCGTCCGCCACCACGTCGGCGACGGACTCCGGGGTCAGGCCCAGGCGGTGCAGCAGCGGCAGGTCGAACACCGGCTCGCCGCCCTCCGCCACCGCGCCGACGCCCAGCTCGGGCGCCGGCGGATAGCCGATCTTCCTGGTCACGAGCACGTCGAGCACGGCGTCGAGCCTGCGTGCGATGGGCACGGCCACCGCCACGCCGCCCCGGGGCAGCGCGAGGATCACCGGGTCGCGCGCGTCCCGCAGCCGCTCGGCGAGCTGCGCCCCCGCGTCGGCCCGGTCTGCGAAGAGCTCCATGACCCCTGCCTACCCGCCGGGAACCACTCCTCGCCTCCCCTCACTCCCCCTTGCCCGGCACCATGCGTCACACCGTGCGTCCCTTGACGTCCACCCCATCCGGGGACGGGGTGGAACGGAAGGGCGTCACCCCCGGGCGCACCGCCACAGGACGGGACAGTGGGGTGTCAGGGGCGGTTGCGGCCGGAGCGGCGCATCTCCTTGGTGATCGACTTCCACTTGCTCTGTTGTTCCTTGCGCAGCCGCGCGTCGGTCCTGGAGGCCATCCACAACGCCTCGCGCTGCAGCTTGCGCCAGCTCTCCAGCCGCCGCTCCGGCAGCTCGCCGCTCTCCAGGGCGGCCAGCACCGCGCAGCCCGGCTCGCCGTTGTGGCCGCAGTCGCCGAAGCGGCACCGCTCGGCGAGCGTCTCGATGTCGGAGAAGACGAGGTCGACGCCCTCCCCGATGTCGTAGAGGCCCACCCGCCTGATCCCCGGCGTGTCGATGACGAGGCCGCCCCCGGGCAGCGGGATCAGCTCCCGGTGCACGGTGGTGTGCCGGCCGCGCCCGTCGGCGGCGCGTACCTGCTGGGTGGTCATGACGCCGTCGCCGGCCAGGGCGTTGACCAGGGTGGACTTGCCGGCGCCCGATGGGCCGAGGATGACGGCCGTACGGGAGCCTTCGAGGTAGTCGGCGACCAGCTTGACGCCCTCTCCGTGCAGGGAGGACACGGCGTGCACGTCCACGCCTGGCGCGGCGAGCCGGACGTCGGCGAGCAGGTCGTCGAGACCGTCCTCGAACAGGTCGGACTTGGTGACGAGCACGACGGGCGTGCCGCCGGACTCCCAGGCCAGGGCGACGAGGCGCTCGATGCGGCCGAGGTCGGCGAAGTCCGTCGAGTGCATCGACGGCTCGGCCACGAAGACGACGTCGACGTTGGCCGCGAGCACCTGGCCCTGGCCGTCGCCGGACAGGCCGCCGACCGAGTCGCGGCTGACGCCGCCGCGGACGAACGCGGTCGTGCGCGGCAGCACCTCGTCGAGCTCGTAGCGGCCCTCGGGCAGCCACCTGAGCGCGACCCAGTCGCCGACGCAGGGCAGGGCCACCGGATCGGCGGCCGAGGCGCGGCGCACGCGCGCGGAGTATCGGGCCTGGTGCTGGCCGTCGGCCGCGATCACCTCGGCGGCGCCGCGGTCCACGCGGGAGACGCGGGCGGGGACGGTGTCGGCAGGCAGCTCGGCGGCGCGGTGAGCGGTCCAGCCGAGCAGAGAAAGATCGTAAGACAACGCAGTGAGACCTTTGATCGAGAAGGAAGTGCAGGAAGAGAGAACGGGCT
Source organism: Nonomuraea candida (assembly GCF_000725485.1). GTDB lineage: Bacteria > Actinomycetota > Actinomycetes > Streptosporangiales > Streptosporangiaceae > Nonomuraea > Nonomuraea candida. The sequence goes on along the minus strand of NZ_JOAG01000053.1, from coordinate 18,295 downwards.
GGTCAGACGAGCGCCCGGACGTGGACTGAGGACATGCCGAACAGGAAGACCCGCATAGTCCTCACCTCCTCGATCAGTTACCGGAGCACTCTACGCATGCTGTCCCCGGCGATGCAATCGGATTATCTTCCGCGCCCCGTTGAACCGGGCCAGGGCGGCCGGCCGTACCACCTGCCGACGGACTGAGAAAGGGGAAAGATGCGAATCAGCGCTTGTCCCCCGCCCTCGGCCGAGGGAGCCGCCCCGATGGGCAAGCCGCGCTTACGCCACTGGATCCGGCGCGTACGCCCGGACGACGAGGTGGTCGTGTCCGCGCTCTACCGGGAATACCACAGGCCGCTGCTGGCCTTCGTGATCCGGCTGACCGCGGGCGATCGGCAGTGGGCGGAAGACGTGGTGCAGGAGACCATGATCCGGGCCTGGCGGAGCGCCGAGCGGCTCGACCCCGACGCGGTCTCGCTGATGCCCTGGCTCGCCACGGTCGCCAGACGTATCGTGATCGATGACCGGCGGCGCAGGGACGCCCGCCCCCAGGAGTCGGGCGACGGGCCGCTGGAGAGCGTGCCCGTGCCCGACGAGATGGAGGGACTGCTGCACCAGGTGGTCGTGTCCGAGGCGCTGAAGGCGTTGTCACCGGCCCACCGCGAGATCCTCAACGAGACGATCCTGCGGGACCGGTCGGTCAACGACGCCGCCGCGGTGCTCGGCATCCCCGTCGGCACCGTGAAGTCCCGGGTCTACTACGCCGTACGCGCGCTGCGCATCGCACTGGAGGAGAGGGGGGTGAAGGCGTGACTTCGAGAGTCGAGCACACTGACGTGGGCGCCTATGCGCTCGGGCTGCTGGACGAGGACGACCGGCTGGCCTTCGAGGCCCATCTCCTCGGCTGTCCCTCCTGCCGCTACGAGCTGTCCGACCTGGCCGGCGTGGCCGACGTGCTGCAGGGGATCGGGCCCGTCGAGGATCCCGACCCCCCTTCCTATGACCGCCAAGGTGACGTGATCGACCTGCTCCGGCGCAAGCGGGCGGCCGACAGGAAGGCGCGCCGGGGGACGTTCATGATCGGGATGGCGGCGGCGGTCACCCTGGTGGCGGGCGGGCTGACGGTCGGCACGCAGCTCGACGCCGACGCGGGCGGCACGGCCCAGATCGCCCAGGGGCACGGCGGTCACATGGACGCGAGCATGGGCCCGGCCGAGCACTTCTACGCCACGGGCAGGCCCATCGAGGGCAAGGGCGTGGACGGGGTGACCGGCGGGCTGGTCGTGGAGTCGAAGGGCTGGGGCACGCACGCGGCGCTCAAACTGGCCGGGGTGAAGGGGCCGCTGGAGTGCGAGCTGATCTCGGTCGGCAAGTCGGGCGAGCGGCGGGTGATGACCGGATGGTCCGTACCTCCAGCCGGGTACGGAGTGCCGGGCTCCCCCGAGCCGCTCTACATGCACGGCGGCAGCGCCACGCAGTTGCCGGACGTCGACCATTTCGAGGTGGTCACCTCGACGGGCAAGAAACTGCTCACCATCCGGGCGTGACCGCCGGGCGGTCGTGCCCGGCCACCGCCGGCCGGCTCCCCGCACGAGCCGAGGCTTTACGGCCCCCGGAACGAGCCCTCTCACCGCTGGTGGGAGGGCTTTCCGGCGTTTCGGGGCGGGCCGAATGCGCCCGGAGGGGAAATTCGCGGATCGGCGGATTGAACCTCATCGGCCCGCCGCGCGTACTGCTTGCCGTACTGCCAAACCGGGACAGCAAGGCTTCGAGAGGCCGGGAGGGGACGATTCGGTTCCGTCCTTTCCCCGGCCGTCCCCGGCCGGGCGGGCCCGATTCTCCGGGTCGCCGGCCGGACACCGCGACGGGGTACTCCGGCCCACCCCGCTCGCGCCGAGCGCCCCGCCGCACAAGGGAGCCCGTGCGGTGGGGCGCTCGCCTGCGTGTCCCGGACCGACGGCACGGGATGGTCACCACCGTCATGGCCAGGGTGCGCCGTTACGGCGGCCGGACATGTGCGGGTCCAGAAGCGTCTCCCTGGAGGCCACCCGCCACGTGCGGCGGGTGGCCGTCTCGCCGGCTTGCCGTAAAGGAAGAGGAAGGCCACGCCGGAGCAGAGCCCAGAAGGCCGCGCCGGAGCAGAGCCCAGAAGGCCACGCCGGAGCAGGGCCCAGAAGGCCGCGCCGGAACGGGACCCAGAGGGCCCGCGCCGGGACCGGAGGCGCTAGGACAGGCCCGGGGCGGGGAACTGCGAGGTCAGCTCGCTGACCTCGTGGTGCACGCGCCGGATGACGTCTTCGGCGTCGCCCTTGGCCACGGCCGTGACGACCTCGTCCATCCAGGCGCCGATCTGGCGCATCTCCGTCTCGCCCATGCCGCGCGAGGTGACCGACGGCGTGCCGATGCGGATGCCGGACGGGTCGAACGGCTTGCGGGTGTCGAACGGCACCGTGTTGTAGTTGGTCTCCAGGCCGGCGCGGTCGAGCGCCTGCGCGGCCGGCTTGCCGCCGATGCCCTTGGGGGTCAGGTCGAGCAGGATCAGGTGGTTGTCGGTGCCGCCGGAGACCAGGTCGAAGCCGCGCGAGGACAGCTCGTCGGCCAGCGCCTTGGCGTTGCGCACCACCTGGTGGGCGTAGTCGCGGAAGGCCGGCTGGGCGGCCTCGTGGAGCGCGACGGCGATGGCGGCGGTGGTGTGGTTGTGCGGGCCGCCCTGCAGGCCGGGGAAGACGGCCTTGTTGAGCGCGGTGGCGTGCTCGTCGCTCGTGGCCATCAGCATGGCGCCGCGCGGGCCGCGCAGCGTCTTGTGCGTGGTCGTGGAGATCACGTCGGCGTGGCCCACCGGGGACGGGTGCGCGCCGCCCGCGACCAGGCCGGCGATGTGGGCGATGTCGGCCGCCAGCACGGCCCCGACCTCGCGGGCGATGGAGGCGAAGCCCTCGAAGTCGATCGTGCGCGGGATGGCGGTGCCGCCGCAGAAGATCAGCTTCGGCCGGTGCTCCAGGGCGAGCTGCCGGACCTCGTCGAGGTCGATGCGGCCGGTGTCCTTGCGCACGCCGTAGCGGACCGGGTTGAACCACTTGCCGGTGGCCGAGACCGACCAGCCGTGGGTGAGGTGGCCGCCGAACGGCAGGCCCATGCCCATCACGGTGTCGCCCGGCTGCAGGAACGCCATGTAGACGGCGAGGTTGGCGGGCGAGCCCGAGTAGGGCTGCACGTTGGCGTGGTTGACGCCGAACACGGCCTTGGCCCGCTCGATGGCCAGGCTCTCGATCTGGTCGATGACCTGCTGGCCCTCGTAGTAACGCTTGCCCGCGTAGCCCTCGGAGTATTTGTTGGTCAGCACGGTGCCGGTGGCCTCAAGAACGGCCTTCGACACGTAGTTCTCCGACGCGATCAGCTTGACCGTGTCGGACTGACGGCGCTCTTCCGCCTTGATGAGCTCGGCGATCTGCGGGTCGACGCTAGCGAGAGAACTCATGACTCTCCTGTCATCGTTGACGATGTGCGAAGACCCAGGCGCACGGCCTCCGCTCCCTTCGCTCCCTGGTGGTCGATCCCACCCAATGCGCCAGTCGCGTCTCGACCTAGACCTTATCGGATGCGCGGGGGCCTACCTCTTCGTGATCAGCAGGTTCGCGAAGTGTCCGAGGTTCTTCATGTCCAGGTCGACCGTCGTCACGTTCTCGGGCACGCCGCGGAAGACGGCGAACAGGCGCCGCTCCTGGCCGGCCGGGATGAAGTCGCCGGGTCTCATGCCGGAGCAGGCGCACTGGTCGTTCTCCCACAGGGGTTTGACGGGCAGCGGCCGGCCGGGCAGGACCATCTCGATGTCGCCGAGGTTGGAGGAGTTGGACTCGGTGAGGCCGTAGAGCCCGAGGGAGGTCTGCGAGTGGTTGTTCTTGAGGGTGAACTCGAGCCTGACGTTCTCGCCCTGCCGGCGCAGGGAGGAGATCCTGATGACGGCCGGGAACGTGCTCCAGCCGTTGTTGATCTCCTTGGACACGGCCGCCTGCTTGCTGCCGGGGGTGACGGTGGCCGGCGGGTCGGTGCGCGCCTGGGAGGCGGACGTCTCCTCGGCCTCGGAACCCGGATCGGAGCCGGAGTCCGCGGGATCGGAGCCGGTGGGACCGGAACCGGCGGGATCGGAGCCGGTGGGATCGGAAGCGGTGGCGTCCGCGGCCGGGGAGTCGGGGACGGAGGTGACGGTCTCGTACACGGTGCGCGTCACCGCGGCCGTCCCGCTTCCCTGCCACGGCCGCCACAGGGCCAGCGCGCCGCCCATCGTCAGCACGGAGGCGAGCACGGCCGCGACGGCGGGCGCGACCCAGCGCCCGCCCTGCCCGGAACCCGTCTGACCGGAACCTGCCTGCCCCGGACCCGCCTGCCCGGAACCCGCCTGCCCGGAACCCGCCTGCCCGGAGCCTGCCTGCCCCGGACCCGCCTGCCCGGCGACGGTCCGGCCGGGCGCGGACAGCGTGCCCGGGGGCGTCGCGGGCGCCTGGCCGGGGGCGGTGGTGGGCGGCGATCCGGGGGGCGCCACGGGCGGCTCAGGGGCGGCGGGCGGGGTCCAGGCGTCGCTGACGGCGCGGGTGGCCCAGGAGACCGTGGCGTGCTCGCGGCCGAGCAGGCGGTCGAGGAGCTGCTGCGCGGTCGGCCGCCGGGCCGGCTCCTTCCGCAGCGCCTGCTCCACCAGCACCCGCAGCCGCTCGTCCAGCCCGTCGAGGCGCGGCACGTGGTGCGCCACCCGGTAGAGCACCTCCGGCACCTGCCCGGTGCCGAACGGCGGCCGGCCCGTCCCGGCGTAGGTGACCACGCCGCCCCAGGCGAACACGTCGCTGGCCGCCGTGATGGGCCCGCCGCCGGCCTGCTCGGGCGCCATGTACGCGGGCGTGCCCACCACGGCCGCGGACTGGGTGGCGTCCGGCTCGGCGAGGCGGGCGATGCCGAAGTCGATGACGCGCGGCCCGACGGCGCTCAGCAGGATGTTCGACGGTTTGAGGTCACGGTGCACCACGCCGGCCTGGTGGATGGCGGCCAGCGCGGTGGCGACGCCGACGGCCAGCGCCTCCAGGTTCGCGCCGCGCATCGGGCCGCGCGTCTCGACCAGGGCCGACAGGTCGGGGCCCTCGACGTATTCGGTGACGAGGTAGGCGGTGCCGTCGTCGAACCCGGCGTCCAGCACGGGCGCGGTGCAGAACCTGGCCACCTGCCTGGCGGCCTCGGCCTCCCGGGTGAAGCGGCGCCTGAAGTCCTCGCGGCCGGCCAGCTCGGGCCGCAGCACCTTGAGCGCGACGGGGGCGGAGGCCGGGTCCTGGGCGAGGTAGACGATGCCCATCCCGCCCTCGCCCAGTTTCCTGACCAGGAGGTAGGGGCCGACCCTTCGCTGCACGTTCATCGAGGGGATTATTCCGGACATGGGCCCTTGGCGGTATGGGCTATCTGGTCCTGCCGACGCCCGGCCAGAGCCGGTCCACCTCCGCGTTCAGGATGGCGCCGATGAGCACGGCCAGCGCGGTGATGTAGAGCCACAGCAGCAGTGCGATGGGCGCGGCGAGCGAGCCGTACACCGAGACGGGCGAGAACCAGGCGGCCAGCACCGCGCGCAGCACGGCCGCGCAGACGATCCACAGGAACAGCGCCAGGATGGCCCCGGGCAGCTCGCGGTACCACTTGGTGCGCACCGGCACGCTGACGTGGTAGAGCACGGTCAGGAAGAGCACCGAGCCGATGATCACCACCGGCCAGTAGAGCAGGTCGATCGCGATGCCGTAGTCGGCGGGCAGCGCGTCCTTGATCAGGGTGGGGCCGACGACGAGGATCGGCATGACGATGATGCCGATGATCAGTCCGATGACGTAGAGGCCGAACGACATCAGGCGGGTGCGGATGATGCCGCGCTCCTCGCCCAGGCCGTAGGCGACGGAGATGAGGTCGACGTAGACGTAAAGGGCCCGGGAGCCGGACCAGAGCGACAGCAGGAAGCCCAGCGAGATGATCGACACCTTGCCCGCGTCGTCACTGAGCACGTCGGTGATGAGCGGGTTGATCACCTTGTTGACGGCGTCGTCGGTGAACAGCAGCCCCGCCTGCTCGATCACCCAGGTCTTCACCTCGGCGACCACGCCCGGCCCGAGCCAGGTGCCGAGCTTGCCCAGCACGCCGATGAGGCCCAGCACGAACGGCGGCAGGGACAGCAGCGCGAAGAACGCCGCCTCGCCGGCCAGGCCGGTCACCCGGTAGGTGACGCCGGCGTTCGTGGCCGCGCGCACGATCGCCCACGACTTGGTGTCGAGCACCCAGTTCAGCCGGGCCCGGGCGTGGGAGACGAGCCCTCGCTTGGGCCTGGGCGGCGCATCGGTGGACGTCATGGCACCCAACGGTATTCGCAGTGACTCTTCGGGACAGCTTACGTCCCAGGTCCTGCCCTAGTCGTTGTCGACGATGCGCGCGCCCAGAGGAAGGAGAGACACGGGGATCAGCTTGATGTTGGCCACGCCCAGCGGGATGCCGATGATGGAGATGAACAGCGGGATCGAGGTCACGACGTGGCCGATGGCGAGCCAGATCCCGGCGACGACGAACCAGATGATGTTGCCGAGGAGGGAGAAGACGCCCGCGTCGGGGTCGCGCACCACGGTCCGGCCGAACGGCCACAGCGCGTACGCGGCGATTCTGAACGAGGCGATGCCGAACGGGATCGTGACGATGAGGATGCAGCAGATGATCCCGGCCAGCGCGTAACCCATGGCCAGCCAGATCCCCGCGAACACCAGCCAGATGACGTTCAGGATTGTGCGCATGCTCACAGCATGTCACCGGCCATGCCGGTCGTGTCATCCGGTAAGACCCTGATCCGCCCCTGATTGTCGCGGCGCGAAGAGGGATAATGCAGGCGTGATCTGCGAGAGCTGCAAGGACAAGCGCCACGAGGACTGCCGCGGCGGCTCGTGGTGCGACTGCCAGCACCAGGAGCAGGCGCGGCCCGGGGAGTCGGAGCTGGACTGGCCGCGTCAAGGCTGACACTATCCCACAGTCTGGACCCGGTCTTGGACATCCCGGACGGCCGGAGTAACCTCGAAGCATGCCAGCGGACCCGATGCTCACCGGTCGACGCCACGTCGACCTTCAGCGTGTCCGCAGTGCCATCTGTTGCGACGCCCGCTAACCCCATCTTCTTTACCGCTGAGCGCGTCGCACTCCTCCTCTCCAGCCCTGCCCTCGACGACGAGGCAGGAGGATCGCTGCGCGCGCCCATGATCCGAAGGACGCGCAATGAGCACCCCTGCCAGCCGGACTCCTGCCAGCCGGCACCACAAGCGCCCGCGCGGCGAAGGTCAGTGGGCTCTCGGTTACCGTGAGCCGCTGAACAAGAACGAAGAGAACAAGAAGAACGACGACGGTCTCAACGTCCGCCAGCGCATCATCGACATCTACTCCAAGCGGGGCTTCGACTCGATCGACCCGGCCGACCTGCGCGGGCGCATGCGCTGGTACGGCCTCTACACCCAGCGCAAGCCCGGCATCGACGGCGGCAAGACCGCGATCCTGGAGCCGGAGGAGCTGGACGACAGCTACTTCATGCTGCGCGTGCGCATCGACGGCGGCCAGCTCGACCTGGCCCAGCTGCGCACGATCGCCGACATCTCCAACGAGTACGCCCGCGGCACCGCCGACATCACCGACCGGCAGAACATCCAGCTCCACTGGGTCGAGATCGAGTCGGTGCCGGACATCTGGGAGCGCCTGGAGGCCGTGGGCCTGTCCACGACCGAGGCGTGCGGCGACACCCCGCGCGTGATCATGGGCTGCCCGCTGGCCGGGATCGACACCGGCGAGGTGCTCGACGCCAGCGACCAGATCCGCGAGATCTACGACCGGGTCGTCGGCAACCCGGCCTACTCCAACCTGCCGCGCAAGTTCAAGACGGCGCTGAGCGGCTGCCCGGCGCACTGCACGGTGCACGAGATCAACGACGTCGCCTTCGTCGGCGTGGTCAACGAGCGCGGCGAGGCCGGCTACGACCTGTGGGTGGGCGGCGGCCTGTCGACCAACCCGATGCTGGGCAAGCGGCTGGGCGTGTTCGTCAGCCCCGAGAAGGCGGCCGACGTGCACGAGGGCGTGGTCGGCATCTTCCGCGACTACGGCTACCGCCGGCTGCGCCACCGGGCCCGCATCAAGTTCCTGGTCAACGACTGGGGGCCGGAGAAGTTCAGGGAGATCCTGGAGACCGAATACCTCAAGGAGCCGCTGCCCGACGGGCCCGCCCCCGAGGCGCCGCGCGACAACCGGCGCGACCACGTGGGCGTCTTCCCGCAGAAGGACGGCAACTTCTACGTCGGCTTCGCGCCCAAGGTGGGCCGGGTCGACGGCGACAAGTTGCACCTGATCGCCGACATCGCCGAGCGGCACGGCTCCAACCGGGTCCGCACCACGGTCGAGCAGAAGATGGTCATCCTCGACGTCGCGCCCGACCGGGTCGACTCGCTCGTGGCCGAGCTGGAGGCGGGCGACCTCCAGGTCAACCCCTCCACCTTCCGCCGCCAGACGATGGCCTGCACCGGCATCGAGTTCTGCAAGCTGGCCATCGTCGAGACCAAGGCCACCGCGATGGACCTGATCGACGAGCTGGAGCGGCGGCTGCCCGACTTCCGTGAGCCGCTGACCATCAACCTCAACGGCTGCCCCAACTCCTGCGCCCGCATCCAGGTGGCCGACATCGGGCTGAAGGGCCAGCTCGTCGTGGACGAGAACGGCGAGCAGGTCGAGGGCTACCAGATCCACCTGGGCGGCTCCCTCGGTGTCAACGCCGGCTTCGGCAGGAAAGTACGCGGCCTCAAGACCACAGCCAAGGCGCTGCCCGACTACGTGGCGCGCGTCGTGTCCAACTACGACAGCCAGAAGAAGGAAGGCGAGTCCTTCGCGGACTGGGTCCAGCGAGCGGACGAGGCCGACCTGAAATGACCACACGAGCGGTTCCCTTTCACTGCCCGTACTGCGGCGACGAGGACCTCGAGCCCTACGAGGGCGAGCTGAACGCCGCCGCCGGGCCCGCGACTGGCGGCGGCGGCTGGTACTGCCGCGCCTGCGCTCGTGCCTTCAAGCTGAAATTCCTTGGAATCGGAGTGAAGATATGACGCTGGTCGACATCGAGGTCGGTTTGAGACAGCAGGGCGGCGCGCTCGACCTCCAGGACATCGTCGAGTCCGCCGCGAAGTTCCTGGAGGGCGCGCCCGCCCGGGAGATCATCAGGTGGGCGGCGGCGACGTTCGGCGACCGGCTGTGCCTGACCTCCTCGATGAGCGACGCCCTGCTCATCGACCTCGTGAGCAGGGTCAAGCCCGGCGTGGACGTGTTGTTCATCGACACCGGCTACCACTTCGCCGAGACGATCGGCACGCGCGACGCCGTGCGGCAGGTCTATGACGTGAACGTGATCGACATCAAGCCGTCGCGCACGGTCGAGGAGCAGGATCGCGACCTCGGGCCGCGCCTGTTCGGGCGCAACCCCGACCTGTGCTGCTACCTGCGCAAGGTGGAGCCGCTGAACCGGGCGCTGGAGCCGTACCTGGCGTGGATCTCCGGCATCCGCCGCGACGAGTCGCCCAGCAGGACCGGCACCAAGGTCGTGGAGTGGGACGCCAAGCGGCAGATGGTCAAGGTCAACCCGATCGCCGCCTGGACCCAGGAGGACGTCGACAACTACATCGCCGACAACGGCGTGCTGATCAACCCGTTGCACTACGACAACTACCCCTCGATCGGCTGCGCGCCGTGCACGCGGCAGGTCGCGGAGGGCGAGGACCCGCGCAGCGGACGCTGGGCGGGCCTGGGGAAGGTCGAATGCGGCATTCACCTGTGATCCCCAGCGGGGGTCCCGTCCCGTTGGCAGGCGGGGCGGCCCCCGGCCGCGTGCCACTGGTGGCGGTGGCGCACGGGTCGCGCGACCCGCGGGCCGCCGCCACCGTGGCCGCGTTGCTCGACGCGTTCGCCGGCCGGGTGCCGATGGACGTGCGGGTGGCGTACTTGGACCACTGCGCCCCGACCCTCGGCCAGGCCCTGGGCGGCCTGCGGGAGGCCGTGGTGCTGCCGCTGCTGCTCACCGAGGCCTACCACAGCCGGGTGGACCTGCCGGCGGCGCTGAACGAGGTCAGGGCGCGCGAGCCGCGCCTGCGCGTCCGCTACGGGCGCACGCTCGGCCCGCATCCGCTGCTGCTGTCCGCGCTGGAGCGGCGGCTGGCCGAGGCGGGGGTGCCGGCGGGCGACCCGGACACGGCCGTGGTGCTGGTGTCGGCGGGCTCCAGCGACGCCCGCGCCAACGCGGTGGTCGCGGAGCTGGCCCGAGGGTGGCGGCGGTCCGGCTGGTGGACCGTGGCGCCCGCGTACGCCTCGGCCGCCGCGCCGACCCCGGCCAAGGCGGTCGCCGGGCTGCTGCGGGCGGGGGCGCCGCGGGTGGTCGTGGCGCCGTACCTGCTGGCTCCCGGCTACTTCGCCGACAAGGTGCGGCGCGACGCGCTGGCGGCGGGGGCCGAGGTGGTCTCCGACGTGCTGGGGCCGGCTCCCGAGCTGGTGGACGTGATCCTGGAACGTTACGAGGCGGCCCGCCGGGAGCCGGTGCCCGTCGCGGGCTGACGCCCGTGCCACTCACGGGCTGGGCCGATGCCCGGCGCGGGCTCGGTCACTGCCCGGCGCGGGCCTGAGCCGATGCCTGGCGGCGGGCTGGGCCGATGCCTGGCGGCGGGCTGGGCCGGTGCCCGGCGCGGGCCGCCCCCTGTCAGTCGCGGCGGGTCGAGCAGCGCGGCATGATGGCGCCGCTTTCCGGGTCGACGCGGACCACGTCGGCCCGGCATTCCAGCGTGCGGCCGTCCAGCACGGTCACCCGCCAGCTCGCCCGGTAGGGGCGCAGCCCGGCCAGCACCCGCTCGGCGCGCGCCACGGTCATCGGGGCCGCCCCGGCGGCGGAGGCGGGCACCACGGCCACCGTGGCCTCGTGCACGCCCTCGGCGACCGCCGGGGCCTGCTTCAGCCACCCGGGCGGCGCCTTGACGGTCGGCCCGCAGCGGCCACTGGCCACGAGCCGGCCGTCGAGCCAGATCAGCGCGTAGCCGTCGTCCGGGCAGCTCATCCCGAACGACACCTTCGTGGCGGAGGGGGTCAGGAAGGAGAACGTCTCCTTCTTGCCGCCCTGGTCGTAGCGGTGGAAGAGCGGCGGTACCGGCACGAACCGCTGCTCCTGCCGGGGCTGGGCCAGCACGCCGGTCCAGAGCTCCTCCCGGTCGGCGGGCGCGGCGCCGGCGCGCGGCAGTCCCGCGGCGGCCACGACGGCCAGCGCGGCCACCGCGACCGAGCCGGTCACCCGGGCCCGCCGCCGGCGGATCTCGCGGGCCCTGGCGTCCACGCGCGCCACGGTCACGCCCCCGGGGGGCGCGCCGTCGCTGTCACTTGCGAGCAGTTCGCGCAGCTCTTGCTCTTGTCTGGTCGTCACGGTCAGCTTCCCGTCTCCATCGCGGCCCTGGCCGCCGGGTCGAGCCGCAGCTTGGCCAGCGCGCGGCTGGCCTGGCTGCGTACGGTGGCCACCGAGCAGCCCACGATCCCGGCGATCTCCTCGTCGGGCAGGTCCGCGAAGTACCGCAGCACGACCACGGCGCGCTGCTTGGGCGGCAGCGCGGCCAGCGCCTTCCGCAGCGCCTCACGCGTGCCCAGAGCCGCCTGCGCGTCCTGGGGGCAGGCGCTGTCGGGCAGCTCGCCCGTGGCCACCTCGCCCCGCCACCGGCGCCGCCACCAGGAGGCGTGGGTGTTGGTCAGGATGCGGTAGACGTACGGGTCGGGGTTCGCGCCCACGCGGCGCCAGGCCAGCCAGGCGCGGGCCAGCGCCGTCTGGACGAGGTCCTCGGCCGTGCCCCAGTCGCGGCACAACAGGTACGCCGTCCTGAGCAGGCGGGCCGAGCGCTGCTCGACGTAGTGCTCGAAGTCGGCTCGATCCCGCATCGAGGGTCCTCACTGCTCGGTGATGTTCACCGATCACTACGCGGTGGGAGGGCCCGGACGTTGCACGGGATCGTCAGTGACCCATCCGGCGCATGTCGTCGCGGATCTGCCGGTTGATCTCGCGCGTGTCGTCGCGGATCTGCCGGTTGATCTCGCGCGTGTCGTCGCGGATCTGCCGGTTGATCTCGCGCGTGTCGTCGCGGATCTGGCGGTGGATCTCGCGGCCCTCGGCGTGCAGGCGGCGGCCGATCTCGCGCCAGTCGTCGCCGTGCATCCGCCGCCAGTGCTCGCGCCAGGCCGCGAACCCGCGCTGCACCGGCTGGGCCTGCGAGTCGCCGACCACCTTGACGTCGCCCATCACGGCGTACGCCTGCACGCGGATCACCGGCACGTTCATGCCGGGCGACGCCTGGTCGACCTTCACCTTCTTGTCGCCCATGATCGCCATGCCGTCGAGGTCCACGTAGACGCCGTCGGGGACGATGATCTTGACGTCGCCCATCACCGCGACGGCCAGGATGTTCACCGTGTCCGTGCGCACCTCGGCCTCGCGCAGGTCGAGCAGCACGTCCCCCATCACCGCGACCGCGCCGAGCTCCTGGTCGATCCGCCAGGTGCCACGCCGCTTGGAGTCGCCCATGACGCCGACGAACCAGCGCCGCTTCCTGCCCTCGCGCGCGGGGGCGGGCGCGGGCATGGCGGCGCCGGCCGAGGGCAGGTCCTGGGTGAGCAGGGCCAGCTCGGCGTGGGTGGTGGCGGTGTAGGCTGCCTCCGTGCGGTCGGTCAGCTCGGCGAGCGTGAGCCTGCCTTCGACCGAGGCGACACGGAGTTGTTCGACGACGGCCTCTCGCTCGGCGTCCGACGCGCGGAGCTCACCAGGGTCACTCATACTCGCAACATATCGCGTTTGCCGCGGGATGCAGCTCCTCCTTGAGGAGGAATCCCCCTATCCGTCGAAACATGCACATCCGTAGAGGAATCTGAACCCGCGCGCGGGCCGCGTGCGTACCACGCCATGACACGGGGCCCCGGCCTTGGCCCGGGGCGCGGCCGGACCAGGCTAGGGTCCCTGTCATGCATGAGGAACAGCTCTACCGCGCGGCGTTGAACGGCGAGACCGAGACCGTCGGCAAGCTGCTCGCCAGTGGCGCCGATCCCAACCGGCCCAGCGAGGGCGAAGAGGAGGGGCTGCCGCTGTGCGCGGCCGCCGCCTGGGACCGCACGGAGGTGGCCGAGGCGCTGCTCGCGGCCGGCGCCGAGGTCGACGGCCGGGAGTCCGGCGGCTGGACGGCGCTGCTCTGGGCCGCCGCCAACGGCCACGCCGCCGTCGCCCGCCTGCTGATCGAGGCCGGGGCCGACGTCGACACCACCAACGACGACGGCGACACCGCGCTCACGCTGGCCGCCAGGCGCGGCGCGCTGGGCGTCGTGCAGGCCCTGCTGGAGGCCGGCGCCGACCACCAGAAGTACGACGGCGACGGCGACTCGCCGCTGGAGATCGCCGTCGACTGGGTGGGCGTGCACCTGGAGAGCGCGCTGCTCGACCAGATCCAGCAGGACGGCTGGGAATACGTCGTGGCCCGCCAGTACGCCAAGGACGGCACCGAGCTGGTCACCGTGGCCGGCCGCTCGGCCGACGGCTCGGAGAGCGAGCAGGTGCAGGCGCAGCGCGGCCACGCCGCCATCGCGACCCTGCTGGAGGACGCGGCGGGCGTCCAACCGCCGGTGGAGCAGCTCGTGGCGCGCGCCCTGGCCCACCGCGACATCGACGAGGACGCCGAGACCTGGTGGGTCGTGGCCGACTCGCTGGGCAGGCGGGCCGACGAGGAGACGTACGAAGCGCTGGTGCGCCTGTGCGTGAGCGAGGACGCCAGGGAGCGGGAGTTCGGGGTGGACGCCATCGCCCAGTTCGGCTTCGCCGACGGGGAGAAGCCGTACCTGGAGCGGACGCTGCCGCTGCTGCAGAAGATGGTCACCACGGAGGGCAACCCGCAGGTGCTGCGCTCGGTGCTGGCCGCGCTCGGCCACCAGGGCGATCCGCGGGCGCTGCCGTACGTGCTGGACATCCTGCGGCGTCCCGGGCACAAGCGCACCATCACCGACCCGATCGCGCTGGCCGACGTGCTGCCGCCGGACGACGAGGAGGGGCTGGAGCTGCTGATCTCCATGACCGAGGACGACGACTCGGAGATCCGCGACTGGGCGACCTCCGGGCTGGCGGGGCTTTCCGCCGACACGCCGCGGATCAGGGAGGCGCTGGCGGCCCGCCTCTCCGACCCCGACCTGCGCACGGTGGCCGAGGCCACGCGCGGGCTGGCGCGGCGCGGGGACGAGCGGGCGGCGCGCGGGACCGAGCGGGTGCTGGCGGAGAGCGACGACGACTACGCCAGGGACCTCGTCACCCAGGCCACCGCCGAATGACACACCCCTGACCGGCACCGGACGGGGAAGCCTGCCGGGACCCGGCCGACCCGTCCGGGCCCCGCGGCCGAAGGGGGCCGGGGTCAGTCGCCGTTGAGCACGCGGATCACCCAGTCCAGGGTCCCCGTGCTCAGGGCCTCCTCGGCCAGGCGCTTGCCGGTCTCGGTGGTGATGGCGGCCAGCGAGCTGTCGATCCACCCCTGGACGTTGTGGTGCCCCTGCTCCCGGTATTCGACCGCCTGGATGAGGCACTCCAGCTTGTCGGCGTCGCGGGCGCAGACGGCTTCGAGGGTGGCCTTGGCCTCGTATTCGCCCACCGCGCCGCTCACCAGGCCCGCCACCTCGGGCGGCAGGCCGCGCACCTGGTCGGCGGTGACGTCCTCGTTGGCGGTGGCCTTGAGGTAGCGCTTGCCGATGTAGGGGATGTCGGTGACGCGGGTCTCCTGCGTGTCGTGGAACAGGCTCATGAACGCGGCCCGCTCGGGGTCGCCGCCCTCCATGGCGGCGATCACGGCGGCGATGACGGCCGCGCGGAAGGAGTGCTCGGCGATGCTCTCGGGGTCGCGCACGCCCGCGACCAGCCAGCCGGTCCGTTTGTACCGCTTGAGCAGCCCGAACTCGTACAGGAACCCCGCGAGCCCCGTCACCTCATCCGCCACGAGGACCCCCTCTCGTCATGCGCCGAGCCTAGACGACGGACGGCCGGCAGGGCGGCGGCCGCCCTTCCCCCGAGGGCGAACGCCGCGCGCCCGGACCTCCGGGAAGGGCGCGCCGGGCGCACCGGCCGGCCTCCCCGGAGGGTGAGCGCCGCGGCCGGTCGAGAGGCCGCGGCGTTCGTCGAACGGTCGTTCCCGGGCGGCGAAGACGATCGGCGCCCGGTCCCGGGCTCCTACTGGTCGTCGTCCTCCCGGAACGGCGACCAGTCACCCCAGCCGGGCCGCGGGTCATACGGCCTGTCCGGCTTGCCCCACTTATACGGGTCCTCCTTGTAGGGCTCCTCCTTGTACGGATCCTCTTTGTACGGATGCTTCTTGTACGGGTCCTTCTTGTACGGGTCCTTCTTGTACGGGTCCTTCTTGTACGGATCCTTCTTGTACGGGTCTTCCTTGTGGTCCGGCACCACCTTGTGCTCCCGCTCCACGCGCGGGCGGTGCTCGTTGTGGTGGTGCCGGGGCCCGGAGTGCCACTCGTGGTCATAGTGGTGCCCGTGGTGGTGATGGTGGTGCCCCCACCAGCGGCGGCCCCACCAGCCGCGGCCGCACCAGCGGTCCCCGCAGCCGAGCACGGGCTTCTCGCCCGAGACGTATCCGACGCCGGTCGTGACGGCGGCCGTGCCCGCGCCCGCGACGGCGACCCCCTGGCCCGCGGGAAGGAGCATGATGCCGGCGGCGGCGCCCGCCAGAGCCAGTGCCGCGATCCGCCTGCCCGCTCGTTTCTGTGATTTTTCGGTATTCACGTGCATTCTTTCCGTCCTGGGTAGTTCGACCCGGAGCCCGGAGCCCGTTTCTTCAGGCACTCGGACAGAGGCAGACGTACCCATGCACGTAATCCCATTTACCTCTACTAACCCAAACAACCCGTCAAATCACAGCGCTGTTCATTGACAAGGAGCAGCCGGTCAGGAGCCTTCCTATCCCTCATTTACCGACATAAGCGATAAATGGTTAAGCGGAATTCATCCCTTTTGCGGGCTAAGGACCTGAAAGGGAGGGAGCAGTGGCGAGGACGTCCCCGGCCAGCGCCAGGTCCCCGTCCAGCTCGGCGGGGAAATCGGCGGGATCGCCCCGGCCGCCGAGCAGAAAGCAGAACTTCACCACGTCCGCGGTGATGTGCGCGTCGGGCTCGCCCGGCTCCGCGTCCGCCACGCCCAGCGCGATCCGCCACTCCCCGCCGCCCTCGCCCGTGAGCGTGAGCCGCAGGGTGCGGCCGGCGCCGTCGATGCCGCCGAAGAGCATCGTGTACGGCAGCAGCCGGGCACACAGGTCGGCGGTCGGGTGGATGTGCCGGGGGATCGGGTCGGGCAGGCGGACGCCCGCCGTCAGCGCCGCGTCCACGGTGTGCACCCACGTCTCCAGGCCCCTGGCCAGGATGTGGTCGCCGACCACGGTCTCCATGCCGTCGAGGGAGGCCAGGGTGGTGGCGGGCAGGTCCGCGAGATGGCGGCAGAGCGCGTCGGCCTGGGCGCGCCAGTCCCTCCTCGTCTGCTCGGGGCTGCGGGCCCGCTCATAAGCCTGTACGTCGCTCGTCCGGCTCGCCGAGTCGGTCACCCCGATCGGCGGGCCCAGGACCGGGGCGCCGACGGAGGCGGCCAGGAGACCGTCCTTGGCGGCCAGGTGGGCGACGAGTTCCTGGAGCGTCCAGCCCTCGACGATGATCCGCGACCAGTCGTCGTCCACGGCCGAGGCCAGCAGCGCGTCCATGGCGGCCACGCGAGCGGCGTACGGCTCCGCCCAGGCGGCGGTGGGAGCCGCCGGCCGGCGCCGTGCCCGGGCCCCGGCCAGGAGCTGGGGCCGCAGCGAGTGGGCCGGCACCTCCTGGTCCTCCATCAGCGCGTCCAGGTAGAGACGCTCGACGGGGTCCATCACACCTCTTCCTGCGCGGGCGCGTCCGACCGGAGCGTGCCGTGCGCGCATAGGTCCGCCCGTACTGTGTGCGGCAGCCGGGCGTCCATCACACTTCTTCCTCCGCCAGCGCGTCCGCCAGGCGCCGCAGCGCCAGCCGGATGCGCGACTTCGCCGTACCCTCCGGCACGCCGAGCTCCTCGCCGACCTGCCGGTACGTCCTTCCGCCGAAATAGGCCAGCTCGACGGCCTGGCGTAAGCCGTCGGGCAGCGCGACCACCGCCCGGCGCACCCGCCGGGCCTCGTCGGCGGTCAGCACGGTGTCCTCCAGCCGCGCCGGCTCGCGCTCGAACAGCCTGGGTCCCAGCGTGGACACCCGCCTGCGCTCCTCGGCCCGCACGTGATCGACGGCCCGGCGGTGCGCGATCGTGGCCAGCCAGGCGCGCAACGTCCCCCGGTCCGGGTCGTAGGCCAGCGGCCGTTCCCAGAAGACCAGGAACACCTCCTGAGTGATGTCCTCTGCGATCACCCGGTCCCTGGTGATCCGCAGGGAGAGACCGAAGATCAGCGAGGAGAGCCGATCATAAACCTCGCCCAGCGCGGACTCATCGCCGCCGACCACCCGCTGGTGCAGCAGGCGGTCGTCGTACGGTGCCTCCACTGGCACCACACTCCCGTGTAATCCGGACCAAGGCGGCACGTGCGCCGCGACCCGAGCATGACACTATTCGCGCCAAATGTAGAGCCGGATGACCGCCTTTCAAGAGCCTTCGAGGCCCGCGCTATCGTCGGAAGTCCGCAACGGAGGGAGCACCACCATGGCCACCACCCGCACCGCCACGACCCAGTGGAAGGGCGCCCTGCTCGACGGTTCCGGCACCGTCTCGCTCGACACCTCGGGCGTGGGCACGTTCGAGGTCTCCTGGCCCTCCAGGGCCGAGGCCGCCAACGGCAAGACCTCCCCCGAGGAGCTCATCGCCGCCGCCCACTCCTCCTGCTTCTCGATGGCGCTCTCCCACGGCCTGGCCGGGGCCGGCACTCCGCCGGAGTCGATCCAGACCAGCGCCGACGTGACGTTCCAGCCGGGTGAGGGCATCACGGGGATCGCGCTCACGGTCAAGGCGCAGGTTCCGAACATCACGGCCGAGCAGTTCCAGCAGGCCGCCGAGAACGCCAAGGCCAACTGCCCGGTCAGCAAGGCCCTGGCCGGCACCACGATCACCCTCAAGGCCGAGCTGCTCTAGCCCCAATGCCGGTTAGTTAACGCTTGAGGTGGGACGTCAAGGGTTCACGGAAACCGGGACAGAAGAACGGAGATCCAGTAGAACGGGTGATCTTCCACAACC
>NZ_JOAG01000052.1 GCF_000725485.1 Nonomuraea candida | reverse complement strand
GCGCAACGCTCACGCGCAACCAAAGACCAGCTTCGCCGCCAGCTCACCTATTCGAAGCTGGACCAGTTACCCGTCCAAGGTTGCGTGACAGGCCACTAGTCGACCAGTGCCTGGTACACGAGCTGCCGCAACTGGCCGAAGACGGGCTGGACGCTGGAGGGGATGCACTGCGACAGGAAGATCACCGTGAGCTCCTCCGCCGGATCCACCCAGAACGCCGTCCCCGCCGCGCCACCCCAGCCGTACTCGCCCTCCGAGCTCAGGTCCTTCTGCTTGGCGGCGTCCTGGACGACGGCGAAGCCGAGCCCGAAGCCCGACCCGCCGTTGGAGACCTCGGAGAACACCCGCCGGCCGAACTCCTCCAGGTCGGCGCCGCCAGGGAGGTGGTTGCGCGTCATGTAGGCGACCGTGCGCGACCCGAGGACACGAGCCCCCTCGAACTCCCCGCCGCGCAGCAGCATCTGGGTGAATCGGTGGTAGTCGCCCGCGGAGGAGATCAGGCCGTGGCCGCCCGACAGCAGCGCGGGCCGCGACGGCGGGGGCGGGATCGGCACCAGCCGCCCGTCCGGGCCCTGGCCGTACAGGGTGGCCAGGCGCGCGGGGTCGGCGGGCTCGAACCCGGTCTCGCGCATCCCGAGCGGCTCGAAGATCCGCTCGGCGAGGAACCGGTCGAGCGGCCGGCCGGAGACCACCTCGATGAGCCTGCCGAGCACGTCGGTGGCGACCGAGTAGTTCCACTGCGATCCCGGCTCGAACAGCAGCGGCAACGCGGCCCACCGCTCGACGCACGCCGCCAGGTCCAGCCCGGCCGGGTAGGGTCCGTCGAACCCCGCCGCGCGGTACATCTCGTCCACCACGCTCTGGCGGTAGAACTCGTACGTCAGGCCCGCCGTGTGGGTGAGCAGGTGCCACACGCGGATCGGCTCCGCCGCCGGCCGCGTGGCGGGCGCGGCCGCGGGCCCGCTCTCGTAGACGCGCATGTCCGCGAACTCCGGAAGGTACGTGGCCACCGGGTCGGTGAGCAGCAGCCGCCCCTCCTCGTACAACGTCATCACCGCCACCGACGTGACCGGCTTCGACATGGAGTAGATGCGGAACAGGGTGTCCTGCTCGACGGGGAGCCCGGCCGCGAGGTCGCGGCTGCCGTGGGCCGACAGGTGCGCGATCTCACCCCGCCGGCTGATCAGGAGCTGCCAGCCGGGCCACCGGCCGGCCTCCGTCCCGGCGGCGAAGAATCTGTCGATCCTGGCCAGCCGCCCGGAATCGAACCCGACCTTCTCGGGGGGACACGTCACGGACAATCCACTCACGGCAACCTCCGGTCGCTCGGGTCAAGAGGAGCCGCGACCCGGCGAGGGCCCGGATGCCGGCGCGGGCCAGCCGGCGGCATGCGCGTGCACCGATCGGGCGGCTCCCGGAACGTGATGATACGAACGTATCACATCGGGCGCGCGAGCAGCCCGGACCGGAATGTTCCGAAAGCCGCCGGTTCCAGCGGAGAGAGCCCATCACCTTGGCTCTTGCCCGCAGGGATGACCGGCTCGGCCGCGAACTCCGGCACCAGCACACCCTCTGCAGTTTCTCTCGCACGGTGCCGCACCGGGCGTGACCGAGGAGGTACTGGCCACCGCGGGCCGCCCGCCCGCTCACGTGTCCTCTCCGACGAGGTCATCCGGCGGCATGACCTTCAGCGGCTGTTGGCTGCCTGCGGTCGCGGTGCGGGGGCGCGATGATACGGCTGTATCGTGACGAGGTGCCGACGAAAGTGGACCACGAAGAACGCCGCCGCCAGATCGCCGAGGCCGTCATCCGCATCGCCGCCTCGCGCGGCCTGCACGCCGCCAGCATGCGTGAAGTCGCCGCCGAGGCGGGCGTCTCCCTGCGGCTGGTGCAGTACTACTTCCACACCAAGCAGGAGCTGCTCGCCTGGGTGCTCGCCCACCTGGGCGAGCAGCTCGGCCGCCGGATGACGCGCGCGGCGGCCGAGCGCGGCGCGCCCGCGTCCCCCCGGGCCTTCCTGTACGCGGCGCTGACCGCGCTCCTGCCCACCGACGAGGAGAGCCGCCGCATCGTCCTGGCCTACACCGCGCACTTCACGCTCACCCTCACCGACCCCGGCCAGGAGGCCGGCCTGTCCTACGCCAACGCCCTGCGCGACCTCCTGGCCGAGCGGTTCGCCCAGGCCGGGGCGAACGGCGACCCCGGCACCAGGGCCGCCACGGCACTCGCCCTGGTCTCCGGCCTGCAACTGGCCGTGCTCGCCGGCCAGTACACCGGCGAGGAGGCGGTGGCCCTGCTCACCCGCCACCTCGACGAGGCGTTCGCCGCTCCGGGCGCCGGCTGAGCCGGGCCGCCGGGACCCCCGGCGCCGGGTCCGCGCATCCCCCTGATCCACCTGCTGCCGGCGTGCCTCCTGTCCCCTGCTGGGCGATCATGGCCGCCGGCCGGGAGTCAGGAGGCGGCGGTCAGCGCGACATCGCCCAGTCCGGGGTCCAGGTGCCGGCGGCGCCGGGGGCGGGCGCCGCGGCGGTGAGGTGGTCGCGGAGGGTGGCCAGCGCGGGGTGGGGGTTGTCGCGGCGCCACAGGAGCGAGTGCGGGTAGACCGGCGTGGGGCCGATGACCGGGATGCGGCGCAGGCCGTGACCGGCGGGCCAGACGAGGCGGGTGTGCTCGCCCATGAACGTGGCCAGGGCCGGGGTGTCGGCGATGGTGTCGAGCAGCGCGTCGGAGCCGAAGTTGGGGCCGGTCGCCTCGATGGTGAGGCCGAACTCGGCGACGAGGGCGTCGTAGTAGACGGCCCACTCGGTGCCGGGGACGATGCCGGGCATCCAGATCCGGTGCCCGGCGAGCCGGCCGGCGTCACCGACCGGGCCCCGGCCAGCGCGTGGGCGGGGCCGGTGAGGAGCTGGAGCGCCTCGTCGAGCACCCGGACGGACGTGAGCTCCTCGGGGAGGGACCGGCCGGGCATGCCGACGGCGCGGAAGGACACGTCGATCGTGCCGGACCGGAGGGCGGCGACGGCCGTCTCGATGTCGAACAGCATCACCACATCGAGCTCGACCTCGGGGTGGGCCCGATGGAAGGCGCGCATCAGGGCCCGACTGCGCGCTGCGCGAGGCGATCACGTCGACGCGCAGCGGACGGCTGCCGGCGCGGACGGACGCGACCGCGCGCTCGGCGGCCCTGAGCAGGTCGCGGGCGTGGGGCAGGAACGCCTGCCCGTCGATGGTGAGCTCGGCGCCGCGCGGGGTGCGGGCGAACAGCCGCACCCCGAGGTCGCGCTCCAGCGTGGCGATGCGCTTGGAGACGGCCTGCTGGGTGAGCCCCAGCTCGGCGGCGGCCTCCTGGAACCGCCCCGCGCCGGCGGCGGCGACGAAGGTCCGGACGGTGTTGAGGTCCATGCCGACACACCCTAGAGGCACAACGGACGGTTGTGTCCAGAGGCTTCCTGGTTGTTTGATCTCCTGGTACGGCGCGCGCTTGGATGCTCTCGGTCGCGAATCGGTTGTGCGGGCGAGGGGCGGGAAGTGGTGGGCGTGCGGAGCGGGCCTCGGCTGGGGCGGCAGTTCGGGTGGCTCTGGGCGGCGTACGGCACCAGCGCGCTCGGCACGTGGCTCGCCTTCGGGGCGTTCCCGCTGATCGCGATCCAGGTGTTGCACGCCGGACCGGCCGAGGTCGCGGCGCTGTCCTCGGTGGGGGCTCTGGCGGGCGCGGCCGTGGCGGTGCCGCTGGGCCCGTGGGCGGAGTTCCGCCGCAAGCGGCCGGTGCTGATCGGCACGGACCTGGTGCGGTTCGCGGCGCTGCTGACGGTGCCCGCCGCGTTCGCGCTCGGTGTGCTCTCCTTCGTCCAGCTCCTGCTGGTCTCGGTCGTCGTCGCGGCGGCCGACATCACCTTCCGCGCCGCCTCCGGCGCGTACCTGAAGACGCTGCTGCCGGCCGAGCACCTGCTCGTCGCCAACGCCCGCTTCGAGTCGACGGCCTGGACGATGACCGTCATCGGGCCGCCGCTGGGCGGCGCCGCGATCGGGCTGCTCGGCCCGGTGGCGACGGTGGCGGCCGACGCGTTCAGCTATCTGCTCTCGGCCCTGGGCATCCGCGCGGCGGGCGGCCGGGAGCCGCGGCCCGAGCGCCGGCCGGCCGCCCGCCTGCGGGCCGGGGAGCTGCTCGACGGCTGGCGGTACATCCTCGCCGACGCGACGCTGCGCCCGCTGTTTCTCAACACCGTCGCCTTCAACGGCCTGCTGATGGCCACCGACGCGCTGCTGGCCGTGCTGATGCTCGGCCCGCTCGGGTTCGCGCCGTGGCAGTACGGCCTCGCCTTCGCCGCGCCGGCGATCGGCGGGCTGCTCGGCGCGCGGCTGGCCCGGCCGCTCGCCACCCGGTTCGGGCAGCGGCGGGTCCTGGTCGCGGCCGGGACATTGCGCGCGATCTGGCCCGCCGGGCTGGTCTTCGTGGGGCCGGGGACCGGCGGGCTGCTGCTGGTGATGGGCGTCGAGCTCGGGCTGATCTTCTGCTGCGGGGTCTTCAACCCCGTCTCGGCCACCTGCCGCCTCGATCGCACCGCGCCCGGCCGGGTCGCCCGTACGCTGACCGCCTGGACGGTGACGACCAGGGCCGCGACCGCGCTCCTGACGGCCGTCTGGGGCGTGCTGGGCGCCCTGCTCGGCCCGCGCATGGCCATCGGCCTGGCCGGCGCGCTCCTGCTGGCGACCCCGCTGCTGCTCCCCCGCCGCGCCGAGCCGGTCGCGGACCGAGCCCGCAGGTAGTCGGCCCGGCGCCCTGTCGCGGGCGGGACCCGCGTCATGAGCCCCGCACGGCGCTGAACTGTTCGCACCCCACTTCATCATTGCGTTCAGCACCACCCAATGCAACGCTTTCATTGCATTCACCTTCACCGTCAACGCATCGAAATAGTGGCATTGGCCTGGGATTTTATCTATCACCTGATTGACAGAATTTCTCAAAGCAACGTAGCTTTTCAGGCATGTCGAACACGTACTATCGCGACGAGCCGGTCAGCCCGTCCCTCGACCGCGCACCCACCCGCCCCTTCGATCCCGCCCCTTCGCTCACCGCCCTGCGCGCGGAGCAGCCGATCGCCCGCCTGGCCGTGCCCGAGGGGGCTCCGGGCGTCTGGATCGTCACCGGCTACGACCTGGTCCGGCAGATCCTCGCCGACCCGAGGTTCAGCTCCCGCTACGAGACCCACTACCACCCCCTGGCGGGCGGGCGCCTGCCGCCTGCCCCCGTCGGCGACCTGACCGGCATGGACGCGCCCGAGCACACCCGCTTCCGCAAGCTCCTGGCGGGCAAGTTCACCGTCCGCAGGATGAACCTGCTCACCGAGCGGGTCACCGAGATCACCCGCGAGCGGCTCGACGCGATGGAGCGGCAGGGGCCGCCCGCCGACCTCGTCGAGGTCTTCGCGCAGCCGGTGCCGGCGCTGATGATCTGCGAGCTGCTCGGCGTCCCGTACGAGGATCGCGCCCGGTTCCAGGACTCCGCCCGGGCCCTGTCGACCGGCACCGCCGAGGCGCAGTACGCCTCCTTCCTCGACCTCGGCTCCTACCTGCGGGAGCTCGCGCTCGCCAGGCGGGCCGCGCCGGCCGACGACCTGCTCAGCGACCTGGCCACCGGCGGCGAGCTGACCGACGAGGAGCTCGGCGGCGTGGCCGCGTTCCTGCTCGGCGCCGGGCTCGACACCACCGCCAACATGCTCGCGCTCGGCACCTTCGCCCTGCTGCGCGACCCGGCCCAGCTCGCCGCCCTGCGCGGCGACCCCGCACTGGCCGCCGGCGCCGTGGAGGAGCTGCTGCGTTACCTGTCCATCGCCGCCACCGGCATGCGCGGCGTGCTGGAGGACGTGGAGCTCGGCGGCAGGCGGCTCACGGCGGGCGACACGGTCATCATCGCGATCAACGCCGCCAACAGGGACCCGGCCAGGTTCCCCGACCCCGACGTGCTCGATCTGCGCCGCTCGGCCGCCGGGCATCTCGCCTTCGGCCACGGTGTCCACCAGTGCCTCGGTCAGCAGCTCGCCCGCGTCGAGCTGCGGGTCGCGCTTCCCGCGCTGCTCCACCGCTTCCCGACGCTGCGGCTGGCCGTACCGGCCGAGGAGCTGTCGCTGCGCACCGACCCCTCGCAGGTGTACGGCGTGCACAGCCTGCCGGTCACCTGGGAATGAAGTTTCAGGTTACATATCTTGAAATATGTAACCAACCCGTCGCCATCGGCCACGTCGCCGACCTCCTGGGCCAGCTGGCGGGCATCATCGCCGACGGCGCCGCCGACACACGGTACGGGTGCCGGGCATGGAGGTCGCCGGCGTGATCACCGAGATCGGCCCCGCCGTCGATCGCCCGTTCGCCGTCGGGGACGCCGACGGCGCCGCCGTCGTCACCGTACGCGGCTACCAGGGCGACGGGACCGACCGCGTCCGCGTCGCCCCGATCTTCGTCCGCGACTGCGCCGAGGCCGCGGACGCGCTCCACTCAAGCGGCCGGCCCGCTCCGAGCCGGTCACCGGTACCGGCCGGGGAGATCTCAGCCGAAAACCTTTACCCGGAGCGGGAGCCCCGGCCGGCACGGCCTTCCGTGCTCGCCCGGAGCCCTCACACACGACTGTCGACTTTGCCCCATTTGCACAGCTTTTGGGGAAAAGCGTACCTTTAACCAGCGGCGTTCCCATGGACGAGCCTTTCGTCGGTGCCGCCTTTCCTGACCGGACCGCGCGCCGTCTCCAGCACTGTCGTGCCACGGCGCCCGGCCGCCGAATCCGCAGACCCGCGGAGCCGGGGACCCATCGTTCCCGGGGTGAATCGGACGCCAGCCGGCCTGCGTCCGTAGGGCACTTCCAGTCCCGAACCCGTCAGCTGACCCGGTAGGCGGCATGGAAGCAAGGAGTCAACACCCATGCGCAACCACAAGCGCCTCAGCACGGCCGTAGCAGGAGCCCTCCTGGCCGGAACCGCCGCCATCACCGGCGTGGTGGGGACGGCGTGCGCCGACACCACCGGCCACGACGCGGCGCGCGGCACCCAGCACGAAGCCGCGGCCCGGCACGAGGCCGCGGCCTTCACCTACGGCGTGGACGTCTCCCGGTACGAGTCCGACTACGACTGGAACGCCAGCCCGGCCAGGTTCGGCATCATCAAGGCCACCGAGGGCACCAGCTTCCGCGACGCCTCGTTCGCCCGGCACTGGCACGAGCTGGACCGGAAGGGCATCGTGCGCGGGGCCTACCACTACGGCCACCCCGGCAACGATCCCATCGCCGAGGCCGAGTACTTCCTGTCCATGGTGAACTCCCAGCCCGCCAAGGCCGGCGACCTGCTGGTGCTGGATCTGGAGACGACCGACGGCAGGTCCGTCGCGGAGGTCAACGCCTGGGCCAAGACCTGGCTGTCCCACGTGAAGGCCAGGACCGGGGTCACCCCGATGCTGTACAGCGGCTGGAACTTCGCCGACACCTACGGCAAGGGCCTGGCGGACTACCCCCTCTGGGTGGCCCACTACAGCAAGCCCAAGGGCCGGCTCGCGCCGCCCGCCGACTGGAAGACCTGGACCATCCACCAGTACACCGACTCCCCCGTCGACCAGAACGTCTCCGCGCTCACCCCCGAGCAGCTGCGGAGCCTCGGCCGTCCCGCCGCGTAAGGACGCCTGGCACCTCCCCCTGCTGGAGATGCAAGCGGGCGTGACGATGCCGGTCGCGCCCCGGTGTCGGACGCTTCGGGGAGCGTGCGGTCACCGTGCGGTCACAGTGCGATCTCCGGCCGCCTCGATCGACCGGCGTGCCGGCCGCACCGCCTGCGGTCAGCAACCCACCCGGCGGCTGCTCAGCGCGATGTCGTCCATCCACACGTCGTAGCGGGCCGGGGTCGGGTCCGCCTGGTAGAGCTGCCAGCCCAGCTTGATCGTGTCGAACCGCGGGAAGACGAAGTCCACCGGGTTGCCGCCGTGTTCGCGGGTGGACACGGTGAGCTCAGGCTTGGCCACCCCGTCGAACCACAGCGAGACGCGGTTGTCGCCGGCGTCCAGGTGCCACTCCACGCAGGTCCACCTCCCGGCGACGGAGGGCGCGGTGGGCCGCCAGTTCGTCCAGTCCCCCGTGGGGCCGCCGTCCGCGCCGACTCCCCAGTACGCGGCTCCCCCGTGGGGCGGCGGGGCGTACTGGCCGCCGAGCGGGCGGACGATCTCGGGCCCGTCGCCGGTGGCCTCGACCAGCGTGTAGTGCGCCCAGGCAGGTGCGCTCGGGAACGCGCCGACCCGCACCCGTACGCGCCCGTAGAAGCTGTTGCCCGGCGCGGCGAAGTCGTCCACCTTCAGGAACGCGCGGCCGTTGCCTTCGGTGTGCACCCGCAGCACCTTCTGCCCCCGCCGCCCGCGCTCGACGGTGAGCGTGCCGTGCTTGGTGTCGACTCCCCAGCGGAGGCTGGCGGCGCCACCGACCGGCATGGCCTGGAAGTCCTCGCAGAACAGCAGGCCGGCCTGCGCGCACGTACGCGCGCCCGCCCCGGCCGAGGAGGAGGCGGCGGAGGAGGAGGCGGCGGAGGAGGCTGCGGCGGCGGAGGCCGCCGGAACGGCCGTCAGCGGCACCAGCAGGACGGACACAACGGCGCGGGCCGGCCAGGTACGCACGACGACTCCCTCTGACGCGGATGTGGGTGAGCGGGAGTAAGGTACGCCATCCTGCGCCCAGGGGGCGGCGCGTGGCCACAGCCGCCGGCAACGCTGCTGGTGGAGGGGCTGTGGCGGGGGAAACTTTCAGCCGAGGGTCGTCCTGGCGGCCGGGATGCCGGCCACGGGCCCGGGCCGCCGCTTGATGTCACCGAGCGCTCGCCGGATCGCGCCGCGCGGAGAACGTGAGGTTCGTGCAGGCGCGGCGGCCGGAGGTCCTCCCCGGCGACGCGGCGCCGGCGGTCGCGGAGCTGCTCCTCACCCTCGTGGACGCGCTGTGCGCCGAGTCGCCGATGATGACGCTGCCGTACAGCTCGTCCTTGAGGGCCTTGGGCCCTGGTGGCGTCGCCGTCCGCCCGCGGTTGTCCCTCCGAGGGCAGTTCCCCTGCGGCCGTCTCGCGCACAGCATCGGTTGAGCAGGTGCCGCGGCACGACGACGATCGCGAGGGAGTGCTCAATGATCACCACCGTAAGAAGATCAGCGCTGGCGGGCCTGGCAGCCGTGCTGCTCTGGGCGGGGCTCGCGCCCGGCGCGGGCGCGCAGAGCGGCGCGGCGTCCGGCTGGACGCCGGTCGGCGCCGTGGACCCCCAGCACGTCACCTCGGCCGACACCCAGCTCGTGCTCTACGGCGTGCACGCCTTCACCCCGAACAACGTCGCCTTCAACCCGGCCGTGATCCCGGCCTCGGTGGCCCAGGTCGTGGTGCCGTACGTGCGGGTGCCCGACGGTGATCAGCACACCTACCGGCTGCGCTTCCACCTCGACACCCCCAGCGCCACCAGTACGCAGTACCAGCTCATCACGCCGAACGGCGGCGGCACGCAGACCGCGAACGTCTCCGGCGGCGCCATCACCCTCGACTTCACCGTCAGCGTCGACCTGACCGGAACGGGGTGGATGTACTGGTCGCTGAAGAACAGCGGCGGCCACTCCTGGGTGTTCACCAAGTGCGAGATCGACGAGCAGACCCCGTGAGGCCGCCCCGGCCCGCGTCTCCGGCAATCGCGTCATGCGTCGGCCAAGCCGCCGCACGATCGTCAACAGCGTGATCAGGACGTCGCGTACTGGCCGGCGTGGCCGTCGCCGGCCAGGCAGGGCGAGGCGGCGTCCATGCGCGCCGGCCTCCCGTCCCTCCGCCGACGCGATGGTGCCGCTCGGCCTGCCGGTCACGATGCTGTCGAACGCGTTCGTCCCGACCGACGGCATGCCCGGCTGGCTGCGCCTCCTGGCCGACTGGAACCCCGTCAGCGCACTCACCGCCGCCTCCCGGGAGCTGCGGTACTGCGGGTGGCGCGCCGGAGAAGCACGGACCCTGTATGTAAATAAATTTTGACATGATGTCCGCGGCGCTTTACATTGGAGAATGTCAGCTTTGTTTTACATGAGGGGCGGACATGGCCTTCGAGGAAAAGCGCGCCTGGGTGATGATGGTGCTCTCCGTCTGCGCGTACGCGATCTACGTGGCGATCGTCGTAGGCCAGGCCGGCGACGGCCCGTTCGCCGACGTCGCCTATGGGGCAGCTCTGCTGTGGACCATCGGCGGCGCCATCTTCGCCGGGATCGTGGCCAACATCGCGATGGCTGTCGCGGGCGGCCGCGGCGCCGACCGCACCGACGAGCGCGACCGTGAGATCAGGCAGGTCAGCGAGCGCATCGGGCAGTCACTCGTCGTCGTCGGCGCGCTCGCCGCACTGGTCATGGCCATCGCCGAGCTACGCCACTTCTGGATCGCCAACGCCGTCTACCTGGCGTTCGTGCTGTCCTCGGTGCTCAGCTCGATCGCCAAGATCATGGCCTACCGCAAGGGCGGCTTCCAGACGTGGTGAAGCCGACGCGGGTCACCAACGTGATCCGGGCCCTGCGGTTCGCGCACGGCGAGATGACCCAGGCCGAGCTGGCCGACCGGATCGGCGTCACCCGCCAGACCATCATCGCGATCGAACAGGGCCGCTACTCCCCCTCCCTGGAAATGGCGTTCCGCATCGCCCGGGTGTTCCGGGTCGGGCTCGACGACGTCTTCCAGTACCCCGACACCGAAGGAGACCCCCCATGAAGGCGATCGTCCAGGACGAGTACGGCCCGCCGCGCACGCTGCGCCTCGGCGAGGTCCCGATGCCGGAGCCGGGCGCCCGCGAGGTGCTGATCCGGGTGCACGCGGCCGGCGTCGACTACGGCGTGTGGCATCTCATGACGGGGCTGCCGCTCATCGGCCGCCTCGCCTTCGGCCTGCGTCGGCCCCGCAACCGCGTGCCGGGCATGGACGTGGCCGGCGTCGTGGAGTCCGTCGGCGCCGGCGTGAGCGCCTTTCGCCCCGGCGACGAGGTGTACGGCGCGGCGACCGGCGCGTACGCGGAGTTCGCCGTCGCCCGCCCGGGCAAGCTCGCCCGCAAGCCCGCCAACCTGAGCTTCACCGAAGCGGCGGCCGTACCCGTGTCGGGGGTGACCGCGTTACGGGCCGTCGGCCGGGTCACCGTCGGCGAGAAGGTGCTGGTCATCGGCGCCGGCGGCGGAGTGGGCAGCTTCGCGACGCAACTGGCGGTCGCCGGCGGCGCCGACGTCACCGCCGTGTGCAGCACGGCCAAGGCCGACCTCGTCCGGTCGCTGGGCGCCAAGGCGGTCATCGACTACACACGCGAGCCGCTCACCGGGACGTACGACCTGATCATCGACATCGCGGGCATGCGGCCGCTGCGCCAGCTGCGCGGGCTGCTCGCCGAGCACGGCCGGCTCGCCCTCGTCGGCGGTGAGGGCGGCGGCCGGTGGTTCGGCGGACTCGGCCGGCTGCAGGCCGCCCGGCTGATCACTCCGTTCACGCGCCAGCGCCTGGACCCGCTGCTCGCGCTGACCCGCACCGCCGACCTGGACGTGCTGCGCGACCTCATCGAGGCCGGGGCCGTGCGACCGGCTGTCGGGCGCACGTACGCCCTGGCGGAGGCCGCCACCGCGGTGGGTGACCTGGCTGCGGGCAACGCGCCGGGAAAGCTCGTCATCACGATCGGTTGACCAGGGGCGCCGGGCCGATCGTGCTGCGGCATGACCTGGCCCGCGGCGCCATCCGGCGGGTGAGCCGGTGGGAGTACCTGACGGGGATCACCGACACCGAACGCAGTTGCGCGCCGAGCGGCCGGCGCGCGGCGAACCCCACGACGACCTCTGGGACGACGACGCCGGGCGGCGCCCCAGCAGGAAGATCACTGTTTCGCGGGCGGGCCCTCCGCCCGCGGCAACGCCCCTGACACCACCGCGGGCGGAGGGCGTACCGGGTCAGGTGTAGGCGATGAGTCGCCCGGCGGCGACCACTCCTGCCCAGGTGGTCATCGACACGGCGCCCGCCGCCCTGGCCGCCGCCGGCGTGCGGCGGTCGCCGTCCCACGTGGCGACCCGGCGGTAGACACCGAGATGGAACAGGGCCACGTTCATCCCGGCCACCCCCAGCAAGGCCAGCTTGACCGGCGCCGCGCCGGTGCCCGCGATCTCCCGGGCCCCGGCCACGAACATCGCCGCCCCCGACACCGCCGCGGCGGCGAAGCCCGCGCGGGCCACCGGCAACAGGCGCCGCGCCGCCGCCGACACGGAGATCGTCCCCCGGCCCGCGCCGAGCAGCCGCAGGTCGAACAGGACGGCCGGGCCGACCAGCAGCGCCAGCCCCAGCAGGTGAACGATCTCCAGCGAGGAGTACACCCACGGAGTCTCCCTCACGAACGCGGCCGGCCACGTGCCCTCAAGCCACGTGAGAGGTTCCACGCCGTCTCCTCCTCACCCATACCGCGGCGACCGCGCCGCCACCGGCCAGGAGGCCGGCCCCCACGAACCACGGCAGCGCCCGCGCGCCGCCGCTTCCTCCGGAGGCGGCGGGAGCGGCGGGGGCCGCTTCGGATCCGCTGCCGGAGGTCGTCCCCGGGTCCGCGGGGGCGGGCGGCGGGCTCTGCGGCAGGGGGACCGAGCGCTGCCGGATCGCCCGGCCGTCCTGCCTGATCAGCAGCTCCGGCCGGAACTCTTCCGCATGCTCGCGATGCACGTATCCCACGGCCTCCAGCCGCTCGCCCTGCCGCACGCGGTCCGGCATGCCCCACGCCGTCAGGCGCTCCACCGGCGCGAGGATCAGCACCACCTCGTCGTCCCGGCCGTCGAACGCCCGGGTGCGGCGCAGCACCTCCCGCCCGCCGAGCTCCTCCAGCTCCGCCGGAATGGACCGCGTCGCGAGCCCGGGCGGCATCCGTACGGGGCCGGCCACGCGCAGCCGTACCTGCGGGTGCGGGTTGCCCCACCTCACCTCGGTCACCGTCCCGGACACGTACAGCGGCCGCTCGGTCCTGAAGTCCTCCCAGCCGTGGTGCAGCGCGGCAAGGAGGGCAAGCCCTGCCATCATCAGCTTCATGACCGCAACCCTTGCGGCTGCCGGCCGTCCGTCCCGGATCCACAGGCGGAAACGGGCCGATTAATATCTGCCGCATATGAATCTTCATCAGCTGCGCTACGCGGTCGCTCTCGCCGAGGAGCTCAGCTTCAGCCGGGCCGCGCAGCGCGAGGGTGTGCGGCAGCCGCCGTTCAGCCAGCAGATCGGCAAGCTGGAGGAGGAGCTGGGCGTGCGGCTGTTCGAGCGCACGACCAGGCAGGTCCGGCTCACGCCGGCGGGCGAGGCGTTCGTCGCGGAGGCCCGTGCGAGCCTGGCCCACGCCGCCCGCGCCGCCGAATCCGCCAGGCGGGTGGGCAGAGGAGAGGCGGGGCGGCTGGTCGTCGGGTTCGTCGGGTCGGCGGCCAACCTCACGTTGCCGAAACTGCTGCGCCGTTTCCGGGCTCGCTACCCGGGCGTGCAGGTGGAGCTGCGCGAACTGCCCACCGCGCAGCAGGCCGAGGAACTGCGGCAAGGTCTGCTCGACGTCGGGCTCCTGCACGCGCCGGTCGCCGGGCTCGCCGCCGAGGTGCTGACCACCCGTACCGTGGCCCGCGAGTTGCTGCTCGCCGCCCTGCCCGCCGGCCACCGCCAGGCCGCGCGCACGTCACTGCCGCTGTCCGCCCTCGCCGACGAACCGTTCGTCCTGTTCCCCAGACGGTACGGCCCCGCGCTGCACGACCAGATCACCGCCCTGGCCAGAGCGGCCGGGTTCGAGCCCCGGGTCGTGCAGGAGGCCGTGCAGATGCACACCATCGTCGGCCTGGTGGCGGCGGGGATCGGCGTGTCCCTCGTGCCGGAGTCGCTGGCCCGGCAGCGGCGGGCCGACGTCGCTTTCCGCCCGCTGTCACCGGCCGCCCGGGTCGTCACCCTGGACGTGGCCTGGCGCACGGGTGACCCCAACCCGCTGATCCGCACCTTCCGCTCCTTGCTGCCCGCACCTCCCGCCCGCGCGTGAGCGTCTCCTCGCCGCCCGGCGAGCGTGCTCACCACCGTTCCCAGTGCAGGACCTCCTCGCGCGGGATGCGGGGGGCGGGCTTGAAGTCGGTGCCGAGGGTGAAGGCCAGCGGGATGAACGCCGCCAGCATGACCTCCTCGTACGGCACGCCCAGCACCCGGGCCAGCTCGCGTTCGAGCGGTCCCTGCGCGGTGGTCCACACCGTGCCCAGCCCGCGCGCCCTGGCGGCCAGCATGAAACTCCACACGGCCGGCAGGATCGATCCCCACGCCCCCGCCTGCACGGCCACCGGGGCGCGGTCGGTGCGTCCCTCCACGCCCGGGATGACGAACGCGGGCACCCGGTGGATGTTGTCGGCCAGGTGCCGCAGGCCGTCGAAGACCCGCTCGGTGGAGCCGCGATGGTAGTTCATCCGCCGCACGTCGCGCTCGGTCAGCGGCTGCCCGGCGGCCAGCGGCAGGGCGCGCAGAAAGATGTCGGCCACGGCCCGCCGCTGCTCGGGCTCGGTCACGACCATGAAGTGCCAGCGCTGCCGGTTGCGTCCGGTCGGCGCCTGCACGGCCAGGTCCACGCACTCCTCGATCAGCTCGCGCGGCACCGGGCGGGTGAGGTCCAGGCGCTTGCGCACGGCGCGGGTGGTGCTCAGCAGCTCGTCGGGGGTGAGGTTCAGCGTCATGACGGGTGTCTCCTTCAGGCGGTGGGAGCGGGTACGGGTGCGGGGCGGCGGGGGCGCAGGCCGATGGCGGCGACGAGCGCGCCGAGCAGGGAGAAGCCGCCCGCGATCAGGAAGGCGATCCGGTATCCGGCCGGCGCGGAGCCGCCGAGCGTCATCATCGCCGCCAGCACCGCCACGCCGATGCCGGCGCCGAGCTGGACGGCGGAGGTGACCAGTCCCGAGGCCAGCCCCTGCCGCTCGTCGGGCAGGCCGGCGACGGCGGCGATGTTGAGGCTGGGGAAGGACAGCCCGTTGCCGATGCCGTGCACGACCAGCGCGGGCAGCAGCACCGTGAGGTAGTCGCCGGTGGCCCCGGCCCGCAGGAACAGCAGGATGCCGGCGCCCTGGACCAGCATCCCGGCGGCGGCCACCCGCCTCAGGCCGTACCGGCTGATCAGCCGGCAGGCCAGGTTGGCGGCGATGACGATGGCCAGACCCATCGGGACGATCCCGAGCCCGGTGGTCAGCGGGGTGTAGCCGAGCACCTGCTGCAGGTACAGGATGGCGACGAACTGCCAGCCGATCGTCGCGCACGCCCAGGCCAGCGCCGCGAGATTGGCGGCGGCCACAGTGCCGGACCTGAACACCTCCAGCGGGACGAGCGGCGCGGACCGCCGGCGCTCGATGAGGACGAAGGCGCCCAGCAGCAGCACGGCCACGACACCGGCCGGCCAGTTCCGCTCGGTCAGCGCGAACACCGCCATCAGCACGCCGCCGGTGACCGCGGTCGCGCCGGCGGCGTCGAACCCCTCGCGCGCCCCGGGCGGCCGGCCCCCGCGGGGCAGCACCAGCGGCGCCGCGGCCAGCACGAGCAGGGCGACGGGGATCGGCAGGAAGAACACCAGCCGCCAGCTGATCTCGGTCAGCAGGCCGGAGGCGATCAGCCCGGCGGTGTAGCCGGTCGCCCCGGCCAGCGAGTAGATCCCCAGCGCGCGGTTGCGCTGCGGCCCCTCGGCGAAGGTGGTGGTGATGAGCGACAGCGCCGCCGGTGCGGTGAGCGCGGCCGCCACCCCCTTGATCACCCGGGTGGCCACCAGCGGCCATCCGGCCGACAGCAGCCCGCCGGCCAGGCTCGCCGCCGCGAACACCGCCAGCGAGAGCAGGAACACCCGGCGGCGGCCGAACAGGTCGGCGATGCGGCCGCCGAGCAGCAGGAAACCGCCGTAGGCGACCGCGTAGCCGGACATCAGCCACTGCAGGGTGCTGTCCGGCAGCGACAGATCACGCCCGATGGCGGGCAGGGCCACGCCCATCAACGACAGGTCCATCGAGTCCAGGAACACCGCGGCGCACAGCAACGCCAGGGCCACCTGTTGGCGGCCGTCGGGTCGGCTCACGATCACACTCCATCTGCATACAAACAATTGGCGGACAGACGACTTGGACCGTATGCCTGCAAATCATCTGCTGTCAAACAGTCGGCGTGGAGATGGAATTGCGGTAGACTGGCGGCCGAACGCACGAGGAGAGTGATGGCGACAACGACCAGGACGACCGACCGCGGGGCGGCGTACTTTCCGCGGCTCGCCGCCGAGCGGCTGGACATCGCGCTGTGCCGGGCCTCGGCCGCCGTGGCCCGCGCCGCCGACGCGCACGCCGCCCGGGAAGGGCTCGGAGTCGGGCAGCACCTCGTGCTCCAGATGCTCGACGCCGTCGGCCCCTGCTCCCAGCAGACGCTCAGCGAGGAGCTCCGGATCGACCGCAGCGTCATGGTCGGCATCTGCGACGACCTGGAGCGGGCGGGCCACGTCCGCAGGGAACGCAACGTCCGCGACCGGCGCTCCTACGCCGTCACCATCACCGACTCGGGCCGCCGGCGGCTCGCCGAGGCCCAAGCCTCGATCCCGGCCTTCCTTGAGGACACCTTCCACACCCTCACCCCCGACGAGCGCGGCCAGCTGAGCGCGATCCTCGGCAAGCTCCTGCGAACCGGCGCCGGCGGCTCCCCCTGACCCGGCGCCGGTGCCGCGCGGGCAGGACCCGTCACGGGCGCGCCTGTCAGGTGAAGTACCGCGCCTGCAAGCGGAACAGTTCGGCGTAAAGCCCGCCGGAGCGGCTCAGCGCGGCGTGGGTGCCGACCTCGGCGACCCTGCCGCGGTCCAGCACGACGATGAGGTCGGCCGCCTGAGCGGTCGTCAGGCGGTGCGTGACCAGGACGGTCACGCCTCCCCGCGAGCGGCCCAGACCGGCGTACTGCTCGAACAGCCACTCCTCGGCCCGCGCGTCCAGGCTGGCGGTCGGCTCGTCCAGGACCCGCAGCAACGGCTCTGGCCGCATCGCGGCGCGGGCGTTCGCGACCGTCTGCCACTGGCCACCGGACAATCCCTTCCCGTCCCACGACGCGCGGCCGAGCCGGGTCCGGAGCCCTTCCGGCAGCGAGTCCAGCAGCCGCGTCCCGCCGGCGGTCCGCAACGCCTCCAGGATCCGTTCCGCGTCGTCGCCGTGTTCGAGCGAGCCCAGCCCGACCGAGTCCCCCAGCGACATCTCCAGGTGGTACGGATCCTGGAAGGCCGCCGTGACCCGGGCACGCCACCGCTCCGGGGCGAACTCGGCGAGATCGGTCCCGTCCACCAGAACGCGGCCCGCCCCCGGCCGGTAGAGACCGCAGAGCAGCTTCACCAGGGTCGACTTCCCCGCGCCGTTCTCGCCGACCAGGGCCACCACGGCGCCGGCCGGCAGCTCAAGGTCGACCCCGTGCAGCGAAGGCCGATCCCGGTTCCAGTACCGGAAACCAAGCCCCTCCAGCGTGATGCCCCTCTCCAACCGGGACGGAACCGCCGCCGGCGAGACCGGCACGACGGCCGCCCGCTCCGCGGCGCCTTCCGCGACGACTTCCAGGAACACCCGCGCGGCCCGTACCGACTCGAACACCCAGAAGATCTGGCTCAGCAGGGCCTGCGCCTGCCCGACGACCTGGCTGCTGACCGCGATGGCCGCGATGATGAGGCCGAGCGAGGCGTCACCGGTCAAACCGGCCCGCACCATCAGGACGATCCCGGTCGCGTAGGCCAGCACGAACAACACCCAGGCCAGCGCGAGCGGTGTCCGGGACCGCAGCTCGGCCACGACGATGTCACGGCCGCTGCGGTCCCACTGCTCGCGGTGCCGCCGGCGCAGCTCGCCCGCCAAACCGAACAGCCGGGTCTCGCGGCCGGGCCCGGCCGTGGTGGCCAGCGTGAACAGGTGCTCGGCCAGCCTGGTACGCGACGCCGTCCGCTCGACGGCTGCAGCGCGTGCGCGGTCGGCCCTCCGGGTGGCCAGCAGGACCGGGACGGCGAAGAGCGGCAGGACCGCGAGGATCGGAACGACCGAGGCCATCAGCAGGGCTGACGACACCCAGACCAGCACGGCCCCGGTGAGCCACAGAACCCGGTCGAAGCCCTCCCGGAGGTCGGCCCGGCCAGCGCGAACCGCGGCCACCCTGCCGGCACGGCCCGGACTCTCGTGGATCTCCAGCGTCGGCGTCGTGCCGGCCACGTCGATGAACCGGCGCTCGACCTCGTTCTGGATCTCCTCCGACAGGCGGAGCCGGGTGAAATAGCCGGCGATGAACGTGCCCTGGGTGAGCATCACGAACACGGCCAGGCACAGCGACAGCACCAGCACCGTGCTCGTCGCGTGGCGGCTCGCCGCCTCGCTGAACAGCCCGAGCAGAATCGCGAGACCGACCCCGGTCGCCTGCTCGAGAATCGCCACCGCCACGACGATCGGAGTCCTGGCCAGATCGGTACGGGGCCCGAGCGTGAGGACGAAACGGAACGGGCCGATCACGGCGAGGCCTCCTGGAAACGCTTCGCCTGCAGCCGGAACAGCTCGGCGTACCGGCCGCCGGCCTCGATCAGGGCCTCGTGCGGGCCGTCCTCGATGATCCGGCCGTCCTCGATCACCACCACCCCGCGCGACACCATCCGCTACGGTGTCGGACGCGGCCTGCTCAGCATCCCCGAGAACGCCACCTTCACCGCCAGACCTCGCCCGCACTGAGCCCGCGCCGACGGCGCGGCGCGACGCGCAGAGGCAGCGCGTTCAAGACGGTGCCGTCCGCGCGGCGGCGTACGCTGTGGCCCGGCTGGAGGCGTACGCTGTGGCCCGGCTGGAGGCGCATCTCGCGGCGCGTCCGGCTCCGGGCAGCCGGACGCGACGCTGAGAAGACGTCAGGAGATGGTGAGCGTGCCGTTCCCGTCACGGGCGCACGTGACGCTCGCGCGGGGCGCCGCGGTGACGGCGCCGGTCAGGCACTGGCCGAGGACCGTGTGGCCGGCGGCGTTGGGGTGCCACGACTCCTGGCAGGTCTGGAAGTAGGTGACGCAGGTGTTCGCCGCCCGCTGGATGTCGAGCTTGTCCCAGCCGGACAGGCTGGTGACGAACGTGCCGGACGGCCCGTCCTGCACCCGGACCGGCGTCGCGAGCGCGCCCGCCGGGCTGCCGGGGTTCTCGCAGAGCCTGGCCCCGTCGAAGGCCCGCTGGACGTCCAGGACGCGCAGGTCGGCCGCCGGGCGTTCGGCTGCCAGCGTGGCATGCGCGTTCTTGACCAGGGAGCCGAGGTTCTGGGAGAACACGCGCCCGGGGGCGAGGCTCGCACGGTGGATCGGGCACCCGGCGGCGTAGCGCTCTGCGCCGAGGGCGCGGAACTTGTCGCGGGTGTCGGTGCGGCCGTCCTCGTCGTGGTACTGCGGGGCGAGGTCGGGCGGCAGCGGGTTGGTGTAGGTCTGCAGAATCACCTGGTGGGTGCCGTCGGCGTCGACCTGGGCGAGGGTGTCGAGGAGCCGGCGCAGGGCCGCGGTGGTCTCGGCGGTGGCGGCGGCGATCTCGGCGTCGGTGGCCAGGTCCGCGGCGGTGCAGGGCTTCTGCGGCACCTCGCCCTTCAGATAGGCCCAGAACTCCCACCAGCCCGTCCAGGCGTCGGCGATGAAGCGGTTGGCGCACAGCGTGGCCACGTCGCCGAAGGTGAACTGGGTGTTGTTGGAGCCGAGCCCGACGAGGACGACGTCGATGTCGTGCGTCTGGGCGACGGCGCGCAGCTGGGCGAGTTGCGCGGCGACGGCGCGGCCCTCGGGCCGGGCGCTCGCGGGGGTGGTGAGGTCGGCGGGCTGGGCGCCGGAGCAGGCGAGGTTGAACCGTTGCCGGATGCCCGGGAGCGAGGCCGCGAACACCGAGGCGTTCGCCGACCGGTGGCAGAAGTAGGCGTTGCTGTTGGGCGCCGACCAGCCGGGGAAGGCCTGTGCCGCACCGGAGGCGTCGACGACGGGCTGGTAGTCGCCCGCGCCCTCCCCGCTGACGAAGCTGTCGCCGAGCGCGACGGCGGCGGTGGGCGGAGCCGCCTGCGCCGGTCCACCCTGCACGACCTGGAGGCCCGCCGCGCTCACCAGGAGCATGACAACCGCGGCGGCACGCTGGATGAACGCCATGACCCTCTCATTTCCTACTAAATAAGTACGAAATGCGCATGCGTGGATCACAACATGCCGCACCAACCGCGTCAACCGGCCGGCCCCCGGCAGGAGCATCCTCACCCCCGGTCCCCGTCATGCTCCACGGCCTCCTCCAGGCGCCGCCGGCCCCCTCCTCCAGGCGCCGCCGGCCCCCTTCTCCAGGCGCCGCCGGCCCCCTTCTCCAGCCCGGGATTCCCGATCCGCACATCACACGGCCCGCCGGATTCCGTACGGTGAGAGCGTGTTCTTCGAACCCCCGCCGGCTCAGGAAGAATCATCTCGCCCGCCCAAACCCGAATGGCCGCCCTGGTCCGCCCCGCCGTCGGACGAGATGGGCGCGGTGATGGCCGGCGGGCTGGTGCTGGCCCGCACCCCCAACGTCGCCATCACCGTGCCGGCGATCCAGGCGTTCAGCACCGGCTGCCTGATCAACGTGGACATCGCCACCCGGCGGGAGGCTCTGTCCCCCGACGACTTCCAGGCTCTCCAGCTGGCCGTGTTCCCGCACATGGTCACCGGGGTGCGGGCCGATCAGCCGCTGCCGGACCAGCTGCTGCGCTTCGGCGTGCGCTTCGCCGGCGGCGCCAAGGCCACCACCGTCGGACAACGCCTGGACAGAACCCGCCCCCCGCAGGATCCGCCACCGGGCCCGCAGCTGTCCCTGCTGCTCCCCAGCATGTCCATGCGCAGCGGTGACGCCGACACGGGTGTCACGACCTGGGGGCTGTGGCTGTGGCCATCGCCTCCCGGCGAGAGGTTCGAACTCGCCGTGGAGTGGCCCCTCGGCGGGGTGGAGCTCAGCATCGCCGAACTCGATGGCGCCGCCATCGCGGCCGCCGCCCGGCAGGCGATCCTTTACTGGCCGGACTCCCCGCAGAGCGGGTAGAGCCCTCTCGTCCTCGATGGGGCGGCGTCTTCGGAGCTCTCCTCCGTACGCCCTGATCATGCACGGCGAAGCCCATGCACGGAGTTCTGGCCGTGTCGTCAGGCGGAGGCTCCCAGGATGAGGGCGGCGAGCACCGGTGCGAGGTACAGCACCGGGTAGACGACCGTCGCGTAGGAGCGTGCGCGGAGCACGGTGATGACGGCCCCGGTGAAGTACACGACCAGGCCGATTCCGGCCAGGATGCCGATCACCGGCACGAGCAGGCCGGCCAGCAGGCCCGCCGCGCCCGCGGCCTTGGCGGCGCCCAGCCACGGCCACCACGAGCTCGGCACACCATACGTCGTCAGCGGTTGGACGACCCACGCGGCGCGCGTGAGGATGGCGTAGGCGGAGAAGGCCACCCAGGCGGCGGCGAGAACGGTGACGATGACGTGAACCATTGGGGTGCTCCTTGCTTCGGTGACGCTGGGCCGGGGCCGCAGCGGTGAGTCCGTCACTGCCTCGACCCGCCGCCTCGCGGCGATGTGACCGGCGGCGAGTGTGATGTGCGTCACATGCCAGGAGCGGGCGGCCGGGAGGTGGATCCGGGCGATCCACCTCCCGCCCCTGTCAGTCGAGGACCGCCAGATCGAGCCGATCGAGACGGTCGGATTCGGCGATGACGTCGATGGCGGTGACGAGACCGTCGACGATCGTGAACGTGAGTGCCACCCGCAGGCGGCCGTGGGGCGCCATCACGAGGCCGACGGCGCCGTCGAGCAGGGCGAGCCCGGTGAACTGTGCCCGCTGCATGGCGGCCATCGCGCCCTTGGCGACCGGCTCGGCTCCGTGGACGGTGACGGGCTCGGCGGTCAGCATGACGGCCTTGTCCGCCCGGAGCACGACCTCGGGGTGCAGCAGCGTGATCAGCGCTTGGAAATCCCGGCCGCGCGTGGCGGCCAGGAAGGCTTCGACGATCTCCCGCCGGCGGGTCAGATCGGCCTGCGGCGCGGGCGCGGCCCCCTTGACCCGGCGGCGGGCACGGCTGGCCAGTTGCCGGGTCGCCTCCGGCGAACGCTCCAGCATCGGGGCGATCTCCTCGAACGGCACGGCGAACAGGTCGTGCAACACGAAGGCAAGCCGCTCGGCCGGGCTCAGGGTGTCGAGCACCACCAGCAGGGCCACCCCCACCGAGTCGGCCATCTCCACCTCTTGTTCGGGATTGCCCGCCGATGCGGGGCCCAGCAGCGGATCAGCCGCCTGGATGTCCAGCGGCTCCTCGCGCCGGTTGCCACGTGAACGCAGCATGTTCAGGCACACCCGAGCCACCACCGTGGTCAGCCAGCCGGCGATGTTGTGCACCTGGCCGACATCGGCGCGGCTGGCACGCAGCCAGGCGTCCTGAAGCGCATCGTCGGCCTCACTCAGCGATCCGAGCAGCCGGAAGGCCACCGCGCGCAGGTGCGAGCGATGCTCGGTGAACCGCTCCGCGAGCCAATGATGTTCGTCCATGTCACGTTCCTCCTGTGATCAGCGTCAACGGAGAACGATACTTACGACATATCGGTCACCATGACGGAGGAGCCATGACGTCACTTCCTGTCCACGAGCTGTCCCGGTGACCCGCTTCCACAGCGGCTTCACCCGCTGGATCGAGCGGCGTCTTCTCTGCGAGGACGCCGACGGCCTCACGGAGGCGATCGGGTTCCTCGCTCGTACCCAGGGCCTGTCACCTGACGTGGCCGACCAGGTCGCGGCCATGACCGGCACCAGCGCCGGCGACGTCATCGCCGCCTACCGCGCGGACAACACCGCATGGGCCGGCACCCAGGCGACCTTCGACCGCCCCGACCTGACCGCCCTCGACGCCCATCTCGACGCGGTCGCCTCCTGCCACGACCAGCCCTGACGGCGAACAAGGCCGGCAGAAGGCGGCCCGGAGCGGAGCCGCCACCCGAAATCACGATGACACGCGATCACCGCCGGAGCGGGATCGAGGCGCCTCGTCAGGTGAGGCGGCCGGCGGCGGCCCGGGCCGCCAGCCGCTGCCAGATGACGTTGCTGCCGGCCAGGATGCCGCCGATGCCGACGCCCGTGAGCACGCGCAGCAGCCCGAGTTGCACGGCGTCCTGGGCGGCGGCCGACAGCAGCATCCCCGCCGACGCGACGACCAGGCAGGCCAGGATCAGGGCGCGCCGGCCGACACGGTCGGCCAGCCGCAGTTCATGGGCGACCTGCACCACGTGGTCGGCCACTCGGTGCAGCTCGGCATCCTCGACGGGGAGGAGGTGCTGTTCGTCGAACGCCTGATCGCGCCGGGCGCGGTCGTCACCGTCACCCAGATCGGCGGCCGGCTGCCCCTGCACGCCTCCTCCGGCGGCCTGGTCCTGCTCGCGCACGCCCCCGCCGAGCTGCGGGAACGGGTGCTGCGCCGGCCGTTGCGGGCGTACACGCCGCACACGATCACCGACGCCAGGACCCTGCGCGCGACGCTCGCCGAGGTGCGGCGCAACGGGTTCGCCTTCTGCCCCGGGCACATCCACCCCGACGCCACCGGCATCTCCGTCCCCATCCGGATGGCCGGGCACGTGGTCGCCGCCCTCGGCATGGTGGTGCCCAACGACGAGCACGCCTGGCCGCTGGTCCGTCCGCTGCAGCTGACCGGCCTGGCGCTCGAACGGGCCCTGGACGTGCAGCCGGGACGGCCCGCGGAGGCGACGGGCGGGGATGGATGACGCTCCTCATCCCCGGGACGGAGGGTGTGGTCTCCAGCTCCTCATGACGTGATGCCCGGCCCGTGACGACGGGGGGCCGGGCATCACGATCATTCGCAGACGGTATGCCCGGCCCGTGACGACGAGAGCCGGGCATCACGATCATTCGCAGGCGGTCGGCGGCGAGCCCGGGCCGGGCCTGCCGGGCGCGGCCGGATGCGCCGGCCGCCTGCTCAGGTCAGGGCCTCAGGGAGTCCTCGACGACGATGTGGCCTTCCTGGACGACCCACCGCTGGTTCGGGTGATCCAGGCAGGACCACAGACGGACGTTCGTGTTGTTGGCCCGGCTGTTGGTCGCGTCCAGGCACACCTCCCGTCCGCTGCCGACGGTGTCCTCCACGACGATGTGACCGTCCCGGATGACCCACCGCTGGTTCGGGTGATCCAGGCAACAGACGGACGTTCGTGTTGTTGGCCCGGCTGTTGGTCGTATCCAGGCACACGCCCTGGACCTGTGCCTGGAGCGCGGCCTGCGCGCCACCTCGGATCGCCGCCGATGCCGGCGCGGCTGCCAGGGCCAGCGCGGCCGCGCTGACGACCGTCGCGGCCAGCAGCCGGGTGAGGGTGCCGGTGTGCATGAGAGACTCCTCTCTTCGGGGGGCGGCTCGGGGTGTGGCGACCACCGCGACGTTGCGCCGGGCGGAGCTGAGCAAGCAGCCCGCACCGCACCGGTCACCGGCGGGGCGCCGCACACCAGAACCTTTCTCACCGACGGTATTGATGCAGTGACGGTCAGTAATAGATCGTGAAGGTGAGAGCTCACTGACCTGCGACAGAGAATCCCTGTTATCTCTCACAGACGCGGATTGGAGCAGCGATACCAGCTCATTACCCTCCGTATAGGTGCCGGCTCGGTAGGGTCGGGGCACACCCATCTCCGGAGGTGGTCATGCCGGATGCGGCTTCCCCGAGTCCGGCGTCCCTCTCGCCCGGCCCCTCCACCGTGGCCAGCGCCGTCGCACACTTCCTTGACTCCCTGCGAGCGGCCACCACCCGCACGGGCTACGCCCGCACCCTGGCCCGCCTGACCGCGGTCACCGGAGCACACCACCCCGTCGCCGAGCTGGAACCCGAGCACTACGCCGGCGTCATGGCCGCCTGGGACACCGCGGCCGCGGGCACCTGGAACCGGCACCTGTCCGCGCTGGTCTCCTTCACCACCTGGGCCCAGCGCCAGGACCTTCTCGCCACCAACCCCGCCCGCCGTCTGACCCGCCGCGCCACCGTGCGCCGGGACGACCGCGCCATCCCGGCCGACCTGCTGGAGAAGCTGTTCACCGACGACCGCCACCCGCTCCGGGAACGAGTCCTGTGGCGGCTCCTGTACGAGACGGCGGCCCGGGCGGAAGAGATCCTCGCGCTCAACGTCGAGGACCTCGACCCCGAGCTCCGCCGCGCCCGCGTCAGATCGAAAGGCGGCGGCATCGAACACGTGCACTGGGCCACCGCCGCCGCCCGCCTGCTGCCCCGACTGCTCCAAGGCCGCCAGGCAGGCCCGGTCTTCCTGGCCGACCGGCGCGCCCCCACCTCCGGGCGGCGCGCGCCCGCGGCGGCCGACATCTGCCCCGTCACCGGCCGCGGCCGCCTGTCCTATCCCCGCGCCGAGCACCTGTTCAAGACCGCCTCCGCCGGCCTCGACCCGCACGGCGAAGGCTGGACGCTGCACCAGCTCCGCCACAGCGCGCTGACCCATCTGGCCGCCGCCGGCCGCACCGCCCCCGAACTGCAGGCCAAGAGCCGCCACCAGCACCTGTCCAGCCTCGGGCGGTACGTGCGGCTGGGTGACGAGACCGCCGCCCGCATCACCGCCGAACACGACCCCGCCGCGCGGCGGCGCCCCCGCTGACCATCTGTTGTCCCGCCCGAGAAAGCCGCCCTGTTGTCCCCGCCCGCGAAAGCCGCCCTGTTGTCCCCGCCCACGAAACCGCCGCCGACTTGCGCCGCCGACTTGCGCCGCCGGCCTGCGCCACCGGCCTGCGCCACCGGCCTCGGCGCGTACTTCGCCGGCGGCGTCGTGCACGAGGGTCCGGGAGCTGGGGCGGGGGTCAGCCGGCCGCGGAGGAGGGGTCGCCGCCGCGCCATGGCCGCAGGTACGCGGCGACGGGCAGGGTCATGCGCAGCCGTAGCCGGCTGTGGCCGTGCGGGTGGTCGAGGCTGACCTCGTCACACAGGCGGCGGATCAGCCACAGGCCCAGCCGCTCGGGGTCGGCCGGGGGCGCGGGCAGAGGATCGGCGGCGGTCAGGTGTTCGGCCCGTAGCCGGCCGGCGCGGTCGCAGATCTCCACGATGACGCTGGTCGGGATGGTGTAGGCGGTCACCGTGCCGCTGCCGCCGTGGTCCAGGACGTTGGTGACGGCTTCGTTGACCGCGATCACCAGATGGTCTGTCCGCGCGCCGCGCAGTCCCGCGTGGCGGGCGTAGACCCGGATGAGGTCCCGGATGAGCCCCAGGTTGTAGGTGATGGAGCAGTCCAGCCGGATGGGAGCTTGCATGGCTACCTCGCCTCTGGATCGGGCGGGTGGTGGCGTAAAGCGCACGAGTGAGGGCAGAAGGTGAGGCGACCGAGCAAGCGAGCCGAGCCGGGCGCGGCCCTGGCGTCCCCGGTCAGAGCGCCCCCGGTCAGAGCGCCCGCGGCCGCCTGATCCGCGGCCGGCGCGGTGGCCTGGCCGGTGCCCG
Source organism: Nonomuraea candida (assembly GCF_000725485.1). Classification (GTDB taxonomy): domain Bacteria; phylum Actinomycetota; class Actinomycetes; order Streptosporangiales; family Streptosporangiaceae; genus Nonomuraea; species Nonomuraea candida. The sequence continues at coordinate 101,601 of NZ_JOAG01000052.1, read as the reverse complement.
GCGGGAAAGGTTGATCGCCCGGCATCTGCTCCCTCCTTCGCCCGATGTGCCGTAGCCGGGCGATCGCGTGGCACGCCGGGCGCCGTTGCTTCCGGCGATCGCCTCGTGGCGCCTTCGGCGCGGGCGCCCGTGTCCTGGCCTGCCCCCACGGTGGCCGACCCGTGAACGGTACGGCTCTGCCCCGAGCAGCCCATTGTGGCGTGGAGTGCGATGACCGACCAGAACAACGACGGCGCCGACCACGGTGCCGGCGTGCTGCCCATGGTGCATCCTTTCGGCCTGCGCGTGCGCGGCGACATCGACCGTGCCGGCCGGCCGTCACTGGCCCGCGCGCTGGCCTGGGCGCTTCGCACCGGCAAGGCCGACATCCACCTCGACCTGTCCGAGCTGACCTTCATCGACGCGGCGGGCCTGCAGCTGATCGTGCACACGGCGGCCCGTCTTCCGCCGTCTCGCGCGCTGGTCCTGCTGCACGCGCCGGCCACCGTGCACGACCTGCTGGCGCTGCTCGGCTGGCGGCCGGATGCGCACCAGCGGCTGCGCCCGGTAACGGAGGTGACCGATCCGCAGGGGCCCGGCCCCGCGCCGTGCCCGCCGTTCTGACATGCGACATCGGACATTGTCTTCGCGCTACCCACGCGACGCCGCTCTTCCCGCAGGCGACCTGAAGTAAGCAAGGTATGGCGGCGCGGCCAGACATGAAGGTGTTGCACCCGATGGGGCGGGCGGTGCGCCCGCCGGCTACCGGCATCACACCGGCCGGAGCCCGGCACCCGCGCAGACGTAGCCGGCGCAGAGCTCTTCGTCCTGGTCGGTGATCCGCCGCCCGGCGGTGGAACGTTTCCGGCCCGCCCGGCGATGTACCGGGTGTGCTGCTCGTGGAACTCCACGTGACGAGGGACGCCGTCTTCCTCTTCGGCGTGCGCCCCGACCGGGACGAGCCCGAGATCGCCGACGTGCCTCTGGGGAGGGATGACGTGCGGGATCTGGTCGCGACCGCGCGGGCCCCGCTCACCGGCGACCACGGCGCGCTGGGCGCGGCGCTCGCCGATCGCCGGCTGGTGGGACTGCTGGCTCCTGTGGCGGACTGGGCCGAGCCCGGTGAGCTCGTCTATCTCGTTCCTCACGACGCCCTCCACCTGCTGCCCCTGCACGCCGTACCCGTCGGCGGGGTGCCGCTGGCCGAACGCCATCCCGTCGCCTACTCCCCCAGCGCGTCGGTGCTGCGCTACTGCCGGGCCAAGAGCACGGGCCGTCGGTCTTCCGCCCTGGTCATGGCCGACCCGGGGCACGGCGGTCCCCTGGTCTTCGTGCGAGAGCAGGCGCTGGCGGTGGCCGGCCACTTCGGCGACGCCGAGGTGCTGTCCGGAAGGAGCGTCAAACGCTCGCGCATGTCGAAGCTCGGCTCCTACGACGTCCTGCACATCGCCGCTCACGGCGTGTTCGACGCCGAGGACCCCATGAACTCGGGCATCGAACTGGCCGACGGACGCTTCACCGCGCAGGACTTTCTGAACCTGTCCCTCGACGTCGACCTGGTCACCCTCGGCGCGTGCGAGACCGGCCTGAGCGGGCGGCAACCGGGTGACGAGCTCGTGGGCCTCACCCGGGCCCTGCTGTACGCCGGAGCCCCGTCGGTGCTGGTGACCCTGTGGCGGGTGGACGAACTGTCCACGAGCATGCTGCTGACCCGGTTCTACGCACAGCTCACCGAGGGCTGCCCCAAGGTGCACGCGTTGCAGCGGGCCCAGAGCTGGCTGCGCGAGCGCACGATCGGCGACGTGCTGAGTTTCGCGCGGGAGGCACGCGGCAGGCGCGGGCTGGACGACGTCTCCGTCGGGGCCGTCGACCTGGAGGTCGCCGCGCTGCACATGGCGGGCCGGGATTTCGCGGCCGCCGAGGAGCTGTACGAGACGATCCGCGCGCGGCCCGGCCTGACCGCCGAGCAGGCCGGGGCGGCACGCGTGGGATCTCTGCAGGCACGGCTGATGCGTGACCAGCCGGCCGCATCGGACCTGGACCGGCGGGTGTTCGACGATCCCTACCATTGGGCGCCGTTCGTCCTCGTCGGCGACTGGTGGTGAGGGGGTGGACATGGCCGGTTCGGCACGGCTGGTCTCGGAGGTGATGGCGGACGTCCCCGTGGTCGCCTCCCTGCCGGAAGGGGCGGTCGAGGGGCTGTCCGTCCTGGTGGACGTGGACGGCGGTGCGGCGGGGCTGGTGGGGCCGGAGGGCGCCGGCCCGGCGTACGCCGTCGCCGCCGACACGCCTGTGGCGGCGGTGGTGAGCTCGCCCGATGTCCTGGGCGTGCTCGTCGAGGGCGCGCCGGGGATCGTCGTGACGCGCGAGGGACGGCCGGTCGGCGTCGTGACCGTGCAGGTCCTGCGCGATGAGCTCCAGCGGATCACGGCGTCCGTGGCCGGACGGCAGCTCGGCAGCGACCACACGACGTACGGCGAGCGTGCGCGGCCCGCCCCGGCCGCGCGGATCCGCTGCGGGGTGTGCGGCCTCACCAACGAGTTCACCCGGTTCAGCAGGGCCAAGACCTACCGGTGCCGCGGCGGCCACGCCTTCCGGCCCTACTGGCAGACCTGATGGGGGGACTCGTCGAGGCGGCGTCGGGGGTGCTCGACCGCAGGCTCCTGACCACGGCCTTCCTGCCGGTGCTCGCGTTCCTGGCCGCCGTCGCCGCGGTCGCGGCCGCGGGCTTCGGCTGGAGCGCGAGCGCCACCTGGTGGTCCGGGCTCGACGTGGAGGTCCACGTCCTGCTGGGGGTCCTCGTCCTGGTGGTCACGCTGGTGGCGGGGCAGCTCGTCGCGGCGCAGCGTGCCGCCCTGATGCGCTGGTACGAGGGCTACTGGGCCGGTCTGCCCGGCGGGCGGGCGCTGGCCGCCCGCTGCCGCCTGCGACACATGACGGGCCGACGGCGAGACCTCTACCCGGCCGACGACGACCTGCTGTTGCCCACCGAGCTGGGCAACCTTCTGCGTGGCGCCGAGGAACATCCCCGCGAGCGGTACCTGATCGACGGCGTCACCGCCTGGCCTCGCCTGTACGTGACCCTGCCCGAGAGCTTCCAGCAGACGTTCGCCACGGCCGCCGCCGACCTGGAGCTCATGGTGACCCTCAGCGGGCTCGGCCTGGCCTTCGCCGTCGTCGCCGGAGGTCTGGCGATCTGGCTGCTGCCCTGGTACGGCGTGCTGCTGTGTGTCTGGGGCGGGTGCCTGGTCGCGTGGCTGGCCTACCGGGGCGCCGTCCGCAGCGCCGGACCGTACGGCCAGTTGTTCCGCGCCGCCTTCGACGTGCACCGCTTCGCGCTGCTGGACGCGCTGGGCCTGCGGAGGCCCGCCGGCCCGGCGGAGGAGGCCGAGCAGTGGCGGCGGCTGGACCAGCTCTGGGTCGTCGGCGCCGCCGACGACGACCGGATCACGCCTCCGGACGATCACGGCCGGGAACCGGAGCAGGCGACCACGGAACGCGCGGCCACCACCGAGGAAAAACCGCCCCAGGCGACCACGGAACGCCCGGCCACCACCGAGGAAAAACCGCCCCAGGCGACCACGGAACGCCCGGCCACCACCGAGGACAAGCCGCCCCAGGCATCCGGGCCGCCGCCGCGCACGCTGCGCATCGGGCCGTGGCTGCTGCTGGCCGCGCTCCTCGCGGGGCTGTCCGGCGCGGCCGTCGCCGCCTGGCGGACTGCCGGCCCGGCCGTGCCGCTCAAGGCCGCGGGGCCGCTCGCGCCGTACCGTCTCATCCGGGAAGGGGAGGTGCATGGAGGCACGGCGCACCTGGTCACGGGCCGCTATCCCCTTCGTCCCATCCCGGCGGGCGCGGTGATCGACCCCGCGGGGCTCGGCCCGAAGCTGGAGCGCGGCGCGCTCGTCGGGCGGGAGATCGTGACCGTGCGGCCCGACGCCGCCCGCCTCATGGCCGACACGGCCGCGCCCGGCGTCAGTGCCACCGTCCGCCTGGTCCCCGCCGAGCCCGGCCGCGCCGCCGTCGAGACGGCCGACGTCCTGGTCATGGACGCCGCCCGGTCGGGCCTGGTGCTCGCCGTCCGCGCCGACCGGCTCGACCGGTTCCTGGCCGGCATCGCCGGCAGCAACGTCTATCTCGTCACCACACCGTAGGAGGCCAGATGCCCCCGTCCGAGCCCGGCGGCGCGCTGCTCCGCTTCCTGGGCTGGGCAGCCCTGGCGTGGCTGCTCGCCTCCTCGCCGGCCGGGCTGGACCGCTCCGGCGTGCTGGCGGCCGCGCTGCTGTACGGCGCGGGCTGCCTGCTCGGCCTGCGCACCGGGATCGCCGCCGCGCTCGGCGGCGGGCCGGCGCTGCTCCTGGCGGGCGCGGGGTGGGACGCGGCGCTGTGGTGGGCCTCGCTCGTCGCCGCCGGGGAGCTCGTCCTGCTCGTGGAGCGGCGGGTCACCGCACGTCAGGCCGCCTCCTTCGGAGACCCGCCGCCGACCGCGCCCGCCGGACCGGCCGCCCGCGTCCCCACGCTGGCGCTGAGCCTGGCCGCCCTGGCGCCGCCGGTGCTCACCGTGACCGCGGGAGGCGGGTTCGCCGTCACCGGCGGGCTGGCTCTGGCCGGTCTGTACGGCTGGCTGCTGTGGACCTCGCGGCGGCTGACTCGATATCGCCGCAGGGACCTGCGCCTGGCCGCAACGGCCCGCCTGGCCGTGGCGATCGCGCTGGCGGCGGGCCCGGTGGGCGAATGGGCGGTCAACGCCTGGCCGCTGCCCGGCCTGGCGCTGCCGATGCTGCTGGCCTTCTGGGCGGCCTATCGGGCCGGCCTGGCCATCCGCGCCGTCGTCGTCCTGAGGGCGGTCGCGGGCCAGGACCGCCCGGCCCGAGCGCGATGGAGCGTCGCGCCCTTCAACGGGTACGAGGTCCTGCTCGCCCAGGGAGCGTTCGTCCTGTGCGCGACGGGTGTTTTCCACCGCGACGAATCCCTGCTCATGTGGACCGGCCTGGCGGCGCTCACCGTGCTCGCGGCGCTGGTGGCCTGCCTGTCGGCGCTGCCGCAGCAGATCGGCGGCGGCATGTTCCAGTCCGACGCCGTCCTGCTGGCCGTGGGCTCGCCTCGCTACCGGGCCGAGACGATCGCCGCCTGGCTGACCGACGCCTTCCTGGGGCGGCCACGCCGTCCCTACCCCTTCCTCATCCGGGTCCACGGTTCCCAGATCGAGACGATCACCGCGGGCGCGGCCTCGCTCGACACGGAGGCCGGACAGGAGCAGCAGACCTTCATGGACTCGGCCGAACAGCTGGGCCAGGCCGTCACGAGCCAGGTCTTGCCGAGGTTGGGCGAACCGGAGGCGGAGAACTGCCGCAAGGCCCTGAACGCCGCGCTCGGCTACTGCACCCTGGCATACGCGGAGTCGCTGGTGGCGCGCGGCTACCTGCAGGAGGCGGCCGACACCCTGTTGCTCGCCGCCGACCGGATGGAGGATGCGGGCTTCGTCAACAACGCCGTGAATCAGCGCCTGCGCGCCGCCGTGCTCGTCGCCTCCGAGCTGCGGCGCCCGGAAGCCGCGCGCGACATCGTCACGCCCCTGGTGGACGCCGAGGTGCTGCCGCTGCTCCACGAGCGGGCCCGGCTCCTCCTCTTCCTGCTGAACGGTGTGATCGACGGCGGTGTCGACCTGCCTGACGTCGTCACGGCGTTCGAGGAGTTCGCCCGCGCCGTCGGCCCGGATGACTACGCCGTCCTCGACATGGAGGACCAGCTCTCCACCCTGCTGACCGGGCGGCTGTTCTGGCGGTACCGTGCCGAGCGGCAGCGGCAGTTCGAGGACTTTCTCCAGCAGATCGCCGCGAAGCTCATCGCGGTCGAGGGCTTTCAGACGGTCCTGGCGTCGGCGCCCCTGTTCGTGCCTCCGGAGATCGCGCCGTTGTACTCGGTGGCGGGCTGGGGCCGGCTACCCGCCCGCCGCAGGGCCGAAAGGGGCATCAAGCTGTGGGCCGACGGCCAGTACGGCGAGGCGGCGCGCGTGCTGGAGAAGATGGCCGAAAAGCTCGAACGCGACCATCTCTACGTCCCGCTGATCGAATGGCGGGCCCGGCTGGGCCGTGCGCTGACCGCGATCGACCCACCGGCGGCCTACCGGAACCTGGCCCGCGCGCTGGAGTGGCAGGACCGGATTCGCGGCCACGTGCACGATCCGGAGATTCGGGTCCAGCGGGCCGACCGGGCGGGAGAGATCTCCGACTGGTTGCTCCATCTCGTCGTCAGGGACCGGGGCGAGCTCGGCTACGGAGGCGACTGGCCGGACCGTCCCAAGGCTGTGGCGTTCACCCTGGCCGAGGGCGCCCGCTCGCGCCGGCTTCTGGAGATGCTGGGCGAATCGGTGCCGGCGCGGCCGGGCGACTTGTACGAGGCCGAGCGCGAGGCCATGGCCGCGTACCAGGCCGCGCTGACCAGCCTGGTGACCAGCCCGGGACGACGGACGTCGGAGGCGTACAGCCGGCTCCAGGCGAGCCGGAACCGGCTGGAGCGCCACTGGCGGGAGCTGGCGGAGTCCGGGCCGGCCGGCGCCGAGTACGTCCAGCTGCGCAGCGGCAGCCCGCTGACGTATGACGAGGTGCGCCGGGTCGTGGCCGACATCGCGCGTTCGCCGCGGCCCGAGGAAGCATGACCGTCCCGCCCGCCGCGGCCGGCGGTGATCGGCAGCGGAGCCTTCGCCCCGTTCTGCGTCGTCAGGCGAGGAGTTCGTCGGCGGCGATGAGCAGTTTGAGCGCGGCGGGGTTGGCCGGGGCGTTCCCCGACAGCACGCGGGCCGCGATGCGCTCCAGCAGCGTGCGCATGTCGTCGGCGCGGGACTCCGCCGCGGCGGCGTGCGTGCGGCGTAACCGCAGCAGCAGCTCCAGGCCGCAGGCGGCCTGCGTGGCGAGCATGGACAGCAGGTCCACGTCGGTGAGCTCGCCGCGCAGGGCGTCGGAGCGGTCCAGCACCTCCAGCACGCCGATGCACTCCTCGTAGCGGATCAGCGGCGCCGCCATGATGCTGCGGGGGACGTAACCGGTGGACTCGGCCGCGTACCGGGCGAACTGCGCGACCTCCGCCACGTCGTCCGCGATCATCGGCTGGCCGCTGGCCGCCACCCAGCCCGCGATCCCCGTGCCCTTCGGGAAGCGCGTCCCCGGCAGGTGTCCCTCGCCCTTGCCCGACACGGCAGTGAAGATCAGCTCGCCGGTGTCGCCGTCCATCAGGAAGATCGACGCGGCGGCGGCGTCGAAGACGTGCCGGGTCACCTCCACGATCGACATGATCAGCCGGCGCTCGGTGATCTCGACGTCGCCGGGCAGGAGCGGGTCACGTACGGCCATTGATGCCTCCGGGGGCTGCGGTGACGTTGTTCGCGGCCAGATAGAGCACCGACTTGAGCTGGAAGGGGGTCATCCACGGGTGTTTGCTCAGGATGAGGGCGCAGATGCCGGTGATGTGCGGCGCGGCGAAGCTGTTGCCCGTGCTGCGGATCCGCCTGCCGCCCGGCCAGGCGACCGGGACCCGCACGCCGCGGGCGTAGAACTCGGCCGGCGGCGCGGGGTTGTAGTAGTACGTCATCGGGTCCGGCTCGTCGTGGCTGGCCACCGAGATGACCGAGGAGAACGTCCACGGGTAGCTGAGCAGCGGCATGTTGTGCGCCGCGGCCACCAGCAGGCTGCGCCGGAAGTACGCGCGGTCGGCCAGCTCCTGCAGCGGCCCCTGGAACTCCCGGCGGGTGGTGGACAGGCTCAGGTTGATCACGTCGAAGCCCTCGTCCACGGCCCAGCGCAGGCCCGCGAGCAGGCCCGCCCCGCTGCCGGACCGGCCGTCGGTCAGCACCCGGACCGAGGTGAGCTCGGCGGCGGGGGCGATCGAGCGGATGACGCTCGCGCAGGCCGTGCCGTGGCCGGCCGGGTCGGTCGGCTCGCAGTCGATGACCGCCGGCTCGCGCTCCCGCTCGCCGCCCGGGAGCAGGCCGACGTTCACGGCGCCACCGGCCGTCGCTCCGCCGGCGTTCGCGGCGCCACCGGTCGTCGCCGCGCCGCCCGCCTGCGCGCCGGCGTTCACCTCGCCCGTGGGGGCGCCGTCCTGAGTGACCACCAGGGATCCGGCCAGGCCGCCGATCAGGGGGTGCGTGCCGTCGACTCCGGTGTCGACCACGCAGACCCGTACCCCCGACCCGTCCGCCCCGCCCCACGCCCACTCCGGGTCGACCTCCTCCTGGCGGCTCACCTGGAACTCCTCCAGGCTCCGGCGGGAGGTGGCCAGGCTCCAGGCGGGCATGCCGGGGAAGGACGCGGGCCGCTCTCTGCGCCACGGCGGCGGTGTCGTTCCCGGGGCTCCGGTCACCGGTCGGTCTCCTCACGGTCGGCGTGCCGGGGGGCGGGGCCGAGGCGGCCGCGGGGCCAGGCGGCGCCCTTGGCCGCGTAGCACCGCAGGGCGCGGCCGGCGGCGTCGGCCGCCAGGGCGGGCTGGTTCGCCGTACGGTAAGCCTCGGCGAGCTCGGCCAGCACGTCGGCGCGCAGGCACGGGTCGTCGGTGCGGTCCAGCCGCTCCGCGGCCCTCGCCGCCAGCGTGACCGCGCGGCCGTGGTCGCCTTCGAGCGAGGCCAGGCGCGCGCGCAGCGCCAGCAGGATCAGCTCGCCGCGCGCCTGCAGCCGGACGCCGGCGGCGACCACCCGATCCAGCGCCCGCGCGGCCTCCCCGTGCCGTCCCTGCCGCACCAGCTCCCGCGCCGCGTAGACGTCCAGGGTCGCCGCGGGAGCCGGCTGCCCGGCCGCGCGGAGCGCCCCGGCGGCCCGCCGGAACAGCGCCACCGCGGCGGGAGGGCGGCCGTCGAGCGACTCCACCAGGCCGCTCACCTGGGTGACCGCGCCGGCCGCGAGGTCGAGGTGCAGGTCGGCGGCGTGCCGGGCCGCGGTGGCGAGGACGGCGCGGGCGTCGGACGTCTCGCCCGCCAGGGCCAGCAGCCGGGCCTGGGTGATCAGCACCGGCACGAGCAGGGCGCGGTCGCCGGCGAACCTGGCCGCCAGCTCGGCGCACAGCACCAGACCGTCGCCGATCGGCGTGGGCGACCACTGGGCCAGCTCGCACACCCCGCTGAGCAGCCGGTTCTCCTCGTAGCGGTCGCCCAGGGCGCGGGCGCGGTCCAGGCCGGCGCGCAGCGCCGCCTCGGCGGCGCCGAAGCGGCCCTCGCCCAGGCGGGCCAGCGCTTCCAGCTCGTGGAAGCGGCACCAGCTCAGGTCGTCGGCCGGCTCGGCGGCGAGCTGCTCCCGCAGCGGGTCCAGCGCGGGCGGGGCGAGGCCGAACCGCGTGTTCAGCGTCTCGCGCAGGATCGCGCAGGTCAGCCCGGTACGCCGGTCGCCGGGCAGCACCCGCGCGGCGGCCTCCACGGCCGCGCGGGCCCGTTCGCCGTCGCCGCGGGCCAGCCCCGCGTCGCAGATCCGCACCGCGAGCCGCCGGTGCTCCGGATCGCCCGGCGGCAGCAGCTCGCGCCCCCGCTCCAGCAGGGCGAGGGCGGCGGGCAGGTCCTTGCGGTGCAGGGCGTGGGTGCCCTCGCCGATGAGGGCGCGGGCGGCCCGCGCGGTGAGCGCGGGCAGCAGCGGGTCGTCCGGCTGGACCTCGCGCTTGAGCAGGCACGCCGTCTCCAGATGATGGGCGAGGTCCCCCTGGGACGGCTCGTCGAAGGACGGGTCCGGCGCGGCGGCCGGTGGGTGGCGGGCCCGCTGGGAGAGCCGGTCGGCGAGGGCCAGGTGCCAGGCGGCCCTGAGCTCCTTGCGGGTCATCGCGTACACGGTGTCCCGGGTCAAGGTCTGGGTGAACTGGTACGAGCCGGGCAGCCCCGCGCGGCGGATCACGCGCTGCCGCAGCAACCTCCACAGCAGCTCGTCCAGCTCGCAGGCGCCCGCGTCATCGGGGCCCGGCGCGTCCGGAAGCAGGATCGTGAGAGCGTCCCGGGTGAAGACCTGCCCGATGGTCGCGGCCCGTTCGAGCACGTCGCGCTCCCCGTCTCCGAGCCGGTCCAGCCGGGCCGCGATCAGCGCCTGGACGGTGGGCGGCAGCGGCGCGTCCGCCCCCTCCTCGGCCAGCGTCTCCAGCATCAGCTCGGCGAACAGCGGATTGCCGTCGGCCCCCTCCGCCACCCGTTCGAGCAGCGGCTCGGCCCCGTGCGCGACCACCTCCGCGCCGCCCGCCCGGTCCGGCGATCCTGCCGCGTGCGCGAGGCAGGCGACCAGGGTGCGCATCTGGTCGGGGTCGAGCGGGCCCAGCTCCAGCGCGTACGCGCAGGCCATGCCGCCGCCCCAGGTGGGCCGCAGGTCGAGCAGCTCGGGCCGGGCCACGCAGACCAGCAGCACCGGCACGTCCAGCAGCCAGGCCGCCAGATCCTCGATCAGGTCGAGCAGGGTGGGCTCGGCCCAGTGCAGGTCCTCCCAGATCACCACCAGCGGCCGGTGCCGCGCCAGCTCCTCGAACAGTCCCCGCACCGCCCGCGCGATCTCCTCCACCCCGGCCGCGCCGGCGTCGGCCGTGGTCAGGCCGCGCAGCGCCCGTGCGCTCGGCGGCTCCAGCGCGGGCGCGAGGCGGGGCCAGTCGCCGTTGAGGGATTCGAGCATCTCGGCGATGGGGCGGTAGGTGATGCCCGCGCCGTACGACGGGCACCGCCCGGCCAGCACTGTCGTCTCCGCCGGCAGCCTGCCGGTGAAGTCGCGCACCAGCCGGGACTTGCCGATGCCGGGCAGCCCGAGCAGCGTGACCACGCAGCACCGGCGGTCCCGGACCGCCCGCTGGTACGCCTGCTGGAGCTGCCGCGCCTCGTCGTCCCGGCCGATCAGCGGCGCCTGGTCGTCGGCGCGGGCCGCGTCCGGGGCCTCGGGGGACAGCAGCCGCCAGGCCCGCACCGGCTCGCGCTTGCCCTTCAGCCGCAGCGGCGGCATGGCCTCCATCCGCGCGTGCCCGCGGACCATCCGGGCCACCTCGTCCCCGACGAGGATGTCGCCGGGGCCGGCCGCGGACTGCAGCCGGGCGGCGGTGTTGACGGTGTCGCCGATGACCCGCAGGTCCGTGCCCGGCGTGTCGATCACCATCGCCTCCCCGGCCGCGATGCCGCAGTGCACGTCGAGGCGGATGCCGTGGGTGGGGGCGAGCTCCTCGCTGAGCCGGCGTACCCGGCCGAGGACGGCGTGCGCCGCCCGCACCGCCCGCAGCGCGTCGTCCTCACTGCTGATCGGGATGCCGAACGCGGCCATGATCGCGTCGCCGATGTACTTCTCGACCACGCCGCCGTGCTCGGCGATGACCTCGGTGCAGGCCCGGTGGTAGCGCTCCAGGACGTTGCGCAGCAGCTCGGGGTCGAGCCGCTCGGCGAGCTCGGTCGAGCCGACCAGGTCGACGAAGACGACGACCACCCGCCGGCGGGCCGGGCGTGCGGCCCTGGCGCTCATACGAGTTTGAGGTCCTGTCCCTCGACTTCGCCGGCCGCCGCGTCCAGCCGGGTCTTGATCGAGTTGAGCAGTTCCACCTCCGGCCGGCCGAGCTCGGCGAACACCTGCCTCTGCCGCTCGTTCAGCGCGTCGACGGGGTGGCCGGCGGCGCGCAGCGTGGCCAGCGCGTCGAACGGCTCCGGCCGCGCCCGCACCTCGTCGCTGTCCATGGCTACCTCCCGATCGCATCGCCCGGCGGGGCCTTCGACCCCCTCTCATCAGGCTAGGTCTGGGGGGTTTTGCGCCGGTATGGTGGCGCCATGCCATCGCCATACTGCGCCTGAACCGGCCTTCCCCGGCGCCTCACCGGAGACAGGCCCGCGCCGGCGGCGGACTACCGGGCGCATGGCCGGGCCATACCGATATTTGAGCGGGCTCTCTTAGCGTTCGGGATGGAGGCGCTTTCATCCGGGGCGCCCGCGATCCGTCCGGGGACTTCTCATGACTCTCGTTTCCGATGACCTGATGAACGATCGCGACAGGCAGCTGGTCGTCATGCTCGCCACCGGGTACACGACGACGAGGATCGCGCGGGAGATGTGCCTGAGCAGATACACCGTGGCCGAGCGGATCGGCAAGCTGCTGGACCGCTTCGCGTGCAGCAACCGCAGCCAGCTGGTGGCCTACTGCTACGCCCACGAGCTGCTGCACGTGGGCGTCTGGCCGCCCGCGGCGGCGCCGTCCTGAGCGCGCCGTCCTGAGCGCGCCGTCCTGAGCGCGCCGTCCTGAGCGCGCCGTCCTGAGCGCCGGTCCCGGGCGCCGTCCTGGCTCGTGCTAGGCCAGATGCTCGGCGAGGAAGCGCTCGACGGCGGCGTAGTACGTCTCCCGGTTCTCCGGCCGGAGCAGGCCGTGGCCCTCGTTCTCGAACAGCAGGTACTCGTGCGGCACCCCTTTCGCGCGCAGCGCCGCGACGATCTGCTCGGCCTCCTGGCGGGGCACCCGCACGTCGTTGGCCCCCTGCACGATCAGCAGCGGGATCGTGATGTCGCCGGCCCGGGACAGCGGCGAGCGCTCCCACAGCAGGTCGCGCTCGGTCTCCGGATCGCCCACGTGAGCGTGCATGAAGGAGTCCACCGCCCGCCGGTACGACGCCCCGCCCGCCAGCAGCGTCAGCAGGTTCGACGGCCCGCACAGGTCGATGGCGCAGGCGAACGCGCGGGGGGTGAAGGCCGCGCCGGCCAGGGCCGCGTAGCCGCCGTACGAGCAGCCCATGATGGCCACCCGGGCGGGGTCCACCGCGCCGCGGCCGGCCAGGAACGCGACCGCGTCCAGCAGGTCGGTGTGCATCCCCGCGCCCCACTGCTTGGCGCCCAGGTTGTGGAACTCCTTGCCGTAGCCCACCGAGCCGCGGAAGTTCACCTGGACGCAGGCATACCCGCGGTTGGCCAGGAACTGCGCCTCCTCGTCGAAGCACCAGGAGTTGCGCCACCACGGCCCGCCGTGCACGTTCACCACGGCCGGCAGGTCGCGGCGTTCGACGCCGGGCGGCCAGGTGACGTATCCGTGCACCTCGACGCCGTCGCGGGCGGCGAACACGAACGGCTCCATCTCGGCGAGCCGGTAGCGCTCCAGCTCCGGCTGGTGGGAGAAGAGGAACCGCAGGCGGTCGTCGTGCCGGTCGTAGACGTAGTAGCGGACCGGCCCGTCGCAGGCCACCACCGCCACGACCCACCGCCGGTCGCCGCGCTCGGAGCGGTCGATGTCGAGCTCCCCGTGCACGCCGAGCTCGGCGAGCCGCGCGCCGAGCCGGGTGACGGCGCGCTCGTAGGCGGCGTCGAGGAACATCCGCTCGTCGCGGTCGCGGCCGAACAGCACCGCCTGGGGAAGCCGGTGGACCGGGTCCACCTCCAGGGACTTCACGTCGTAGACGGGGTCCTCGGCGAGGAGGACCCGCCGGCCGGTGCCCGCGTCCACGGAGTACAGGCGGGTGGCGTTCGCGCCGATCGACGACAGCAGGTAGATCGTCCGGCCGTCGCGGGCGTAGCCCGCGATCCGGGTGCCCATGGCGTCCTCGCGCGGCACCTCCAGCCACGGCACGGGCTCGTCCGCGCCGGGCGGGGTCAGGTGGACGGTGAGGCTCCCGTCCGGGTTCATCGCGGTGCCGCCGCGGACCCGCAGGTCGGTGTCGATCTCCCAGCTCAGGTAGCCCGGGTTGGCGGCGATCCTGGTGAGGTCGCCGGTGGCCAGGTCGAGGCGGTACACGTCGTGCAGCTCGGGCCGCTCCCTGTTCAGGCCGATCAGCATCGTGCCGGGGTGCCGGCTGTTGTGCGCCAGCACCCGGGTCTGCACGCCCTCGAACGGCGTGACGCAGCGCTCGGCCCCCGTCTCCAGGTCGACCAGGTAGAGCCGCCAGCTCTCGTCGCCGTCCCGGTCCCGCAGGTAGTACAGCGTGCGGTCGTCGTGGCAGAACCCGGCCGACCGGATGCCCCTTCCGCGGTCCCGGGTCACCGGCTTGGCCTCGTCCGGCGCGTCCGCCGGGCCGGCCCAGACGTTCAGCACGCCCTCGTCCGGGGCGAGGAAGCGCAGCCTGGTGCCGTCCGGGGACAGCCCGGGGGCCAGGTAGACCGGGTTGCCGAACAGCAGGGCGCGCGGGATCAGCGGGACGGCGCGGCGAGTCATGGCGTTGGGTCCTGTCCGGCGGCGGAGGTGATCGCGGCGGGGGTGATCGCGGCGGGGGTGATCGCGGCGGGGGTGATCAAGGTCTGGGCGTGGAACAGCCGGGTGGCGAGCGCGGGGCTGGTCAGCGCGGCCCGGCTCAGCAGGGACCGCGCCCGGCGCGGGACAGCGGCCGGCTCCCCCGGCGGGGCGTCCTCGGGGGCGTACCTGCCGTCCTGGGCGACCGCCATCCGCCACGACGGGTCCGCCACCTCGGCCAGGGCGGACTGGAGCTCGGGGGTGCGGGCGGGTTTCACGCCGCCGTGCCGCGTCAGCTCCCGGTCCAGGCGGAGCGCGCCGAGGGCGGCGATCGACATGCCGTGCGAGTACACCGGGTTCACCGCGACGACGGCGTCACCGATCGCGAGGAAGCCCTCGGGCAGGGGCGTGCGCTCGAAGAAGCGCCGCCTGTTGGCGGTGTCCCGGTACGGCCGGATGCCGCCGAGCGGGGTGGCCGCGGCCGTCAGCACGGCCACGATCGGGCTGCGCAGGCCGCGCGCGAACGCGGCGAAGCCCGGCTCCCTGGCCGGCGGTTCGCCGCCCCGGGTGCCGGTCAGGGTGACGACCCAGCGCTCGTCCTCGATGGGGAACAGCGTGGCCCCCCGGCCCGGCCGGCCGTCCGTCGCCCCCGGATGGATCATGATCGCCGGCATGCCGGCGGCGAGCCCGGCGGGGGCCCGGTAGATCCGGGTCGCGTACGCCAGCCCCGAGGCGACCACCGCCTCCGGGACCTCCGGCACGCCGAGCCCGGCCAGCCAGGCCGGGGCCTGCGACCGGCGTCCGGTGGCGTCCACGACGAGATCGGCCTCGACGGTCTCCGGCGGGCCGCCCGCGCGGCTGATCGTCACGCCGGTGACCCGGGCGGCGTCGCCGGTGAGGCCCAGCGCCCGGGTCCGCTGCCACACGGTGACCCTGCCGCCGGCCAGGGCCCGGCCGCGGATCACCTGGTCCAGCAGCGCGCGGGTGCACGACACCAGGTACGCGCCGGTGTCGTGCCGCCCGAACCAGCCCTCGGCGCTGAGGATCAGCGCGTCGCCGGTCAGGCCGCGGCGGTGCGCGCCCCGGGCGTACAGGGTCGGCAGGGTGCCGGGCAGCAGCTCCTCCAGCGCCCGCGCCCCGCCGGTGACCAGCACGTGGCTGTGGTGCGCCTGCGGCAGCCCCCGCCGGGGGGACGGGCCGGACGGGTAGCGGTCGCCCTCCACGACCACCACCTCGTCCGCGTGCCGGGCCAGCACCGCGGCGGCCAGCACGCCCGCGAACCCCCCGCCGAGGACGACCGCGGCCGTCACGCCGGGCTCTCCTCGAACAGGCCCTGCTCCAGCATCGTGCCGATGAACGCGTGGACGTCCACCACGATGCGCTTGATCAGGGCCGCGTTGGTGCCGGCGAACTCGCGGGACAGGGCCGAGGCGACCGGCTTGGCCTCGCCGCCGTTGGCCACGAGCAGCCAGATCTTGGAGCCTGTCTCGTTCAGGGTGCGGAAGTCCCCGGTCTCGGTGTGGTAGAGCGAGATGCCCTCGCCGGTCTCCTGCCACACCACCGCGTCACTGATCCGGAGCGACACGCGCCACCTCCTGTGATTCCGAAGTGTCAGACGGGGGTTATCGGGAGCAGTTCGCCGACC
This sequence comes from Nonomuraea candida, assembly GCF_000725485.1. Classification (GTDB taxonomy): domain Bacteria; phylum Actinomycetota; class Actinomycetes; order Streptosporangiales; family Streptosporangiaceae; genus Nonomuraea; species Nonomuraea candida. The sequence continues at coordinate 85,854 of NZ_JOAG01000052.1, read as the reverse complement.
CGCGCGCCCCTGGCCGCGACGCCGGGCGGCCTGGTCCCGGGCTTGGGATGCGTGACGGGGACGAAGGTCTTCCAGTCGTCGTACACCGCGTGCACCTCGTCGGTGGCCACCAGGCGCGGCGTGGTCATCTCGGCGTCGTGCGCGGCGATCTCCAGCGGGTCGACACCGGCCTCCTGCCACATCTGGGTGACGACGCCGTGCCGCAGGATGCGGCACAGGTGGCGGCTGTTCCTGCGGACGTCCCCGGACTCGGCCATGTGCGCGGCGCGGCAGCCGCCGCCGCAGGTGGCCTTGATGTAGCAGCGTTCGCAGTCGGCGTGGTAGTCGCCGCCGAAGACGGTGCTCGTCCGCATGCCGCGCAGCACCGGCGTGGCGAAGATCTCCTCCAGCGACTGCCGCCTGACGTTCCCCGCGAAATGCTCGCGGCCGGTGACCAGCTTGCACGGATACACGTCGCCCAAGGAGTTGATGTAGATCTCGGTGCCGCCCATGCCGCAGTTGCCCTTGATCGAGCAGGGCGAGATCGCCTTGGGGCCGAGGGGGCGCAGTTTCGAGGCGACCGGCACGGTCCACACGAGCTGCTGGATGCGCAGGTGGTCGGCCCACCCGAAGTCGTATTCGTCGCTCACCCCGCGGCCCAGGTTGTTGTGGTACATCAGCCGGATGGAGTGCACCCGCAGCCCTTCCATGAAGGTCGCGAACTCCTCCAGGTGCTCCACGTTCTCCGAGGTGACGATGTGGTTGATGCTCGGCGTCACGCCGGCGTCGTTGAGCAGTCGCAGCGCCCGGTAGGTCTTGTCGAACGCCCCGGCGCCGCGGGTGCGGTCGTGCGTCTCGGCGGTGCCGCCGTCCATGCTGACCGTGACGTTGCCGAACAACTCGGCGAACCGGGCCGCCTGCGCCGGCGTCCTGATCATCGTGGCGTTGGTGATGATGTTGGATCTCAGGCCCTTGTCGTTCGCGTGCGCCACGATCTGGAACAGGTCCTTGCGCAGCATCGGCTCGCCGCCGGTGAACACGATGAGCCCGGCGCCGAGATCGGCGACCCGCGAGATCAGCTCCAGGGACTCGGCGGTGTCGAGCTCGCCCGGCAGGCATTTCTCCGAGGAGGCGTAGCAGTAGGGGCAGCGCAGATTGCAGCCGTCGGTGATGGCGTAGTAGACCGTCTGCAGCGGCGGCTCGACGAGCTTGATCTTCGGGTGGTTGCCGTTGTAGTAGACGACCCAGCTCAGGATGAGTTTGGCCAGGGTGCGCTCGGTCTCCTGGGTGGGTTCGAGGGGCGCGGGAGCACCGTCCGCGGCGGGCCGGGCCAGCGCCCGCAGCACGCCGAACTCCCGCGGATCGAGCACGCATCGGCCGCCGGCGTGCGGGTTGACGACCAGATATTCCCCGTCGCGCGCGAAATAGGTCAGCCCGTCCGGCACCTCGAACAACGCGCGGCTTCCGGTCAGCTTCCCGGGCATGTCCACTCCCTTCTCTTGCCTCGGCCCGCAGGCGCGGCCATGGTGCCCGCCCGCGGCACGCCGCGGATCGGGCCGTCCGGCCGCGCCTGCGGGCTCTGCGGGATGAGCGGCCGCAGCCGGCCGCGCCCGGCGGTTATTCGCTCTTTCCCGACCCGGACCAGAGGCCGCACGCGCACAGCATGCCCGGCTGGAAGTTCTGCTGCGTCGCCTCGGGTGAGGTCCAGCCGCCGAGAGAGTGCGCCAGCACCTCCGGCAGCGCGGCGGGAATCCGGCCCTTCAGCGACACCAGCATGTCCACTTCCTCGCGGGACAGGATGTTGAGCGCCTGCGCCAATTCCGGCGACTCGGAGCCGGTCAGAATTCCGGCCGCGCGCAGCGCTTCCTTCGCGTCGAAGGTCATGCTTTCCACCTTTCCTTTCCGGGGAGAAGGAGTTTCGGTTTTGATTATGACCCGGCGCGGTCCGGGGCGGGCAACCCCACAAATGTGGGCCGGATGAATGGCACACGAATGGGGGCGTCGCGCCCGTTCGGCTAGGAGGAGTTCTGTCCCGAACCGGACCAGAGGCCGCACGCGCACAGCATGCCCGGCTCGAAGTTCTGCTGCGTCGCCTCGGGTGAGGTCCAGCCGCCGACGGAGTGCGCCAGCACCTCCGGCAGCGCGGCGGAGATCCGGCCCTTCAGCGACACCAGCATGTCCACTTCCTCGCGGGACAGGGTGCCGAACGCCTGCGCTAATTCGGGCGCCTCGGAGCCGGTCAGAATTCCGGCCGAGCGCAGCGCTTCCTTCGCGTCGAAAGCCATGCCTTTCCACCTCTCTTTTCGGGGGAACGCTTTTCGTTTCGAGTATGACCCGGTGATATGTCGGGCGGGCAACCCCATAAATGTGGGCCGCGCGTTCTCGCCACGCGCGTCACCGGTGCGGGCGCACGGGCAGCCGGCGCACGCCGCGGACGAACAGGTCCGGTGTCCAGTCCAGGCCGGACGGGCCGGCCGCCAGGGTCATGCCGGGGAAGCGGCGGACCAGCGCGCCGACCGCGGCCCGCACCTGCAGCCGGGCCAGCGCCGCGCCGGGGCAGAAGTGGATGCCGTGGCCGAAGCCCAGGTGCCGGTTCGGCGCGCGGGCCACGTCGAAGACGTCCGGCCGCTCGAACGCCGCCGGATCGCGGTTGGCCGCCAGCAGCATCGGCATCACGGTGTCGCCGCACGGGATCGTGGTGCCGCCGATGTCCACGTCGGCCAGCGCGTACAGCGGCCGGGAGTGCCCCACCGGCCCGTTGAAGCGCAGCATCTCCTCCACCGCCGGGTCGATCAGCTCCGGCCGGGCCCGCAGCTTCGCCGCCTCGCCGGGGTGGCGCAGCAGTTCGAGCAGCCCGTTGCCGATCAGGTTGGCCGTCGTCTCGTCGCCGGCCAGCAGCAGCTGGAACACGCTGGAGAGCAGCTCGGCCCGGCTGATCTCGCCGTCGCGCTCGGCCGCGGCGAGCCGCGACATCAGGTCGTCACCAGGGGCGGCGCGGCGCTCGGTGAGGGTGCGCTGCAGGTAGGCGATGTACTCCATGCCGTGATGCCGGGCGAGCGACATGTCCCGGCTGCGCAGGATGCCGTCGCTCCAGCGGCGCAGCCGGGGCAGGTCCGCGGGCGGGATCGCGAGCAGCTCGGCCATGATCAGGATGGGGAGCGGCAGCGCCAGCGACCGGATCAGGTCGATCTCCCCCTGGCCGGGCATGCGTTCGACCAGGTCGCCGGCGGCGCGCCGGATGCGCGGTGCCAGGGCCGCCACCGCGCGTGCGCCGAACGTCGGCGCCAGCAGCCGGCGCAGCCGGGTGTGGTCGGGCGGGTCCAGGTTGAAGACGTTCCTGCGGACCATCGGCAGCGGGTCGCGGTCCCAGGCGCGGTGCCGCGCGGCCAGCTCGCGCGGCAGCCGGTCGAGCTGCCTGCCCAGGGCCGGCTCGGCCAGGGCGTGGCGCACGTCGGCGTCCCTGGTCAGGTACCAGAACACCCGGCCGGTCGCCGGGTCGGCGTGCCGGTACACCGGCGCCTGCTCCCGCATCAGGCGCAGCATCGGGTGCGGATCGGCGGCGTGCTCGGGCGCGGCCGGGTCGAACCGCCGCGGCGGCGCGGTCGTCACCGTGGCCCGCCCGGGGCCCGCCGGCGGCCCGCGTCCAGGGCGAAGAACCGGGCCGCGGCCTGCCCCAGGCTCTCCACGCCGCGGATCCGTACCTTGGGTCCGTCGGGAAATCTCTCGGTCAGCATGTCCCCGCCCGGTCAGAGGTTCCGCGCCCGGTTCAGCAGGGCCCGCCCGGCCACGCCGTACGTGACCGCCGCGATCAGCGCCAGCACCAGCAGGTTCGCCCACGCGTCGGCGAACCCGAACAGCGCCGCGTCGCGCATCCCGTTGATCGCGTACGTCAGCGGATTGACCGCCGAGATCCACTGCAGCACCGTCGGCATCTGGTCGACCGTGTACATCGACGGCGCGCTGAACACCAGCACCAGGATCGACACGTTCGACCCCACCATGAAGGTCTGGAAGTCGGTGATCGTGATGGCCGCGGCCAGGTACAGCCCGTTGAACGCGATGGCGGCCAGCGTCAGCGCGACCAGCAGCCCGGCCCACCCCTCCAGCCCGAACGGCAGGTCGAAGATCAGCACCGCGACGCCCAGCGCCAGCAGGCTCTGCCCCAGCACCAGCGAAACCCCGGCCAGCAGCTTGCCGAGCAGGAACCGGGAGCGGCGCATCGGGTACGACCACAGCTGGGTCGCCACCCCGCTCAGCTCCTCCTGGAACAGCGCCATCCCGGAGGTGCCGGAGGCGCTGACGATCGACATCGCCAGCACCATCGGCAGCAGGAAGACCGCGAAGGGCAGCTCGGCGCCCCGGTAGGAGATGTTCCCGACCAGGTTGCTCAGCGAGGTGTTCACCAGCAGCAGGTAGACCAGCATCGGGGCCAGGCTGAGGATGAGGTTGATGCGGTTGCGGGCCAGCAGCGCGTACTCGCGGTAGATCACCGCGAACAGGTCGGCGGCCCGCGGGGCCACGGTGGGCGGAGCGGTCCGGAAGGTCAGCTTGGCGGCCATGTCAGCCCTCGTTCCCGGTCATCCGGAGGAACACCGTCTCCAGCGAGTCCAGGGCGGTCGACACACCGCTGATCGTGATGTCGTGGTCCTGGCAGTACCGGGTCAGCTCGGGCAGCATCTCCTTGGCGCGGGCGCCCTCGATGCGGACCTCGCCGTCCCCGGCCGCGGCGCTCAGCCCGGCGTTCTCCGCCCACGCCGCCACGGCCCCGCCCGCCTCGGCGTCGGCCACGGTCACCCGCAGGTGCACCGAGCCGAACTCCTCCACCAGCTCGCGCGGCTTGGCGAAGCGCAGCACCCGGCCGCGGTTGATCACCATCACCCGCTGGCTGTTGCGTTCCAGCTCGTCGATGTGGTGGCTGGTCCACAGCACGGTCACCCCGTGCTCCTCGCGCAGCCAGGTCACGAACCGTTCGATCTGGTGCCGCCCGGCCACGTCCAGGCCGGCCGACGGCTCGTCCAGGATCAGCAGCCTGGGCAGCGTGATCAGGGCGCGGACCAGCTGCAGCCGCTGCCGCTGCCCGCCGGACAGCTGGAAGCACAGCTGCGGCAGCGCCTTGGCCACGCCGAGGAACTCGGCCAGCTCCAGCGCCCACGGCCGCACGTCCCGCCACCGCACGCCGCGGAACCTCGCCGAGATGCGCAGGTTGTCCAGCGCCGGCAGCATCTCGTCGAACGGGGCGATCTGGTGCATCGCGCCGATGTCGCTCTTGGCGGCCACCGGCTGGCGTACGGGGTCGGCGTCGAACACCCGGACCCGGCCGGAGGACGGGGCGGTCACCCCGCAGATCATCTTGATCAGGGTCGTCTTCCCGGCCCCGTTCGGTCCCAGCAGCCCGATCGTCTCACCCCGCGCGATCTCGAACGACACGTCGTCCACGGCCGGGGTCTCGCTGCGTCGATATCGTTTGGTCAGCGCCTCGGCCGTCACCACGTCGCCCGACACGGCCATACCCGCCACCTCTCCGTTCCTGGGGGTCGAGTTTCCTGTCGAGTATCAGCGCGGGACACGCGGGCGGGACAACCCCACGAATGTGGGCGTATGACGGCGTTTCAGATGAACGCCGAAAGAGAATGACGAATTCGGCAGGGGCGGAGAGGGTCAGGCGTCGAGGGTCAGGCGTCGAGGGCGCGGCGCAGCTCGGCGGCGAACAGGTGGGCGAGGGGTGACATCGTGTACATCAGCGAGTGCGCGGTGACCTGCGCCGCCCCGCCGAGCTCGCGATCGGGCACCGCCAGCACGTTCGCCTCCAGCAGCGACTCGATGACGCGCTCGGCGGGCGCCTCCGGCCCGTCCAGCGCCGCCACCAGCTCCTCGTGGCTGAACGGCGGCCCGTCCAGCCCGCCCAGCGCGACGAACGCCCGCCGGTGCGGCCATGACGTGCTGTTGTAGAACTCCTCGAACCGCTCCCGCAGCGACACGTCGCCGGCGGCGAACTCGTCCAGCACGCTCTTGGCCCGTGCCAGCCGCTCGACCAGCAAACCCAGCGGCACGTGCGGCAGCCGCGCGAACCGGCCGCCGAGCAGGCGTAACAGCAGCGGGGAGCGACCGTAGGTGTCGAACAGCGCGGTGAGCGCGGGCCGGTCGGCCAGCGCCCGCTCGCGGCCGAGCTGCCGGGCCAGGAACTCGGCGCCCTCGGCGTCCGACAGCTCCCCCAGCCCGATCCGCGCCACCGACTCCAGCCCGCTCAGCCTGCTCCTGCTGGTGGCCAGCACCCGGCTGTCCCCGCAGCCGGGCAGCAGCATGCGCACGCTCGACTCGTCGGGGGCGTCGTCGAGGACGAGCAGGACCCGGCGCTTGGCCAGCCACGACCGCCACACCGACGCCAGCACCTCCTCGTCGTGCACCCCGGCGGTGCTCACCCCCACGGCCTCCAGGATCTCGTGCTGGACGTCGCGGACGGCGTGCGGCCCGCCGCCCCTGCGCCGCAGCGGGACCACCAGGGCGCCGTCGGGGTAGGCGGGAGCCAGGGTGTGCGCGACGTGCACGGCCAGGGCGGTCTTGCCGATGCCCGGCTCGCCGGTGATCAGGATGACCGGGGCCGGTTCGTTCATGATGCGGTGGATCTCCGCCGTCCGGCCGACGAAGTCGCCGATGTCCCGGGGAAGCTGGTTGGCCAGGGCCGCGATCCGCACGCTCCCCTGCCCGCCCTCGCCCCCGCCCCCCAGCCCGGCGACCGGCGGCGCGGCACGGGCCACCGTACCGGTGAGGATGTCCTGGTAGAGGTGCTTGAGCACCGGGCTGGGATCGATGCCCAGCTCCGTCGCCAGGTGCCGGCGCAGCTCCTCGAAGTACGCCAGCGCCTCGGACGCGCGCCCGCACCGGGCCAGTGCGGTCATCCGCGCCGCGGCGATCCGCTCCCGGGTGGGAAATCGCGCGGGCAGGACGTCCAGGCTGGTCAGGGCCTCGACGTGGTGGCCGAGCTCGATCTCCAGCTCGGCCCAGTCCTCGTAGACCGACAGGAACAGGTCGGTGAACCGGTCCACCTCCCGGACCACCTGGGGCACGTGCGCGAACTCGGTCAGCGGCTGGTCCCGCCACATGCCGACCGCCTCGCCGAGCAGCTCGGCGGCCGCCGCGAGATTCCCGCGGTGGATCGCGCTGCGCCCGGTCCTGGCCAGCTCCCTGAACCGCAGCAGGTCGAGCTCGCCGGGGCCGGCGCGGAACCGGTATCCCCAGCCGTGGAAGTCGATCCGGTCGCCCGCGATCTTGCGTAACGCGGAGACGTAGACCTGCAGGTTCTTGCGGGCCGTACGGGGCGGCGTCTCCCCCCACAACGCGTCGATCAGGTCGGCCGCCGGCACGACCGCGTTCACCCGGCACAGCAGCAGCGCGAGCAGGAGCCGTTGCTTGGGAGCGCCGATGACGGCGTCGTGCCGGTCCACCCGGACCTGGAGCGGGCCGAGTATCGAGCAGTACAGGCGAGACGATGCAGCGATGCTCATGCGCCTTCCTCGACGTCACAGTGCTTCGGTGCCGAGCAGGAGGAAATCCAGCACGCCGCCGACCGGCGGCGGCGCGGACTCCCGCAGCACGTTCAGGTGCAGCGTCCTGACCATGGACGCGGCGGCGTTCGTGACCGCCCGGGTGCCGGCCCTGGCCTCGAACCAGCGCCAGTCGCCGTCCGCGTTGACCTCCAGGAAGACGACGTCTCCGGCGGCCAGCAGCAGATCGAAGGCGCCGAAGGCCAGCTCCCAGTCCCGCGCGAGCCGCCGCACCACCTCGGCCGCCCGCGGCGGAACCGGCGTCGCGCGGACGGACACGGCGGCCGGGTCCCGCCAGGGCGCGTCCGGCGACGGCTTGGTCACGGCGAAGGCGTGGAGGTCGCCGGCCAGGTAGTAGACGCGCAGTTCGAGGTCGTGCTCGACGTGCTCCTGGACGATCACCGGGAAGCCCGGGGGCGGGCGGCGCAGGAGGGTCTCGCGGTCGGTGATCTCCGGGAACAGGCCCACCATGCGTCCCGGCGCGATCTCGACGAAGTGCTCGTCCAGCACCTTCACCACGAGCCTGCCCTCCGGCAGGTCGGCGGCGGCCGTCCCGGGGTCGGTCGTGACGATCGTGCGCGGCGTGCGCACCCCGGCCGCGGCCGCGCCGGCCAGCTGCGCCAGGCGGCCGGCGCCACGGCCCGGAAGGCGGACGGGGGCGATCGCGGCGAGCTGGTCGACCAGGGCGGACCAGGAGTCGGCACGGAACAGCGGGCCGGCAGCCCCGGAGCCGGCGCGGAACGGCGGACCGGCGGACCCGGAGCCGGCGCGGAACGGCGGACCGGCAGCCCCGGAGCCGGCATGGAACGGCGGACCGGCGGTTCCGGGCGTTGCCGGGATCGCCCGGGGCATCGGTCCGCGGGCCCACACGACGCTCGGCCGGAAGCGGCGGCCGTCGATGGTGACGAGCCCGCCGTCGAGGAAGAGCGTGAGGTCGAGCGGGCCCGGGGGCCCGTCGTCCGGTCCCGCCGTTGGTGCCGCCGTTGGTGCCGCCGACGGCGCCGCGGACGGTCCCGCCGGCGGTGCCGCCGCGTGCGCGGCGTCGAGCCGTACGGTCGGCACCCCGAGCCGGTGCAGGGCGGCCTGCAGGGCGGCGAACTCGCCACGGGCCGCGCGGTCGGCGAGCACGACGTGCGGCGCGCCCGGCACGGGCTCCTCGCCCGGCGGCCACCGGACGGCGCGGGGCGACGACGACCGCAGGTCCACGGTGACCGGAGGCCCGCCGGGTGCTGAACCGGGAGAGCCTCCGCCCCGGCCTAACAAGGTCTCACCATGATCGGGCGCCGGCCGGGCGGGGCGGCGGCGTGTCTCGTCGGCGGTTCGCGCAGCGAAAGCACCACGGTGATCTCACTCATCCTCCCCAGGAACGACGGCCCGCCCCTTGAGGCGTCAAGGGACCGGACGAGACCTCAGTTCTGGCTGTGGGCCATGCCGTTGCGGGCGGTGGCGGCGCCGGGTGGTCGTCTCATGCGGACAGAGTCTCAGCGGGGACACCGCATGTCGTCGTGAGCCGTGATGATCCCGCCCGGACCGCCGCCACGTGCGTTGTCACAAATGACAAGACGCGCACACCGTCCGGGTGCGCCACCATGGGCGGGTTCCCGCGCTGAACAGGAAATCGAAGTTGTCACTTCCCCCGGGCTTTGTCATCTTGCGCAATCGACGCCGGTCAAGTAAATCCATTGACCATCACGGTCAAACTGATGGCCGGCGGTGAAGAGGAGCCGAGATGGGCCACCTGTTCCGGACCTTACGCAACCGCCTGGACGCCAATGCCCGGCGGGCGGTCGAGGTGTACACCCACGAGCTCGCCGACTACCGCAGCCTGGCCGCCGAGACCCGGGGCTCGGCCGCGATGCTGGATTTCGCGGTGATGCTCCGGCGCCGCACCATCGACCTGGCCGAGGAGGAGCAGCCGTTCACCGACGAGGACCGGGCGTACATGTCCTCGGTCGGGATGTCGCGGGGCGAGGTGGGCGTCTCGCTGGCGTCCCAGCGGCAGGTCCTGCTCCTGCACGCCAACCTCACGCTGCGCGAGATCCACGAGGCGGCGGGCCCCAAAGACCTGGGCGACGTGATGTGCATGCTCGGCTGGGTCGCCCACCACGGCCTCACCGCGCAGGACGCCTACACGCACGGATACCTCAAAGGCCAGGAGCGCTTCCTGCCCGTCGCGGCCAGGATCCGGATGCTCGCCGGCATGCTCCTCTCCGACGACCCCGCGGCGCCGCAACTGGCCCGCGACCTCGACCTGCCGGTGCCGGACCACTACCTGGTGACGATCGCCCGGGTCCCCGGCGGCCGGCTCGACGACCAGCGGCGCGACGAGGTCGTCAAGACCCTGCTCGACCGCCACCGCATGCCGCTGACCTGGCACAAGCCGGACGAGTTCGTGGCGCTGGTGCCGTGCGACGGCGCCGGCCCGGTCGACGGTCAGGCGGCGGCGCGGTGCCAGGCGCTGTCGCTGATCCACGACTTCGCCGAGCTGACCGGGCCGTGCTCGGTCGGCGCGGCCCCCGGCCGGGCGCTCGCCCTGGCGGACCCGATCGCGCTGGCCCGCAGGGTCTGCCGGGCGGCGCCCGTGGAGAAGATCCCCCGCCAGGTGTACGGCGTGGCCGACGTGTTCGCGGAGCTGGGGGCGGCCCAGATGCCGCAGGTCGACGAGTGGCTGCGCGAGCTGACCCGGCGGCTGGCGAGCGGCCCCGACCTGGTGGCCACGCTCGACGCCTACTACCGCAACGACATGAACCGGATGCACACCGCGATGGCGCTGCGCGTGCATCCCCGCACGCTCGACTACCGGCTCCGGCGGGTTCGCGAGCTGGTCGGGATCGAGCCCGGCTCGACCCGCGGCGTACGCGTGCTGAGCACCGCCGTCACCCGCATCCTGGCCGAAGCCTGGCACGACCGGCACTGACACCCTTCGAGCCCCGGCCTCCGATCCCGGTCGCCTAGCCGGCCTGCGCCTCGGTCACGCCGAAGGCCAGCCAGCCGCGGTCCTCGAAGCCGGCCGCCGCGGCGACCGCCGCCGAGGCCCGGTTCGCGGGAGCGTGCATGTACGTGGGGACCGCGCCTTCGTCCAGCACCCGCCGGGCCGCCTGGGCCACGAGCCTGCGGGCCAGGCCGCGGCCGCGGGCCTGCGGGGCGGTCACCACGGCGAGTTCGTGGCCGTGGGAGTCGTGGCGTTTGACCCCCACGCCCGCCAGCTGCTCCCCGGTGACGGGGTCCAGGGCGACCAGAACGTCCCCGCCGAAAGGCCGCAGCCAGCCGGGAACCTCCGGATCGCCGGCCGGGATCCACACGCCGGCGTCGGGAAGGGGCGCGGGGCGGGTCGTCCACCGGTAGACGGCGGTGAACCATGCGCGCTCGGCGAGGCCCACGAGAGCGGGAACCCGCGGCCCGAGCGCCGCGAGACCTCCGGCCCTGTCGTACTGCCCGGCGATGGCCGCGGCGTGCTCCGGCGGAACCGACAGCACGCCCCCGGCCGGGCCGCTCACCCCGAGAACCGGGTGGATCTTCCCGTCCCACCCGGGCCGGTTGCGCGCGGGTGCGCCGATGATGTGCAAGCCGGTGCCGGCGGGCCAGCCGCCGAGCCACTCGGCCAGATGCCGCACAAGCCGTCTCGCCATTGTCTTCCCCGTTCTCATACCTTAGGGGGGTATAGTATCAGGAAAGATCACCGAGGAGGACACATGCGACGTCTGGCCGCGCTCGCGCCCGCAGAGGCGCCCGGGAAGTCCGAAGAGCTGCTGAGCGACATCATCAGCAGGCGGGGCAGCGTTGGCGACATGGTCGCCACCATGGCCCACTCCCCCGCGCTGCTGCAGGGCTACCTGGATCTGTCGCGCGCCATGAAGCGCGTCAAGCTGTCCCGGGCGCTCAGCGAGAAGATCTCGCTCGCCGTACAGGAGTGGATCGGCTGCGGCTCCTGCCTGCAGGCGCACACGGAGGCGGGCCGCGCGGCCGGGCTCGGCGAGACCGACATCGCGCTGGCGCGGCAGGGCACCTCCACGGACGCCAGGGAGGCGGCGCTCATCGCCGTGGCCGTGCGCGTCCTGGCCGAACCCGCCTCGATCAGCGACGCGGACGTCGCGGACCTGCGCGCGCACGGCTGGAGCGATCGCGTCATCGCCGAGATCGTGGGCCTGGTCACCCTCAACCTCCTGACCGGCGCCTTCAACCTCCTGGCGGGCCTGGAACCGGCCGAACAGACCACGTAGCAGGCCGGCGCCGGATTGCGCGGGTCACCGATCCCCCGGCCGACCGGTCCAGTGGTGCAGGACGGTTTACCTGTTTTCCAGGTGATTGCAAGCGGGATGATCAATAATGCCCGGCATGCCGCGGATACTGCTGGTCATCCTGATCGCCCTGGCCCCTCTGGCGTTCCCCTCCCCGGCGCCGGCCCTCGAACCGTCCGGACAGCTCATGGTGCTGCTCGACGTGTCCGGCTCCATGGCGGAGAAGGACGGCTCCGGCTCCACGCGGATCGCCGCCGCCCGCAGGGCCATCGGCGGCATGGTCGACGCCGCGCCCGAAGGCGCGCAGCTCGGCCTGCGCTCCTACGGGGGCGGCTGCAAGGACACCAAGCTGCACCTGCGGCCCTCCCCGCTGGACCGGGACGCGTTCAAACGCCAGGTCTCCGGGCTGCGGCCCAAGGGCGACACCCCCATCGCGTACGCGCTGGAGCAGGCGGCCGAGGACTTCACCGCCGACGGCCAGAAGACGATCCTGCTCGTCTCCGACGGAGAGGAGACCTGCGGCGGCGACCCGGTCGCCACCGCGCGCAGGCTGGCCGGGCAGGGCATCGGCGTACGCGTGGACGTCGTCGGCTTCCGTGTCGAGAGCGCCACCCGCGACCAGCTGGTCCGCATCGCCAAGGCCGGCGGCGGCCGCTACGCCGACGCCCAGAACAGCGACGAGCTGTCCAGCCGCATCCGCCGCCTGTCCCAGCGCGCGCTGCGCGGCCAGACGCCGGTCGGCATCCCGGTCACCGGCACCGCCGACCGGGGCGCCGCCCCCGTGCTCAAGCCGGGCGACTACCTCGACGAGATGCCGCCCGGCCAGGAGGTCAAACGCCATTACGCCTTCGACCTGCCCGCGGGCGCCACCGCGTACATCGGGCTGCGGATCGGCGCGACCACCCCGCCGGGAGCCCCGACGGTCATCGGCGCGAGCCTCGGCGTGCTGCCCGCGACCGGGGACGCCCCCTGCAACCGGCGCGACCTCGAGACCAACCTGCCCAGCGGCGGCAGCGCGTTCGTGGTCGGCGACGTCCAGATCACCGAAGGAACGGGCCCGTGCGAGGCGGCGGGCCGCTTCACGATCGAGGTGACCAACAAGGCCGACACGGCCCGCCAGTCCACCGCGCCGCTGGAGCTCAGCCTGGTGGTCGAGCCGCCCGCGGTGGACGTCGCCGCGCTCCCCGCCCCCGCCACGGGCGTGGAGACCATCGAACCGCAGGTGGAGACGGCCGAGCCGGCACGCGTGGCGGGCAGCGGCTCCTACGGCGACGGCCCCGTGCTCGCCGACGGGCGCTACACCGACACCGTGATCCCGGGCGAGGAGATCTACTTCCGGGTGCCGCTCAACTACGGGCAGCGCCTGTCGTACCGGATCGAGACGCCGGCCCTGTCCGAAGCCGACCGGGCGGCGCTGGGTGGCGCGCAGCTCATGCTGTCCAGCTCCATCCTCAGCCCGGAGAACCCGCGCGTGCTCGGCGGCATCCAGGACAACGCCTGGCGGGTGCCCCTGGGCGACCAGCCGCAGGCGTTCACCGGCACCACCGTGCCCGTGGCCTACCGCAACCGCGAGTCGGCCCAGGGCTACATCCGCGACACGACCCTGCCCGGCTACTACAACCTGTGGGTACGGCTGTTCACCGACCAGGGCAGCTCGTACGTCGAGGTCCCGATCACGCTGACCGTGGACGTGCAGGGCGAGCCCACCGGCGTCCCCACCTACAGCGACACCATGGGGTACGGGCCGCCGGACCGCCAGCAGGGCCTCTCGCTCACCCCGCAGGCGCGGATCGTCACCCCGTCCCCCACCTCCTCCTCTCCCCCGCCGTCCCCGGCGGCCTCCTCTCCTTCGCCGTCCCCGGCCGGCGCCTCGTCGGGGGTGCTTCCGCTGCTCCTCGCGCTCTCCACGGCGGCGCTGGCCGTCGTCACGGCGTTCGCGATCTGGCTGGTACGGCGCAGGCGCGTCTGACCGGCGGCTTTCGCTCCCGGGCCTGCCGATCACGATGGCGTTCTCAGAGCTCAGGGCGCGACTACCGGGGAGGATCGGGCGCCAGGCTCCCGTCGGGGGCGATGTGGTCGAAGATCTGGCCGATCAGCGTGATCACATGCGGGTCCTCCACCGCGTACAGCGTCCGGCGGCCGTCGCGGCGTGCGGTGATCAGGCCGGCCAGGCGGAGCTTGGCCAGGTGCTGGGAGACCGTGGCGATGCCGATGCCCGCGTGCGTGGCCAGCGTGCTGACGTCGTAGGAGGCATGGGTGATCAGCCACATGAGGTGCAGCCGTACCGGGCTGGCCAGCAGGGCGAACGTCTCGGCCGCCGCCCTCAGCTGCGCCGGGGCCGGCGGTGGGTGCTCGGCTCCGGGTGACCCCGGAGCGGGAGAGGTCGACATCGTTCCTTCATTGTCTCGCGCCGGCGGCCTGCCACGCACCCCACGTTTCGACACTTGCGCGATTTACGAAACGTATGGAAGATTGGGGGCACTCCGAAGGGGAGTAGTCCGCGACGCCCGCACGTCGACACGCTGAGAACCTCGCGTTCTCCGGCGGCGGGGACCGGTCACCGGCCGGTGGACGAGACCTTCGGCCACGCAGTCATGCCTGGCCGAGTCCTCCCCGCGGGTGCCCGGCCGGGTCGTCCACCGCCCGGGAAGGACTTCTCCACGTGGTTTCGGCCCACGCCGCCGCGCCCGCCGCCGCGCCCGCCGCCGAGCCGCGCGCTGCTCACCCCGTCCTTCCCCGCCTCCCCCTTCCTCAGAAGAAACGGAGACGTCTTCGTGCCGCCCGACCTCCTGGCCTACGGCGTCCGGGTCCTGCCCGGCCTGCTGCTCATCGGCGCATGCTTCGCGCTGTCGCGTGCCGAACGGGACCCGCTGCTGCGCATCCTGACCCTCGTCTTCGGCTTCATCCTGATCAGGGACGCGATGACGCCGCTCGGATTCTGGCGACTGGGCGCGGCGGGGGGCGTACCGTGGCTGCGCTTCACCGACCAGGCCGGCATCCTGCTGCTGTTCGCGCTGGGCACGGTGGTGCTGACCGCCGCCGTGCTGAAGCTGGACACCGGCCTTCGTTCGCTGGTGCGCTGGGGCCGCCTCACCCCGGTCACCCTCGCCTGCGGCATCGGCGGCGGCGTGCTGGCCGCCGCTCCGGCGCTGCTGCTGTCCCTGCCGACACCGCTGCCGGCCAGGGGCGGCGCGGTCGCCGTCACGCTGCTGCCGGTGCTGCTGCTGTTCAGCCTGGCGGGCAACCTCGCCGAGGAAGTGCTCTTCCGCGGGTTCCTGCAAGGACGGCTGGAACAGCACGCCGGAGCCGTGCGCGCGGCATTGTCGTCGGCCCTGCTGTTCGCCGCCTGCCACGCCTTCCTGGCCTCGACCGTGACCGACGTCGGGTGGCCGCTCCTGGCCTTCACCCTGTACGAGGGGCTGATCTGCGCCTTCCTGCGGCTGCGCTCCGGTGTCGCCGCGGCCGCCCTCGCCCACGGAACCGCGATCTTCCTGCTGGCCGGCGCCCTGGTCTGAGCCGCCGGCCGCGTCGCGATTCACCGCCGGGCCCGGAAGGCGCCGGGGCCGGCATCGCCCTGAACCCGGCGGTGATCAGCTCGCCACCGGCCCCGACGCTCCTGGGGTTCTTCCTGACCGATGGGGTGGGTTGCGCGGGCCGCGCGCTACGACAGGTTCTTCTTCTCGCCGGCCGGCCTCAGATCGACCAGCTTCCCGGCGACGCCCCGCTCGCGGAACGCCTTGACCAGGGACTTCATGTCCTCGGAGTAGATGTTCCAGCTGTCGGTGTGCACCGCGACCACCTTGCGGGGGTTGAGGTACTGCGCCACCAGGGCCGCCCTCTTGGAGGTGAGGGTCAGCGGGGCGTTGTCGAGAATCGCGGGCGTACGGGCGGCGCCGGCGAACAGGACGGCCGTGTCGATGCGTCCGAACTGCTTCCTGATGCGGTCACCGACCGCCTTGGCGACCTTCACCGAGGCGTTGTCGCCGGAGATGTAGGTGGTGGGCACGCCCTTGCCGCTGAGCACGAAGCCGGTGACCTCGCCGTCCTCGCCGCGGTCCACCCCGTCGGGGCCGTGCAGGGCGGGCACCGCGGTGACCTTGATGGCGCCGCGGGAGGTCTTCAGCTTCTGGGAGGTCCAGCTCTTCATGCCCGTCACGTGGCCGCCGAGCCGCTTCTCCGCACCCGGCGTGGAGAACACGGCGGGCACGCGCTTGAGCAGTTCGCGGCCCGTGTCGTCCAGGTTGTCGTCGTGCTGGTCGTGGGAGAGCAGCACGGCGTCGATCCTGCCGATCTCGTTCACGTCCAACGCGGGGCCCTGGGTCTTCTCCAGCCCGCTCGGGTACGCCTTGGGCTCGTCGAAGGTCGGGTCGAGCAGGATGCGCGCGCCGGCGATCTCCAGGATCGTGCTCGGCCCGCCGAGGTGGGTCACCGTGAACGCGGCGGCGGAGTGCTTCTCCGCCGCCGCTGTCGCGCTGCCCGTGGCGGCGAGGGTCACGGAGGCGGTGGCCGCGACGGCGGCCGCGGCGGCGCGCAGAAACATCGAACGGTTCATGGGAAATACCAGCTCTCTTACGACGAACAGTGCGTGTGTTCAACGCTAACACAACTCGTAAGCGACGATTACGAGCGACCCTCTCGGCAGGGCTCTCCGGCGGGAGCGTTCAGCGCCGAAGTGTTAGCGCTGTTATCATGAAGGTCATGTCAACGGCACGAGAGCGCATCCTGCAAGCCACCGCCGAGCTGCTCGCCACCAAGGACGCCCTGGCGATCTCGACCCGGGCCATCTGCGACCGCGCCAAAGTCGGCATGCCGGAGATCTACCGCCAGTTCGGCGACAAGCAGGGGCTGCTCACGGCGGTGGCCGACCTCGGCTTCGAGCGCTTCCTCGCCGGCAAGCGCCGCAACCCGGTCACCGACGACCCGGTGGCCGACCTGCGTACCGCCTGGGACAGCCACGTGGCGTTCGCGCTCGGGAACCCTCACCTCTACCGGCTGATGTTCACGCCGGCCGGAGACGCCAAACCGCAGGGGATCGAGGAGGCCAAGGCCCTGCTCCTGTCGGCCGTCGAGCGCTGCCGGGCCGCCGGGCGCCTGCGCGCCACGCCCACGCTGGCCGCCCAGTCGATCCTCGCCGCCAACGTGGGCGTGTGCGTGATGGCGCTGTCCTTCCCCGAACTGTTCGGGGGGCTCGACATCTCGATATCCGTACGTGACGCCGTGATCGGCAAGGTCACCGGCGACGAGCGCGAGGACACGCGGATCGGGCCGGCCACCGTCCTCGCGCAAGCGCTGGTCGGCACCCTCACCGGGACGACGCCGGTGAACGACGCCGCCCTCGACGACCTGGCCCGCACACTCCGGCCCGCCGGCGAGTGAGCGGCCATGACGCCCCCGGCTCCGCGTCCCGCTTCATGGACATGAATCTCTTGATGTGAGCTGAACGGTGACGACCCCGCGAGCCGGCTCACAGGACCGTCACCGGCTGCGCGGTCAGGCCGGCCGGGCGATGCCGCACCCCTTCTGGAGCAGGTAGAAGTGCTGCAGGTACGCCTTGTGGTAGTCGGCGCTCGCGATGCGGACGAAGGCCTCGTCGGAGGCGCGTACCGAGTCGCCGATGAGGTTGGCGCTGCCGGTGTAGACGCGCGGCGTGATGTCACCGCCGTAGTCGCCGTCGATCAGCAAATACTTGGTGTGCGGGTACGGTCCGGTGGTGTTCTGGCCCTGGCACTCGCGGAACCGGATGCCGGCCTGGCTCAGCCTGGAGGCGATGTCACTGTCGATGTGCCGCGAGACGATGTCGACCCAGCAGCCCTTGCGGTGGAGGTCGACCAGCTTGTCCGCGATCTGCGGGCGCGTGTTGTAGAAGAACGTGTGGGCGATCCGCACATCGGTCTGGTGCCTGCCGCCGTCGGCCCCGATGTAGGTGCAGGACACCTCGTTCAGGGCGTTCACCAGGGGGTCGGTGGCCGGGTTCGTGGAGTTCGGGTCGGGGCGGGGGGTGAAGTACGCGCGGTAGGCCGAGCCGGTGGGCGTGGAGAAGTACGGGTTGGTCGTGACCTTCGCGACGTGCCGGGTCTTGTACTCCAGGTCGTGGTAGCGCAGGTAGCCGTCGTAGACGGCGCTGTCGGCGAACGTCACCGAGTCCTGGAAGGCGCTGTCGGCGTCCCAGGCCGCGAGGTTCGAGGAGGACTGGAAGACGACCTTGGAGCGGGTGGCGCCGTCCGCGAACGGACCCGTCCGGGAGAAGATGAAGTACTTGTTGTGGTTGTAGGACCCCCGCTCGGAGCTGAGACATCCGCGGTCGGCGTCGTCCACCCCGTCCGCGTCCTCGAACTGGTCGTCACAGACGACGACCCAGGAGCGCTGGGTGTCGTCGGCGCCGAGGCCCGCCTTGAGCGCGTCGTAGGCGGGGTTGGCGTACTCCCGGTGGGTGGCGGCCACCACGTAGGTGGAGTCGTCGAGGATCACCTTCACCGACACGCCGCGCCGGTGCGCGGCCAGCAGGGCGTCCACGATCTCCTGGTCAGCGATGGCGAACACGGAGCCGCGGATCTGCTCGCCCGCCGGGGTGGCGTTGATGAGCCCCACGAGCTGGCTGAAGATCGCCCGGCGCTCCTGGACGGTGCCCGAAGGGTTGTTGAACACGGGCCGGCCGATGACCGGCGCGCCCGCCGTGACACTCACGGTCGCGCCGGCCGCCGCGGCGGGCGTACCACCGCCCAGGAGCAGCCCTCCGGCGACCGCGGCGGATCCGGCGAGGGCGGCGCAGGATCTTCCCAACTTCTTGATCATGGCGGGTCATCGTAGGGCCCAGCGACCGATCATGCCCATTCCCAGACGCACAGCCATCCGTCCTGGCAGTCACTCCTGTCGAGCACGGTGCGTCAATAGATGATGGACACGATCTGGCAGGCGGCTTCAGCCAGTTCGCGATCGCCTTCGATCCGGGCGCGGCGGATGGCGGTGTCCGGCTGGATGCCGCGGGTGCACAGCCGCCAGGCGGTCTCCGCATCCAGGTGGACGACCGCCGCAGGGCGTCCGGCAGCCGGCTCGGCCAGCGTCCACCGGTCCTGGGCGGCGGTGACGGTCCAGGTGCCGCCGGCCGGGCCGTCGACGACCATCTGAAGCTGGGTTCCGATGGGCGCGGTGGTCTCGCGCAGGGTGTGGGGCAGGGCCCGCATGAAGGTGTCCAGGACCACGGACAGGAGCTGAGGATCGGGGTCAGTGGGTTGGCCGGTGGCATGGCGGATCTGCTGGCGGTGGGTCCAGAACTCGGTGAGGTCCCGGGCGCTGTCCAGCCACATCGGCGCCGGGTCGATGCCGGCCCAGGACACCCCCAGCGAGGGCGCGCCGAGGTCAGCGGCCTCGAAGAACTCGACCGTCTGCCTGCCGATCACGTCCAGGGTGCCGGTGAGCGCGGCCGGGCTCACCCGGGTCCAGGCGTCGACCCATTCCTGGTTGATGCGATGGATGAACCTCTCCAGCGTCTCCCCGGGAGCGAACCCCGGCCCTTCCCGGTATCCGTCGCGGTCACGGGCGAGGCGTCCGTAGAAGTCGCCGAGCACGTGGGAGGCCAGATCGTGCACGGCCCAGCCGGGCACCGCCTCCTTCCGCCAGTCGGCGGGCTCCAAGTCGTGCAACGTGGCCATGAGCGCGGCGTGCTCGGGCGCGAACAGCGGACGGGCGTCGATCGGGGTGCCAAGCCACCGGGAGTCCGGCAGGTCATCAAGGTGTGAGTTCATGACCGAAGTCTGTCAACCCGATGCCCGCCTGCCCAACGACTTTCCAGCCCTCGGTGGCATGACCTGGACGGGATGGAGACGCAGGGGCAAGGCGCGGTTGCGCCTGGAGGCGGTCCGGCGGCGAATCCCGCCCGATCGGTGCGATCAGGCGGGATCCATCGTCAAAGAGCCGGCTTCACTGACCGACGATGAGCACGTGGGCCGACCCGTCGGGCATGCCGGCGATGCCGGCGCGGCTGCCCTTGGCGATCTGGGTGCCGTCGCCGCCCATCAGGGGTGAGAATCCGCTCCAGCCGGTGCCCTGCGCGTTGCGGATCTGGTGATAGAAACCACCATCGGCTCCCACGATCACCACGTGCGCGGACCCGTCCGGCATACCCGCGATCGCCACATCGCTGCCCTTGGCCGGCTGCGTCGTCCCGGCCCCGGCCAACGGCAGGAAGTCCGACCAGCCCGTCCCCTGCGCATTACGGATACGGTGATAGATCACATAGATCACCCCATCCGCACCCACCACGACCACCTGCAACGAACCATCCGGCATGCCGGCCGCACTCACCCGGCTGCCCCTGGCGATCTGAGAGCCATCGCCACCCATCAAAGGCAGGAACCCGCTCCAGCCGGTGCCCTGCGCGTTACGGATCTGGTGATAGAAACCACCATCCGCGCCCACGATCACCACATGCGCGGACCCGTCCGGCATACCCGCGATCGCCACGTCACTGCCCTTGGCCGGCTGCGTCGTCCCGGCCCCGGCCAACGGCAGGAAGTCCGACCAGCCCGTCCCCTGCGCATTACGGAATAGATCACCCCATCCGCACCCACCACGACCACCTGCAACGAACCATCCGGCATGCCGGCCGCACTCACCCGGCTGCCCCTGGCGATCTGAGAGCCATCACCACCCATCAAAGGCAGGAACCCGCTCCAGCCGGTGCCCTGCGCGTTACGGATCTGGTGATAGAAACCACCATCCGCGCCCACGATCACCACATGCGCCGACCCATCCGGCATCCCCGCGATCGCCACATCGCTGCCCTTGGCCGGCTGCGTCGTCCCGGCCCCCGCCAACGGCAGGAAATTCGACCAGCCCGTCCCCTCCGCGTTACGGATGCGATGGTAGATGCCCCCGGGATACTCCCCGCCCGACTGGCTCCACCACGTCGTCTGCCTGTGCGCTCCCGGCCACCCGAAACTGAAATGGATGTGGTTGGTGTGAGGGTCCGGCCCGGTGTAGCTCTGCCAGCCCGCGTTGGGCCGGTAGGCCTCCCAGATCTGACGGTTCCAGATCATGTACATGATGCCGAGGCGCCGGGCCAGTGCATGCGGATTGCCGTACTGGTCGGTCGCCAGAAGCCAGTGGAGCAGCTCCGCCGCCTGGGCGGCCTCGCCGGTGCCGAAGGCGTTGAACGGGTAGTCGAGGGCTCGTCCCTCCTTGTGCTCGCTCTGGCCGCCTTGGTTGCAACCTCTGGTGATGCCGAGGTCGGCACGCCCGTAGGTGGCCTTCAACAGGTTCCGGAAATCGTCCACTCCCGGCTGCGCCGTGGCGTAGCACATTCCCTGTCCCACGTACGGCTGGTAGCCGTCGATCGCCGGTCCGAAGGTGGGAGTGGGCGGAACCTGTGCCCAGGCGGGCTTCGGGAGCAGCGACAACCCCGCCGCGCCCGCCATGGCGGCGAGGCCGATGCTCTTGAGGAGGAAGCGGCGGGACTTCGGATCGCCGGAGGTGGCGCTCATGGGGGATGTCCTTTCATCGCATGGAGGTGCTTCGGCTGCACGACCGCATCACCGCGGTCGGGAAGATCGGCCCCGGGTCCTGATCGGAGCTCAGGACGGGACGGCATCAGGGGACCCGGCCGCTGCTCGCGCGTCCGCGCCCGCGAGGCAGAGCGGCTCAGGCGGTTGAGGGATCGGCGGGCTCAGGCGGTGGCGCGGCGGGACAGGCTCAGCGACAGGAGCGACATCCAGCTCCACAGCGCCACGATCCCGGTGACGAACGCGAGGTTGGCACCCGGGACGGCGCCGCCGCCGGCGATCGCGGCGAAGGACGCGAGGAACAGGGTGCCCGTGACCCGCGAGTAGATCGCCCACCCCTTACGGCCCTCGCGCGAGAGCCGGGAGGCGATGACGTAGCACGCGGCCACCGCGCAGAGGAAGCCGGCCCCGCCGACCGCCATGTGCAGGGTGCCGGACAAGGTGACCGCGCCGGGCCCGTCGGGCGTTCCGGCGGGGAAGCCCATCGCCGGGTCGGCGGGGAAGAGCGCCGCTCCGATCATGCTCACGCCGAACCCGCCGACGAGGCGGGGCGCCCACCGCCCGGCCCGGCCCGTTGACAGGCCGCGTCGCAACCCGGCGGAGAAGGCGATGGTCGCCAGCGCGGTGAGCAGGAAGTTGGCGGTCTGGATCCAGCCCAGCTCGCCGAGGGCCAGGAAGCTCCAGGGGTGCCGGGCCAGGTCGAATCCCGCGCGGGTGAACGCCTGCGCCAGCGCGACGGTCACGTACACCGGCCCGGCGAGGAGGCCGCATCCGAGCAGCAGTCGCTGCGCGGAGGCCGAGTGGACGGGGGTGTGGGTCAACTGGCGGGCCTGGGCCATGGTGATCACCTCGCGGCTACCGGAGCCGGCTCGTCCGGCTCTCTGCGTACGCTGCGAACGGAGAGACCCGGTTTCGACACGGCCCCAGAAGATTTTTCAAGATTTTCCGACTCCCCACTGGCCGTGACGGTCCGGCGACGGCGGCAGGAAACCGCGGGCCGGCTTCCTCGTTCTGCCGTCGCCTTCGTCCCGCGACGTCTCATATGCGGCCATTCCCAAGCGGTCCCCGGGCTCTCGATCACCGGCCGGAACGGAAGATGAGGTGCGGGGTGCCGGTGCCCGGGACGGAGATGACGTGCGCGTCGACGCCGAACACGTCCCTGACCAGTCGCGGAGTGAGGACGTCATGCGGGGGCCCGTCCGTGACGACGCGCCCCTCGGCCAGGACGTAGAGATGGTCGCAGTAGGCGGCGGCCAGATTGAGATCGTGCAGGGCGGCGACGACGGTGGTCCCGGACGAGGTGACCAGGTCGAGCAGCTCGAACTGGTGGCGGACGTCGAGGTGGTTGGTCGGCTCGTCGAGCACCAGGACGGGTGCCCGCTGGGCGAGGGCGCGGGCGAGCAGCACGCGCTGCTTCTCGCCGCCGGACAGGGTGGTGTAGCGGCGGCGGGCGAGGTGGGTGACGCCGGCGTGGGCGAGGGCGTCCGAGACGATCTTGCTGTCCTCGGCGGTGTCGGGGGCGAAGGGGCGTTTGTGCGGGGTGCGGCCCATGGCGGCCATCTCCCAGGCCGTGACGTCGAAGTCGGAGCGGGTCTCCTGGGGTAGCGCGGCGACGAGCTGGGCGGCGCGGCGGGGGGTGAGCCGCCACAGGTCCTCGCCGTCCACGGTGATGGCGCCCCGGGTGAGGGGGAGGTGGCGGTAGACGGCTCGTAGCAGGGTGCTCTTGCCGCTGCCGTTCGGGCCGATGATCCCCACGATGCGGCCGGAGGCCGCGGTGAGGTCCACGCCGGTGACGATCGGGGTGCCGGCGAGGGTGATGTGCACGTCGTGCAGGGTCAGAGTGGTCATGGTGGTCACAGTCCGGTGGTGTCGCGGGCGCGGACGTGCACGAGCCAGAGGAACAGCGGGGCGCCGATGACGCTGGTCACGACTCCGACCGGCAGTTCCTGGGGGTGCAGGGCGGTGCGGGCGGCGATGTCGACCAGGACGAGGAAGGCGGCGCCGGCGAGGGTGGCCACGGGCAGCAGGCGGCGGTGGTCGCTGCCGACGAGCAGCCGGGCGGCGTGCGGGATGATCAGGCCGATGAAGCCGATGCCGCCGGCGAGGGCGACCATCACGCCGGTGAGCAGGGCGATGAGCAGGAACAGGTGGCGGCGCAGCCGCGCGGCGGAGATGCCGAGGCCGGCGGCGGTCTCGTCGCCGAGCAGCAGGGTGTTGAGGGGTCTGGCCTGGGCGAGCAGGGCGATCATGGTGGCGGCCAGGACGGCGGCGGGCAGTCCGAGCGCGGCCCAGTTCGCCTCGGCGAGGCTGCCGAAGAGCCAGAACAGCACCGACTGGGTGGTGCCGGGGTCGTCGGCCTGGAGCACGAGGAAGCTCGTGACGCCCGACAGGGCGTAGGTGACGGCCATGCCGGACAGGATCAGCCGCAGCGGGGCGAGGGTGCCTCCGGCACGGGCCAGGACGTAGACGACGGCGAAGGCGGCCAGCGCGCCGAGGAAGGCGGCCACGCCGGTCGAGACGCCGCCGAGCGGGGCGAATCCGGTGACGATGACGGCCACCGCGCCGACGGCAGCGCCGTAGGTGAGGCCGAGGACGTACGGGTCGGCCAGCGGATTGCGCACGAGCGCCTGGGTGGCGGTGCCGGAGACGGCCAGGCCCGCGCCGACCAGCGCGGCGAGCAGGGCCCGGGGCAGGCGCAGGTTCCACACCACGGTGTCCTGGCTGACGGTCCACGCGGCCGGGTCTCCGTGGCCGGTCAGGTGCCAGACGAGGATGCGGGCCACGGTGCCCGCGGGCACGTCGACGGTGCCGAGCAGGATCGAGGCGGCCAGACCGGTGATGAGCAGGCCGGTCAGGACGGCGTACGCCGCCCAGGCGATCCGGCGGCGGCCGGGATCCGGCCGGGCCGGCGCGGTGCGCGGGCCGGGCTGCGCGGTCGTCATCCGGCAGGTGAGAGCTGTGCGGCGAGGTCGACCACGGCGTCGGCGTTGCGGACGCCACCGGCCGAGGCCGCCTCGTAGATCAGGCGGGCGAAGCGCCTTTCGGCGACCGCGCGGACGCCGAACAGGGCAGGGCTGTCGAGCAGGTACTTCTCGGCTTCGGCGAAGCGGGCGTCGTTGGCGGCCGGGCTGCCCTTGTCGTAGATGATGATCAGGATGACCTGCGGGTCGCGGGCGACCACCTCCTCCCAGCCGACCTTGGTGTAGGCCTTGTTCTGGTCGGCGAAGAGGTTGCGCCCGCCGGCCTTGCCGATGACCGCGTTGATCACCTGCTGGTTGCCGGGCGCGTAAGGGGTCGCGGTGCCCTCGTCGTACTCGAAGGGGAACACGGTGGGCCGATCGGCCTCCTTGAGCCGGCCGGACTTGGTCTCCGCCGGGGCGATCTTCTGCTTCATCCCGGTGATGACCCGCTGGGCGCGGTCCGGCACGCCGAAGATCTTGCCGAGGTTCTCCAGGTCCCGCCACACCAGCTCGAAGCCGGTCTGCGGGCCGGTCAGCGCCGACTCGCACGCGGTGGACAGGGCCAGGTAGGAGGGGATGCCGCCGGCCGCCAGCTCCTTCTGGGACATGGCGCCGGGGGCGTCGAAGTTGCTGCTGAAGCCCCCGAGCACCAGGTCCGGCCGGATCGACAGGAGTTCTTCGCGCGGCACCGGCTTGTACCCGCTGCCCGCGGTGTACGTGCCGGACAGCGACGGCATGGCGGCGACCTGCGCGGAGAACTGCCGCGGCAGGCTGCCCGGGCGGGGCGCCATGCCCAGCGCCGCGACCCGGTCGCCGAGGCCGAGCCAGAGCAGCAGTTCCAGCACGGCCGGCGTGAGCGCCACCGCCCGCTGGGGCGGGGCCTTGATGACGGACTCGACTCCGTTGCAGTCGGAGACGGTGACCGGGGTGAAGGCGGGTGACGGGCTCTCCTGGACGCGGGGCGGGGCGGCGTTCGCGCAACCGGCGGCCAGCAGCACCGCCGCCATCGAAGTGATCACGAGTAACCGGTGCATCACGAGCCTCTCTCGGATGGTTGATCGGTGACCGCCGAGGGCGGCTCGGTGGTGAGGAGCTTCGTGCCGAGGGCGGCGATGACGGCGGCGAGCGCGGCGAAGCCGGCGGCCGCCACGAACATGAGGGTCGTGCCGGTGCCCGCGTCCACGAGTGCCGCCGCGACGAGGTTGCCCAGCGCCGATCCGGCGAAGGTGGCCGTGATGCCCCAGGCGAAAGCCTCGGTCAGGGTGCCTTCGGGCGCGCACCGGCCGGTGAGTTCGAAGGTGCAGATGACCAGGGGGGCGAGGAAGAACCCGGCGGGCACCGACAGCGTCACCAGCACCGGCACGTTCGGGGCCACCGCGAGCAGCGCGACGCCGCCGGCGTACCCGGCGAGGATGATCCGCATCCGTACCGAGGCGTCGGGCCGCCACGGCCGCGCCCCGTAGACCAGGCCGCCGATCAGGCTTCCGGCGCCGAAGGCCGCCAGCGCCAGCCCGCCGGCGGCCGGATCGGCGGTCTTGCCGGCGAACTCCACGAAGGCGACCCGCAGGATCCCCAGCAGCGCCCCGGCGAGCACGGTGACGGTCAGCAGCACGACGATGCCCATCGACCGCAGCGGCCCGGCGAGCCCGCCCGCGCGGCGGGCCGGCGTCCAGGACCGCGACGGGGGCAACGAGCTGAACCACAACGTGCCGCCGAGCAGGATCACCGCGCAGCCGCCCACCGCCCAGCCCGGGCCGGCGACCGCGCTCACGGCGGAGACCAGCAGCGGCCCGGCGATCAGCGCGACGTCGAGCACCATGGCGTCCACCGCCAGCGCGGTCCGCCGGGTCCCTTCGTCGGCGATCACCTGCGACCACAGCGCCCGCGCCGCGGCGGCCACCGGCGGCAGCGACAGCCCCACCGCCGCCGACCACGCCGCCAGGGCGCCGGTCGCGGGTTCGCGGTAGGCGGTGACCAGCAGGCCGGTGAACGCGGCGGCGTTGACGCCGGTCGCGATCGTCAGTGACCAGGTCTGCCCGAACCGGTCCACGAGCCGGCCGTGCACCGGCACGCCGGCGGCGTAGGCGACGCCGCCCGCCGCGGTCACCACGCCCGCCACCGCGTAGGAGCCGGTCCGCTCGGCCGTCAGCAGCAACACGGCGAAGGTGTACGCCTGCAGCGGCACCCGGGCGCACACGCCCACCAGCAGCAGCGACGGCACCCATCGGTGCCGCCACAACCGCCGGTACGCCGAGGCCGCGCCGCTCATCGCGTCCGCGAGCCGGCCGGATGCGGGGCGACGAGCTGCCGCGGATCGGTGAGCCCGGCCCGGGTGATGCCCTCCGGCATCCCGGTCTCGCCCAGCACGGGCAGCCCGGCGCCGAACATGTACAGCGCCCCTTCGGAGAAGCCGTCCAGGCCGAGCGCCTCGTCGAGTTCCTCGTCCCGGAACGCGGCGCTCTGCCAGGCACCCAGCCCGACCGCGGTCGAGGTGAGCACGAAGGTCTGCCCCAGGTGCCCGGCCGACAGCAGCGTCACGCGCAGCGCCCGGGAGTGCCGGTACTTGTACATCGTGCGCTCGAACACCGCACTCACGAAGCAGACGAACGCCGACGGCGTGCACATCTCCGACTCGTACGTCAGCCGGTGCAGCCGCTCGCGGTCGAACCCGGCGTCGATGAGCTCCAGCGCGTGCGCCTCGGCGTTGTAGTGGTACAGGCCCGGCGGCACGTCCTGGACGTCGAGCACCGCGACATAACCCTCCAGCTCGTGGCGGGCGCCTCCGCACGGGCTGGTGCGCAGCATCAGCGTGCCGAGGTCACCGGCGTCGTAGAGCTGCATCGGCGCGAACGTGTAGAACAACGCCGTGGACAGCTGAGGCAGGCTCACCGGTCGGCCGGTGAAGACCCGATGGGTCCGCCGCCGCGTCAGCACCTGCCCGAACGAGTCCGTCAGCGGCAGGAACGCGCGCGGCAGGTAGACGCGCGGCGCGTCCGGATAGGACTTGAAGATGGCCGGCGGCGTCCCGCCGGTCTCCCGCACCCAGCGGGCGTCGCTGCGGCGTTGTTCCAGGCTGTCGCCGGTGTAGATGGTGTTGCGCGTCCCGAAGTGGAAGAAGCGGGCCTCCTCTCCCCAGTCGCTCCATGCCTCCAGGAACCGCTCCTCGCGCCCCGCGCCGGCCCGGTCGATCAGCAGCCCCGCGCCGGCCAGCGCGCGGACGGCTTCGAGCACGGACTCGGTGTCGTACTCGCCGAGCCGGGCGGCTGCCTTCTCGGCGGTCGACCAGTCGGTGAAGTGCTCCAGCAATGCCACCGCCTGGGCGTCCACGGCGACCGCGTTGTCGGTCTCCTCGTCGGTGGAACGGCTCTCCAGGTAGTTCTCGGCCGTCAGCTCCCCGTCATGCCAGTAGATCATCAACGTCTGTGCCCGTCGGAACTCCGTCTGCGTCACGCGCGCTCCTCACCACGGCGACCTGACCCGACCGGTCGCCGCCGGCCATTCCCCGGCGGCGACCGTCTCGACTACTGACCGGAACCGTCAGCCGTGGTTGTTGAGCAGGCGGCTACGGGTCTTCTTCCTCCGCACCACGATCTTGAGCGACTTACTCATGAACGATCCTCCTCTCCCGGAAGCGGCTCAAGGGCCTCCGGTTCTGGGTTGCGGACAGTCCAGTAGTCGGCTGCCGAGCCCGGGAAGTTCCCGGAGATCTCACCCGCACGCGCCTGCCGGGCTTGGTGCCGGGCGGGAGGCCGGGCCGGCATCACCCAGAATGCACCGCCTCAACGGTCAGGCGGCCAGCCAGGACGCCGACAGCTGATGCCGGGCCCGGGCCACCCTGGAGCGCACCGTGCCCACCGGGCAGCCGAGCAGCTCGGCGGCCTCGGCGTACTGCAGGCCCACGACCTGGGTCAGCACGAAGGCGCGGCGGCGTTCCCGCGGCACCTCGGCCAGCAGGTCGGCCAGGTCCACCGCATCCTGCGAGCCGGGCAGGTCGTGGGGCTGGCACCGCTCCACGGCGGCCTGCCAGTCGGCCAGGTCCGCGACCACGGGCCGCGCCCTCGCGGCGCGGAACCGATCGACGACCACCCGGCGGGCGATGGACAGCACCCAGGCTCTGGCCGACGATCTTCCGGCGAAGCGCGGCAGGCCGCCCAGGACCCGGACGAACGTCTCCTGGGTCAGGTCGTCGGCCGACTGCACGTCGGTCAGGTAGGCCAGGAAACGGCGTACGTCGCCGTACACCGCCTCGGTGAAGGCCGCGACGTCCGCCGGCGCGCCATCGCGGGCGGCCAGGGCGAGCGCGGTCAGGCGCTGGTCATCGTCTGAGCGTTCATCGGTGACAACAGGACTCGGCTCCATCGCTCCCCGCGTCCGGTGCGTCTGCGGAGGAGGAGGAACGGGGGGATGCGGCCGAGCCGCGGGGACAGGGTCCGGCATGAAGGGCTCCCGTTTCGGGCGTACAACGGCCACCGGGCGGAGCGCATCCGTCCGGCGAAGGGAAGAAGCAGGGGGGTTCAGGCAGCCGGTGGAGCGCGCCCGCTCAGCGAGTGCTCCAGCAACACGGAGCGAAGCGGCGCGGGCTCGACGGTGCGTACGACCAGCAGCGGGCATGACTCCGGCTGTCATCTCAAGGGGCGGCGAGCCGGCACCGTCATGCCGGCTGTGCATCGTGTCGGACCGAGTGCCGCAACAGCGGCATGTCCTTCCTGGCCACGTTGGATGCCCGCGGAAGGTCCGCCCAGGCGGACAGGCGGGGCGGCCGTCAGTGAGCGGGCGACGCCACGGGCGGCCCGCGCCGTCGTATCGCCCGCACGAGCTCGGGCCCGCGCCGCATCCTCGCCTCGGCCACGAGCACGACCCGGACCGGTGCGGCGAACGGCTCGACCGCGCCGACGAGCAGCCGCCGCGGCTTCGGCAGCGGAGCCGTCCCCCACAGCCGGACCATCAGCCAGAACGCGCTCTCCCCGCGATACAGCCACCATCCGCCCAGCACCGCGACCACGAGATGAGCCACGGTCATGCCGGCGCCCGGCGTGCCCGCGTGCACGTGCTCGGCATACGCCACGGTGCCGGCGGCGCTCCTGGTGAACAGTTCATGCAGCAGGAGCTGAGCCGCCGCCGTCGCCGCCACGACGGCCTCGGGGCCGCGCTCGCGTCCGCTGAGCACGAAGGCGAGGACGAAGCTCCCCAGCACGCCGATCAGCAACGCCGGCACCGCGACCGGAGCGCCTCCGGCCAGGACGTGCCCGCCCGCCGACATGACGACGCACACCGCGGCGAAGACAGCGGCGCGTGCCAGGCGCGAGACCCGTTCCAGGGCGGACACGGCACTCATCCTTCCAGCCCGGCGTCCCGGTGAGAAGTCCGCCCGCCGGCGAGGCTTCCCTCTCCCGGCCGGGTGGCCTTGCCTCCGGCAAGCTCCCCGGGCTCCCGCTCTACCGGGCGGATCAGGCCGCGCCGGGCGTACCCGGCGTCACGGCGTCGGCACGCCGGGCCTCACCCGGAGGTTTCGCCGGGGCGGACCGTCGCGGCGGTCTGGCGGATGAGCTCGGCGAACGCGCGGACCCGAGCCGTCTCGCGGCTGACCGGCCACAGCAGTCCGTACTCGATCGGGGGCGCGTCATCGAAGGGGATCATCATGACGCCCGGATGCGAGTAATACCGCGCGGCCCTGAGGGACGCGGGCGAGACGCCCTTGCCCGCGCCGACCAGCGAGACCGCCTCCTGCCAGTAGGCCGCGCCAGGGCCGTGCGGGATGGGGAGCCCGGACGGGGTGCGGCGCGGGTACAGGGCGTCCAGCCAGTACTGCGGGATGCGCTCCCCCGCCATGGGGATCAGCGTGGCTCCGGCCAGGTCCTCGACCGATACCGAGGGGCGTTCGGCGAACGGATGCCGTGCGGGGACCATGAGCCCGCGCGGCTCGGCGAACACCACGGCTCCCACGGCGATGTCGGGCTCGCGGATGGGGAACTCGGTGAGTTGCAGATCGATCTCGCCGGCGCGCATCGGGCCCAGGGGGTCGTTGAGCTGGACTTCCCTGATGTGCACCTCAGCGTCGGGGTGGCGGCCCTGGAAGAGGTCGGCGGCCTGGATGACGGCCTCGCCCGACCAGGAGGCCGAGAAACCCACCCGGATCGGGCCGGCGAACCCGCGCGCGAGAGTGCGTGCCTGGTCGACCGCCCGCTGGATCTGCCGGTGGGCGGGGAGCAGGCCGTCGTGGAGCTGCCGGCCGATCGGGGTGAGCGCGACGCGGCGGCTGGTGCGATCGAAGAGAGAAGCGCCGATCTGGCGTTCCAGCTTCTTGATGATCTGGCTGACGCGGCCTTGGGCGAGCCCCAGCCGTTCGGCGGTGCGCCGGAAGTGCAGTTCCTCGGCCAGCGTCAGGAACGTTTCGATCTCATAGCGTTCCATGACGCCCGCTCCTCATCGGTGAGCCAGGCTCACCGGACCTGGACGACTTCTGTCTTGATTCGGACATTCTCCGGCACCGATTCTGGACACGTCCAATCACGCACCATCCACCCAGGAGACGATCATGACGGAGATCCTTGGGTTCCTGTCTGCCGTGGAGCCCGCCGCTGTGGGCGTCGGTGCCGCGAGCCCGCGGTGAGCCCGCCCGCACAGGTCGCGGCGCTGCTGCGGCACTTCGCCGACCTGCGCGACCGCACCCACGGACACGCCCCCGCCCCGGCGGCGCGCGATCGGCCCGGCAAGGACGTGCTCTTCGTGCGGACGGTGCCGCTGCTGGATCCGTTCGCCCGCCAGGCGCTGGAGGAGTTGAACGGTCCCCTGCTCCTGAACACCGGCCACGTCACCGCCTCCGGGGTGCGCCGCACCGGCGAGCGGGGACTGGAGGCGCTGTGGGAGCTGTCCTGGCCCGAGCAGCGCCTGGCCGGCATCGGAGCCGTCCGCCTGCACGCCTTCTACGGTGCCGGGTTCCATCACCCGCACCTGCAGGGCGGGACGGTCGGCCGATGGCCGCTGAACGTTTTCACCCCCGAGCAGGCGGCGGCCGAGCTGCACACGCTGCGTGCGATCGCGGCCGCCGACCTGCACAACCTGGTCGCCCAGCGCGATCACCGCGTCATTCCCGCGATGAAGCGGTGATGGGCGGTCCCGGGATCACCTTGTCCGACCCGTTCTGATGCATCCCGCCGCGAGCGGGCCTTCGCCCGCAGCGGCCCCACCACTGGAGTGACCATGACTTTCTTCACCGTGCAACGCAACGGCCGGCCGGCGACGGCCGGGGACCTGGCGCCGCTGGCCTTCGCCGGCTACGCCCACTTCACCGCGATGCAGGTGCGCCAGGGCCGGGTCCGGGGCCTCGACCTGCACCTGGAGCGCCTTCGCGGCGCCTCGAAGGAGCTGTTCGGCCGGGCGCTGCCGGACGACCGGATCCGGCACCTGCTGCGGGCCGCGATCGAGGCCGGCCCCGCCGACGTCTCGCTGACGGCGACGATCTCCTCACCGGCCGGCGAGTTCACCGCCGCCGGGGACGACCTCGAACTCGACGTGCTGATCCGTACCGGGCCCGCCTCGACCGGCCCTGCGGGACCGCTGGCGCTGGCCGTGGTCGAGCACGAGCGGACGCTCCCGGCCCTCAAGCACGTCGGCGAGGTGGCGAAGACGTACTACCTGCGTCAGGCCGTCGGCCATGGCTATGACGACGCCGCTTTCATCGATCGCGCGGGCCGGTTCAGCGAGGCCTCGATCTGGAATCTGGCCTTCTGGGACGGCACCTCGGTGGTGTGGCCGCAGGCCGAGATGCTGGGCGGAACGATGATGGGCATCGTCAGGAGGCAGCTGGACCGCCTCGGCGTCCCCCAGCTTGCCCGGACGGTCACGCTCGCCGACCTTCCGGAGCTGTCGGGCGCCGTGGTCATGAACTCGTGGACGCCGGGCATCGCGGTGCACCGGATCGGCACGGCGCCGCTGCCCGAGGCGCCGTCCTTCGTGGAGCTGCTGCACGACGCGCACCGGGCCGAACCGCTCGTCGCACCCTAGCGACGGGTTAGAGCGACGGTCGCGCCGGTTCGTGCCGGCCTGCCGCAGCCTTGACGATCGTTCCCTTTGATCCCTACTCTCCTGAAATGAGAATGGTTATCACTGCAACAAAGGGGTGAAGGTGGCCGGCGAATACGAACGGTCCGCGAAGTCCGTCGATGCGGTGCGGTCCGTCCTGCCGGCCCGGGTGAGCGAGTCCGCGGAGCTGCGCGATCGGGTGACGGTGCTCCCGGAGCCCCTTCTTGAAGCGGTGTCACCCGCCCCGGCCGGGTGCCGTCGTGATGAACGTCATCGGTCAGTTCGACGTGGCCGGACGAGCGGCGGCTCAAGGAGGAACTCGGCCGGCACGGCCTGGTGCGTCACCGCACCAGGCCCGGCCGGCTCGGCAGGCATGTGATCGGCAGAGGAGGCACTTGATGTACGAGGTGATCGTGGTCGGCGGCGGTCCCGCCGGGCTCAGCGCGGCACTGGTGCTGGGACGGCAGCGGCGCCGGGTCCTGGTGGTGGACGCCGGCAGGCCGCGTAACGCGCCGGCCGCGGAGATGCACATGTTCCTCGGCCGGGACGGCGGTTCCCCCGCGCAGTTGCTGGCCGACGGCCGTGCGGAGGTGAGCGCCTATCCGACGGTGGAGCTGAGGCAGGGGCGCGTCAGCTCGGCGGAGGGCGAGTCCGGCCGGTTCACGCTGACCCTGGAGGACGGCGGGCGGGTGGAGGCGTCCCGGCTGGTGCTGGCAAGCGGGCTGACCGACGTGCCCGTCGCGATTCCCGGGCTGGCCGAGCGGTGGGGCACGAGCGTGTTCCACTGTCCGTTCTGCCATGGATACGAGACGAACGGGAAGGTGCTCGCCGTCATCGGCAACGGCTTCGAGGCGATGCTGGCCGCCTACGTCGCCGACCGGTACAGCGATGACGTGGTGCTGTGCACGAACGGCCCGGGTGCCCTGCCCGAGCCGGTGGCCGCGGCGGTCAAGGCTCGCGGTGTTCAGGTGGTTGAGACGCCGCTGGCGGGTGTCGAGGGTGAGCTGGACGCGCTGACCTTGAGCTTCGCGGACGGGACGACCCTGGCGCGCGAGGCCGTCTTCCACCGCGCGCCCACCCGCCCCAACACCGACCTGGCGGTCCAGCTCGGCTGCGGACTGCTGCCCGACGGCTGCGTGGAGGTGGACGAGTACGGCAGGACCAGCGTGCCGGGTGTCTACGCGGCCGGGGACGCGGCCCATCTGAAGGCGGTGCCGGATCCGGTGACGCTGGTGGGGCCGAGCGCGGCCGATGGAGTACGGGCGGCGGTCTGGCTGGAGCAGGAACTGTTCCGTGCCGGGTTGCCCGTGGCGCTGGGCTGACCCCTGCCGCCCGGTACGGCGGGCCCGCGCGCCCGCCGTACCGGTGTCTCAGGATCTCGTCGCGACGAACAGGTGCTGGGCGGGCGAGGCCAGCGGGGAATCGGCCCGCGGCAGCTCCAGGATCGGGCGCAGCCCGGCCTCGGCCAGCTCCGCCGGAAGCTCCCTTCCGGTGAGGAACACCCGGCCCGTGCCGCCGCGACGGTCGCCGGCGCCGAGGCCCGGCTCCCCCTCCCTGGGGGACAGCAGGAACTGCATGGTGGCGAGCACCAGGTAGTGCTCGCGGATCGCTTCGGTGACCACCAGCAGCCCGCCGGGGGCCAGCAGCTCCCCGATCCAGCGCAGGGATCGTCCGGCATGGCGGGCGCAGTGCAGCACATTGGCGGCGATCACCACGTCGGCGCCGCCTCGGACGGCTCCCTGGGCGACGAGGTCGGCGTTGATGTCCAGCAGGGCGTAGCGGAGCCGGTCGCCGTACCGGTCCTCCGCCGCCATGGTGAAGAATCTGGACACGTCGGTGAAGAGGTAGTCCGCCTGCGCGTCGCCGAGCCCGTCCAGCGCCGCGGCGGTGCTGCCGCCCGCGCCGCCGCCGAGTTCCACCACGCGCAAGGGCCCGGTACGGGTGGCCGCGGCCCGCGCCACCAGGTGTCCCATGGCGGCGTTCAGGTAGGTGTTGCTGACGTTGTTCTGGTCCTTGCTGAGCGAGGTGAGCAGATCCCCGTCCGGGAACAGCAGTGCCTGCGCCATGATCTCGTCCCGGAGCAGCTCGGGAAGGCGGGCGAGAGCGGTGCGATAGAAGGTCGCCATCTGCGCGGGGTAGCCCAGATCGGCGCAGGCGCGATCCAGGCCGGCCGCGTCGTCCTGCGCCGCGTCGCCCGAGGTCACGGTGTCGAACCGGCCGCCGTGGTCGCGGCGGGCGGCTCCTTCGGCGGTCAGCACCTCCAGCCAGCGCCGCACGATCCATTCGTGCCGGGGAGCCACGCCGAGGGCCGCCATGATCTGCTCGGCCGTCCGAGGCGTGCCGGGGGGCGCGACGCCGGCGATCAGCCGGGTCAGCGCCCGCAGCGCGATCTCGTCGAAACGCCGGACGGCGTGCGGCAGGTGGGTGAGCGCGGAGTCGGGCACCGGTTCTGGTGTCCGCCCGATCAGGCGTGCCAGGGCGAGGCGGCCGGCCCGGTCGGCATCGGCCGCCTCGCGTGCCGCGCTGATGGCATCGTGTCCGGGGCCGCTGGGTATCCGTGCCGTCAATCGCTCCGGGATCGGCAGCCCGGCACGCCTGAGCTCCCGGCGGGCCACCTCCGCCAGCCGGGCCCGCGCGAACGCGCCGAGCGGCTCGTGCGGCCGGCCCACTCCCGCCAGCGCGTCAGGGGGCGTGGCGGCCGCCGCGGCCGGAATCGCGACCTGCAGCCGCATGGGGTCGTCCGGGTCGAGCAGCACCGCGCCGTCCCTCCCCCGCAGCGCGGCCCGCAGGCCGGCTCCCGTCGGTGCGCCGGGCTCGAACAGGCCGTTGGGGATCCCGGCCACCCGGACGGGACCGCTCTGCCGGGCCAGGGCGGCCATCGGTTCGGGCCCGAGATCGTCCCACCGGCGGATGGCGGCGGGCGGGCTCTGCGGCGGCTCGACGTGCAGCACGGCGTCGAACCGGTACCGGGTCAGCTCGGTGCCGGCCGTGAGCGTCTTGGCGAACAGGCTGATGGTGACCCGCCGGCCCGCGCTCGCGGCCACCGCCGCGAGGGTGGCGGGATCGAACAGCAGCTCGGTGTCGGCGGCGGCCCGCTGCGCGGCCCGGTCCGCCGATCCGGGTTCGAGCCGGCGGTAGTGCTCGTCGAGCAGCCCCGAGTGGCGTACGTCCCCGACGACGACGGTCCCGCCCGGGGTCACCAGGCCGATGGCGTCGTGGAGCACGGCCGCCAGGTAGTCCACGCTGGGGAAGCACTGGGTGACGGAGTTGAGGAGCACGCAGTCGGGCCGGTCACCGAGCCTGGACAGGGCGGCGCGCACGGCGCCGCCGTTGATCTCATGGGCGGCCGCCCGTACGACGGTGACACCGTCCAGGCCGAGCCCGTTCAGCCGGGTCACGACGTGTTCGGCGAGGTCGGTCCCGACATAGCCCTTGAGGTGCGGGTGGAGGCGGTGCAGCAGCATGCCGGTGCCGCAGCCGAGTTCGAGCAGGCGGGACGGCCGGTGCCGCAGGACCAGTTCGGCGGTGCGGTCGGCCCACTCGGCCATGTGGTCGGCGGGCAGCGGGCGGCCGGTGTCGGTGGCGCGCCAGCCGGACAGGTCGAGGTCGGGACGGTGTGCGCCCTGACCGGTGCGGTAGGTCCAGTCGTAGACCTCTCCCCAGTGTTCGAGGTGCTCCGTCACCAGGTCGCCGAGGACGGGCGGCCGTCCAGGCTCGTGCCGCACCGCCAGCGCCGCGGGGCCGGCCGTGACGGTGAGCCCGCTCGTTCCCGCCGCATCCACGCGGGCGATCCAGGGATGAGCGAGCAGGGGTTCATAGGACGTCAAGGGATGGCCTCCGGTGGTGAGAGCAGGGATGGGGACGCAACCGGCCTCCTTCTATCCGCAGCACGCGGCCGGCGCGGGCGGCGACGGCCGGGTCGTGGGTGACCGCGAGGACGGCGAGGCCGGTTTCGTGGCGCAGCGTGTCGATGAGGTCGAGGACCTGGGCGGCGGTCCGGGTGTCGAGGGCTGCGGTGATCTCGTCGGCCAGCAGCACGGCGGGATCCCCGGCCAGCGCCCGGGCGAGCGCGACCCGCTGGCGTTGCCCTCCGGAGAGGGTGGCCGGGTAGCGGTGCGCCAGCTCCTCCGGCAACCCGACGATGGCCAGCAGGTGACGGACGTGCGCGCGGGCGGCCCGGCGCGGGAGCCCGCGCAGGGTGCGCAGGGGGCGGGCGAGCGCCGCACCGACGGTGCGGGCCGGGTTGAGCACGTCGAGGGGGTTCTGCCCGACCAGGGCGAGGGCCCGGAGCGCGGCCGGGCTCCGCTCGGTCACGGGCCAGGGCAGCGCTTGTCCGGCCACGGTGGCCCGTCCTCGCTCGGCGGGGTGCAGGCCGGCGAGCACGCGCAGCAACGTGCTCTTGCCCGAGCCGGACGCCCCCAGCACGGCCACGCTCTCCCCCGCCGAGATCGTGAGGTCGACGTCCGACAGCAGCGGCGCCCCGCCGGGCGGCTGCGCGATGGTGAGCCCGTGCGCGTCCAGCACCACTCTGCCGCCCGGCACCGCTCTGCCGCCCGGCACCGCTCTGCCGCCCGGCGCCGGCTTTCCGCCCGGCGAGAGGATCGGCGCCTGCGGTACGCCGTCGTCCCTCCCGTCGGGGCCGAGCCGTACGACATGGTCGGCCAGTTCGCGCACCACAGCCAGGTCATGGGAGACGATGAGGGTCACCGAGCGGCTGTCGCCGCGCCGCCGCCGTACCTGCTCCAGGGCGAGGAGGAGCGCGGCCGGGTCGAGCGCGCTGGTGGGCTCGTCCAGCACGAGCAGCTCGGGATTCGCCGCCAGCGCGCGGGCGAGCGCCACGCGCTGCGCCTGCCCGCCCGAGAGCTGGTGCGGGCGGCGACGGCCGATCTCGGCGGGGTCCAGGCCCACCTCGGCGAGCGCCCGCTCCTCCGCTCCCGCGCCGCGCGCGGCTCTGGGCAGCGCCTCGCGCACGGCCGCCCGCGCGTCCAGCAGGGGATGCAGCGCTGAGGCCGGATCCTGGCCGAGGAAGCCGACGGTGCGCCGCCGCCAGCGACGCGGGGCCCGTACCGGGGCGCCGTGCCATTCGATCTGGCCGCTGACCCGCGTCAGACCGGCGGGCAGCGCTCCCAGTACGGCCCGTAGCACGGTCGTCTTGCCCGCCCCCGACGGGCCCGTCAGGGCGAGCACCTCGCCGGGCGCGATCCGCAGGCTCAGCCGATCGACGATCGACGTTCCCGCCCGGTCGGCGACCGTGAGCCCGCGAACGGTCAGCCCGTCCCGCCTCATGACCGGCCGTCCCAGAGGGAGTGCGAAAGCGCCGCCACGCTGCCGGCCAGGACCGCCAGGGCTGCCGCCGGCGCGATCGTCGCCGCGGCGTTCAGCCCCAGGCCCTGGAGGTTCTCGCGGAGCATGGCGGCCCAGTCCGGCGCGGGCGGCGCCGGCCCGAATCCGAGGACGTTGAGCGCGGCGGCGAGCTGCACGGCCAGCACCAGCCGCTGGCCGAGGTCCGCGCCGACGAGCCCGGCATGCGCGGGAAGGACCTCGCGCAGGAGTACGGCGCCGCCCCGCTCGCCCCGGGACAGCGCCGCCTCCACGTAGCCGGCGCGCCTGGCCGTGGCCGTGGCGTCGGCGACCACCCGCAGGGTCAGCGGCGTGCCACCGAGCACGGTGCCGGCGACCACCGCCGCGGGCCCCGGCAGCGTCACCACCGCGAGCAGGGCGAGCAACAGCAAGGGCAGGGCCAGCAGCAGGTCGGCGGCGCTTGCGGCGGCCCGCCCGAGCCGGCCGCGGCTCCATCCCGCCCACAGCCCGCCCGCCACCCCCAGAGCCGAGGCCGTCAGCGCGGCCGCGATCGCGGTCAGGGTCAGGTCCCGGCCGCCGGCCAGGACCCTGGCGAGCACGTCCCTGCCGAGCGCGTCGGCGCCGAGCGGCAGCCCGGGGCCGGGTCCGGACCACGGTGGCGCGACGATCGCGACCGGGTCGCGCCCGGCCACCGCCGCGCCGCCGAGCGCCACCAGGAGCATGCTCCCGGACACGGCCCCGAGGATCAGCGCAGCACGCGAACGGTGCCCGGCACGGACCTGCGGAATCGGCTCGACGGAGCCGTTCATCCGCTTCATCGGCGCTCCGTCGCCGGGCGGGAGGCGTCGGCGGCGGCGAGGCCGGCCACCACGACGGCGGCGGCCAGCAGGGCGACACTCTGCACGACCGGCACATCCCTCGTGGAGATGGCGGTGACCAGCAACTCTCCCAGCCCGGCCAATCCGAACAGGGTCTCCGCCACGGCCGTGCCCGCGACCAGGCCGCCGAGGGTGACGGCGAGGAGCCGGGTGGCGGGCGCCGCGACCATCGGCAGCACGTACCGGAGCGCGATCGCGGCCGGCGGAAGGCCGCGCAGCTCGGCGTCACGCACGTAGGGCCGGGCCATCACGTCCGCGATCGCCCCGCGGAGCAGGGCGGCGCCGTACGCGGCGATCGGGAGCGCGAGCGTGAGCACGGGCAGCGCGAGCAGATCGGGCCGGCTCCAGGCCGGCTCTCCGGCGGGCAGCATCGAGACCGGCGGGAACAGCCCCCACGCCGCCGACAGCCAGGCCACCAGCGCTGCGGCCACCACGGCCTGAGGCAGCGCCGCGCCTGCCACGATGACGGCGTTCGCCGTTTGCCGCAGCCACCGAGGGCCGCGCACGGCGGCCCAGGCCAGGGCCGCCGTGAGGGGCACGCCGACCGCCAGTGCCGCCACGGCCAGAGCGAGCGTCACGCCGGCCCGCTGCGCGACCAATTCACCGATCGGCCGGCCGGTGATGAGCGACACTCCCGGATCGCCACTCAGCACGTCCGTCAGCCAGTCCAGGTAGCGGACGTGCGGAGGGCGGTCCAGCCCCTGCTCCGCCCGCAACCGGGCCAGCTCCCCGGGAGCGGCCCGGCCGCCGCCGAGGACGTCCGCCGCGTCACCCGGCAGCGCCGCCGTGCACAGGAAGATCACTATCGAGGCGGCGGCCATCAGCAGGACACCCCTGGCCAGCGCGCGGGCGGGCCACGGCAGTCGGGCCATCTCAGCCGTCCAGGCTCACCTGGTCGATGAAGGCCGAGGCGAAGCCGATCCCCTCGGGCACGCCGCTGAGCCCGGCCTTGGCCAGGTCGAGGCGGTCGCTGAGCGCCCAGATCGCGTAACCGCCCTGGTCGCGGAGGTCGGCCTGCAGATCGCCCAGGAGCCGGCGCCTGATGGTGTCGTCCGGCTCGGCCAGGGCCTTGTCGAGCCCCGCCGACCAGGTGCGGTCCTGCCACGCCGTCTCGTTGGTCGGGGAGCCGGGCGTGAGGGCCACCCGTGCCACGTCGAGGAACGGGATGCCGCCCAGGTAGCTGACGTAGAAGGGCTTGCGGGCGTAGACGGCGGAGAAATAGGTGTCGGCCGGCTCGACGGCGACCTTCACCCGCATCCCGATCTCGGCGAGCTGCTGGGCGATCAGCGTGGCGGCGCCGTCCATGCCCGGGTAGGCGGTGGTGGTGTGCAGCGTGAGGTCGGCGCCGTCCGCGAGGCCCGCCTCTGCCATCAGCTTCTTGGCCTGGGCGAGGTCGCGGGTGCGCTGTGGCAGGGTCGCCGGGCTGGTCGGGTCCTTGGGGGTGATGAGGTCGTTGCCGACCTCGCCGTAGCCGAGGAAGACGGTGTCCAGCAGCTGCTGCCGGTCGAGGGCGAGCCGGACGGCCCGGCGTACCCGCGGGTCGTCGAAGGGCTCGGTGTCCGTGCGCATGACCAGCGGGTACAGCGTGGCGCCCGGCCGGCGCAGCAGTCGTACCGCGCTGTTGCCCTCCTGCTGCCTGGCCAGCGTGGCGGGCACTCCCCCGGCCAGGTCGACCTGGCCGGACAGCAGTGCCTGGGCGCGTGCCTGCGGGTCGGGCACCGCGCGCACCTCGATGGTCTCGGCCGGCGGCTTGGGACCCCACCAGTCGTCGTTGCGCTCGTACACCACGGCTTGGGCGCCGCCCTTGCCGGTGGGGCGGAACGGGCCGGAGCCCGGCACCGGCTTGCTGAAGTCGTCGCTGCCCTCCGGCACGACGAACGTCGCGCCCTCCAGTGCCTTGCCGACCTCGGCGTAGGGCTTCGTGGTGACCAGCTCGAAGGTGGTGTCGTCGATCACCTTGGCGGCTTCGAGGTCGAACATGGCCATGCGGCCGAAGTTCTCCGCCGCCTTCTTGCCCATCCGTCGCAGCGAGAACAGCGCGTCTGCCGCCTTGACCGGGCGACCGTCGGAGAAGGTGGCGTCGCCGCGGATGGTGATGCGCCACTTGGTCAGGGTGGCGTCGGGCCGCCACTCGGTGGCCAGGCGCGGCTTGGTGGCGCCGTCGGCGCCGGGAACGGTGAGGACGTCGTAGGTCAGGGCCATCCTGACCACGTCGCTCTCACCGGGCAGCAGACCGTGCGGGTCGGTGACGGCGTTGGACGGCGAGCCCGGCGCGGCATAGCGCACGGTGGCAGCCGCTGTGGTGGCCGATGGAGAGGCGGTGGTGGCAGGTGCGGTGCCGGGCGCGGTCCCGGAACAGCCCGCCAGGAGGGCGACCGCGGTGACGACCGCCGCTGACCGGCGGCGGAGCTGGGTGTGCATGGTTACCTTTCGCGAAGTCGCGCCAGCGCCCTGTCGAGCGCGGCGTTGATCAACCGGGCCACGGCGGGCAGCACGGGAGGATGCAGCAGGCCGTAGTGATGGGCCTCGACGCCGGCGGCCTCGACCGGGCCGGCCAGGTAGCGTCCCCAGCCGAGGTCGGGCCGGTCCGGCGGGGTGTCATCGACGCCCATCCCGATGCCCGAGTTGCGAGGTGCGGGCCGCTCCGCACG
Organism: Nonomuraea candida; assembly: GCF_000725485.1. Taxonomy (GTDB): domain Bacteria; phylum Actinomycetota; class Actinomycetes; order Streptosporangiales; family Streptosporangiaceae; genus Nonomuraea; species Nonomuraea candida. Next base: position 44,787 of record NZ_JOAG01000052.1, on the reverse strand, counting down.
GATCAGCAGGGTGACCGTGTCCGGGTCGGCCAGCCGCCGCGGGGTGTGGGCGGCCAGCGCGCGCAGGTGCCTGGCGAACACGGCCACCCGCCCCGCCAGGTCCTCGCCGCGGCCGAGCAGCCGGTGCTCGCGCAGCCGGTCGGCGACCGCGGCCATGCGCCGCTCCTGCGGCACGTCACCGATGCTCAGGTCGATGCCGAGGTACGCCTCCAGGGCATGCAGGTGCCGGAGCGTCACCTCCCACTCGATCTCGGCGGCGTCGCGGCCGGGAACCTCGCGGATGAGCGCGGGGTCGTTGGAGTCGAGCAGCGCCAGCAGCGCGGTGCGCCGGCCGCCGGCGTGCAGGTGCCGGGCCATCTCCTGGGCCACGGTGCCGCCCATCGACCAGCCGCCCAGCAGCCAGGGGCCCTGTCCCGGGCCGCCGGAGGCGTCGATCGCGCGCACGTACTGCTCGGCGATGCCCTCGACGGTCTCCGGTCCCGGCCCGTACGCGCCGGCCAGCTCGGGGTCGGCGAGCGCCACGACGTCCACGCGGGGATCCAGCAGCCGCGACAGCTCGGCGTAGCACAGCACGTCGCCGCCCGAGGGGTGGGCGAGGTACAGAGTGGGGCGGGCCGGGCCGCCCGGCTCGGCCCGCAGCGGCAGGACGATGTCGCGCACCGGACTCGCTTCGGCCACCGCCGCTCGGGGAGCGGGCTCGTGGCCCGGAGGTGGTGAGGCCGCGCCGGGTGACGGTGTGACGCGGCCGGACGAGGGAACGGCGTGCCCGGGCTCGCCGTGGGTCCAGGCAGCGGGAGATCCGGCCAGCTCACGCACCCGGGCCACGTGCCCGGCGATCGCCGCCTCCAGCTCGTCGCCGGGCAGGACGCCGTCCAGCGCGTCCCATTGCAGGCGCAGCTCGCCGTCGTGTTCGAGCACCTGGTGGTCGAGCCAGGTCTGCGGGGTCTGCGAGAGCGCGTACACCTGCTCGCCCGCCCACTCCAGGTGGCCGCCGCCGTCCACCATGTCCGTGATGCCGAGCGCGCTGGTGAACACCACGGGCACCGGCCGCACCCGTCCCGTCCTGGCGGCCTGCTCGGCGAGCACGTCCAGTGCGGAGAAGCCGCGGTGGTCCAGGTCGTCGAACATCCTCTCCTGGGTGGCGGCCGCCCGGTCGGCGAAGGTGGCGGCGGGCTCGGCGGGCACCTCGTGCAACAGCAGGGAGGTGAAGTCGCCGACGACCCGGTTGACGTGCGGGTGGATGGCCGGGCGGTCGAAGAGGGTCAGGGTCACGCAGAACCCGGCCGAGCCCGACCAGCGCGCCAGGACGTCGGCGTAGACGGTCAGCAGCGCCGCCGCCGGAGTGACCCGGTGCCGGGCGGCGGCCTCGCGGAAGGCCGCCCATTCCTCGTCGCCGAGCCGTGCGGACCGGCGTACGAACCGGGGAGGCTTCCCGTCCGGGTCGCGGACCGGCAGGCGGGGCGGGCCGGGAAGCGTTTCGAGGCGTTCGCGCCAGTAGCGGGCGGCGCGCTCGTCGCCCCGGCGCTCCAGGGCGGCGGAGCAGGCCGCCGGATGCAGGTCCAGCGGGGGCAACGGGACGCCGGGGCCGGTGTAGAGGGCGTGCAGCTCGGACTCGATGATCCACCAGCTGGCGGCGTCGCAGATGAGTACGTCCACCCCGATGAACAGCCTGATCACGTCGCCGGGCAGCCGGGCCGCCTGGATCTGCGCCAGCGGCCAGCGGTCGGGCGGGCCGGGCTTGGTGGACAGCCGCTCGCGCAGGACCGCCAGCCGTTGCGCCCGGCGCTCCGGGGGCATGGCGGTCAGGTCGTGCGCCCGGATTCGATAGCGCGGGAGGTCGTCCAGCACGCGCAGCCGTCCCTCGGGGGTGGCCACGGCGCGGAGCATGGGGTGGCGGTTCACGACCTGGTTCCACGCCTCCTCGAAACGGGCGAGGTCCAGGCCATGGCAGTCGTACTCCAGGTAGAAGTGGCAGGGCAGGTCTCCCCACTGATAGCCGCCGTCCCGTCCGATCCAGTAGGCGTGCTGGACGCGGGTCATGGCAAAGGTGCCGTCGCCGTCGAGAACGTCCTCCTCCAGCGTGGCCTCCTGCTCCGGCCGGGTGCCCGCCGACTCGATCAGCTTGGCGATGCCGGCCACCGTGGGCGCGCTCAGCAGGTCCCGCATTCCCGGCCGTACACCGAAGCGTTCGCCCAGCGCGGCCAGCATCCGCACGCCCAGCAGGGAGTGGCCGCCGAGCGCGAAGAAGTCGGCGTCGCGGTCGGTCACCGAGACGCCGAACAGCTCCGACCACAGCCCGGCCACCACCCGCTCGGCCGGGGACAGACGCGCCACGTCGCCGCCGGTGGCCGCGACCGTCCTGGGCCGGGCCGCCTCGGCGATGCGCGGGTTGAGATCGGTCGCGGCGACCGACACGATCGGGGGCAGCGTGCCGTGCTCGCGCGCGGCCAGCAGCCGGTCCAGCGCCTTGGCGCCGGTGGCGGCGTCCAGCGCGCCGGCGAGGACGACGGTCGCCTCGGCGCCGTCCTCGGCCACCCGCCATCCGTCCCAGACCGCGCTCACCCATCGGGTGGGGCCGGGCGCGGCGAGGCCGAGCGCGTCCATCGCGGCGTTGGCGGCCGCGTAGGGGCCCATGCCGACGCCACCGACCAGCGTGGTGACCGAGGACATGAGCAGCACCGTCCGGGGACGGCGCTCCGCCGGCAGCGCGGCGATCGCGTCCCGGAGCGCGAGCACTCCCCCGGCCTTGGCCCGTACGTGCTCGGTGGCCTGCTCGGCGTCGAGCGCTCGCAGCGGGTCCAGCCTCGCCCCGGCGACCACGCCTGCCGCGTGAACGACGAGCTCGATCGGCCCGTCCGCGGAAAGCTCCTCGATCAGGGCCGCAGTCGCTTCGGGATCGGTGGCGTCGCAGACCCGTACGTCCGCCCGCGCGGTTCCGCGGCGATCCGCCGTACGTGACGTGACGACCACACGATGCCCGCGGGCGGCGAGGTGTCCGGCGAACAGCTGACCGACCGCCCCGAGGCCGCCGGTGATCAGCACGGTGCCCGGCGGTGTGGCGCCGTCTTCGGTGACGGGCGGGGCCCACGGTGCCAGGTGTCGCCGCCACCTGGAGGCGCCCCGCAGGACGGTCTCCGTTCCCGCGCCTTCCCCGCTCACGAGGGCGGCGAGCTCACCCAGCACGGTGCCTGCGTCGGCGGCGGGATCGGCCGGCGTGCCCAGGTCGAGCGTGGCCCACCGGAGGCCGGGCTGCTCCTGGCCCAGCACCCGCGGGAGCACGCGGACGGCCGCCTGGACCGGGTGGGGTGGTGGGTCGCCCCCCACCTGTTCGCCGTGGCGGGTGACCAGGAGCAGGCACGGCCCGCCGGGCTGCTCCGCCGCCGTGGCGGCGACCTCGCCGAACGTCAGTACGGCGGCGGAGAGGGCGTCGACGTCCGGCTCGGCGGCCGCGGCCACCACGACCAGCCCGGCCAGGGGACCCGGGGGATCGGCCGCTTCCAGGCGGTCACGCAGCTCGTCCGCCAGCGCGCCGGCGCCGATCACCGCCCAGCGCCCGGCCGGGATCGGGGCCGGCCCGGTGGGGACGATCTGGGTCCAGACCGGGACCTGCAGCGGCTCGTCCGCATCGATCTCCGACGACGTGTCCGGGGAAGGCGGGTCGATCCACAGGCGGCGGCGCTGGAAGGCGTACCCCGGCGCGTGCACCCGCCGCCGTCCGGCACCGGGCAGTGCGGCCAGGTCCACCGGCCGGCCATGGGCCCAGAGCGTGCCGGCGACCGCCCGCAGGCCGGTCGACTCCGGCTCGTCGGCCGGCAGGGTGGTGGCCACCGACCGCACGCCGGGCAGGGCGTTCCTGCGGGTGAGAGCGGACAGGGCGCTTCCCGGTCCGACCTCCAGGACCACGGTTTCGTCCGCGCGGCCGAGGGCCGCCCGCAGGGCCCGCGCGAACCGTACGGGCTCGCGCAGCTGCCGCGTCCAGTGGCCGGCGTCCGCCAGCTCGGCGCCGATCGAGGCGCCGGTGACCGTGCTGAACACGGGCACGGTGGGGGCGCCGCCCGTCAGCCCGGCCAGCGCCGCGCCCAGGCCGGGCAGCTCCGGCTCCATCAGCCGGGAGTGCATCGCCGCGTCCACCCGCAGCCGCGTGCCCCTGATGCGACGTCCGCGCAGCTCGTCCGCCAGCCGGTCGATGGCCGCCGCGGGCCCGGACACCACGCACGCGGCCGGGGCGTTGACGGCGGCGAGATCGAGGTCGCGGTGGTGCGACAGCAGCTCGCCCACCTCGTCCTCGCCGAGCGGCACCGCGAGCATCGCGCCGCCGCCGGCGGCTCTGGCCGCGGCGGCGCACCGGGCGGCGACCAGCCTGGCGGCTTCGGAGAGCGGCAGCGCGCCGCTCACGGCCGCGGCCGTGCACTCGCCGAGACTGTGCCCGACGAGGGCGTCGGGCACGATGCCCCACGACGCCAGCAACCGTGCCGTCCCGTACGACACGGCGAAGACGGCCGGCAACCCGAATCCGGCGTCGCGCAGGCGTGACTCGGCGATCGCCGGATCCATGGCGTCGCGGACGTCGGCGCCGAGCAGCGGGCGCAGCAGCTCCGCGCACTCGTCCACGGCCTGGGCGAAGACCTGCTCGTCCCGGTAGAGCTCGCCGCCCATCCCCGGATAGGCGCTGCCCGCGCCGGGGAAGGTGAACACCAGGCGCGGGGCGGCGGCCCTGACGGGGGCCGCCGCGGCCAGGCCGGCCCGGCCCACGCCCGCCACCCGGTAGGCCAGCTCCACTCGTCCCGTGGCCAGCGTGTACGCGAGATCGGCCGCGTCGGGCTCGTGCCGGGACGCGACGGCGCGGGCGGTGGCGAGCGCCGCTTCAGGGGTGGCGGCCGAGACGGCCAGCAGCTGGGGCCGCCGATCGGCGGGGGCGGGCGGACGCTGAGGGGCCGGCCCGAGCACGGCGTGGCAGTTGGTGCCGCCGATGCCGAACGAGCTGACCCCTGCCAGGGAAGGCGTGTCCCAGTCCCGGGTCTCGGTGACGACGTCGAACGGCGAGTCCTCCAGGCCGAGCAGCGGGTTGAGCGGCTGAGCGTGCAGCGACGCGGGCAGCACCCGGTGCCGTACGGCCAGGACGGCCTTGATGAACGAGGCGATGCCCGCGGCCGAGTTGGCGTGCCCGATGTTGCCCTTCACCGAGCCGAGCCCGCACCAGGCCGGCCCGGCTTCGCCGAACACCCGCCGCAGCGCGGCCACCTCGATGGGATCGCCGAGCGCGGTGGCGGTGCCGTGCGCCTCGACGAGACCGATCTCGCGCGGTGAGGCTCCGGCCACCGCGAGCGCTTCGGCCACCGCCCGGGCCTGCCCGCGCATGGACGGCGCGGTGAACCCCGCCTTGTCGGCCCCGTCGTTGTTGACCGCCGAGCCGTGCAGCACCGCGAGCACGGGGTCGCCGTCGGCCAGCGCGTCGTCCAGGCGGCGCAGCACCACCACGCCCACACCCTGGCTGTAGACGATGCCGGTGCCGTCCGCGCTGAAGGGCCTGGTCGTCCCGTCCGCGGCGTACACGCCGCCGGCGACGTGCACGTATCCCTGGCCCTGCGGCACGATCAGCGACACCCCGCCCGCGAGCGCCGTGTCGCACTCGCCGGACAGCAGCGACTGCGCGGCCAGGTGCACGGCGACCAGCGAGGTCGAGCAGCTCGACGCCACCGCCACCGCGGGGCCCGTCAGGTTCAGCCGGTAGGCCGTCTGCAGCGGCAGGTAGTCGGCCTGGGTGGAGATCGCCGTCTGCAGGCTGCCGAGCGGGTCCCGTCCCGCGCCGGTCGGGTTCCAGCGGCCGGCGAGGTTGCTCGCCAGGTAGGCGCTCTGCATGGCGCCGGCGAAGACGCCGACCGCGCCGGCTCCGCGTCCGCCGCCGTGACCGGCGTGTTCCAGCGCGTGCCAGGCGCATTCGAGGAACAGACGGTGCTGGGGGTCGAGCAGGGCCGCCTCGGCGTCGGTGAATCCGAACGGCTCGGGGTCGAAGTCCGCCTGCCCCTCGATGAGCCCGCCCACCGGGACGAAGCCCGGGTGCGCCCGTAGCCTGCCCGGCACGCCCCTGGCGGCCAGCTCGTCGTCGGTGAACCTGGTCAGCCCTTCGCGGCCGTCCCGGAGCAGCTCCCAGTACGCTTCGGCGTCGGGCGCGCCGGGGAAGCGGCAGGCCAGGCCGACGACGGCGATGCGATGGTGCGCGGCGGTCATCCGGCGAGCTCCGCCGCACGCGCCCGGGCCGCGCGGCGGGCGGCGGCCTGGTCAGAGGCCGGCCCGGATGCCGGCGGCGACATGTCCGGCCGCGACATGTCCGGCGGCGAGGTGTCCGGCGGCGGAGGGGCGGCGTCGCGGGAGGCCTCTTTGCGGGCGGTGATGAAGGTGGCCAGTTCCCTGACCGTGGGCCGGGCGAACATGTCCACCACCGTCAGTTCCTCGTCGAGCTCGGCTCTGAGGGTGCGGTGGGCGAGCACCATGGTCAGGGACGAGGCTCCCAGCCGGAAGAAGGGCGTGTTCACGTCGACCGGCGTCTTGAGCAGCTCGCTGAAAACCCTGGCCACGGCCCGCTCCACCTGCGGATCGGAGCCCGCCTGCGGCGCGGCCGGGGCGGGAGCCGGCGGTTTCCGCCGGGACGCGGGCCGTGAGCCGGCGCCGGGTGTGGCGGGCGGCATCGTCGTGGCGAGATCACGCGTGAGCGGCTTGCCGGCGCCACCCCCGGCGTCAGGGGCGGGCTGCCCCTCTGCGCCACCCTCGGCGTCAGGGGTGGGCTGCCCCTCTGTGCCACCCTCGACGACGAGCTCCATCACCCCGTCGGGCGACACGGTGAGGCTGATCCGCAGCCCATGGGTGACCGTGGCACTGATCGTCTTCGGCTGCGGCGGCGTCGCAGGAGGCTCCTGCGCATGGAGCCCGCCATCCGGCACGAGAACCTCAGCCGGGCTCCCGGAGGGCCGGTAGGGGTTGGCGAGCGCCGCGTAGTCGATCTTGCCGTTGTCGGTGATCGGCAGGGTGTCCATGAGCAGGAATCGGTTGGGCACCATGAAGCCGGGCAGGCTCGCCCGCAGGGTCTCGGCCAGTTCGTCGTCCGACGGCGGCGCCGCGGGGTCGGCGGGCACCACGTAGCAGACCAGCCTGGGCCGGTCGTCGGGCCCGGGCACCGCGCGGGCCACCGCCTGCCGCACGGCGGGGTGCCGGTCGAGCGTGGCCTCGATCTCGCCCAGCTCGATCCGGTGGCCCCGGATCTTGACCTGCCGGTCCAGCCGGCCGAGGAACTCGATCGTCCCGTCGTACCGCCAGCGGCCGAGGTCGCCGGTGCGGTAGAGGCGGCGGCGCAGGATCGGGTGCGTGATGAACCGCTCGGCCGTCTGCCCGGGATCACCGACGTAGCCGCGGGCCAGCCCGTCTCCGCCGATGTGCAGCTCGCCGGGCTCGCCCACGGGGCAGGGCCGGCCGTGCTCGTCGAGGATGTGGAAGGACTGGCCACCCAGCGCCCTGCCGTACGGGATGCTCGGCCAGGACGGATCGACCTGTCCGATGGGGTGGCAGATGGACCAGATCGACGCCTCGGTCGCCCCGCCCAGGCTGACCACCTCGGCGTCCGGCGCGAGCGCCCGCAGCCGGTCGGGCAGCGTCACCGGGATCCAGTCGGCCGACAGGAACACCAGCCGCAGCGTGGCCAGCGCCTCGCGCACCGCCTCCGGTTCCAGCTCGGCGTACTCCACCAGCATCTCCAGCAGGGCGGGAGCGGTGTTCCACACGGTCACGCGGTGGCGGGCCATCAGCTCCAGCCAGTGGCCGGGGTCGCGCTGACGGTGGGCGTCGGGCAGGACGACGGCGCCGCCGGAGCCGAGCACCGAGAAGATGTCGTAGACCGACAGGTCGAAGCTGTACGCCGACAGTGCCAGCACCCGGTCGTCGGGGCCGAGGGGGAAGCGGCCGTCGAGGTCGTCGAGGGTGGTGCGGGCGGCGCGGTGTTCGATGGCCACGCCCTTGGGCCGCCCGGTCGAGCCCGAGGTGAAGATGGCGTAGGCGAGGTCGTCGGGCGCGGGCCGGCGCGGCTCCGCGGAGCCGGGGTGCCGGAGCACGCCGTCGGGATCGAGCCGGTGCACGCTGATGTGTTCCGGCCAGGCGGTGTCGTCGGCGTCCGCCGCCAGCAGCGCCGTCCGGATCGACGCCTGCTCGCTCAGGGAAGCCACCCGGCCGGCGGGCCAGGACGGTTCGACGGGCACGTACCCCGCTCCGCTGGCCAGCACCCCGAGCAGCGCGGTGACCTGGGCGACGCCCTTGTCCGCCACGACCGCCACCAGGTCGCCCGGCCCGATCCCGAGCGCGGCCAGCGCGCGGCCGGTGCGCAGGGCTCGCCCGGCGAGATCTCCCGCTGTCACTTCGCGGGCCGGATCGAGCAGGGCGGGCGCGGAGGGGGCCCGTTCGGCGGCGGCGCGCAGCGGGTCGTCCAGGAGTGGACCGGCCCCGTCGAACGCCCCGCCCGCCACGTCCTCGTCGGCGCGGAACGACGGGTCCCAGCCGAGCGCGGGGTCGGTCCACAGTTCCGGCTCCGTGGCCAGCCGCCGCAGGAGGCGGACGTGCGCGGCCAGCATGCCGTCGACGAACCCGGCCGGCAGCGCGCCGTCCACGGCGTCCCACGCGATGCGGAGCCGGCCGTCCTCGTCCCAGACGATGTGGTCCAGCATGACCTGGGGCGTCTGCGAGACACCGAAGACCTCGGTGCCGAGCCAGGCGGCCGGCGGCTCGCCCGGGCCTGCCAGGCCGATGCCGCTGGTGAAGACGACGGTGTGGGTGGGCACGGGCAGGCCCGTGGCCGGGTCGGTGACGCGGGGGCGCTCCCCCGCCTCGATCGCGGCGCGCAGCGCTTCCATCCCGGAGACCGCCCGGTGGTCGAGATCGGTCCAGAACTGGCGGTTGACGGCCGCGGCGTAGCCGGCGAAGCCGTACCAGCGGCCGGGGTCGGCGACGGGGATCTCCACCAGGACGGTGCTGGTGAAGTCGCCGACGATGCCGTCCAGGCCGGGGGTGTCATCGCCGCGGGCGAGGTCGTCGCGGTCGAAGAGGGTGGTGTTGAGGCAGAAGGGGTCGCGGGCGCCCCAGCGCTGCAGCACCAGGCCGAAGGCGGCCAGCAGCAGGCCGGTGGGGCTCAGCCCGTGCGCCGCGCCCTGCTTGCGCAGCTGCGCCCACTCCTCGGCGGGCAGCTCCGCGGCGTGCCGGACGAGGCGGTGGCCGCTGAACTCGGCCGGACCTCGGGTCCACGGCAGGGCGGGGCCGTCAGGCAGGCCGGGAGCGCGGCGGGCCCAGTAGGCGGAGTCCAGCTCGCGGCGCCGCAGCGCGGCCGGGTCCGTCAGCCGGCGCCGTACGAGGTCGGCGAAGCCGAGAGGCGGCGGGGGCAGTTCCAGCTCGGGATCGGCCGTGTACCGGCCCCACTCCCTCATCAGCCGCATCCAGCTCATGAGGTCCAGGGCCAGCACGTCCACCCCGACGAACAGCCGGGTACGGCCGTCCGGCAGGAACGCCGCCCGCAGGTCGAACAACGGCCACCGGTCGGCGGGCAGCACCTGATGCGAGCACTCCGCGCGCAACGCCTCCAACGCCTGCCCGGCCCGTTCCGGGCTCTCACCGCGCAGGTCGGTACGGGCGATGACGTAGTCCGGCACCTGGTCGAGCACGGTCTGCCTGGCCTCGGCGGCCACGACCATGCGCAGCATCGGATGCCGCCGGACGAGCCGGTTCCACGCGCTCTGCAAACGGTCGAGGTCGGCTTCCTGGGAGCCCGGTGGCACGCGGTCGTACTCGAAGTAGTAGAAGGTCGCCACTCCCCCGAGCGGGAACGCGGGATCCCGGCCGACCAGGTAGGCGGTCTGGATCGGAGTCAGCGGGAAGGACTCGCCGCCCTCGGCGGGCTCGTCCGCGACGATGCCGGCGGCGACCGTCCGCGCGGTCGCGGAGCCGAGGAAGGCCGTCAGCGGGAGTTCGAGCCCGGACTCCTCCAGCAGCCGCCGGCGCAGGCGCACAGCGGTGAAGGACTCCAGCCCCAAGGCGGTGAGCGGGGTGTCAGGGTCCAGGTCGGAGGGCCGGAGTTCCAGTACGTCGGCCAGGCAGGCGAGCACGTCTTCGACGGTGGCGGAACCCAAGGGTGATCCCTTCCCCAAGTACGGCAATGGAAACGGTTTTCATTGCGACACATCTTCGCCGATTTGTCTAGATCTTGAAAATGATTACCGTTATTTCGTACGATCTCGCCTCATGTCGCCGTTGAACGACCGTGCCGACGGCGCGGGGCACGCTGCCATCGCCGGTGCCGACCTGAGCGGCACGGCCGGAGCCGTCGCTGACCTGGATCGATTGATCCTGCTCGGCCTCTCGGCCCACCTGCACCGGCACAGCCGTCTGGGCCGGAGCGCGGCCGGCCTGCCCGCCGGGCCGGGCCAGGACCCGGCGCACGAGGCCGACACCATCGCGGGCGATCTCGGAGCCGCACCGCGGCACCGCTGGATCGCCGGCCACTGGCTGGGCGCGCTCCACGAAGCCGGCCTGGTCGGCAGGGACGCCGCAGGCCGCTTCCACGACCTGCACGCCCCCCGCCGCGCCGAGCTCGTCACCGCCCGCACCCGCATGGAAGCCGCGCGGCTGGCGCTCGGCTATCCAGCCGAGCTGGCCGAACTCATGCTGCGCTCCCTGCGCCTGCTGCCGTCCCTGCTGAGCGACGAGGTCGGCGTGCAGGCACTGCTCTACCCGGACGGCGAGCCCGCCACCGCCGAGGCCGTCTACCGCGGCAACCTGATCAGCCGCTACCTCAATGCCGCCGCGGCCGAGGTGATCAGGGATCTGGCCGGGCGTTCCACCCGGCCGCTGCGCATCCTGGAGCTGGGCGCCGGCATCGGCGCCACCACCGCCGACCTGCTGCCGGCGCTGGCGGGCAGGCCGGTCGAGTTCTACCTGTTCACCGACCTGTCACCGTTCTTCCTCGACACCGCGCGCCGCCGCTTCGACGCCGGATTCCTGCGCTACGCCCTGCTCGACATCGCCCACGACCTGCCACGCCGCCCGGACGAGCTGGACCTGATCGTCGCGGCGACCATGGCGCACAACGCCCCGCACGTCGGCCGCCTGCTCGGCCGGGCCGCCGCGTTGCTGGCCCCCGGCGGCCGGGTGCTGCTCATCGAGACCGTCCGCGAGCACCCCCAGTCGCTCACCTCGATGCCGTTCGCCCTGTCCACTCACGACGGGCCGCCGCGCCGGCTCGACGGCCGGGCCGGCACCACCCGTACCTACCTCAGCCGCGAGGAATGGCTGAGCGCGCTGGAAGGCGGCGGGCTGCGGGTCGAGGTGGACCTGCCCCGCCCCGCGGACCCGCTGACCGCGCTGTCGCAGCGCCTGTTCGTCGCCACCCGCTGATCACTCGACCATGGGAGTACACGTATGAAGGAACTGGCCGAGATCTGGTCGGAGCTGCTCGGCCTGCCGCCCGGCGAGATCCCGCACGACGTCGGGTTCCTGCGCCTGGGCGGCGACTCCGTGCTGGCCGTCCGCATGTCGGCGCTGGTCCGCAAGCGGCTCGGCGTCGCGCTCGCCCTGTCGGACGTGCGGGTCGAGACCACGCTGGACGACCTGGCCGAGCTCGTACGCCGGCACACCTCCGGCGGCGCGCCCGCGACCAGGGCGCTGCCGCTCACCGTCACGCCGCGCCCCGACCCGCACGCCGAGTTCCCCCTGCTCCCCCTCCAGCAGGGCTACTTCGTCGGCCAGCAGGACGGCTGGGAACTGTCCTACGACTCGGCCCACTACTACCTCGACTACGCGCTGACCGGCGTGGACGGCGACGAGGCCGCCGACGCCCTGGCGGACGCGGTCGGACGGCTCGCCACTCACCAGCCCACGCTGCGGGCCCGGGTCACCCCCGACGGCCGCCAGCACGTCCTGCCCGCCGACGCGCCCGGCGCGGTGCCCCAGGTCCGGGTGTACGACCTGCGCGAGGCCGGCCCGGCCGAGATCGCCACCGCGCTGCGCGACGTACGGCAGGAGATGAGCACCAGCGGTCCCGACCCCACCCGCGGCCCCGGCATCGACGTCCGGCTCACGCTGCTGCCCGGGGACGAGGGCCGGTTGCACCTCGGCCTGAGCCTGCTGATCTTCGACGGCTGGTCGTCCAGCGTGCTCAGCCGCGACCTGCTCGCCTTCGTCGCCGACTGGAACGCCGCCCTGCCGCCCCTGGACATCCACTTCGGCGACTACGTCACCTCGCTCGCCGACCTGCCCGCCACCGAGGCATGGCAGGCCGACCGGGACTGGTGGTGGTCCCGGCTCGACACGCTGCCGGGACCGCCGGCGCTGCCGCTGGCCGCCGACCCGCAGGAGGTGCGGCCGGTCACCATGGGCAACCGTGAACACCGCTGGCGCGCCGAGAGCTGGGCGGCGCTGCGCCGGCAGTGCACCGACCGGGGCGTGACCCCGTCCACCGCCATGCTGACGGCGTTCGGCGTGGTGCTGGCCCGCTGGGCCGGGCACCGCCGGATGTTGCTGAACTCCCTCCAGCTCAACCGGCTGCCGATCCACCCCGAGGTGCAACGCGTGGTGGGCGCCTTCGCCGCGACCATGCTGCTCCCCCTCGACCTGGCCGCCGAGGCCACGTTCGCCGAACTCGCCGCCACCGTGCAGGCGACCTCCGGCGAGCACGCCGCCCACAACCTGATCACCGGGGTCGAGGTCGGGCGCGAGGTGGCCCGCCGCCGCGGAAGCTGGCGGCCGGTCGGGCCGGTCGTCTTCCAGAGCGTGCTCGGCGTGGACGCGGCCATGGGCGGCGGGCCGCCGGAGGAGGCGGGACCGCTTGGCCGGGTGGTCGCCTCCGACTACTTCCACCAGCTGCGCACGCCGCAGGTGGCGATCGAAGTCCGCTGCTTCGAGCTGGGCCCGGAGATGGTGGCGGTCTTCTCCCTGGTCGAGGAGCTGTTCGACACCGATCAGGTGACGGCGGCGTTCGCCGAGTTCGTGGCGCTGGTCGACGCCCTCGCCGACGGGAGCGGCTGGGACCGGCTGCCCGGGCTGCCGGAGGAGACCGAGCCCGGCCCGGCGTCCGGTCTGCGGCTCGGCCTGCTGCCCGAGCCGGCCGTCCGCCACCGGGAAGGGCCACCGGCCGACGATATGGAGCAGGCGGTCGCCGACGTGTTCGAGGAGCTCCTGGAGGTGCCGGTACTCGACCGGGCCGCCGACTTCTTCGGCCTCGGCGGGGACTCCCTGCTCGCGGTGCGGGCGGTCGTGCGGCTCGCCAAGGAGGCCGGCGTCTCCGTGCCCGTGCGCGAGTTCCTGTCCGACTCCACGGTGGCAGGGGTGGCCGCCGTCGTCCGCTCCCGCCTCGGTGACCAGCGGTGATCGGGATCCTGGGCGCCACCGGCGCGGTCGGCCGCACGGCCGCGCAGCGTATCGCCGCCTACGGCCTCGGGCCGCTCCGCGTCGGTGGCAGGAACCTGACGAGGGCCGCGGACCTCGCCTCCTCGCTTCCCGCGCCCGCGCACGCGGTCCGGGCGGACCTGAACGACCCGGCCGAGCTGGCCGCCTTCTGCGACGGCTGCCGGATCGTGGTCAGCTGCGCGGGGCCCACGTACCAGGTGCTGGACACGGTCGCCCGCGCCGCCTTCGCCGCCGGCGCCGACTACGTGGACATCGGCGGCGAGCTGGCCGCCAAGGACGCGCTCACCGGCGAGGGCGTCGCCGGTGACCGGACCGCGGTGTTCTCCGCCGGGGTCATGCCCGGCCTTTCCGGCCTGCTGCCCCGGCTGCTGGCCAAGGGACGCCCGCTGCGCCGCCTGGACGTGTACGTGGGCGGTGCCGCCGTCTTCACCCCGCTGTCCGCCGTGGACGCGTTGCTGACCAGGGGGCCGAGGTTCGGCGAGCCCATGGCGGCCTGGCGGGAGGGCCGGGTGGCCCCCGGCACGCTGGCCCCCCTGCACCAGGTGCGGCTGCCGGGCTTCCCGGTGCCCGTGCACGCCTGGCCGTACCTCACCACCGAGGCGCAGACCCTGGCCACCGACACCGGGGCCGACGAGGTGCGCTCCTACAACGTCTTCGTCTCCAACCGCCTCCCCGAGGCTCTGGCCGCGACGTGGGCCGAGGTGCCGGACGCCCGCCCCGAGACACTGGCACCACACGCGGAGACCGTGGTACGCGCCTCCCTGCGGGACAACGCCGACTTCGGCGCCTTCTACGTCATGCTGTTCACCGCGCGCCCCCGTCCGGGCGCCCCGCCCGGGCCGACGAGAGTGCTGCTCACAGCGGTGGACTCCTACGCGTTGAGCGGGGTGGTGATGGCGCTGGCCACCCGCGCGGTGCTGTCCGGCTCCGTACCGGCCGGCGTCCACCTGGCGGCCGAAGTGCTGGACCCCGACGCCACCGCGTCCGCTCTGCGGAAGGACGTGCTGGTGGAAGGTCTTACTGTCGAATAGGGACACCTGCGCCTCCGGCCTGCCGTTCACCACGAATGGCTCACCGCCGGGGGCGCAGGTGTGGAGACCATCCGGTCAGGCTGCCGCCGCGGACCTGCGTGCGGTTGAGGAGAGAGTGAGGTCGCGGCCGAGCACGGCGGATCGATCGGCCCCGGAGAGCGGTCCGGCTCCGGAGCCAGAGCCGCAACGGGGCTTGGGCGGCTTCCGGCCGCCCTGGGCGTTCATCGTTCTCGTGGCCCTGCTCGCGGCGGGCCGGTTCCCGCTGGTCGCGAGCGGCCTCAGAACCGGTCGCGAGCGGCCTCAGCCGCGACCGGCGGGGCGGCCCGGTGCTTCTTGGCCTGGCGCCGGGTGCGTCAGGAGGTGGCGCCAGCGGTCGGCGGACTCGATGATGTCCAGGCTGACGCGTTCCAGGAACGCCGCCGTCTTGGCCAGCCGTTGCCCGACGGGGCCGTCGAGCCCGTAGGTCTCGGCCACCGCCCTCGTGGCACGTACCGTCTCCAGGGTCTGCTGCCTGCTGATCACGACGGCGTGGTACCAGGCGCCGTCGTCGATCGCGTAGATGGCGCGCCGGCGCCGGAGATCGCGCTCGCGACGGGCGTATCCCTGCTGGACCAGGAAGTTCACGGCCACGGAGACGGAGGCCGGGCTGACGTTCAGCCGGCGGGCCAGCTCGGCCGCGGTGCGCCTGCCGTCCTCGGCCAGCGCCAGGTCGTGGTGCACGCGCGCGGCCGTCCTCGGCATCCCCGCTCTGACCGCCATCTCGATGATCTCCTGCTCCATCGCGGCGAGCGGCGGCGTGGCCCTGTGCGGGGATGCCGGCGTGCCGCGCCTGGCCCGCTGGATCGTCGCCTGGTGCGCCTGCTGGGGCAGGTATGCGGCGGGGCCGCCGTTGCGGGCGATCTCCCGGGCGATCGTCGAGGCCGGCCGCTCCAGCCGCCTGGCGATCTCGCGGTAGGAGAGCCCGTCGGCGAGTCCGGCCGCGATGCGCCGGCGCTCCTGGTGGGTCAATCGTCGTCGTGGCATGCCGCCAGTGTTGCCTTAGCCGTCATTCATTGCAACACGGTGTCGCTTTCGGAGACAGCGTCGTTGCGCCAATTTATCCACCTCTACCTGCGATAACGCATTTCTTGAGATTGACGCTCTGCCGAATGCAACGTAGCTTTCGGGATGCACAGAACACGTACTATCGCGAAGCGAGGATCCCCTATGAGCGCATCCCCCCGCAGGGTCACGAACAACCCGGGCCGGACGCCGAAGGCGTTCCGGCCGGTGGCGGTCACGGCGCTGGCGGCCGCGCTGCTGACCGGGACGGCCGCACCCGCCGTGGCCACCGCGGACGGCGGGGCCGTGCCGACGGCCGCCGCCGGGCAGAACCGCCCGGAGCTGCAGAAGGCCGTCCAGGCGATCGTCGATGCCGGGTTCCTCGGCGTGCAGGCGCGCGTGCACGATGAGCGTGGCGAGTGGGCCGGCAGCGCCGGACGGCGCAAGCTCGGCACGAAGGCCGAACCGCCGGCGAACGGGCACTTCCGCATCGGCAGCAGCACCAAGCCCTTCGTCGCGACCCTGGTGCTGCAACTGGTGGCCGACGGCAAGATCAAGCTGGACGCCCCGGTGGCCGACTACCTGCCCGAGTTCGAGCTGGACCGGCGGATCACGTCGCGGATGCTGCTGCAGCACACCAGCGGGCTGTACAACTACACCGGCGAGTTCCGCCCTGACGGGTCGGTCGAGCCGGGCATCCCGGCGACGGGCAAGGAGTGGGCGGACGCCCGGTTCAAGACCTACCAGCCGGAGGAGCTGGTGCGGTTCGGGCTGTCCAAGGAGCTGCGGTTCACGCCGGGCGAGAAGTGGAGCTACTCCAACACCGGCTACACGCTGGCCCAGCTGCTGATCGAGAAGGTCAGCGGCCACTCGATGGCCGAGGAGATGAAGCGGCGGATCCTGGGCCCGCTCAAGCTGCGGGGCACCGTGCTGCCGGGCGCCTCGCCGGAGCTGCCCAGGCCGCACCCCCACGGCTACTTCCGCTACCAAGACGACGCCGGCCAGTGGAAGGTGATCGACGTCACCCGCCAGAACCCCTCCATGACGGCCGCCGCCGGTGACATGATCTCGACCACGCAGGACCTGGCCACGTTCTACTCCGCTCTGAACGGCGGCAAGCTCCTGCCGGCCAGGCTGCTGGCCGAGATGCGCAAGACGCACCCGAAGAGCGCCGGCCCCTTCGGCGGCTACGGCCTCGGGACATACGTGCAGGACCTGGGCCCGGGCTGCGGCACCGTCCTCCACCACAACGGCAGCACCGCGGGAGGCTACGTGTCGGTGCTGTACGGCACGCCCGACGGCAAGACGACCCTGACGGCCTCGATCACTTACGGCGACACCGCCCCCGACCTGGCAGAGGCGTTCCCCCAGGCGCGGGACGACCTGCTCAAGCAGGTCTTCTGCGACGGGCCGGCCGGCAGGGCCAAGCCGGCCCGGTAGCCGAGCACCGGACCCGTACCCCTCGAAGACAGACCCCTTGCGGCCGTGCGCCGGCGTGAGAAGGGCCACGCCGAGCTCATTGAGCACGGCGTGGCCGGCCCGAGAGGCACGGACGCCGAAAGATCCGCAGGACACGCTTCAGTGATGCCGACCCGGCCCGCGACGGCCGGACGGTCAAGGCACGGCCGGACGGTCAAGGCACGGCCGGACGGTCAAGGGACAGTGGTGCGAGGCGTCCGGGCGAACGGAGTCAGAGCCGGATCCCCTTAATGATCTTCGCTAGTTCGGGGACGAGAGGCCGGCCGGCCATCACGGTGACCACGACGCCCTTGCGCTCGACCCAGCCCGCGTACCGCCCGTTCCCCAGCGCGCCGTCGCCCTCCTGGGTCAGCACCTGACGGGAGCCGATCCGCACGGTCCTCGTCTCGCCGGAGAACGTCCCCAGCTCGAACGGCGCGTTCTTGAGCTGGGCCAGCCTGCTCGCCTTGGGCCAGCACACCACCCGCACCCACAACGACCGCTGCTTGGGGTCGACCTCGCTGCGGTCGTCGAGCCACTGGTAGCCGTACTCGGTGAGGCCGTCGTGCCTGTTGACGACGACGCCACCGTAGGTGAACCCCTTCGGCAGGTACGTGACGCGAACCCCCTTGATCGCGCCGGCGCCTCGGGGCGGCCTGTCGGTCTTGGCGGCCTGTGACCGCTTCTCCTCCGCCGGGGCCGGGACCGGGCAACCGGGCCGCTGGGCGGCCTGCGCCGGCAGCGCGATCAGCGCCGCGGCGACGGGCAGCACGGACAGAGCGGCGAATCGCTGGATCTTGTGCATGCCGGGTTGGATGCCACAAACTCGCAAAAGGTTCATTCCGCTGCCCAGCCACGCGAAGCTTCGCTCCACCGGCGACCGCCTGCGCGCTCTCGCCGTGCGCCTCGCGGACGGGTTCAGAACGCTGCGGGGCGGCTTGCGGCTCCCACGCCTTTCGACCATCCGCCTGCGCCCTGTGTACGGGTGAGGCCCGGGCGCCCTCCGGCCTGGCTCCAGAGGTGTCATCCGGCGATTAGGCTCGCCCTGAAGAAGGGGGCGTTTGTGCGGATTTCTGAGGTGCAGCGGCGGGCGCGGATCGGGGTGCGGCACCGGCTGGCGAGCAAGGCCGCCACCCCCGAGGAGGCGGCGGCGGCCGTGGTGGCGCTGCACGGCACGGACCCGGCGACGGTGTTCCTGTCAGCGGGCGCCCGCCTGGCGGCGCCCGGCCCCGAGCCGGTCGAGCGGGCCCTGTACGCGGACCGCACGCTGGTGCGCATGACCGGCATGCGTCGCACGGTGTTCGTGGTGCCGGCGGAGCTGGTGCCGGTCGTGCACCACTCCTCGGCGCTGGCCATCGCCCGCAGGGAGCGCGCGTCGGTGCTGAAGACGTTCGGCGAGGGCGGCTGGGACGAGGCCCGGCTGAAGGACGTGGAGGCGTCCGTGCTGCGGCTGCTGGCGGACTCGGGCGACGCGACGGCGGCCGAGCTGGGCAGGCTGGAGCCGCGGCTGCGCGAGCAGGTCAGGGTGGCCGTGGGCAAGCCGTACGAGGGCGTGGTGAGCGTCGGCTCGCGGCTGCTGGCGCTGATGGCGATGGACGGCCTGCTGGTACGGCGGGCCCGCGCCGGCGGCACCTGGGTCAGCGGCACGCACTACTGGGGCCTGGCGCCGGAGATGGCCGAACTGGCCGTGCACGAGGCGCAGGCGGAGCTGGTGACCCGGTGGCTGGCGGCGTTCGGTCCCGGCACGGAGGCGGACCTGAAGTGGTGGACCGGCTGGACGCTCAAGGACGTGCGCCGGGCGCTGTCGGCCGCCGGCGCGGTGGCCGTGGAACTGGACGAGGGCGTGGGTTACGTGCTGCCCGGCGACGAGGAGCCGGTCGCGGCGCCCGAGCCGTGGGCGGCGCTGCTGCCCGCGCTCGACCCGACGCCGATGGGCTGGCAGGCGCGCGACTGGTACCTGCCGCGTGAGCACCGGGCCGAGCTGTTCGACCGCAGCGGCAACGTGGGGCCGACCGTCTGGTGGGACGGCCGGGTCGTGGGCGGCTGGGCGCAGCGGCCGGACGGCGAGATCGTCTGGCGCCTGCTGGAGGACGTGGGCGCGCAGGCCAGGGCCGCGATCGAGGCCGAGGCGGCCGGGCTGGCCGCCTGGCTCGGCGAGGTCAGGGTGACTCCCCGCTTCCGCACCCCGCTGGAACGCGCGCTGGCATCCTCGTGAGAACGGCTTCGGCCGGGCCCGCCGTGTCCACCTCGGCCGGGCCCGCCGTGTCCACCTCGGCCGGGCCCGCCGTGTCCACCTCGGCCGGGCCCGCCGTGTCTACCTCGCCCGAACAGTGCGGCCGGTCGCGCGAAGGGCGCGCTTGAACTCGGGGCATTCGACGACAGGGTCGTGGGTGCAGGTGGCGGCGTGGCCGAGGCTGTCGCGCATGCGGGTGAGCCGGGCGATGCGCTCGTCCAGGTCGGCGGCCCGCGCGGCCATGCGCTCGCGGAGGCCGGGGTCGTCCTGGCGGGCGTCGAGGAAGCGGCGGATCTCGGCGACGCCGAAACCGGCCGTGCGGGCGCACATGATGAGGTCCAGGCGGTCCATGACGTCGGGGCGGTAGGTGCGGCGCAGGCCGTTGCGGCCGGTGGAGGCGATCAGGCCCTGCTTCTCGTAGTAGCGCAGCGCCGACGGCGCCAGCCCGGACCGTTGCGCCACCTCCGCGATGTCGAGCAGCTCCTCGGGCATCGACGCCTCCTTGACTTGAATCGCGCTTCAAGTAGCAGTCTAGACGCCATGAAGATCCACCACTTGAACTGCGGATCCGTACGGCGCATCGAGGCGACCTACGACGGCCCGCCGCCGTCCCACGCGGTCAACCACTGCCTGCTGATCGAGACCGACTCCGCCGGGCTGGTCCTCGTCGAGACCGGGCTCGGGCTCGACGACGTACGGAACCCGGACGACACCCTCGGCGCCGACTGGGTCCAGCTGGCGCAGCCCGTGCTCGACGAGGACGAGACGGCGGTGCGCCGGCTCGCCGCGCTCGGCTACTCGCCCGGCGACGTGCGCCACGTCATCGTGACCCACCTCGACGTGGACCACTGCGGCGGCCTGCCCGACTTCCCCGGCGCGCGCGTCCACGTGCTCGCCGCCGAACTGGAGGCCGCGACGGCCGAGGCGCCCAGTTTCCGCTACCGCCCCGCCCACTGGGCTCACGGCCCCGACTGGGTCACGTACGCCGGCGGCGACGGCCACTGGTTCGGATTCGGCGCGATCCAGCCGCAGGGGCTGCCGCCGGAGATCCGGATGATCCCGCTCGGCGGTCACACGGCGGGCCACGCCGGCGTCGCCGTGCACGACGGGCAGCGGTGGCTGCTGCACTGCGGCGACGCCTACTACTATCACCGGGAACTCCAGGACCGACCCGAGCCGCACCCGCTGCTGGACGTCGTGCAGACCGGTTCGGAGGTCCACCGCGACCTGCGCCTCGGCACCCAGGCCCGCCTGCGGGAACTCATCCGCGACCACGGCGACGAGGTGACCGTCTTCTCCGCCCACGACCCGTGGGAGCTGGCCCGCCTGACCGGCGCCCGGACGTGACCGAGCGCCGGCCGCCCCGGGGACGACCGGCGCTCAGCGCCCCTGACCGACCCACCTGCGGGCCATGCTGCGGGCCTGAGCGGGCGTTCCTCCGCGGTTCATGGTGATGGGCCGATAGTGAAGCCGTCTCCACCGGATCAGCTCGACCGCCGGCCGGATGGCCCGCAACCCGGTTCCAGCTCGGCGATGCGGCGTTTCCCGGCCGTCCACCAAGGGGCTCGGCGCGATTCGTTCAGACAGTGGTCTTCTGCGGTGAAGGCGTCTTCTCGCGCAGGGGCACCTCCCGGACGAGCCAGGCGGCGGCGAAGGCGAGCGCCGCGAGCACCACCGCCCCGGCCGCCACGCCCTGCATGCCCGAGCTGACCCCGGCCCGCACGGCCTCGCGCAGTGCTCCGCTCATCGCGGGCATCGCCTCGGGAGTCAGCTCGCCGGACGTCAGATGGCCGGCCGCCCCGGACCCGAGCCCCTGGGAGGCGAGCGCGGAGGCCAGCCCGGCCTCCATCCGCCCGGTGTAGACGGCGCCCAGCAGGGCGATCCCCAGGGAGCCGCCGATGGTGCGCATCAGCGTGACGGTCCCGCTGGCCGCGCCCATGTCGCGCGGCTCGGCGCTGTTGAGGGTGAGCAGCATGGTGCTCTGCATCAGCAGCCCGGTGCCCACCCCGGCGATCACCGTCAGCCCGGAGGCGAGTGTCGTGCCCGTGCTCACGTCCAGTCGTGTCAGGGCGAGCGCGCCGGCGACCAGCACCGCGCCGCCGAGGATCGGGTAGCGCCGGTAGCGGCCGTCGCGGCTGATCAGGCGGCCGGTGGCGAGCTGCGCCGCGAGCATGCCGAACATCAGCGGCAGCAGCAACATCCCTCCGGCGGACGGCGTGACGCCCTGGACGAACTGCATGTACAGCGGCAGGTACGACGTCACCGCCATCATCACGGCCCCCGACAGGAAGCTGAGCACCTGGGCCAGGGTGAAGTTCCGGTCGCGGAAGAGCCGGGGCGGGATGATCGGCTCCTCGGCCCGCCGCTCGGTCACGACGAAGGCCGCCAGGCACGCGGCCGCCACCGCCCCGAGGCCCACAACCATCGGTGACGTCCACGCGTAGGTCACTCCGCCCCAGCTCGCGACCAGCGTCAGGGCCACGATGGCGGCGGTCAGCAGCACGGCGCCGGGATAGTCGATCCGGGCCTTGGCCCGCTCGCTCCTCAGCCGGACCCCGAACCCCACCACGAGCAGCGCCACGGCGCCGACGGGCACGTTCACGTAGAAGGTCCACCGCCAGCTCAGCTGGTCCGTCAGCAGGCCGCCGAGCAGCGGCCCGCCGATGAAGGCGACCGGCATCATGACCCCGACCATCGACTGGACCCGGCCGCTCTCGCGGGGCGGGACCAGCACGCCGATGATCGACAGCGCGCCCACCATGAGTCCGCCGGCCCCGAGCCCCTGCAGCGCGCGGAAGGCGATGAGCTGGCCGATGTCCCCCGACAGCCCGGCCAGCATGGAGCCGGCCAGGAAGATCGCGATCGAGGTCATGAACATGCCCTTGCGGCCGTAGAGGTCGCCCAGCTTGCCCCAGAGCGGGGTGGTGGCGGCCATGGCCAGCAGGTAAGCGGTGACCACCCACGACAGGTGGCTCAGCCCGCCCAGCCCGCCGGCGATGGTGGGCAGCGCGGTGCCCACGATGAGGCCGTCCAGCATGGCCAGGAACATGCCGAGCATCAGCCCGAACACGCCCACGTAGAGGGACCGGTTCATGACGGGGCGGCTCATCATGCGCCGTACGGGCGTGCGGCCCTGGCCTCGCGCAGCGCGAAGCCCCACCAGGAGAGCTGGTCGAGCATGGCCTTGGCGGCCGCGTCGGCGCCGGGGCTGGACGCGGCGCCGTCCGCGCCGATCTGGGCCCAGGGCGCCTGCAGGCCGACGGCATCCCGGACGGTCACGGCGTGCAGCTCGGCCAGGACGAGGCGGAGTTGCTCGACCGCCCGCAACCCGGCCGAGAAGCCGCCGTAACCCACGAAGCCGACCGGCTTGGCGTGCCACTCGCGGTTGTGCCAGTCGATGGCGTTCTTCAGCGCGGCGGGGAAGCTGCGGTTGTACTCAGGGGTGACGATCACGAACGCGTCGGCCCTGGCCAGCCTCGGGGACACGGCCGACAGCAAGGTGAGCGCATCGGGATCCCGCGGCGGCTCTCCCAGGACCGGGAGAACGGTGGGCAGCGGCGTCTCGACCAGGTCGATGAGGTCGGCGGTCATGTCGTCGCGGCGGTCGAGGCGGGCCCGGATCCAGTTCGCCACGCCGGGGCCGAAACGGCCGTCGCGGGTGCTGCCGAGCAGGACCGCGACCCGCAGTGGGGTGCTCATCAGGAATTCCCTTCAAGGTATACAACGTATCGATGGGGATACAACGTACACATCGCTGTGTACGTTGTCTACTACTGATACGTTGTATACAAGATGAGAGGAGGCGGTCCCATGGCCGCACGGAAGGACGGGCCCTCGCTGTGGGAGCGCCTCGAACGCCCCACGCCCACACCCCGCCAGACGCTGTCCCCGCGGCGGATCGCCGCCACGGCCGTGGCCGTCGCCGACGCCGAGGGGCTCGACGCCATCACGATGCGCCGCCTGGCAACCGAGCTGGGGGTGGCGCCGATGGCCGCGTACCGGTACGTGTCGGGCAAGGATGATCTGCTCGAACTGATGGTCGACCACGTCTACGCCGAGCTGGAGCTGCCGTCCGGCACGGCGGGCTGGCGGGAGACGCTGCGCGAGATCGCCCTGAGCACGCGCAGGCTCATGCTCAGGCACCTGTGGCTCGCGCAACTGCCGGCGGGCGCGACGCTCGCGCTCACCCCGAACCGCACGGCGGTCTCGGAACGCTCCCTGGCCGCCCTGGCCGAGCAGGGCGTGGACCCCGACACCGCGATGGCCGTCGCCGCCACGGTCAGCTCGTACACAGGCGGCATGACAGGGGCGGAGATCGCGATGCGGCAGGTCATGGCCGGGCAGGGATGGTCGGACGAGGAGGAGGTGTACACGAGCCTGGCGCCGCAGCTCACGTACCTGCTCGACACCGGGCGCTACCCGGCGTTCAAGCGCTACATCTTCGAGGGCCGGCGCAAGAAGGATCCAGATTGGCAGTTCGAGACCGGACTCGAATACGTCCTGGACGGCATCGCCGCCCGGATGACCTCCTCCCCGCCCATGTCGCCCCGGGACGATGCCGTTCGGCGCGAGGATGAGACCGGGCGCCAGGACCGGCATGAGACCGAGGGCTCGTGATCGCGGGCAAAGCCGGCCGGCCATGACGCCCGGCCCGGGGCATGGCCCGTCGTTGAGCGACCCGGCCCGGCGCCAGAACCTCCGCGCCACCAACCCGCCTGGGGTGAAGCCGGCCGCAGCTCGATCACGGCTGCCGAACAAGGCGGCCGCGCCATGGAGGCGCTGATCTCGCTGATCAGTGAGGCGCCGGTCTCGCCCCTCGACGCCGGCTCAGCGTCGGCCGCGGCGCAGGAGCGAGAAGTACCCGTACGAGGGGTCGTCCTCCCCGGCGGCGCCGATGTGGCTGCCGGCGACGAAGGGGTGGTCGAGCCGTACGGCCGACGGTTCGGCGACATACATCCAGTCGGCGACGAGCGCGCGGCGGCTGAACTTCCAGACCCCGTCACGCCTGCTGTACTTGTCCAGGTAGCGGCCGTGGACCACATAGTCGCTCCTGGCGCCGTCCTGATCGACCTGGTGGAACGCGATGACGTAGACCTCGCCCTCGGCCTCGTCTCCCACCACCTTCAGGTTCACCGTGGTGATGTGGTGCTGCAGGATCGCCATGTGCTTCTGGATCTCCGGCAGCCGGTCGATGAACTCCATGGCGGACCCCTGGGAGAACCGCCCATGCTCGTCGACGGCGTCGTCGTGGTAGAGCAGCCGCAGCTTGTCGAGATCCCGCCGGTCGGCGGCCTGGGCGTAGGCGTGGATCAGTTCACGGAGCGCTTCCCTGTCGAGCAGCCGGCGGAGCTCCGGGTGAAGGGCGTCGGACATGTGAGGGCCTCTCTGATCGGCGGAATGACCCGTTCAGAGTCCGATTTCCAAATTGGACCAGCAAGTCCGGTTTCGCCGTAGGGTGGATCCGTGCCGCAGGGGACCACGCGCAAGGGCGAGGCGACGCGGGCGCGCATCGTCGCCGGCGCCGCCGAGGCGCTGCTCAGCCTGGGGATCGCCGAGGCGACCCTGGACGACCTGCGCGCGCCCTCGGGGGCGAGCAAGAGCCAGATCTTCCACTACTTCCCGGGAGGCCGCGACGAGCTCCTCACCGCCGTCGCCCGGTTCGAGGCCGCGCGGGCGGTGTCGGCCCTCCAGCTCAAGATGCCCCCGCTGACCACCTGGGCGGCCTGGGCCGCGTGGCGCCATCAGGTGCTCGGAGAGTACGACCGGGCAGGCGTCGCCTGCCCGCTCCGCGTCCTGGTGAACGACCTGGCCCCGGCGACCCCCGGGGCCCGGCTGCTGGTCGCCGAGGTGCTCCGCCGATGGCACGACCACCTCGTCCGCGGGATCACCGAGATGCGCGCCAAGGGCGAGATCCGCGACACGCTCGACCCGGACGAGGCCGCCGCCGCCATCATCGCGGCCGTCCACGGCGGCGCCGCGATCTCCGTCGTCTTCCCGGCCGGCGGATACCTGGCCGCCGCCCTCGACACCGCCCTCGCCGCCCTCGGCCCCGGTTACCGTACCGCCCTCGGCCCCGGCGAGGAATGAGCGCCTGAGGACGGCCCCGCCACCGGCCACGACGCCCCCTTCGCCACCGGCCTGCGGCGGCCGTCACGTTCGTCGGAGGCTGAGACAGTGGCGTTGCGAGTCCCGCCTGTTCCGGGCGCGTCTTGGCAAGGTGCGCAGGCGCGTCTTCGCAAGGCTCAGTCGGTGGCGCGCAGTGCCCTCTGGGTGTCCCGGGCGATCCGCCACGCGTCGCCGACCGGGCCCATGTGCCGGAGCTTGTCCGGATTGACCACCGCCCGGATCGTCTGGACGCGCCCGCCGTAGATGTCCAGCGACAACGTGTTGATGACCTTGCCGTCCTGGTCGCGGAAGATGGCGCCGGGCTGCCCGTTCACCTGGCGGGTCTCCATGGTGCCGCCGATCGAGAACAGCGCCGGCACCATGGAACCGAACACCCGTGCCACCTTGTCGACGCCGACGATCGGCCGCTCGAAGACCGGGGCCTTGCCGCCGCCGTCCCCGACCGCCTGCACATCGGCCGCCAGCACCTCGCGCAGCGCCGCGACGTCACCCTTGATCAGCGCCTCGAAGAAGCGTTCGGCGAGTTCCGCGCGCTCGCGCCGGTCGGCCTCGAACCGGGGACGGCCCTCGTTCATGTGACGGCGCGCCCGCACCACGAGCTGGCGGCACGCCGTCTCCGAACGCCCGACCGTGGCGGCGATCTCGGCGAACTCGAAGGCGAACACGTCGCGCAGCACGAAGACCGCCCGCTCCAGCGGGCTCAGCCGTTCCAGCATCAGCAGCGCCGTCATCGAGATCGAGTCGGCCAGCTCCGCGGAGCGCTCGGGGTCTTCGTAGGGGTCTTCGAGCAGCGGCTCGGGGAACCACTCGCCGACGTACGCCTCCCGCCGCACCCGTGCCGAGCGCAGCATGTCGATCGCGATCCGGGTGACGACCGTGGACAGGTAAGCATGGGCCGATGCGGGCTCGGCCTCGGCGGTCACGTAACGCAGCCAGGTGTCCTGGACGGCGTCCTCGGCGTCGTCCACGCTCCCCAAGATCCGGTACGCGATCGAGAACAGCAGGGGCCGCAGCCGCTCGAACTCCTCTGCCCGGGTCATGATGCCGGCCTTCCCCTGCGACCCTCGCCGTCGATGCCGGCCTTGTCACTCATTGTCGGTGTTTCCGTTCCATGATGCCGTGGCGGGTTCCCCATACCAGGGGATCAACGCCGGGTCGCCGGCGTGCCGCCGGAACGGCCCTGCAGAACCCGTGCCGTTCGCTTGTCGTCCTTGGGCCAGGTGTATCCCCCGGGCTTGCGGGCCTCGGACGTGAGATGCCCGAACCCGGCCTTGCAGGCCATCTCTTTGGCCACCGCGCCCAACCGGCCGCTGACGTAGTAGCTCTTCGCGGTGTCGTCCCGGTTGGCGAACTGGAAAAGGCCGGACCGGCGGCCCAGGCTCAGGCACTGGCCGACGAACCCGGAGTCGACCGGCTCAGGCACGCTCCCGGCGATCCGGCTGAGCACCGTTTCGGCGGCCTGCGCACCCAGCGGGAACGCGATCTGGCCGCTCATCCGGAACGGCCGATCGGAGGGCGACACCGCGTCGCCGGCTCCGACGATGCGCTCGTCGTCCAGGCTCGTGAGCGTCTCGTCGCTCAACAGCCGCCCCACCGCGTCCGTGGTCAGGCCGCTTTCGCGGGCCAGTCCGGGGACGGTGAAACCGGTTGCCCAGATGGTCACGTCGCTGGGCAACCGGCGGCCGTCCGCGAGCTCGACGGCCTCGGCGGACACGGCGGCCACCTTGGCCCCGTCGCCCTGGAGCACCGTGACTCCCATCCGGGCCAGCCGCCTGGCGACCGAGCGCCGCGCCTTGGGGTGGAGGTAGGGGCCGAGGATGCCGCCGCACGCCAGCGTCACCTGCCGGCCCGCCTCGGCCAGCTCGGCGGCGGTCTCGATACCGGTCGGGCCACCGCCGACCACGGTGATCGCGGCCGAGGCCGGAGCGGCGCCGAGCACCGACCGCAGCCGCTCCGCCTGCTCCAGACCCGCGATGGGGTGAGCGTGCTCCGCCCCGGGAACCATCGGATCGGCGGCGGCGCTGCCCACCGCGTAGATCAGGTAGTCGTAGCCGACGGTCTCCCCCGAAGCCAGGTGAACAACCCGCCCGGCGGCGTCGATCCGGGTCACCGTGCCGACGACGAGACGTACACCGTCGGCCAGAACGTCACCGTAGTCGGCGACCGCGTCATGCGAGCCCCCCACGAGCTGATGCAGCCGCACCCGATCGACGAAAACCCGGCGCGAGTTGACCAAGGTCACGCTCACGTCCGCGCGCCGCCTGAGCCGGTTCGCCGCCATCACGCCGGCGTATCCCCCGCCGATCACCACCACATCGGTCTGCACTGTTCGCCACCCTTCAGTCCCGCGGCCGACGATCTGCCTCGCGCCGCCGTCTCGTACTGGAGACGAGGCAGCCCGCTCGCCAGTGACATGGGTGAGGACAAGCGCTGCTCTCGCACCTCTCGGCGTGGCTACGCATCGCGCCGCTACCGGCCGTCATCCGTTCAGGTCACAGCCGCATGCGGCTGATCTGCCGAAGAGCGGCGGCGTTGCGCGGCTTCGCCGGGTCGGGCCCAGCGGCGAAGGAGCTGCATGGCGGCTTCGGTCGCGCTTTGTTCTTCCGGGATCAGGGTGACCAGGCGCTGGCGTGGTGCGTCCACCGGCACGAAGTTCTGGTACCGCAGGCGCAACACGCCGAGGGCTGGATGGCGCAGGCTCTTGGCGCCGGAGGAGCGCTGCTGAACGTTTCCAGCGTGTCGCTCGCCCGGTCAGCGGGACGGGCCCCGACGCCGCGGGGTAGGCCGACGCTCTGCGGAGTCACCCGGGCACGTCTCGACCGTGGGAATGCCCCGAGATCCTCTCGATCTTTCACATCCGTCAGTATGCCCGCCTGCCGCACAGGAAGGGTGGCCCACTCCTGGCGGCAGGCCGCCACCGGCCTGGACCTGGCCGGGGCGATCGGCTTCTACGGGCCTCCCCGCTTCTTCGGCGATGCCACCGCGGCGCTGTCCGCGCCGTTGCTGATGCTGCTGGCCGGCGATGACGTCGCCACCCCGCCGGCCGAATTCCAGGCGCTCGCGGCCGGCTTCGACAGGGCCGGCAAGGAGTATGAGCTGCACGTCTATGACGGAGCCCCGCATTCGTTCTTCGATGTGGCCTTCGGTGACTGGGCACGGGAGTGCGCCGACGCCTGGCACCGCATCCTGAGCTTCACCTCTCGCCACGGCGGCGAGGCGGCCTGAGCGCACGCTATGACCGTTCCCACGCGTGTTCGCCGCCATGACCATCGCCCGCCGCGTCTTCGCAGGCCGTGACCTGCTCCCCACCGAGCCAGGGCTGCCCACCACCCCGGACGAGCGCCGCAAAACAGAGGAGACCTTACAAAGGCGGCCCGGATCTTCAGGGCCGGCACGTTGATCATCCGGCGATCATCGTGCTACTAATGAAGGAGACCTTCGTAAGAGAGGAATGCCTATGCCGGCCGCGACCGCGTTACGGTGGCCCGGATGTGAGAATGCCCGTGACCTGGGCGGCCTGCCCACCTCCGGCGGCGGGCGCATCAGGCAGGGCGTCCTGTTCCGCTCCGACCGCCCGCGGCCGGCCGGCGTCGAGGCGGTGCTGGCCTCTGGCGTACGGCTCCTCATCGACCTGCGGCTGGCCGCCGAGTGCGCGGCCGACCCGAGCCCGCTCGCCGGCCACCCCGTCTACCGCAACCTGCCGGTGCTGCGCGAGGAGGACACCGTCCTGGAGGCCATGGCCGAGACGCTGCCGGGCATCTACCGGGCGATCCTCGACCGGGGCGCCGACCGGATGGCCCGCGTCCTCGCCGCCATCGCCCTCGCCCCGCCGGGCGGCGTGCTCGTGCACTGCCACGCCGGCCGCGACCGTACGGGGCTCGTCGTCGCCCTGGCCCTGACCCTGGCCGGCGTCCCCGACGAGGAGATCGCCCGCGACTACGCCCGCACCGCCGCCTGCCTGACCCCGGACCCCGGCGAGCGGGCCCGCCGGCTGGCCGCGCAGATCACCGCCGAGAGCATGCTGGAAACCCTGGCCTACCTGCGCGAACGGTACGGCGGCGCGGCGGCGTACCTCGGGCTCGACGAGTCACTCACGACCCGGCTCAGAACCCGCCTGACCGAGGCACCACCGGCCGGAGCACCACCGGCCGGAGCACCACTGACCGAAACACCGTCGACCTAAGCCACCGCCGACCCAAGCCACCGCCGACCCAAGCACCGCCGCTCGTGGCACCACCGGTCGAAGCGCGCCGGCAGCACCCTCAGGAGACGCATCGTGCTCACGCGATTGGCCGCCCTGTTCCTCCTCCTCGCCGCCCTCCTCGCCGCCCCCGCCCCAGCCCCCGCCGAGGCCGCGACCGGCCGCGCGCTGACCGCCTCGGAGCTGGCCCAGGTACGCCCGCTGGCCTTCACCTCCACCCTCGCCGCCCGCGACGCCGTGGCCGCCACGCTCCCGGTGACCAAGGTGAGCATGAGCACCGTGATCGGCGGCGGCCACACCACCCGCGCCATCTGCCACCCCACCAACCTCCGGCTTCCGGTCACGGTCACCGGCTTCTGCTGGAACGCCACCGACGACACCACCGCGAACTGGTTCCCGCAGGGCATCACCGGCAGCGGCGACGGCATGAACGGCTCGGTGCTCCACCCGCCCTGCGAGGGCTGCCCCGGCCGCAAGATCGTCGCGGTGAGCTGGCGCAGCGGCGCCTCCCACGAGTACGGGGCCAACCGGCTGGCCAGGGTCACGTTCGTGGACGTCACCGGGGGGCCCGTGGGCGCGCCGTACCGGCACGCCCTGCTGGTGGAGCCCGACGGCGGCGCCGGCGGCTTCCGGGAGATCGCCAGCCACGCCGACGGCATCTCCTGGTACGGCAACAAGCTCTTCCTCGTCACGGGCGGCGACCCGGACGTGGCCGGCGGCGACCGGCTGGTCCGCGTCTTCGACCTCACCCATTTCTGGCGGATGAACTCCACCGCGTCCGGGAACGTCGGCTGCGTCGGCGGCACCTGCTCGGCCGCGTACTCGGGCTTCGCCCTGCCGCAGATCGGCTACTACCGGCTCGGCCCGGCGGCGGTGTGCGCGAGCCTCGACCTGGCCAGGCCGTGCCTGAACGGCGTCTCGCTCGACCGCTCCGGCGCCGACCACCTCACCACCGTCGAGTACCGCAAGGGCGGCTCCGGCGGCAAGATCCTGCGCTGGCCGCTGGACGCGAGCACGGCCCTGCTCAGGACCGGCTCCGACGGGCTCGTACGCCCGGCCGAGGGATGGTTCAGCCCGGTCTGGGACGTCCAAGGCGGCGTGTTCACCGGCGGCCGGGGCGTCCTGGTCGGGCTGTGCCCGGAAGGCTCGCCGTCCGTCACGTACATGCCGGGCGGGACGGCCAGCGTGTACGGGGAGTTCAGGAAGTCGTGCCTGCACCGCGTCACGCTCTCCGCCGACCGTGCCACGCTCGACGTGCACTACATGACGACCGCTCCGGGCAACGCCCAGAACGTCTCCTACTGGCCGGCCAGCGGGGAGATGTGGCTGGTCAACGAGTTCCGCGGCGACTACGACGGCGTCTACGGCAGCGACCGCCTGGTCCTGGCGCTGACCTGCCCCGGCCTCGACTGCTGAGCGCGCGACGGTTGAGGGGTGGCCGCGGCGTACCGGGAAATCCACGAGAACGGTGGATGGTGAAGCGCCCGCGCCGCCCATAATGCGGGGAGACGCATCACAACGGGAGGCCGCATGGCAACCCCCGCTTCCGGAGTGGGCTCCAGGCTGGGCCGCGCGCTCCTGCTGGCGCTGGCCGTCGCGCCGCCGGCGGCGCTGGGCTTCGTCCTGTGGGAGTGGGTGCGGCAGAACCTCACCGCGGCGGTGCTGCTCTCCGTCGGGTACGAGCTGGTGCTGCTGGCGGGCGGCTTCGCCGGGAAGGTCTTCGGCGACCTGCAGGACCGGTGGGTGAAGACCGCGGCCGACCGTACGGACGAGCTGCTGCGGCGTACCTCGTCGCGGTTCGAACGCGACTACCGCCGGCAGGTGCGGGAGACGGTCAGGTTCGTCGACCAGAAGGGCCTGATCATCCGGGGCGACGCCCCGGAGCTGGAGCAGATCTACGTCGACGTGAGCCTCGAATCCCGCCCGCCCCGCGAGACCGCCGGCGGCGCGCTGGTCGCCGACCTGCCGGCGATCTCCCACGAGCGCCGCTCGCTCGGGGACTTTCTGCAGCAGGGCCGCCCCGCCGTGCTGGCGCTGATCGGCGCGCCCGGCACGGGCAAGACCACGTTGCTGCGGCACACCACCCTGCGCCTGTGCTCGCACGACCGTACCCTGCCTGTCCTGCTCTACCTGCGTGACCACGCCCCGGCCATCGTCGAGCAGCCGGACCTCGGCCTGCCCGAGGTCATCGCCGCCCGGCTGGGACGCCTGCGCGAGCAGGAACCGGCCGGCTGGTTCGACGGCCGGCTGGAGCGCGGCCGGTGCGTGGTCATGCTCGACGGCCTGGACGAGGTGACCCTCGAGGAACACCGCCGCCTGGTGGTGGACTGGGTGGAGCGCCAGATCGCCCAGTACGCGCAGAACGACTTCGTGATCACCAGCCGGCCCTACGGCTACCGCGAATACCCGCTCGACAGCGCGGCCGTGCTGCTCGTCCGGCGTTTCACCGCCCGGCAGATAGCGATGTTCGTGCACGCCTGGTACCGTGCGGCCGACCGGGCCCATGGCCCCGCCAAGGGCAGCCCCGAGGACCTGCTGGCGGAGCTGCGGCGCAACACGCAGCTCTACGACCTGGCCGCCAACCCGCTGCTCCTCACCATGATCGTCAACGTGCACCGCATCTGCGGCGACCTGCCCGGCACCCGCGCCGAGCTGTACGCGGAGATCTGCCGCGTCGTGCTCTGGCGGCACGACGTCCGGCGCCCCGGGACCTCGCTGGACGGCGAGCTCAAGGAGCGGATCCTGCGTGAGCTGGCCTACACCATGATGGAGCGCGGCACCCGCGACCTGCCCCGCGCCGAGGCCACGGCCCTGATCGAGGCGTCACTCGCCCGCCTGGCCCCGGACGACCCGCCGTCCCCCGCCGCCCTGCTCACCGACCTGGAGAACAGCGGCCTGCTGCTCGAACGCGAGGCCGGCGCCTACTCCTTCTCCCACCAGACCTTCCAGGAATACCTGGCCGCCGCACACGTCCACGACCACCCCGACCTGCAGCCCGGGCTGCCCGCCGCCGTGGACGATCCGTGGTGGCGCGAGACGATCCTGCTGTACGCGGCGCGCGCCGACCCCACCGCCATCGTGCGGGCGTGCCTGCTCTCCCGTACGGTGCCCGCCCTGGCGCTGGCCTTCGACTGCGTGGACGAGGGCCGCCCGATCGCCCCCCAGGTCCGCGCCGAGCTGGAAGAGCTGCTCGACACCCCGCAGGACGGCGACCCCGCGCGGGATCGGCTCCTGTCGGCGGTCGTGGTCACCCGCCACCTGCGCGCCGTGATCCGCATCAGTGACCAGGTGGCGGTGTGCTCCCGCCCCGTCACCCCCGACCTGCACCGCCGCCTCGGCCTTGCCTCGCTGATCTGGCCCGAGGACGTCGCGTCCTTCCTCTCCTTGGTCAACGACCTGTTCCCCGGCGGCCCCGCCTACCGGCTCCCCACGCGCGACCTGGCCGCCGATCCGGCCTTCGCCGTCATCGCCGACCCGGCCGCGCGTCCCGTCTGGGTCGCCGAGCCGAGCGAGCCACCGGACCTGCACGCGGCCGACCCGCTCACGCACCCGTTCACCGCCACGCCGCAGGAGGTGGCCGACCGGGTGCAGGAAGATCTCAAGGACGCCAAGGTGCGCGACACCGCGCTGATCGCCTGCCTCCTCTACCGGGTGTACATGTGCAAGGCCCTGAACAGCAACGTTCCCTACCAGGAGCAGTTCGGCAACCTGTTCCAGCTCGCCGAGTTCGCCGGCGATCCGCGGCGGGCGCGCGAGCGCGAGCTGGTCAAGGCCGACCTGGACGACTCCGGGCCGTACCATGACCGGGTCCTGCGCTTCGTCTACGACCGCACCGACCATCTCAAGTCCGACCTCGACCAGGTCCAGAGCCTCGTACGCGGCCTCACCCGCGACCGCCGGCCGGCCGACGCCGCCGGCGTCGACCTGGCCGGAGCCCGGCGCGCCTGCCTGGTCGGCGGCATGGCGATCTTCCTGTGCCGCCGACTCGCCACCCACAAGCCGGCCCCCGACCTGGAGATCCGGGCCTCCTCGTCCGCCTCGATCCTGCAGCCCGGCCGGGGCCGGCCGCTCAGGCTCTTCCAGCTCGTACGGACGTACCTGCTCAAGTCCGGGGCCCCGCCGCGGCCTCCGCAGGCCCTGCTGGCCGCCGTACGCGACGGCGTCGCCGAGCTGTCCCGGCTGACCGGCCTGGGCGGGGACCAGGTGAACCCGGAGGAGGCGGGCACGGAGGCGCGCATGGCCTACGACGTGGCCACGTCGCTGCGGACCGTCGCCGAGGAGGGCCTGGCCGGGCCGGGAGCGTTCGACGCCGACTTCGTCCGCTGCGTGCGGCTGGGCGCGCTGGCGGTGGCCGCCGGGATCACGCACAAGCCGGCGCTGAAGCCGGTGGCCAGGAGCTTCTGGGAGATCGCGGTCGGGATCACGGCGCTCGAACGCCGCGCCACGAACCCCTCCGCGGACGCGCTCATCCTGGTCCGCTCCTGACCTCACCAGCGGCACCCGACCACCACGGCGGCGGCCGCCACGCGCCGCCGCTGTGACGGCAGGGACGCCCCTCGCGACCCCACGACCCCACGGCTCCGGGGCTCCGGGGCTCCACAGCTTCGCGGCTCACCCCGCCGTCCGGCCACGTGCGTCCGCCCGGCCGAACGCCCAGGTGAACCCGGCCTCGGCGGCCGCTCCCCTGGGCCTCCCCTCATGACGTAGAGACCGAACCGGTGGCGGTAAGGGTGAGGGCTGCGGCGGCCAGGATGGCGAGCCGTCTGTGGGCCGGACCGGGCACGGGTTCCTCCGTGGGGGTTGTTCGCCTGGAGCCACCGGTCGTTCTCATGATCCAGGCGATGCCGGCGAGCTCGTCACGGAGGTCGGTGGCGAGCTCGCCGAGGCCGGGGAAGCCGTCGGGGCCGGCGATGAGGGTGATGGCGCTGCTGCCCGGTACACCAGGTAGGCGCTCCAGAAGCCGGCGAGTCCGATCGCGACCATGACGGCGATCACCGGCCACTGCCACGGCTCGGGTACGTGCAGCGCGAGGAACCACACCTTGGCCGGTGAGCCGCTGAGCTTGATGCCCAGCGGCACCAGGCCCTGCGGGAACAGCCCGAGAACGCCCACGGCCATGGCGGACCACATGAGGGCCTGGTGTTTGCCCGACATCGTCTCGAACGGGGACGTGCCGGCCTCCTCGCCCGTCTCCTCGGCAGCGGCGGCCGGCTTGCCCGACCGCATCAGGTGCAGCAGTTCGGGCCCCTTGTCCCGCAGGGTCCTGGCCGCCGCCGAGCCGAGCGCCACATGGCAGAGCACGCCGGCGAGCAGGGCGACCGGGACGCTCGCCCACAGCAGGGCGGGCAGGTCCAGGGCGTGGCCCGCCCAGGCGACCCCGAGCGCGGGGCTGATCGCGAGGGTGACCAGGAAGAACATCAGGAAGGACTGCCCGGTGACATCACCGTGGTCCATCGGCGAGTTCTTGCTCTTGTGCGGGTCCGGGCCGGGCACCAGGGCGGTGACGGAGACCCAGGCCAGCAGGCCGGAACCGCCGCCGAGCGCGGCGAGGGTGGCGGCCAGCGCCCATGGCACCAGGGTGGCGTCGCCGTGCAGCAGGCATCCGGCGAGCGTCAGCGCCAGCGTCAGCGGGCCGAAGACGGTCAGCCAGGCCAGCTGGCGGGCCCGTACGTCGGCCTTCTCCTTGCCCGGCACCGTCAGGGTCAGCCAGAGCGCGGTGCCGTCCTGGCCGTAGGAGTTGGCGCACGTCGCGGCGGCCATCAGGGCGCCGGCCGCGCCGACGAACGGCAGGAAGGCGGTGAAGCCGAAGATCAGCGGGAACAGCGCGGTGATGACGGCGAAGGCGGGGCCCATCACGATGGCCTGGGTGCGTACCGGGTCGCGCCACCAGGTACGCAGCTCCTTGAGGTAGATCGCCCCCTGGTCGCCCTGGAACAGCGGGCCCCGCCGGGCCGCCCGCCGCGCGGAGGAGCCGCGGACCACCGGGCGGTCCATCCGCTGTGGCCCGAGCAGGGCGCTCCAGGCCAGGAACAGCGCGGCCACGACCACGGCCAGGGCGAGCAGCGGTCCCGCCGTCCCCGCCCAGTCGCCGCGACCGGCGGCCTCCACGGCGATCAGGCTCCAGCTGGACGGCAGCGCCCGTACCACGGTGGAGAAGGCGGGCGGGAACCCGTACTCCAGCAGCAGGGACACCCCGATGACCAGGATCCAGGAGAAGGAGGCCAGCGAGACCATCGCGGCCGTGACGGTCGCGGTGACGACCCCTCCCAGCCGGGACTTGGACAGCATGCGGAACAGCAGCGTGACCACCCGGGACAGCAGCACCACCAGGAGCAGGAGCAGCACCACCGCGGGGACCGACACCACGACGGCCACCCAGCTCAGCCGGGCGGCGAAGACGACCAGCGCGCAGAAGGCCAGCAGGGTGATGGCGGTGGTGACGGCCACCAGGGCGGCGGCGAGCAGGCCCGTGGCCAACGTCCGGCGCGGTACGGGCTGCCGGTGGAAGTGCTCCCCGTTGAGCGGCGGTTCGCCCGCGAAGATGGGGCCGGCCATCCAGCCCAGCGCCCACAGCGCGAACGTCACCGCGAGCAGGTCCATCAGCAGGCGCGGATGGGAGAAGTCCAGGAAGGCCAGGACGAGGGTGGCGACGGCGAGGCAGATGCCGGCGCTGTAGCCCAGGCCGTTGAGTGCCCTCTTGGCGTCGGTCGTGCTGTGGCGCAGCACGGCCAGTTTCATCTGGATCAGGACGCCAACCACGACAGCCCCTCCCCGCCGCCGACCGTGACGCCGACCAGGCCGACGAAGGTCTCCTCCAGCGAACGGTCACCGCGGACCGCGCCGAGAGGACCCTCCGCGACCACGCGTCCCCTGGCCATGACGGCGACGGTGTCGCACAGCTCCTCCACCAGCGCCATGACGTGGCTGGAGAGCAGCACCGAGCCGCCGTGGCCCACGAACCTCTTCAGGATCGTCTTGATGGTCGCCGCCGACACCGGGTCCACGGCCTCCAGAGGTTCGTCGAGCACCAGGAGCCTGGGGGCGTGCAGCAGCGCGGTCGCCAGGCCGATCTTCTTGCGCATGCCGGTGGAGTAGTCCACGACCAGGGTGCGTTCGGCGGAGCCGTCGAGCTCCATGACGGCGAGCAGTTCGTCCGCCCGCCGGTCGGCCTCCCCGGCGCTCAGGCCGTGCAGCTGTCCCAGGTAGGTGAGGAGCTCACGGCCGGTGAGCCGCTCCGGCATGGCCAGGCCGTCGGGCAGGACGCCCATCAGCCGCCGCGCCCGCAGCGGCTCCTGCCACACATCCACGCCATCGACCAGCGCGCGCCCCGCATCCGGCCGGAGCAGACCGACGGCCATGGACAGCGCGGTGGTCTTGCCCGCGCCGTTCGGTCCGACCAGGCCGTAGAAGGAGCCTCGGGGGACGGTGAGCTCGACGTGATCGACGGCGATCTTCTCACCGAACGTCTTGGCAAGGCCGTCGAGCCGTAGCGCCGGCGCTGTGGTTGGCGATCTCATGGAAGTCTCCCAATATCAGTACGGCACGTGCCGTGCCGGTTCAGGAGCATGCCAATGCGGAGGTGAACTGTCAATACGGCACGTGCCGTACCGCTATCGTGATGTCATGACCGACAAGCGCAGCCAACGCGCCGCCGACCGGACCGAGGCCATCATGCGGACCACGCTGGAGCTGGGCCAGGAGATCGGCTACGCCAAACTCAGCATCGAAGCCGTCGCGGCCCGCGCCGGGGCCGGGAAGCACACCATCTACCGGCGGTGGCCGTCCAAGGGCGCGCTGCTGCTGGACTCACTGCTGTCGCTGAACGAGGCGGGCCTGGACTATCCCGACACCGGGGACATCGTCACCGACCTGCGGGTGCAGATTCACGCGGCCGTCGATCTGCTGGCCAGGCCGCCCTTCGGGCCCCTGTTCCAGGCTCTGATCGGCGAGGCCCAGCACGAGCCGCAGGTCGCCGCGGCGCTCAACGAGCGGTTCATCGCGCCGCAGGCGGACAAGACCGTCGCCCGGTTGAGGGCGGCCCGGGATCAGGGGCAGTTGTCGCCGCAGTTCGATCTGGAGCTGGCGATGGCGATCCTGTCGGGGCCGCTGTACTTCCAGCTCCTGATCACGCAGGAGCCACTGACTCATGAGTACGTCGACCGGATTCTCGACGCCCTCTTCACCGGGCTCGGCCCCACCCACGCATATTGACGAAGGTCGCCGTCCGGTGCCACACCGCCCCGGCGGCGCCTCGCGGGAGGACATCGGAGACGTCCCGGAGGTCACCCGGCAGTCCGCCCACGCCACGTTCCGCCAGGCCGTCGAGGAGTGGGAGGGGGCGATCAAGCGCCCGATCGTGCCGATGAGATCCACGGGATCGACGGGCTGCGGCCGCGCACCTGCAACCGGACGCCGGCGGGCACCTCCCGGCCCGACGAGACGGCCGCCCCCTGGCCAAGTGGGCCCTGGCACACGCCCAGGCCCACGGCCGCGACATCGAGGAGCGGCCCGTCTCCGGCGGCCTGGTCCGGATGGACCCACCGACCGAGCTGCTGACCCTGCACAACCGCACCGCCGCCGTCCTGGACGAGTTCGCCGCGCCGCCACCGCACCTGCTTGCCGAGATCCGCGAGCGCGAGGCCGTGCCGCTGGACCGGATCGCCGCCGGCGGCCGATCGGCCCGCGACACCAGGAAACGCGCGGCTGAGGCCCGCGAGCGCGCCGCCACCCATCGCGCCCAGGACGCCCACCTCAAAGAGATCGCCGAAACCCAGACCCCGGCCGAGCACGCCGCCGAGCTCGAGCGGCGCTGGCCCAAAAAGATTGGGGCCCTACCGCACCTTCCCCGACACGGCCGGCGCCCGCGACTGGTGCGCCCACTGCAACGTGTGGATCGGGACCGAAACGAGCCGCTCATGACCGACGACCACCCGGCCGATCATCCGGCCGACCGGCCACGCATCATCGCCACCGCCGCTGGGTATCGGCGTGGAGTACCAGGCTGCCGCCGAGGGAGGGCAGAAACCCTGGCCCAGCCAAGGCAGCATCGTCGATCTCGGTGACCACGCGCAGGGCGCCCGCCTCGACCGCCTCGACCGCCTCGACCGCCTCGAAGACCGCAACACGCACCAGCGCGTTGCGCACCTCTGGTGGAATGCCGGGCAGGACCTGCACCAGGTCGGGTCGGACGGTGGTGCGCTCCTCGTTCTCCCAGGACGCGGCCGCCTGGCCGACGACGGTCATGCGGCGCTCGTTGTAGACGTAGCCGGGCATTCGCGCGCTCACCGGGGCCGCGGAGCCGGGCGTGGGAGCGGTTGGCCTGCTTCTGGGACCCGGGCTTGTTCTTGCCCTTGTACGGTGCGCACCGGGCCTTCGGCACCCTGGCAGGCCTTGTCGGCCAGCGTGGTGATCCCGGCTCTGTCCAGCGCGCGCAGGATGCCCCAGATGCGGGCGGCGCTCAGATCGTGGGTCTTGCCCGGCAGCGCGCCCGAGGTCCACAGGATCGTGCCGTCCGGTGCGGCGATGACCTGGATGTTCATGCCGTGCACGCGGTGCTTGCCGGAGAAGTACGGACGGTCGGCGGCGATCCGGTCGATGCGGATCAGCGTGCCGTCCAGCACCAGGTGGTGCAGGCCGTCGCGCTTGGCTTTGCGCAGTACCTGGCCGAGCTTGGGCGAGCGCGCCGACAGCAGCATCACGGTCTCCGCCACATACCGCCACGCCGTCGTCGTCGAGATCCCGAATCCGGCGCCGAGTTCGGGGAACGTCTCTCCCTTGCGCAGGTGGACCAGCACGAGCAGGGCCTGCCGTCCAGGGTTGAGCAGCCGGCGGATGGAGCCGATCGTCTTGCGGTGCCGGCGGATGAGGCCGGCGACGTAGTTCAGGGTTGAGCGCGACAAATCGACGGCAGCACGGTAAAACAGCATGCGAGGCCCCTGGTCGTGGCGGACGTGATTGTGGTGATCAACCCGTCTGCCAGGGTTTGGCATGCCATCAGGCGAACGACACTCTTGCGATCATGTTGTGATCAGCGGCCCGCCGCCGAGGATGAAAACGGCTCGTTCTCTCGGACAACGCACCACCTCTACCTGCCGTACCGGACGAAACCGGAACGAACATGGCGGCACTGATCAGCATCCCGTCAAACGCAACCGTTTCTCCAGGTCAGGCCGTGCTTTGTTGGAAATTTCCTCGTTGCCGCCGGGACCCCGCACCGCTCCTCCGACTTGACTCTGACATGGATGTCAGAGCTTAGCCTTGCCGCGATGAAACGGACAGTTCTCGCTCTGACCTGCCTGTGCCTCAGCGTCTTCGTCGTCGGCACCGCCGAGTTCCTGATCGCGGGCCTCCTGCCGCAGATCGGTACTGACCTGCGGGTCTCCATCCCGGTGCCCGAACAGGCGGTGGCCGGCTTACGCGCGCTCGGCGCGGTGATCGCCGGCCCTGTCGTCGCCTTGGCGACCGTACGCCTGCTCCGCATACCGGCTCAGCCCGCCGGGTCCTCCGCCGAGTGGCCGAAGTCGCCGGAATCCTCCAACCAGACCTTCTCGGAACTATGGGCTACCGCTACCTTTCAGCGATCTTCCGGGCCCCCGGTTAGCCCCGAGTGCCGTCCAAACTGACCGACAAACACTGCTGCCACTTCACTCAAGAAAATTTTCCCATACGGGCGGCGCAGACAATGGACCGTCCACACCAAAGTTAGAGTCCAAAGACAGACATAAAGAAAGAAAGAAATGAGTATGAAAAGAATATTAAGGCCTCTTACTCGTGCCTCCGCGCCGGCTGCCATCTCACTTCTCGTAAGCGGCACGGCTGCCCACGCCACTGCTGGGTCCCCGAGTGATCGAAAGCGCGGTGGCGCGGTGAACCTTCCAAGATCCAGAAATCGACGCCGATGTCTCGCCGAGTTCGCCGCCGCAGCCGTACTGCTGGGCGGACTTGCCGCGCCGGCTCCGGCGGCAGCGGCGGAAGAAGGCTCCGTGAGCGTGCTCGCGCACCAGCTACGGTGGGCCCTCGACAGGTTGCAGTTCGAGCAGGTCCTGGACACCAACCCGCCGGCCGGCGCGGCCGAGCTGAAGGCGCTGCAGCTGGCCGGGGCCGAAAAGGCGGCGCAGCCGCCGGAGAAGGACGAGCTGCGCGCGGCCGTCGCAGCGGCCGAGCCGATCTCGCAGCAGCCGCAGATCGACCTGACCGTCATCGAGCTGAACGAGTTCGGCCGCCCCGTCTCCTCCGGCACCGTGCTGATGAGCCCGCAGTATCCGGACGGGAAGGTCGTGCCGGTCGACCGCAACCTGCACACCACCGACGTCCGCTGGCGGCAGTGGGACGACGCCGGCTGGTACGCCAACCGCGGCCAGGGCACCATCGACATCGTGCCGGGCCGCGAGAACGCCTCCATCGACTTCATGAGCCCCTACCCCGCGTCGGTGCTGAAGCTGATGGTGGCCTTCGGGGTGCTGCGCCTGGTGGATCAGGGCCAGATCTCGCTCGACGACACCTACCACTACGAGCCGGTCGCGCCGATCAGCTCACTGTGCGGCCCGGCCAGCAGCAACACGATCCGTGGCTACCTGGACGCGGCGCTCACCTGGTCGTCCAACAACGGCGCCTGCGCCATGGTCAAGCTCCTGCACGACCGCGGCGCGATCGACGGCCTCAACCAGACCTTTCAGGACCTGGGCCTGGAGACGCTACAGCTGAAGAACACCAACCCCGGCACCGGAGGCCGCTGGGGCAACCCGGTCACCATGAGCTCGCTCGACACGGCCAAGCTGCTGATGCTGGTCAACGGGGGCCTGGGTACCCTGTGGACGGCCCCCGACGGCACCCGCGTCACCGCCGCCGTCCTCAGCGGCGCCTCCCGCGCGTTCTTCAAGGGCAAGCTGGGCGAGCAGGCCATGAACGTCACCCTGTCGACCACCAACTGGTGCGGCGCCGCCTATCCCGCGCGGGGCATCCCGCAGCTCACGTCCTCGCGCTGGATCGGCGCCGACGGCACCGTGACCGTCCCCGGCCAGGGCATTGCCTACGGCCACGACGTGCGGCCCTGCAACGAGGCGGCCGAGGTGACGTACGCGCACAAGAACGGCTGGGTGAACAACTCCGGCGCCGACGCGGGCATCGTCAAGGCCCTGCCCGGCAAGGGCGGCCGCACCTACATCGTCGCCATGTTCTCCAACCTCGGCTACCAGTACGTGGACGCCAACCGCCCGCCGACGGGCGCCGAGAACGTCTGGTTCACCGAGAAGCTCGCCAAGCTGGGCAAGATCGTCGACGAGTACGAGAAGCGCCGCTACCCGTGATCAGCGAGTAGTCCTAGGGAGCCGGGCGCGCCGCGCCCGGCTCCCTCCGCCCATGAAAAGCCGATCATGACCAGGCCCGCTCCTCTTGAGATGAGCGAGTGCGAGTACTTCTCCCTCGTCAGAGCCGGCTGGGGATGTTCGTCCTCGGCGGCCGGCCGGCGGTCTCAAGGCATTCCTGAACGGTGATGACACTGGTTATCTGGGGTTCTTGATCTCTTCTCGCAGCGCAGAGCGAAATGATCTTGTTTGGCACATCAGTACGTTGGCCGGTCCTAAACGTCTGCAAAGACCGGTGCAACGCAGATCGGTTGCGCCCGCCGGCCATGTGGCCGCGGGAGAACGTTGACCTCAAGGGGGCCGGTTTTGAGAGGGCGGGAGTCCGACACCGTCATCGAGAGCCTCCAGGCCGCACCGTGCAGACCGGAGGAAATGAGGCGTACCCCTTATCGAGACTGGGCGGCGACACTGGCGGATCACCGTGGCTCTGGCCGTGCTCGTGGTCGGCGTCGCCTTGATCGCCATAGCCGCGTCTACGGTGATCGATTGGGCAATGGGCTCAAACCCCCGGAGTTTCTGGCCATGCTGGGGACCGGTGCCACCGTGGCCGGAGCCGTGATCGCCCTGACCACGTGGGCTCCGCGCCGGCGACCGCCTCCCGCCGCCCCGACCGACACCATGATCACCACTGCCAAGGCGGCGCTCGCATGCCTGGTGCAGCAGCAGTGGAAGGAAGAGGCGCGCATCCGCGCACTGGGCGATCCCCACCCGGTCCCGGTCGTCTGGCAGTTGTCCGGCAAACGCGCGCTGATGGACCACCGCAGCTGATCGCAGGCCCCGGCCCGACCCTCAGCGGCACCGCCGACGACATCGGCACCCTCGCCGGGCAGCGCCGTCATCGCCCCCACCGCGCTTATCCCGCCCGTCGCCGCCACCTATCTGCGCACCTGCCTACCACCCGAACCCAGCCACGACTGGCAACCCGTCCTGGCCGCCATCAGCGCAGGAACCATCCCCGCGCTGGCCGCGGTGACCGCCACCCCGCTCGGGCTGTGGCTGATCCGCATGGTCTACATCCTGCCCAAGGCCGACCCCGCACCACTGCTCGGCCCACTCAGCCACGATCTCCACTCCCTGCGCCGACATCTGCTGGACCGGCTCATTGACGCCCTCATCGGCGCCCGGCCACCCGCCACCGAGCGCGACGATCCCTTCCGCCCCCGCCGCTCCTGGGATGCCGACCAGGCGCGCACATGGCTCAGCCGCCTAGCTAGGCACGCACCATCCTCGGCACCAGCCGCTGGAACGGCGCGGCCTGGGACCGCCAGGAGGTCAACGACCAGCTCGCCGAGCTCGGCAAGCAGTGGACCTGGTGGCCGCCCGGCACGGGCACGGCAACGCCGTAGAAGAAGCGCGGCCCCCGCGCCACCCTCGGCAGATCCGTCAGACCTTCACCGGATCTGGCCAAGCGTCGCCCCGCCCCGGTGGAGGGAACGGTAGGTCAGCGCGCAGCATGGACACCGTGACACGGGGCTGCGGAAGTCATCTGGACCTGCCGCCGCGGCCGTCGCACGGCACCCTCCAGGCCACGCCTTCAAGGCCGGCAGAGCTCCAGGGCGATGGACCACCAGTTGTCCGGCTGCTCGAAGGAGAACGGGTCCAGGGCCCTCAGCCGGCTCGACAGCTGGCGGAAGGACTCGTCGCGAACAGCCGGGTCGTCGGCCGAACGGACTTCGTGGAGCTTGATCTGGTAGAGGAATTCGAGGAACTCGCCCAGGTTGTTGTTCACGATCTCGCCTTTCGGGCGAGGTCCGTCGAACTGGATCAGCATGATGAAGCCTTCATACGCGCTCACCGAGAACCGCATGCCGCGATCGCCGGGCGGACCTCCGATGATCACCTCTCGATGGTCCACGCCGTTGGAGGTGGTGACGTCGAAGACGGTCAGGAACGTCGGTCTCCCCACAACCTCGGTGGTGAAGAACGGAGAGCTGTCGACGGGAAGCCCGACGACCCCCAGCGCTTCGGCGTCCTTCGGAGTGAGCTCGAACTTCTCGAGCTCCGCCGCCGACGCCGTGAAGATGTTCGCACGACCGTAGAGCGCTGCCATTTCCTCGTGTGTGGGCACGTCATTCCTTCATGTTCTGTCGGACGTCGAGCAGGTTTCCGACCAAGATCCAATCAAGACCGTCGGCGCCCGTCCACTTGACCCGTGACCGAGCGCGCCTGTGATCGCCCGTGCCGAGGCCGGCCGGCTGCGCGAGGACCTGTCCGCCGCGCGTGAGCAGCTCGGCGAGGCGCGGGGACCTCACGGCCGTCCAGGTGAGGGTGTCGGCAAGGCCGCGCCACCAGGTACGCGCGTTCGTGTTTCGGCTGGTCAGAGTGTCACCGGAGTGCGGCC
This sequence comes from Nonomuraea candida, assembly GCF_000725485.1. Classification (GTDB taxonomy): domain Bacteria; phylum Actinomycetota; class Actinomycetes; order Streptosporangiales; family Streptosporangiaceae; genus Nonomuraea; species Nonomuraea candida. The sequence continues at coordinate 563 of NZ_JOAG01000052.1, read as the reverse complement.
GGAACGGACGGCGCAGACAAGGGCCCGGGCTCGACCATCGTGGGACGGTCCGGCGAAGGCTCGCGGTCCCCGATGTTTCCGCAGGTCGAAGTGCTCGTCCCAGCGCCGCTGGGGAGCCGTGGTGTTGCCCGCGCCCGGCCACGCGAACCGGGCGCGGGCGATCAGAGGCGCTCGGTCACGGGTCGTAGGGGTCGGGCCCGTGGTGGTCGTTCACCCCCACCGAGCCGTCCACCTGCAGCGCCGTGCTGAGCGCCTTCTCCGCGAGTCAATGCCGTGCTTTCCCCTGCCGAGTTCAGCGCCAGGACGCAGTACGACTGTTGACGTGAAGGCCGCCGGGATTCCGATCAGGCCGATCTTGTGCGGCTTGTGGCGGGCTGTGGTGTCTCCTTCGCCTCCTCTTGCAGGGCCGCGTCGAGGATCGAGTCCAGCATCCCCTGTGAGCTCTGCAACTGGCTGATCATGTCGGCGATGTGCGCGCGTTCGCGTCGTAGGTCGTTGATGAAGGTCGGGCAGCCGGACGGCACGACCAGTTTGTCGGTTCCGTGCACGCAGTGCAGGACCCG
>NZ_KL647034.1:67022-88637 GCF_000725485.1 Nonomuraea candida | reverse complement strand
CGGGTTGGCCGAGGTCAGCGTCTTGAGCCGGTCGGCCGGGTCGTAGTCGTAGGTCAGGGACCGGCCGCTGACCGCGTCGGTGAACGTCTTGAGCCGGTCGGCGGCGTCCCAGCCGTAGCCGGTGGTGCCGTTGACGTCCTGCTTCTGGGTCGGGTTGCCGTAGGCGTCGTAGGTGAAGGCGACCGTCTGCGTGCCGCCCTTGGCAATCCTGGTGAGCAGGCCCCGGTCGTTGTAGTCCAGGCTGTAGTCCCCGAGGACCGTGCTGCGGCCCGCCGCGTCGTAGTCGAAGGTCCACTCGGGCGTGGCCGCCTCCGCCCCCGAGCCGGTCTGCTTGACGATGCGGCCGAGCGCGTCGTAGGCGTGGTCGATGGGTGGCCCGGGTCAGCGAGCCGGTCACGTCATACCCGTACGTCGTCGTGATCGACTTGCCGTCCGCGACCGGCTCCACCAGCTCCGTCAGCAGGTCCGTTGCGTCGTACGCGCTGCGGATGGTGTGACCCTCCGGAGTCGTCTCGGAGGTCTCATTACCGTCCTCGTCATAGCCGTAGGTCGTCGCCCGGAGTTCCTTGCCGGTGTCGTCGGTCTCCTTTAGCGTGACCTGCCGGCCGGCCAGGTCGTACTCGCTGATCGTCGAGTTGCCCAGCGCGTCGGTGACCCTGATGGAGCGCCCGGCCAGGTCGTAGGCGTAGGAGGTGGCGTTGCCCGCCGGGTCGGTCTCCTTGGTGATCTCGCCGGCCGCGTTCACCTCCCACGAAGTGGTCCGGTTGAGCGGCCCGATCTCCTTGGTACGCGCCCCCGCGTCGTTGTACTCCAGCCGGGTGACGAACGCCTCGGCCGCCGGCTTGCGCTCCAGCACGGTCGTGGTGTTCATCCGCCCGAGACCGTCGTAGGTGCTCTCCACCCGCGCCCCGGTCGGGTCCACGGCGGCGAGCAGCTCCCCGGCCAGGTCGTACTCGTACACCCACTGACCGGCCGGCCTGCCCGTGACGGCGGGCTCGGTCACCCGCACCCGGTTGCCCAGCGCGTCGTACTCCGTCGTCCACGTCGAACCACGCGGATCGGTGTACTTCGTCACCTGACCCGCCGGGTTGTACGCGAACGCCTCCTTCGGCGTCAGCGTCTGACCGCCGGGCTGCGCGTAGGCCGACCCGGTGACCGACACCAGCCGGCCCCGTCGTCGTTGTAGGCGAACTCGACGCTCTCCGCGCGCCCGGTCCCGCCCTTGGTCCTGGTCGCCTTGACCAGGTTGCCGTTGGCGTCATAGGCGTAGGTGCTCTTGCGGGCCAGGCCCGAGGGGTCGAACGTCTCGGAGGTCAGCCGCCCCGCCGCGTCGACCACGAAGCCGACCCGCTCGATGCCGCCGCCGCCGACCACCTCCACGACGTTGCCCGCCGCGTCATACGTGTTCCGCTCCAGCACCACGTCCCGGGGGGTGGTCTCGGCGTTCGGCTTGACGTCGTCGGCGATCACCTCGTGGAGCCGGTTGTCGCCGCGGTAGGTGTAGCGGGTCTTGCGGCCCATCTCGTCCACCCGGGCGCCCAGCCGCCCGCCGGGGTCGTACGAGAACGACTCCAGCACCACGTCCACGGCCGGCTGCGGCGAGACCGGGCTGCCCGTCCAGCCCTTCAGGGTGCGCGTGGCCAGCTCGCCGCGCTTGGAGTAGCCGAACTCGAAGCGGCTGCCGAGCTCGTCCACCATGCTGCTCTGGTCGCCCCGCGCGTTCCACTCGTAGGAGACCTTGCCGCCCTCCGGCCCGGTCACCGTCTCCACCCGGCCGAAGTCGTCATAGGTGTAGGTGACCGTGCGCGCCGGGTCCCCGCCGGTCAGGTCGGAGGCCGTCTCGGTCAGCGGGTTGCCGTCCGGGTCGTAGGTGTAGCTCAGCTCCGACGTGTGCGTGACGCCGGTGACCTCGTTCCTGACGCCGGGCCCCTTGTGCGACAGCACCCGGCTCTCACCGTCGTAGGTGAACGACGTGGTCACCCCGTCCGGGTGGGCCGAGGACACCTCGGTCTTGGACACCACCCGGCCCAGCGCGTCATGGCCGTACTTGATCACCAGCCCGGCCGGCAGCCGCACCTCGGCCTGGTCGCCGGAGGCCGTGTAGGCATACGTGGTGGTCTTGCCCCGGTAGTCCGTCTCCGACTTCACCAGCCCGGCCGGCGTCGTGCCGCCGCCCACGGCGGGCTCGGTGCCGTCGGTGTAGGCGATCGTCGAGGAGCGTCCGCCGGGGAAGTCCGGCGTGGCCGGGGTGGTCTGCTTGACCTGCTCGCCGAAGGAGTTGTACTCGAACGCGGTCGCGTACGTGTTGTCGTACGAGGTCGTCGAACGGGCGTCGCGCACCTTGACCACGCGGTCGTTGCGCGGATCGAGCTCGTTGGCGGTGTTGAGGTAGTACTCGGTGCGGACCGTCTGGCACCTGCTCGCGTTCTCGCAGGTGGTCGTGCTGATGATGTTGCCGCGTTCGTCGTTCGCCCGGGTGACCTTGTTGTTGTTCGGATCGATGACCTCGGAGGAGAAACCGCCCGTGTCGTAGGTGAAGGCGGTCTTGTACCCCAGCTGGTCGGTCACCGACACCTGCCGGTAGCCGCGCCAGGGGTCGTACTCGAACTTCAGGTCGTTCTGGAACGGGTCGGTGACGGTGACCGTGCTGGTCCACTTGGTGTGGTCGAGGACGGGAACGCCGATCTTCCACGTTCCGCCGTCGGAGTCGGTGTGCGTGCTCAGCCGCCCGGTGGCCGGGTCGTACGTGTTGGACATCCACGTGCGGCCGGACGGCAGCGTGATCTTCGACAGGGAGTACGCCGCCTCCGCCCGCGCCTCGAAGTGGCTGCGCACCTCGGCCGCGGTCAGGGCGCGGCTGTAGAAGGCGACCTCGTCGATGGAGCCCTGGAAGCCGAACTCCTTCGGCTGGGTGACGCCGGCGGGCGTGCCCGGCAGCGACGAGTCGGCCGCGCCGGTGCCGATGACCGAGCCGTTGACCCAGTCCCAGTCCTCCACGCCGATGGGCTGGGTGCCGGCGGCCGTGCCGTCCACGTACAGCGTGGTGACGTCGTCGGCCGCCGTGATGACCGCGTGGTGCCACTGGCCGTCGTTGACGGCCTGCTGCGAGGCCACCGGAGTGCCACCGGTCTCCGTCCCGTGGATCTTGAGCATGCCGCGCAGCCTGCCGTCCGTGCCGACGTACAGGCCGGGCACCCCGAGACCGGGCGAGGAGGGGTTCCACGAGCCCATCCCGTACCCGCCGCGCGCGGCCCAGTAGATGAAGCCGGACTTCGTGGTCTTGAACCACGCCTCGACCGACATCTGGTCGCCCAGCTTGGGCAGCATCGGGCCGGTCTCGAAGTGGGAGGAACGCCCGCTGCCCTGGAACGTGACCGCCGCGTTGGTCGTGCCGGCCAGCGCGCCGGGCTGACCGGTCAGCACCCCGCTGCCGAACGTCCGGCACCCGACCGCGTCGGCCTCGTCGGGCAGGCACTTCACAGTGCCCATCTCCGGCCAGGTCTCGGTACGCACCTCGCTCAGCCGGAAATAGTGCACCGGACGGGAGTCCAGCACCGTCTCCCGGTAACGGGAGGCGCTGTCGTAGGCGTACACGGTGCAGGCCGTGGTCTGGCCGGGGGCGCACACCTTGGCCAGGCGATCGCCGTCGTAGTGGTAGGTCCAGGTCAGTGGCGCCCCGCCGACCGGGTCGGTGGTCACCGTGGTGACGTGATCACCCGTCCAGGCGAACGTCAGCGAACGCCCGCCGTCCGCGGTCACCTTGATGAGCCTGCCGTCGGTGTAGCTGAGCTGCTGACCGCGGCCCCGGCTGTCGGTCACCTTGAGCAGGCGGCCCTGGACGTCGAAATCGTAGACGGTCGACTGCTTGTCCATCAGCTTCCAGCCGCCGTCGGCCTGCTTGGTCAGCGTGAAGTGCATGCCGGGCGGGGACTGGTAGGTGCTCTTGCCGAGGTGCCGTACGAACCTGAGCTGCCGCCCGTCCGGATAGGTGAGCAGCAGCGACTCCGGCGTGCCGCCCTGAGACTCGATCTTCATGTCGAAGCGCGTGGACCAGCCCGCGCCGAACATGGCCTTGGCCCGCCGGTCCAGGCTGTTGTAGGAGCGCACCACGGTCAGCGGGACCGCCCCCGCCGCCGCGACCGACGCGTCCGTGACGGTGGTGGTGTAGTTGCCGGCCACCTGGTGGAACTCCTGGCCGTCGACCCCGCTGGTGGCCAGCAGCGAGCTCACCAGCGGCTGGCGCACACCGGTCGTGAAGTACATGTCGGTCAGCACGCTGGTCGCGCCGGTCGTCTTGTCCCGGGCCCGCGCCTCCCAGGTGTAGGTCTTGCCCCACCCCAGCTTGCCGGCGGGCACCGTCCAGAACGGGTCAGTCCACCCCAGCCAGGGCGAGGTGGTGCACGTGCCCGTCCCGCCGGTGCTGGTCTCCTCGCAGATCTTGTACTGACGCTCGACCTCCCACGGTGGGGTGGAGCCGTAGCCGTACGCCTCCAGCCGGAGCTGCGGGGTCAGGGTGTCGACCTGGACGCCGCTCACCGGCTGCGTCGACCACAACGCGGGCGGATCAGCCGCCGCAGCACCCGCCGTAATGCCCGCATCCCTGCTTACGGCCGTGCCTGCGGCCGTCACCTTGTCCGCCGCCTTGTCCGCCGCCTTGTCCGCCGCCGCCTGCCGCTCGACTCCCCTGGCCGCGAGGCTCCGCTCGACCCCGTCCCGGGGCATCCCCGCCTTCGGACGCTCCCGCCCCTCGGCACGGCGCTCGCCGGCATAGAGCCGGTCCGGCCCCAGGGCGCCCTTGGGCGGCTTGATCCGGGCCTTCGCCTGTACGCGGTGATCCGGCTGGGTGACCGAGGTGGGAACCAGGACGGGCGCGACTCCGGCGCCGCCCCGCTGCTGCTTGGGCGTGTCCACGTTCACGTCCGGCTGCCGTACGTCGGCCGCCACCGGAAGAGCGGAAAGCTGCAGCAGCCCCGGCATCACGAACGCCAGGACCGCTAAGACGAGCTTGGCCGCCGAGAGACGATCAGCCCAGCACCGCTTCCCGGACATGCGTCATCACACTCCGACCCACAACGAAGGGCATTCACCTCGGCGAATGCCGGACGTCGCTCCCACCTCTGCGCAGCAGGAACGAACGTCCTGACTCTCGAGGATCAGAGCCTTGACCAAACGGGCAAAGCGTAACTATCCGCCGATCACCCGACAAGAGCCGCTTTCGCGCCCAAGTCAACACGGAATGCGACTTACCACATCAAGCCCTCCGATACCTCCAAGCCGACCCCCCAAAGACCCACCCCTCCCCCAGCTCTGCACCACACATAGCCGCCCGCAGCAGCCGAAAGGCGGGCCGACGCACCCAAGCCATGGAGCGAGACTGTGAGCCGGCCGATGCGTCGCGGCGGAAGTCGCGGATTTCTCTACACGGCGGATTTCCTACAGGGCGGGCAGCTGTCGGCTGCACTTTCGAGAGGTATGAATCCCCCTGGCGTTGCCGCATTCTTGCGTCGATGGTCAGAAGGTGCACTGGGCCCAGATCATCATTCCCGGATTGTTCGCCCTGGCCGGTGCCGTCATCGGCAGCCTCGCCTCTCTCATCGCCCGTGAGGCCGTGGTCAAGCTGCTCAGGCTTGATCCCAAACCCAGCCAGGAATTCGAACACCGGGCTCACGGGGCCATGCGGCGCGGACTCCCGGACCCCCGGAAGAAGAACGACCCGCACAGGAACTTGACGACGCATGGCTCAAGGAGCGGAACAACCGGCTTCTGCAGCCGCAGGTGATCATCGGTGAATTCACCGATGACGATTTCCGCCAGCGGCTCAAGGGCATGCATACGACTTTGGCCGGCGCGAACTCCTGCCGGGAGTACATCGGGGCCGTCGAAGCTGCAGAAGCAAGAGCTCGAGAAGCTCAGAAAGCAAAGCCGGAGGCCCGCGCCCATGAGGGCGAGGGTTCCTCCTGACAGCAGAAACGGCCCGGCATGGCGCAGGACGTCCATCGCACCTGCCGAGGGTTCTATGCGTGGGTGGAGCAGACGCGGCCCGGCGGCGTGATCGTGCTGCCGTGGCATCCCGGGTTCGGCGCCGGCCACGCCCTCCGCCTCGAAGTGCAGAGCGACGGCACCGCGCAGGGCCGTGTCGTGGGCGGCGCCGCGTACATGATGATGCGCTCCCAGCGGGTACGGCCGGACGCCGAACCCGGACACGGCCGCCGCCGCTACTGGACGGCGCTCGACCCGCGCGCGCTGGACGACCTGTCCGCCGGCGCGGATCTCGCCATCACCGGACAACGTCCTACGGCAGGCGTGATCGGGGTCCGCTCCGGGCACCCAGAACCCCCGAAGGCGGCCCCGATGAGCGGACAGGACCGAAGAGACCAGAGCGGCGAGTGGCGTCTCGTCGCAGGGCGACCGTTCAGTCCTGGATCTGCACGCAGTCGGTCGCCCACAGGGATCGGGTCCCCGTGTTGGTGATCTCCGCCGTCCGGCAGAAGTGATACGCCGGCGGCGCCGCGATCGTCACGTCGACGCTGCCCGTCCCTCGGCATCCGTGGCCCAAGAAGTCGTAGTTCAGCCCGACAGGCGGGAACGTCTGGCCGCCGAGCAGGCACACGTAGTCGTAGGCCCGCGCGTGTGCCGGTACGGCCAAGACGGAGGTGGCCAGCAGCGCCGCACCGACGGCGGCGGCGAAGCGTTTGACGGTCATGCCTCGACGGTAGAAGCGGCGGCCGGCCCTTCCCAGATGCGATCTGTCACCAGCGGGTGTGCATTTCACACACGCGAAAGAGCCGGCCCCCTGAAGAGTGGCCCGCCTCTCGTGTCGGCGTCGCCTTCCCCGGGGTGTGCGGTTCCGGCGAGCCGCTCGACGACCGAACCCCAGACTCACCTGGACATTCCCATCGCGCGTAAGGCCGGCTCCATGCGGGCGGTCCCGCCCTGCCCAATCTACGGACATCACCGCGGCGCCGACCCGATCAGCTCGGCTGGGGTGATGTGGCCGGCAGGACCATCCGCCTATCCAGGGCGACGTTCTGGCCGGGCAACTGCCCGGGCAACTCAAGGCAGCGGGGCCCGCCGAGACAACACTCCGTGACAACCTGATCACACTTTCCGGCGTCTCATCTCCTGTCACATCCAGCCCCGAGCCACAGGAGTGCCCGTTGCCCAAGCGTCCCGCTCTCGCCGTCCTCGCGACCGCGTTCCTGACCGCGTGCGGCGCCGGCACCGCGCCGGCCGCGCCCGTCGAAACCGTTACCGCGACCGTCCAAGCCACCCCCACCCCCACCCCCACACCCACCGCAAGCCCGGACGAGACCGATCCGCCCAAGCGCGAAGGGTCCCCGAGCGAGGCTGCGGAAGAGAAGAGGTTGCCGAACGTGGTCGGCATGAACCTCCAAGAGGGCCAGGACACGCTCCAGGCGGCAGGCTTCTACGTGCTCAACGACAAGGACGCCACGGGACAGAACCGGCTCCAGGTGCTCGACCGCAATTGGGTCGTCACCAAGCAGACGCCACCCGCTGGGCGGAAGGTGAGCACGGACACGCTGATCACGCTGTACGCCAAGAAGATCGGCGAGTAGAAGACGCGGAAGGAGCATCCCGGCGTTGGAGAGCACGAGCCCTCGCCACACCAGGCGAGGGCTGTTCCATGTCAGTACCGCCACTCCTTCGTCTGCCCCGCCCGCAGGCCGGCCATGAGGTCTACGCCCTTGGGGCTGGCGTGGGCGGCGGAGGAGCCGACGCCATTCTTCGACTGCTGCTCGCGCTCCAGCGCCGCACCATGCTTGCGGGCCATCTCCAGCTCGGACATGGGCCTGCTGGCCGCGACCTCCGCCTCGCGGGCACGAACCGCAGCAGGCGGCAAAAGGCCCGCTCAGAGCGGGCTTCCTCGCCGCCTGCGCCGCCCACCCGGGCGCCGGCCTCGCGCCGACTGCAGCACCACCGACTGTCACCCATGCCACGCGGGATGCCATGACTCGCCGGATCCGAAGTGAATGGTCTGACCTGCCAGATCAGGCCCGTGCCGCGGTCGAGGCGCGCACCGGCCCCGTCGCCGCCGCACAGTCGGCGGAGATCGGGCTGACCACAGGCGTCGCCGCCACCATCACCACCGGCGCGGGAGCCGTCTTCTTCGTCAAGGCGGCCCCCGCCGCTGCTCCCGCCGCCAGGCACCTCCTGCACGAGCGCGCCGCCGTGCGGGCGCTACCGGGCGACGTCCCCGCGCCCGCACCGCTGTGGGCAGGCGACACAGACGGCTGGCATGTGCTCCTGTTCGAGCACGTGCCCGGCACAGCCGCGGACCTGTCGCCCGGATCTGGCGACGTTCCCGCCGTGCTGGACGCCGTCGCCTCCATCTGCCGCCCATGCCGTGGCCTGCCCCGCCCGCGTCCGGGAAGATCGGCGGCCTGCTGCGGGCCACCGGATGGCCGTTGCCGGCCCCAGCCTTCTTGCGGGCAAGCGGCTGGAGATGGCGGCAGCGTGCCGGAGGTGGGTGGAGTACCGCACTCGCTGACATGCCGAGAAGCCCTCGCCCGATCCGTGGACCAGGGCGAGAGAGTTTCTCGTCGCAGGGCGATCGGTCCCGGTGGAGACTGCGCCCACGTGAACGGCAGGGCACTCCCATTTCGCTCCCGCGGTCGGACATCCCGGACAGCGAAAGAGGCCGCTTCCCGAGTGGGAAACGACCTCTGATCTGTGGTGGGCGATACTGGGATCGAACCAGTGACCTCTTCGGTGTGAACGAAGCGCTCTCCCGCTGAGCTAATCGCCCGCCCCTGCCGGCTCCTTGCGGTGCCGACGGGGAAAACCATACCGCACTCCCGCACCCACGGCGAACCGAAACCCTCCGGGGGCGATCAAGGAGGCCGGCGGGTGGTCCCGGTGAGCCCGTCAGAGGGATTCGGGTGAAACGCGGCGGTTGCCCATCGGCGCGGCGGGCGGGTGGCATACCATCGTCGTGTCCCCGAACGCGACGGCCAAGATCTTCAGTCAGGAACGTTCATGGGCGGCGTGTCCGGGGCAGGCTCCACAGCACGCAAAACCCTTGCAAATACGACCCGATTGATGCCGTTTAGCCTGGTAGATGCCTAAATGTCCAGCTGTGATGTGCGTTACAGAACGCCCTGGGAGCGGAATCTTTCCTACAGGTTTCTTCGTTCCGCGTCATAGCTCAGGACGAAGTCCGTCAGAGCAGTGAAAGCCCCGAAGAGGGGACCTACGACGAAAAGGTTTGGCTGACGATGAACAGCACCACCGTCTCCGCCGAGCTTGGCCTTCGGCTTGTGGTCCCCGACCGTACTACCGTCCCCCTGCTCGCCGGACTGAGTTACACAGCCGACGATCCGTACGCCATCCGCATGGCCTTCCACGTAGGGAACGACGAGCCGGTCGAGTGGATCTTCGCCCGCGAGTTGCTGACCGTGGGCATCGTGAGGCGTGTCGGCGACGGCGACGTGCAGGTCTGGCCCGCACGCGCCGACGGCGAGCGCACGCTCCACATCAGCCTGACGTCTCCCTTCGGGCAGGCGTTGTTCGAGGTGCCGCTGGCCCCGCTCACGGAGTTCCTCCACCGGACCTACGAGAAGGTGCCTGCCGGCCGGGAGACCGACTTCATGGATCTCGACGCCGAGCTGACCAACATGCTCTGGCCGTCCTGACCCGGCAGGGCACGCGCGGCAGTCGTCCGGCAGTCTCTCGAAGAGGCCGGACGTGATCATGCAAGGGGAGGTTCCGCCCGCCGGAGCCTCCCCTTACGCCTGGAAGCCCTCCGGCCCGCCCTCGCAGCCGGGTGAGCTCTCTCTCCCGGCTGCGAGCCCGCCCGGTCGCGGCCCCTCCCGCACGCGAGCTGGACCGGACCGGTCGCGGCCCCTCCCGTACGCGAGCCGGCGAGGGCCGCGCCGGTCACGCGCGGAGTGACGCCAGGAGCTTGCGCATGCGGTCGATCTCGAGGCTCTGCCCGGCGTAGACATCCTTGGCCAGCAGCCGCATGCGCTGATCCCGCCCCCCGGCCAGCTGCTCCCCCGCCATCTTCACCGCGCCCTCGTGGTGCCTGGTCATGAGCTGCAGGAACAGCCGGTCGAAGGGCCCTCCCCGGGCCGCGCGCAGCGCGTTCAGCTCCTCCTGCGTCGCCATGCCGTAGCCCGCCATCCCCTGCTCGTGCCCGTGTCCCGCCGGGACCGTGCGGCCCAGCTCGGCCAGCCAGCTCGTCATCGCCCTGATCTCCGGGCCCTGCGCGGCGGCGATCTGCCGGGCGACGGCGCGGATGGACTCGTTGGTCGTACGGGCCTCCACCAGCGAGGTCATCTCCAGGGCCTGCCGGTGATGCGGGATCATCCGCTCCGCGAACCGGACGTCGGCCGCCACGGTGGGTGACGGCGTCGGCCCGACCCGCTCCCCCGGCGTCGCCGTACGGGCCGGCGTGCCGGGGCCGCCCGGCACGATGACGGGCGCCTCGGTACCCACGGGGGACGGCCCCGCCGGCGCCTTGGGCTGCTGCGAGCAGGAGGCGAGGACAAAAGTAGTCATAACCGCAATGAAGACCGTACGCGGCCCATAACCTGCTGACATAGCTTCCATAGTGAGCTACGAGACAAAGGGGATGCGCGTTGATCTCTGCCAAGTTGCGCGGAGCGTTGTTGTGTACGGTGCTGTTGCTGGCGTCCGCGTGTGCCGCGGAACCGTCGGCGACGGAGGAGCCGGCGCCCGCCACCACCTCGCAGGAGACCAGCGCTCCGGCCGGTTCGACCGCCACGCTGAGCCCCGGCGCCGTGGCCATGAGTGACAACGTCAAGCACGTCGCCAACCTGCCGAGGACGGGCCCGCTCAGCGGAGAGGGCAACCTCAACACCGACCTGGCGTTCCAGGGGGACTACGCCTACATGGGGAACTTCGGCGGCTTCGCGATCTATGACATCAGCGAGCCGACGAAGCCGCAGCTGGTCAGCCAGGTGGCCTGCCCGGCGCAGCAGAACGACGTGACCGTGTACGGGGATCTGCTGGTGCTCTCGATCGACGAGCCGCGCGACGGCCCGGAGTGCGATTCGGGCGAAGGCGAGCGGCGCTGGGAGGGCCTGCGCATCTTCGACGTCAGCGACAAGAAGAGCCCGCGGTACGTGGGCGCGGTCCAGACCGACTGCGGCTCGCACACGCACACGATGGTCCCGGACGGCGAGACGCTGTACGTGTACGTCTCCTCCCCCGGCCCCGAGCCCGAGTCGGAGACCTGCCGGCCGCCGCACGAGCTCATCCAGATCGTCGAGATCCCGACGCGGTCGCCGCAGTCGGCGAAGATCGTGAACAAGCCCAACCTCTTCCCCGACCGCGCGAACTCCGAGTTCTCCTCCGGCTGCCACGACATCACCGCCTTCCCGCAGAACAAGGTGGCCGCGGCCGCCTGCTTCGGTGACGGCGTGCTGCTCGACATCTCCGACCCGGTGAACCCGAAGGTGCTCCAGCAACTCACCGACCGGGAGAACTTCCAGATCTGGCACTCGGCCACGTTCAGCAACGACGGGAAGAAGATCGTCTTCGGCGACGAGCTGGGCGGCGGCAGCCAGGCCACCTGTGACCGCAACACGCCGAGCACCAAGGGCGCCAACGCCGTCTACGAGCTGGTCAACGGTCAGCTGGAGCGGCGCGGCTACTTCAAGATCCCCCGGGAGCAGCAGGAGAACGAGAACTGCGTGGCCCACAACGGCTCCCTCATCCCGGTGGAGGGCAAGGACATCATGGTCCAGGCGTGGTACCAGGGCGGGGTGTCGATCTGGGACTTCACCGACTCCGCCAGCCCGAAGGAGATCGGCTTCTTCGAGCGCGGGCCGATCGAGGGCGGCATCGCGGGCTCCTGGTCGGCCTACTACTACAACGGCTACATCTACTCCAGCGACATGACCGAGGGCCTGGACGTCCTGGAGATCACCGACCCGCTGACCGACCCGGCCAAACAGGTCACGATGGACGACTTCAACGTCCAGACCCAGAAGGTCTACTGACGGCCGGGCGGCCCGCCCTCAGAAGCGCGGCCGGCCGTCATGAGGGCCAGCAGCGCTCCGACCGCGCCGCCGCCCGCGCGATGGCGGCGCCGTCGAGCGTGACGGCCGTGGGCCCGATCCCGGCCCACGGCCATTCCACGGTGAGCTGGAGGTCCGCCGCCGGCGGCAGCGGAGACAGCCACAAGGGCATCTGATACAGCGTGTACGCCGCATCGCCGCGCACCCCTCCCGGAAACCAGGAAAGGCACGGCGGAGCGCAGTGGCGATCGTCGCCGGAGGCCACTTCGGCGCCGTCCGGATAGCGCAGCACAAGGTGCAGCGACATGCTCTCCTCACCGGAGAACGCGGCGTCGAGCTGGAGCGCCAGGCCGCGCGGAGCAGCGGCGTTCCGTGCCACGACGTCGAGGCTCAACAGGCAGCCGACGTCATAGGCGGCGATCATCGGAAGCAGGACGGCGAGCGCGGGAGTGCGTGCCAGCACGCGCTCCACGGCCACGATCGCGCCCATTCTTGAAATCGGCGGCACCTGCGCGCCGCCATCCCCACTCATCAAGAACTCTCATCGGGTCCGGGCGAATCTGCGCGAGAAGCGTAACCCGCTGCAGCGAGGCCCGGAGGCGAACCCGAAAATACAGGGCGAATCCAGGGCACGCCCCCCGCGCTCACTCCGGTCCAGGCCGATGACCGAGCGCCTATGGGTCGAGGTCGGCGGCGGAGCGCTCGGCGAAGACGCGCATGGCCTTGGCGGTGATCGGGCCGGGCGCGGCCGGCAGCACTGTGTCGTCGACCCGCCGGATCGGCTGGACGTCGCGCGTGGTGGAGGTGAGGAACGCCTCCTCGGCGTCGTACAGGGCCTGGAGGGGCACGTCCACCTCCTCGGCGCCGCACCACTCGACCACCAGGGCCCTGGTGACGCCGGCCAGGCAGCCGGAGCCGAGGGTGGGCGTGAGCAGGCGGCCGTCGCGGACCACGAAGATGTTGGAGCCGGTGCCCTCGCACAGGTCGCCCGCGAGGTTGCCGAAGATGGCCTCGCCGCCGCCGCGCCTCTTGGCGTGCAGCAGGGCCTTGGCGTTGTCGCCGTAGGAGGTGCTCTTGACGCCCGCCAGCGCGCCGCGCTCGTTGCGGGGCCAGGGCACGACGGCGACGTCGGCGGTGGCGGGGAACGGCTTCTGCTCGTCCACGATGACGACGCTGGTGGTGCCCTGGTCGCCGCGGTCGGAGCCGAGCGGGCCGGGGCCGCTGGTGTAGGTGACGCGGATGCGGCCCAGCTCCCAGGCGGGCGCGGCGTCGAGCAGCTTGGCGATGCCGTCGGCGATGGCCTCGACGTCGGGGTCGGGCAGGTCCATGCGCTGGGCCGAGAGCGTGAGCCGGTCGAGGTGCCGGGTGAGCGCGAACGACCTGCCGTTCACGATCTTGATGGTCTCGAAGACGCCGTCCCCGACCATCAGCCCGTGGTCGAACACGGACACGGTGGCCTGCGCGGGGTCGAGCAGCTCGCCGTTGACCCAGACAGGGATGTTCATTCAGTTCCTCCTGTGGATGCCAGCGCGATCAGCCTGGCTGCTTTGAGCTCGGTCTCGAGCCACTCGCGCCCGGGGTCGCTGCCCCAGGTGATGCCCGCTCCCGTGCCGAACCGGATCTCGCCGGAAGAGATCCAGAATGTTCTGATGCCTACGGCCAGCGCCGCCCTGCCTCGGTCGGCGTCGACCCAGCCCACGGCCCCACAGTACGGCCCGCGGGGCACCCGTTCGAGCTCATTGATGATCCGCAGCGCGGACGATTTGGGCGCGCCCGTGACAGAGCCGGGCGGGAAAGTGGCCGCGAACAGCTCCGGCCAGCCCGCCCCGGGCGCGAGCCGGGCGCGGACGGTGGAGACGAGGTGGACGAGCCCGGGATGCTCCTCGACCTCGCACAACGACGGCACCTCGACCGAGCCGACGGCCGCGACCCTGCCGAGGTCGTTGCGGACCAGGTCGACGATCATGACGTTCTCGGCGTAGTCCTTCTCCAGGAGGTCGTCCGCGGTCGCGCCCGTGCCCTTGATCGGCCGGGACTCCACGACGTCGCCGTCGCGCGACAGGTAGAGCTCGGGCGAGGCCGAGACCACGCTCAGGCCGGGAAGCTGGATCACGGCCGCGTACGGCGCCGGGTTGCCCTCGGCCAGCCTGGCGGCCAGGGCGAGCGGGTCGGCGCCGGGCGGGACGGGCGCGCTCAGGATGCGGCAGAGGTTGGCCTGGTAGACCTCGCCCCGCTCGATGTGGGCGCGGATGGCGCGCACGCCGCTCTCGTACGCGGCCCGGTCGAGGGAGCTGCGCCACTGGCCGGGGCCGGGGCCGTGCCAGGGGGCGGCGGGAGCGGGCAGGGGTGACCTGCGCACCCGGTCGAACCGGGCGCACGTCACCTTGCCCTCGTAGTCGACCACGACGGCCCACCAGCCCTCCCCGTCGAGTGCGGCGAGGTCTGAGGTCACGTCACGCAACCCGCTGGCGAGAAAACCGCCTAAGTGGGCGAAACCGTCGTACACACCTCCCATTCTCCCAGCATCTCGACCAGCTCCAGCGCGGCGGGCAGTGGCGACTCGGGCAGGGCCGCGTAGACCTGGCGTGCGGGGGTCGTACCGCCTCTGAGTGGTTTGAGCACCAGATCGGCCGGTACGGCGCGCGCCGCCAGCTCCGGCACCAGCGTCACCCCGAGCCCCGCGGCGACGAACCCGAACTTGCCCGACCATTCCGCCACCCGGGGCCCGCTCCGCGGCGTGAACCCGGCCGCCGCGCACGCCGCCACCAGCAGGGTCGGCTGGCCGCGCGGGGCGGCCTCGATCCAGCTCTCCTCCGCCAGGTCGCGCAGGTCCACCTCGGGCCGGCCGGCCAGCCGGTGGCCGGCGGGCAGCGCGACCAGCAGCCGGTCCGTGCGCAGCGGCACCGTGCGCGCCCCCTCGCCGGGCAGCCCCGCCGGGTAGTCGCTGATCACGGCCACGTCGAGCGCCCCGGCGCGCAGCAGCTCCATCAGCCGGGAGCTGAGCCCTTCGGTCAGCCGCAGCTCGACGCCGGGCCGCCGCTCCAGGAACCGCTTGAGCGTGCCCGGCAGCAGATCGATGTTGGCCGTGGCGAACGAGCCCACCCGCAGGATGCCCCCGTGCCCCCGGTGGATGGCGGCCAGCTCCTCGCCGGCGCGTTCGAGCCGGTCGAGCACGGCGGCGGCGTGCCGGTGCAGCGCCCGCCCGGCGGGCGTGAGGCGCACGCCGCGGGCCAGACGCTCGAACAGCGGCCCTCCCGCGGCGCGTTCGAGCGCGGCGACGCGGCGGGAGACCGCCGACTGGGTGTAGCCGAGCAGCTCGGCGGCGGCGGTGAAGGAGCCGCTCCGGGCGACCTCGTCGAAGAGGCGGAGCGTGGCGGTGTCAAAGGCATTCGTGTCAAAGGCATTCGTGTCAGGCATGGCTGCCATGCAATGTAGTCGGTGGTGGAATGGCTGGCCTGGCTGTTCACTGGGGGCGTGATTGCTTTTCTCGGACAGGGACGCATGGGCGTCCCCATGGCCCGGCGGCTGGCCGGGGCGGGGCACGAGGTGACGACGTGGCGGCGCGCGGACGGCGTGCCGGTGTCCGCCGCGGTCAAGGACGCGGAGCTGGTCATCACGATGCTCAGCGACCCGGCGGCGGTACGGGAGGTGCTGACGGCGGCGCTGCCGGGGCTGCGGCCGGGGGCGACGGTGGTGGAGATGTCCACGATCGGGCCCGAGGCGGTGCGCGGGCTGCGCGAGCTGCTGCCCGCGCCGGTGGCGCTGGTGGACGCGCCGGTGCTGGGCAGCGTGGGCCCGGCGGCCGAGGGCACGCTGACCGTGCTGGCCGGCGGCGACCTGTCGGGCTGCCGCGAGGTGCTGGAGGTGTTCGGCTCGGTGCGCGCGTGCGGGCCGCTCGGGTCCGGCGCGGCCATGAAGCTCGCGGTGATGAGCGCGCTCGTCCCGGCCCAGGTGCTGCTGGCCGAGACGTTCGCGTACGGCGAGGCGCACGGCGTGGACCGCGACACGCTGATCGACGTGTTGTCCGGCACCCCGCTGGGCACGCTCGCCGAGCGGCTGCGCGTGCCGGCGGAGCGGACCCGCTACTCGCTGGCCCACGCCGCCAAGGACCTGGAGCTGGCGGCATGGCAGGGCGCGACGCTGGCCGCGGCGGCCCGCGCCAGGATGCGGCAGGCGCGGGCGGCCGGGCTCGGCGAACGCGACCTGACGGCCATCGCGCGGCACGTCGCCGGGCGGGCCGGCGGGCCCGACGGAGCGGGCGCCCGGACGGCGCCGGGCGAAGGGGACGGCCGGGCGGCGGCGGGCGAAGGGGACGGCCGGGCGGCGGCGGGAGAGGAAGGCTGCCGGGTGGTGCCGCTGAACCTCTCGACGATCCCCGCGACGAACGGCAACTACTCGCACGCCGTCCGCGTGGGCGACATGCTGCACGTGTCCGGCCAGGCCGCCTTCGACGAGCAGGGCAGGGTGGTGGGCGAGGGCTCGATGACGGCCCAGGCCGAGCACGTCTTCGAGGTCGTCTCGCGCATCCTCGCCGACCAGGGGGCCACCTGGAAGGACGTGGCGTTCATCAGGACGTACCTGACGAACATGGACGACCGGGCCGAGTACGCGCGGGTGCGCCGCAGGTACATCACCGGCACGCCGCCGGCCAGCACGACCGTGGAGGTGTCGAAGCTGTTCATGCCGGGGCTGCTGCTGGAGGTGGAGCTCGACGTGGCGCTGCCCGCCCGCTGAGCCGGGCGGGGCCTACCCGCCGGACTTCGGCAGGTCGTGCTGGGCGAACATGTCGATCAGGAGGCGGACCGGCAGGTCCGCCTCCGTGCGGTAGCGGAAGTGCGCCTCGAGATTGAGGCTGTATTCGTTGCGCCGGCCCACCCGCTGGATGGTGACGTAGCCGGCCTGGTGCAGATCGGAGACGATGCCCTGCACCGCCCGGTCGGTGATGCCGATGCTGCCCGCTATGTCACGCACCCGCGCCTGAGGATCGCGGGCGATCTCCAGGAGCACGCGGGCGTGATGTGTCAGGAAGGTCCAGGTGCTGGGGCGGTTGACGGACGTGCTCACAAACCTCCCCTTTTACCACGCCCGTACGCTCGCGAGGGCGGCATGGCCGGGCACCTGCGTAGACTTTAATCACACGAAGGAATCTTCCGGTATTATCTTTCGCGCATTATGCTTCAGAAGAGGAGAATCGAGACACCCCTCCATGCCCGAGAAGGACACCATGACCGTTCACAGCGCTTGCCTGCCTGACGACGGCCTCGAGCCCGTCAGGACTCCCCTTACGCTGGGGTCCCATCGCCTGGACGGTGGCGTGCTGATCACGGTGATCGGCGAGGTGGACGCGACCAACGCCGGCCTGCTGGAGCGGCATGTCCGCCAGGAGTCGCTGCCGGGCCTGCCGGCGGTGATCGACTGCCGGCTGCTGACGTTCATGGACAGCGGCGGCGTGCGCGCCCTGACGAATCTGCACGCCACCCTGACCGAGCAGGGCACCACCCTGCACCTGGCGGGCGTCCACGGCCTCCCGGCCCGGCTGCTGCGCATGACCGGCACCTGGCCGCTGCTGAACATCCACAGCAGCGCGCCCGCGGCCATGCTCACCATCCTCGGTTCCGGCCAGGCCACGCGGACGGCCGATGACGTGCCTCACCTCTGCTGAACGGTTTTGAAGCGCTCTTTTTCGGAAAGAAGCCTGCACGATTACGGCTGGTTTTGATTCGACCCCCGGGAGACCTCATGCTCACGCCCACGGCCCCCACCCCTTTTGACGCGACCGAGAGTGACCCGGCCACGACGGTGAGCCAGCTACGCG
This sequence comes from Nonomuraea candida, assembly GCF_000725485.1. Classification (GTDB taxonomy): domain Bacteria; phylum Actinomycetota; class Actinomycetes; order Streptosporangiales; family Streptosporangiaceae; genus Nonomuraea; species Nonomuraea candida. Next base: position 70,817 of record NZ_KL647034.1, on the reverse strand, counting down.
GGCCGCGCATGCGCTGCTCCGCCGACCCCTACGATCTGACCGGCAGCGCCCACATGTGGAACGAGTTCGGCGAGGACCACCGGGGCACGATCTACCGTTGCGAGATCTGCGGCGTGATGGACGTGGGCCCCTGACCGGGGCCGCACCTAGTCGAGCGGGCCCGTGACCGTCTCCGCCGCCGCGACCACGCCGCCCTCGGCCACCAGCCGCACGGCGGAGTCGATCTCCGGGGCGAGGAACCGGTCGGGGCCGGGCGCGGGCACGGTCTCGCGCAGCGCCCTGACCACGGCCGCCGTCGCCGGGGCCGGCTCCAGCGGGGCCCGCAGGTCCAGCGCGCGGGCGGCGGTGAGCACCTCGATCGCCAGCACCCGGGTGAGCCCGTCCACCGACTTGCGCAGCTTGCGGGCGGCCGACCAGCCCATGGAGACGTGGTCCTCCTGCATGGCCGAGCTGGGGATGGAGTCGACGCTGGCGGGCACGGCCAGCCGCTTCAGCTCCGAGACGATGGCCGCCTGGGTGTACTGAGCGATCATGTGGCCGGAGTCCACGCCGGGGTCGTCGGCCAGGAACGCGGGCAGGCCGTGGTTGCGGGCCACGTCCAGGAAGCGGTCGGTGCGGCGCTCGGACATCGAGGCCAGGTCGGCGGCCACGACGGCGAGGAAGTCCAGCACGTACGCCACGGGCGCGCCGTGGAAGTTGCCGTTCGACTCCACCCGGCCGTCGGCCAGCACGGCCGGGTTGTCGATGGCGCTGGCCAGCTCCCGCCCCGCCACGGTGGCGGCGTGCGCGATCGTGTCGCGGGCGGCCCCGGCGACCTGCGGGGCGCAGCGCAGCGAGTAGGCGTCCTGGACGCGGGTGCAGGCGGCGGGGTCGCGGTGGCTGGCCATGACGCCCGAGTCGCGCAGCACCCTGGTCATGTTGGCGGCCGAGAGCGCCTGGCCGGGGTGCGGGCGCAGCGCCTGCAGCTCGGGGGCGAAGACGCGGTCGGTGCCCAGCAGCGCCTCCACGCTCATCGCGGCGCTCACGTCGGCGGTCCTGACGAGCCGGGTGAGGTCGTCGATGGCCAGGATGAGCATGCCGAGCATGCCGTCCGTGCCGTTGATCAGCGCCAGGCCCTCCTTGGCGGCCAGCTCGACGGGGTCGATCCTGGCCTGCTTGAGCGCCTCGGCCGCGGGCTGCACGTTGCCCGAGGCGTCGCGCACGACGCCCTCGCCCATGAGCGTGAGCGCCACGTGCGCCAGCGGCGCCAGGTCGCCGGAGCAGCCCAGGCTGCCGTACTCGTGCACGATCGGCGTGATGCCCGCGCTGATCAGCGCGGCCAGCGTCTTGGCCGTGGCCGGCCGGACGCCGGTGTGGCCGGTGGCCAGCGTGCTCAGGCGCAGCAGCATGAGCGCGCGCACCACCTCGGTCTCCACCTCGGGGCCGTTGCCCGCGGCGTGCGAGCGCACCAGCGAGCGCTGGAGCTGGGCGCGCAGCGCCGGGTCGATGTGGCGGGTGGCCAGCGCGCCGAACCCGGTCGAGATGCCGTACGCGGGCACGGGGCTCTCGGCCAGCTCGTCCACCCGCTGGCGGGCGGCGGCGATGGCGGCAATGGCGTCGTCGGTGAGTTGTACGGGGGCGCCGTGGCGGGCCACCTTGATGACGTCGTCGAAGGTCAGCGGCTCCGGACCGACGTTCACGACCTCGTTGTCGCGCATGTTGGCGTCTCTCTCGCTTAGGTAACCGGCGTAACCGATGTTAGCTCCTTACTTGCGAACAGCTCCTCCAGCCCCTCCCGGCCCGCGTCCGTGAGGATCACCGCCCTGGGCACGCTCCCCCGCCGGTACCAGCCGCGCTCGAACAGCACCTCCGTGACCGCCGCCCCGAGCGCCCCGCCGAGGTGGGCCCGGCGCTCGGTCCAGTCCAGGCACTCCGGCGCGAACCGCCGCCGGGACGCGCGGGCGCCCGCCACGTCCACGCCCAGCCCCGACAGCAGCCGCTCCCCCGCCTCGGTCACGTCGTGCCCGTCGTAGTAGCCGCCCTCCTTGAGCCGGTCGAGCAGGCCCACCCCGGCCCGGCCGGCCAGGTGGTCGTAGCAGGTGCGGGCCTCCTCCAGCTGCCGGGCCTGGCGCGACTGGCGCAGCGAGCGCACCGGCGGGCGGGCGCTGATCCCGGCCAGCGCCTCCAGCACCTCGGCGATCTCGTGCCCGGCCAGGCGGTAGTAGCGGTGGCGGCCCTGGCGCACGACGCCCACGAGCCGGCCGTCGAGCAGCTTGGCCAGGTGGGCGCTGGCGGTGGCGGCGCTGACCCCCGCCACCCTGGCCAGCTCCCCCGCCGCCAGCGCGCGGCCGTCGAGCAGCGCGGTGAGGATCGCCGCCCGGGTGGGGTCGGCGATCAGCGCGGCGACGGGGGCGATGTCGGCGTCACGGACGATGGGTTCCATGCCTGCGACGCTAGTACCCCGACATTTCGCCCGCCGCCTAAGGGCCCCCACGGTCCCGGGAGCGCCGCCCCGGCCGGAGGATCAGCGTTTCCCGAGCCCTTTGCGGATCAGGTCGCGGGCCCGGTCCATGAGCGCCAGCGGCGTGCCCAGCAGCACGTTCTTGGTCGCGGACTCGGTGCCGGGGTGCGGGCGCACCGGCGCGATCGCCTCGGCCGCGCGCACCGCCGCCGCCATGGTGCGCCGCTCCACGGTGGAGGTGTGCTGGCGCAGCCGGGCGAACTCGTAGCGCTCCTCGCTGCGGGCGTGCGTGGTCACGGCGGTACGCAGCTCGGCCAGGCCGTCCCAGAACCCCGGATGGTCCACCCCCGCCTTGTGCAGGTCGAGGAGGAGTCGCTTGGCGCGGTTCTCCTCGCGCAGCCGGTCGGCCACCACGCCCTGACCGTTGTCGAGCTTCCTGCGCGCGTACGGGTGCACGATCTCCTCCTCGGCCGTCTCGTGCACGGACAGCAGGCGCGTCAGCCGGTCGAACGCCTCCCCGACCTTCTCCGCGGGCGCCCGCTCCACCTCGTCGAACAGGTCCCTGATCCGGCCGTGCTGAGCCACGAGCAGGTCGATGACATCTTGTTCAGCCACGTGCGGGCCCTACCCAGCCGCGGGGCCCCGACGCTCCCCGTTACCGAACACGGGCCGTTCGAGGACCGAACGCGGAGGTTGCCGGCCCCGGCCCCGGGTACGCGCAGCGACATGGCCTTCGACCCACTCCAGGAGCGGGGTATCCCGCTGGACGAACAGCTGCGGAACTGGCGGGAGCTGAACGTCACGCCCATCGATCCCGACCACGCCGACCCGTACACGCGGTGCCGGATCATCACCATGAACGGGATCGAGGTGGAGGCGATCCTGTTCAACCACCACCTCGCCCGCCACTGCCCCGATCCGGAGCTCAAGCGGCAGCTCGCCCGGGTGCGCTACATCGAGGCGCAGCAGCAGAAGGCGGTCAACTGGCTGCTGCCGGGGGTGTCGTCGGTGCTGGAGACGACGATCGCCTACGAGCAGGTGGCCGTGGACCTGACGGCGTGGGTGGCCCGGATGGAGCCGGCTGTACGAGATGATCGAGCACCGCAAGGCCGAGAAGATCGTCGACCAGCTCACCGAGGTCATGCCGGGCCGCCCGACCTACCTGCACCACCGCGACCCGATGGACAACGTGCGCCGGCCGTACGAGCGGGGCGCCACCGAGCCGCTGTCCCGCCTGCACGCCCTGACGATCATGGCGGCCGAGCAGCAGACGATGAACTTCTACATGAACGTCGGCCCGACCTACATGGAGCCGATCGCCCGCCAGCTCTACCAGGAGATCGGGCTCATCGAGG
>NZ_KL647034.1:0-67004 GCF_000725485.1 Nonomuraea candida | reverse complement strand
CGAGTGCTACCTCTACCACTCGTTCATGGAGACCGAGTCCGACCCCAAGGTGAAGAACATCTGGGAGCTGCACCTCAACATGGAGCTGGAGCACCTGCGGCTGGCGGCCGAGCTGTTCAAGCGGTTCGACGGGCGCGACCCCGACCAGGTGCTGGCCCCCGCGCTGCCGCCGCCGGTGACGTTCGAGCCGAACAAGGGCTACCTGCGCGAGCTGCTCGCCACCCAGATCGACTGCACGACGCTGGGCACGGGGTACGTCCAGGAGGCGCACGAGCGGTTCACCCGGATGCAGGCGGCGGTGATGGACGGGGAGAAGCCGCCGTCGGAGCGCGTCATCGACGACAACCGGGCGATCTCGGGCCGGGAGTACCGGCTGGAGACGGAGGGGCCGCACCCGGCGGGCCTGCAACTCAGCCGCTGACCACCTCCGGGCCGGGTGTCACCCCGGCCCGGGGCGCCGATCGGCCGGGCCCGGCCCGCGTCCCGGTCCCGGCCGATCGGGGCGGGAACGGCCCTTCGCTACAGTCGGGGCCCATGACAGCAGCATCAGTCGCCCTCATCACCGGCGCCTCGCGCGGCCTCGGGGCCGTGATCGCCCGCAGGCTGGCCGCCGACGGCCTGGCCGTGGCCGTCAACTACCGCTCCGACCGGGCCGGGGCGGAGAAGGTGGTGGACGGCATCCGCGCCGCCGGCGGCGTCGCCGAGGCGTTCGCCGCCGACGTCACCGACGAGACCGGCACCGAGGAGCTGGTCGCCGACGTGGCGCGGCGGCTCGGCCCGGTGGACGTGCTGGTCGTCAACGCGACCGGGCCGCAGCCGTCCGTCGCGGTCGAGGACCTCACCTGGCAGGCTCACCTCGACCAGCTCACGTTCTTCGTCAAGAGCCCGACGCTGCTCGTCCGCGCGGTGCTGCCCGGCATGAAGGAGCGGGGCGGCGGGCGTGTGATCCAGATCGGCTCCGACACCGTGGACCGCAGGCTCGCCGGCACCTCCGCCTACACCGCCGCCAAGGCCGCCCAGCACTCCCTCACGGAGGTGTGGGCCAGGGAGCTGGGCCCGTACGGCGTCACGGTGAACGTGGTCGCGCCCGGCTGGATCCCGGTGGAGCGGCACGCGGGCATCGACGAGGCCGGCTACCGGGCCGAGGTGCCGCTGGGGCGGATGGGCACGCCGGAGGACGTGGCGGCGGCGGTGTCGTACCTCGCGTCGGAGGGCGGCGCGTTCGTCACGGGCCAGCGCCTCACCGTCAACGGCGGCCACACCTGACCTGGGCGGGTGCGATCCGGTTTGGGGACTGGGCCGAGATTCGCTAGAGTTCTCTCGTCGCCCGGCGGTGAAAGCCGCGGGGTCGATGCGGAAGTGGCTCAGTGGTAGAGCATCACCTTGCCAAGGTGAGGGTCGCGGGTTCGAATCCCGTCTTCCGCTCGGAGCTTCCGGCTCGGTGGCGTGGCCGAGAGGCGAGGCAGCGGCCTGCAAAGCCGTCCACACGGGTTCAAATCCCGTCGCCACCTCGCGAGGACGATTAGCTCAGCGGGAGAGCGCTTCCCTGACACGGAAGAGGTCACTGGTTCAATCCCAGTATCGTCCACCACCTTTCCGCAAGCCCCGGCCGTCGAGCTGGGGCTTCGTGGTTTCCGGAGAGCGGCGGGCGCCGCCCGCTCCGTGATCACCTGAGTGCCGGCGCGGGCCGTGACGCGAGGCAGGTCCGGGTGGCCCGGCCGCGCGCCCGCCCTCGGGCCGTGTCGCCGCGGTCGCGCGGATAGCCTGCCTCCATGTCCCTCGAACTGATCAAGAGCCTGCGGGCGACGCGGTTCTTCACCGCCGCTCCCGTCACGCGCGACCAGGTGACGGCGGTCCTGGAGGCCGCCCGGTGGGCGGGGTCCGCGCGCAACCGGCAGCCGTGGCGGTTCGTCGTCGTACGCGACCGCGCCCTGCTGCGCGGGCTGAGCCGGCTCGGCGCGTACGCGGGCCACCTGGCGGGCGCGCCCGTGGCGATCCTGCTGGCCGTGGACGCCACGCTGAGCACCGAGGACGCCGAGTTCGACGCCGGCCGGGCCGCCCAGAACCTCATGCTCGCCGCCCATGAGCTGGGCCTGGGCACCTGCCCCGCCTCGTTCTTCCCCGCCGCGAACGCCCGGGCGGCCACCGGGCTGGCGGGGCTGCGGGAGCCGTGGCGCGTGCGTACCGGGATCTCGCTGGGCCATCCCGCCCCGCCTCCGCCGGGGACGCCCGCCATCCCCCGGGGGCGTCGGCCGCTGAGCGATCTGGTCATCGAGCTGTCTTAGCGCGACGATCGGCACATGGACACTCAGGAGCTCGCCGACCGATTAGAGATCACCGGCCTGCTGGCGCGTTACGCCTACGCCATCGACTCGGGGCAGTGGGACCTGCTCGACGAGGTGTTCTGCCCGGACGCGGTGATCGACTACCGCTCCTCGGGCGGGATCAGGGGCACCAGGGACGACGTCAAGGCGTGGCTGGCCGAGGTGCTGGCGCACTGGCCGGCCCGGCTGCACCTCATCGGCGCCGCCCGCATCGAGCTCATGGACGGGCGGGCGCGGGTGAGCGCGCCCTTCACCGACACTCTGGCCCCGACGCGGGAGATGACGGGCATGCGGACCGAGGGTTTCCTGCACGGCGGCGGCTACTACCACCACCGCATGCGCCGCACCGCCGACGGCTGGCGCAGCACGGAGCTGGTGGAGGAGCAGAGCTGGCGCATCGCGCACTGACCCGGGAAGCGCAAGGGGCCGCCGGCCGCGTAGGTGTCACGGGCGGGGATCGCGTAGGTGTCACGGGCGAAGATGACGTAGCGCTGCGACGCGGGAAGACCAGCAGCCGCCGGCCGCGTCAGTGTCACGGGCGGGTGAGGCCGTGCAGCCGCAGCAGGTTCTCGCCCAGGATCTTGCGCTTGGCCTGGTCGGTGAGTTGCGGGTAGCCGTACCCGTCGCACAGGTCCTGCGGGATCGTGAAGTCCCTGAACGCCCGCAGCGCCCACTGCGGATGGAAGATCGGCGCCTCCGAGCCGTAGATGATCTTGTCTTCACCGCACCAGAAGAGCAGCTTGCCGATGATCTCGGCGAACAGCCTGGGCGCCCTGACGATGAAGTTGACGGTGGCGGCCAGGTCGGCGTACAGGTTGGGGTAGCGCACGAGCTGCCAGCAGGTCTCGTCGAGGAACGGCAGGCCGACGTGGAAGATGACGAAGTTGAGGTCGGGGAAGCTGGCGGCGGCGCCGTCCATGTCCCACGTCTGGGTGTGCTCGATCGGCTGCGGGCCCAGCGGCACGCCCTTGTGCACGCCGATCAGGTCGACCCCGAGGTCCCGCGCCTTCTCGAAGATCGGGAAGGCCACCCTGGGGTCGTCCATGCGCCACGGGTAGGGCGAGCCGTAGTCGTAGCGGACGTTGTAGAGCTTGAACGCGCGCGCGTTGAACTCCCCCACCTGGCGCTCCATCAGGTCGAGCGCCCTGCGGCCCTCCAGCGGGTTGACCGAGCCCCAGAAGACCGTGCGCTCCGGGTCGCGGGCGGCCAGCTCGGCGCACTCCTGCCAGGGCGACAGGCCGTCGTGGTAGAGGTCGGTGAGCGGCAGCGGCATCGCGACCAGCATGTCGGTGTCGGACTCCTCGAACACCATGCGCCGGATGTCGTCGATCGTCCACTGCCGCAGGAACTCCTCGGGCGGCAGCTTGGTCTCGCCCTCGGGGGTGAGGGTGGTGTGGAAGGCGTACAGGTGGTCGGAGAACATCCGGCCGGCCGGGCCGTAGGCGTTCTTGGGCTCGAAGTTGAAGACGTGGGCCACGCTGTCGAACACGAAGAAGTCGTCGATCACCGTCGTTCCCTCTCTACGTAGGCGGCCTTGTCGGGCACCTCGGCGGGCGGAGGCAGGAAGCGCAGCAGGCGGGCGGCTCTCGGGGAGAGCCGATCCACCGTCCACACCTCGTCCCAGACGACCTCGACCTCCGCCTCGCGGATGCCGGGCTGCTCCTCGATGCGCTCGCGCACCTCGGTGAGCACCCTGGCCGCGAACGGGCACCAGCCCGAGGTCAGCAGCAGCTCCACCCGGGCCCGGCCCTCGTTCACCTCGACCGACCTGACCAGGCCCATCTCCACGACGGAGATGCCCTTCTCCTTGCAGCACGGGTCGTAGACCCCGGACAGCGCCCGGCTGGCCCACTGCGGTAGCTCCGGCATGGCCTCATCGTCGGACGGGTGTGCCTGTCGGGGTAGGAGTGCGATTTTCAGATGGCGAACATGCTGGGGGGATGACAGGCGAACAACCGAGCGATCTGATTCGCAGCGTCTCCAGGGCGCTCCGTGTGCTGGAAGAGGTCTCGCGGGCCGACCGGCCGCTGCCCGTCAAGGTCATCGCCCGCCGCTGCGACCTCAACCTGTCCACCTCCTACCATCTGGTCCGCACCCTGGCCTACGAGGGCTACCTGCACCGGCGGCCCGACGGCGGCTACGTGCTCGGCTCGCAGGTGGCCGAGCGCTTCCACGAGATGCTGGACGCCTTCGACCGGCCGCCGCGCGCCGCGGCCGTGCTGCGCCACCTGGCCTCCGTCACGGGGCACACCGCGTACCTGGCGCGGCTCGCCGACGAGCGGCTGCTGGTGCTGGACGTGGCCGAGGGGCCGTGCTCGCCGTGGCTGGAGGACCTCCAGGCGGGGCTGGAGACGGCTCCGCACGCCACCGCGCTCGGCAAGGCGCTGCTGCTGTCGCTGACGTCACGGGCCCGGCGCGCCGTCCTGACCGCGTACGGCCTGCGCCGCTTCACCTCCGCCACCCCCGCCACCGTCGAGGACGTCGAGGAGGAGCTGGCGCGGCTACGGCCGGGGCAGATGGTGGAGGAGCACGGGCAGTTCAGGGACGGGGTGGCCTGCGCGGGCGCGGTCGTGCCCGGCACGGAGTGGGCGATCGGCATCTCGGCGCGGGGCCTGTCCATCCCGCAGATCGCCCGGATCCGGCTCGCGGAGGCCGTGCGCGACCTGGGTTGACCCGTTGCCCGCCGCGCCCGGGGTTCGCCAGTCTTGTACGCCAGGAACGTGCCCTACCGGCAGATCCGTGCCTTCCACACCGAGGAGTCGATCACCGGCTACCAGGCGTACGCGGCGGCCGTCGCCGCCCCCGCCGTCGCGGCCCAGCGCTTCGTGCCGCCCTTCAAGCGGGAGCGGATGACGTGGATCAAGCCGTCGTTCCTGTGGATGATGTACCGGTGCGGCTATGCCACCAAGCCGGGTCAGGAGCGGGTGCTGGCGATCGAGCTGAGCCGCGAGGGGTTCGGGTGGGCGCTCGCGCACGCCTGCCTCAGCCACGACGACCGGCGTCCGGGGTGGGCTGCCCGCTGCTGCCCCCCGAACGCCCGTACCCGCTCCCCGCCGAGGTGGCCGAGACCATCGGAGCGACCGTCAGCTCACCTTGAGCCGTTCGTCTGATGGAATATCTGGGGGTGCTCCGGCGCTACCGTAGCCGTCAAAGATTCAACAGTCATGGATGGTGACTAAAGTGCAGTTCGGAATCTTCAGCGTGGGTGACGTGACCACCGATCCCACCAACGGCACGACCCCGTCGGAGCACGAGCGCATCAAGGCGATCCTGGCGATCGCGCTCAAGGCCGAGGAGGTGGGCCTCGACGTGTTCGCGACGGGTGAGCACCACAACCCGCCGTTCGTGCCGTCCTCCCCCACCACCATGCTGGGCTACATCGCCGCCAAGACCGAGCGCCTGCAACTGTCCACCGCCACGACGCTGATCACCACCAACGACCCGGTGAAGATCGCCGAGGACTTCGCGATGCTGCAGCACGTGGCGGACGGCCGGGTGGATCTCATGCTGGGCCGGGGCAACACCGGGCCGGTCTATCCGTGGTTCGGCCAGGACATCCGCCAGGGCATCCCACTGGCCATCGAGAACTACGCGCTGCTGCACCGGCTCTGGCGCGAGGACGTCGTCGACTGGGAGGGCCGCTTCCGCACGCCGCTGCAGGGCTTCACCAGCACGCCGCGCCCGCTGGACGGGGTGCCGCCGTTCGTCTGGCACGGCTCGATCCGCAGCCCCGAGATCGCCGAGCAGGCCGCCTACTACGGCGACGGCTTCTTCGCCAACAACATCTTCTGGCCGAAGGAGCACTTCATGCGCCTGATCGGCCTGTACCGGCAGCGGTACGCGCACTACGGCCACGGCACCCCCGAACAGGCCATCGTGGGCCTGGGCGGCCAGGTGTTCATGCGCAAGAACTCCCAGGACGCGGTGCGCGAGTTCCGCCCCTACTTCGACAACGCCCCCGTGTACGGCCACGGCCCCTCCCTGGAGGAGTTCATGGCCGAGACCCCGCTCACCGTGGGCAGCCCGCAGCAGGTCATCGACCGGACCCTGGAGTTCCGGGAGTTCTTCGGCGACTACCAGCGCCAGCTCTTCCTCATGGACCACGCGGGCCTGCCGCTGAAGACCGTGCTGGAGCAGCTCGACATCCTCGGTGAGGAGGTCGTGCCCGTGCTGCGCAAGGAGTTCGCCAAGGACCGGCCCGCGCAGGTGCCCGGCGCGCCCACGCACGCCTCCCTGCTCGCCGCGAAGAACGCGAAGAACGGCGAGAACGGCGAGAAGGCCGACAACACCGTCAGCGCCGCCGAGGCCTCCGGAGCGCCCGTCGGCGCCTGAGCACCCGAGCCCCTCCGTTCCAAGCACCCGGCGGCTCCCGAACGCCCGTCCCGCACCCTGAAGCACCCGGCGCCCGAGCACCGGCCTCCGGCGCCCGACCTCCCGAAGGAGACCCATGAAGCTCGTCGTCGTCACAGCGGGGCTGACCCAGCCGTCCTCCTCCCGCCTGCTCGCCGACCGCCTCGCCGAGGCGGTCGCGCGGCGGGCGGAGGGGGTCGAGGTCCGCGTGGTCGAGCTGCGCGACCTGGCCGTGGACATCGCCAACAACTTCGTCACCGGCTTCCCGGCCGGCCGGCTGCGCGCGGTGGTCGAGGCCGTGACCGGGGCCGACGGGCTGATCGCGGTCACCCCGATCTTCAGCGGCTCGTACAGCGGGCTGTTCAAGTCCTTCTTCGACGTGATCGACAACGACGCGCTGACGGGCAAGCCGGTGCTGATCGCGGCCACCGGCGGCACGGCCAGGCACTCGCTGGCGCTGGAGCACGCGCTGCGCCCGCTCTTCGCCTACCTGCGGGCGGTGGTCGTCCCGACCGCCGTGTACGCGGCCTCGGAGGACTGGGGCGGCGGACGCGACGCGTTCACCGACGGGCTCGGCGAGCGCATCGCCCGGGCCGCGCAGGAGCTGGCCGACCTGCTGGAGCGCCGCGCTCCCCGGCGCGGGGACGAACGCGCGGAAGGGCCCGAGGACGGGCGCGCGGAAGGGCACGGAGACAGGCGCGAGGACGGGCGCGGAGACGGGCGCGCGGAAGGGAACGGGACGGGGGACGTGCAGGTCGTGCCGTTCGAGCAGCAGCTCGCGGCCCTGCGTCCCGTGCAGTAGGTTCTCCCCCGTGCGTCCGGCCGCTGACCCGGAAGGTCTGCGGCGACACGTACACGATCAAGAAGTGAGCGGCGCGCCCCCGGCGGGCCGGGGACGCGCGGGCGGAGGCGTCAGGGCTTGACGGCGACCACGTCGTAGGTGGTGTCGGGGCCCGGGGTGGTGGTGAAGCGGGCGTTGGGCAGGTAGAGGCGGTGGCCGGCGGCGGCGACCGTGGTGGGCACGTCGAACCGGTCGTCGGTGATCCGCCTGACGACCTCGCCCGAGGCCCCGTCGCGGGCCAGGGCGACCACGGCGACGGCGTTGAGGCGGTTCTGCACGGCGTACAGGGTGCGGCCGCGCAGCAGCAGGCCGTCGCCGTTGACCAGCGACTCGCCGCCCAGGTCCACCTCGGTGGTGACGCCGGACGACGGGTGCACCTCGAACAGCTTGCCGGTGTTCGACTGCACGATCAGCAGCGACCTGCCGTCGGGGCTCGGGGCGATGCCGTTGGCGTTGATGCCGGTGGCGTACTGGATGGCGCCGCCGAGCGGGATCCTGACGGCCTCGTCCGGCAGCGCGCCGCCGCGGCCGAGCTCCAGCTTGTACAGCACGGGGTTGGCCGAGTCGGTGAAGTAGGCGGCGCGGCGGGTGAGGATGACGTCGTTGACGAACGACGTGCCGGTGGCGAGCTGGTACGACTTGACGACCGCGCCGGTGCGCAGGTCGATCACCCGCGCGTTCCCGGCGTTGCCCCCCGCCACGAACAACCGCCGCCCGTCGGTCTTGAGCCCGAGCGACGGCGTGCCCGGCCCCTGGCTGATGACGGCCCCCTTCCCGGTACGCAGGTCGGCCCGGTAGATGTCACCGGTCGCGCGCGAGCCGAAATAGGCGTGGCGGCCCCCGATCGCGATGCCCTCCGGCTGGAACCCGTCGGGCAGCGGGAACGTGTCGGGCCCCTTGGTCACCCCGGAGGCCGGCCCCGCCGCCGCGGGGGCGGCTGTGGGGGCGGCCGTGTGGGCGGCCGGCCGGGCCGCCGCCGGCGTCGCGGCGAGCGCGACGACGGCCAGGGCGCTGAGTGCGGTCTTCAGGATCGCGGATCTCATGCGGCCCACGATGCCCAAGCGACCGGCCCCGGCAAAGGGCCCGGGGCGGCTTCACAGGAGGTTCACAGCAAAGGCCGGGACCAGCGGAAACGCCCGGCCGCGACGGCGGTCCCGCGCGGGCGGGCTCCGCCGAGTAGGTTGGGACAGAGCCAAACAAACGGGGTTGATCATGTCAAACGGTGCCCGTCATGCTCTGGGAGTGGTCGCGGGGCTGCTCCTGCCGCCTCTCGTCGCCGCCGGTCTGTGGTACGGCACGGGCGACCTCACCCTCCAGCTCCAGCAGTCCTTCCGGATCTCCTGGGTCGCGGTCGGCGTGCTCGCCGCGACGGCGGTCGTGCTGGCCTTCCTGCTCGGCTCGCGCCTGTCGCCGGTGGCCTCGCTGCTCGGGGGCCTGCTCCTCGCCGCCGCGGGGGTCATGCCGTTCGCGGAGCTGCTCGGCGCCCGGCCGCTGCCGCTCGACCTGCTGCCCGGCGTCATGAGGTCGGGCTTCACCACGGTGACCGCCTCGGGGCTGCAGGCCGTGCTCGGCGTGGCGCTGGTGGTGGCCTCGCTGTTCCCGTCGCGCTGGCGGGGCCGGCCCGCCGCTCGGGACGAGGCGCAGGAGACGGGCTGGGAGGCCGAGCCGGCGCCGTACGGGCCGCCGTCGTACAGCGGGCCCGAGGACTCGACGCGGCCGATGTTCCGGCCGTGAGCGGCCGCGCGCCTGACAGAATGCCGTCATGCGCGACTTGAAGATCGGCGACTTCCTGTCCGAGCTGGCCGACCGGGTGCCCGCGCCCGGCGGCGGCGCCACGGCGGCCCTGCACGCGGCACAGGCCGCCGCGCTGCTCGGCATGGTGGCCCGCTACAGCACCGGGGAGAAATACGCCGGCCACGCCGAGACCGTCGTGGCGGTGATCGCCGAGACCGACACCCTGCGGGCGCGGACGCTGAAGCTGGCCGAGGAGGACGCCGCGGCCTTCACCGCCGTCACCGACGCCTACCGGCTGCCCAAGGGCGAGGAGCGCAGCGCCGCCATCGCCAGGGCGCTGGCGGGCGCGGCCGAGCCGCCCGCCCGGGTGATCGAGGCCGCCACGCGCCTGGTCGAGCTGTGCGAGCTGCTGCTGCCGATCGGCAACCGCAACGTCGTCACCGACGTGGCCGCCGCCGCCGAGGCCGCCCGCGCCGCGCTCACCACCGCCCGGGTGAACGTGGAGGTCAACCTGGGCGGCATCAAGGACGATCGAGTACGCGAAGAGCTGAACATCCGCGTCTCCGGCGTGGACGCGGCCGTCGCCAGGGCAGACTGGGTGACCGCCGAGGTACGCGAGGAGATCAGAGCGTGAAGACGCTGACCGGCAAAGACCTGGCCGCCGCCATCAGGGCGCAGACGCAGGCCGAGGCGGCGGCGACCCGTCAGCCCCGGCTGGCCGTGGTCGTCGCCACCGCCGACGAGGCGAGCCTGTGGTATGTCCGCTCGATCGCCAAGGCTGCGGCCGGCGTGGGCATCGCCTGCGACGTGGTCGACCTGGGCCCCGAGGCGTCCCCCGACCGGATCGGCACGACGCTGGCCAGGCTGAGCGCCGACCCCGAGGTGCACGGCCTCATGCTGCAGACCCCGCTGCCGCCCGGCGCCTCGGCGCAGGAGCTGGCCGCGGCCATCGAGCCGCGCAAGGACGTCGACGGGGCCAACCCGCTCTCGCTCGGCCGGCTGGCGGCCGGGCTGCCCGCGTTCCCGCCCGCCACGGCGGCGGCCGTGCTGGCGCTGCTCGACCACTACGAGGTCGAGCTGGCCGGGCGGCGGGCCGTGGTGGTCGGCCGCTCCACGGTGGTGGGCAAGCCGCTGGCGCACCTGCTGCTCGACCGGCACGCCACGGTCACCGTCTGCCACTCGCGCACCCGCGACCTGGCCGCCGTCACCTCGGAGGCCGAGGTGCTGGTCGCGGCCGCCGGCCGGGCCGGGCTGATCGGGCCGGGCCACGTGGCGCCGGGGGCGGTGGTGATCGACGTGGGCACCAACCCGACCGACGACGGCGGGCTGACCGGCGACGTCGACTTCGAGGCGGTCGCGCCGGTGGCGGGCGCGCTCACCCCGGTGCCCGGCGGCGTCGGCCCGGTGACCACGGCCCTGCTGCTGCGCCACACCGCCAGAGCGGCGAACCTGCCGTGACCCGTCCGATCCGCCGGCGGCCCGGTGACCAGGGCCCCGCCGCCGCGCCGCGCCGCCCCGGCGGCGGGCCTGCCGTGCGACACGGTCGCCGGCCCGCGTGCGCGTCCGATCGCGGGGTGGAGGGCTTCGGTGGCTGAGGTCCTCGTCGTGCAGAACAGCGCCAGCGGCGGCCCCGGCCGGATGGGCGCGTGGCTGGAGGAGGCCGGGCTCAAGCTGGAGGTCGTGCCCGCCCACGAGGGCGTGCCCCTGCCCGGCCGCCTCGAACACGACGCCATGATCATGCTGGGCGGCGGTTACCTGCCCGGCGACGACGGGCGGGCCCCGTGGCTGCGCGACGCGCGGCGGCTGATGGGGCAGGCCCTCGACGGCGGCGTGCCGGTGTTCGGGATCTGCCTGGGCGGGCAGATGCTCGCCGAGGTCGCGGGCGGGGCGGTGACCGGCGACACGGGCGCGCCGGAGAACGGCAGCCTGCCGATCACGATCAGGCCCGAGGCCGCCGCCGACCCGCTCTTTCACGGGCTGCCCCCGGTGGTGCCCGCGATCGAGCACCACAAGGACGCCGTCACCCGGCTGCCCGGCGGCGCCGTGCACCTGGCCGAGACCGGGCGCTGCCCGTACCAGGCGTTCCGGGTGGGCGAGCGGGCGTGGGGGGTGCAGTTCCATCCGGAGGTGCCGCCCGAGCGGGTGCTGGAGTGGCGGGCGGAGGGGTTCGACCCGGCCGAGCTGTACACGCGGGCGCTGGCGGACGAGCCGGTCTCCACGCCGGTCTGGCGCGAGGTCACCGGCCGCTTCGCCGCCCTCGTCACCGCCACCCGACGCGACGGCCCGGCCGCCTGACCCGGGGCCGGGTCCCGGCCTCGCCGGTGAGGGCGCACGCGACGGCCCGGGGCACGGCACCCGTGCGGCCGGTGAGCGGGCGGCGCCGGGCGGACGGGGTCAGGCGTTCCGTACGGCGGCGGCGGACTGCAGGCCGAGCAGCTCGACCGACCGTTCCCGCATCTCCACCTTCCTGATCTTCCCGGTGACGGTGAGCGGGAAGGCGTCCACGACGTGGACGTACCGGGGGATCTTGTAGTGCGCCAGCCGGCCCGAGCAGTATTCCCGCACCCGCTCCGCCGTCAGCGGCGCGGCCCCCGGCCGCATCACGACCCAGGCCATGACCTCCTCGCCGTACTTCTCGTCGGGCACCCCGATGACCTGCACGTCGGCGATGTCCGGGTGGCCGTAGAGGAACTCCTCGATCTCGCGCGGGTAGACGTTCTCCCCGCCCCTGATGATCAGGTCCTTGATCCGCCCGACCACGTTGACGTAGCCGTCGTCGTCCATGGTGGCCAGATCGCCGGTGCGCATCCAGCGCGCCGCGTCGATGGCCTCGGCCGTCTTGTCCGGCTCGTTCCAGTAGCCGAGCATGACCGAGTAGCCGCGCGTGCACAGCTCGCCGGGCTCGCCCCTGGGCACGGTGAGCCGCGTCTCCGGGTGCACGATCTTCACCTCGACGTGCGGCATCACCCGGCCCACGGTCTCGGTCCTGCGCGCCAGGTCGTCGTCGGACCTGGTCATCGTGGACACCGGTGAGGTCTCGGTCATGCCGTAGCAGATGGCGACCTCGCGCATGTTCATCTCGCCGACGACGCGCTTCATCACCTCCACCGGGCACGGCGAGCCGGCCATGATGCCGGTCCGCAGGGACGACAGGTCGAACTTCGCGGCCAGGGCCAGCTCGGCGATGAACATCGTCGGCACCCCGTACAGGGAGGTGCACCGCTCGTCCTGCACGGCCCGCAGCGCGGCCTCGGGGTCGAAGCCGGGCGACGGGATGACGATGCAGGAGCCGTGCGAGGTGGCGGCCAGGTTGCCCATGACCATGCCGAAGCAGTGGTAGAAGGGCACCGGCAGGCAGACCCGGTCGCGCTCGGTGTAGTGGATCAGCTCGCCGACGAAATAGCCGTTGTTGAGGATGTTGTGGTGCGAGAGCGTCGCGCCCTTGGGGAAGCCGGTGGTGCCGGAGGTGTACTGGATGTTGATCGGGTCGTCGAAGGTCAGCTCCGCCATGCGGGCCCGCAGCGCCGCCGGATCGGCCTTGACGGCGGTCAGGGCGTCCCAGCTCGGGTCGTCGAGATAGACGACGTCGGCGAAGCCGGTCTCGGTGACCATGGCGCGATAGTCGCCGCCCTTGTGCTCCAGGGCGCTGATCAGCAGCCGCATGCCGGACTGCTCGATGACGTAGCGCAGCTCGTGGGCCCGGTAGGCCGGGTTGACGTTGACGAGGATCGCGCCGACCTTGGCGGTGGCGTACTGGACGAGCACCCACTCGGCCCGGTTGGGCGACCAGATGCCCACCCGGTCGCCCTTGGCGACGCCCCTGGCGAGCAGGGCCGCGGCCAGGTCGTCCACGTCGGCGTTGAGCTGCGTGTAGGTCCACCTGCGGCCCGTGGGCACGTCCACGAGGGCGTCCCGGTCGCCGAAGCGGGCCACGGTGCGTTCGAGGTTCTCGCCGATGGTCTCGCCCAGGAGCGGCGTCCCGGCGGTGGCGCTGGAGTACGACAGCATGCACACAGTGTCAGTCGGCCGGCGGCGTACGCACCAGAGCCCGGCCGCGACGCGCCGCCAACCCGAGCGCCACCAGCGCCGCGCCCGCCGCCGCCACCGCCCGCCGCTGCCGCCTGACACGCCGCTCCACCTGCGAGTACGGGGTCGTCGAGAACGACACCAGCTCGTAACGCGAGACGTAGCCGGGCACCATCCGCTCCAGCGCGTGCTCCAGCCGCTTGCCCGCCAGGAACGCCCGCGAGCCGACCTTGTCGCGCATCTCCACGAAGTTCTCCAGCGCCAGCCGGGCGATCACGTCGGTGTCGGCCTTGCGCCGCTCGAACAGCTCCAGCGCCTTCGGGAAGTCGTCGCGGGCCTCGTCGAGGCAGCGGTCCAGCTCGACGCAGTCCTCGAAGCCGCAGTTCGCGCCCTGGCCGTAGAAGGGCACGATGGCGTGCGCGGCGTCGCCGACGAGCCCCACGGAGACGGCCCCGGTGGTGACGTGCCAGGGCGCGCAGCGCATGGTGACCAGGTGGCCGACCGGGTTGTCGCGGTAGGCGGGGACCAGGTCGGGCATCAGCTCGAACGCGTCCGGATAGTGCTCGGCGAAGTACGCCCTGACCCGCCGCGGGTTGTCGAGGCCCGCGAGCGTGTCGTGCGGCCAGAACAGGGTGCAGGTGAACGAGCGGTCCGGGTTCGGCAGGGCGATCATCATGGACCGGCCGCGCGGCCAGATGTGGGCCGGCGCCGACGATCGTGACCTCCATCCCTCCTTCGTACGGCGGCACGCGGCGGCTGTCTAGGCGAGCCCCCCACCGAGACCCCCGCCGCCGGCCCCGTCGTCGGCCCCACCGTGGGCCTCGCCGTGGGCCCCGCCGTGGGTCCGGGCGAGGGCGCCGGCGATGGCCAGGACGGCGGCGCGGCCGAGAGGGCTCGTGGGGGTGATGACGTCGAAGTGGTCGCCGGGCCGCTCCAGGTAGCCGACCTCGTCGCCCGCCCGCCGGGCCGCCTCGGTGTAGCGGCGGGCGAAGTCCACCAGGTTCGGGTCGTCGCCGGTGCCCTGGACGACGAGCTGGGGCACGCCCAAGGGGAGGCGGAGGAGGGGTGAGGAGGCCCGCAGCTCGGCGTCGTCCTCGCCCAGCGCCTCTCCCAGCGCCTCGGCGACCGCGCCGTTGCTGAGCCGGCGCCGGTCGCACTCGACGAGATCGAGCACCCCCGCCAGCGACACGACCAGTGACACCGCCGGGAACCCCACCGGGAACGCCGCCGGAGACGTCGCAGGGAACGCCGCCGGGAACGCCGCCGGGAACGCCGCCGGAGACGTCGCAGGGAACGCCGCCGGAGACGCCGCCGGGAATGTGGCAGGGGGTGCTGGCGGCGGCCCTGACGGGGATGCGGCAGGCGGCCCTGACCGGGACGCCTCCGTCGATACGCGGGCCGCGTGGTCGGCGACCGCGCGCAGGGCGAGCTGCGCGCCCGCCGAATGCCCGGCGACCGCCACCCGCCCGAGATCGATCGCGGGCACGACCTCCGGCCCGGGGGCCGCCCCCAGGATCGGGGCCACCCCGGGGAGCGCGGTGGTCTCCGTGCCCGGGCCGGTCCTCGGGCTGGGACCGGTCTCCGGGGGTGGGGCGAGGGCGGTGAGGGCGGTCAGGCCGGCGGTGATGTCCTCGCGGGTGGCGGCCCAGCCGTGCAGGTCGGGGCGGCGATACTCCAGGTTCCACACCGCCAGCCCGCGCCCCGCCAGGTCCGCGCAGAGCGCCCCCAGGGTGTCTGCCGCCCAGTTCGACCGCCAGTAGCCGCCGTGGATCAGCACCACGACGGGCACCCTCCCCGCCTTCCCCGGCCCGCCGGACCCCCCGCCCGGCTCCCCCGGCAGGCCCAGCTCCCCTGACCGGCCCAGCTCCCCTGACCGGCCCGGCTCTCCCGGCCGGCCCGGCTCTCCTGGTCCGATCGGCTCCCCCGGCAGGCCCGGCCGGGTCGCGGCGGCTCCCCGGGACCCGGACGTGCCGGGAAGGTACAGCTCGGCCCACTGGTCAGGGAACGGGCCGTAGGGGACGCGCCGTACGCCGGGGTGGCGGGAGCGGTGCACGGCGTGCCGGATCGCCCAGGCCAGCCCCTGGACGCCGCGCCCGTGAATGTGCGTAACTCCCTCGGCTGCCCCCTCGACTGCCTCCTCGACATGGTCGAGGTCCGCCCACACCAGGACCGCGGGCCCGAGCGGCCGCCCGATCAGGGCCCGTGCCTCCGCCCCCGGCCCCGGCAGCACCACGACCGTGTCCCCCTCACCCGCCAGGGACCGCAGGTGCGCGGCCGACGCGGCGTGCGCGAGCGTGCCGCGTACCCCCAGGGCGGCGAACTCGCGGCCGGCGATCTCCGCGAGCAGTGCGGCGTCGGCCACGACGCCGGGACCGACGACCACCAGGACCTCGTTCATACCGCCAGACGCTACAGAAATCAGCGATACCGTGGCCGGGTGTATGTACGGCGACTTCACCCCTGGCCCGCCACCGTCGCCGAGGCGGAGGCGATCCAGGACCGCCTCCGCGGGCGGGTCGAGCTGACCGGGCCGGAGAGCTTCTCCCTGGTGGCGGGCCTGGACGTGCATTACCACGGCGACGACGCGCTGACGGCCGCCGTGGTGGTCCTCGACGGCGGCACGCTGGAGCCGGTGGAGCAGGTGGTGGCGCACGGGGAGGCGGCGTTCCCGTACGTGCCGGGCCTGTTCGCCTTCCGCGAGCTGCCCGCGCTGGTGGCGGCGCTCGAACGGCTCGCGGTGACGCCCGACCTGCTGGTCTGCGACGGATACGGGCTGGCCCACCCGCGCGGCTTCGGCCTGGCCTGCCACCTGGGCGTGCTGACCGGGCTGCCGGCGCTGGGGGTGGGCAAGACGCCGTTCGTCGGCAGGCACGAGCCGCCCGGCCCCGAGCGCGGGGCCTCGACGCCGATCGTGCACGAGGGCGCCACGGTCGGCCGGGCGCTGCGCACGCAGCGCGAGGTCAAGCCGGTGTACGTGTCGCAGGGGCACCGCATCTCCCTGGACGTCGCCACCGCCCAGGTCCTGCGCCTGGCCGCCCGCTACCGGCTCCCCGAGCCCGTCCGCCGCGCCGACCACCTCGCCCGCCACCCGTCCTGACCGGCCGGTCGTCCGGTCAGGACGGGTTCTCAGCCCTGCCCGTGGGCGCCCGAGGAGAGCAGGGGCGGGAGGATGGCCTGGGCGTCGGCGCCGCCGAACCACAGGCCGATCACGAACGCCGCCGTCGCCTCCAGCAGCACCGCCCGGTCCAGCCCGCCGCCGTCCACGGGCGTGCAGCCCAGGTCGGTGACCAGCGTGCCGGCGGCGGCCTTGGCCGCCGGGTCGTCCCCGCACAGGGGCACGGCCAGCGGCCGGCCGTCGAACACCGGGGGCGTCATCCGCCACACGTCCACGTGGCACAGGTTGAACGCCTTCACCACGTGCCCGCCCGAGAGCTCGCCGATCAGCCGGGCGGGCGAGCGGGTGCCGTCGTACTCGGGGAAGGGCACGTTCGTCACGTCGATGAGCGGCTTGCCGCGCAGCGCCGGACCGGCCGCCCGCAACGTGGCCGGCAGCCCTTCCTCCCGGACGGCCACCACCACGACCTCCCCGAACCCGGCCGCCTCCGCGAAATCCCCGGCCCGCACCGGCCGCGCGGCGGCTGCCCGGGCGGTCATGCCGGCGGCCCGGGCCGCGCTCCTGCCCGGGTCGCGCCCGCTGACCATCACCTCGTGGCCCGCCCCGGCCCACTGGGTGCCCAGCGCGTCCGCCATGCCGCCCGCGCCGAGAATCCCGATCCGCATGTCCGTCCTCCTTCTCATCAAGCGCTTTACTTGATGGGAAGGACTGTAGGAATCCCGTCGCGCACCATTCGGTGCCCAACGAAAGGCCCCCGGTTGTTCCTCGCCGACTGTCAGGCCAGACTCGCCTTCGACCTGCTGGCCAACACCTGGAACGCGGTCGTGCTATGGTCCCTGCGCCACGGCCCGCGCCGGCCCGGGCGGCTGCGCGAGGAGATCGGCGGCATCAGCACGAAGGTCCTGACCGAGGCGCTGCGCCGGCTGGAGCACAACGGCCTGGTGGCGCGCCGCGCCTACGCCGAGGCCCCGCCCAGGGTCGAGTACGAGCTGACCGACCTCGGCCGCACCCTCCTCGGCCCGATCGAGGCGTTCGGCGAGTGGGCCTTCGATCACGCCGACGAGGTCATGGCGGCGCAGGACCGCCGGGAAACCGCCTCTTGAGCAACAGGAGCCTCACCGTAAAGAGAAGGCAATCCTTTACTTATACAAAGTGTTGCCGAAGCATTACCCTGGGTAGCTAGTCGGGGGTTGCTCATCACCGTCACCCAGGAGGTCCCATGCTCTTGTCGCCTCGGAGGTTCGTCGCCGCCGCGATCGTCGCGGTCGGGCTGGCCGGGCTCGCCGCCCCCGCCGCGCACGCCGTCATCGATCCGTCGTCCCTGGTCAACCCGTCCATGATCGTCGAATGCGCGACCTCGGCCGCCGACCTGACCGCGCTCGCCGACCCGGCCACGCTCACCGTGCCACCGGAGATCGGCGCCCTGCACTGCCTCCAGCCCTGATCCACGAGCTTCCGGGGCATCGTTCGGGACCACCCCTCGACAGCGGTACGGGCGGCGTCGCCACGCCACCCGGTCCCAACCACCCCGTCGCGCGACAGCGCGTACGAAGAGCAGCAGCAAGGAGTTCCGTTGAAGGCTCGAGCCCTGACAGCCCTGGCCGCCATGGTGCTGGCGACCGGCGCACCCCCGATCCTCCTGGAAGCCCTCGACAGCGGCCACACCCCCATCCTCGGCAGCCTCAACGGGGGCGGACCACCGCTCGTCGACGTCCAGACCATGGTCCAGCACGTCAACGTCCTGACGTCCTAGTGCGGATCGCGCGACTGCCCGTGGCCGACACGCCGACCCGGCCATGGACACCGCTTCGGCGCGTCGGCTACGTCATGTTCCTCAGCAGGTGGATCCAGGCGCCGCTCTACCTGGGGCTGATCGCGGCCCAGGTCGTCTACGTGTGGCGCTTCATGGTGGAGCTGCTGCACCTGATCCAGCTGGGTTTCGGCGGCACGCCCGCCGAGACCACCGTCATGCTGATCGTCCTCGGCCTCGTGGACGTCGTGATGATCTCCAATTTGCTCATCATGGTCATCATCGGCGGTTACGAGACGTTCGTCTCCCGGCTTCGCATCGAGGGACATCCCGACCAGCCGCAATGGCTCTCACACGTCAACGCGAACGTGCTGAAGGTCAAGCTGGCCATGGCGATCATCGGCATCTCCTCCATCCACCTTCTCCAGATCTTCATCAACGCCGCCAGACAGAGCATCACCGATCGGGAGCTGCTATGGAAAACCCTGATCCACCTGACCTTCGTCGTCTCGGCGCTGGCGCTCGCCTGGATCGACCGCATCATGGCGCAGGGACGCCCGATCCACGGCAGCGGCAACGCCGAACGGGCTTCGGCACGCCAGCAGGAGCGGCTGGTGGCCTGACCGGGAGCCTGACCGGGCACCTGACCGGGCACCTGACCGGGCGAGTGAGCGGGGCCCTGGAAGGGCGACCGGCCGGGCGGCCGGCCGGGTGCGCGGGCACGTGGTCGGACGCGTGGCGGCGCACCGGTCGATGGCGGTGCCGGAGTCTGAGCCGGAGCCGGAGCCGGAGCCGGAGGACCGGATGCGGGTGAGGAGCGCCGCGATCGCGGGGCTCGGGGCGGTCGTGGGCGTGTTGCTGTGCTGCACCGGCGCCCACGCCGCCGCCGATGACGACGAGGCCCCGGCGAAGTCCGGGCCGAGGCCCTTGATAGGCGACGTGATCATCTTCAATGACGAGATCGTCGAGCCGGTGTCGTTGCCGCTGAGCACGTGCGGTGGTCTGGTGCCGCTGTTCAGCAAGGCGCCGGCCCGGTGCGAGGGCGCCTCGCGCGTCTCGGACGACGACGCGTGAGGTCGCATGTGCCCGCCCGCGGGGGTGGGCGGGCACCAGCGGCCCGGCGGCGGGCCGGCTCTATGGGATGAATCACCCGGACTGATGGATCACCCGGACTGTCCGTACGGCCGGATTGTCCGTACAGTACGCGGGTGTCCTCTCATGATCGGCCGGACGACCGGGCCGCGTCCGCGTTCAGGTTCGCCACCGAGCTGGTCGCCTGGGTCGCGACGCCGTGGGCGCTGGCCGCGTACTCCGTGCCGCTGGCGGTGCTCTCCGTCGTGGTGCTGATCGGGCTGCCGACGGTCTTCGCCACCCCGGGCGACAAGCGCAGCGTGATCGTCGCGGTGCCGGGGTTCGTCACGATCGCGCTGGTCCTCCTGCACGTGGTGGTGGCGGTGGCGGCGGCGTGGGTGGCCTGGCACGCGGTCGCCGCCGCGCTGGTCTCCGTGCTGGCCGTGGTGACGGTGGTGCTGGAACTGCCGCGCTGGCGGTGGCTCAGCGCGCGGTGAACACGCTCCCGGCGCGCGAGGAACACGCTCCCGGCGCGCGGGGAACACGCTCCCGGCGCGCGGGGAACACGCTCCCGGCGCGCGGGGAACGCGGCCTCGGCGCGCGGGGAACGCGGCCTCGGCGCACGGCGAGCAGGTCCCGGCGCGCGGGGAGCGCGCGTTCGGGGGTCGCGGTGGGCGGCCGGCCGTTCGCGAGCGGGTTCAGACGCGCATCTCGGAGGGGAGGCGGCGGGCGGCGTCGGTGAGCTCCAGGCCCAGGAGCCGGCCGGAGTCGCCGTAGTCGAGGACGATGTCCTCCGCCACGACCTGCCGGACGGCCTCCCCCGGCACGATCTCGTGCTTCATCGCGATGTAGGCGATGTTGCGCTCCCCGTCCACGCTCACGTACACCGTCTGCGGCCGCCGCCCCTCCGGCGCGTCGTCCCGGGCCAGCAGTCCTTCCCTGGCCTCGTGCGAGCCGGCCAGGGCCGCCCTGACCATGGCCGTCGCCAGCTCGACCGCCTCCAGCGAGTCGAGCCCGGAGACCTTCCGCTCGTGCTCCCACCCTTCGAGCCCGTCGATCCGGTACGGGCACGACCACTCGCCCGTCGGTTCCTCGTAAGGCATGCCGAGCGTGACCACGACGTCACGCGGCGGCTCGGTACGCAGCGCCAGCACCCGATGGGCGATCTCGTACATGTCGCTGACCTACCCCCAAGGCCGCCCGGAGAAGACTGGCCCGGCTCCGGCCGGCCGACGGAGCCTCGGTACGATGGCGTCACCGGACTACCTTTCGTGCCCACGGCCGCCGCGGGGCGCCTACCGTGGTCATGAAGGAGCGATGAAGATGAACGAGTCGTTCGGGGCGCGTCTGCGCGCCAGGCTGGACGCGTACGGGCCGCTCTGCGTGGGCATCGACCCCAGCCCGGCCCTGCTCGGCGGATGGGGTCTCGACGACTCCCCGGCCGCTTTGGAGCGTTTCAGCCGCACGGTCGCCGAGGCGGTGGCCGACGTGGCCGCCGCGGTCAAGCCGCAGTCGGCCTTCTTCGAGCGCTGGGGCAGCCGCGGCATCGCGGTGCTGGAGCGCACGATCGCCGACCTGCGCGCGGCGGGCACGCTGGTGGTGCTCGACGTCAAGCGGGGCGACATCGACAGCACGATGGCCGCGTACGCGGAGGCCTACCTCGACAAGGGCAGCCCGCTGGCCGCCGACGCCGTGACGCTCAGCCCGTATCTGGGGTTCGGGTCGCTGGAGGGTGCGATCACCTCGGCGCTGGCCAACGACGCGGGCGTGTTCGTGCTGGCCCGCACCTCCAACCCGGAGGCGGCGGAGCTGCAGCGGCCGGTGGCCGGGCAGGTGCTGGCCGGGGCGGCGGCGGTGAACGAGGGGCACGCGCCGTTCGGGCCGGTGGGCCTGGTCATGGGCGCCACGCTGCCCTCGGCCGAGCTTGCGCTGGAGGAGCTCAACGGGCCGATCCTCGCGCCCGGTCTCGGCGCCCAGGGGGCGACCCCGGCCGACGTGGCGCGGCTGTTCGGGCCGGTGCGGCACACCGTGCTGCCGTCGGTGTCCAGGGCCGTGCTGGCCGACCCGAAGCAGGTGCGGGAGCGCACGCTCCGCTACCGCGACGAGTGCGCCGCCCACCTCTCGGCCGCCCGCAAGTGACCCCGGCCTCCCGGCCGGGTGGCCGCTCGGAGGCGAACCTCCGCCTCCGGACGCCTCCCGGCCCGGCCGGTCAGAAGTGCGTCTCGATCCCGTACGCCTCGCGCAGCCGGGCCATGTCGTGCAGGTCGCGCTCCCGGGGCTGATAGCCCTGGTGAAACTCCACCTGCTGGGCCGCCGACAGGCACGGCACGCGTACGCCCTTGATCGTCCCTTCCGTGAAGGCGGCGGCCGGGTAGGTGAAGGCGCCGCCCTGGTCGTCGAGGCGCTGCACGGCGGAGCCGTCGGGCCGGAAGTGCAGCGGGTGCAGGTCCAGCTCGCGCCCGCCGGCGGCCGTCATGACGAAGCGGGCGGGCCGCCCGGGGAGGACGCCGTCGAGGCGCTCGGTGTATCCGAGCGCCTCCAGCGCGGCGATCGCGGCGGGCTCCTGCTCGGCCCGGTGCAGCAGGTCGAGGTCGGCGTGGTCCCGGGTGACGCGGCCCACCAGGGCGTCGATGCCCCAGCCGCCGCCGATCCAGACCGCGCAGCCCGCCCGCTCCAGTGCCGCCAGCACGCGCAGAACCTCGTCCGCCTCGATCATCGGTGTCCTTCCGTCGCCGGGAGGGAAAGATCCTACTGCGGCGCGATCGCGCGGTTGACGGCGGCGAGCAGCGCGTGCACCGAGGCGGTCAGGATCGAGGTGTCCTCTGCCGCGCCCCAGAGGGTGGCGCCGTTCACCCGGGCCTCGACGTAGGCGATGGCCCGGCTGCCCCGGCCGGGGTCGAGCGCGTGCTCGGCGTAGTGCAGGATGTCCACGTCGATCCCGTCTGCGGCCAGGGCGGCGGTCAGCGCGGAGAGCGGGCCGTTGCCCGTGCCGTGCAGCCGGCGCCCGCTGCGCAGCGTGCCGGTGAACTCGTGCGCGCCCGGCCCGGTCTCCACCGTGCTCCACTCCGACAGCGCGCCGCCCTCCCCCGGCGCCAGGTAGGTGGCGTGGAACAGCTCCCAGAGCTGCTCGGCCGTGGCCTCCTCGCCGCTGCCGTCGGTGGCCCGCTGCACGACCGAGGAGAAGTCGATCTGCAGGCGGCGGGGCAGCTCCAGGCCGTAGCGGGTGTTGAGCAGGTAGGCGATGCCACCCTTGCCCGACTGGCTGTTGACGCGGATGACGGCCTGGTAGCCGCGGCCCACGTCGGCCGGGTCGATCGGCAGGTACGGCACCTCCCACGGCGCCCGCTCCGGCGGCACGCCCAGCTCGGCGGCCCGCTTGGCGTGGTGGGCCAGGCCCTTGTTGATGGCGTCCTGGTGGGTGCCGGAGAAGGCGGTGTAGACGAGGTCCCCCGCGTACGGGTGGCGGTCGGGCACCGGCAGGCGGTTGCAGTGCTCGACGACCCGGCGCACCTCGTCGATGTCGGACAGGTCGATCATGGGGTCGACGCCCTGGGAGTGCAGGTTGAGCGCGAGCGTCACCAGGTCCACGTTGCCGGTGCGCTCGCCGTTGCCGAACAGGCAGCCCTCCACCCGCTGCGCCCCCGCCAGCACGGCCAGCTCGGCGCAGGCCACGCCGGTGCCGCGGTCGTTGTGCGGGTGCACGGACAGGATCACGGCGTCCCTGCGGTCGAGGTGGCGGTGCATGTACTCGATCTGGTCGGCGTACACGTTGGGGGTGGCCACCTCGACGGTCGCGGGCAGGTTGTGGATCACCGGGCGGTCCGGCGAGGCGTCCCACAGCGCCGTCAGGTCGTTGCAGATCTCCAGCGCGTAGTCCGGCTCGGTGAGGTTGAACACCTCGGGCGAGAACTGGAAGCGGACGTCGCGGTCGCCCGCCAGGCGGGCGACGTGCTCGGCGGCGTTCCTGATCAGGGCGTGCAGGGCGGGCCGGTCGTGGCCGAGGACCACGTCGCGCCAGGTGGGGGCGGTGGCGGTGTAGAGGTGCACGACGACGCGGGACATGCCCGCGATCGACTCGAAGGTGCGCTCGATCAGGTCGTGCCTGGCGGGCGTGAACACCACCACGCTCACGTCGTCGGGCACGGCGCCCGGGGCGGCCAGGTCGCGGACGAAGTCGAAGTCGGTCTGGCTGGCGGAGGGGTAGCCGACCTCGATCTCCTTGAAGCCCATGCGGATGAGCAGGTCGAACATCCGGCGCTTGCGGGCCGGGTCCATCGGCTCGGCCAGGGCCTGGTTGCCGTCGCGCAGGTCCACCGGCACCCACAGCGGGACGGCGGCGATGCGCCGGGAGGGCCAGGCGCGCTCGGTCAGCGGCACCTCGACGCGCTCGTGGGCGGGCCTGTAGCGGTGGTAGGGCATGCTGCTGGGGCGTTGCCGGTTCCAGTCGTACACGTGGTTTCCTTCGGTGGATCTGACGGAGAGGACCGGCGGGCACCCTGACCACCGCGGCGGGGTGCCGGTCCGGTCAGGCCCCGCCGCGGCAGCCGAGAAGAAGGCGACCGTACGACGTCATGCCGGGTAGACTAACCACAACCCAGGTCCTCAGACAACCTGAGAGGTTGCCGCCATGCCGCTCGGCTCGCTCCGCCCCAGCCCGCTCGTCGAACAGGCCACCGAGCACCTGCGCGCGCAGATCACCCAGGGCGAGTGGCCGGTCGGCACCCGGCTGCCCGGGGAGAACGCGCTGGCCAGGACCCTCGGGGTGGGCCGTTCCACGGTGCGCGAGGCGCTGCGGGCGCTGGCGGGCGCGGGGCTGGTGCAGGCGCGGCAGGGCTCGGGGGTGTTCGTGATCGCCACCGTCGCCACCGGGCCCGCCGGGGAGTGGTCCACCCGGCTGCGCCGGGCCGCCATCACCGACGTGTACGAGGTCCGCATGATCGTCGAGACCCGGGCGGCCCGGCTGGCGGCGGAGCGGCGCGGCGACGAGGACGTGGCGGCCCTGGAGGCGGCGCTGGCCGGGCGGGAGCGGGCGGCGGGCGGCGACGACGCGGCCTTCGTGGACGCCGACATCGCGCTGCACGCGGCGGTCGTGGCGGCGGCGGGCAACCCGGTGCTGTCCGACCTGTTCGCGGAGTTCGCGCCGGCGTTGCGGGAGCGGCTGATCGACCTGGTGGAGGTGCTGGGGCTGCGCGGGCACGACCGTAACCCGGGGCACGACACGCACGCCGCGCTGGTGTCGGCCATCCGGCGGGGCGACGGGGCGGCGGCCGAGGAGATCCTCCAGGCGGAGCTGGAGCAGACGCTCGCCCACCTGCACGAACGCACCCCCTGACGACCGGCGGGCAGGTCAGCCGGTCGGGCCGATGTCCGGGCGCATGACGTCCTCGTCCTCGCCCGGCTCCTCCTCGGGCTCCGGCTCGTCCTGCTCGTCCGGCGGGTCCGCGCAGACGGGCCGGCGCGACCTCGGGGTGGACGAGCCCGACCGCTCGGCCACCACGTCGCTCTCCCCGCTCACGCCGCCCACGGCTTCCGGCAGCTCATCGGATGTCTCGCTCATAGCCACCACCTGCCCTGACGGCACTCTCCGAACCGGGCCGCGAATTGTTCGCCGGACGATGTCAAGAACCCGGGGACGGCTCCGACCCAGTGGCAGAAGGAAGGGAGCACACCTCATGAGCAAGCTGATCTACTGGGTCCACACCTCCGTCGACGGGTTCATCGACGGGCCGGGCGGGGCGTTCGACTGGGCGGAGATGGGGCCGGAGCTGTCGGCGTACGGGGACGAGGTCCAGGCCCGCGTCGGCACGTTCCTGTACGGCCGGAACGTGTGGGAGATGATGGCCGGCTGGTGGCCGCGGGCCGAGACGCTGTCGGACGACCCGCACGACCTGAAGTTCGCGCCTGTCTGGCGGCGCACGCCGAAGATCGTCTTCTCCACGACGCTGAAGGAGTCGGAGTGGGCCGACCGGATCATCTCCGGAGACCTGGCCGAGGAGGTCGCCGAGCTGAAGCGGCGCTCGGACCGGGACCTGCTGCTGAACGGCGGCTCCCAGGTGGCCGGGGCGCTCACCGCGCTGGGGCTGATCGACGAATACCACGTCATGGTGCACCCGGTCGTGCTCGGCGGGGGCCGGCCGCTGTTCCCGGCGCAGCGGGAGCGGCTCGACCTGCGGCTGGTGGAGTCGCGCACGTTCGACTCCCGCACGACCCTGCTCCGCTACGAGCGCCCCTGACCCGCCCTCGCCGGATGGCCGGGCCGGGGTGCGAACGTCTCTGAGAGCCCCGGTCCGGCCTCGGCGGGTGCGAACGTCTCTGAGAGCCCCGGTCCGGCCTGGGCGGGTGCGGGCGTCAGCCCAGGGCGTTCTCGATCTCGTGGCGGGTGGGCATGGAGGTGCTGGCGCCCTCGCGCTGCACCGACAGCGCCGCCGCCATGGAGGCGAACCGCAGGGCGTCGGCCATCCCCCGCCCCTCGGTGCGGGCCACGGCCAGCGCCCCCACGAACGTGTCGCCGGCCGCGGTCGTGTCGACCGCGTCGACCTTCACCGCGGGCACCCGCAGCCGCTCCCCGGAGCGCGCCCCGTACAGGGCGCCCTCGGAGCCCAGCGTGATCACGGCCTCCTCGACCAGCTCCAGCAGCGCGTCCAGAGCGGCGTCGGGGCCGCTCACGCCGGTGATCGCGGCGGCCTCGTGCTCGTTGGGGACGATCGTCGTGACCGCCTCCAGCAGCTCGGCGGGCAGCGGCTGGGCGGGCGCCGGGGTGAGGTAGACCGGCACGCCGGCCACGTTGCCCGCCTGCGCCGCGTCCACGACGGCCGCCATGGGCAGCTCCAGTTGCAGCAGCAGCGCCCGCGAGCCGGCGATGGTGGCCAGGTCGTGGCCGGAGGGGCCGATGACGGTGCCGTTCGCGCCGGGGACGACGATGATGGAGTTGCCGCCGCCGTCGTCCACCACGATGTGCGCGATGCCGCTCGGCCCGGGCACCTGGCGCAGGCCGCGCACGTCGACCCCGGCCTCGGTCAGCGTGCTGCGCATCTCCGCCCCGAACCCGTCGTCGCCCACCGCCCCCAGGAAGGCCACCTCGCCGCCCGCGCGGGCGGCGGCGATGGCCTGGTTGGCGCCCTTGCCGCCGGGCACCGTGCGGAACCGGTGCCCGGTGACCGTTTCGCCGCGTCTCGGGGCTTGGGAGACGTACGCGACGAGATCCATGTTGGCGCTGCCGAAAACCGAGATCATGCCTTCATCATCTCCTGAGTACGGCCGGCCAGCGCGGCAAGACCCACCCCGTCGAACCCGGTGAGGCTGCTGGCCAGGCTGTCGCGCATCCGCCACCGCTCCGGCACGCCGCCGTTCAGCGCGCCCGCGATCGAGCCCGCGGTGGCCCCGGCGGAGTCGGTGTCCCAGCCGCCGGCGACCGCTCCGGCGATCGTGGCGGTGAAGTCGCCCTTGCCGTGGACCAGCGTGGCGGCGATCAGGGCGGCGTTGTTGATCGTGTGCACCCAGTGCAGGCCGCCGTGGCGCTCGTGGAGGCGGTCGATGACGCGTTCGAAGTCGTCCTCGCGGCGGGCGTCGGCGACAGCCAGGGTGACGGCCTCGTGCAGCCGCGACTCCCTCGGCACCACCGACAGGCCCGCCCGCACGACCTCCTCCGCCGAGGTGGCCACCAGGGAGGCGGCGCACATCGCGGCGGCGAACATGGCCCCGTAGATGCCGTTGGCGGTGTGGGTCAGGCGGGCGTCTCGCCAGGCGTACTCGGCCGCCGTGGCCGGGTCGCCGGGGTTGACCCAGCCGTACACGTCGGTCCTGATCAGCGCGCCGATCCACTCCCTGAACGGGTTGCGGTGCGTCGCGGTGGCCGGCGGCTCGACGCCGGCCAGCAGGTTGCGGTACGCCACGCGCTCGGCGGTGAACGTGCGGCCGGCCGGCAGCTCGTCCAGCCACAGCTTGGCCACGTCGTCGGTGGTGAAGCCGCGGCCGTGCCGCTCCAGCAGGGCCAGGGCCAGCAGCGGGTAGTTGAGGTCGTCGTCCTCGGGGACGCCGTCGATGTTCTCGGCCAGGGAGTTGACGGCGCTGCGGCGGTTCCACGGCCAGCGGCGGGCGACGTCGTCCGGCAGGCCGCGCGCGGTGAACCAGCCACTGATCGGCCAGTTGCCGGTGGCCTCGGCGATCTGCCTGATGCCTTCGCGCGGGAGCTTCTCGACGGGCTTGCCGAGCACGCACCCGGCCGCCCGCCCCAGCCACGCGCCCAGCACCCGCGCCGGCTCCACCTCGGGTCGGTCCCGCGGCTCGCGCCCGGGACCGCCCGCCGGGCCTCCCCCGCCGGGGCCGGCGGCGGGCCAGTCGGGGCAGGCGGCGATGATGCCGGCCAGGTCCGGCGGCTCGGCCAGCGGGGACGGGATGGCGGCCAGCTCGTCCAGCAGCTCCTCGGCCAGCCCGCGCAGCCGTGCCGCGCCCGGTTCGGACGCGCCGGCGCGTGGCGGGGCGTCGTGCCCGCCCGCCGCGTGCCAGCGAGCGGCGATGTCGCGCACGTCGCGGCCGTCACGCCCGTCCTCGGCGGCCTGGCGCAGCTCGTGCCCGACGAGGTCCTCGGGCTGCACCCAGGTGAGCCTGATCACGCGTCCTCCCCGCTCCGGAGGCGGGCGCGCCCGGTCACGACGCCGGCCCGGGGGCGCGGCGGGGTGTGCCCGGTCATGCGCTGCGGTCGAGGTCGGCGAAGGCGGACTCGTGGGCGCGGCGGCGGGCCACGTCGTCGGCGTGCACGCGGCGCGCCACCTCGGCGATGGCCAGCCCGGGACCGACCAGGTCCGTACGGCTGGCCGCCGCCACCCGCTCCACCCACTCCCGCGGCACGGACGACAGCCCGCCGAGCGCGCCCGCGATGGCGCCGCCCATGGAGGCGATCGAGTCGGCGTCGCGCCCGTAGTTGACCCCGCCCAGCACGGTGTCGCGGAAGTCGCCCTTGGCGATCACCAGGAACCCGAGCGCCAGCGGCAGCTCCTCGATGCTGTGCGTCCGGCTCGGCCGCCGCGCGCCCAGCCCCTGGTCGCGGTAGGTGTCGGCGACGGTGTCGTACGGCCTGACGGCCGCGCGCAGCGCCTCGAACGAGCCCTCCCAGTGGCCCAGCCCGGCGGCGGTCTCGCAGACGGCCTCGATGGCGGCCCTGGTGCCGTCCTTGGCCAGGCGCAGGCAGGCGGCCACCACGGAGTCGACGGTGGCGCCGGGCCGCATGGCCTCGGCCACGGCGGCGGCCATCACGCCCGCGGCCTCGCGGCCGTAGCTGGACTGGTGGGCCCCGGTCAGGTCGATGGCCTCGGCGTAGGCGGCGTCGGGGTCGGCGGCGTTGACGATGCCGACGGGGGCGACGTACATGGCGGCGCCGCAGTTGACGATGTTGCCGACGCCGGCCTCGCGCGGGTCGACGTGCCCGTAGTGCAGGCGGGCCACGATCCACTTCTCGGCCAGGAAGATCCGCTGCAGCGGCAGCGCCTCGGCCTCCAGCTCGGGGATCCAGCGCCGCTCGCCCATCAGCTCCGGCACCATGCGCTCGGCCATGGCGTAGGCGTCGAGGTGGGCGCCGGCCTTCTCGTACACGCGGATCAGGGCGTGGGTCATCAGGGTGTCGTCGGTGATGTGGCCGTCGCCCTTGTGGTACGGGGCGATGGGGCGGGCGTTGCGCCAGTCCTCGTTGAACGGCGGCACGATGCCCTCGACGCGGCCTCCGTACCGCTCGACGATCTGCTCGGGAGTCCAGCCCTCGGTGGCGCCGCCCAGCGCGTCACCGACCGCCGCCCCCGCCACGCAGCCAGTGGCCCTGTCCTCAAGCGGCGTCATGCGATTCCCTCCGTAAGTTCGATCAAATCTCGGCCCGCCAGCTCTGGCAGGCAACAACCGGTCAGCGTGCGGGCCGAGGCGGTCCACCCCTCCGGGATCGCCTCGTACCCGCCACACGCCCCCGCCAGCGCCCCGGTGAGCGCGGGCGCCGAGTCGGCCAGCGGGGCCAGGCACGCCGCCGCGGGCACGGCCCTGGCGAGCTCGCCGCCGGCCGCCTCGGCCAGCGCGAGCGCCACCGGGACGGTCTGCGCCGCCCCCACGCCGTAGCTGTAGACGTGGTCGAGCAGCGCGGCGTCCAGCGCGGGGACCGCGCCGAACGGGTCGCCCGCCGCCCTGGCCGTCGCGACCGCCAGACGGGCGTTGTGCCCGATGGCGGTGCCCTCCGGCAGCACGGCCAGCGCCGCCTCGACGGCGCGCCGCACGTCGCCCGAGGCCACGGCCTCGGCCACGGCGGCGGCCATGGCCAGGGCGCCCAGCACTCCGTCGCCGGCGTTGGTCACCTGGGCGTCCGGCGCGGGGTCCCTCCCCAGGACCCCGAACGCGACGGCCCGCACGGCGGCGGCGTCGTCGAAGTGGTGCGGGTTGTCGTGGCCGGACGCGGGCGGTTCGACGCCCTTGGCCAGGTTGTCCAGCGCGGTCGCCACGGAGATCCGGGCCCTGACGGGCGCGGCCGCGCCCTCCTCGCGCCCGGCGATGAGCTCCCTGAACGCCTCGGCGCGCGGCCGGTCGATGGTCAGCGCCGTCCACGCCAGCCATTCGGCGTCGTCGGACGGGCCCACCCGCAGCGGCGCGACGGGCTGGTTGAGCGCGAACGGCACCGGCAGGGTGGTGACGCGGTGCTCCTCGGCGAACGCGTCCAGCTCGCGGTGCAGGCGGCGGCTCCACGGCGCGTGCAGCGCGGCGCGGTGCCTGGCCGCCGGCCAGCCCGCGGCGTCACCCACGGCGAGCCCGGCGAAGGCTCCCCTGATTCTGTCCCCCGACATGACGATCTACAGTCCTTCCGCCAGTTCATCGGCGACGTCGAGCACATGTCTGCCGGCCACGACGGGCAGGCACTTGCCGGTCACCGGGGTGATGCGGGCGGCCCAGCGCTCCGGGACGCCGCCTTCTCCCCGGCTCGCCCCGGCCACGGCCCCGGCGATGGCGCCGATCGTGTCGGCGTCCCTTCCCAGGCTCACCCCGAACGTCACCGACGCCTCCACGTCGCCGTCGCCGGCCAGGAACGCGGCCAGCGCCAGCGCCACGGCCTCGGGGGCGACGTCCGTCCAGGGGTAGTGCGCGACCACGACGGCCTCGTGCAGCGCCTCGACGAGACCGGCCTCGACGAGACCGGCCTCGCCGGTCCCCGGCACGCGGCCGAGGACGTCGCGGGCGCGCACGATGTTCCTGGCCGTCCAGGAGTCGGCCGGGACGACCGACAGCGCCGCCGCCACCACCTCGCGCGGCGCGGCGCCGCCCATCGCGGCGGCCACCGCCCCGGCGACCGCCCGGCCGCCGAGGATGCCCTCGCCGGAGCCGCTGACCAGGCCGTCCTGCTCGATCAGCCGGGCCGCCTCCGCCGGGTCGCCCGGGCAGAAGACGCCGTAGGGCGCGGCGCGCATGGCCAGCCCGTCGGACCAGCCGTGGGAGTGCACCAGGCCGGTCAGCGGCGGCCGGAGGCCGCGGCGCAGCGCCTCGACGGTGCCCAGCTCGGAGAAGCCGGCCCCGCGCATCGGCCCGGTCACCCGGGGGATGATCTCCTCCCGGTACGCGGCGGCCACGTCGGCCGCGGTCAGCCCGTGGCCGTGGCGGACGAGGAGCGAGGCCGCGAAGATCGCGTACTCGGTGTCGTCGGTGCCGCCGCCCTCGATCTCGGTGAGCCGCCCCCACCGCCGCCGGATCTCCGCCGGGGTGAGGTTCTCGGCCGGGGCCCCGAGGGCGTCGCCGGCCGCCAGGCCGAGCAGGCTCCCCCGGGCCCTGTCCCGCAGTTCGTTACGCGAAGCCGTCAACGCTGGTACCGCTCCAACACCTCGTTGCCGTCCTCGACGAGCCTCTTGGCGGCCTCGTCGAGGGTGATCTTGTTGGCGAAGTACTCCTGGAGGACCGGCGTGGCGACCTTGCTCTTCCACTCGTCGAACCCGTTGACCTTCAGGAACGGCGCGACGACGAGGTTCTTGGCGGAGGCGGTGGCCACGTCCCAGCCGTTCTCCTTCGTCGTCATGGCCGGGTCGGCGGCGGCCGTCTTGGAGGTCGGCAGCAGCCAGTCGCCCTTGGCGAGCTTGGCCTGGTTGGCGCCGTTGAGGAAGAACGCGATGAACTTCATCGCCTCCTCGGGGTGCTCGCTCTCCTGCGCGATCGACAGCGTCTGCGAGACGGCCCCCTGCTGGGCGCTGGTGCCCTTGGGCGCGGGCAGCGTGACCCACTCGAACCCGTCGGGCGCCTGCTCGACGACCTGCTGGCGCAGGTAGACGCCGGCCGGCAGCAGCGCGAACTTGCCCTGGTAGAAGGCGGGCAGCGGGTCGGCGGTGCCCTGGCCGAGCGCGGCCGGGTCGGCCGACTTGTCCTTGTGGAGCTGGTCGTGGATGCGCTGGAGCACCTCGCGCTCCTCGGGGCCGACCTTGACGGTGGTCTTGCCGCCGGAGGTCTGGAAGAAGGTGCCGCCGAAGTTGAGCGCCAGGTTGAGGGTCTTGTTGACCGGCGACTTCATGGGCCAGGCCACGCCGTACCCCTGGCCCATGGCGTCCTCGCCGTCGCCGGACCCGGGTACGACCCGCTGGGTGGTCATCTTCTTGGCGGCGGCGGAGAACTCGTCCCACGTCCACGGATCGTCGGGGGTGGGAACCCGGACGCCGGACTCGTCCAGCAGCTTCTTGTTGGCGATGATGACCTGCGACTCCTGGAGGAACGGCACGCCGTAGACGCCCTGGCCGCCCTTGCCGTCGTCGAAGGTGGTGGTGTCCCAGGCCGCCTGCGGGATGTCGTTCTTCAGCTCGGCCGGCAGCCTGTCCTTGAGGTCGAGCAGGTAGCCGTCGGAGGCGAAGCCGGACAGCGCGGGCGAGTCGTTGTGGATGACGTCGGGCGCGGTGCCGCCGGCGAACTGGGTGACGAGCTGGTCGTTGACGTTGTCCCAGCTGCCCTGGACGTAGGTGACCTGGATGTTCGGGTTGGCCTTGTTCCACTCCTCCACGAGCTGCTTGTTCGCCGCGACGGAGTCCTTCTGCCAGGCCAGGCTGAGGAAATCGATCTTGACGGGCCCGCCGGAGGAGGACGGCGACTCGCCGCCTCCCCCGCCGCACGCGGCGGTGAGCGTGAGAATCGCCGCCGCCGCCAGCGCGGACTTGATTCGCATATGGAGCCTCCTAGCCCTTGACGGCGCCGGCCATCAGGCCGGACTTCAGTCGCCGCTGAATGATTGCGAAGAAGATCAGGCTCGGGATCGTCGCCATGAGCGACGCCGCGGCCAGCGGGCCGAGCCTGGCCACCCCCTCGGGGCCGGTGAACCGCACCAGCGTGAGAGGGAGGGTCATGACCTCGGGGTCCTGGAGGATGACGAGCGCGAACATGAACTCGTTCCAGGACGAGATGAACGAGAACAGCAGCGTGGCCACCACGCCCGGCGCGAGCAGCGGGGCCACCACGCTGACGATCGAGCGCAGCCGGCCCGCGCCGTCCACCGAGGCGGCCTCCTCCAGTTCGCGCGGCACCGCGCGGACGTAGCCCTGCAGCATCCACAGCGCGAACGGCAGCGTGAACGTCACGTGCACGACCACCAGCCCCGGCAGCGTGTTCACCAGGTCCAGGTCCCGCAGGATCATGAAGAGCGGGATGATGATGAGGATGAACGGGAACACCTGGCTGACCAGCACCCAGCCGATGGCGATCTTGTTGATCAGGCTGCGGTGGCGCGCCATGGCGTAGGCGGCGGGCAGGGAGATCGCCACGGTGATCACGCTCGCGAACAACGCCACGACCAGGCTGCGCACCGAGGCGCCCACCAGGTCCTGCTCGCCGAACGCGTCGCCGAAGTTGGCCAGCGTCGGCTCCCGCGGAATCCACGTCGGGTCGGTCAGCGCCATCTCCTGCGGCGTCTTCAGCGCCGTGGACAGCAGCCACAGCAGCGGGAACGCCAGGAAGACGACGTACGCGACCAGCGCGACGTACTGCCAGACGCGTCTCACTTGGCCTCCCTCATCTGCCGCCACAGGTAGAGCCCGAGCACCGCGAGCACGACGATCGCCATGGCGAGGCCGAGCATCGAGGCGTAACCGGCCATGCGGTACCTGAACGCCTCCTCGTAGGCGAACAGCATCGGCAGCCGGGTGCGGCCGCCGGGGCCGCCCTGCGTCAGCACGTAGACCAGGCCGAACTGGTTGATGTTCCACACGAAGTCGAGCGAGGTGATCGCCACGATCACGGGGCGGAGCTGCGGCAGCGTGATGTTCCAGAAGCGCCGCCAGGTGCCCGCGCCGTCCATGGCGCCGGCTTCGTACAGCTCCTTGGGGACGTTCTGCAGGCCCGCCAGCAGCACGACCGTGGTCTGCGGCATGCCCGCCCAGATGCCGACCACGATGATCGCGGGCAGCGCGAGCGAGAAGTCGGCCAGCCAGTTGATGTCGGTGCCGAGCAGGCCGTTCAGCACGCCGGCGTCGGGGTGGTAGACGAGCTTCCACATCAGCCCGATGACCACCGGCGGCATCGCCCACGGCACGACCGACAACACCCTGGCCAGGCCGCTGAAGCGGAGCTTCTCGTTCAGCAGCAGCGCCAGGCCGAGCGCGGCCAGGAACTGCAGCACGGTCACGGAGACGGACCAGATCGCGCCGATCTGGAACGACGCCCAGAAGTCCTCGTCGCCCAGCAGCCGGGTGAAGTTCTCCAGCCCCACGAACTCGGTCTCGTGGACACGGGTGTTGCGGGCGTCGGTGAACGCCAGGCCGATGCCGTACAGCAGCGGGCCCACGCTGAACAGCAGCACCGGCACCATGGCCGGGAGCATCAGCACCCACAGCTCCCGCGTCTCGCGCGAGATCCCGCGGCGCGCCGGCCGCGGCTTCCGGGGCGGCGCCGGTCTC
This sequence comes from Nonomuraea candida, assembly GCF_000725485.1. Taxonomy (GTDB): domain Bacteria; phylum Actinomycetota; class Actinomycetes; order Streptosporangiales; family Streptosporangiaceae; genus Nonomuraea; species Nonomuraea candida. The sequence continues at coordinate 32,914 of NZ_KL647034.1, read as the reverse complement.
GTCACGGTCGCCGTCACTCCCCGCCCTCCTTCCTGTCGTACTCGGGGCCGGCCGTGGAGGCCCGCACCACGAGCCGGGGCGGCACCGTGACCACCCGGGGCTCGCGCTCGCCACCCCTCAGCCGCTCCAGCAGCAGCTCGGCGGCGGCCTTGCCGCGCTCGGCCGACCCGAGCGAGACGCTGGTCAGCGACGGCCAGGAGGCGGCGGCCAGGTCGGTGTCGTCCATGCCGACCACCGCCACGTCCTCCGGCACCCGCCTGCCCGCGGCGCGCAGCACGTCGAGCGCGCCCAGCGCGATCAGGTCGTTGGCGCACATCAGGGCGTCCACGTCGGGCACCCTCGCGAGCAGGTCGGCCACCGCGCGCCGGCCCTGGGGCCGGTAGAAGTCGCCGATCTGCACGAGGTCCTCGTCGTAGGGCAGGCCCAGCTCCGTCAGCGCCTCGCGGTACGCGGCCCCCCGGGCGGCGCCGGGCACGGTGTCGAGCGGGCCGTTGACCATGGCGATGCGGCGGCGGCCGAGCGCGTGGAGGTGGTCGACCGCCAGCCGTACGCCGGTGCGCGAGTCGGCGCGCACGTTGTCCACGCGGGTGCCCTCGGGCACCGAACCGATGATCACGACGGGAGCCCTGGCCGCGGCCAGCATCTCGAGATGGGCCTCGGTGACGCGCAGCGGGCTCATGATCAGCCCGTCGACGTAACGCTCGCCCAGGCTGTGCAGCACGTCGATCTCGTCGGCCGCGACGGCGTCGGTCGAGTGCAGCACGAGCCGGTATCCGGCGGCCTTCAGGACCGGCTGGATCTCGCGGAGCATGGCCAGGTAGGCCGGGTTGCCGACGTCGGCCATGGCGAAGGCGACCTGGTGGGTGCGGCGCGACTTGAGCGACCTGGCCACGGCGTTGCGCACGTAGCCGAGCTCGTCGGCGGCGGCCATCACCTTGCGCACCGTCTCCTGCCTGGTCGGCAGGCCGTTCAGCACCCGCGAGACGGAGGCAATCGAGACACCCGCGCGCTCGGCGATCGTGTTGATCGTGGGTCCGTCGGCCAAGGCTGTCCTTCCATCGTCGTAAACGTTTACGTAACGATCTCTGTAAACGTTTACGGTTGTGGGGGACATGAAACATGGATGTAACTTGCAGGTCAAGTCACGATCCCATAACAGCAGGTCAGCGTGCTATGAGGCAAATCATCACCCGTTGAACCCCACGCTTCCGGTCATCCCGGAACGGCACCGCGGCCGGGCATCCCGGAGCGGCCCGCGGCGGGGCACCCCGGAGCGACCCCGGAGACCCGCCGCCGGCCTCTCGACGACCGCACGCCGCGCACGACCCGGGCACTCGCCGCACCGGGCCGTGCCGGGGAGTGGCGTGTCAGTCGCGGGCGGGCTCGCGCCGGGGGTCGCGTCCCGGGCGGTCGCCGGCGTCCGGAGCGGCGGGGCCCCCGTCGCCGTCCGGGGCCGGGGCGGGGCGGGCGGTCGTCTTCTCGAAGGCGGCGGCCGAGGAGGACAGGCGGAGCAGGGAGCGGATGGCGGGCGAGCCCGTGAGGGTGACGACGGCGGCGAGGACGGCCGGGATGATGAGGGCCACCGGCAGCGACGCGTGCTCGGCCACGAACCCGAGCACGGCGGGCCCGAGCAGCAGCCCGCTGTAGCCGAACGCGGTCACCATGGCCAGCGCCCGCCCGACCCGCCCGCCGGCCGCGCCGACGGCGCTGAACAGCACGGGCACCACCGTGGCCAGCCCGACCCCGGCCAGCGCCCACCCGGTCCAGGCGCACGCCACCCGCAGCGTCTCTCCCACCAGCGGCGAGCAGAGCACCAGGACGTACCCGGCGGTGGCCAGCACGCCGGCGAGCTGGATCGTCCGTACGGAGCCGAGCCGCGCCCTGATCGGGTCGCCCAGCAGCCGCACGGTCGTCATGGCCACGGAGAAGATCGTGTAGGCCAGCGGCGCCATGGCCGGGTCGGTCTCCAGCACCCAGCGGGCGTGCAGCGCGGCCCAGTCGATGGCCGCGCCCTCGCTCAGGTGCCCGGCGAACGCGGCCAGCCCCAGCAGCGCGATCAGCCCCCAGCGCAGCGAGGAGCCGCCGGAGGGCGCGCCGGAGGCGTCGGTGGCGGTCTCGGGCTCGCGGGTGGCGGGCAGCAGCAGCCACGCGGCGGGAAGGTACAGGAACGGCACCACGACCGCCGCCGTGATCAGCAGCGACTGCGCGTCCAGCCCGGCCTGCAGCACGAGCGAGGTGAGGCCGCCGCCGGCCGCGCCGCCGAGGCTCCAGACGCCGTGGAAGGCCGAGATGATGGGCCGCCGGTAGCGGCGCTCGACCTCGACGGAGTGGGCGTTCATGGCGACCTCGGTGATCCCGAGCCCCATCCCGAAGAGCACCGCCAGCGCCGCCAGCGCCCAGTACGAGGGCGCGAGCGCGGGCCCGAGCAGCACCACGGCGGAGAACGGCCCGGCGAACCAGCAGACCCGCCGGCTCGTCCACCGGTCCACCAGCGGGCCCGCCGCCAGCATGGACACCAGAGCGCCGCCCGAGATGAGCAGCAGGACGGTGCCCAGCCTGGCGGGACCGAGCTCAAGGCGGTCGTTCAGCGAGGGCAGGCCGGCCGCCCACAGGCCCATGACGAAACCGGCAAGAAAGAAGAATCCGAAAACTCCGACACGAGCCCGTCTGGCATCTATGAGGCTTTTGTTCACGGCTAGAGCATAAACTGTGATCGTGAATGGAGCCACTACGAGCGGGGAACTGCGGGCGCACAACCGGGTGAGGCTGCTGCGCGCCGTACACGACACCGGGGCCGCCCGCACCAGGTCCCGGCTCACCCGGGACCTCGGGCTGGCCAGGGGCACGGCCTCCGTGCTCGTCGCGGGGCTGGCCGAGGACGAGCTGCTGCACGAGGGGCCCGCCCCCGGGCATGCCAGGGGCAGGCCGACCCAGGTGCCGGGGCCGCATCCGCGCGGGCCGATCGCCCTGGCCGTGGACGTGCGGGAGGACGTCTGGGAGCTGGCGGCCTGCGAGCTGGGCGGGCGGGTCACGATCCTCGCCGTACGCCCCCACGACGGCACCCCCGAAGGCACCCTGGGGCCGCTCGGCGCGGCCATCGCCGGTCACGCCGCGCGGTTCGGGCACCGGGTGATCGGCGTCGGGGTCGCCCTGGCCGGCCCGGTGCGGCACGGCGGCCTCGTGGACATCTCCCACCTGGGCTGGCGCTCGGTCGACGTCCCCGCCCTCCTCGGCCTCGGCTCGGGCACGAGCCCGGAAGGGCGTCCCGCCGCGTACCCGGAAGGGCGGCGAGACGCGGACACCGCGCCGGGAGATCCGGACATCAGGCCGGGAGACGCGGACACCGGGCCGGGAGATCCGGACATCAGGCCGGGAGACGCGGACACCGGGCCGGGAGACGCGGGCGGCCGGCCCGGCGGGCTGCTCGGCGCGCCGGTCGTCGGGAACGACACCGTGCTGGCGGCCCTGGCCGAGGCGCGGCGCGGGAAGCTGCGTGACGTGCGGGTCGGTCTGCACCTGCACGTGGACTTCGACCTGGGCGGCGTGCTGGTCGTGGACGGCCGCCCGGTCGCCGGCGCGGGCGGCGCCGGCGCCGAGTTCGGCCACATGCCCCTGACCGGCAACCGGCGCCGCTGCCCGTGCGGCGCCGTCGGCTGCTGGGGCATGGACGTCGGCGCGAACGCCCTGCTGCGCCACGCCGGCCTGGCCCACGGCAGCGGCAGGGGTCGCGAGCAGGCCGAGCACGTGCTCGCCACGAGCGAGGAGGCGGTCACCGTCACCGCCAGGGCCCTGGGGCGCGGCATAGCCGCCCTGGTGAACGCGCACGACCCCGAGGTGGTCACCCTGTCGGGGCACGGTGCGGATCTGCTGGAGCGCGCCGGAGCGGCCCTCCGTGCGGCCTGCGAGCCGGGGCTCATGGCGATCCGCCGCGACGCCCCGCCGCGCATCGAGGGCACGGCGCTCGGCTGGCGCGGCGCGCTGCTGGGCGCGATGGAGTCGGTCTTCGACGCCTTCCTGACGACCGAGGGCCTCGAACTCTGGCGCAAAAACCACCCTGACCAGGGTCGCGACACGCCCGAGCGGCAAAGTGTGACGCATTCCACCCGGAAGGGGGAAAGCGCGACATAACGGCACCGTCCGAGGCCGCGCAGACGATCTTGCAGGCCCCCGCCGCGCCGGGGGTATGGAGGGGGACGTCCGATGCGCGAAAGAATCATGATCCGAGGGATGATCGGGTGAATCTCGAACTCGCGCTCCGCATGACGGAAGCGGCCATCAGGCAGGCGTCGCGGGAGGGCGCGGCGATCTCCGTCGCCGTCGTGGACGAGGGCGGAAATCTGGTGTCTTTCCAGCGTATGGAGGGTGCGGAGATCTCCGGGCCGGTGCTCGCGCCGGGCAAGGCGTACACCTCCGTGGCCCTGCGCCGGCCCACTTCGGAGCTGCCCGCGCTGACCGCCCGGGGAGGGGAGCTGTCGGGGCTGGCGGGAGAGCGGTTCGTGTGCTTCGGCGGTGGCGTTCCGCTGTGGTCCGGTCACGGTGGGAGAGAGCGCGTGGTCGGCGGCGTGGGGGTCAGCGGCGGCACGGTCCGGCAGGACGTGGCCTGCGCGGAGGCGGCCGCATCGGTCTGGGGAGCACGTTGACCGGGCGCTTTCCGCAACAAGAGCCGCCGGCATCCGCCATGATTAGCCACTGCACCACGGGTAACAGAACCCGAACGTCAACTCCCCTAGGAGAGAACCGAGATGGCACTTCCCACTCTCACCCCCGAGCAGCGTCAAGCCGCTCTGGCCAAGGCCGCCGAGGCCCGTGCCGCCCGCACGGCCCTGCTGGCCAAGGTCAAGGCGGGCGAGCTGACGTTCGCTCAGCTGCTGGAGCGCGATGACGACATCGCCAAGAAGATCAAGGTGTCGCAGGCCCTGCGCGCGGTCAAGGGCGTCGGCCCGGCCAAGGCCACCGCGCTGATGGAGGAGGCGGGCGTCGACGAGAAGCGCCGTCTCGGCGGCCTGGGCGCCCAGCAGCGCAAGAAGCTGGTCGACGCGCTCGGCTAAACAGCCGGGCGGCCAGGTCCGCGCGCAGCGCCGCGCGGACCGGCCAGCGACCCCTCACCGGCCGGGAGGGACCTGCGAGCGGAGCCGCCCCGCTCGACGGCGGGCCGGGCCGAGGGGTCGGAAATCCCCCACCGGCCACGCCCGCGGCTCCCGGAACGCGGCGTCGGGCCACACGGGTTTCAGGAACGCACGGGTTTCAGGAACGCACGGGTTTCAGGAACGCGGGATCAGGAACGCAGGTAGGTCAGCACGGCGAGCACCCGGCGATGCTGATCGCTGTCCTCCGCGTAGAGGCCGAGCTTGTTGAAGATGCTCCTGATGTGCTTCTCCACGGCTCCGTCGCTGATCACCAGCTGGCGTCCGATGGCCGGATTGGACTTCCCTTCGGCCATCAGCCCGAGCACCTCGCGCTCGCGCGGCGTGAGCTGGGCGAGCGGGTCGTCCTTGCGCCTGCGCACCATCAACTGGGACACCACCTGCGGATCGAACACGGTGCCGCCCGCGGCCACCCGCCGCAGGCCCTCCAGGAACTCGTCCACGTCGACCACCCGGTCCTTCAGCAGGTAGCCCACCGCGCCCCTGGCGTCGGCGAGCAGGTCGTCGGCGTAGGAGACCTCGACGTACTGCGACAGGATGAGCACCGGCGCCCCCGGCACTCGCTGCCTGGCCCGCACGGCGGCCCGCAGCCCCTCGTCGGTGAAGGACGGCGGCATGCGCACGTCGACCACCGACACGTCGGGCTTGTGCTCGGCGACCGCCTCCACGAGGGCGTCGCCGTCGCCGACGGTCGCCACCACCTCGCAGCCGAACTCTTCGAGCAATCTGACCAGGCCCTCCCTGATCAGCACTGCGTCATCGGCCACGACTACGCGCACGGCACCTCCGCCACGATCAATGTGGGCCCGCCGTCGGGCGACTGCACGGTCAGCTCCCCGTCAACCGCGCGGAGCCGGTCGGCCAGCCCGGCGAGCCCATGTCCCTTGGCGACGTGTGCGCCGCCGACCCCATCATCCCCGATCGTGAGCACCAGGGCGTCACCGACCCGGGCGAGCTGGACGGTGCAGATGGTGGCGCGGCTGTGCTTGGCCACGTTGGTGAGGGTCTCGGCGCAGACGAAGTAGATGGCGTTCTCCACGGCGGCCTGGTAGCGCTCGACGGTCTGCACGTCGAGGTCGACCGGCACCGTGCAGCGGCCGGCCAGGGCGGCCAGGGCGGGCGCGAGGCCGCGGTCGGACAGGATGGGCGGGGCGATGCCGCGCGAGAGCGCGCGCAGCTCGTCGAGCGTCTCGCGGGTGGCGCTGATCGCGGACTTGAGCGTGGCCTGGGCCGCCTCGGGGTCCTTGGCGAGCTGCCGCTGAGCCCTGGACAGCTCCATGGCCAGCGAGACCAGCCGCTGCTGCGGCCCGTCGTGGATGTCGCGCTCCAGCTTGCGCAGCGCGTTGGCCTCGGCGGAGACGGCGGCGGCCCGGCCCTCGGCCAGGTCCTCGATGCGCTCCTGCAGCTCGGCCACGCCGGTCAGCAGCGCCCGGCCGAGACCGGCCCTGATCAGCGCGGCGCCGCGCACCACGAACGGCAGGATCATCAGGAAGATCAGGCCCAGCACGACGTAGAAGGCCGCGGTGATCAGGTAGCCGTCGCCGAGTCCGAGCAGCTCGGGCAGCTCGACGGAGCCGGGGATGCGCATGACGAAGAAGCCGTACAGCGGCCAGGTGAGCGCGACGAGCGGGACCGCCCAGAACGCGAGGGTGAGCACGAACGCGATGATCGCGAACGGCAGGTTGATGATGCCGTGCAGCAGGTCGAGCCAGGACTGCCCGCTCGTCAGCGGGTTGACGATCCGGCGGAAGCGCCCCGCGCCGGGCGGCACCGGCTTGTAGCGGGGCCGTACGGGCGGCCGCCGCAGCACGTCGGACAACCAGCCGCGCTCGGCGTCGGCGAACCCCCTGGCCAGCATGAGCGTGCCGGCGAGCAGCGGCACCCCGATCCACACGACCGAGGTGCCCAGCCCGGCGGCGAAGCCGGCGATCATGAGCACGAAGCCGATGAGGGTGGTCGGGAAGCCGACCAGCGTGTATCGGGTGTCGAGAAGGACACGCCTCGTCAGGGAGCGCATGACCCCAACGGTATTCGGCGGCGGGGGCCCGTACGAGCCGGTGCTCCGGTGTACAGGGGTAGGGACAGCCCTACCACGCCCGGTGGGGGAGCTCGCCCCGAAGAGGGAGGCTCACGGCAATGTGCGCCGGGGGCCGCGGCGGAAGCCTTGAGTGCGTCCGCTCCCCCCGTGAATCGAGGCTCCCCATGACCGTCCTGCTGGACCGCCCTCCCGTCGAGGCCGCGCGGCCGCGCCCCGTGGCGGGTGCGCGCCCGGCGGCCCGCGACCCGTTCATCGACCTGCTGCGGGTGCTCGGCATGGCGCTGATCGTCCTGCAGCACTGGACGATCCCGGTGCTGTCCTATGACGGCGCCCGGCTGACCACGGGCAACGCGCTGTCGACGCCGGGCGTGTGGGTGGTGACGTGGCTCAGCCAGGTGATGCCGCTGGTGTTCTTCGCGGGCGGCGCGGCCAACGCGATCAGCTTCGGCCGGTCGGGCAAGGCGGCGCCGGCGTGGCTGGCGGTGCGGTTGCGGCGGCTGGCCTGGCCGCTGCTGCCGCTGGCCGCGGTGTGGATCCCGCTGCCGCACCTGCTGCTGTCGCTGGGGGTGCCCGCGCAGCCGCTGGAGGTGGGGGCGAAGCTGACCGGCCAGCTCCTGTGGTTCCTGGCCGTGTACCTGATCGCGGTCGTGGCCACCCCGTACGCGATGCGCCTGCACGAGCGGTACGGCTGGCGCGTGCCCGCCGCGCTGGCGGCCGCGGCGGTGCTGACGGACGTGGCCAGGTTCACCACCGGTGTCGAGCCCGTGGGCTACCTGAACGTGCTGTTCGTCTGGATGGCCGTGCACCAGCTCGGCCTGTTCTACGCCGAGGGGCGGCTGCGGGGCGCCTGGGCCCTGGCGGCGGGCGGGTTCGGGGCGGCGGCGCTGCTGGTGGCGTACGGGCCCTACCCCGGCAGCATGATCGGCCTGCCGGGCGCCGAGATGTCCAACATGGCCCCGCCCACGCTGGCCATGCTCGCGGTCGCGCTCGGGCAGGTCGGCCTGGCCGTGCTGCTGCGCCCCGCGCTGGTACGGCTGCCGGTGCGCCGCCTGCTGTCCTGGGCCGGGCCGCGCATCATGACCATGTACCTGTGGCACATGCCGGCCCTGTTCGCGGTGACCGGGGTGGTCGTGGTCGGCCTGGGCCTGGGCACGCCGCGGCCGGGCAGCGTCCTGTGGTTCGCCGGGTGGCCGCTCTGGTTCGGGCTGCTGTGCCTGGTCATGTGGCCGCTGCTGAAGGGGTTCGCCAGGTTCGAGACGCCGCCCGCGCTGCCGTACGGGACGGCGGGGTGGCGCGGCATGCTGGTGGCGGCCGGGCTGGTCGGCGCCGGGGTGCTGACGCTGACGGTGGGCGGGTTCGTGCCCGGCGCCTGGCCGTTCCTGGCGCTGCTGGCGCTGCTCGGCGGCCTGCTGCTGACCGCTCCCCGGGTGCGCGCCTGACGGGCGGACGCGCCCGGTGAGGAGCCGGTAACACGGGTGTCATCTGCCGTTGAGCAGAATGTGCCTCATGACGAAAGTGCGCGCCCTCGTGGAGACCGACCTGCCCGCCATCGCCGGCATCTACGCCCACTACGTGACCGGCACGGTGACCACCTTCGACGAGACGCCGCCGGGCCTGGACGACTGGCGGGCCAAGGCGGCCGGCATCACGGAGGCGGGGCTGCCGTTCCTGGTGGCCGAGACGGACGGGCAGGTCGCCGGGTACGCCTACGTCTCCCAGTACCGCCCCAAGGCCGCCTACCGGCACACCCTGGAGGACACGATCTACCTGGCGCCGGGCCGGACCGGCAAGGGGCTCGGGCGGCTGCTGCTCGGCGAGCTGATCGACAGGGCGGCCCGGACGGAGGCCCGCCAGATCGTCGCGGTGATCGCCGACTCGGGCGACCCGGCCTCGGCGCGGCTGCACGAGAAGTTCGGCTTCGAGCCCTCGGGCCGGCTGAAGGCCGTCGGGTTCAAGCACGGCCGCTGGGTCGACACCGTCCTGATGCAACTCGATCTCAAGAGCTGACCCGCCTGGCGCGGGGAAAGCGGCCGATCCGGGCGGCATCTTGACCGAGTTGGCCGCCGCCGGTTCGACCACCCGGCAAACTTCGGCAGGATAGGGGTGTGAGCCTACTCGTTGACCGCCTGCCGGAAGAGATCGACGCCGACCCCGACGCCATCTTCGACGCGTTCGTCGCCTGGAACGCCGAGCGGGGGCTCACCCTCTATCCCGCCCAGGAGGAGGCCCTCATCGAGGTGGTCTCCGGCAACAACCTGATCCTGGCCACGCCGACCGGTTCGGGCAAGTCGCTGGTGGCCGCGGGCGCCCACTTCACGGCGCTGACGCGCGACGTGCGCACGTTCTACACCGCGCCGATCAAGGCGCTGGTGTCGGAGAAGTTCTTCGACCTGTGCGCCGTCTTCGGCACCGAGAACGTCGGCATGATGACCGGCGACGCCAGCGTCAACCCGGGCGCGCCGATCATCTGCTGCACGGCCGAGATCCTGGCCAACGTGGCGTTGCGCGACGGCGCGGCGGCCGACATCGGCCAGGTGGTCATGGACGAGTTCCACTTCTACGCCGAGCCCGACCGCGGCTGGGCCTGGCAGGTGCCGCTGCTGGAGCTGCCCAAGGTGCAGTTCATCCTGATGTCGGCCACGCTCGGCGACGTGTCGATGTTCGAGCGCGACCTGACCAGGCGCACCGGGCGGGAGACGGCGGTGGTCAAGCACGCCGAGCGGCCGGTGCCGCTGGTCTACTCCTACCGCATGACCCCGCTGCACGAGACGCTGGAGGAGATGCTCTCGACCGGCCAGGCGCCGGTCTACGTCGTGCACTTCACGCAGGCCGCGGCGATGGAGCGGGCCCAGGCGCTGATGTCGATCAACATGGCGACCAAGGCCGAGAAAGAGGCCATCGCCACCATGATCGGCGGGTTCCGCTTCACCACCCGCTTCGGCCGGGCGCTGTCGCGGCTGGTCCGCCACGGCATCGGCGTGCACCACGCGGGCATGCTGCCGAAATACCGGCGGCTGGTGGAGCGGCTGGCCCAGGCGGGCCTGCTGAAGGTCATCTGCGGCACCGACACGCTGGGCGTGGGCGTCAACGTGCCGATCCGCACGGTGCTGTTCACGGCGCTGTCGAAATACGACGGCAACAAGGTGCGCCGGCTGCGCGCCCGCGAGTTCCACCAGATCGCCGGCCGGGCGGGCCGGGCGGGCTTCGACACCATCGGCTACGTCGCCTGCCAGGCCCCCGAGCACGACATCGAGAACGCCAAGGCCCTGGCCAAGATCGGCGACGACCCCAAGCGGCGGCGCGGCTACGCCCGCAAGAAGCCGCCGGAGGGCTTCGTGGGCTGGAGCGAGGAGACGTTCCAGAAGCTGCAGGAGGCCGAGCCCGAGCCGCTCAACTCGCGCTTCAAGGTCAGCAACGCCATGCTGCTGGCGGTGATCAACCGGCCCGGCGACTGCTTCCAGGCGATGAAGCACCTGCTGACCGACAACCACGAGGACCGCAAGTGGCAGCGGCGGCACATCAGCCAGGCCATCGCGATCTACCGGTCGCTGCTGGCGGGCGGCATCGTCGAGCAGTTCGCCGAGCCCGACGAGCAGGGCCGCCGGGCCAGGCTGACGATCGAGCTGCAGGAGGACTTCGCGCTCAACCAGGCGCTGTCCACGTTCGCGCTGGCCGCCTTCGACCTGCTCGACCGCGAGTCGCCGTCCTACGCCCTCGACATGGTCTCGATCGTCGAGTCGATCCTCGACGACCCGCGCCAGATCCTCTCGGCCCAGCTCAAGAAGGCCAGGGGCGAGGCCGTCGCGCAGATGAAGGCCGACGGCATCGAGTACGAAGAGCGCATGGAGCAGCTCGCCGAGGTGATGTACCCGATGCCGCTGGAGGACCTGCTGCTCGGGGCCTACGAGACCTACCGGCGCGGGCACCCGTGGGTGGGCGACTACACGGTCAGCCCGAAGTCCGTGGTGCGCGACATGTTCGAGCGGGCGATGACGTTCGGCGAGTACATCCAGTTCTACGAGCTGGCCCGCTCCGAGGGCACGGTGCTGCGCTACCTGGCCGACGCCTACCGCACGCTGTCGCGCACGGTGCCCGAGCACCTCAAGACCGACGACCTGGTCGACCTCATCGAGTGGCTCGGCGAGCTGGTCCGCCAGGTCGACTCCTCGCTGATCGACGAGTGGGAGAAGCTCACCAACCCGGCGGCGGCGCTGGAGGAGCAGCAGCAGCTCGACGTCAAGGTGCGCCCGGTCACCGCCAACGTGCGGGCCTTCCGCGTGCTGGTGCGCAACGCGATGTTCCGGCTGGTCGAGCTGTGCGCGCTGGAGAAGGAGGAGGAGCTGGAGGAGCTGGCCCCCGACGTCGACTGGGGGGCGGCGCTGGACGCCTACTACGCCGACCACGAGGAGATCTTCACCGACGCCGACGCGCGCGGGCCCGCGCTGCTGCGCATCGAGGAGGAGAGCGGGTTGTGGAAGGTGCGCCAGACCATCAAGGACCCGGCCGGCGACGGTGACTGGGGCATCGACGCCCAGGTCGATCTGGCCGCCTCCGACGAGGAGGGCCGCGCCGTCCTGCACGTGCAGGGCCTCAACCGGCTCTGAGCGAGGGGCGCTCGATCGGCGCTTCGGGAGAGGCGACAAGCCGTGTGCCGGAACGGACTGGCAAGGGCGTCCCGGCACAGGCCTGTCGATTCAGTTTCCTTCGCCGAACGTAGGGGTCGTGTCATGGCCGTGTCCCAAGATCGAGACATTCCCGGCCATCAGCAGGCGGCGATGGTGCAGATCTTGGCGAGCATGCGCCTGGTGTCCTGGGTCTGCCGCTTGAAGTCGGCCTTGGCGGGCTTGCCCCACTCCCCCGCCACCGAGTAGAGGATCAGGGCGTTCGCGCGGCGGGTCACGATGGCCCGCTCGCCGCCGATGGCCGGCTTGCCGCGCTGGTACGCCTGCCCGGTGATCGACAGCCCCTTGTCGCCCAGGGAGACGGGGGCGGCGGAGTAGCGGTAGGCGGAGCGGCCGCAGGCGCGTACGGCCGCCTGAAGGTCCCGCAGCGCCTTGGCCGCGGCCGACGGGGAGGCGTAGAGCACGACCTGCTCCGACTTGGCGTAGTCGGGCACCGCCGTGTAGATGAGCGTCCTGGCCTGCCTGCGCCCCGCCTGGCCCAGCGCGTTGCGCTGGCACGGGTTGACGACCAGCGGAGCCGTCCGCTTGCCGCTGGCCGACCAGCTCGCCTCGGGGTTGTTCTTGTTCTTGGCGGCTTCCTTCTCGTACAGGAGGAAGTTGTTGGGGATGGCGACCGCGGCCGCCAGCAGAAGCACAGGGATCATGGGTCAAAATGGTACGAGTGAACGACGACGAAATCAGGCGCGTCCTCGGACTCCTCTACCAGGACGACACGCTGAAGACCTTCGCCTCCCTCGTGCTCGGGGCCACCGGCGGGCTGGCCGAGAAGTCGTTGCGGAAGCTGGAGAGCGGCGGCCTGGCGGCGCGCGACGAGAGCGGCGCGTGGCGGGCCACGCCCGAGCGCTTCCGCGACCTGCTGCGCTCGACGGCCGAGCCGGCCGAGCAGCTCGGCCCCGAGGAGCGGGTGCTGCGCACGTTCCTGGTGGACGGGCGGCTGACGACCACGGTGATGAAGCGCGACAAGCGGCTCGTCGTGCTGCGCTACATCGCCACCGTCTTCGAGCCGGGCGTGCGTTACCCGGAGAAGGACGTCAACGTGGCCCTGCGGGCCTTCCACGACGACTACGCGGCGCTGCGCCGCTACCTGGTGGACGAGGGGCTGCTGTCGCGCGAGGGCAACGTCTACTGGCGCAGCGGCGGCCCCGTGCAGGTGTAGGACGCGCCCGGCGGCCGCCCGCCGCTCCGGACGACCACCTCGGCCGCGGCCCGCCGCTTTGGACGACCACCTCGGCCGCCGCCCCCGCCGTCCCTGACGGCTTCCCGGCCGTCAGGGCGGCGGCCGGCCGTGCCGCTTCAGACGGCGTCCCCCGCCGTCAGGGGCGGCGCCGGGTTCTGGCGCGATCTGAGGTTGCTGGTCCAGGCGTCGAGCGTGGCCTGCCACTGCTCGGGCGTCTCCGGCCGTCCCGGCACGCCCGGCCTGGTCTGCCAGGGCAGCGGCCCGTCCGCCCTGCGGTACTCCACGCCGATCGCGTCCAGCCGCCGCAGATGCTCCGCCAGCCGGGCCAGGAAGTCCTCCAGGTCGCGCTCCGGCGTGCTCCACACCGTCTCGGCGAAGGCCGCGAGCCTGGGGAAGGTCATGTAGTCGACGCCCCGGTTCGAGTCGATCAGCTCGGTCCAGACGGCGGCCTGCGCGCCGAGGACGCGGCCGGCGGCCGGGTCGCCGCGCAGCTCCGCCGGGATGGGCTCGAAGGCGTAGACGTCCTCCAGCGTCAGCACCGTGCCGAACGGCACCGGCTCCTCCTCCCCCGGCCCCTGCCGGTAGTCGAGGTAGAGCGAGGTGTTGGCGCAGTTGATGACGTCGTGGCCGCTCCTGGCCGCCTGCACCGCGCACCGCTCGTCCCGCCAGGACGCGACGACCGCGCCCGGGGCCAGGCCGCCCTCCAGGATCTCGTCCCAGCCCACGAGCCGCCGGCCGCGCTCGGTGAGGTATCCGTCGAACAGCCGGATGAACCAGCTCTGCAGCTCCTCCTCGTCGCGCAGCCCCAGCTCGGCGATGCGGCGCTGCGCCGCCGGGCTGGCGCGCCACTGATCCTTGCGCACCTCGTCGCCGCCCAGCACGATGTACGGGCTCGGGAACAGCTCCAGCACCTCGTCCAGCACGTCCTGGAAGAACGTGATCGTCGAATCCTCCACGTTGAGCACGTTCGTGCCCACGCCCCACCCGGTCCGCACCTCCAGCGGGGTGTCGACGTTGCCGAGTTCGGGGTAGGCGGCGATGGCGGCCTGCGTGTGCCCCGGCAGGTCGATCTCGGGCACGACCGAGATGTGCCGGCGCGCGGCATAGGCGATGATCTCCCGCAGGTCGTCCTGGGTGTAGTAGCCGCCGTGCGGGCGGCCGTCCATGGGGCCGTTCCAGCCGGTCTGGCTCTCCTTCCGCCAGGCGCCGACCTCGGTGAGCCGGGGGTGGCGGCGGATCTCGACCCGCCAGCCCTGGTCGTCGGTGAGGTGGAGGTGCAGCACGTTCAGCTTGTGCAGGGCCATCAGGTCGATGAAGCGCAGCACCTCGTGCTTGGTCAGGAAGTGCCTGGCGACGTCGAGCAGGCAGCCGCGCCAGGCGAAGCGCGGCGCGTCCTCGACGTACGCGCCCGGCACCGTGAACGGCGCCGTCCCGGGGCCGCCCGGCGCCTTCCGGTAGGCCCCGGCGGGCAGCAGCTGCCGGAACGTCTGCGCCCCGTGGAACGCCCCGGCCGGCCCGCCCGCGACGATCTCCACCAGGCCGGGCCCGACCGTCAGCCGGTACGCCTCCGGCGCCAGTCCGTCCTGGAGCCGGAGCACGATCGCGCCCGGGTCCGCCGCGCCATCCCCGTCCCGGCCCGCCGGCGCGCCCGTGGCGGGCAGCAGCTCGCCGCCCGTGACGGGGGCGAGCTCGGCGCGCAGCCAGGCCGCCACCTCGCCCAGCGCCGGGCCGGCGGTGAGCGAGGTCCGGTCGTCGAGGACGAACGACCCGGGCGCGGGCTCGTGCTTGACGGGCTTGGGAACGATCATGAACAGGTGACTCCCTAATCTCGGGTGACGGCGCCGCCGCCGGACACCTCGCGGCCGGCGGCGGCGCCGGCGAACTACACGGGGGTGAGGGTGGCGTCGGCGTGGTCCGGAGGCGGCGCCGGCGAACTACACGGGGGTGAGGGTGGCGTCGGCGTGGTCCGGAGGCGGCGCCGGCGAACTGCACGCGGGTGAGGGTGGCGTGGGCGTGGTCCGGAGGCGGCGCCGGTGGACTACGCGCAGGTGATGGTGGCGTCGGCGAAGTCGGCGTGGTCGGAGGTGGCGTTGTCGCCGCCGTTGGTCGCGACCAGCCGGACGAACCGGGCGCCCGCGATGGACGCGGTGACCTTCTTGGCGGGCATGGCCCCGGTGAGCAGCCCCGAGTGGGCCACCCGGCCTCCGTCGGCCCAGACCTCGAACACCGCCGAGCCGGCCGCGCCGACCTCGTCGTCGATCCCGGCCTGGAACGCGACCGTGGAGCACCGGCCGCCGGTGTAGTACTCGATGTCGGCAGGCGCGTGCACGCCGAGGCCCTTGGCGTACGTGACGCCCTCGATCGTGAGAGGGCGGCCGTCCCCGGCCGGCCGCTCGCCGTTGCTGGTGTCCTTCTCGACCGGGCCGAAGTGGTTGACGGCCCTGGCCCAGGCCAGGTCGCTCAGGTACGTCGTGCCGGGTCCCGGCGCGCGGGCCACGAGGACGACGGCGGTGGCGGTGCGCGAGCCCTGGCGGAAGGTGAGCAGGTGGGTTCCGGTGGCGGTGACGGGCGCGGTGACGGCCCACCTGACGGTGAACGTCTCGCCGCCGTCCAGCCGGGACTCGCGCGTCCGGGTCCGGGCCGTGACCTGCCAGCCCTCGGGGACCTCCGCCGTCACCTCGACGTCCCGCAGCCGGGCGGTCGCCCCGGTGTTGGTGACCCGGGTGACGATCTCCCCGGCCACGCCGGGCTCCAGGACCGAGGGCCGGTCGTCGCCGAGGAACGCCGGCGGGTCCGCCTCGAACGTCACCAGGGGCGGCGCCTGCTCCCCTCCCCCGCCGACCCGGTAGAGCAGCGCCCCGTGCGCGGGCACCTGGGCGGCCAGCTCCCCCGTGGTCGAGGAGACCTCGCCCGACCACAGCTCCTCCACGCGGTGGCGGCCCTTGCCCAGGTGGGTGGAGATCGTGGCGGCCCGGTCGCTCTCGTTGAACAGCGCGATCGCCCGGTCGCCGTTCTGCAGGGGCTTGGCCAGCACGTGGTACCAGCCGTCGCTCTTGACGAGGGTGCCGTGCGCGCCGAGCGGGTCCTGGTCCACGGCGATGACCTCGGGGTCGGCGACGACCGAGGGCGGCGCGGCGGCCGGGTCGGCCTGGAGGATGAGCGGCGCCGCGCCCATCGCCCAGAGGGTGAACTGGGCGCGGTACTCGGTCTCGGTCATCCCGCCGCGCCCGGCCTGGATGAGGTCGGGGTCGGCCCAGCTCCCCCGGCCCGCGTACTCGGCCCTGAGCTGGTTGACCTCCCAGATGTCGACCATGTTCGGGTAGCTGTCGGCGATGGGCCGGTTGTGGACGTTGGTACGCCAGGTCGTGGCGCCGGCGTCCTTGCCCCAGAACCAGGGCACGGTGCTGCCGTCCTCGTTGTTCATGGCGAACACGACGTCGGGGCCGAGGGCCGCGCGCATGGGCGGGTAGAGGGCTTCGGCGATCTGCCGCACGTTCTGGCCGGGGAAGTCGCCGGTGGGCACGTTGCACCAGTCGTACTTGACGTAGTCCACGCCCCACGCCCGCACCTGGGCGGCGTCGGCGGCCTCGCTGCGGTAGGAGCCGGGGCCGCCGCCCGCGCAGGCCTTCGTGCCGGCCGACAGGCTCAGGCCCAGCTTCAGGCCCTTGTCGCGGACGTAGGCGGCCAGCGCGGCGATGCCCGAGGGGAAGCGGGCGGCGTCGGGGGCCAGGGCTCCGTCCTGCCGCCCGGCGGCCTGCCAGCAGCCGTCGATGATGACGTACCGGTAGCCGAGCGGGGCGAGGGGGGCCAGGGCGTCGGCGGCCCCGCGCACGGACTGCTCGGAGACAGAGCAGCCGAGCGAGCGGCTGCTCCAGCCCATCGGCGGGCCGGAGACCGCCGCGGCGGCGCTGGGCAGGGGTAAGAACGGCATGGCGAGCAGGGCCGCCGCGGCGGCGGCCGTCAGGATGCGCATGGAGGTCCTGTCCTCAGGCGGGGTGGAGCGTCGGGTCGCCCGGCTCGATGACGAAGGAGCCGGAGGTGTAGGCGGGGGCGTAGGGCTCGGTGACGCGGGAGAGCGAGCGGAAGTCCACCTTCATCTCCCGCTGGTCGATCCGGGTGCGCACGTAGCCGCGGCGGCCGTTGAAGAACTTCACGTGCGGGTTCTCGGCGAGCAGGGTCTGCGTGTCGGGATACTCGTCGAGCCCGTTGCCCGCGCTGGTGACCGAGGTGGTGACCAGCTCCACGGCGACGGACTTCGACTCGGGGTCGCGGAAGTCGCGCTTGACCTCGCCGGCCCAGTGCGAGTGCACGTCGCCGGTGAGCACGACGGCGTTGCGCCGGTAGGCGTCGACGGCGGCGGTCAGGCGGTCGCGGGAGGCGACGTAGCCGTCCCAGCCCTCGTTGGAGTAGCCCTTGCCCGCGCCGCCGGTCCAGTCCATCTCCATGAAGAAGACCTGCTGGCCGAGCAGGTCCCAGGTGGCGCGCGAGCTCCTGAGCCGGTCGTCCAGCCACGCCTCCTGCTCGCGGCCGAGCATCGTCCTGTTGGGCTCGAAGCGCTGCACGCAGTCGGGGCCGACCGTGCCGCTCCTGCCGGTGCAGGCGTACAGGTCGCGGTACTGGCGGGTGTCGAGCAGGTGCAGGTTGGCGACCTCGCCCCACCGGATGCTGCGGTAGAGCCGGAGCGCGGCCCCGTCCGGCTTCTGGGCGCGGCGCAGCGGCATGTTCTCGTAGTACGCCTGGAACGCCTCGGCCCGGCGCTTGAGGAACGGCGGGTCGGGCTGCTCGGGCACGTCGCCGGCCCAGCCGTTCTCGATGTCGTGGTCGTCCCAGACCACCACCCAGGGGGCGATGGCGTGGGCGAGCTGCGACTCGGGGTCGGCCTTGTGCTGGGCGTGGCGCAGGCGGTAGCCGGCCAGGTCGAGGCATTCGCCGCCGGCCTGGTCGCGGACGGGGTACTTGTAGTCGCCGTACTCGTAGATGTAGTCGCCAAGGAAGGCGATCAGGTCGGGCTGGTCCTCGGCCATCCTGCGGTACGGCGTGAACCAGCCGGCCTGGTAGTCGGCGCAGGAGGTGAACGACAGGTTCAGCGCCCTGCTCCGGGCGCCGGGGGCGGGCGCGGTGAGGGTGCGGCCGACGGGGCTGATCTCGCTCTCGGCCTTGAAGCGGTAGAAGTACTCGGCGCCGGGGTCGAGCCCGTCGAGCTCGACGTGCACGCTGTGGGCCGCCTCGCGGCGGGCCATCGTGATGCCGCCGCGCACGACGTGCCGGAAGTTCTCGTCCTTGGCGAGCTGCCAGTGGACGGGCACGGGCCGGTCCGGCACGCCGCCGAAGCCGTCGGGCGCGGTGGGGTCCATGGCCAGCCGCGTCCAGAGCACCACGCCGTCGTGCGTGGGCTCGCCGGAGGCGACGCCGAGCTGGAAGGGGTCGGACAGGGGGGTGCGGCGGGCCGCCGCGCGCGCCGGGGTGGCCCCCAGCGCGGCGGACAGGCCCAGGCCGGCTCCCCCGGCGAGCAGTGAACGCCGGGTGATCATGGGGGTCCTCACTTGACGGTCGCGTTGCCTTCGGCGACAGCCTGGTCGGCCGCCTGTTGCGGAGTGAGTTCACCGAGGTACATCTCGTTGAAGATCTGGTTGAGCTTTGTCTCGAAGCCCGTGAAGCCGGTGGTGATCGGCAGGGGGAAGGTGGTGCCCTCGGCCTGCTCCACGAACGGCGTCACGTCGACCTTCTTCGCCTTCCAGAAGTCCACGTAGCCCTGCGACAGCCCGTTGTGCGCGGGGAGGACGTAGCCGCCGTCGGCCATCAGCTTCTGCGGCTCCTCGGTGCCGAGGTAGGCGGCCAGCTTCATGGCCTCCTCGGGGTGGTCGCTCTTGGCGTAGACGGCCTCGGCCAGGCCGTTGAGGTTGACCGCGCGGCCCTGCGGGCCCTCCGGCATGGGCGCGACGCCCACCTCGAACGTCGCCTCGGGGGCCACGAACGGCAGCAGCGCGTTGTTGGCGGGGAACATGGCGATCTGGCCCGCCTTGAACATGTCGGTGACCTTGCCGGTGGGCGGGTTGGTCTGGGTGGCGGGCGGGGAGACGTGGTGCTTGTTGACCAGGTCCACGCCGAACTGCAGGGCCTGCACGGCGGCCGGGTCGTTGAAGGCGTACGTGCCGAACGGCTTGTCCACCAGCTTGCCGCCGTTGGAGACCACCCAGTTCATCCACTGGGTCTGGTAGTGGTTCCAGGAGGCGAAGCCGTACGTCTTGACCTTGGCCGGGTCGAAGCCGGACTCGCCGGGGTGCTTGCCGGCCTCGTCCACGGTGAGCTTGCGGGCCGTGTCGAGCAGGGTGCCGGTGCCGTCCGCCGACCAGGTGAGCTTGTCCGGCATCTCGACCCCGGCCTTCTTGAACAGGTCCTTGTTGTAGAGCAGGCCGACGATGCCCCAGTCCTTCGGGACGCCGTAGAGCTTGCCCTCGTAGGTGAAGGAGTCGACGACGGTCCGGTGGTACTTGGCGGTGTCGACCTGGACGGGGGTCAGGATGCCCTTGGTCACGTACTCGGGGAACTGGGTGGGCGTCATCCAGAACACGTCCGGCGCGGTGCCGGCCACCGCGTCGGCGGTGAGCTTCGTCCAGTACTGGTCGAACGGCAGCAGCTCGATCTGCACGTCGATGCCCGGGTTGGCCTTCTCGAAGGCCGCCATCACCTTCTCGTAGCCGGCCTTCTGCTGGTCGTCCCAGAGCCGGTAGGTCAGGGTGACCTTCTCCGGCTCGCCGCCCCCGCCGCCCGAGCCGCACGCGGTGAGCGCGAGCACGGGGGCGAGCAGGGCGGCGGTGGTGAGCAGGGCCCGGCGCATCGGGGGGTTCTTGCGCATCGGCTGACCTCTTTTACTTGAGGCCGGTGAGGACCACCGACCTGACGATGTACTTCTGGAAGAAGATGAAGATCGCCACCATCGGCGCCAGCGCGATCAGGCTGCCGGCCATCATGAGGTGGTAGTCCACGCCGATGCCGTCCTTGAGCGTGGCGATCGCGACGGTGATGACCTTGGTGTCGTCGCCGCTGGTGATGATGAGCGGCCACAGGAAGCTGTTCCACGACGAGATGACCGTGATGATCGCGAGGGTGCCGAGGGCCGGGCGGCAGAGCGGCAGCATGACGCGCAGCAGGATCGTCAGCGACCCCGCCCCGTCGATGCGCGCCGCCTCCTCCAGCCCCGCGGGCAGGCTCTTGAAGAACTGCCGCATGAGGAAGATCCCGTACGGGGTGCCGAGCACGTACGGCGCGAGCAGGCCGTACCAGGTGTTGACCAGGTCCAGCTCCCGCATGATGAGGAACAGCGGGATCATGGTGACCGCGCTCGGCACCATCATCGTGGCCACGAACAGCCAGAACAGCACGTCCCTGCCGCGGAAGCGCAGCCGCGCGAACGCGTACGCGGCGAAGGTGGTGAACACCAGCTGCCCGGCCGTCAGCAGCGCGGTCATCACGGCCGTGTTGAGGATGAAGCGCGGGAAGTCGCCCCCGAGCATCTCGGCCAGGTTGTCCGCGGTCGGCGGCAGCCCCGGCAGCCACGGCGGGGTCGAGCTGAGCTGCGCCTGCGTCTTGAACGCGGTCAGCACGACGAGCAGGTAGGGGAAGACGGAGACGAACGCGCCGACGGCGAGCGTGGCGTAGAGCAGGATGCGCTTGGTCATGCCTTCTCAGCTCAGGTCGTAGGTGGTGCGCTTGCCGAAGAACCGGACCTGCACCACCGTCACCAGGAAAATGATCACGAAGAGCAGCGTGGACAGCGTGGCGGCGTAACCGAAGTCGAACTGCTTGAACGCGGTCTCGAAGATCCTGAAGTTGAGCACCTCGGTGCTGCGGCCGGGGCCGCCGTTCGTCATCGCGTACACGGTGTCGAACACCTGGAAGGCGCCGATCAGGTTCGTCACGGTGACGAAGAACATCGTCGGGTTGAGCAGCGGCAGCGTCACCTTCCAGAACCGCTGCGCCGCGGTCGCGCCGTCGGTCTCGGCCGCGTCGTGCAGCTCCTTCGGGATGCCCTGCAGCCCGGCCAGGAAGAACAGCATGTTGTAGCCGGTGTGCTGCCAGACGCTGACCAGCGCGACGGCCGGCAGCGCCCAGGCCCGGTCGGACAGCCAGTCCGGCCCGGTGATCCCCACCAGCGCGAGCGCGCCGTTGAGCGCGCCGTCGCGCGGGTCGAAGATCCAGTTCCAGATGAGCCCGAGCACGATCGGCGTGGCCATCCACGGGACCACGAACAGCGACCGGTAGAACCGCACGCCCTTGATCCGCCGGTTGAGCAGCATCGCCAGGCCCAGGGCCAGCGCGGTCTGCAGGGGGATGCAGAGCAGGACGTAGGCGACGGTCACCCAGAGCGAGTGCCACGTCTCCCCGTCGGCCGCCAGGCGGGCGTAGTTGTCGAGGCCGACGAACTCGGGGGCGGACAGCAGCTCCCAGTCGAACAGGCTCAGCACGATCACGATGAGCATGGGCACCAGCAGGAACGCCAGCACGCCGAACAGGCTCGGCGCGATGAACAGGTAGGCGTGCCAGGCGTCGCCCAGCCGCCTGCGCCGCGGCCCGGCGGCGTGGCCGCGCGGCGACTCCGCCCGCGCCCCGCCGTCGCCGGGAGCCGGGGCCCCACCGGCGTGATCACGTGCCGGGCCGGTCCCGGCAGTATCGCCGGTCATGACGCTGTTGCCGGTGCTGCTGGAGCTGCCGGTGCTGCTTGCGTTGCCGGTGCTGCGGGGGCTGCCGGTGCTGCGGTTGCCTGTCACGACGGATCCGTCGCCGTCGGCACCATGAGCCGCCTGGTCGTCTCCAGGCCCCACGCGTCGAGGGAGGCGATCGGGTCGCTCGCCCCGCGCAGCCCGCCCGTGCCCTCGATGTGCGCGGCCCATTCCTCCCGGGCCTCCACCTCGGGCCGCACGATGATGCAGTCGGGGTCGTTCACCCACCAGCGGGCGTGCAGGAACTCGCGGGCGGCGCCGGTGAGGCGGGCCCCGAGCTGGGAGGGCTGGCTGATGTCGCCCGATCGCGGGTGCAGGGTCGGGGCAATGTCGGGGCTGACCCGCATGACGTCGATCAGGCCGATGCTGGGCAGCATCGGCGCGCCGCTGCCGTGCAGCGTGGCCCCGGCGCCGGCGCCCCGGCGGATCAGCTCCAGGCCCAGGCGGTAGGCGGCGATCGGGTCGAGGTCCTCGTGCCGCCTGCCCGCCAGCGCGCCGGCGTACAGGTAGTCGAGCTTGAAGTGGGTGATCCCCATCCGCGCGAGCGTCTCGAAGACGTGCACCAGGTGCGCGGCGGCGTCGGGGTGGGTGACGTCGAGCACGGCCAGCTCCTGGTCCCACATGTGGCCCGCGTACGCGCCGCCGACCAGCCAGTCGGGGTGCTCGCGGAAGACGCGGGAGCGGCGCCCGACGAGGAACGGTGAGATCCAGATCCCGGCCCGCCGGCCCGCGTCCGTCACGGCGTCCACGGCCCGCCGCAGCGAGCCGAAGCCGGGCCTGATCTCCAGCCAGTCGCCGATCTCGGCCTCGTAGCCGTCGTCGATGAGGAACATGTCGGCGCCCAGGCCGAGCCGCTCCGAGAGCGCGAGGTTCTCCAGGACGTCGGCGTCGGTGACCTTGTCCCAGTAGCCGTACCAGGTGCACCACATGGGCGGCACGGCCGGGAAGTCCCGTCCGGGGGCCAGGGAGGCGGCCCAGTCGCGCAGCGCCCGGCCGAGGCCGGCCTCCGAGCGGTGGTGGCGTACGGGGCCGTCGGCCGAGACGACCAGCCGGCCCCGCTCCTGCCGGACCCGGATCGAGGGCACGGTGAGCGGGTCGGGCGCCGACCACAGCTCGACCGAGCCGTCACCCGGCTCGACCGCGAGCAGCCCCTCCCCCTGGAAGGTCCCGTCCGGAATGGGGGTCTCCGGGCGGTAGGCGAGGACCTGGATGGTCTCGGTGGCGGGGCGGGGCGGCGTGTCGTCCCAGCGGTAGCTGCCCGTGGGACTCCAGGACTGCCAGCCGTGCTCGAACACCCGGGCCCGTCCGGGCTCGCACCTGATCTCGCCGACGTCCGCGAACGGCATCAGTCCCTCATTTCCTCAGCACTTACGAAGGAGCGCTTCATTAGTAGCACCGACGCTTCCGGAGGGTCAACGCCCGATTTCCTGGACTTCGCGGCAAATGCCGGTGGGAGAGGGGCGCGCCCAGCGGCTCGGCGCTGGCATAATTCTTGATTACAGAGGAGACCTACTTAAGGACGGCCATGGCGGACCTACGCGGCGGCGACCTCTCCCGGCTGCGGCAGCTCAACTCGCTGACCGCGATCCGCGAGCTGCGCGGGTCCGGGCCGCTCACCCTGTCGGCGCTGGCCGAGCGCACCGGCCTGTCCCGCCCGTCCATGAAGGAGGTCACCGCCGAGCTCATGGCGCTCGGCTGGGTGGAGGAGGTGCCCCCGAGCCAGGGCACCATGGGCCGGCCGGCCCGCCGCTACCGCTTTCGCGCCGACAGCGGCCACCTGGTGGGGGTGGACATAGGGGGTCACAACATCCGCGCCGCCCTGTCCGACCTCGACGGCCGGGTCCTCGCCGAGACCCGGCAGCCGGTGAGCCTCGACGCCCCGCTCGCCGACCGCCTGGTCGCCATCGAACGCGCGGTCACCGGCTGCCTCACGCTCAGCCGCACCCGGATGGAGGACCTGTGGCTCATCGCGGTCGGCACCATCGGCGTCATCGACATCGAGGGCCGCGTCATCTACTCCGCCGCCGTGCCCGCCTGGCGTGACCTCGACCTGGCGGGCGAGCTCGGCCGGATGTTCCCCTGCCAGGTGCTCATCGAGAACGACAGCCGCCTGGCCGCCATGGCCGAGAGCAGGCGGGGCGTCGCCAGGGGCGCCAACGACGTGGTCTTCCTGCACGTCGGGCGGCGGATGGGGGCCGGCATCATGCTCGGCGGCAAGGTGCACAGGGGCTTCGGCGCGGCGGCCGGCGAGATCTCGATGCTGCCGGAGGCCCGCTGGTTCGACGCCCCCGAGCACCTGAACACGTGCGCGTCGGTGCCCGCGGGCACCCCGCCCGAGGACGCGGCCGGCCACACCCTGTCCGCCGCCCGCGACGGCGACCCGGTCGCGATCGAGGCGGTCGAGCGCTACGTCGACGATCTCGCGGTGGGCGCGGCGGCGATGGTCCTCATCCTGGACCCGCAGATGGTGGTGCTCGGGGGCGGGTTCTCGCGCTCGGCCGACGTGCTGCTCGACCGGCTGCGGGCGCGGCTGGAGCGCAAGTGCATGCGGATGCCGGAGGTGCGCGCGTCCACGCTGGGCGACGAGTGCGTGGTCATGGGGGCCATCGACTACGCGGTGGAGCACCTGGACGAACAGCTCTTCACCCCCGACAAGGGCCCCCTCCCGGTCACCCGCTGACCCGGCACGAGCACGTCCAGGGTCAGGCGGGCGGGGTCAGGCGGGCGGGTCAGGCGGGCGGGATCAGGCGGGCGGGGGTCGCAGGCGGGCGCGGTAGTCGCGGGGCGGCAGTCCGTACTCCTTCCTGAAGGCGCGGCTGAAGTGGAACGGGCTGACGAAGCCCGAGGCCGCCGCCACCTGGCCGACGTCCAGGTCGGTGACCTCCAGCAGGCCGGCGGCGTGGCGCACCCGCGCCCTGCGGACCGCCCGCATCGGCGTCTGCCCGGTCTCCTCGGCGAACAGGTGGGCCAGCCGGGAGGGCGACAGGGCGACGGCGCGGGCGAGCGAGGCGACCGAGTGCGGCGCGCCCGGCTCGGCCGCGATGATCGCCAGGACCCTGCGCACCCGCTCGTCCCCCTCCTCGCCCCTCCCCCCGCCGGGCCGTACGGTGGCGGTGGCCAGCACCAGCACCTCCTCCACGGCCCCCATGACCAGCTCCCGCGCCGCCCCGCCCACCACCACGGCCGGCACCCGCGCCGCCCCGCCCGCCCTCGCGGCGGAACCCGGGACGGCAGAGCCCGTGGCGGAACCCGTGGCGGAGCCCGGGACGGCGGAGCCCGCAGGAGGCGGGTCGCCGGACCCGGCGGAGGACCCGGCGGAGGACCCGGCGGAGGACCCGGCGGAGGGCCCGGCGGAGGGCCCGGCGGAGGGCCCGGCGGAGGGCCTGGCGGAGGGCGAGGCGTCGGGGGTCCAGCGGGCGTCCCGGAGCGCCCGCTGGAAGGCCAGGTCGATCCGCTCGTGCACCGTGCCCGGCACGCCCGCCACCAGATGACACCCACCGCCCCTGGCGTACGGCGCCAGCCGGCCCGTCCAGGAGGCGCGCGGCTGGAAGTGCACCCACCAGAACCGCCACCGCCCCGCCCCCGGCGCCACCCGGTAGTGCTGGGCCTCCCCCGCCCCCAGCACCGCCAGATCCCCGGCCCCCACCTCGAACGACGCCCCGCCCTGCGTCACCACCCCCGCGCCCGCCTCGGTCCACAGCAACAACCAGCTCGGCGACCCGCCGGGCCGGCGCGTGGCGTAGCCGGGCGCCTTGTCGTAGTGGCCCACGATCATCAGCTCGGCAGCAGGAACAGACAGGTTCTCAGCGGTCACAGGCATACCGTCGCACGAACCGGCTCCTTAGCGTGAGAGTCATGGAGCTCAACGACTTCCACGAACAGGGGTACGTGCTGGTGCCCGGCCTGCTCTCCGCCGGCGAGGTGGCCGAGCTGCGCGAGGAGTTCATGGCGCTGCACGCCCGGGGCCCGATCCCGGGTCACTTCGCGCCGCAGCCGCAGGTGCCCGGGCAGCCGTACGACATCCTGCGCGACTATCCCCGGATCATGCACCCCCACCAGGTGAACGAGCTGGCCCTGCGCCACCTGCTCGACCCGCGGATCGGCGCGATACTGCGCGACCTCCTGGGCGAGGAGCCGATAGCAGCCCAGAGCATGTTCTACTTCAAGCCGCCGGGCGCCAGGGGGCAGGCGCTGCACCAGGACAACTTCTACCTCCGGGTGGAGCCGGGCACCTGCGTGGCCGCCTGGGTGGCGCTCGACCGGGTGGACCGGGCCAACGGCGGCCTGGAGGTCGTCCCCGGCACGCACCTGATGGACCTGTTCTGCCCGGAGGAGGCCGACCAGGACGTCTCGTTCACCCGCGAGTACGTGCCCCCGCCGCCCGGCCTGGCCAAGGTGCCCGTGGACATGGACCCCGGCGACGTGCTCTTCTTCAACGGCAGCCTGGTGCACGGCTCGGAGCCGAACAGCACCGCCGACCGCTTCCGGCGCAGCTTCATCTGCCACTACGTGGGCCGCTCGGCGGAGCGGATCGCGGAGTACTACCCGACGCTGACGATGTCGGGCGAGCCGGTGCGCCTCGAACCGGCGCTCGGCGGCGGCCCCTGCGGCACGGAGGCCGCCGGCCCGCACTGACGCGCTCCGATCACCCGCCGGAGACGTGGCCCCGGGCCGGTTGCCGGAGACCTCGGCCGGACTCGGATCACCCGCCGGAGATGTCGGACTCCGCGTCGCCCTCCGGCACGGGGCAGTCCCACGGGTCGTCCAGCCAGCCGTCGGGCAGCAGCACCTTGGAGCGCTCGCCCGACTTGCCCCGGGGCGTGTCGGTGTTGGGCGGCCAGGGCTGGTCGTGGTCCAGCTTGGCCAGCCCTTCCCGCAGCCCGTCGAGCGACTCGGCACTGGCCAGCTCGCGCCGCAGCTCGCCCCCGACCGCGAACCCCTTCAGATACCACCCGACGTGCTTGCGGAAGTCGGCCACGGCGTACCGCTCGACGTCGAAGCACGCGGTCAGCCCCTCGGCGTGCCTGGCCATCATCTCGGCGACCTCGCCGAGCGTCGGCCGGGCCCGCTCGGGGTCGCCGTTGAAGGCGTTCTCCAGATCCCGGAACAACCACGGCCGGCCCAGGCAGCCGCGCCCGACCACGACCCCGTCGCAGCCGGTGCGCGCCACCATCCTGAGCGCGTCGTCGGCGGACCAGATGTCGCCGTTGCCCAGCACCGGGATCTCGGCGACGGCCTCCTTCAGCCGGGCGATGGCCTCCCAGTCGGCGACGCCGCCGTAGTGCTGCTTGGCGGTGCGGGCGTGCAGCGCGATCGCGGCGACGCCCTCCTCGGCGGCGATCCGGCCGGCGTCGAGGTAGGTCAGGTGGTCGTCGTCGATGCCCTTGCGCATCTTCATCGTCACGGGCAACGACCCGGCGTTGGCCACCGCCTCGCGCAGGATGCGCCGCAGCAGGTTGCGTTTGTACGGCAGCGCGGACCCGCCCCCGCGCCTGGTCACCTTGGGCACCGGGCAGCCGAAGTTGAGGTCGATGTGATCGGCGAGGTCCTCCTCGGCGATCATCCGGACCGCCCGGCCGACGATGCCGGGGTCCACCCCGTAGAGCTGGATGCTGCGCGGCTTCTCCGAGTCGGCGAACCTGATCATCCGCATCGTCTTGGGATTGCGCTCGACGAGAGCCCGCGTCGTGATCATCTCGCACACGAACAGCCCCGCGCCCTGCTCGCGGCAGAGCACCCGGAACGGCGCGTTCGTGATCCCCGCCATGGGCGCGAGCACCACCGGCGGCCACACCTCGATCGGCCCAATCTTCACCCGTTCAGTTGTAGCGCAGGTCAAGCCGCAACCGGTATTTCGTGGATAGTCTGTGATCGGCATCTTCGGCTGAGGGGGATGGATGCTTCTTCGTGTACGCGTCGCGCTGCCCGACCGGCCGGGGGCCCTCGCGCAGGTGACCAAGGTCCTGGGCGTGGCGGGGGCCGACATCACCCAGGTGACGGTGCTCGACCGGGGGGCCGGCCAGGCCGTCGACGACATCACCGTCTTCTGCCCCGACAACACCCCACGGCAGTCCCTGGTCAAGAGCCTGGAGAGCGTCGAGGGCGTGGCGGTCGAAGGCATCTGGACCACGCGCGAGGCGCCGGGCACCTACCCGGAGCTGGAGATACTCAAGTACATCACCACGGCGGGCGACCGGGCGCTGACCACGCTCATCGACTCGCTGCCCGTGCTGTTCAGCGCCGACTGGGCGGCCACCACGACGGCCGAGCACCGCGTGGTCTACGCGAGCTGGCGCGCCCCGCGCGAGGTCGTCGTCCCGGAGGCGGCGCCCTCCCGCCCGACGGCCCTGACCCTGGACGACGGGCTGCACCTCATCCACGCCCCGCTGCCGCCGCTGGCGCTCACGCTCCTGCTGGCCCGCTCGGAGGGCCCGGCCTTCCACCGCATCGAGGTCCACCGCCTCACCCGCATCCTGGAGATCTTCCTCACCCTGCCGGCCACCGAGCGCAGCGTCGCCCGCCAGCTCCGCAAGGATCCCCGGCCCTAGCTCCGGCCCACGAGTAAGCATCCGGTCGAGAAACGCGCTATTGTTGACCACGAAGCAACGCGGAAGTGGCTCAGTGGTAGAGCATCACCTTGCCAAGGTGAGGGTCGCGGGTTCGAATCCCGTCTTCCGCTCGGAGAGGATTTGACTCGGTGGCGTGGCCGAGAGGCGAGGCAGCGGCCTGCAAAGCCGTCCACACGGGTTCAAATCCCGTCGCCACCTCCAAGGACGATTAGCTCAGCGGGAGAGCGCTTCCCTGACACGGAAGAGGTCACTGGTTCAATCCCAGTATCGTCCACCACTCTTCTGGCAGGCCAGGTCCGACCTGGCCACAGGCGAGACGAAGCCCCAGGTTCACGGTCACGACCGCGACCCTGGGGCTTTTGCCGTTCACCGGTGATCGCCCTGCACATCAGCACGAGCGCCGCCCCCAGCATCACTGAATCCCCAGGTCAGATCACGAGAATCGACATCTTGACTCTGTGCACCCGACGCGTCACTCTTAGTGGGCTCACGATGTAGACCGGGAGGGTAACGCTCCGTGCAATCCAACGGTGATGGAGACGATCTCTCCGTCAGCTTCTACTGCAAGGACCCCGAGTCCAACCAGGACAACGAGTGCGAGACGTTCTACCGGACGGATCAAGGCTCCTGGGTCGTCCAGGTCAAGAAGCGCGGGCCCCAGGTCGGGGCACAGCTCGTCGGACTCGGGGAAGATGAAACGTTCGGAGAACTCTCCGAGCGCACCATGAACACATTTGTTCGGAAGTACGTGAGGGAGCACTATGGAGTCGATCTCCCCCAGGGGACGGGACAACTACGGCAGCGATGCCGAGCTGTCGGCCAACTGGCAGGCAGGCGGCAGGAAGGAAGTGCCACGCGTCCTCAGGCCATGGTGTGACCGAGTCAGCCTGCCAGGAAACGACTTCTGGCTGCTCGACGGCGAGATGGTCGTGTTCGACGTCTTCGACGGGATGGACCAGCGCGCCGAGATCCCGCTCGGCCGAGATCCCGTCATCGTGAAGTACCGCGCGGACGCCTTCTCCGCACTCTGGGAGTCGGCCATCCCGCACCGCGACCACTGTCCCGCCTAACCCCACGTCCGCCCTTGTCCGAACAAGACCAGGTACAAGCTGCCCGTCAGGCGTTCGGGCAGAGACTTCGCGGCATACGCCTGGACGCCAACCTCAACGGCCGACAGCTCTCAGCTCGATCCGGGATGCGCGACTCCAAGATCTCCCGGATCGAACTGGGTCGGCAGAACCCTACGGAGAACGACATACGGATCTGGTGCCGTGCGTGTGACGCAGAGGATCAGATACCGGAGCTGATCGCCGCACACCGGCAGATTGACGAGATGTGGGAGGAACACCGGCAGACACTGCGAGCCGGTCTCAAGCAACAGAGCGAGCGCATCAAGCCGCTCTATGAACGAACCAAACTGATACGCGCCTACGAGCCGCAGACCATTCCCGGCTTCCTCCAGCGACCGGGATACACGCGAGCCGTCATCGAAGACGTGTCCCGATTCCACGGGCTGACCGACGACATAGACCAAGCCGTCGAGGGGCGGCTGAACCGTTTGCGCGTCCTTGAGTCCGGCACATGCATGTTCTCCTTGGTCGTTGAGGCCGGAGCGCTCTACGCCCAACGCGGCAGCGTCGCCGTGATGCTGGATCAACTCGACTACCTCGAACGCGCGGCCGCCTTCGCCAACGTGGCGCTGGGCGTCATCCCCCTCGGCCGGCTCCGGACCATCTGGCCGGGGGAAGGGTTCTACGTCTATGACGAGGCGCTGGTCCGCAGCGAGCACTGGACTGGCGGCTACCGCACCAAGCGTCCAGGAGAGATCGAGACGTACCTACGAATCTTCAAGCTGTTGCAGTCCCAAGCCGTCTACGGCGAGACCGCACGAGCAGAGATCGACGCCGCACGGAGGCTGCTGCAATCTCGGGAAATTTTCTAGCTCGGACTCTGGCCGGACTCCTACCGTCGAAGCACGTTACCCGGATAGCCGCAGCACGGAGACCCCGATGACAGTGCCCGCCGAGACATCCCCCGACACCTGCCTCGCAGTCCGCCGCGTTGGCCGGACCACCATGGTCCAGCTCTGCGACCTGACGTGCCCCGAGCGCCTGGCCCTGATGAGCGCCAAGTACTGGGTCGATTGGAAGGACGAGGTCGCGCATGGCCTCTACACGCCGGAGAGCGATGGCGCCCAGGTCATCATCACGATCCAGGACCGGGCGGTGAGCAAGGCCCTCCAGCACGTCTACACCTCCGCGTTGGCGTACGAGGTGTTCAAGGAGGCAGCGAGGATGGGCAGGTTCGATGGGCTCAGTCCCGTACCCGCGAATCAACCGCATGGTCCCTGGGTCTGGGCCGGAGGGGTCTTGGACGACGAGCAGGTCAAGGCTCTGAACGGAGCCGCATGAGCTGCCCCGGCTGAGTTCGTTCTGTTCTGTCTCGACCGGTCCGCGTCTCAGCCGGGGCGCAATCCCCCAGCCGCTTCCCCGCTGGGGCGGGAGCCCTCGTCGCCTGGCTCACGTCACGTCCGTCCCGGCCAGGGCTCCCGGTGCGGACGCGCGGCCGGTGGCCGATGAACCCGTGTCCGGCCGCCGGGTAGCGGGCCGGCGAAGGGACGGTGGGTGGGAGGTCACTGGCCGGCGAGGCCGGTGTGGGCGACGCCTCGGATGATCTGGCGCTGGAAGAGGATGAAGACCACCAGCAGCGGCAGGCCGGCCAGCACGACCGAGGCCATGATCTGGGCGTAGCGCAGGCCGAAGGTGCCCTGGACCACGTTGGCCAGCCCCACCGGCAGCGTCATCGTGTTCGGGTCGGTGGAGACCAGGAACGGCCACAGGAAGTTGTTCCAGGTGTTGATGAACGTGAAGATCGACACGGCGGCGAGCACCGGCCGCGACAGCGGCAGCACGATGGTGAAGAAGACCCGCCAGCGCCCGGCCCCGTCCACGAAGGCGGCCTGCTCCAGCTCCACCGGCACGTCCTGGAAGAACTTGACCAGGATGTAGACGATCAGCGGCGCGGCCACCTGCGGCAGGATGATCGCCCACCAGGTGTCCACCAGCCCGAAGGCGACCATCTCGGCGAACAGCGGCGCGATCAGCACCTGGGGCGGCACCATGATCCCGGCCAGGATCAGCCCCAGCAGCGCCCGCTGCCCCTTGAACCGGGTGCGCGCGAACCCGTACGCCGCCATCGCCGAGAACAGCACGGTCATGAACGTGACGATCACGGCGGTGACGGTGGAGTTGATCGCCCATTTGAGGATGCCGCCGGTGCTCAGCACCAGCGCGTACGCCTCGAAGGTGATCTCGCTGCCGAACCAGCGCAGCGGCAGCACGGTCGTCTCGGACTCGGGCTTGAGCGAGGTGGCCACGGCCCACGCGATGGGGGCCAGCCAGAGGGCCGCCAGCACCAGCGCGGCCACCAGCAGGACGAGCTGGCTGAAGCTGAACCGCTTGGTCACGACGCGACCTCCTCGCGCTTGCGGAACAGCCGGAGCTGCGCCAGGGAGACGATGACGATCAGGGCGAACAGGATGTACGACACGGCCGAGGCGTAGCCGGTGCGGTAGCCGGTGAAGCCGATGTCGTAGGCGTACTCGATGATCGGCCGGGTGGCGTCCTGCGGGCCGCCGCCGGTCATGAGGTAGATCTGGTCGAACACCTTCAGCGAGGCCACCAGTTGCAGCACCACGATGAGCGTGGTGGTGCGGCCGAGCAGCGGCAGGGTGATGGAGCGCAGCCGGTCCCAGGCGGTGGCGCCGTCGATGGCGGCGGCCTCGTACAGGTGCCGGGGGATGGCCTGGAGGGCGGCGAGGTAGAGCAGGAAGTTGAAGCCGACCGTCCACCAGACGGTGGTCAGCACCATCGACCACATGGCCACGGACGGGTCGCCCAGCCACAACACGTCGGTGCCGAGCGTGCCGTTGATGAGGCCGTACTCGGGCGGGTAGATCATCTGCAGCCACAGGATCGACACCACGGCCGAGGGCAGCAGGAACGGCCCGAAGAACGACAGCCGCCACAACCACTGCACGAAGCGCAGGTGGTGCACCAGCAGCGCGAACACCAGGCCGAGGAGGACCAGCGGGATCGTGCTCAGCACGGTGAAGACCAGCGTGTTCCACAACGAGCGCCACATGCGCGGGTCGGCGAAGGCCTCGGCGTAGTTGGCGAACCCGACGAAGTGGTCGTTGCCGCCCGCGATGTTGACGCTGGAGAAGCTCATCTTGAAGCCGAGCAGCGTGGGCCAGACCAGGAACACCACGTAGATCAGCAGGAAGGGCGCCACGAACACCAGCCCGTGCTGGGTCCAGCCGCGCCTGACCCGCGGCTTGGCGGCGGGGGCGGCGGTCACGGGGGGCGCGACGGTGGTGGTCATGCCTCCGCCCTCCTCGGTCGGACGGGTACGGCGGTGGTCATGCCTCCGCCCTCCTCGGTCGGACGAGTACGGTGCCGGGTACGTCGGCGACCTCGGCCGGCTCGGTCACTAGGGCACCATCCTTACTGCGAGGCCCGCGTAGGGTCTTGTGGAAGGGACTCGGCGGGAGCCGGGGTGACGGCCTGGTTCGGTCGCCTGTGA
>NZ_JOAG01000049.1 GCF_000725485.1 Nonomuraea candida | reverse complement strand
TTCACAGGCGACCGAACCAGGCCGTCACCCCGGCTCCCGCCGAGTCCCTTCCACAAGACCCTACGCGGGCCTCGCAGTAAGGATGGTGCCCTAGTGACCAGGTTCAGTGACGAGTTGCGGCGGATCGCCGCGCAGGCGCCCGACGGGGACGACGGCCTCGCCGAGCGGGCCGTGCGCGGGGCGCGGCGGCGCCGGGCGGCGGTGGTCGGCTCGGTGGCCGGCTCGGTGGCGGCCGTGCTGGTGGCGATGACCCTCGGCGCGACCGCGTTCCTCACCACGCCGTCCGACCGGGACACGATCACCGGCACGGTGACGGACGTGCTGCCCGAGCGCGGCGTCGAGCCCGCGGCGTACGCGTACTACGACTTCTGCGGCAGGCGGTGGGACCACCGGAAGAACACCCACACCTTCGACCAGGAGTGCGCCCAGTGGAAGGTGGTGACGCGGGGCGGCCAGAGCTTCCGGGTGCCGGACGCGGTGAGCGTCTACACCGAGCAGACCTCCGCCAACTATATGAACACCGGCGGCCCCCTGGCCATTTCCGCCGACGGCCGGAAGATCGCCTACTACCAGGCCGGCACCGACCGGTTCGCCGTACGCGACCTGGCCGACGGCACGATCCTGGTGACGCCCCGGCTCTTCCCGAGGGCGGCGATGGTCAAGGGCGGCAGTCTCATACGGCTGTCGCCGGACGGCCGCTTCCTGTCCGTCAGCGCGGCCGGCCTGCCGGCCGTCGTGGTGGACATGTCGAGCGCCGAGGTGACCGAGGTGCCCGAGGGCTGGTTCGTGGAGCAGGTCGGGAACGGCGGCGCCCCCGTCATCCTGAGGGACGGCCGCGACCGGCTGGGCCGGCTGGAGGACGGGCGGGTCAGCGTGCTCTCACCGGCCCGGGACGACGCACGCCAGTACGGCGGCCTGTCCCCCGACGGGCGCGTCCTGCCCTGCATCGACGGCGCGGAGACCTCGGACGCACTCGTCACCAAGGCCCACGACACGCTGGTCACCCTGGACGCCGCCACCGGCGAGGTGCTCGGCCGGGCCCGCTTCCGCGACGCGCCCGCGGGCTTCCGGGTGCGGCGGATCGGCGGCTGGCTCGGCTCCGGCGAGGTGATGGTGACCGGCACGGACGACGCGGACCCGGTGCGCGGGTGGAAGAAGGGGGAGCCGCCGACGATGGGCGAGCGGGTGTACGCGATCGACGTGCGCAGCGGCCGGGTGCGCCTGCTGGCCACCTACTCGCACCGGGCCTGGGCCGGCGACTTCGCCCTGCCCGGCTTCTGACCCCACCACGACCCGCCGCCCCGCCGCGACCCGCCACCGCGCCACCGCCCCCGCCACCGCCCGGGCGGCCCGGCGTCCCGGCGTCCCGGCATCCCGGCGTCCCGGCATCCCGGCGTCCCGGCCGTCAGCGGGCGGGCGGGGCGTCCGGGGCGGGGGTCAGGCCGACTCTGGCGCTGTGGCGGTGGAACCCGGCGCCCTGCAGCACCACCAGCAGCCCGTTGGCCACCGCCATGGCCGCCCACAACCCGGTGATCCCCCACGCGCGGGCCACGGGCACGGTGGCCACGACCAGCAGCCCGTACCCGATGGCGAAGGAGAGCAGGCCGGCGCCCGAGCGCTTGAGCGCGGTGAGCCCGGTGCCCTGCACCGCCTGGGCGGCGTCCAGCAGCGCCGACGCCAGCATCAGCGGCAGCAGCGCCAGCACCCGTTCCCGCACCGCCGGGTCGTCGCTGAACAGGACCAGCACCCGCTCCCCGAACCCGAGCAGCAGCCCCGCCACCACGAGCGTGCCCATGGTGGCGAGGACGACCGCGGTCCGGTGGGCCCGCCGCGCCCCCGCCGCGTCGGCGGCGCGGGCCACCTCGGGCACCGCGGCCTGGGCGACGGAGAGCGAGGCCATCATCATGAGCCCGGCGAGCGTGGTCAGCACCGCGTGGGCGGCGGTGTCGCGCGCGCTCGTGGTGCTCGCCGCGAAGGTCACGAACCCCAGCACCCCGAACTTGACGAGCACCGTCCCCGCCAGCGGGACGCTCACCTTCGCCAGCTTCGCGATCTCCCGCGGCCTGGGCCGCCCCTGCCCGATGGGCCGCCCGAGCGCGCGGCGCAGGCTGACCGCGGCCACGGCCGCCGCCACCACGCCCGAGACCACCCAGGCGATGCCCACCCCGGTCAGCCCGAGCGAGGGCACCAGCGCGGCGGTGAGGCCGCCGAGCCCGATCCCGAAGGCGAGCGTCGGCCACAACACGTGGCGGCTGCGCCCCAGCGCGACCAGGATGGTGCTCGCGCCCCCGGTGGAGGCGAAGACCAGGAGATAGACCGCGAGGAAGCAGGGCAGCCAGCCGATCTCCCGCACCACCTCGGGCGGCACCCCGGCCAGGGCCGCGAGCAGCGGCAGGCACAACATGACGAGCGCGCCGGCCGTCCCCGTCGCCAGGCTGAGTCAGCGCGCGTCCCGCACGATCGGCACGGCCGCCGCGGGCTCGTCGCGGTGGGGCGCCACGAACGGCCCCAGCCCGCGCAGCGCGCCCTGCACCGCCGCGCTCGCCGGGGTGAGCACGGCGGTCACCACGGCGAAGGCGGCGAGCGTGACCGTGTCATGATTGCCGAGCACCGAGGTGACGACCAGCGAGCCCAGCATGCCCGCGGTCATCGCCAGATAGAGCGGCACGGCCGCACGCAGCAGGGCGATCATGGTGAGCCAGGCTCCGGCGACGCGGCCCCCGCCCCGTTCTGGATCATGAAGTTCACCCTATGGCCTGGAGCGCGCTCCAGCTCCCTAGGGTTGAGTCATGGACTACGTCAAACTCGGCCGCAGCGGTCTCCAGGTGAGTCCGCTCTGTCTCGGCACCATGAACTTCGGCCCGC
This sequence comes from Nonomuraea candida, assembly GCF_000725485.1. Lineage (GTDB taxonomy): Bacteria > Actinomycetota > Actinomycetes > Streptosporangiales > Streptosporangiaceae > Nonomuraea > Nonomuraea candida. The sequence continues at coordinate 64,224 of NZ_JOAG01000049.1, read as the reverse complement.
GCACCTCGGAGGAGGACTCCTTCGCGATCATGGACCGGGCCCACGAGCTGGGGCTGAACTTCTTCGACACGGCCAACGTCTACGGCGGTGTGAAGGGCGAGGGCGTCACCGAGGGCATCCTCGGCCGGTGGTTCGCGCAGGGCGGCGGGCGGCGGGAGCGCACGGTCATCGCCACCAAGGTCTATGGCGACATGGGCGACTGGCCCAACGAGCGGGGGCTGTCCGCGCTCAGCATCCGCCGCGCCTGCGACGCCTCGCTGAAGCGGATGCGGACCGACCACATCGACATCTACCAGGCCCATCACGTCGACCGGGGCACCCCGTTCGACGAGTTCTGGGAGGCCATGGAGGTCCTGCGGCAGCAGGGCAAGATCATCTACGTGGGCTCGTCCAACTTCGCGGGCTGGCACATCGCCAAGGCCCAGGAGAGCGCGGCCCGCCGCGGGTTCACGGGCCTGGTCAGCGAGCAGACCCACTACAACCTGCTCACCCGCGCGCCCGAGCTCGAGGTGCTGCCCGCGTGCGAGGACTACGGCCTCGGCGTGATCCCGTGGAGCCCGCTGGCCGGCGGCCTGCTCGGCGGCGTGCTGCGCAAGCCGGACAAGGGCCGCTCGGGCGACGAGCACATGCTGCGGCAGCTCGACAAGCACCGCGACCGGATCGAGCAGTACGAGAAGTTCTGCGACGAGCTCGGCGAGGAGCCCGCGAACGTCGCGCTGGCCTGGCTGCTCAAGCAGCGCGCGGTCGCCGCGCCGATCATCGGCCCGCGCACGCTGGCGCAGCTCGAAGGCAGCCTGCGCGCCGTGGAGATCGACCTGGACGACGTCGCCCTGGCCCGCCTCGACGAGATCTTCCCCGGCCACCGCACGGCCCCGGAGGACTACGCCTGGTGAGCCGGTCCTCGGGCTCGGGCGGGCGTCAGGTCAGCGCGGCTCCGACGATCACGATCAGCAGGAGCAGGCCGAGCACGATGGGCAGCAGCCAGGGGCGAGGACGATCCACGACCTGGAGCCTAACCCTGCTCGGCGGGTGCCAGCGCCCATTCGGCGAGTGACTCGTGCCTCACCTGCGGCCCCGTGTGACTGCGGAAGAGACGGACGCGCTCCGCCCGCCACGGCGAGCCGCTGAACCCCGACAGCGACTCGACCAGCGGGCGGAGGTCCGTCTCCACCTTGGCCCTGGCGAGGGTGAGGTGCGGGTGGAAGCGCTTGTCGTCGGTCTGCTCGGCCCCGGCCCGGCGGGCGCCCGCTCTGACGGAGTCGGCGAGCCTGGTCATGGAGTCGCCGGTGACGCCCACCCAGAGCACCCGGGCGCGGCGTACGGAGGAGAAGGCCCCGAAGCCCTCAAAGGCCAGGTTCATGGCCGTGTGGCGGCGCACGGCGCGGGCCAGGCGCGTCTCCAGCTCGGGCAGCACCCGCTCGGGCACCTCCCCGAAGAAGCCGAGCGTGATGTGCCAGGTCGCCCGGTCGGGCCAGCGCAGCCCCGGCACCTGCCCGACGTGCGGGGCGATGGCGCGCGCGATCTCGTCCAGCACCTCGTCGGGCGGCACCAGAGCGGCGAACAGCCTCATGCCACCCGATTCTCCCCCCGCCCCCCGCCGCCCCTCACACCGCCTCACCCGCCCGCGTCCCGGCGGGGAGAGCGGGCGCCCACCGGTCTCCCGGGGAGCGCCCGTCGGCGGCCCGCGACGACGGCGCGGCCGGCGCGCGGCTCATGACTCATGCGGCCGCGAGCGCCGGCTTCCCCACCCGGGAGCTGATCATCCGCGTCAGCAGCACCGCCAGGCCCGTGCCGGCCAGCACCAGCACGCCGGACAGGATCACGCCCGTCCGGGGTCCGCCCAGCTCGGACAGCCACCCGATCAGCGGCGCCCCCAGCGGCGCCCCACCGGTGAACACCAGCATGTAGATGCCCATGACCCGGCCCCGCATCTCGGGGGACGTGGCGATCTGCACGCTGGCGTTGGCGGCCGTGTTGATGGTGATCAGCGCGATCCCGGTCGGGATCAGCAGCAGCAGGTAGGCGGGGTAGAAGGGGGCCAGCCCGGTGGCGATCTGGAACAGCCCGAATCCGATCGCCCCGGCGAAGAGCATCTTCCGCGACAGCCGCACCCGGCGCGCCGCCAGCAGCGCCCCGGCGAGCGCCCCCACCGCGAACATGCTGGAGGCCAGCCCGAACGACGACGCCCCCGCCCCGAACGTCTCGCGCGCCATCAGCGCGATCGACATCGAGAACGACTGCGAGAACATCGACACGAAGGCGATCAGCAGCACCGGCATGAGGAGCTCCTCGCGCTGGAGGACGTACCTCAGCCCTTCGCGGAGCTGGCCCTTGGCCCTGGGGACGGGGTCGGCCGGGCTCAGCTCGGACTTGCGCATGAAGACCAGGCTGGAGATCACGCCGCCGAAGGTCAGCGCGTTGATCAGGAAGATCGGGCCGGTCCCGCCCAGCACGTAGATCAGCACGCCGGCGAGCGCCGGGCCGACCACGCGGGCCAGGTTGAAGATGGAGCTGTTCAGCGCGATCGCGTTGGGCAGGTCGTCGCGGCCGACCATCTCGACCACGAACGCCTGCCGCGACGGCACCTCCACGCAGGAGATCATGCCGAGCAGGAACGCCATCACGTACACGTGCCAGACCTGGGCCGAGCCCGTCATCGTCAGGATGCCGATGGTGAGCGCGAGCCCGGCCATCATCGTCTGGGCGACGATGAGGATGGGACGCTTGGGATAGCGGTCGGCGAGCACGCCGCCGAACATGCCGAACAACAACATCGGCAGGAACTGCAGCGCGGTCGCCGTGCCGAGCGCCGCCGCGCTGCCGTGGGCGTTGCCCGGACCGGCGGTGAGGTCGAGGACCAGCCAGTCCTGGGCGGTGCGCTGCAGCCAGGTGCCGATGTTGGACACCGTGCCGCCGGCGGCGAACATGCGGTAGTTACGAACCCTGAGCGACCGGAACATCCCGGTCCTGGGTTCTTCCGGCTCTATATCTTGCTGAGCTTCTCCAGGATCGGCGCCGCCTGCCTGAGGATCGACCGCTCCTCCGGAGACAACTCCTTCAACCGCTGTGTCAGCCACGCCTCCTTGCGGCGACGCTCCTCCTTCAGCAGCTTCTCTGCGGCCTCGGTCACCGAGACGGTCACCTGGCGCCGGTCGGTCGGATGCGGGGTGCGCGAGACCAGGCCGCGCTCCTCGAGCGCGGCGATCACGCGCGTCATCGAGGGCGGTTGCACCTTCTCTAGCTCGGCCAATTCGCCGGGGGTTATCCCGGAATGCCGTTCCACTGCGGCGAGCGTCGCGAACTGGGTGGGTGTCAGCGAGTGCGCCGCCGCCTGTCGTCGTAGGCGTCGGTTCAGCCTTGCGAGTGACACGCGCAGGGCTGAAGCGAGACCAGCGCCGCTGCGCAGGTCCATCTTGGGCTGGGTGTTGGTTAGCATGAGTCATTACCTTTGCTAACTATACGACAAGGCGGGATTATTTCCGTACATAACAGGCGTCTCACCTCTTGATACCCCGAAGCCGCCCCGCCTGCTCGCGGCAGGACGAAGCGGCTTCAGGTCATCAGGTGAGCTCGACGGCGGTGCCCGGGGAACGAACAGCGCCGTATGCGCAGACCGTACAAGGTCGTGGTCAGTGCTCGGGGCGCGGCCGCGACCGGAAGGCCCTACGGGACGGCGCCCGGAGCGCGGCCGGGAGGCCGTACGGACGGCCCCGGAGCGCGATCAGAGGCCGATCAGCGCCCTGATCGGGCCGATCGCGAAGTAGAGCGCGAACAGCACGGCCACGCCCCACAGCAGCGGGTGCACCTCCCTCGCCTTGCCGCCGACCACCTTGATCAGCACGTAGCTGATGAAGCCCGCCCCGATGCCGTTCGAGATGGAGTACGTGAACGGCATGAGCACGATGGTGAGGAACGCCGGGATCGCGATCTGGAAGTCGTTCCAGTCGATGTCGCGGATCGCGGTCATCATCATGAAGCCCACCAGCACCAGCGCGGGAGCGGCGGCCTCGTAGGGGACGATCGTGACGAGCGGCGCGAAGAAGATGGCCACCAGGAACAGCAGGCCCGTGACCACGCTGGCGAGGCCAGTGCGAGCGCCCTCGCCGACACCCGCGGCCGACTCGACGTAGGTGGTGTTCGAGGAGACCGAGCCCGCGCCGCCGGCCGCCGCGCCGATCGAGTCGACGAGCAGGATCTGCTTGGTACGCGGCAGCGTCCCGTCCTCGCGCACCAGGTTCGCCTGGCGGCCGACGCCCACCACGGTGCCCATGGTGTCGAAGAAGTCCGTGATGAGCAGGGTGAACACGAACAGCGCGGCCAGCAGCACGTCCACGCGGACGAAGCCGCCGAACGGGTCGAACTCGGTGAACAGGACGAGCGGGTTGTGGAAGCCGAAGATCTCCTCGGGCATGGCGGGCCGGTTGAGCTGCCAGCCGCCGGAGTTCTCGGGCGAGACGTTGCCCGCCTTGGCGAAGATCTCGACGACGATGGCCAGGATCGTGGTGCCGACGATGCCGATGAGGATGGCGCCCTTGACCTTGCGCGCCACCATCGCGGCCGTGGCCAGCAGGCCGACGATGAAGACGAAGATCGGCCACGAGGTCAGGCTGCCGCCGATGCCCAGCTCCAGGGGTGTGCCCTCGGCCCTGCGCACGAACCCGGCGTCCACGAACCCGATCAGCGCGATGAACAGGCCGATGCCCACGCTGATGGCGGTCTTGAGCTGGGGTGGGATGGCGTGGAAGATCGCCGTCCGGAGCCCGGTGAGCACCAGGACGGCGATGATGACGCCTTCGAGGAAGACCAGGCCCATCGCCTCCTCCCAGGTCATCACGGAGGCGATGTTGAAGGTGACGAAGGCGTTCAGGCCGAGCCCGGCCGCCATCGCGAACGGCACTCTGCCGATCACGCCCATGAGGATCGTCAGCACGCCCGCCACGAAGGCCGTGCCGGCGGCGACCAGCGCCACGTTGGGCGCCGTGCCGTCGCCGATGTACTCGCCCGTCACGTCCTTGCCGGTGGCGATGATCAAGGGGTTCAGCACGACGATGTAGGCCATGGTGAAGAACGTGGCGAAGCCGCCGCGCACTTCGCGCGCGACGGTGGAGCCCCGTTCGGAGATGGCGAAATAACGATCTATCCCGTTACGTGTGTCTTTCACGACGCGAAGAGTGACAGTACTGATGAGCTGCGAAAAGAGGCGGTGATGAGATCGAGACCCGATTGGAAGCTAGGCTGGACAACGTGAAGCAGCAGTGGCATCCCGATCCGGAGCCGATCAAGACCAACGATCCCGCCGCCATCGCCGTCGGCACGGCCGCGTGGGCCGTCGCGCTGGTCGTCCTGCTGATCGTCCGTCCCGCCCCCGAGAACACATGGTGGATCTGGACCTGCCTGACCGGGGTCGGCTTCGGCCTCTTCGGCATCTGGCTCGTCCGCCGCCCCCGCAAGTGACGCGGGCCCCGCACGCGGCGATTCCTGGAAGCGCGGACCTCACGGGCGCTCGCGGACGCGGCCCCTCACCGGCACAGCCCCACAAGTGACGCGGGCCCGGGTGGTGTCAGGGTGCGGCTGACGCGCGCCCCCCGCCAAACCTGACATTCGTCATCTTTCCCCATTCCCCGAAGTCATCTCGAAGTGGTGTTTCCGCCCACTACCTCGGCATATGCCCGCCAGATCATGCTGGTCGGCATGAAGAAGCCCATTGCGACATTCCTCCTGGGAGCGGCGGTTCTCACCGCCTGTGGCACCGGCGAGACCCCGGAGCCCGCCGCCAAGAGCGAACCCGCCGCGAGCCGGCCCGCCACGAGCGCGGTGGCCTGGCGCGCGTGCACCGACCTCGTGGGCGCCGACGGCAAGCCGATGACCCTCGCCCCCGGCACCGAGTGCGGCAGCATCCCGGTCCCGCTCGACCACGCCGAGCCGGACGGCGAGAAGATCGACCTGGCGCTCATCCGCGTCAAGGCCACCGGCGACCGCCTCGGCTCGCTGGTGTTCAACTTCGGCGGTCCCGGCGGCTCCGGCGTGGACATCCTGGCCATGACCGCCCCCGCGTTCGCCAAGCTCGGCAGCCGCTACGACCTGGTCAGCTTCGACCCGCGCGGCGTCCAGCGCAGCTCGGGCGTGACGTGCGGCGAGCAGCTCGGCAAGCTCTTCGCCGCCGGCGCGGACGCCGACCCCGACACGCTGACCAGGGAGTTCGCGGCCGCCTGCGAGAAGGACTCGGGCAAGGTCCTGCCGCACGTCGGCACGGTGAACGCCGCCAAGGACCTCGACCTGCTGCGCGCCGCGCTCGGTGACGAGCGGCTCAACTACTTCGGCCTGTCGTACGGCACCCACCTCGGCGCCGTCTACGCCACCCACTTCCCCGAGAAGGTCGGCCGGTTCGTCCTGGACAGCGCCTTCGACCCCACGGTCACCTTCGAGGAGCGGGCGCTCACCCAGGCCAAGGGCTTCGCCGACGCGCTGGAGGCGTTCGCCGAGGACTGCGCGGCGCGCGACTGCAAGCTCGGAGACGACCCCGCCACCGTCGAGAAGACGATCGAGGACTTCGTCGAGGGGCTCAAGACCAAGCCCATCAAGGTCGGCGACCGCGAGCTGACGCACGGCCTGGGCCAGTACGCCGTCATCACCCCGCTCTACTCCAAGCAGAGCTGGCAGATGCTGGAGCAGGCGACCGCGGCCGCGCTCAAGGGCGACGCGACCATCCTGCTCGCCCTGGCCGACTCCTACACCGGCCGCCGCGCCGACGGCACGTACACCACGGCGATGGCGAGCCTGCTGGCCATCAACTGCGCCGACAACGCCGAGCGGCCGAGCGACGCCGACACCGCCAGGGTCAACGAGCGGGTGAAGAAGATCTTCCCGATCCTCTCCTTCGACGGGGCCAACGGCTCGTGCGAGCACTGGCCGGTGCGGGGGGACGACGCGGCCAAGCGCATCGACGCCACCGGCTCCGCGCCCATCGTGGTCATCGGGGGCAAGGGCGACCCGGCCACGCCGTACCAGTGGGCCACGTCGCTGAACGAGCAGCTCAAGACCGGCGTGCTGGTCACCTACGAGGGCGAGGGCCACGGCGCGTACATGACCGGTGACGCGTGCGTGATGAAGACGGTGGACGCGTATGTGCTGGAGGGCAAGGTGCCGGCCGCCGGCACCACCTGCGCCGCCTGACCGATCGCCCGGTGAGGCGCCCGCACCGCCCGAGCGGTCGTCCGGCGGCACCCCCCGCACGGGGCCTGCGCCGCCCGAGCCGTGTCGGGGAGGCAACGGGAGCGCCTCCCTGGCACGGCATCGCACCGGCTGTCAGGAAAGGTCGGCCTCGGCCAGCAGCAGCGGCACCGCCGCCGGGTCACGCAGCAGCGCCGCCACGGCGAGCCGGTCGTTCCACTGCCCCGTCGCCCAGGCCAGCCCCCTGGCCAGCCCGTCGAGGCCGGTGCAGTGCACGTCGCCCTCGAAGAAGCGCCACGCGCACTCCACCCCGTCCACGAGCAGCTTCTCGTGCTCGACGTAGGTGTCGGGCGCGGTGGGCAGCAACGAGCGCACCTCCGCCGGCACCTCTCGCCGCACCCCCTCGGAGGTGACCGCCCCCGAGGTGAGCTCACCGGCCAGCGGCAGGTCGAGCAGCTCCGACAACGACTCGGCCAGATCGTACGGGGCCAGCACCAGCGGCCGGTCCGAGACGAGCTGCAGCAGGTCGGGCGCCTCCACCACCACGGCGTCGTCGGCGGCGGCCACCACGATCGAGCCTCTGAGCACGGCCCGCACCCGCGGCGGCGGCGCGACCCGCGACGGGTCCACGGCGGCCAGCGCGATCCACAGGGCGCGCAGCTGGGCCCGGTCGACCTCGATCGACTCGTCGGCCATCAGGTCGAGCAGTTCCTCGGGCCCGCCGTGGGAGGCCAGCAGCTCGGGCAGCGTCGTGCGCACCCCGATCATCGACAGCGCCGCCTCGTCGAGCCCGGCGGGCGCGTCGGAGTAGAGGCCCTGCAGCAGCGGGTCGGCGCCCGGCAGCCGCAGCTCCAGCGGCTTGCGCCCGCCCAGCACCGGATGGTGGGCCAGCCACCACGCCGTGTAGGAGGGCACCTCGACGCCCTCGACGCGCAGCGGGTGCAGCGCGGCCCGCAGCGGCGGCGTGGTCAGCAGCGCGAGCGCGGCCGGCCAGTCGGCCACCAGCTCCAGGTCGCGCACCGCCAGGAACTCCGGCACCAGCGGCGGCACGTCCAGCTCGGGCAGCAGGTCGAGCACGTGGTCGAGCCAGTCGGCCTCGCCGTCGAGGTCGTGGTCGCACTCGTCGGGGTCGAGCAGCACGTCGGGCTCGTGCACGACCGCGAACCCGTCGAGCACCCCGGCCGCCGCCAGCACCCGCGGCCCGTAGGTCTCCTCCAGCTCGGGCGCGGCCACCCCGAGATGCGTGTCGGGCTCCAGCAGCCCCGCCAGCGCCCCGTCGGCCAGCATCAGCTCGCCGGCCGGGTAGAGCTCGCCGTCGGCGCCGCGCAGCGCCAGCTCGGCCAGCCACGGCGCCTCGCCGGGCGCCAGCCCCGACGCCTCCACCAGCGACAGCACGGCCCTGGCCACCGGCTCGGGGTCGGGGCTGTCGAGCGACTGCGCGACGGCGGCCTTGGTCAGCGGGTCGTCCAGCACCGTGCGGGGCGTGGCCTCGGCGGCGCCCAGCCGCAGCAGCGCGGGGTGCGCGGCGTCGGGGTGCACGATGCGCAGCCCGAGCGGGGCCAGGTCGAGCTCGGCGCCGCCGTCGCTCAGGATGAGCGTGCCGCGCGGCCCGCGCACCAGGCGGCCGTCGGTCAGCGGCACGGGCAGCGCGCCCAGCGACTCGGGGTCGTCGGCCGGCAGCACCTCGTAGAGGGAGCGCCACCAGGACGGCTCGCGCGCCTCCACGGCCTCGCCCGACAGCAGGTCGACGAGGTCGGCCAGCTCGACCCTGCGCACCCCGAGCGCGACCATGGCCGGGTGGCGGGCGGGCCAGCCGGCGGGCAGCAGCCCCGGCACGAAACCGGCCGCGATCGCGAGGAACTCGGCCGAGGCCGAGGCCACGACGGCCGCCTCGCGCCCGGTGACCACCCAGCCGTCGCCGTCGGGCTCGGGCGCGGGCTGCTCGACCCGCAGCTCCGCGTCGGGCTCGTAGACCCGCTCGTCGGCGAACGACGGCGTGTGCACGACCGGCGCGGGCGCCGACAGGGCGGGCAGCAGCGGCGTGCCGGGCAGGCGGTCGAGCACGGCCCTGCGGATGCGGGCGTCGAGCTCGCCCTTGCCCATGAGGGAGGGCACCAGGTCGAGCAGCCTGGAGGTGCGGGGCAGCTCGCGCAGCAGGCGCACGTAGGCGTCGGCGACCCGCTGCACCAGGAAGTCGGCCAGCGGCCCCTTGGCCACGTGGCGCCGGTCGGTGGCCATCGGGAACGACGCGATCAGCAGCGCGGGCAGGTCGATGGGCTCGTCGCTGGGCGTCGGCGCGTGCACCACGGACGGCACGGTCTCGGGCAGCGGGGCCGGCTCGCCGGTGCCGGTGACGGGCACCGCCCAGCGCAGCGACCAGTAGGGGCGGGCGCGCTCCTCGGTGGGCCGGTCGGCGAAGAGCCTGACGACCTCCTCCTGGGTGAACTCGCCCGACTCCGACACCACGTGCCAGCCGTCGGCCACGACGGTGCGCAGCGAGCCGTCGAGGTCGATCTCGATGCTCTCCAGCGCGGGCAGGCCGAGCAGCAGCGCGGGGCTGGTCTCGGCCAGCATGCGGCGCACCGCCTCGACGCTCGCCTGATCGCGCAGCGGCAGCCGGACGAGCGTGTCGAACCCGTCGGGGATGTCGATGAGCGGCGGCTCGTCGAAGGGCAGCCGCAGCAGCGGCACGTGACCGCCGCGCTCGGCCAGCTCGCCCGCCAGCGCGGGGATCTCGGCGACCAGGGCCGCGGTCTCGGTGCGGGACCAGCGGACCGCCCCGGCCCCGCGCGAGCCGATCGAGGGCGCGTCGCAGACGGACACCACCGCCGCGAACCCGACGCCGAACCTGCCCGCCGCGCCCGCCTCGTCACGCTTGCCGGAGGCGCGCAGCGTGGACAGGCTCTCCACGCCGGTGGCGTCGAGCGGCGCGCCGGTGTTGGCGGCCGTCAGCAGGTCACCCCGCAGCGTCAGCCGCAGCACCCCTGGCACGCCCGCGCGCAACGCCGCGTCGGCGGCGTTCTGGGCCAGCTCGACGATCAGCCGGTCGCGGTAGCCGCCGAGCGCGAAGTCCTCCTCCGCGTTGGCGTCTTCGCGGAACCGGGCGGGCGAGGCCGTCCAGGCCGAGAGGACGGCTGCTCGCATCCGGTCAGTGCCGTAGGTGTCGCTCATCGATCACGAATCCTGGTTGAGGGTAGGGGGCCACCGTAGGGTAGCGGCCTTCACCGACAGGAAGGGTGTCATCGGCGCCGACACCCGCGATCAGGAGTGGCCGAGCTCCTCCGACGCCGACTCGTCGACCGAGCCGGCCTCCTCCTCCATCAGGTCGTAGCCCAGGTCGTCGAGGATCGGGATGGCCTGCTCCACGGGCGGCGGCAGCACGGCGGCCTCCGAATGGGCGCCGCAGCCATGGTCGGCCGCCACGACCTTGCCGTCATCGGGGGCGTATTCGTTAGCGCAGACCCCGAACATGTGCCGCAGCCCGCCCGCTAGCAACCAGTAGAACCCGCAGGTGGAACACTGCGCGGGTGCGGCGTGTGCGATCGGTGTGTGCGGCCCGTGCTCGCCCGCGTGCCAGCGTCTGGCAGCCCGGTCCTTGCCGATGGCCGAGAGCACACGGGCCCGGCCCAGGCCGTACTCGAAAACCGCCTGATGGTCGGCCTCTTCGTCGGTTTCGGTGAAACCCGGCGCGAGCCTGTCGTCATCGTCGGCGGTCGGCAGCAGGTCGCCCACCCCGAGGTCGCCGGGGCGCAGCCGCTCGCTCCACGGCAGCCACTCGGGCGCCAGCAGCGCCCCGGTGCCGGGCAGCAGGACGGCCTCGCTCACCGTGACCTTCTTCGCGCGCGAGGCCCGCGTGACCGTGACGGCCCAGCGCCAGCCGCGATAGGCCCGGTCGAGACAGGCGAAGTAGTGGGTGACGATCCGGTCGCCCTCGCTCTCGTAGCCGAGGTGCTCGCCGGGCTCGCCCGGCCGCGCCAGCTCCTCGGCCGCGGCGCGCGCCAGATCGACCGCGGCGACACAGGCCTGGTCGGGAGCGGAGACGCGGGCCCTGGTGCGGCTCATCGGGCCGCCTCCGCCGAAAGGTGCTGTTCGCTCACACTTCATTCTCACCCATCGCGGGACCTCCGGGGCCCACAACGGCAGATCCCTCCATGAGATCCGGCACCAATCGGGTAAGACTGGTAGGCGTGAAGGGAGGCTGGGAGCGAGCTCGCCAGATCTCGCGGCGAATGGCGCACGGCGCCGCCGACGCGGGACGCGCGACCGTGCGCGCGACCAGGGCCACCGCGAGCGGCACCGCGCGGGCGGGCAAAGCGACCGCCAAGGGCGCGCGAAAAGTCGGCAGGGCCACCCGGCGCCTGACGTACGCGGGCGGCGCGGGCCGCACCGGGCTCGGCCGGCTGATCGAGCTGTCGGCGGGCAACAGCGCCAGTGACGCGCTCGTCACGGTGGCGCTGGCCAGCACCGTCTTCTTCGGCGTGCCCGTCGGCGAGGCGCGCGGCTCGGTCGCCCTCTACCTGGTCATCACGATGGTGCCGTTCGCGCTGCTGGCGCCGTTCGTGGGGCCGATACTCGACCGGTTCAGGTCGGGGCGCCGCTACGTCATGGCGGGCACGCTGTTCGGGCGCGGCCTGCTGTGCTTCGCGATGGCCGCGGCCGTGGGCCCCGGCGACCTGCCGACGTTGTTCATCGGGGCGCTGGGCGTGCTGGTGCTGTCGAAGGCGTACAACGTGTCGCGGGCGGCGATCATGCCGAGCGTGCTGCCCGCCGACATCACGCTGGTGTCGGCCAACGCGCGGGTGGCGCTGTTCACGCTGGTCTCGGCCGGGGTGCTGGTGCCGGTCGGCGCGGGCCTGACCGCCTGGCTGGGCAGCGCCGCGGTGCTGCGCGTGGCCATGGTGGCCTTCCTGCTGCTCGGCGTCGCCGCCGTACGGCTGCCGCGCCACGTCGACTCCCCCGACCTGGAGGAGGAGGGCGGCGCCCCGCGCTGGCGCACCCTGCTCAAGGTGGGCCCGGCGGTGGCCGAGGCGGTCTGGGCCAACGTGGCCATCCGGGTCTTCTCCGGGTTCCTGCTGTTCTTCCTGCTCTTCCTGGTGCAGGACAAGGCGGTGCCGTGGCTGGCGCCGTCCGAGCCGTGGGCGCGGGAGCCGTTCTTCGACATCCCCAAGACGATCGCGCTGCTCGCGGGCGCGGCCGGGCTGGGCGGCCTGGCCGGCGCGGCGGTGGCGAACTGGACGCGCAACCACGCGCCCCAGCTCCTCGTGCTGGTCACGCTGGCCGTGACCGCGGCGACCACCATCGCCACCGCGGTCTTCTTCGGCGTGTGGACGGCGCTGGCGATCTCCCTGGTCACGGCCTTCGCCCAGGAGCTGGGCAAGCTGGCGCTCGACGCGATCGTGCAGCGGGAGATCGGCGAGGAGGTGCGCTCGTCCACGTTCGGCGTGGTCGAGGCGGTGCTGCAGCTCGCCTGGGTGTGCGGCGGCCTGGTGGGGCTGGTGCTGTCGCTCACGCAGAGCAGCCTGGCCGGGCTGGTGACGCTGGCCGTCGCGCTGACCGCCGCCCTCGGGTGGCTGCTGATCTCCAGGAGGAAGCGGGTGCGCGCGGCCAAGGCCAAGCTGCACCGTCAGCGCGCCGAGGCCGCTGCCCACGCGGCGACCGCCCCGTACGACGAGCCCGCCCCGTATGCCGAGCCCGCCCCGTACGACGAGCCCGCCGCCCGCGCGGAGGCGGGCGCGTACGCCGAGCGCCCCGGACCGGCCGGGCCTCCGGGACCGGCGCGGCGCCCCGGCGCCGACGGGCAGGCCGATCAACGGGGGGAGCGGCTCGACCCGACCAAGCCGCTCACCAACCCGAACGGCTGACCCACCCGCTCCCAAGCCGAACGGCTGACCCCCGCCCGCTCACCACCCCCGAACGGCTGACCCCCCGGCCGCTACCGCAGGCCGGGGCTCGCGCGTGTCTCGGAAGCCGACAGGGCGGCGGTCAGGCGTCGAGGTCGTCGGCGACGGCCCTGAGCACCTGGGCGACCTTCTTGGCGTGGGCGGCGTCGGGATGCTTGCCCCGCTGGTAGGAGGTCGAGACCCAGTCGAGCAGCTTGATCAGGTCTTCGACGATGACGACCATCTCGTCCGGCTTCTTCCGCTTGCCCTTCGGCTTGGTCTTGGCCAGCGTCGGCGGCTGCTCCAGGATCCTGACGGAGAGCGCCTGCTGGCCCCGGCGGCCCTCGGCGACCCCGAACTCGACCTTCTGGCCCGGCTTGAGTGCACCGGCGCCTGCGGGCAACGCGGATGAATGCACGAAGACCTCACCGCCGTCGTCGCGGGTGAGGAAGCCGAACCCCTTGTCGGCGTCGTACCACTTGACCTTGCCACTCGGCACAGGAGGACCTCGTTCAAACAGTCGAAAAGAAGGACGGATGGATGTAGGTTATGCCCCGCGAAGCGCCGGGGCGACCGGGTAAATGCGGGACAATTACCGGACTTCATCGTGCTCGCGCCAACCGGCGAACCAGGCGGCGAATTCGGTCAGGTCGCCCAGCGCCACATCTGCTCCGTGATCACGCAGCTCTCCCACCGTGTAAGGGCCGGTCGCAACTGTCACGCTCACGGCGCCGCCAGCACGTGCCGCCTCGATGTCCGCGACATGGTCACCAACATAAGCCGCCGCGCCGAAGCGCGCGAGTGCCGATCCCTTGTCGTGGCCGAAAACCGAGCCGACCACTTCGTCCACGTCGAGCCCCAGCGCGGCGACCGTGCCGCGCGCGTCACGGACGTTCTTGCCCGTCACCACGATGACCCCGCCGCCCGCCCGGCGCACGGCCGCGATGGCCTCGTGGGCGCCTGCCATGGCGGTGTGTGCCGGAACCCCCTTTTCCGGATATATCTCCCGGTAGAGATCGGCGGCCGCGGGGACCTCCTCCAGGGGCAGCCAGTTGGCCAGCTCCATCTCCAGCGGCGGGCCCAGCCGGCTGACGATCGCGGCGCTGTCAAAAGGCACGCCCAATCGCGCGGCCATCTCGTCGTAAGTGGCCGCGATGCCCGACCGCGTGTCAGCCAATGTCATGTCAAGGTCGAATCCCACCGATGTCGTCACATGTGCAGGATGCCAAAGGCTCTCCTACCCCCGGTAACGGCCCTTGTTCCGGGCGCACGGGAATGGGAAGAAAGGAATTACTTATCGGAGAGGAGCGGCCGTGACCCGCACCCGTGGAGCACCCCGCGCCGGGGACCCGCCCGCCGCCCGCCCGGCCGCGCGCCCGGCCGCGCGCTGGCGCGCCTGATCCGGCCCGACACCCCGCAACGATTACTCTCCTTACGGAGGTATCAGCATAGACATGAGCAGATCGACCCGTGAGCGGATCATCGATGAGTCCCTGAGGCTGTTCGCCGAGCGGGGCTACTCCGCCACCTCGGTGGCCGAGATCGAGGCCGCCTCAGGGCTGTCCCCGGGCGCGGGAGGGCTCTACAGGCACTTCAAGTCCAAGTACGAGGTGCTGGCCGCGGCCATCAACGAGCACGCCAGCCGTACGCGGGTCCAGGTGGCCGAGAGCATGGCCGAGCTGAGCGCCATGGAGTCCTCGGTGGACCTGGAGGAGCGCCTGGCCCACGTGTGCCGCGCCGGGCTGGCGAAGGTGCGCGAGGAGTCCGAGCTGACCCGGGTCTTCTTCCGCGACCTGAGCCAGTTCCCCGAGCTGGTCACGGTCGTGCGCGAGGGGCTGCTGCAGCCGATGTTCGACGCCATCGTCTCCTGGTTCCAGGCCCAGCCCGAATACCGCGACGTCAAGCTCGACTGGACGGGCATCGCGGCCGTGCTGGGCGGCGCCGTGGTGCAGTACCGGCTCTTCCTGGAGACCGTGGGCGAGCTGCCGGGGCACGCGGAGAAGGACCAGTTCGTCTCCGCCTGGGTGCGCCTGGCCGTCGGCCTGCTGCCCAGCCCCGCGCCGGTCAGCTGACGTCGAGCAGCCGGTAGGCCGGCCGGACGACGCCGATCCCCGTACCGATCATGAACATCGTCCCGCTGACGTCGAAGAACTGCCGGGCGAACTCCTGGAACCCCGCCTCGATCCCGGCCCGCAGCCGCCTGGCGAAGTCGAGCCGCCGGCCGGACTGAGCACGCCGTGGGCCGCGTCGGCGGCCTTGGAGACGTAGTTCAGCACGAGCTGGTCCGCGCGCTCTATCACGCCTGGCAATGCTGCCCCAATCAGGGGGGACATACCATGGCAACGATGGAGTTCACGGAGTGGATCAGGGGGCGCACCGACGAACAGCTGCGGGCGCTCGTCTCCGCGCGTCCCGAGTTGATCACTCCGGTGCCCGCGCATCTGGAGGGCCTCGCCTCGCGGGCCGCCAGTCCTTCGGCGATCGGCAGGGTGCTCGACCGGCTCGACCGGTTCACGCTGGCCGTGGTCGAGACGCTGGCGGTGCGTGACGGGCCGACCTCGAAGGACACGCTGCGCGAGCTCGTCGGCGCCGCGCTGACCGAGGCCGACCCGGAGCCCGCGCTGTCCGCCGCGCTCGGCAGGCTGTACGACCTGGCCCTGGTCTACGGCCCCGACGACGCGCTGGAGCTGGGCCCCGGCGTGCGCAAGCTGCTCGACGACCCGGCGGGCCTGGGTCCGAGGGCCGTCGACGCCTTCCGGCACCACGCGCCCGAGCAGCTGGACGAGATGGCCGACGAGGTCGCCCCCGGCACCAAGGGCACCGGCAAGGAGCGGCTGGCGGCGGCGCTGGCCGCGCCCGCCCCGCTCATCGACGCCGTCTCGCCCGAGGCCAGGGGCGCGCTCGACCAGCTCGCCTGGGGCCCGCCGACCGGCCGGGTGCCCAACGCCAGGCGCGAGGTCACCGTGGCCTCGGCCCGCTCCCCCATCGAGGAGCTGCTGGCCCGCGGCCTGCTGGCGGCCACCGGCGAGGAGAGCGTGACGCTGCCCCGCGAGGTCGGCCTCTACCTGCGCGGCGGCCGGGTGCACCGCGACCTGCTCGCCGTGCCTCCGCCGCTGCACGGGGCCGCGCGCGACCAGAAGCTGGCCGACCGGACGGCGGCCGGGCAGGCGTTCGCGTTCGTCAGGGCCGTGGAGGAGCTGTGCGAGCGGTGGAGCGTGGAGCCGCCGGGCGTGCTGCGCACCGGCGGGCTCGGCGTGCGCGACCTGAAGCGCGCGGCGGGCGAGCTGGACCTGCCCGAGTGGGTGGCGGCGCTGGTGGTCGAGGTCGCGCACGCGGCCGGGCTGATCGCCGCCGGCGGCGGCGTCGACGGCGAGTGGCTGCCGACCTCCGGCTACGACCTGTGGCGGGTCAGGTCCACCGCCGACCGGTGGACGGCGCTGGCGGCCACCTGGCTGCACATGGACCGGGTGCCGGGCCTGGTCGGCGACCGCGACGAGCGTGACAGGCCGCTCAACGCCCTGCACACCGACCTGCGGCGCTCCTCCGCCCCGAGCGTCAGGGCGGCCACGCTGGGCGTGCTGGCGGCGGCTCCCGGCCTCGCGCCCGACCGCGACTCCGTGCTCGAACGGCTGGCGTGGGAGCAGCCACGCCGCCGGGGGCCGCTGCGCGAGCAGCTCACCGAGTTCACGCTGCGCGAGGCCGAGCAGGTCGGCGTGACGGGGCTGGGCGCGCTCTCGGCGCAGGGGCGGGCGCTGATCGAGGGCGGCGAGCCGGCCGGGGTGCTCGCGCCGCTGCTGCCGGAGCCCGTCGATCACGTGCTGCTCCAGGCCGACCTGACCGCCGTCGCGCCGGGGCCGCTCACGAGCGAGCTCAACCGCTGGATGACGCTCACCGCCGACGTCGAGTCCAAGGGCGGGGCCACGGTCTACCGGTTCAGCGAGGGCTCGATCCGGCGCGCGCTCGACGCCGGGCACGGCGGCGAGGAGCTGGTGTCGATGCTGGCGCGCCACTCGGCCACGCCGGTGCCGCAGGCGCTGTCCTACCTGGTGACCGACGTGGCCAGGCGGCACGGGCGGATCAGGGTGGGCACCGCGAGCGCGTACGTCCGCTGCGACGACCCCGCGCTGCTCGACCAGATCACCGCCGACCGGCGCTCGGCCGCGCTGCGGCTGCGCAGGCTCGCGCCGACCGTCATCGCCTCCCGCTCCTCCAGGGCGGCGCTGGTCGACTCGCTGCGCGCCATGGGGTACGCGCCCGTCGCCGAGTCGCTCGACGGCGACGTGATCATCTCCCAGCTTGAGAGCCGCCGCACCGAGGGCCTGGCGCCGGCCCGCGCCGTGACCTCGGCCAACGGCCTCGACCCCGAGGTGGCGGCGGCGGCCGTGCGCGCGCTGCGGGCCGGCGACGCCGCCCACCTGGCGCGCCGCGAGCCGGTGGACGCGCCCGGCGGCCAGGTGCCGCGCGGGCCCGCGACGGCCACGATCTCCGCGTTGCAGGAGGCGATCAAGCAGGGCGTGCGGGTGTGGATCGGCTACCTCGACTCCCAGGGCAACGCGACCTCGCGCATCCTGGAGCCGGCCAGGATGGAGGGCGGCTACCTGACCGCGTACGACGAGACCAGGGCCGCCGTGCACCGCTTCGCCCTGCACCGCATCACCGGGGTCGCCGGCCTCTGAGCGACCGGCCTGCTCACCGCCGGCGGCCGGGCGGGGGCGGCCGGTGTCAGCGGCGGGTGTCAGCGACGGGTGTCAGCGACGGGTGTCAGCGACGGGTGTCAGCGACGGGTGTCAGCGACGGTGGCGGGTTCTGAGCGACTGGCTCGCCACCGAGGCGGCCGGGCCGCCCGCGCGTTCCAGCCGCCGCAACCACCGGTCGCAGTCGTCCGGATATCTCACGGCCAGCCCGCCGCCCAGCGCCGCGGCGGCGGTCGTCGCCCTGACGTGCCGCGGGTCCTCCGCCCAGGCCAGCGCGATCCTGAGCGCCTCGGGAGCGAGGGTCTCCGCCACGCACATGTACGACAGCACGTTGGCCGCCGCCACCCGCTCGGCCGCGCTCCCCCGCGCCCAGACCTCCAGGAACTCCTGCCGGACGTCCTTCAGCGAGTGACGGGCCAGCAGCGCCACGCCGTGGGCCGCGCGCATCTGCACGGCGGCCCCCTGCCCCGGCAGCGACCTGACCCACTCCCGCAAGGGCTGCCACAACCAGAAGCCGTACCGGGCGGACAGCTCGGCCAGCACCCGCGCGTGCTGGTGCGGCTCGCGGAAGGCGACGAGCCCGTCACGGTCGCCGATCAGCGGCGCGGTGAGCGGGCGGCGGCCCTGTTCGTGGCAGAGCTGTTCGAGCCGGGAGAGCTGGTGGTCGAAGACGGGCCCGGCCAGCCGGTGCGTGAAGGCCAGCGCCGCCACGGCCAGCACCTCGCGCATGGGCGGCTTGGTGTCGAACCAGGCCGCCACGTCCTCGCCGCCCGCTTCTTCGCCCGCCTCGCCTCCCGCCAATTCGCCCGGCCCGCAGCCCGTGGCCAGCCGCCCGGCCAGGCGGACGACCTCGGCGGGCGTCGCCAGGGTCGGCGCCAGGTCCCGCGCGCGGGCCAGCTCCTCCTGGCTCAGCCCGGCGCGCCGGTCGAACGCGGCCAGGCACAGGTCGAACAGCTCACCGGGCGGCGGCGCGCTCCACGGGTGCTCCACCTCGACGGCGTGCGAGGGCCCGCCGCTCCTGGTGATCACCAGGTACGAGCCCAGCTCGGCGAGCTTGCGGGCCAGGTTGACCAGCTCGGTGCGGTCGGTGCTGACCGCGATCCAGTCGTGCAGCAGGTACGCCCGGCCCGGCTCGTACTCGACGGCGGACAGCAGGTCGTGCGCGTCGGCGGCCGGGGACAGCACGCTGATCGTGCTCTCGGCCAGCGACATGCGCGACAGCAGCGCCAGCCCGCCCAGCCGCCGGCCGGTGCCGTGCTCGCCCACGAGGACGAGCAGGTGGCGGGCGGCCAGCCGGCGCACGGCCTCGGGGAAACAACCGGGCTCCAGGTACGCGCGCAGCAGCGCGTCGGCCTCCCGCCGGGTCAGGTCTCGGGCGGCGGGGCCCGCCACGGTCCGCAGATGTTCTGTAACCGCTTTGAGGCTCCCTGTGAGCGTTATGTTGTCGAGGTCGATCTCGCCCGGTTCAGGCGTTTCGGTCACGAAGCCACCTCGGTATTGACGCGGAGTTTTCTATGGAAAATATCTTCGGCCAACGACTTTCCCGATTTACGCCGAAGAGGTAGCACAGCGTCACCATTTCGCACCTGACCTGCGAAGATGACGGCCCGGCGCCGCCCGTGCGGACATGCGGATCATGCCCTCCATTGCCTCCGGTCGGCCCCACGGCCTCTAGATCTCCAACCATTACACGATCTAGGCCGTCCTGAAAACAGGAATGGCCATAGAGGAAGATATATACCGATTTACCGGCTACAAGAACATCATCCACTCTGACTAGTCAAGGGTGTCGAGGCTTGACTGCGTGTCCCCGTACGCATGAGGTTGGGCTTGTGACCGAGCAAACGCTGGGCAGGCTGGCCGAGGAGTCCTGGAACCGCTTCGACGACCACGACTCGATGTTCTACGAAGGCGTCTGGCACCGCAGTCACGACCTGGCCGGACGCGCCCGCCGGATGTGCGGCGGGCTGGCCGGGGCGGGCATCCGGCCGGGCGACAGGGTGGCCGTGATGATGGCCAACTCCCCCGAGGTGCCGCTCGTCTACCAGGCTCTGTGGGCGGCGGGCGCGGTGGTGACGCCGGTGGTGTTCCTGGTGGGGCCCGAGGAGCTGCGGCACATCCTGCTCGACAGCGGCGCCCGCGCGATCGTCACCTCGCCCGAGCTGGCCGCCACCGTACGGGCCGCCGGCGTCGACATCCCCGTCCACGTGGACACGGCCGAGCTCGAACAGGGCCCCGAGCGCGGCCCCGTGCACCGGGCCCCCGACGACCTGGCCGCCCTCATGTACACCGGCGGCACCACCGGCAGGGCCAAGGGCGTCATGCTCAGCCACCACGGCCTGTGGCACGTGGCCAAGGACGCCTACGACCTGTCGCACCAGGAGGGCGGGAACCGCGCGCTGGTGCCCGTGCCGCTGTCGCACTCGTACGGGCTGATCATCACGATCGCCGCCATGCACGCCACCGAGCCGCAGCAGGCGGTGCTCATGCGCTGGTTCGAGCCGCGGGCCTTCCTCGACCTGGCCGGGCAGCAGCGCGTCCAGTACGGCACCGTCGTCCCCTCCATGATCCACCTCCTGCTCGCCGAGCCGCTCGAAGAGCACCCGCTGCCCGACCTGGCCTACCTCACCTGCGGCGCGGCGCCGCTCGGGCGGGCGGCGCTGGAGGAGTTCGAGCGCAGGGTGCCCGGCGTGCAGATCCTGGAGGGCTACGGCCTGACCGAGACCAGCGCGGTCACCACGTTCAACCCGCCGGGCCGGCGGCGGGTCGGCAGCGTGGGCCTGCCGCTGGCGGGCTACTCGATCACCATCCGCGACGCCGACGGCGAGGCGATGGAGATCGGCGACGTCGGCGAGGTGTGCGTCACCGGCGACTCCCTGATGCTCGGCTACTGGGGCGAGCACCGGCCCGACCCCGAGGGCACCGCGCTGGTCGGCAAGGAGCTGCGGACCGGCGACATCGGGTGCGTGGACGACGACGGCTACCTCTACATCGTGGACAGGAAGAAGGACCTGATCATCCGGGGCGGGTTCAACGTCTTCCCGCGCGACGTCGAGGACGCGCTCAACCGGCACCCCGACGTCGTCGTCTCGGGCGTCGTGGGCCGGCCCGACCCCCGGCTCGGGGAGGAGGTCGTGGCGTTCGTGCAGCTCAAGGAGGGCGCGGCGGTGACGGCCGAGGAGCTGATCGAGTGGGCGCGCGAGCGGGTGGGCAGGGTGAAGTACCCGCGCGAGGTGCGCTTCGTCGACTCGGTGCCGGTGACCAGCGTGCTCAAGCTCGACCGCAAGGCCCTGCGCGCCCTCCTCGCCTGACTCCCGCACCGCCCGGTTCCACGCGAGCCGGCACCCCGCCCGCCCCCGGGACGGGGTGTGCTCCGTTCGGAGTGGGTCCGGGCGGGGAAGTCACGGGCTATCGTGATGTCGTGATCCCGGTCAGGGACATGTCAATTCCGTGATAAGTGTTGACGTGTCTGGAGGTGAACGTGAGTCAAGGTGACCCGCCGGGATACCCGTACCAGCCTTATGGCGCGCCCTACGGCGACCAGCCTCCCCCGCAATACGGCTACGGCTACGGCCCGCCGCCGCCCCGCCCCGGCAACTCCAGCGCCAACGCCATCGTCGCGCTCGTGCTCAACTGCCTCGCGGTCGTCTCCTGCTGCAACCTCCTGGGCATCCCCGGCGCGATCCTGGCCGGCCTGGCCATCGGCAGGTCCGCCACGCAGCCGGAGAGCGCCCGCACCATGGTGATCTGGAGCTGGGTGCTGTTCGGCGTGGGCTTCGTGCTGACCGTCGGCGGCTTCCTGGCCCTGGGGATCAGCGGCGCGTTCGACGAGTGACCCGCCGCCTCCGTGGCGTTCTCCAGGACTAATCCCGGCCTGCCCGTTGTTGGAGACTCGGAGCGGGGTAGCCGGGATCAGGAGACGATGGTCCTGTTGCGCCAGGCCCCGTCAGAACCCCACGGAGAATGCCAGTGAGCGATGGACCGCTGATCGTCCAGTCGGACAAGACGCTGCTGCTCGAGGTCGACCACGAGCGGGCCGACGCCTGCCGTAAGGCGATCGCGCCCTTCGCCGAGCTCGAGCGCGCTCCCGAACACGTGCACACCTACCGCGTCACCCCACTGGCGCTGTGGAACGCCCGCGCCGCCGGCCACGACGCCGAGCAGGTCATCGACGCGCTCATCAGCCACAGCCGCTATCCGGTGCCGCACGCGCTGCTGGTGGACATCGCCGAGACCATGGCCCGCTACGGGCGGCTGCGGCTGGAGAAGGACCCGGTCCACGGCCTGGTCCTGACCTCCACCGACCGGGCCGTGCTCGAAGAGGTGCTGCGCTCGAAGAAGATCCAGCCGATGCTGGGCGAGCGCATCGGCGACGACTCCGTCGTGGTGCACCCGAGCGACCGGGGCAACGTCAAGCAGGCCCTGCTCAAGCTGGGCTGGCCGGCCGAAGACCTGGCCGGCTACGTCGACGGCGAGGCCCATCCGATCACGCTGCGCGAGGACGGCTGGGCGCTGCGGCCCTACCAGCGCGAGGCGGCCGACGCGTTCTGGCACGGCGGCTCCGGCGTGGTCGTGCTGCCCTGTGGCGCGGGCAAGACCATCGTCGGCGCGGCCGCCATGGCGCACGCCCAGGCCACCACGCTCATCCTGGTCACCAACACGGTCTCGGCCCACCAGTGGAAGACCGAGCTGCTCAAGCGCACCTCCCTGACGGAGGACGAGATCGGCGAATACTCCGGCAACAAGAAGGAGATCCGCCCGGTCACCATCGCCACCTACCAGGTGATGACCACCCGGCGCAAAGGCGTCTACAGCCATCTGGAGCTGTTCGACGCGCGCGACTGGGGCCTGATCGTCTACGACGAGGTGCACCTGCTGCCCGCGCCGATCTTCCGGATGACCGCCGACCTCCAGGCCCGGCGGCGCGTCGGGCTGACCGCGACGCTGGTGCGCGAGGACGGCCGCGAGGGCGACGTGTTCTCGCTGATCGGCCCCAAGCGTTACGACGCGCCCTGGAAGGAGATGGAGAACCAGGGCTGGATCGCCCCGGCCGACTGCGTCGAGGTGCGCGTGACGCTGACGGACGAGGAGCGGCTGGCGTACGCGATGGCCGAGTCCGAGGAGCGCTACCGCTTCTGCGCCACCACGCCCTCCAAGACGCACGTCACCGAGGCCCTGGTCCGGCGGCATCTGGGTGAGCAGGTGCTGGTCATCGGCCAGTACATCGACCAGCTCGACGAGCTGGGCGAGCACCTCAACGCGCCGGTGATCAAGGGTGAGACCCGGGTCAAGGAGCGCGAGCGGCTCTACCAGGCCTTCCGCGACAAGGAGATCCAGGTGCTGGTGGTGTCGAAGGTGGCCAACTTCTCCATCGACCTGCCCGAGGCGGCCGTCGCGATCCAGGTGTCGGGCACGTTCGGCTCGCGCCAGGAGGAGGCGCAACGGCTCGGGCGCGTGCTGCGGCCCAAGGCCGACGGCGGTGGCGCCCGGTTCTACACGGTGGTCAGCAGGGACACGGTGGACCAGGAGTTCGCGGCGCACCGGCAGCGGTTCCTGGCCGAGCAGGGCTACGCGTACCAGATCATCGACGCCGACGACGTGCTCGGCGGGGTGTGACGGGTGGTGTGAGACCCCGGCCGCTCATCTGAGGGCCGGCGGTGGTGTGAGGCCCGGCCGCTCGCCCGAGCGGCCAGGCATTCAGCGTGGTGTCACGTCCACGAGACTCCGCGGGCCGACGACATTCGAACCACCCCCCTCACCTGCGTACTATCACGCCGCCTGCGACATACCCTCATGATCCGGCAAACCCACCTGATATGCCCGAATTTTTCGGTATTCCCAGCTTGGTGGAAGAAGCCGGTTCTGTCGGTCTCGGCGCCTGCCTCCGGCCGGAGACGCCCGCCGCTCAGCGGACGAGCAGGCCCCCGAGGAAGAGCACGCCCTCGGCCGCGATCCAGGACACCACCCCCGCGCCCATCAACCGGGCGAACAGCCGGGAGTCCTGCCTCGACCACGGCAGCAGCCAGGCGGCCACCGTGCAGCAGGCGGCGAGCGCGGCGAACAGCCCCGAGAAGGTGGAGACCGTGCCGAGGCGCTGCGAGCACGCGGAGGTGGCCTCCCCGCCCGCGCAGAACGCCTCCAGCCCCCACCCCGCGAACACCGAAAGCCCCCACAACGCAGCGAGCAGGAAGCTCGCGATCGTGGGGATGATCGGCGAGAAACGGAGCTGTACCCGCGCCACCTCCTATCCCTACCCCGCCCGCCGCCGGTAAATGCTTTGGAAGCACGCGGAAGTCGCCACTACACTGGCCGATTCGCTGCCTTGGACCACCTCCGTAACCACACAGGGAGGCGCTTTCGCATGCCCGCAGATCAGCTGGCCCCCGACATATCCGACGCACCCACCGACGTGCTCGCCGCCGAGCAGGCGCACCTGGCCGCGTCCAGAGCCGCGCTCAAGGCCATGCGCGCCCACGCCCAGTCCCTGTCCGCGGACGCGGCCGGCGACTGGGTCTCGCAGCAGATCCTCCAGTCGCTGCTCGACCAGCGCGTGGCGGCGCTGGCCGACCATCCGGACACCCCGCTGTTCTTCGGCCGCCTCGACCGCGCCGTCCCCGCGCGGGACGGCTCGCCGCGGCAGAGCGGCGCGGAAGCGGCCGGCGCGGAGCCGGGCGACCACGACCAGGCCGAGGACCTGCCCGAGACGATCTACGTCGGCCGCCGCCACGTGCACGACGGCGGCAGCAAGCCGCTGGTCATCGACTGGCGCGCGCCGGTCTCCCGGGCGTTCTACCAGGCCAGCCCGGCCGACCCGATGGGCATCGCGCGCCGGCGCCGCTTCGGCTACCACGGCGGCGCGCTGACCGCGTTCGAGGACGAGCAGCTGGGCGAGGGCGCCGAGATCGGCCCCTCCAGGATCCTCACCGAGGAGATCGAGCGGCCCCGCACCGGCCCGATGCGCGACATCGTGGCCACCATCCAGCCCGACCAGGACGAGATCGTACGGTCCACGCTGGCCCAGACCGTCTGCGTGCAGGGCGCGCCGGGCACCGGGAAGACCGCCGTGGGCCTGCACCGGGCCGCCTACCTCCTCTACGCGCACCGCGAGCGCCTGGCGCGGTCGGGTGTCATGATCGTCGGCCCGAACAAGGCGTTCCTGTCCTACATCTCCTCGGTGCTGCCCGCGCTCGGCGAGGTCAAGGTCGACCAGACCACGGTGGCGGGGCTGCTCGGCGAGCACTCCGCGCCGGAGGACCCGCTGGTCGCGGCCGTGAAGGGCGACGCCAGGATGGCGGCGGTGCTCGAACGCGCGCTCTGGCTGCACATCACGAAGCCGGAGGAGGGCGTGGTGTTCACCAAGGGCGCCTACCGCTACCGGGTGGCCGACCACGAGGTGCGCGAGATCGTGGCCTCCCTGCGCGGCACCACCCGGTACAACCCCGGCCGGGCGGCGCTGGCGCAGCGACTCGCGCACATGGTGCTGGTCAGGATGGAGCAGCGCGGAGAGTCGCCCGACGACCGGGTGCAGGACGCGGTGGCCCGGTCGAAGCCGGTCAAGCAGCTCGTGGACGCCGTGTGGCCGAAGCTGACCCCGGAGCAGGTGCTGCACCGCCTGCTGTCCGACCCGGAGTTCCTCGCCCGCGCCGCCAAGTCGGATTTGTCGCCTGACGAGCAGGAAATGCTGATCTGGCGGAAGCCGTACCGGAGCTGGAAGTCCGCGAAGTGGTCGGCGGCCGACGCCGCGCTCCTCGACGAGCTGCGCGACCTCATGGAGCGCACGCCCTCGCTCGGCCACCTCGTGGTGGACGAGGCCCAGGACCTGTCCGAGATGCAGCTGCGCGCGCTCGGCCGCCGCTGCCGCAACGGCTCCGCCACCGTGCTCGGCGACCTGGCGCAGGGCACCACGCCGTGGTCGACCCGCTCGTGGGAGTCGGTGCTGGCGCACCTGGGCCAGCCCGAGGGCGAGGTGACGGAGCTGACGCTGGGCTTCCGCGTGCCGCGCGAGGTGCTCGACTACGCCGCCCGCCTGCTGCCCTCCATCGCCCCCGAGCTGGCCGCGCCCCGCTCGCTGCGCCCTGGCCTCGGCTCGCTCACGGTCCTGCCCGGCGGCTCGGTGGCGCGCGCCGCCGAGGAGGCGCTGGCCAAGGAGGGCTCGATCGGCGTGATCGTCCCCGACGCGCAGGTCGCGCAGGTCTCCCAGGCCCTGGCGGGCCTGCCGCACGCCGTGCTCGACCCCGACGCCGCCGAGGAGCACCGGCTGCTGATCGTCCCCGCCACCCTGGCCAAGGGTCTGGAGTACGACCACGTCATCGTGGTCGAGCCCGCCGACATCGTCGAGGCCGAGCCGAGGGGCCTGGCCAGGCTGTACGTCGTGCTCACCCGTGCGGTGACGTCCCTGACGGTCCTGCACGACAAGGCGCTGCCCGCGCAGCTCGTGGCATGACCGGGGGCGGGCGCGGCCGCTTCTAGGATGGCTGGGCAAGCAGCTCTCACCCTAGGAGGATGCCGTGCCCGCACCCCTTCCCCATGAACACCTGCCGTCGGTCCCCGCGCTCGTGGTCGAGAGCGACGACGTCCAGGACGGCGCGACGCTCAGCGAGCTCCACGTCTTCGACGACTGGGGCATGCAGGGGCAGAACCAGTCGCCCGCCCTGCGCTGGTCGGGCGCCCCGGAGGGCACCAGGAGCTACGCCGTCACCTGCTTCGACCCCGACGCCCCCACGGGCAGCGGCTTCTGGCACTGGGTGCTGTTCGACCTGCCGGCCTCGGTGACCGAGCTGCCCACGGGCGCGGGCACGGCCCCCGACTTCAAGGGCCTGCCCGAGGGCGCGGTCCACGCCCGCAACGACTACGGCGTCAAGGCGTACGGCGGCTCGGCCCCGCCCCCCGGCGACCCGCACCGCTACGTGTTCACGGTGCACGCGCTGGGCGTCGACAAGCTCGGCGTGGACAGCGACGCCAGCCCGGCGGTGGTGGGCTTCAACATCACGGCCAACACGCTGGCCCGCGGCCACGTCATCGGCTTCTACGGCGTCTGACAGCCCGCCGTGCGCCCCGCCGCCCCCCTCCGGGCGGCGGGGCGCACGCATCGACCGGCCGGCCGCCGAACCCCGTGGCGAGGCGGCGCACGCCAACCCCGACCAGCCGGCGTGATCCGTGGCAAGGCCCGCCCGCCACCCCGACCGGCCGGCGAGACCCGTGGCGAGGCGGCGCGCACTGCCCGGTCAGCGGGCGAGGCCCATGGCGGGGCAGCCCACCAGCTCGGGCAGCAACGCGTCGATGAGCGGGATGCCCAGGCCGGGCGCGGGCAGGCACAGCGGCATCTGGAGCTCGCGCGGCAGCCGGATCTGGGGCTCGTGCTCGTCACTGAGATGCACGTTGGTCGCCCACGCCCCGTCGGCCCACGCCTCGTCCGCCCGCGCGGGAGCGGCAATCGCGCCGCCCAGGGCCAGGGCGGCGACGGCGGTCAGGGCCAGCCCGGCCAGGGCTGTCATGGTCAGGGCGGCTGCGCCACGAGCACCACCCCGCACGGTCGCGCCACCCCGGACGGTCGCGGCACCCGGGATGGTCGGGGCCCCGGCACCGGGAACAGGGTGGGTGGCGGTGAAGGGAACGGGGTGGGTGGCGATGCCGGGAACAGCCCGGACGGCATTGCCGGGAACGGGGTGGGTGGCGGTGCCGGAGGCACGCCTGCTGCGGAAAGGCATCCTCTACTCCTTCGTCGAGGCGGATGGTCGCCACCACCCTTCCTCACGCCAAGTAGCGGATCAATCGTGAAACGTAATGGCAGTCGCCGAAAACAAGAGCGGCCCGGGAAAACCCCGGGCCGCACTCACGTCTTCGACGGGATAGACCTAGAAGTCCATGTCGCCGCCGCCGGGCATGGCCGGGGCAGCGGGGGTCTTCTCGGGCTTCTCGGCGATGACGGCCTCGGTGGTGAGGAAGAGCGCCGCGATGGAGGCGGCGTTCTGCAGCGCGGAGCGCGTCACCTTGGCCGGGTCGATGATGCCGGAGTCGAACATGTTGACGTATTCGCCGGTGGCCGCGTTGAGGCCCTCACCCGGGGTGAGGTTGCGCACCTTCTCGACCACGACGCCGCCCTCGAGGCCGGCGTTGACCGCGATCTGCTTGAGGGGCTCCTCGAGCGCCTTCTTGACGATCGCCGCGCCGGTCGCCTCGTCGCCGTTGAGCTCCAGCTTGTCGAAGGCCTTGGCGCCGGCCTGCAGCAGCGCCACGCCACCACCGGGGACGATGCCCTCCTCGACGGCCGCCTTGGCGTTGCGCACGGCGTCCTCGATGCGGTGCTTGCGCTCCTTGAGCTCGACCTCGGTCGCGGCGCCGGCCTTGATGACGGCGACACCACCGGCGAGCTTGGCCAGGCGCTCCTGGAGCTTCTCACGGTCGTAGTCGGAGTCGGTGCGCTCGATCTCGGCGCGGATCTCGTTGACCCGGCCGGCGATCTGCTCGGCGTCACCGGCGCCGTCGACGATCGTGGTCTCGTCCTTGGTCACGACCACCTTGCGGGCGCGGCCCAGCAGGTCGAGGGTGGCGGTCTCGAGCTTGAGGCCGACCTCCTCGGCGATGACCTGACCACCGGTCAGGATCGCGATGTCGTTGAGCATGGCCTTGCGGCGGTCGCCGAAGCCCGGGGCCTTGACCGCGACCGAGCGGAACAGGCCGCGGATCTTGTTGACGACCAGGGTGGCCAGGGCCTCGCCCTCGACGTCCTCGGCGATGATCAGCAGCGGCTTGCCCGACTGGACGACCTTGTCGAGCAGGGGCAGCAGGTCCTTGTTGGCGGAGACCTTGCTGTTGACGATCAGGATGTACGGGTCTTCGAGCACGGCCTCCATGCGGTCGGAGTCGGTCACGAAGTACATCGACGTCATGCCCTTGTCGAAGCGCATGCCCTCGGTGAGCTCGAGCTCGAGGCCGAAGGTGTTGCTCTCCTCGACGGTGATGACGCCTTCCTTGCCGACCTTGTCCATCGCCTCGGCGATGAGCGAGCCGATCTCGGCGTCGGCGGCGGAGATGGAGGCGGTCGAAGCGATCTGCTCCTTGGTCTCCACGTCCTTGGCCAGCTTGGAGAGCTCCTCGCTGACGCGCTCGACGGCGGCCTCGATGCCCTTCTTGAGGGCCATCGGGTTGGCGCCGGCGGCGACGTTGCGCAGGCCCTCACGCACCAGCGCCTGGGCGAGCACGGTGGCGGTCGTGGTGCCGTCGCCGGCGACGTCGTCGGTCTTCTTGGCGACTTCCTTGACCAGCTCGGCGCCGATCTTCTCCCAAGGGTCCTCGAGCTCGATCTCCTTGGCGATGGACACACCGTCGTTGGTGATCGTGGGAGCGCCCCACTTCTTCTCCAGCACGACGTTGCGGCCCTTGGGGCCGAGGGTCACCTTGACGGCGTCGGCGAGCTGGTTCATACCGCGCTCGAGACCGCGCCGGGCGTCCTCGTCAAACGCGATCATCTTGGCTGCCATAAGGCTAGACCTCCCAGATGCAGGGTGGCTTGTCGTGGACCGAGCCGACGCCCGCGACGGCATGGGTCAGCATCTCCGTTCGGCAGACCCCATCGTCTCGATCCCGGTTTGGCACTCTGCTGCACAGAGTGCCAACGAACTGTTTAGCACTCTACCCTGCCGAGTGCAAGCGAGCGCCCCCCTGCCCGACACTTCCGTGCAGGTCAGTGTGTCGGTACGGCGAGCCGCCCGAGCAGCTCGCCGCACGCGAGTCGACGAATGAGGGGGTGACGGCCTCACACGGACTGCGTTACCGTGCGATCCCGCCCGGTGCATACCAGCGATGTCAATCAGACCGTGCGGACGGACTCCGCCTGCGGCCCCTTCTGGCCCTGCGTGATCTCGAACTCGACGCGCTGCCCCTGTTCGAGAGAGCGGTACCCGTCCATCAGGATCGCTGAGTAATGGACGAATACATCCTTACCACCGTCTACCGCGATGAAGCCGTAGCCCTTGTCCGCGTTGAACCACTTGACGGTGCCCTGCGCCACTTCCGACTCCTCTTACTGGTCTCTCAGATCTCGCCCATTCCTCCGCGGGACCTGTAATCGTATGACTTAAGGGAAATCAGCCAGACGATCGCCCTCGACCATACCTGTGGCACGGGGTTTGGCAACAGAGTCAATCTGCAAACCGCCAATTTCTTTCTCGGCGAAGTCGTTCAAGGTTGAATAGGCCCGAAAATGGAGAAGGCGCCCACTTGGGGCGCCTTCAAGAGTGGGTGCGGGCCGTCAGCCGCCGGCGACCGCCGGGATGATGGAGATCTGAGTGCCTTCAGGGGCGGGAGTGTCGAGCCCCTCGGCGAAACGGACGTCCTCTTCCCCCACGTAAACGTTGACGAAACGGCGAATCTTGCCCGATTCATCCAGAATTCTCGCGCCGATCCCCGGGTAGTCGGAGTCGAGCTTGGCGAGAACGTCACGAAGCGTCGCGCCTTCGCCACTGACCTCCGCGTTACCGCCGGTGTACGTGCGCAGAATGGTGGGAATCCGCACAGAAACAGACATGTTCGAGAGCCTTTCCTGGTTGTCAGACAGTCGCGCGGAACGCGTCGAGAGAGGGCCGGATCACGGCCGTGGGCCTCGTGTCCTCGTCGCTCAGCACGTCGAGCGTCTTGAGGCCGTCGCCCGTGTTGAGCACCACGGTCTCGGCCTCGGGGTCGAGCCGCCCGCTCTCGGTGAGCTTCTTCAGCACGCCCACGGTCACCCCGCCGGCGGTCTCGGCGAAGATGCCCTCGGTCGAGGCCAGGAGCCGCATCGCGGCCACGATCTCGTCGTCGGTGACGTCCTCGACACCCCCGCCGGTGCGCCGCGCGATGTCCAGCACGTACGGCCCGTCGGCGGGGTTGCCGATGGCCAGCGACTTGGCGATGGTGTCGGGCTTGACCGGCTGGACGACGTCGTGGCCGGCCTTGTAGGCGGCGGACACCGGCGAGCACCCGGCCGCCTGGGCGCCGAAGATCTTGTACGGCGTGTCCTCCACCAGCCCCAGCCTGACCAGCTCCTTGAAGCCCTTGTCGATCTTCGTGAGCTGCGAGCCCGAGGCGATGGGGATGATGATCTGCTCGGGCAGCCGCCAGCCGAGCTGCTCGGCGATCTCGTACGCGAGGGTCTTGGAGCCCTCGGCGTAGTAGGGCCGCAGGTTGACGTTGACGAAGCCCCACTTGTCACCCATGGGGTCGCCGATCAGCTCGGAGCAGAAGCGGTTGACCTCGTCATAGGTGCCGTCGATCCCGATCAGCCGCCCGCCGAAGACGCGGGCCATGGCGATCTTGGCCTGCTCCAGGTTGGCCGGGATGAACACGCACGCCTCCAGCCCCGCCCGCGCCGCCGCGGCGGTCACCGCGCCCGCGAGGTTGCCGGTGGACGAGCAGGAAAGCGTGTGGAACCCGAAGTTGCGCGCCGCCTCCACGGCCATCGCGACCACGCGGTCCTTGAAGGAGTGGGTGGGGTTGCCCGAGTCGTCCTTCACGTAAAGGGACTTGATGCCGAGCTGTCGGCCCAGGTTTCCGGCCTTGACCAATTTAGTCCAGCCGGGGTTCATATTCGGCTTGTCGATGACGTCCGCGGGCACCGGCAACAACGACCGGTAACGCCAGATGTTGGCGGGACCCGACTCGATCTGCGCGCGGGTCACCTCGCCGAAGTCGTAGGCCGCCTCCAGCGGCCCGAAACACTCCTGGCACGCGAAGCTGGGACCCAGCGGGTAACGGGCGCCGCACTCGCGGCAGGAGAGAGCGACGGCAGGACCAAAGTCAAGCGACATGAAGCGAGGCCTTCCCTCATCTTCGCCCACGGCCACCTTGACCGCGAACCGGAATTGGCACCTTGTCCCGGTCGGCCTCGCCAGGTCGCGAGTCGAAAGCCGGGAGGGTTGCCGGGGCTTCGCAGGGCCGGTCCCTCCACCCCTCTGGATGAGCAATATGCAGTTGTTGAAAAGGACTCTACCCTCTTAAGTGGCCGAAATTACCACCCATCTCAGCATGTGAGACGGACAGTCTCAGCGATAGTCCTCACCCAGCACGCCCTGCACGTATTTGCGGGCCTGGTGAATGCGCGACTTCGCGGTGCCCAGCGGGATGTTGAGCTGTTCGGCCACCTCGTTGTAGTCGAGCTGGACGATGTCGCGCAACACCAGCGCCTGCGCCAGGTCGGGTTTGTCGGCCTCCAGCGCCTCCATCGCGTCGAGCAGGTCGAGCCGCGAGCCCGCGATCACGCTGACCCGCCGCACGTCGGGCTTCTGCACGGGCAGCTCGTCGGAGCTCTGCTCGGCCGCCCTGCGCTTCAGCGACCGGTAGGTGGTGCGCGCGCAGTTGGCCGTCACGATGTGCAGCCAGGTGCTGAACCTGGCCCGCCCCTCGAAGCGGCCGATGTTGCGCGCCACGGCCAGCAGCGTATCTTGGCAGGCTTCCTCGGCGTCCTGGTGATAGGGCAGGATCCGGGCGCAGTGACGCATCACGTCAGGCTCGATCCGCGCCAGGAGTTCGCCAAGTGCGCGATGGTCTCCGGCGGCTGCGGAGCGGGCGAGTTCCTCGGTTAGCTCATCAAGCGCCATAGCTGGGATCCTATGATCGAAGGGAGCCTGAATGAACAGCGTCCTGCTCGCCTCCAACCGAGGGCCGGTCTCCTTCACCGTCTCCGACGAGGGCGAACTCACCATGAGACGGGGCGGCGGCGGCCTCGTCTCGGGGTTGTCGGGGGTGGCCAAGGACCACGGCGTGCTGTGGGTCTGCGCCGCGCTGTCCGACGGCGACCGCGGCGCCGTGCGCCTGGCCCCGGGGGGCCGCATCGACCACGCGGGCTACGACACCGGCCCGGTGCGGATGCTCGACATCGCGCCCGCCACCTTCCACCGCGCCTACAACGCCGTGGCCAACTCCACACTGTGGTTCGTCAACCACCTGCTCTACGACATCCCCAACTCGCCCAGCTTCGGCACCAGGTTCGAGCGCGAGTGGGAGTGCTACCGCGACTACAACGGCGCGTTCGCGCTGGCGCTGGCCGAGGAGGCCGCGCACGGCGCCCGCGTGATGGTGCAGGACTATCACCTGACGCTGACCCCCGCGATGCTCCGCGCCGAACGGCCCGACCTGCGCATCGCGCACTTCAGCCACACCCCGTGGGCGCCGCCCGAATACTTCTCCCTGCTGCCCGACGAGGTGGCGGGAGAGGTCCTGGAAGGCATTCTGGGGGCCGATCACGCCGGGTTCCTCACCGACAGGTGGGCGCAGGCGTTCATGGACTGCTGCGAGCGGCTGCTGGGCGCGGAGGCCGACCGCGTGGGGCGCAGCGTCACCTATGAGGGCCGGACGACCCGCATCGGCGTGCACAGCCTGGGCGTGGACGGCGACGCGCTGTGGCAGCGGGCCTGCGAGCCCGACGTCGAGTCCCACGTGACCGCGCTGCGCGAGCAGGTGGGCGACCGCCGCCTGATCGTCCGCATCGACCGCACCGAGCTGTCGAAGAACATCGTGCGCGGGCTGGTCGCCTACCGCGAGTTCCTGGCCGCCCACCCCGAGTGGCACGGCCGCGTGGTGCACCTGGCCTTCGCCTACCCCAGCCGGCACGACCTGCCCGAATACCGCGAATACACCGCCTCGGTGCAGCGCTGCGCCCGGCAGATCGAGGACGAGTACGCCACGGAGGACTGGGACCCGCTGATCCTCAACGTCGACGACGACTATCCGCGTTCGCTGGCCGCGTACCGGCTGGCCGACGTGCTGCTGGTCAACCCCATCCGCGACGGCATGAACCTGGTCGCCAAGGAGGGCCCCGTCCTGTCCCCGCGGTGCGCGCTGGTGCTGTCGCGGGAGGCCGGCGCGGCGGCCGAGCTGGGGCCGCACGCGCTCGTGGTCAACCCCTACGACATCAGCGGCACCGCAGCCGCGCTGCACGAAGCGCTGGTCATGCCGGAGGACGAGCGCCGCACGCGCCGCGACAAGCTGCACGCCGCCGCCACCGCCCTGCCGCCGCAGAAGTGGCTCGCGGCCCAGCTCGACGCCCTCACCTAGCCAGGCGCGCGGGGTCGTCGCCGCCCTCGCGGCCCGGCCGGACGCCCTCGCCCGGCCAGGCGCGTGAAGCGGTCGCCACCCTCGCGGCCCGGCTCGACCGCCCTCCCCTAGCATGGAAGGGACAAACCCAGCGTGAGAGGGACGAACCCCTCCATTTCCAGCGAGAGGCTGCCGGGTGAGCACGGTCTTACCGCCCGTCCGACTGATCAGAGACCGCCCGACCTGGCTCATCTACCTGCAGCTCAGCGCGTTCGCCACCTTCGTGTACGGCCTGAGCGCCGCCCTGCCCCTGCTCCGCGCCGACCAGCGCGCCACGGCCACCGTGGCGGGCCTGCACGGCACGGCCATGGCCGTGGGCACGATCGCGGCCGGGCTCCTGCTCCCCCTGCTCGTCCGGCGGCTCGGCAGGCGCGCCACGAGCTGGATCGGGCTGGCGGGGATGAGCGCCGGCATGCTGACGGTCTTCGCCACCGACGCCCTGCCGCTGACGCTGCTCGGGTACGGCGTGGCCGGCTGGTTCGGCTCCGTCATGCTCTACACCTCCATGGCGGCGCTCAGCGACCACCACGGGCCGGCCGGGGCCGCCGCGATCAGCGAGGCCAACGCGGTGGCCGTGGTGGTGGGCATGGCGATGACGTTCGGGCTCAGCCTGGTCGCCCAGACGACGCTGGGCTGGCGGGCCGCGCTCCTGGCCACGCCGATCGCCGCCGTCCTGCTCGCCCTGACCCTCGGCCGCGTCTGGCCCGCCCCTCGCCCCGCCCCCGCCCCGATCGCCCCGCCCGCCGCCGGGCCGGAGGGCGGGGGGCGGACCGGGTGGCGGTTCCACCTGGCGGGGGCGGTGTTGTTCTGCTGCGTGGCGCTGGAGTTCAGCTTCACCCTCTGGGCCGCCGAGCTGCTCACCGCCCGCACGGGGCTGGGCGTGGCCACGGCGGCCACGGGGCTGACGGCGTTCATGGGCGGCATGGCGGCGGGCAGGTTCGCCGGGACGTACCTGGCGCTGCGGCTGCCGGCCGCGCCGCTGTTCGCGGGGGCGCTGGGGGTGACGTTCGCGGGCTGGCTGCTGTTCTGGCCGAGCACCACGCCGGTGCTGTCGTACGCCGGGCTGGTGGTCTGCGGGCTCGGCGTGTCGCTGCACTTCCCCCTCGCGCTGGCGGCGCTGATCGCCGGCGCGGGCGGCCGGGCGGACCTGGCGGCGGCGGCCTCGCCCGTCTGGGCGGGCGCCGCCATGGCGATCGGGCCGCTGGCGCTCGGCGCGCTGGCCGACGCCTTCGGCACCGGCAGCGCGTTCCTGCTGGTGCCGGTGCTCATCGCCCTGGCCTGCGCCGGCGTCTTCGTCTCCGCCCGGCGCGCCGCTACTTCCAGTCGGCGTGCCTGAGCGCGTCGGCCAGGCCGGGCGTGTTCCACTGGTCGACGACCAGGACGCGGGTCTTCGGCAGGTACCACTCACGCTGCGTGAAGCGCTTGCGCACCTTGAAGCCGGAGCCGGAGGAGGAGACGCAGGTGGACTGCCAGGCGCGGTAGGCGGCCTTGTGCCCGGGGCCGACCTGGCGCAGGCCCTTGGTCACCTTCGGGCCGATGAGCTCGTACCACTTCGGGTTGAAGGGACAGGGCTGCACGTCGCTGGCCGGGTAGTAGGGGCTCCTGCCGGTGTACGGGGAGAAGCCCTCCGCGCCCTGCCTGATGCGCTCGGGACCGAGGACGTAGAAGGAGTCGCACTTGGGCGAGCCCCAGCCCATGGGCTTGCCGCACGTGCCGGTGACGACCTGGACCACGTCCGTGCCGGCGCCGTAGACCTTCCACCCGATCGGGATGTAGAGCGTCAGCCCGCCCCTGAGCCGCAGTTCCTGGGCCGGTGCGGCGTGCGCGGGCAGGGTGGTGGCGACAGTGGTGAGCACGGTGGTGAGCGCCGTGGTGAGCGCCGTGGTGAGCGCCGTGGTGAGCACGGTGGCGGGCAGGAGGGTGGCCGCGGCGGCGGCCGCGGCGGCGAGGTGGCGCTTGGACATGCGCCGACCCTAGTGATCACCACTTGCAGATCAGTCACGAACGGCTGAAAGCCGCACGAGCGGTCAGGGGCGGGTGAAGGCGGTCGCCAGTTCGGCGAGCAGCGCCACCACTCCGTCCGGGCCGTCCACCACGATGTCGGCCCGCTCGGCCAGCGCCGTCACCTCGGTGGAGCCGCTGCACACGGTCACGCCCGGCAGCCCCGAGGCGCGTACGGCGTCGAAGGCGGCCAGGTCGCCCAGGTCGTCACCGACGAACATCACGGATCTGGCGCCCCGCTCCGCCAGGTACGCGCTCAGCGCGTGCCCCTTGTCCATGCCGGGCGGGCGCAGCTCCAGCACCATGCGCCCGGGCTCGATCACCAGGTCGTGGCGGGCGGCCAGCTTGGCCAGCGGCTCTCGCAACAGGGCCAGCGCGCCCTCGGGGTCGGCGCCGCGCCGGGTGTGCACGGCCATGGCCCGGCCCTTGTCCTCGATGGTGACGCCGTCCAGGCCGAGCGAGCCGAGCAGCGGCGGCAGCTCGGCCCTGGCCCGGGCCACGCCCGGCGGGGGCGGGGGCGCGGAGATCCGCCCGCCCTCCCAGCGTTCGAAACCGTAGTGCCCGAGCACGACCAGACCCGGCACGTCGGCCAGGCCGGGCCCGAGCTCCAGGGCGGTGGCCGCGGGCCTGCCGGTCACGATGGCCACCGCCAGGACGTGCGCGCCCAGATCGGCGAGAACCTCGGGCGCTTCGGGGTGGATCACGGCCTTGGCGGGGTCGGGCACGATCGGCGAGAGGGTTCCGTCGAAGTCGAGCCCGATCACGGCGCCCGCCGGATCGCTCAGGATGGCTTCCATTCCAGGGATGTTCTTCACGCGCCTGCCGTACCCAGCAGGTCAGGGACGCATGCCAAGCCTTCTGGCGGCGCGGTCGCGCCGGCGCGCGGACCGTAACCTGCGCAGCCGCTTGACCAGCATGGGGTCCTGTTCGAGCGCCTCCGGCCGGTCGATCAACTCACCGAGCAACTGGTAATAGCGGGTGGCGGAGAACCCGAAGGTCTCCTTGATCGCATGCTCCTTAGCGCCCGCGTAGCGCCACCATTGGCGCTCGAAGGCGAGGAGTTCGAGATCGCGTTCAGACAGTGGTTGGCGGGACGGTTCCTGGGCAGCATTGTCACCGCTGAGCGGTGCTCCCATGGTGTCCTCCTCGGAAGGGGCGAGCGACGATCACGTCGCCCGCACGCGGCCCGTGGCCATCGTAATGTGCGGAGTGCGGCTGTTCACGACGGATTGAGGGACGTACAGTCACGAAATGTGACCTCAGTCATCACGCTCCTCACCGACTATGGGCTCGAGGATGGTTATGTGGCGGCCTGTCATGGAGTGATCGCCGGGATCGCCCCCGAGGCGCGGGTGATCGACGTGTGCCACCTGATCCCCGCCGGTGATGTACGGCGCGGCGCGGCGGTTCTCGCCCAGACCATCCCCTACCTCCCCCAGGGCATCCACATCGGCGCGGTCGATCCCGGGGCGGGCGGCGCCAGGCGCGCGGTGGCCGTCGAGGCGGGCGGCCGGGTGTTCATCGGGCCCGACAACGGGCTGCTGTCGTGGGCCGTGCACGCCAGCGGCGGCGCGGACGCGGCGTACGAGATCAGCAACGCGGACCACTTCCTGCACCCGGTCTCGCCCACGTTTCACGGGCGCGACGTCTTCTCGCCGGTCGCCGGGCGGCTGTCCGGCGGGCTGAGACCGGCCGACCTGGGGCCCTCGGTGCCGCCGGACAGGCTGGTCTCGCTGCCCGAGCCTACCTCGCTGCTGCGCGAGGGCTCGGTGGAGGGTGAGGTCGTCTCGGTCGACCGCTACGGCAACACCCAGCTCTCGATCACCGTGGACGACCTGCGGGCGCTGGGCGTGCGGGTGGGCGACACGCTGGGGGTGTGGCTGGGGCGGCGGCAGCTCGCGCTGCCGTACCGGGAGACGTACGCGGTGGTGCCGCCGGGGGAACTGGTGGTGTTCGCGGACTCGGCCGGGCTGATCGCGATCGCGGTCAACTCCGGGGACGCGGCGCAGCGGCTGGGCCTGCCGCCGGGGGCGCATGTCAGACTTTCGCCCTGTAAATAGCATAAAGGCGACACAACGGAGTTACTCCTCGTATCGGACTGTTTACCGAAGCGTCGCAAGGGGCGGGCGCGCGCGTGCCAGAATGCACGAGCAGATCGGAGGTCCCTCCCCTTCCGTTCGAGGTCGCCGTGTCCCACCTGCCCATTGTGCTGATCTCCCTCGTCTCCCTGCTCTGGCCCGTCGCGCCGCCACCCGTCTTCGCGGGCCGGCCCGTCGCGCCGCCGCCCGTCTTCGCGGGCTGGCCCGTTCCGCCGCCGCCCGTCTCCGAGCGCTGGCACACCTGGCCGGTGACCCGGGTGTTCCCCGCCGCGGTGCCGGGGATCAGCCCTTCGGGGGCGCGGGTCACGTACGTGCTGGCGGGGGTCGCCCCCGAGGCGCCCTGCCGGGTCGCCTTCCAGCCGGCGGCCGTGCGGCCGGGCTGCCGCACCGCCCTGCGCGCCACGTACGCCGACAGCACGCAGACCTACGTCGTCACCGTGGGCATCGCGGTGCTCGACGGCCCCGGGATCGGCCCCGGGGGCCCGGGGCGATCCGTGACCATGCGGCCCGCGACCGTGCGGCCCGCGGCGTTCCCCGGCGGGCCGGCCGCGCGGTTCGGCGACCGGCAGTACTTCACCGGCGTGGTGGTCGGGTCGCGCGAGCCTTACGTGGTGGCGACGGCCGCGGGGTACGGCGACGGGCGGGCGTACCAGCCGGGCGACCGGGCCGGGCCGCGCCTGCGTGACGCCGCGCGGCAGCTCGCGACGGCGCTGAACCGGGTGATGACCGGATGAGGAGGCGCGTCCTGCCCGTGCTGCTGGCCGGGCTGGTCACGTGCGCCTGCGCCCCCGCCGCCACCGCGCACGGGACCGCGATGGGGGCCGGGAGCGGGTTCGCGGCCGGGAGCGGGTTCGCGGCCGGAGCCGAGGGTGACGGCGGGGACGAGGTGGGGAAGGCGGCGCGGGCCGGGCAGTGGCACCTGGGCGCGCTGCGCCTGCCCGAGGCGTGGCGGTCGAGCAGGGGCGCGGGCGTCGTGGTGGCCGTGCTCGACACCGGCGTGAACGCCGGCCACCCCGACCTGCGCGGCGCCGTCGTGCAGGGCCCCGACCTGACGGGCTCGGGGCAGGCCCCCGGCGGGCGGCACGGGACCGCGATGGCCAGCCTGATCGCCGGGCGCGGCCACGGCGACGGCCGCCGGTGCGGTGTGCTCGGGGTCGCGCCCGGGGCCGAGGTGCTGTCCGTCCGGGTCACGCTGGACAACGACGACCCGCTGCGCGGGAAACACCGCTCCGGCCGGCGCGACGCGCTGGCCAGGGGCATCAGGTACGCCGCCGACTACGGCGCCGACGTGATCAGCATGTCGCTCGGCGGCGGCAGCGGCTCCTGGGAGGGCTCGGCCGCGGAGGAGGAGGCCGTCCAGTACGCGATCGCCAAGGGCGCCGTGCTGGTCGCCTCCTCGGGCAACGACGGGGCCTCGGGCAACAGGAAGAACTTCCCCGCCGCCTATCCCGGGGTCATCGCGGTGGGCGCGGTGGACCGGCGGCTGCGGGTCGCCGCCTTCTCCAACAGGCAGGACTACGTGTCGGTGGTCGCGCCGGGCACGGAGATCGTCACGGCCGACGGGAGCGACTCGTACGTGGTCGGCGACGGCACCAGCTCGGCCGCCGCCATGGTCGCCGGCATCGCGGCCCTGATCAGGTCCGCGCATCCCGGCCTGTCGCCGTACCACGTGCGCACGGCCATCCAGGCGGGCACCAGGCGGCGGCCGCCCGGCGGCTACAGCCCCGCCTACGGGCACGGCGTGGCCGACGCGCCGCTGGCGCTGCGGGCGGCCGGCCGGCTGGACGTGCCGGCGCCGGCGGGGACGCCGGGGCCGGTGGCGTACTTCGGGGACGGGCCCGCGCCGGCCTCCCGGCTGCCGGTGGTGGCGGGGATGGTGCTGCTGGCGATGGGGATGTCGGCGCGCGTGGTGCTGAGACGGCGGAAGCGCGCATGACGGCCCCGCGGGGTTGGACCTAACAAGCGCTTGTGCGAGACTCCGGCTATGACGTACGCCATCGAGGGCTGGTTCACCGTGGAGCGGGACGGCGCCCGCCTGCTCGGCACCAGGTGCGCGGAGTGCGGCACGGTGTGCTTCCCGCCCCGCGACGGGTCGTGCCCCGACCCGCGCTGCGCGGGCACGGAGACGGAGGTGGTCCGGCTGCCGCGGCGGGGGCGGGTCTGGTCGTACACGAACGCCTGCTACCCGCCGCCGGCGCCGTACGTGGCGGCGGAGCCGTACGAGCCGGTCACGCTGGCCGCGGTCGAGCTCGACGAGGTCGGGATCGTGGTGCTCGGGCAGGTCGAGGGGCTGGGCGTGGAGCAGCTCGCG
Source organism: Nonomuraea candida (assembly GCF_000725485.1). Lineage (GTDB taxonomy): Bacteria > Actinomycetota > Actinomycetes > Streptosporangiales > Streptosporangiaceae > Nonomuraea > Nonomuraea candida. The sequence goes on along the minus strand of NZ_JOAG01000049.1, from coordinate 24,002 downwards.
GTGGGCATGGAGCTGGAGCTGACCTCGGGGCCGCTGGCCGACGGCCCGCTGGTGTGGATGTGGGGGCGGGCCTCATGAGCGCCGGTGGAGCCGGGCCGGTGGCGGTGCTGGGCACGGGGATGCATCCCTGGGGCAAGTGGGGCAGGCCCTTCCTGGAGTACGGGGTGGCGGCCGCCCGCGAGGCGCTGCGGGACGCCGGGCTGGCCTGGACGGACGTGCAGTTCGTGGTCGGCGCCGACACGATCAGGAACGGCTACCCGGGCTTCGTCTCCGGCGCCTCCTACGCCAGGGCGCTGGGCTGGTCGGGCGCCAGGGTGGCCTCCTGCTACGCGGCCTGCGCGTCGGGGGCGCAGGCGCTGGACATCGCGCGCACCCGCATCCTGGCCGGCCTGTGCGACGTGGCGCTCGTGATCGGCGCGGAGGCGGCGCCGAAGGGCTTCTTCAAGCCGGTGGGCGGCGACCGGCCCGACGACCCCGACTGGCTGCGCTTCCGCCTCCTGGGCGCGACGAACCCCGCCTACTTCGCCCTCTACGCCCGCCGCCGCATGGCCCTGCACGGCTCGACCCCGGCCGACTTCGCCGCCGTCAAGGTCAAGAACGCGCTGGCGGGCTCGCTCAACCCGATGGCCCGCTACCGCAAGCCCGTCACGGCCGGGGAGGTGGCGGCCTCCCCCATGGTGGCCGACCCGCTGCGTCTCATGGACATCTGCGCCACCTCCGACGGGGGCGCGGCGGTGGTGCTGGCCTCGGAGGCGTTCGCCCGCCGGCACGCCACGCGGTTCGTCCGCCTGGCCGCCGTCTCCACGGTGACGCCGACGTTCCCGAACACGGTGCTGGAGCTGCCGGACTTCGCCACCGACTCCCGGGCGGCCGCGGCGGGACCCGTGAGGCCCTTCAGGGCGGCGATCGCGCACGCGGCGTACGAGGAGGCCGGGGTGGGCCCCGAGGACCTGTCCCTGGCGGAGGTGTACGACCTGTCCACGGCCCTGGAGCTGGACTGGATGGAGGACATCGGCCTGTGCCCGCCCGGCGGGGCGGACAAGCTGCTGCGCGACGGCGCGACCGCCCTCGGGGGCCGGATCCCGGTCAACCCGTCGGGCGGCCTGGCGTCGTTCGGCGAGGCGATCCCGGCCCAGGCCATCGCCCAGCTCTGCGAGCTGACGGCCCAGCTCAGGGGCCGCGCGGGCGCCCGCCAGACGGCGGACGCCCGCGTCGGCCTGGCCGCCAACCAGGGCCTCTTCGGCCACGGCTCAGCGATCATCGCCACCGTGTGAGCCGTCAGCTCACGTGCGGACGAGCCGGGTGTCAGCTCACGTGCACCACGTCGTGGGTCTCGGCGAAGTGGCAGGCGCTCTCGTGCGTCGTCCCCGGCCGGATCTGCAGGAGAGGCTCCTCCTCGGCGCAGATCTCCTGCGCCTTCCAGCACCGCGTGCGGAACCGGCACCCGCTGGGCGGGTTGGCGGGCGACGGCGGATCGCCCTGGAGGATGATCCGCTCACGCTGCTCCCTCCCCTCCGGGTCGGGCACCGGCACCGCCGACAGCAGCGCCTGCGTGTACGGATGGGCCGGCCGGTCGTAGATCTCCGCGTCCTTGCCCAGCTCCACGAACTTGCCCAGGTACATCACGCCCACCCGGTCGGAGATGTGGCGCACCACCGACAGGTCGTGGGCGATGAAGATGTAGGCCAGGTTGAACTCGTTCTGCAGCCGTTCCAGCAGGTTGATGACCTGCGCCTGGATCGACACGTCGAGCGCGGAGACCGGCTCGTCGCAGACGATGATCTCCGGCTGCAGCGCCAGCCCGCGGGCGATGCCGATGCGCTGCCGCTGACCGCCGGAGAACTGGTGCGGGTAGCGGTTGATGTGGTCGGGGTTGAGGCCGACCACCTCCAGCAGGTCCTGCACCCGCTTGCGCCGGTCGCCCTTGGGCGCGACGTCCGTGTGGATCTCGTACGGCTCGCCGATGATGTCGCCGACGGTCATCCGGGGGTTCAGCGAGGTGTACGGGTCCTGCATCACCATCTGGATGTTGCGGCGCATGCGCTTGAGCTCGCCGCCCTTGGCCTTGGCGATGTCCCGGCCGTTGATCACCACCGAGCCCGAGGTGGGCCGCTCCAGCGCCATCAGCACCTTGGCCAGCGTGGACTTGCCGCAGCCCGACTCGCCCACGATGCCCAGCGTCTCGCCCCTGTTCAGGTCGAACGACACGCCGTCCACGGCCTTGATCGCGCCGATCTGCTTCTTGAAGACGATCCCCTGGGTCAGCGGGAAGTGCTTGACCAGGTCGCGCACCTCGAGGATGCGCTCACTGCCGCTCGCCATCGAGGACCTCCCTCCAGTAGTGGCAGGCGCTGCCGCGCGTGCCGCTGATCTCGTAGAGCGGGGGGACGTCGGTCACGCAGTTGTCCTGCCGGTACGGGCACCGGGGATGGAACGAGCACCCGGTCGGCAGGTCGAGCAGGTTGGGCGGCAGGCCCTTGATCGCGTACAGGTCCTGGCCCTTCTGGTCGACCCTGGGGATCGAGTCCAGCAGGCCCTTCGTGTACGGATGGGCGGGCGCCTTGTAGATGTCGTACACGGGGGCGTTCTCCACGATGCGCCCCGCGTACATGACCGCGATCTTGTCGGCCACGTCGGCCACGACCCCGAGGTCGTGGGTGATCAGGATCAGGCCCATCTGGCTCTCGCGCTGCAGCTCGGCCAGCAGTTCCATGATCTGGGCCTGGACGGTCACGTCCAGGGCCGTGGTCGGCTCGTCCGCGATCAGCACCTCCGGGTCCAGCGCGATCGACATCGCGATCATGATGCGCTGGCGCATGCCGCCGGAGAACTGGTGCGGGTAGTCGTGCACGCGCTGCCTGGCGGCCGGGATGCGGACGCGGTCCATCAGCTCGACGGCCTTCTTCATGGCGTCGGCCTTGGACATGCCCCGGTGCACCCGGAACATCTCGCTGATCTGCCAGCCCACGGTGAAGACCGGGTTGAGCGCGGAGAGCGCGTCCTGGAAGATCATCGCGATCCGCTGGCCGCGCACCTGGGTGCGGGCCTCCTCGGAGAGCTTGAGCAGGTCGGTGCCCTTGAAGCGGATCTCCCCCTTGGGGATGACCGCCGGGGGCATGTCCAGGATGCCCATGATGGCCTGGGCCGTCACGGACTTGCCCGAACCCGACTCGCCCAGCACCGCGAGCGTCTCGCCGGGCGCGACGGTGTAGCTCACGCCGTTGACCGCGCGCACCGTCCCGGCCCGGGTGTGGAACTCCACGTGCAGGTTGTCGACCGCGAGCAGCGGCTCGTCGCCCAGCGCTCCCTCGCCCGGCAGCACGTCGGTAGACGTTCTCTTCACTAAGTCCCCCTACTACCTGAGCTTCGGGTCGAGCGCGTCGCGCACGGCGTCGCCCATCATGATGAACGCGAGCACGGTGATGCTCAGGAACACCGCGGGGAACACCAGGGGCAGCGGCGCCTCCAGGAACCTGTTGCGCGCGTCGGCGATCATCAGGCCCCAGGAGATGTCCGGCGACTGCACGCCGACGCCCAGGAACGACAGCGCGGCCTCGGCCGCGATGAAGGTGCCCAGGTTGATCGTGGCCACGACGATGACCGGGGCCAGCGAGTTCGGCAGCAGGTGGCGGAACATGATCCGGCCCGCTCCCGCGCCCAGTGCCCTGGCCGCCACCACGAAGTCCTGGTTCTTCGCCGTGATCACCGCCGCCCGCATGATCCGGTAGACCATCGGCCAGCCCAGCACCGACAGCGCGATGATCACCAGCAGGATGCTGTTGTAGCGGCCGCGGAAGGTGGCCGCGATCAGCAGCGCGCCGAGGATCGAGGGGATGGCGAAGAAGATCTCCGTGACGCGCGAGGAGATCGTGTCCACCATGCCGCCGCGGAAGCCGGCGATGATGCCGAGCAGGCCGCCGATGAGCGTGGTCACGAGCGTGGTGAACACGCCGATCACGATGGAGTTGCGGGCTCCGTAGATCGTCCTGGCGTAGACGTCGCAGCCCAGGTTGTCGCGGCCGAACAGGTGGCCGGGACTGGGCCCCTGCCGGGCGGTGGACAGGTCACAGGTCCTGGCGTTGTACGGGTCGATCGAGCTGAACAGCGACGGCCAGAACGACATGACCAGCAGCACCAGGATGATGATCACCGAGATGATGAACATCGGCCGGCGCCTGAGGTCGTACCAGGCGTCGGTCCAGAGGCTGGCGGGCTTGCCCTGCTTGCCCTGCTTGCTCTCTTTCTCCTTGCCGGGAGCGGTGGTCGTGTCCGGGATCAGCGTCTGCGTCTCCGGGAGCCCCGGCCCCACCGGCGGGGTTGGGTTACTCATAGCGGATCCTCGGGTCGAGCACGGCGTACAACAGGTCGACGACCAGGTTCGCCAGGATGTAGATCAGCACAAGGACGGTCACGATGCCGACGACAACCGGCTGTTCTCGCAAGTAAACCGAGTTGAAGAGCTGGTTGCCAATTCCCTGGAGATTGAAGATCGTCTCGGTGATCACCGCACCGCCCATCAGGTTGCCGAGGTCGGCGCCCAGATAGGTGACCAGCGGGATCAGGGCGTTGCGCAGTCCGTGCCTGCCGATGACCCGCCGCCTGGACAGGCCCTTGGCGGTGGCCGTGCGGATGTAGTCGGCCCGCAGCGTCTCCACCAGGCTGGTCCTGGTGAGCCTGGTCAGGTACGCGACCGACACTCCGGCCAGCACGAAGCCGGGCACGATGTAGCTGCGCCAGCCGGCGAACGTGCCCGCGACGGGAAATATGTCCAGCCCCGTCCACTGCTTGAGCTTGACGCCCAGGATGAGCTGCAGCACGAAGCCGGTCACCAGCGTCGGGACCGAGATCAGCAGCAGCGTCGAGGCCAGGATCATGGTGTCGGTGGCCCGGCCGCGGCGCAGCGCCGCCCACAGGCCCAGGCCGACGCCGATGACCGCCTCCATGACCAGGGCGGTCAGGGCGAGGTTCAGCGTGACCTGGAACTTCCCGGCCATGATCTGAGACACCGGCACGTCGGCGAAGTTGACGCCGAAGTCGCCGCGGAAGAGCACGCCGCTGATGTAGTACCAGTACTGCAGCAGCAGCGGATCGTTGAGGTGATACTGCTCGCGCAGGATCTCGGCGATGGCCGGATCCGGCCGCTTGTCCCCGAAAAGTGCCGCGATGGGGTCGCCGGGCAGCGCGAAGACGATGCAGAAGATGAGTAGCGTGGCGCCGAGCAGGACGGGTATCGCCTGGATCAGACGCCTAATGACATATCGGCCCATTCAGCCCTCCGGTACACACTTGGAGGCAGCCCCCCGGAGTCCGTGATTTACCCGGCCCGAGTGACTGCCTCCAAGCTCAGTCCTTCGACGGGCGGGCGGCAAGTGGACCGCCCGCCTGGCGAATGACGTCAGGCCTTCTCGACGTCAGCCCAGTTGATCTGGTTGAGCAGGTTGAGCTTGACGTTCTTGATCTTGGTGGAGTGGCCGAAGTTGCTCCGGTAGAAGTAGATCGGGATGTACGGAAGCTCCTTGTTCAGGATGTCCGTGGCCTGCTGGTAGAACTTCATGCCCTCGGCGGCGTCCGTGGCCTGGTCACCCTTGGCCACGAGCTCGTCGAACTCCTTGTTGGAGTAACCACCGTAGTTCGAACCGGTGCCGATGGAGCCGGTGCCGAAGATCGGGGTCAGGTAGTTCTCGGGCGACGGGTAGTCGATCGCCCAGCCCATGCGGAACAGGCCCTTGTACTCCTTGGCGTCCAGGGCGTCCAGGATGCCCTGGAACTTCTCGAACGGCTTCGGCGTGACCTCGATGCCCAGGTTGGCGCGCAGGTTGTTGGCGACGGCCTCGATCCACTCCTTGTGGCCGCCGTCGGCGTTGTAGCCGAGCTCGATGGTCTTGGGACCGCCCGCCGACTCGTACAGCTTCTTGGCCTCGGCCGGGTTGTACGCGCACGCCTCGCAGGCGCCCTGGCGGTAGCCGGGGATGGCCGGGTTGATGAAGTCGTCGGCCGGGGCGCGGGTGCCGGAGAAGACCGTGTCGGTGATGGTCTTCCGGTCGATGGCCATCGAGATGGCCTTGCGCACGTCGGCGTTCTCGTACTCCTTGTTGTACTTCAGCGGGACGCCGATGTAGCCGAGCGAGGCGTCGGGCTCGTCGAAGTACCGGTCACCGAGCACCTGCTTCGCCGTCGAGATGGCCGTGGCGGGCAGGGAGTCGTGGATGTCCAGGTTCTCGGCCTGGAGGTCGTTCCACGCGGTCTCGGAGCTGGTGTAGACCTTGAACTGGAGCTTGGTCCAGCCCGCGGGCTTCTTGCCGGGGAACTTGTCGTAGACCGACAGCTCGATGGTCGGGTCGGTGCCCTTCTTGTACGGCTTGTCCACCTTGAACAGGCCCTGCCCGATCGGCTTCTCACCGTAGGCCTGGGTCACCTTGCCGTCCGAGCCCAGCGCCGAGGCGGGCATCGGGTAGAAGGCGGTGTAGCCGAGCATCGTCTTGAACTGCGAGAACGGCGCGGCCAGGGTGACCTCGAGGGTGCTGTCGTCGACGACCTTGAGACCCTTCATCTCCTTGGCCGACGGCGTCTTGCCCTCACCCGGGTGCACGTCCTCGTAGCCGTCGATGCGGCCGAAGAAGTAGGACGAGCTCATGGCGTTGTCCTGGAGGGCGGCGTAGTTCCACGCACGGGCGTAGTCGGCGGCGGTGACGGGGGTGCCGTCGTGCCACGTGTAGCCGGCCTTCAGCTTGATCGTCCAGACCTTGCTGTCCGTCGTGGTGATGGACTCGGCGGCCTCCTCGACCGGCTGCTTGTTCTCGTCGTACCGCACGAGCGGCGAGAACACGGCGGCGAGCACCTCGGAGCCCTCGGTCTCCGTGGTGTTCTGCGGGTTCAGGAGCTCCTGAGGCTCACCGATTTCCATGCGGACCGGCGTCTCTCCGCCGCCCGCGGCAGTGCCACCGCTTTCCGAGGCACCGCCGCCACACGCGGCAACCGCGAGGGCGAGCAGCGCGGTACCGGCGACGATCTGTGCGCCCTTAGTAACACGCATGGTGAAAGAATTCCTCCCTCTACAGGTGGGCGCCAAGCGCTGAGCTGCGGTGATCGTGAGCAGCCTGACGGGGGGTTCCTGGTATCCCCCCGGATTTGGCTGACATGGTCAAACCAGCCGACGCCCTGCCAGTCGATCGCGACTATCCCTTACTACTTGCCACCAGCGAGTCTCTGGCGCGTTGCAGTTCGGTCACACGTGTGCCTATCCAGCGTCACAGACATTCGGCCCTAAGCGGTACAAACTGCACAAATCATCCTCAATGGGCCTAGCTCGGACGTGAACAGTCGATGAAAAATACCCCCTACACGACAGTGCTCGTGCCCTTGCCTCCGCGCCCCGCCCGGCTGGGCTACGGTTGAGCAGGTCTTGGTGACGCCTTGGAACCCGGCGTCGGCAGACACCGTCCAACTGTCCGTCGTCAACCCGTACGACAGACACCCCACCTACCGGGATCCAATAGAGTCCTTGCCATGAGCCAGCCGGAATCCGCTGTCGCGGACGCCCAGGCGGGCGGCCGAAGCGGGCAGGAGCCGCTGGCCAAGCTCGCCAAGAGATACGGTCTCCGCCGTGCCATCGCACGGCCGAGGTTCCCTGTCTACCTGCGCCAGCTGTGGCAGCGGCGGCACTTCATCCTGACGTACGCGACCTCGCGCAACGTCACGAAATACTCCAACTCGGCGCTCGGCCAGCTGTGGCAGGTGCTGACGCCCCTGCTCAACGCCGCCATCTACTACGTCATGTTCGGCCTCATCCTGGGCGGCAAGGGCGACATCGTCAACTACCCGGCCTTCCTGCTGACCGGCATGTTCGTCTTCACCTACACGCAGCGGACCGTCACCGCGGGCGCCAAGTCGATCTCGGGCAACCTCTCGATGATCCGGGCCCTGCACTTCCCCCGCGCGTCCCTGCCGCTGGCCTACACGATCCAGGAGCTGCAGCAGCTCGCCATCTCCATGGGCGTGCTCTTCGTGATCGTGGTCGCCACCGGCGAGTGGCCCACCTGGTTCTGGCTCATGATCCCGGTGGTGCTCGGTCTCCAGACGATGTTCAACATCGGCGCCGGCCTGGTGGTCGCCCGGCTCGGCGCCCAGATGCGCGACCTCAACCAGCTGCTGCCGTTCATCACACGCACGTGGCTCTACGCCTCCGGGGTCTTCTTCTCGATCCAGGAGAAGGTCGTAGAGTCGGCCGAGATGCCGCAGTGGGTGGCCAATGTGATGTATCTCAACCCGGCCGCGTCCTACATCGAATGGATGCGCGAGATCCTCATCGGCACCTACCGCCCCGAGTTCGGGCACCACCCGCCGCCGATGGTGTGGATGTCTTGCGTATTCTGGGCGGTGTTCGCACTCGGCTTCGGCTTCTGGTACTTCTGGCGAGCCGAGGAGAGGTACGGGCGTGGCTGAACTGACCAAGGAGCTGTCACAGGTGAAGGGCGACAAGCCCGCCGTCTCCGGCAAGGATGTCCGAGTGCATCCCAACCCGGACCCCCCGGGCAAGGCGCCCCTCGACGTCCCGACGGGCACACCCACGGTCATCGTCGACGACCTGCACATCGTCTACCGCGTCTACGGGGCGGCCTCCGACGCCGAGAAGGGCAACGCGGTCAACGCGCTCACGCGCATCCTGAGGCGTCAGGGCCGGCCGCAGATGAAAGAGGTCCACGCGGTCAAGGGCGTGACCTTCGTGGCCTATCACGGCGACGCCATCGGCATCGTGGGGCGCAACGGCTCGGGCAAGTCGACGCTGCTGCGCGCCATCGCGGGCCTGCTGCCCCCGCACAAGGGCGCCGTCTACACCGACGGGCAGCCCTCGCTGCTGGGCGTCAACGCGGCCCTCATGCGCGAGCTGACCGGTGAGCGCAACATCGTCCTCGGCTGCTACGCCATGGGCATGACGCCGGCCGAGGTCAAGGAGAAATACCAGGAGATCGTCGACTTCTCCGGCATCGACGAGTTCGTCCAGCTCCCCATGTCCACCTACTCCTCGGGCATGGGCGCGCGCCTGCGCTTCGCCATCTCCTCCGCCAAGACCCACGACGTCCTGCTGATCGACGAGGCCCTGGCGACCGGCGACCGCGAGTTCAGGAAGAAGAGCGAGGAGCGCATCCGGCAGATCCGCGAGTCGGCCGGCACGGTGTTCCTCGTCGCGCACGATCTCCGGGTGATCGAGCAGACGTGCAACCGGGTGATCTGGCTCCACAAGGGCAAGATCAAAATGGACGGCGACCCGAAGGAAGTCATCGCCGCGTACAACAAGGGCTGATTCTTCCGTTACGGCGGTGCGGTGGTTTCGCCACCCGCCGCACTCCGGCTGAGGGCCCTCCAAGGAACGGCCTCTGACCCGGCTCGCCTTCCTTTCCGTTACGGCGGTGCCGTGGTTCGCCACCCGCCGCACTCCGGCTGAGGGCCCTCCAGGGAACGGCCTCTGACCCGGCTCGCCTTCCTTTCCGTTACGGCGGTGCCGTGGTTCGCCACCCGCCGCACTCCGGCCGAGGACCCTCCAGGGGAACGGCCTCTGACCCTTCACCGGCGGGCCACCGTTACGCGAGCCCACGTTGCCCGGCTTCCGTGGTCTCTCACGCGGCCCAGGAGCGCCCTCAGCGCCCTTCCCCCTCTCCCGGCCTCTCCCGCGCCCCCGCGGGCGTCTCAGGCCCGGCTGCCCGCCTTCCGCCCCGGGACCCTTAGCCGCCCCAGCCCCTCCCCCAGCCCTTTTCGGGTGAGTCGTTACAGGGGTGGGCCAGTGCCTCTGGGATGGTCCCGTCGGGGGTTCGATCTTGTGTGCGAAACGGGGGTGGTGGGAGGGGTAAATGACTGACAGCGAGCCCGGCGTTCCGATAGCATTCGAACGTCAATTCGAGCGAGGAACGGTGATGGAGTGGGGGCGCGCGATGGGAGAGCTTTCGGCCGCGATTGACCACCTGGCCACCGAGGACGTGACCGAGATCCCCAGGATGCAGCTCGCCGAGCAGCTCATCGAGCTGCACTGGCAGATGGCGCGGCTGCAGGCCCAGATCGCCCGCCGCACCGGCGTCCGAATCCCCTGAGCCGCCGGCGGCGGTGACGGCGGCGCCGCCGTACAGGGGTGGGAGGGCTTGGACGCCCGGGAGACGAAAAAGCGCCGCCGGCCCGCGGGGGGCCGGCGGCGGGGTGCTCGCGCGCGCCGCTGCCCTGCAGTGGCGGCGCAGTGCGCGAGCTCCCTGGGCGAGGGCGCGTCCGCCCAGCCCGGCATGAGACCGTCCGCTGACCGCGGGGCCTCGAACTCATGCGGCAGCGCCGGGGGCGCCCGGCACCTGAGGGCGCCCGTGCGGCCTGCCGCGAAGGGCCCGGTCGATCAGGGCCCCGGTCGAGGGGAACATGTCGTCAGGGGGTCGCTGGGGCGCCCGGAACGGGCCGCCACGTGATCGCCGGGACCGGTGCCCGGGCGTCGGCACCTAGGACGCCCGGGAACCGCCCCGCCGGCTCCGCGGCCGGCCGCGCTCATCAGCGCCACCATCGCAAACCCCGTCCCGAACCCTCTCGTGAACCTGGAAGCGCCTCGTCGCGGACCGGGAATCACGTCCGGTCACGTACGCCGAGCACGCCTCTCCGCAATCACGCCTCTCCGCGATCACGTCCGGCCGCGGACCCTGGGAGCACCTCATCGCAAGCCCAGAAGCCACGTCCGGCCGCACCTCCGGATGAGCGGGCCGCTAGTCGCGTACGGCAGGGTTGCGGACCGAGTGGGTCAGGGCGTCGGTGGTCCAGCCGAGGGCGGTGACCACGTCGCCGTAGGAGGTGGCGGCCGAGGTCCCGCGGGCCTCCACGAAGGCCGAGGCGTCCTCGACGAGCGGGGTGAGCTCGTCCATGGCGGCGGCCTGGGAGGTGACGGGCAGCACCTTGACCAGGGGCGCCGTCTCGGCGGGCGCGACCTGCCCGATCAGCGGGGACAGCTCGCCGCCCGTGCCGTGCGGCAGCGCGCGCCCCACGGCCTCGGTGAGCCCGGACACCATGGCGCCGGTCGCGAGGGAGCCGGTGCTGCCGCTGGTGCCGTACATGGTCTTGGCCGTGGCGCCGCCGGCGCCCAGGACGCCCGCGCCCGAGCCCGGCAGCAGGCCGCCGCCGGTGAGGCCGGACAGGGCGCCGCCGCCGGTGAGGCCCGCCAGCGCGCCGCCGAAGGGCGAGGCCAGCATGCCGCCCAGCGCACCCTGCGCGGCCGTGGCCTGGCCCTGCCTGCCCGCCTTGGCCGCGGGCGTGACCGGCCCCATCAGGCGGGACGCGCCCGACAGGAGCGGCAGGGAGTCGGTCAGGCCGCCCCGGCCCAGCGCGCCTCCGCCCAGCGTGCCGACGATGGGCGACAGCTCGGGCAGCGGGCCTCCCGTCCGGGTCGCGTCCTCGGCCGCGTTGGCCGTGGTGCCCTGCTCGGCCTGGTGCTCCATGATGGCGTCCCGCTCGGCCTCGGTCAGCGGGCGGTTGGGCCGGGCCGCGGACTTGGCGCCGCCGCCGAGCAGCCCGCTGAGCAGGCCGCCCCCGAGCAGGTCGCCCAGGAGCCCGCTGACCGGGGCTCCGCCGGAGTTGGTGCCCGCGCCCGGGCCGTCGATGGGAGCGTGCCTGGCGGTGTCGTATTGACCTTCCGCTTGGGCCGGCACGGCCATGGCCGCAGCCGCCAAGCCGAATGCTGTGACGGCTACCGCCGTCTTGACTACTCGATTCATGATTGCCTTCCCGGCTCGTGATCGATCGCTCTCGAATGCGGTGGAAATGCGAATCGATAACCCCCGTATGCCGTCGCGTACGCGCCATGGGCACCACACTGAGCGTGTCGCTACGGCTGAGCTACGCAAGAAGTTCTACCACTGGTGATGATCGCCCGCAGGCGCATGAAAGCCCATGTAGCAGGGGTTTGCAGCCCGGTTACCGAGTAAAGGGAGAGCGTTGAGCGGGGAGACAAAACGGGAAATAGGAGGGTCTAGTTTCCGATATTCGCGCACTCGTACGGTGACGGTTGAATGCATCGGAAGGGGGCCCGGCCGGCCCGTGCTCAAAGGGTCGCGAAAAACAAATGTCACGGGCCGGGGGCGAAATTATCCGGTCGCGGTGGACGCGCGCGGCCGGATCAGGCGGGCAACAGGGCGTCCGCCGGCTCGAACGGAAAACGATCGGCGAAGGCGGGGCGCAGATCCGTCAGCCAGACGGCGGACGGGTCGTAACGCGCGAAGAACGGCCGCCCCACCAGGGAGGGGTCACGGGCCTGGATGAAGTGGAGCACGAAGACCTGCTCGCCGGCGACCTCCATGACGCCGTCCACGCAGACCTTGCCCGGCGTGGCCGACATGGACGGCCCGCGCACCGTGCGGCAGAGCCCCGAGACGGCCGAGTAGGCGTCCCTGAAGATCTCGTACGCCCGCGCCAGCGGAACCGCGAAGTAGTCCTGCGGCCCGGTGTCACGCTCGACGAACATGTAGTAGGGGACCATCCCCATGCGCAGTTGCCGCCGCCACATGCCCGACCACACGGCGGGGTCGTCGTTGATGGACCTGATCAGCGGCGCCTGGGTCCTGATCGTGGCGCCGCTGCCGATGATGCGCCGGACGGCCGACTCGACCAGCGGCGACTCCAGCTCGCGCGGGTGTGAGAAGTGGGCCATGAAGGCGAGGTTCTTCCCCGACTCGACGACCTGCTCGAACATGCGCAGGGTGGCGTCGGCGTCGGGGTCGGTGGTGAAGCGCTGCGGCCAGTAGGCCAGCGCCTTGGTGCCGATCCTGATGGACTCGAGCTGCTCCAGTTCGAGCAGCGGCTCGACGTAGCGCCTGATCACGGGCTCACCCATGATCATGGCGTCGCCGCCCGTGATCAGCACGCTGGTGACCTCGGGGTGCCGGCGGATGTAGGTGACCATCTGGTCGATGTCGTCGGAGGCGAACTTGAGGTCGGCGTCGCCGACGAACTGTGCCCATCTGAAGCAGTAGGTGCAGTAGGCGTGGCAGGTTTGTCCCTGTTTAGGGAAGAAAAGCACGGTCTCCGGATATTTGTGCTGCATCCCGGGGACGGGCTCGTCGCCCATCTTCGGAACGTTGAGCTCCATCTGGCCCGCGGGATGCGGGTTGAGCTGCGCGCGGACGCGGTTCGCCTCCGCCTGGATCTCGGCGTTCGGCGCCTCGGCCTTGAGCAGGTCGGCCAGCCGCGCCACGTCGGCCGCGGGCAGCATGTCCTCCTGAGGGAAGACGAGCCGGTACATGGGGTCGTCGGGGGCGGCCGACCAATCTATGAGTTCATCCACGACGTAGGCGTTCGTCCGGAAGGGCAGCACCGTGGCGACGGCGCGGACCTTGAGCCGCTCGTCGTCCCCCAGCCCCGCACGCTGCAGAAGCTGGTCGAGGTGCTTGGACGTGTACGCCCGGAAGCGCCGGGTGCCTGCCTGGTTCAAGATCACTAGGCCTTTCCCATCTTTTTTGTTCGATCGGGTGTAAACCTCACGACCTTGTCGCGCGTCTACGGTCCTTAATACCCGGACGCGCTCACCGGCGTCAGTGGTTCCGCTGGGCTCCAAGTTTTCCTTGAGGTTCACGAACACTCGCGACATATCGCGTACCAACATAGACTGATTAATCGTGACCGATGAGCTGGACCTGCGTGCCTCAGACGCCGACCGCGACCGCGTGGCCGCCGTCCTGAGCGAGGCACTCGCGACGGGAAGACTGACCAGCGTCGAGCACGCCGACCGCCTCGACTCGGCCTACACGGCCAAGACGGTCGGCGAGCTCGTCCCCCTCACCCGGGACCTGCCCGAGGTGTCCGCATCCGACGTGCCCGCCGCGATCGAGCGGCAGGTCATCACCTCCAAGTTCAGCAAGGTCGTGCGCAAGGGACGGTGGGTGGCCTCCCGGCACACCCGGCTGTCGGCCAGGTTCGGCGCGCTCATCATCGACCTGTCCGACGCCGTGCTGCCGGGGCGCGAGATCACGGTCGAGACCAACGCGCGGTTCAGCAAGATGATCGTCCGGGTGCCCCACAACGCCCGCGTCGTCGACGAGGGCTCCGCGCTCTTCGCCAAGCGCAACGTGACGGCCGGCTCCGAGGGCGACGGGCCGCTGATCAGGTTGACGGGCGACGCGAAGTTCTCCAAGGTGATCGTCACTCGCGGCAAGGACGACTGGAACCTGCACTAGGCACCCTGGCCAGGACTGGAACACCCCGGCGCGGGAACCAAGTACGCCTACCCGCCGGTTAACCTGACACCTGCCGTGCCTGCGATGCGGACATACCGAGCCCGCGTTCCGGCCAAGCCGTGACGGCGGGCTCGATGCCGTACGAGGTGACCAGTTGTCCGAAAGCAGGCCCATCGCCCTCGACGCCATGGGCGGCGACCACGCGCCGCACGAGATCGTGGCGGGGGCCGTGCACGCCGTGCGCGAACGCGGCCTGTCCGTGGTGCTCGTCGGCTCGCCGCGCGTGCTCTACGAGGCGCTCGCCGACCACGACGCCACCAAGGAGGTCCCGATCGTGCGGGCCGAGGAGGCCCTGGCGATGGACGAGGGCGCGCTGGCCAGCCTGCGCCGCCCCCGCTCCAGCATCGCGATCGCCTGCCACCTCGTACGCCGCGGCGACGCGGCCGCGGTCGTGTCCGCCGGATCGACGGCCGGCATCGTGGCCACCGGCAGGCTCCGGCTCAAAGGGCAGCCGGGCGTGCTCAGACCGGCCATCGCCGTCGCGCTCCCCACGCTGCCCGCCCCGGCCGTGCTCCTCGACGCCGGCGCCAACGCCGAGGTCAAACCGGAGATGCTGGTGCAGTTCGCCCACCTCGGCGCCACCTACGCCGAGCTGGCCCACGGCATCAAGGACCCCAAGGTCGGCCTGCTCACGATCGGCAGCGAGGCGGAGAAGGGCAACAAGCTCGTCAAACGCGCCCACGAGCTGCTGCAGGGCTCCCCCGGCATCACCTTCGCCGGCAACGTCGAGGGCCACGACCTGCTGACCGGCAAGGTGGATGTGATCACCACCGACGGCTTCACCGGCAACGTGGCGCTGAAGACCATGGAGGGCGCGGTGCGCTACGCGTTCGCCGAGCTCAGGGAGACGATCAGCGACAGCAGGCTGGCCCGGCTCGGCGCCGCCATGCAGCGCGGCCGCATCCGCGACCTGCGCCGCCGCCTCGACGCCGAGGCGTACGGCGGCGCCGTGCTGCTCGGGCTGAACGGCACCGTCGTCATCGCCCACGGCGCCTCCCGGGCCCCGGGCATCAGCGCGGCCTGCCGGCTCGCCGCGGACCTGGCGGCGGCCGGCGTCGTGTCCGCGATCGGCGACCGGACGGCCGCCTCGGGCCGCTCCCACAGGCTGTGGTGAAGAGACTTAAGTCTCTCCCACCGGCACAGGCGACCCCGTAAGGTGTGAGACCGATCCACAGATACGGGGGGTTATGTGGACGGGCTCGTCTCAGTGACGCATGGGCTCACCTCGGAACAGGTGGCGAGGGCGCCGGCCAACCACGTGCCACGCCGGTCCAGCCGCTCGCTCAGCGCGATCCTGCGAGCCAACGTCTTCACCCTGTTCAACCTGGTCATCGGCGTGCTCTGGGCGCTGATCCTGATCTTCGGGGAGTGGCAGGACGGCCTGTTCGGGCTGGTCATCGTGGCCAACGCGCTGATCGGCATCGTCCAGGAGATGCGGGCCAAGCGCACGCTCGACCGCCTCGCGGTGATCAACGAGGCCCCCGTGCGCGTGCGCCGCGACGGCGAGGAGCGCGAGATCCCGCCCCGCGACGTCGTTCTCGGCGACCTGATCCTGCTCGGCGCCGGCGACCGGGTGCTGGTGGACGGCGACGTCGTGCACTCCGACGGCCTGGAGGTCGACGAGTCCCTGCTGACCGGCGAGGCCGACCCCGTGCACAAGGGGCCGGGCGACCGGGTGTTGTCGGGCAGCTTCGTGGTGGCGGGCTCGGGCGCGTTCGTCTCCACGCACGTCGGCACCGACGCCTACGCCGTCAAGCTGGCCGAGGAGGCCAGCAAGTTCCACCTGGCCCACTCCGAGCTGCGCTCGGGCGTGGCCAACTTCATCAAGTACATCACCTGGCTCGTCGTCCCGATCGGCGCCCTGCTGATCTACAGCCAGCTCGCCAACTCGGCCGACCTGCGCACCGCCGTCACCGGCGCGGTCGCGGGCATCGTCACCATGATCCCCGAGGGCCTGGTGCTGATGACCTCCATCGCCTTCGCGGTCGGCGTCGTACGCCTGGGCCGGCGCAGGTGCCTGGTCCAGGAGCTGCCCGCGATCGAGGGCCTGGCCAGGGTGGACGTGCTCTGCCTGGACAAGACGGGCACCCTCACCGCGGGCGGCATGGACCTCGACCAGATCCTCCCCGTCCACGACGGCGGGCTGGTCGGCGGCGGACCGATCGACGACAGGCCGATCGACGACAGGCCGATCGACGGCGGACCGATTGACGGCAGGCTGATCGACGCGGCTCTGGGGGCGCTGGCCAACCTCGACGCGCGGCCCAACGCCACCGCCGAGGCGATCAGGGCCCGCTACCCCGCCGCTCCCGCCGGCTGGACCGCCCGCGCCACCGTCCCGTTCTCCTCGGCGCGCAAGTGGAGCGGGGCCGACTTCGGCGAGCACGGCGCCTGGGTCCTGGGCGCGCCCGACGTGCTGCTCCGCGGCGGCGCCTGCTACGACCGGGCCACCGAGCTGGCCGCGACGGGCAGCCGCGTGCTGGCGCTGTGCCGGGCCGGCAGCCTGTCCGGCGTCGAGCGCGGCGAGGCGGAGCCCGAGCCGGTCGCGCTCGTCACGCTCCGGCAGCGGGTCAGGCCCGACGCCCACGAGACCCTGGCCTACTTCGCCGAGCAGGGCGTGACGGTCAAGATCATTTCCGGTGACAACCCGCTGGCGGTCTCGGCGATCGCGACCAGCCTCGGCATCCCGGGCGGCGAACGCGCGATCGACGCCCGTACCCTCCCCCACGACGACCCCGCCAAGCTCGGCGAGCTGCTCGACGCCCACACCGTCTTCGGCCGCGTCACCCCGCAGCAGAAGCGCGAGTTCGTCACCGCGCTCCAGGCCCGCGGCCACACCGTGGCCATGACCGGCGACGGCGTCAACGACGTGCTCGCGCTCAAGGACGCCGACCTGGGCATCGCCATGGGCGCGGGCAGCCCCGCCACCAAGGCCGTCGCGCAGGTGGTGCTGCTCGACGACAAGTTCGCCACGCTGCCGCACGTCGTGGCCGAGGGCCGGCGGGTGCTGGCCAACATCGAACGCGTCTCCAACCTGTTCCTCACCAAGACCTTCTACGCGATCGTGCTGTCGCTGCTCGTCGGGGTGGCCGGGGTGG
This sequence comes from Nonomuraea candida, assembly GCF_000725485.1. GTDB lineage: Bacteria > Actinomycetota > Actinomycetes > Streptosporangiales > Streptosporangiaceae > Nonomuraea > Nonomuraea candida. The sequence goes on along the minus strand of NZ_JOAG01000049.1, from coordinate 6,661 downwards.
CCTTCCCGTTCGCGCCCCGGCACTCGACCCTGGTCAACGCCCTGGTCATCGGCATCCCGGCGTTCTTCCTGGCGCTGGCCCCCACGATCGAGCGCTCCGAGCCCGGCTTCGTGCGCCGGGTGCTGCGCTTCGCCGTGCCGGCCGGGGTGCTCTGCGCGGTGGCGGTGCTGGTGTCGTTCTGGGCCGCGCACAAGGGCACCTCCACGCTCCTGGAGGACCAGACGGCCGCCGTGATCACGCTCTTCCTCGTCACCTGGTGGGTGCTCGTGCTCATCGCCAGGCCGCTCAACTGGTGGCGGGCGGGGCTGGTCGGAGCCATGGCGGTGCTGTTCGGGATCGGGCTGGCGCTGCCGTTCGTCAGGGAGTTCTTCGCCCTCGAACCGGGCGACCTGAGCAACGACCTGACCGCCGCCGGCATCTCGGTCGTGGCGGCCATATTGATAAGCGTCGCGGTCAAGGCCGCCGGTACCCTTAGACCATGACCGACCCGCAGATAGTGCTCACCGAGCGCGTCCAGCAGGCGCTGGCCCGCGCGTTCGGCTCCGAGCACGCCGACGCAGACCCGCTGATCCGGCCCTCCCAGTTCGCCGACTTCCAGGCGAACGTCGCGATGAGCCTGGCCAAGCGGCTGCGACGGGCCCCGCGGGAGGTCGCCGAGGCCATCAGGGCGGAGCTGTCCGACTTCCCCGGCACGGTCGAGGTCAGCGGCCCCGGCTTCCTCAACATCACCCTTGACGACGCGTGGATCGCCGCCGAGTCCGGGCAGATGCTGGCCGACCCGCGCCTCGGCGCCGGCACCATCACCCCGTCGCAGACCGTGGTGATCGACTACTCCGCGCCCAACGCGGCCAAGGAGATGCACGTCGGCCACCTGCGCACCACGATCGTGGGCGACTCGCTGGCCCGCCTGCACGAGCACCTCGGCAACACCGTCATCAGGCAGAACCACCTGGGCGACTGGGGCACCCCGTTCGGCATGCTCATCGAGCACCTGCTCGACATCGGCGAGGAGGCCGCGGTCGCGCAGCTGGAGGCCGGCCAGGGCACCGAGTTCTACCAGGCGGCGCGGGCCAAGTTCGACGGTGACGAGGACTTCAAGACGCGCGCCCGGGCGCGGGTGAGCACGCTGCAGTCGGGCGACCCCGCCACGATGCGGCTGTGGCACCTGTTCATGGACGCCACCGTGCGCTACTTCAACAAGGTCTACGACCTGCTCGGGGTCACGCTCACCGACGCCGACCTGGCCGGCGAGAGCATGTACAACCCCATGCTGCAGAAGACCTGCGACGACCTGGAGGATGCCGGCACGGCGGAGATGAGCGAGGGCGCGCTCTGCGTGTTCCCGCCCGGTTTCACCGGCTCCGACGACAAGCCGCTGCCGCTCATCATCAGGAAGAGCGACGGCGGCTACGGTTACGCCACCACCGACATGGCGGCCATCCGCTACCGCGTCCACGACCTCAAGGCCGACCGCATCCTCTACGTGGTGGGCTCGGAGCAGACGCTGCACTTCCGCATGGTGTTCGCCGCCGCGCGGCTGGCGGGCTGGCTGCCCGACACGGTCACGGCCGAGCACGTCCAGATCGGCATGATGCTGGGCAAGGACGGCCGCCGGTTCAAGACCCGCTCCGGCGAGTCGGTCAAGCTGACCGACCTGCTCAACGAGGCCATCGACCGGGCCACCGCGGCGATCGCCGACCGGGGCTACGACGAGGCGATGCAGAAGGAGATCGCGCACGCGGTCGGCATAGGCGCGGTGAAATATGCCGACTTGTCGGTCAGCCACGACAGCGACTACGTCCTCGACTTCGACCGCATGCTCGCCTTCACCGGCAACACGGCCCCCTACCTGCAATACGCACAGGCCAGGATCCGCTCGATCTTCCGCAGGGGCGGGGTCGACCCGGCCACCGCGACCGGGCCCATCGTGCTCGGCGAGCCCGCCGAGCGCGCTCTGGCCCTGCAGCTGCTCGGCTTCGGCACGGTGCTGGAGCAGGCGACGGCCCTGAGCGAGCCGCACCGCCTGTGCGCGTTCCTCTACGCCACCGCCTCCGCCTTCACCGACTTCTTCGAGCAGTGCCCCGTCCTCAAGGAAGGGGTCGAGGCCGGCACCCGCGCCTCGCGGCTGGCCCTGTGCGCGCTGGCGCTGCGGGTGATGGAGACCGGGCTCGACCTTCTGGGCGTCCCTGTCCCCGAGCGCATGTAACAGGCAGTTGGCTCAAAGTCTCACGATCCGCCGTGGGCGCGCCTCCACCGGGTTGGCGCGCCCCAACGGCTAGGCTTTACGCGGTCATGAACTGAGGCCGAAATGGGGGAGTTCTCTGCCTTGAGCACGGACCTGACTGCGAGCCCCCCAGCAGCGACCGAACTACACCGTTACGCCGAGGCGCTGCTGGCGCACCTCGCCGCCAAGGGCACCGCGCCTCCGGCCGCACCGAGCTTTCGCGACGTCCCCGGCTACTGGCTGCCCCCCGCCGTCGAGGCGCTGGTCGCGCTGCTCTCCGGCGACGACCCGCTCGACCCGCTGAGCCGGGCCGCCGGCCGCGACCAGCAGCAGACCGCGCTCTTCCTCTGCCTGGCCCTGGCGGTCTCCGGGCAGGGCAGCCGCATCCACGCCTCCTGGCTCGGCACCGCCTTCGGCGAGCTGTCGCTCGACCGCCCGGTCTCGCACGGCCAGCGCTCGCTCTGGCTGGCGGCCGCCCGGGGCGCGTACGGGCCCGCCGGCAAGATCTTCGTGCTGCGCAAGCTCGACGCGCTGGCCGTTCCCCAGCACGCCGACCCCGAGCAGTGGGTGCAGGCGCTGGTGCCCGGCGAGCCCACCGTCGTCGTGCCGCCGTCGCTGGCCGACTTCCCGGAGATGGCGGAGATCCCCGAGCTGGCCAAGCCCTCCGTGGCCGCCGCCCGCCTGGCCAGGCTGCGCGGCCGGGTCGCCGAGATCACCTCGGCGCGCCAGGCCGAGCACGGCTCCGCGGCCCCGCTCGACAACAGCTCCGGCAGCCCCGCCACCACCTGGGCCGAGAACGAGCCGCTCGCGGTGCTGCGTTCACTCATCGGCCAGGGCGGCCCGGCCGGGCCGATGGCCTCGCTCAGCTCCTACCTCCTCGACGACCTGCGCCCCGGCGCCGACCCCCACCTGGCGGCCATCGCGCTGCACGTGGCGGCGCCCATCCTGCGCGGCGTGGCCGAGGAGCTCGAGGCCGACAGCCGCCTCGAACCACCCGACACGCTGGTCGTCCCGCTGCTCGGCCACCCCATCGAGCTGCGCCCGGAAGGCGCCGACCCAGCCTCGCTGGCCGCGGCGGAAGAGTCCATCGTCACCGAGGGCATGGTGCCACGCGGCCGGCCGTGGGCCGCCATCGTGCTGATCGTCGCGGGCGTCGCCTGCCTCATCGGCACGCTCTTCACCACCCGCCTGCTCGCCGCCGCCGCGGCGGCCATGATCGGCCTGGCCCTGTGGCAGCTCTGGCAGCGCCGCAAGCTGGCCGAGGCGGACGCCCGCTACGTCACCGCCCAGGTCGGCGAGTTGAAGGAGCTGGCGGAAGGGGCGGTCTGGGCGCTGCACGCCTACGCCCGCGAGGCGCAGACCCGCGCACAACAGGCCGCCGACGACGCCGCCGAACTGACCCGCCTGATCCGCCGCGGCCCCCGCGCCGCCCGCTGACCCCCAGGCTGACCCGGCCGACTCGGCGGTGACCCGCACGCTGACCCAGGCCGGCCCACGAGGCCGGGGCTGATCCCGCTCGCTGATCCCGCTCACGAGGGCCCGCTCAGGTGCGGATCTCCCCGTGGCGGGATCAGGTGGTCTCGATCTCTACGTGAGCCGGCGCGAGCAGGAAGACGCGCTCGGCGATGCGCTCGATGCGCCCCTCGCAGCCGAAAGCCAGCCCGGCGGCGAAGTCCACCATCCTCGTCGCCTCGGACATCGACATGCCCGTGACGTCCATGATCACCGTCTGGCCGTCACGAAAATGCTGGCCGATCAACGGTGCGTCGTTGTACTTGAGCGGCTGGACCATCACGATCCGCGACGAGTCGACGTTCGCGCGCCACCGCCTGGCGGCCCGCTCGGTCGCGGGGACGTACTCGTCCTCGTAGTGCTCGTCGTCGTCATAGCCCTCGTCGTAGTGATCGACCCCGCTCAGGCCAAGGTAGCTCACCACCTTGCGCACTGCCCCCATCGGCTTGTCCTTTCCTCAGGAACTCACCGTAATCGGCACGTCCCTACACATTGGACGGTAACCGACGATTCCGCATTCGCCACGCGACACGCCCAGCCCTAATTCCATTTTGTACGGCTTGCAGCCTGCTTGCAGCTGGATATCCGACCCCCCGTATACGATCGGTCACGTGCGCCTGTTCACTGTCGACGCCTTCACCGACACAGCTTTCAAGGGTAATCCCGCAGCGGTCTGCCTGCTGGACTCTCCGGTTACTGACCGATGGATGCAGAGCGTAGCCACCGAGATGAACCTCTCCGAGACCGCCTTCCTGCTCGGCGATTCCCTGCGCTGGTTCACCCCAGCCGTAGAGGTGACACTCTGTGGTCACGCCACGCTCGCCACCGCCCACGTGCTCTATTCCACGGGCGCGGCGACAGGCCCCCTCGAATTCCGTACGGCCGGCGGCACGCTTACCGTGAATCGCGCCCCCGACAACATGATCACAATGGATTTCCCCGCCAAGGAGGTCACCCCCGCCCCCACTCCGGAGGGCCTGGAGAAAGCACTCGGCGCCACCCCGGTACGCGTCGGAAAAAGCGCCCTCGACCTGCTGGTGGAGCTGGAGTCGCAGGAAGCTGTCCGCACCCTGGCCCCCGACATCGCCGCCCTGGCCGCGGTGGACGCCCGGGGCGTCATCGTCACGGCGCTCGGCGAGGAGACGGACTTCGTCTCCCGCTTCTTCGCCCCGAACGTGGGCGTACCGGAGGACCCGGTGACCGGCTCGGCCCACTGCGCACTGTCACCGTACTGGTCGGCCCGCCTCGGCCGCCCCTCCCTGACCGGCGCCCAGCTCTCGGCCCGAGGCGGCCTCGTCCACGTCACCCACGCCGGAGACCGCGTGCACCTGGCAGGCAAAGCCGTCACCGTACTATCCGGCACCCTCCACCTCTGAACCACCCCTGCCCCCTCATGCGCGGCAGTTCCCGATGGACGCCGCCCGCACCAAGACCCGACCGCACCGAGACCGGGCCACCCCCGGCCAGACCACGCCCGGATCGGGACGACGGTACCGGCCCGCGCCGTGACCGTGCCATGCCAGGCGAGGGACCTGGCAATATCAGGCGAGAGGGGCGGGGCCGTGCCGGCCTGAGAGCCGCGCCGGCCCCGGCGGCGTGTCCCGAGGCAGACGATGTTCCGATCGCGCACGAGACGTGGGGACCCGGGGCACGCCGGAACCAGGAAACGAGGGAGCTTGGAGATCCGGAACCAGGAAACGTCGGGGCCAAGAAGCGTCCGAAATCGAGAGATGCCGGACCAGCAGAGAACGGAGCCGGGAGACAGCAGGAGCAGACGACGCCAAAACCGGGAGACACGGGAGCCAGGGGACGCCGGCAGGAGGAGGACCTACGAGACCCTGCTAAGACGCCGAGAGACGCTCTGTGGGAGCCCAGAGACGCTCTGTAGGCACCGGACCCATGGGCCGCAGCCCGCTACGCCGCCGAAAATGCGTTTCGAGGCTCCTCGGTAAGCCCCTAGGGTGGCGCCATGACGACTCATGTGATCGTGCTGAATGGTGCCTCCAGCTCGGGAAAGTCCGGAATCTCCCGGTGCTTGCAAGCAGTCCTGCCAGACCCATGGCTCGCCTTGGGAGTCGACAATATGGTCGAGGCGCTGCCCGCATCCTTGCAGGCTTCGGAGAAGGGCATCGAGTTCTCCCCCGACGGTGCCGTGAACGTCGGGTCGGCCTTCATGGCCCTGGACGTGGCGTGGACGGCAGGGATCGCCGCGATGGCCCGCGCGGGCGCCCGGGTCATCGTCGATGACGTCTTCCTCGGCGGTGCGGGCTCACAGCAGCGCTGGCAGAAGGCTCTCACCGGCCTGAACGTCCTGTGGGTCGGCGTCAGATGCGACAGCAAGGTCGCCGCCGGCCGCGAGATCGCCCGGGGAGACCGCCCTCAGGGGATGGCCGCTTTGCAGGCGGAAGTGGTCCACCAGGGCGTCGTCTATGACCTGGAGGTGGACACCACGCACACCGAAGCCCTGGTCTGCGCCCAGACCATCGCCGCCCACGTCACCTGAACCACCACCACCGCACCGTTCCCATTCCCGACGGCACTTGCGGCCACCGTCATCGCGAGCAGGACATCCATGACGGGAAGCCGCGCCACGCGAAGAGGCGCCAGGGCGGCTTATCTCCCACGCAGTGGTGCAGCTCGGCTCTGGCGTGAGGCTTCCGGGTCCGACGATGCCGCGATCAGCCGGCGGGCACCCAGCAGGAGGCAGAAAGCCCATCAAGCCCACGCCCCGGTAGCCGGCCCACCAGCCAACACCCCCAAGCCAGCCCGCCCGCCACCCCGCAGGGCGCATAACCCTCTGGAAACGCAGAAAGGCCCCGACGCGCAGCGTCGGGGCCTTCCCAAAAATTGTCCGGCGGTGACCTACTCTCCCACACCCTCCCGAGTGCAGTACCATCGGCGCAGAGAAGCTTAACTTCCGGGTTC
>NZ_JOAG01000048.1 GCF_000725485.1 Nonomuraea candida | reverse complement strand
TCACAGGCGACCGAACCAGGCCGTCACCCCGGCTCCCGCCGAGTCCCTTCCACAAGACCCTACGCGGGCCTCGCAGTAAGGATGGTGCCCTAGTGACCGGTCTCATCGACGTCCACGCCCACTTCGTCACCGACTCCTACGTCGGGCGGGCCCGCGCGGCCGGCCACGACCTGCCCGACGGCGTGCCCGCCTGGCCTTCCTGGTCGGCCGGACGCCACCTGGAGCTCATGGGCCGGTCGGGCATCGACCGGGCCGTGTTGTCCGTCTCCTCCCCCGGCGTGCACTTCGGCGACGACGCCGCCGCGCGCCTGCTGGCCCGCGAGGTCAACGAGGACGGGGCGGCCATCGTACGGGACCATCCGTCGCGCTTCGGGCTGTTCGCCTCGCTGCCGCTGCCGGACGTGGCGGGGTCGCTGGAGGAGATCGCGTACGCCTTCGACGTGCTGCACGCCGACGGCGTCGTGATGGAGAGCAACGCGCACGGCGTCTACCTCGGCGACCCGCGGCTGGAGCCGGTCTTCGCCGAGCTGGGCCGCCGGGGCGCCGTCGTGTTCCTGCACCCCACCTCGCCGGTGTGCTGGCGGGAGTCGGCGCTGGGCCGGCCCCGCCCGATGATCGAGTTCATCTTCGACACCGCGCGCTCGGTCACGGACCTGCTGTTCGCCGGCACGCTCGACCGCCATCCCGGGCTGAAGGTGATCGTGCCGCACTGCGGCGGCGCGCTGCCGGTGCTGGCCGACCGGATCAACGGCTTCATGCGGCTGTTCTCACCCGGCGCGGGGCCGGCCCCCGACGCGGTGGCGCTGCTGCGCCGGTTCTACTACGACACCGCCGGCCCGGCCTTCCCGCGCCAGATCCCGGCGCTGCTGAGCCTCGCCGACCCCGCCCGGCTGCTGTACGGCAGCGACTACTGCTGGACCCCCGCCGAGGCCGCGGCCGAGCACGCCCGCGCCTTCGCCGCCGCGCCGGCCCCCGTCGAAGGCGAGACCTGGCCGTCCCTGACCACCGCCAACGCCCGCGCCCTGCTGGGCGGCTGCCCCCGATGAGAGAGGTGAGGTCATGAACGACGCTCCGCCCGCCCCCGCCCCACCGGGAGGCGAGCCCCGATGAACGGCCGTTTCCCCCTGGAGCTGCTCGCCCCGCCCGACCCCGCCGTGCTGCCCCTGCCCCATCCGGCGCGGCCCGCGCCGGGGGTCCGCCTGCTGCGGGGCGCCGCCTACGCCGTACCCGACGGCGTCCGACCGCTGGAGCTGGACCTCTGGCTGCCCGAGGAGCGGGCCGCACGGCCGCTGCCGGTCGTCGTCTTCGTGCACGGCGGCGCCTGGCGTACGGGCCTGCGCGACGACCCGGGGCCGCGCCTGCGCGAGTGGCGGCCTGGCCCGTTCGCCCGCCTGGTCCGGGCCGGGTTCGCGGTCGCGTGCCCGGACTACCGGCTCAGCGGCGAGGCGTGCCATCCGGCCCAGCGCGACGACCTCGCCGCCGCCCTGGCATGGCTGCGCACGCGCGCCACCGAGCTGTGCCTGGACCCCGACCGCACCGTGCTCTGGGGCGAGTCCGCCGGCGGCCATCTGGCCGCCCTCACCGCGCTGACCCGGCCCGCCGGGGTGCGGGGGTGCGTCACCTGGTACGCCCCCACCGAGCTCGACCCCACCTCCACCGACCCGGGCACCTTCGAGGCCCGCCTGCTCGGCGCCGCCCCCGCCGCCGATCCCGCCCGTGCCCGCGACGCCGGCCCCGTCGCGCACGTCACCCCGCAGGCGCCGCCGTTCCTGCTCCTGCACGGGGCCGCCGACACGATCGTCCCGTGCGACCAATCCGTCCGTCTGGCCGGCGCCCTGCGCCGGGCCGGCGTGCCCGCCGGCCTGCACCTCGTGGACGGGGCGGACCATCTGTGGGTGGGCGCCAGCGAGGCGGCCGTCGAGGACTGCTTCGCCCGCACCCTCGACTTCGCCCGGGCCCGGCTGTCCCCGTGACCCTTGGCGCCACGTCACCGGCCGGTGCCCGAGGTCACCGGGTGCGAGGTCACCGGGTCAGCGAGGCCACCGGCTCAGAACGTGACCAGGGACCGGATCACCGCGCCCGACCCCATCTCCGCGAAGGCCGCCCCCACGTCGCCGAGGCCGATCCGCCTGGTGATCAGGCCGTCCAGGTCGAGCCGCCCCGCCCGCCACAACCGCAGCAGCCGGCCGAAGTCGGTGCGCACGTCGCCGGAGCCGTACAGGCAGCCGACCAGCCGCCGCTCGGTGTAGAACAGCTCGGCCGCGCTGAAGGACACCAGGTCCTCCGCGCTGCCCGCCCCCACCACGACGGTGGTGCCGCCGCGGCGGGTGGCCCGCCACGCCTGCCTGATCGTCGCCGACCGCCCCACGACCTCGAAGGCGTAGTCGAACCCGCCACCCCCGGCGGTGAGCTCCTTGATCGCCTCGCCCAGCCCGTCGGGGGTGGTGACGTGGGTGGCCCCGAACGCCCTGGCGGCCTCCAGCTTCTCCGGGAACGGGTCCACGGCCAGGATGGGGGCCGCCGCGGCCAGCCGCGCGCCCTGGATCACGTTGATCCCGACCCCGCCGCAGCCGATCACCAGCACGGACGATCCGGGGCGGACGCGGGCGGTGTTGACCACGGCCCCCACCCCGGTCAGCACCGCGCAGCCGACGACCGCGGCCACGTCGAACGGCACGTCGTCCGGGATCGGGACGGCGGCCCGCGCGTCCACCACGGTCTCCTCGGCGAAGCAGCCGACGCCGAGCGCGGCGTGCGCGGGCTCGCCCTCGAAGGTCACGGTGGGCGCCGGCGGCGGGACGCTCACGCACAGGTTCGGCTGGCCGCCCAGGCAGAGGTGGCAGCCGCCGCACGGCGGGATCCAGGACAGGATGACGCGCGTGCCGACGGGCGGGCCGCTGACGCCGGGGCCGAGCTCGACCACCTCGCCCGCGCCCTCGTGCCCGGGCACCAGCGGCAGCCGGGCGGGCAGCCGGCCCTCGCACATGGACAGGTCGGAGTGGCAGACGCCGGCGGCGCGCAGCCGCACCCGCACCTCTCCCGGGCCGGGCCGCCGCACCGTCAGGTCGTCGCTGACCTCGACGGGCTTGCCGATCTCGCGCAGGATGACGCCTCGCATGGTGAACTCTCCCGGGGGCTCAGAGCTGCACGGACGTGGTGGTGAGGAACTCTTCCAGGCCGTGGCGGCCGTACTCGCGGCCGTACCCGGACTGCTTGTAGCCGCCGAACGGGGCCAGCGCGTTGTGGGCGCCGTCGTTGATCCGGATCTGCCCGGCGCGCAGCCGCCGGGCCACCCGGTGGGCGCGCTCGGGGTCGGCCGCGCGCACGCCGGCCGCCAGCCCGTACGGGGTGCCGTTGGCGATGCGCACCGCGTCGTCCTCCCCGTCGTAGGGCAGGATGACCAGGACGGGCCCGAAGACCTCCTCCTGCGCGATCCGCGCCTGCGGCGCCACTCCGGTCACCACCGTGGGCCGCACGTAGTAGCCGCGCTCCAGCCCGTCGGGCGCGCCGGGCCCGCCGGTGAGGATCGTCGCGCCGTCCTCGGCCGCCGCGCGCAGGTGCCCGCGCACCCGCTCGCGCTGGGCCGCCGAGACCAGCGGCCCGAGCCGGGTGGCCGGGTCCCGCGGGTCGCCCGGCAGGTACGCCGCCGCCTCCCCGGCCGCGATCCGCTCCGCCTCCGCCAGCCGCTCGCGCGGGACCAGCAGCCTGGTCAGCGCCGAGCAGGTCTGGCCGGAGTTGAGGAAGCAGGCGGCCACGCCCTTGCGTACGGCGTCCTCGAACGCGGCGTCGCCGAGGTCGTCGAGCAGCACGTTCGGGGACTTGCCGCCCAGCTCCAGCGCGGTGCGCTTGACGGTGGCGGCGGCCAGCTCGGCCACCCGCCGCCCGGCGCGGGTGGAGCCGGTGAAGGAGATCATGTCCACGAGGGGATGGGCGGCCAGCACCTCCCCCGCCTCCGGCCCGAACCCCGAGACCAGGTTGAACACGCCCGGCGGGAAGCCCGCCTCGTGCATCACCTCGGCCAGCGCGAACGCGTTCAGCGGCGTGACCTCGCTGGGCTTGAGCACCACGGTGCAGCCCGCGGTCAGCGCGGGGGCGACCTTGGCGGCGATCTGGTGCAGCGGGTAGTTCCACGGGGTGATGGCGCCGACGACGCCGATCGGGTCCCGGTACACCACCGAGGTGCCGCTGCGCTCCTCGAAGGCGACGCCGGCCGCGATCTCCGGCATCGAGGCGAACGTCCGGATCGGCGCGCCCACCTGGATGGCACGGGTCAGCTTGATCGGCATGCCGAGCTCGTCCACGATCGTCTCCGCCAGCGCGCCGGCCCGCTCCTCCAGCCCCTTGGCGACGGCGGCGCACAGCTCGGCGCGCTCGGCGGCGGGCCGGGCCGACCAGGCGGGCAGCGCGGCGGCGGCGGCCTCCACCGCGCGGGCCACGTCCTTGGCCCCGCCGCGCGGCACCTCGTCGAAGGTCTCCTCGGTGGCGGGGTTGACCACCGGGATCGGCGTGCCGCCGCTCGCCGTCGCCCACTCACCATCGACATAGATCCGATGCGGCATGACCCACCCTCAGCAATGGACTTTTATTCTAGATCTAGATTCTAGAAGCCTGCCGGCGGCCCCGTCCAGGGCACGGCTCCGCCGTCCGGACTGTCGCGGCGCGTGGTGACGGTCAGGAGCCAGCCGTCGTCCTCCCGGCGCGGCCCCCGCGTCCCCGGCACGAACACCGCCTCGCCGAGCATCGTCTCCGGGTCCGGCTCGTACACGCCGGCGTGATCCCCGGCGAGGACGTCGTACTTGACGATCGCGCACCGGTCGCGGCTGCGCGGCTCGGTGCCCGTGACGGTGTAGAGGTAGCGGGAGCGCCGCCCGGTCAGGTCGTCGTCGATCGTGGGGAACTCCACCGAACGGTCGTCGAGCTGCCGCTCCGCGGCGACGCCGGTGGCCGGGTCGAGGACCCCGCGCGCCAGCCGGGCCCGGCCGACCGCGGCGGCCGCCGGGGCGAAGCCGCGCGCGGCGTCGGCCCGCGACAGCAGCGCCGACAACGCCTGCCACTCGCCCGCCGGGTAGCGGACGGCGTCGAGCACCACCCGGCCGGCGTCGTCCTCGTGGCGTTGCCGACGTGGCGGCCCGGTCCACCGGCCGTCGGGGGTGACGAACGGTTGGCCGTGGAACGCGCCGGTGCGCACCCACCGGTTGCGGTACCACGCGGTACGGCCGCCGGCCAGCCGGACGCCGTGCAGCATGCCGTGGCCCGCCTGCAGGTGGCCGCTGCGCTGTCCGGGCAGGGGGTTGGGGCCGTTGCGCAGGTAGCGGCCGTCCAGCTCGGGCGGCAGCGTGCCGGTCACGGGCAGGTCGGCGGCGTCGATCTCGTCGGGCACCGCCCTGAGATGGCCGGGCAGGCCGTACTGTGCGACGGTCTCCGGATCGATCACGGGCCCCTCCGAGCGGGCGGGGCGGCGCCTGACACGCCGCACGACACCTCCACAGTGAGCCCCGGACGACCACCTGTCACCCCGCCGCCCGCCGCCCGCTTCCCACCGCCCGCTTCCCGCCGCCCGGACCCCTCGTATCGGCCGGCCGGCCGACCGGCCGGCCGACCGGCCGACGAGTCGCCCGATCGCGACCGGTCAGCCGCTCACGGCCCGCGTCCGGATCAGACGGCCCCGATGCGCAGCGGAAGCGAACGCGGCCCGCGTACCTGGCTGGCCGCCCACGTCACCGCCGCCGGGTCGGCCAGGCTGAACACCGGGATCCGCGACAACCACACCTCCAGCGCCACCCGCAGCTCCATGCGCGCCAGATGCGAGCCCACGCAGCGGTGGATCCCCAGCCCGAACGCGGCGTGCCGGTTGACCTCCCGGTCGATGACCACCTCACCGGCCCGGTCGAACTGGGCCGGGTCCCGGTTCGCCGCCGGGAACGACAGCAGGATCCAGTCGTCGGCCTTCATGTCCACGCCGTTCCAGGACATGTCCTCCTTGACCAGACGCGCCATCGTGACCGGCGCGTAGGCCCGCAGGAACTCCTCGATCGCGGTCGGCAGCAGTTCCGGCTCGGCCACCAGCCGCTCCCGGTCCCGCGGGGTCTTGGCCAGGTGCCACAGGGAGGCGCCGATCGCGCTCCACGTCGTGTCGATGCCCGCGATGAGCAGCAGCGTGATCGTGCCGATGACGTGGGCGGGCTCCAGCTTGCGCCCGTACAGCTCGGCGTCGATGAGGTAGCTCGTCAGGTCGTCGCGCGGGTGGTCGACGTGATCGCGGATCTGGGCGAGCAGGTAGTCCGACAGCTGGGCGAAGCCCTCGGCGCGCTCCTCGGGCGGCCGGTTCACGCTCTCCAGCGCGTTCTCGATGAACTCGCGGAACTGCGGCCCGTCCTCGGGCGGGAAGCCGAGCATGTGGGAGATCACCCGCATCGGGATGTGCTGGGCGTACTCGAAGGCGGCGTCCACGACGTCCCTGCCCTCGAACGAGTCGATGAGCGCGTGGCAGAACTCCCGCGTCGCCGCCTCCTGCCTGGCCACCGCGCTCTTGGTGAAGGCCGGCAGCAGCAGCTTGCGCGCGTCGTGGTGGAAGGGCGGGTCGGACGAGATCGGCGGCACGGCGCCGACCGGGGCCAGCTCGCGCGGCGGCCGGACGTTGCTCACGATGATCGCGCGGGAGGAGAAGCGCTCGGTGTCGTAGGCGATGGCGGCCACGTCCTCGTACCGGGTGGGCAGCCACACCCCGCCGAACCGGCTGGTGTGCGCGATCGGGCAGCGCTGCCGCAGCTCGTCCTGGATCGGGTACGGATCGGCCGCCCAGACCGGATCGACATGGGAGAAGTCGGTCGCCCAGTCGGAGACCGGGCCGGTGACGATCTCGCTGACCGTCCCGAACACCCGGTTCTCGCGCGACTCCTCGACCTCCATGCCGAACCGCTCGTCCCCGCTCATCGCGCGGCCCCGTTCACGACCTCGATCGCCCGCTCGGGGCAGTTGGACGCCGCCAGCCGCGCCCCCGGCTCCTGCCCGTCGGGCACCGCACCGCCGCCGAGCACTCTCCCGTACCCTTCGTCGTCCTCGCCGAACAGGCCTGGTGCGAGGTCGTAACAGCGGCCGTGGCCGTGACAGCGTTCGGAGTCGATCTGTACCTTCATTGCCCCGCTCCCGTCTGTGCTGGGAAGTCTCGGTCGTGAGGTGGTGCCCAGGTGGTCGAGGATGCGTCCAGTACGCCGGGGCCGGAATGCGCCCTTGTGCGAATTAAAAAAGCGTTCATTTGACTCGTCAAGACCGTCATCCGGGACCCGCGCCTGTTGGCTGGCAGCCTTGAAGACGACAGTCCGCCACGGCGAGCGGAAGCGGGCCCGGAGTGAAACCCCCGCGATTCCAAGATCCAGTAGCACTCTTGAGCCTTCTTACCTGCTGGTCTTACGGTCGTCGCCATGCAACAGATCGATGACCTGGACGTGCTCAGGGTCTTGACCAACCGGTTTCGTATGCGGCTTTTCAGCCTCCTGTTCCGGGTCGGCCCTGTCACGGTGAGCGAGCTCGCCCGCCGGATGGATGCCGACCCCGGCCAGGTGAGCTATCACCTGCGGCAGATGCAGAAGCATGGCTTGATCGAGGACGTGCCGGAACTCGCCCGGGACAGCCGGGAACGCTGGGTGCGAGCAGCCATGCGCGGGTTGGCAGTGCTGGATCTCCAGACCCCGGAAGCCAGAGCCGTGGTGCGGGCATGTAATTCACAGTGGGTCATCGACCAGTTCGAGCGGCTGCGCGACTTCGAACGCACGCGGACGACGCTTCCCGAGGAATGGCAGGACGTGGCCTTCGGAGGCAGCCACCACCTCCGGCTCACCAGGGACGAACTCTGGCAGCTCGCCGGGCAGCTCAATGCCGTGCTGGCGCCGTGGCGCGAGCTGACGAAGTCGCGTGTCGAATCGAGCGAGGCTCCGCCGGGCACCCGCCCGATCTTCATCTTCTACCACGCGTTCCCCGAAGATCCCTGAGGAGAGGCTTGCATGTATTTCATGCATGAGGAGTGGGGCCGAGCTCACCTCGCCGAACGGCAAGCCGAGGCCGAGCGATTACGCATGATCCCGCCGCACACCCGCCCGCGCGTTCTCTTACGTCTCCGCGGCCGGTTCGCGGTCATCCTCCGCCGGCTCGCCGATCACCTCGAACCCGCCCGACAGTCCTGCCCCACCGGTCGGCCCGCCGGAGATCTGTAAGGCGATCCCCTGTGGCAGACAAGTATGTGTATGTTGTCGAGAACAGTGCTTGCCGCCGCTCTCCTGGCGGGAGTGGTCATCGCCCCACCGGCCACCGCGGCAGCCGAACGGTCTGCCCAGGAGAACGGCGTCACCCTGATCACCGGTGACCGCGTGCTGGTCACCGGCGCCCGTCACCGCATCGAGCCGGGGCCCGGCAGGCAGGTGAGCTTCGCGAGCCGGGTACGCGACAGCCACCTGTACGTGATCCCGTCCGACGCCGCGCCCCTGATCGCCGGGGGCGCACTCGACCGGCGCCTCTTCGACGTCACCCAGCTCCTCGAATGGGGCTACGGCGACGCCGGCAGGCCCGACATCCCCGTCATCTCCCAGGGCGCCACCGGCCTGCGGGCGACCCTGCGCCTGTCCGCCCTGGGCATGAGCGCCACCCGCCTGCCGAAGGCGGAGGCCGCCGCGACCTGGCGGAACCCGACCTCCGTACGCACCCTCGCGAACAGGAACAAGCTTTGGCTGGACGGCCGCAGGTCGTACTCGCTCTCCGAGAGCGTGAAGCAGATCGGCGCCCCGCAAGCCTGGCAGTGGGGCCTCACGGGCAAGGGCATCACCGTGGCGGTGCTCGACTCCGGTTACGACTCCGAGCACCCGGAGCTGAAGGACGCGGTGGTCCATGCGCGTAACTTCAGCGACGACCCCGACATCAGCGACCCCATCGGGCACGAGGTGTCGCCATCATGGCCGCCGCACCGGGCGGCGGCCACCAGAGCATGAACGGAACCTCGATGGCCACGCCGCTCATGGCGGTCCGGTACGCGCCCGAGGGCCTGGACGACCACAACCGCGCCAGGCCCGGCAGCGAGACCCGCGTGCCGCTGTGGGCGGAGCGCAATCCCGGCGCCGCGGAGGCGGCGGTCACCTCGATGCGGCTGGAGATGTCCACCGGCGCCGGCTGGCGGCAGGTGCCGGTCGTGCGCGACGGCACACGGTGGACGGCCGTGCTGCCGAACCCGGACCGGGCCGGTTTCGTGTCACTGCGGGCGACGGCGTCGGACTCGTCGGGCGCGGGGGTGACCCAGACGATCACTCGTGCGTACGCCGTCGGCTGACGTGGATCGGACGGCGACGAAGACGTACACCGGCGGCTGACGGAGTTCGGCCGGGCGGGCCACGCCCACCTCGCCGCATCCCGATGGACGATGGCCCTTCGTCGGCGGCCCCGGACGGCCTCTCAGCTGAGCGGGACGGCGGTGGAGCCGGCCGGTCGGCGGGTGAGGTGGGCGAGCCGGCGCCACTGGTCGAGCGGGAGGGTGGCCCGGTCCGCGGGCAGCGCCTGGAGGCACACGTGGTCGGCGCCGGCGGCCAGGTGGGCGCCGACCCGCGTCGCGATCTCGTCGTCGCCGATCGCCACGAGCGCGTCGACCAGGCGATCGCTTCCGCCGTCGGCGAAGTCGGCGTCGTCGAACCCGAGCCGCCGCCAGCTCGCCCGGTACGGCGCGCCGGGAAGGTAGCCGGCGAGGTGGGCGCGCGCCCTGGCCCGCGCCTCGGCGGCGCTCACTCCGGTCACCACGGCCTGTTCGACGATCAGGGCACGATCCGGCCCCAGCACCGCGCGGGCGTCGGCCGTGTGCTCCGGCGTGACCAGGTACGAGAACGCGCCGGCAGACCGGTCCCGCGCCAGTTCGAGCGCCCGGGGGCCCAACGCGGCGAGCACCCGGGGCGCCCGGGGCGCCGGGCCGCCGTCGATCCCGGCCAGTTCGAGGATGGGATCGGGCTCGTCCAGGCGGTCGAGGTGCTCGCGCAGCGCCGCCAACGGCCGCTCGTAGCGCAGGCCCAGCACGCCCTCGACCAGCCGGGCGTGCGACGTGCCGAGTCCCAGCACGAACCGGCCGGGATGGGCGTCGAGCAGCGCCCGCGCCTGCGACCTGATCATCCGGGGGTGGCGGCCCCAGATCACCGCGATGCCCGTTCCCACGACCAGCGAACCGGTGGCGCCCAGCAGCGTGGCCGCCTCCATGAACGGGTCACGGACCAGCCCTTCGCTCAGCCACAGGGCGCCGTAGCCGAGCGTCTCGACCTCGGCGGCGGCCTCGGCGGCGGCGGCCGGTGAACGCAGGTCCATGCCGGGCACCCACAGTCCCACCGCACCGATCGACGGCAGAGTCGACTTCATGAACGAGCTCCTCACTAGAATCCGGAGTGGCGCTCCGAATAGTACCGGAGTGCCACTCCGTTACGACAGGGAGAGGGAACGACGTGATGACCGGACACCCCCGGCGCAGTGACGCCCGCCACAACCGGGCTCTTTTGATCGAGGCGGCGACCGCGCTCTTCGACGAGGTCGGCGTGGAGGCGGCCGCGATGAACGACATCGCCCGCCGCGCGGGAGTGGGACCGGGCACGCTGTGGCGCCACTTTCCCGACAAGGAGGCGCTGACGGCCGAGGTCGTCGGCCAGAGCCTCGACGGCCTCGCCGCGCTGGCCGGCGACCTGCTCGGGGAGCCGGAGTCGCGGGACGTCCTGCGTGAGTGGGCCTCCGCCCTCGTACGGCACATCGCCCGCTATCGCGGGATCGCCACCAGCTACGCGCGGGCGACCCGCACGGGGGACGGCCCGCTGGGCGCCCGCTGCCGGGCCGTCGAACAGGCCGCCACCGACTTGCTGCGCCACGCACGAGCCCGCGGCCAGGCGCGAGCCGACCTGACCGGCGCCGAGCTCATCGAGATGGCCACGGCCGTCGCCTGGGTCAACGAGACGACCGCCCCGCCGGACACCGCCGAACGCCTCCTCGACCTGGCCTTCGATGGCCTGCGTCCCCGCTGAGCCCCACCATCGACGAGGCCACCGGGCGCGGTCGCGCGGTTGAGACGCCCGTGAAACAGGGATATAGGGCATCGATGATGACTGCATCGCATGAGCTCTCAGAGCGCTCCTGGCCGCGGCTGCAGAGGGGCGACCATGTCGCTCTCGTCTCTCCGGCCAGCTTCCCCGACGCCACCGCGGTCGAGGACCTCGCCCGGCTTCTGACCGGCTGGGGGTTGCGGGTCAAGGTGGGTGAGCACGTCCTGGACCAGCGCGGCTACCTGGCCGGACACGACGCCGACCGGCTCGCCGACCTCAACGCCGCCTTCGCCGACCCCGAGGTCCGGGCGGTCATCACGACGCGAGGCGGGGCGGGGGCCTACCGCATCCTGGACGGGCTCGACTTCGGGGCCATCCGCGCGGACCCGAAACCGCTGGTGGGATTCAGCGACATCACCTACCTGCACCTGGCCCTCTGGCGTCAGTGCCGGGTCCCCGGCATCCACGGCTGCCTGGTCGGCCCGAACGCGGCCGCGACCGTACATCGTCTGCTGACGAGCGCCGAACCCGTGACGCACCATCGCAATCCGGGGCTGCTCTCGGTCGCCGCCGAGGTGCCGGGTCGCGCCCGCGGCCACCTGCTGGGCGGGTCGCTGGGCGCGCTGGCCGGCATGGTCGGCGCCGGGCTGCCGGACCTCGACGGGGCGATCCTGCTGATCGAGGCCGAACGGACGGTCGGGCTCGGGCAGATCGACCGGCAGCTCACCCAGCTGATCCGCGCCCGCGCCCTCCACGGCCTCCGGGGAGTCGCCCTGGGGCGGTTCCCCGGCTTCGAGGACTACACCGACCGCGGCTGGAACCTCATCGACGTCCTTCGCGACCGGCTCACCCCGCTCGGCATCCCCGTACTCGGCGGCCTCGAGGTGGGGCACGGCCCGGATCCGCACGCCGTTCCGCTCGGCACGGCGGCCGAGCTCGACACCGGCAGCGGCACCCTCACGCTCGCCCCGCCCACACGCTGACGCGAAGCCTGCACGTCGCGGAACGTCGCCGGCGGCGCTTTCTTGAACGTACGATCCAGATACGCTACGGTAGGAGCCATGGCAAGGACCCGGGAGTTCGACACCGAGGCGGCGGTGAGCCGCGCCATGGAGCTGTTCTGGACGCGCGGCTACGAGGCGACCACCGTCCGCGACCTGACGCAGCTGCTGGGGATCGGACAGGGATCCCTGTACGCGGCGTTCGGCGACAAGGACGGCCTCTACAGGGCCGCGCTGGAGCACTACCGCAGCACGCTCGCGGCGGCCGCCCTGCGCAGCCTGGAGGAGGGGACGGACGCCCGTTCGGCGATCCGTATGATGCTGGCCCAGCGGGTCCGCATCGCCGCCGAGCACGAAGGCCGGGGCTGCCTGGCGGTCAACGCCGCGTGCGAGCGCCTGCCGGAGGACTCCGCGACCGGGCGCATCGTGCGCGACATGCAGGACGCCGCCCGGGACGCGATCGCCGAGGTGCTGCGGGTCGCGGCGGAGCGCGGCGAGATCGCCGCGCGGCACGACCCGCACACGCTCGCCGCGTTCCTCGTCACCTTTCTCAACGGCCTGCTGGTGTCCGCGAAGATCACGCCGGACGCCCGCGCCCTCGAGTCGCTCGTGGAGGTGGCGCTCGCCACCCTCGACTGAGCTTTCCTGCCCGAAATCTGTATCAAGCGATCCACAATAAGGAGCTTCCGATGTTCGACCACGAGGGGACCCCCGTCCGCACCGGCCGCGCCGCCGTCAACGGGACGAGCCTGCACTATCGCACGGCCGGGTCCGGGCCGGCGGTGGTGCTGCTGCACGGCGTCCCCAAGACCGGCTACCACTGGCGGCACCTCGTCCCCAAGCTGACGCCCCAGTACACCGTCGTGGTCCCCGACCTGCGCGGTCTCGGCGACTCCGCCCGGCCCGCGGACGGATACGACTCCGCGACGATGAGCGACGACATCGCCGCGCTGATGAGCGGTCTGGGCCACGAGAGCTACGCCGTGATCGGCGAGGACTGGGGAGCGGTGATCGGCTACCAGCTCGCCGCCCGCCACCGCGACCGCGTCACCGCCCTCGTGTTCGCCGAGGCGCTGTTCCCCGGGTTCGGCTTCGAGGACCACACCGCGCTCACCGCCGAGAACGTCTCCAGCGGCATGCACCTGTGGCACCTGGGCTTCTACTTCCAGCCGGACGTGCCGGAGATGCTGATCGCCGGACACGAGCGGGAGCTGATCACGTACATGATCAAGTTCGAGCGCAGCCGCCCGGACAGCGCGACCCCCGACGCGATCGACGAGTACGTGCGCTGCTACTCCATGCCCGGCGGCATCCGCGCGATGCTCTCGATCTACCGGGCGATGCTCGTCGACGCCGAGCAGAACCGGCAGGCGGCGCGGCGCAAGCTCGACATCCCGGTGCTGACGCTCGGCGGTTCCGCCTTCATCGGCGACCGCAACGAGTCGCAGATGCGGATCATGGCCGACGACGTCACCGGCCACGTCTTCGACGCCGGCCACGACCTCGCCGAGGAGGTGCCCGAGGAGATGGCCGAGGTGGTCCTGCCGTTCCTGGCCCGGACGCCGGCGACCACCCGGGCCGCCTGACACCGCCGCGGCGCCTCACCGGCACAGCCGGCCGGCCGGTTTTCGGAATGGGGGCGGCCCCCGGAGCGGTGCTCCGGGGGCCGCGACGGCGGACGGCGTCAGGACGCGGCGGGTAGCTCGCGGATGAGCCGGGACGTCCAGGGGCACCAGATCAGGCCGGGCAGGAACGCCCCACCGGCCTCGTCCAGGTGATCCTCGACGTACGGGATGGTCGCGTCGCAGACCTCGATCGCGACGTCGAAGAAGTCGACCGTGTCGGCCCGCAGGTGGTAGCTCCAGCGCGGGTTGTAGGAGGCCGGGGCCTTGGCGATGCGCCCGTACACGTGGGGCCGGTCCGTGGTGGTGCCGCTGAGCAGGTCGCGAGCATGCTGGATCTTGCCGGGGTCGGTGAGCTGGACGACGAACTGCTCGCGGGTGATGTCGGTGATCACGAAGTAGGCCGGACTTGCCGCCTGGGCGGGCGCGGGCGCCACGACGCCGAGCGTCGCGGCGGCGACGAGAGCTGCGAGGATCCTGGTGAGGGTACGGCGCATGGAGATCCTTTCACGCAATGACTACGGAGGGTTTGCGATCGCATGCGCAAAGTAATCACGCCAAGATGAGAACAGCCCCTGACGTCACAGTGACAACACCATCACCACAGGCACGGCCGTGCGTCCGGCCGGCGCGGAGCCGGTCCCGGCGGGCCGGCCGACCGGCAGGCTCGGGGGTCGGGGCGGGGAGAGGTTCGGGAGGGCGGGCCTGCGGTGGCCGGCCGTGTGGTGGGGCCGGGGTCATCGCGGGGGGTGTTCGCCGAGTCCGTGGATTCTGGCGCGGAGGGCGTCGGCGTCGCCCGGGGCCAGCTCGGCGATCAGGTCGAGGGCGCGTCCCAGGGTCTGCCGCCCTTCCGCCACCTGGCCCGCCGCCACCTGGGCCTCCCCCAGCCGCCGCAACGTCCGGGCGCCCAGCGCGCGCTTGCCGCCCCGCCACGACAACGACCGCAGGTAATAGGCGATCGCCTCGTCGTACTGGCCGAGCAGGTGGTGGATGTAGCCCATGCTGTCGAGGGTGGCCGACTCGCCCGGCCTGTCGTCCAGCTCGCGGTGGATGAGCAGGGCCTCCTCGCAGCGGCGCAGCGCCTCCCCGTACGCGCCGAGCCGGGCGTGGAACCAGCCGACGTTGTTGAGCACCCGGCCCTCGCCCGCGCGGTCGCCGGCCGCGCGGTGCAGCCGCAGCGCCTCCTCGCTCAGCGCCAGGCCCTCGGCGTACCGGCCCTGGCGATCCTCCAGCAGGCTGAGGTACGTGAGGCAGACGCCCTGCCCGACCGGGTCGCCGAGCGTGCGGAACAGGCCGAGGGCCTGCCGCAGGTGGGCGCCGCTCGTCTCGTCCCGGCCGAGGCGGATGAGAGCCTGCGCGAGCCCGACGCGGACGTGCGCCTGCGCGGCCGGGTCGGCCAGCCGCTCGGCGGCCTCCAGCGCGATCCGGTACATCGCCGCCTGGTCGTCGGAGCGGCCCTCCTGGGACAGGAAGCCCCAGCAGGCGCAGGCGAGCTGCCAGGCGTGCGTGTCGAACCCGGTGCGCGCGGCGTGCCGGATCGCCGCCAGCAGCGTCCGGTGCTCGCGGCCGAACCAGGCCAGGCTCTGCGCGCGGTCGGCGATGCGGGCCACGACCACGCCGGGCCGCGGCCTGGCCAGGGTGAGGGGGACGCGGTGCAGCAGCTCCAGCAGCCCCTCGCCGAGGTGGGCGCTGTGCAGGTAGTGGTCGAGCAGCCGGTGCAGGGCCTCGCGCCGCTCGTCCGCGGAGTCGTGCAGGAGCGTCAGCTCCTCGGCGTACGCGCGGAGCAGGTCGTGCCAGCCGTACCGGCCGGGTGCGGGCTCGGCCGCCAGGTTCGCGCGGGTCAGCTCGGTGAGCAGGCGGCGGGCCTCGCGCACGGGGACCCCGGCCAGGCTGGCGGCGGCCGCGGCGGAGATCTCCGGCGCGGGTAACAGGCCCCGCAGCCGGAACAGGCGCGCGGCCTCCGGGCTGAGCGCCCGGTAGGACCACGACAAGACGGTACGCATGTTCGTCCTGGTGTCGCCCCCGTCGAAGACGTCGAGGCCGCCGGTCGCCTCCGGCTCGTCCTGGCCGTCCGCCCCTTCGAGCCCCGTGATCAGCGCGCGCAGCGGGAACGCCGGGCGGGCCTGGGCGCGGGCGGCCACGATGGACAGGGCCAGCGGCAGCCCCGCGCACCGGGCCACGATGTCGTCCACCGCCTGCGGCTCGGCGCCCACCTTGGCCGCCCCGAGCCGGCGCGTCAGCAGCTCGCGGGACTCGGCGGGCGAGAACAGCCCCAGCGACAGCGTACGGGCTCCCTCCGCGGCGACCAGGCCGGTCAGCTCGGCCCGGCTCGTGATCAGCGCCAGGCAGCCGGGCGCGCTGGGCAGCAGCGGGCGCACCTGGTCGGAGTCGAGGGCGTTGTCGAGCAGGATGAGCATGCGGCGCCCGGCCAGCAGGCTGCGGTAGAGCCCGGCCTGCGCCTCCAGCGTGGCGGGGATCAGCTCGGACGGCACGTGCAGGGCGTCCAGGAACAGCCGCACCGCCTCGGCCGGGGACCGGGCGGCGTGCGTGGGCCCGTAGCCCTGGAGGTTGACGTAGAGCTGGCCGTCGGGGAAGCGGTCGCGGACGCGGTGTGCCCAGTGCACGGCCAGGGTGGTCTTGCCGACGCCGCCCGTGCCGGTGACGACGCACGGCGGCGGCGCCTGCCGCGGCCCCGGCCCCGGCCCCGGGGCGGTGAGCCGGTCCAGGGCGGCCAGTTCCTCCTCGCGGGCGGTGAACGGCTCGGTGTCCGGCGGAAGGTGACGCGGCACGGCCAGGTACGCCGGGGCGGTCTCACCGTTCGCGGCGGCGGTCGTGGGGGTCGCCGGCGTTTCGTCGCGGCCGGCCAGGATCGCCTGGTGCAGGCGTTGCAGCTCCTCGCCCGGCTCGATGCCGAGCTCCTCGGCGAAGCGCCGCCGGGCGCCGCGGAAGACGGCCAGCGCCTCCGTCCGGTGGTCGCCGCGCGACAGCGCCGTCATCAGCAGGGCGACCAGCCGTTCCCGCAGCGGGTTCTCCGCCACCAGGGGCGCCAGCTCCGCCGCGACCTCCTCGTGCCGTCCCTGCCGCAGGTCGAGCGCGGCCCGCCGTTCCAGCGCCGCCAGCCGCTCCTCCTCCAGGCCGGGCACCACGACGTCGGGCAGCCACCGCCCCGCCGCGTCCGCCAGGGGCGGGCCCTGCCAGAGCGCCAGGGCCGCGCACAGCAGGCCGGCGGCGCGTTCCGGGTCCGCCTCTCCCCCGGCGTCGCGGACCAGCTCACGGAAGCGGTGCAGATCGATCCGGTCGCGCCCGGCGGTCAGGCAGTAGCCGCGCGCCGAGGTGGTCAGCGCCGCCTCGGGGAACGGGGCCAGCAGGCGGCGGAGCCGGGAGATGTGCCCCTGGACGGCGTTGCGGGCGGAGCCGGGCGGCTCGCTCGCCCACAGCGCGGTCTCCAGCCGGGCCACGGGCACCGGCCGTCCCGGTTCGAGCAGCAGCATCGCCAGGATGGTCCGCTGCTGCGGCGTGGACGGGCCCAGCCGCCGCCCGGCGTGCCACACCCCCACGGGCCCCAGCAGGCGGAACTCCACGCCCTCGACGGTCACTTCGTCCCAAGCCTCCAAGCCGCTGACTTCCCCGGTGATCGTCATATTTGATCACCGCTGGCAGCCTAAGTGGACGTTCAGCGGAAAATCAGCGCTATTTCAGCACCAGGCCGCACTCTGGTCACGTTGGCATCTGGCGCCACACGAACCATGAGGAGGCACATCATGGAGATCAAGGTCAAGAAGGTCGAGTCCGTCAAGGCTACTCAGAACCCCGCCACGTGAGGCTCTGACACCGCCTGACGATTTCCCCCGCGGGGAGGGGCGGCACGCCCCTCCCCGCGGGTTCTGGCATATGTACCGGCTGGCGCGGAGGCACGATGCGTGTGGCGTTGAAGGAATGCGAGTGGGAGACGATCGGCGAGGATCTCCTGGTGGTCTTCGACGCTCGCGAGGCGATCACCCTGGACGACCCCGACGGGCACGTGGCCGCGCTGCTGGCCGAGCTGCGCCGGGCGCCGCAGACCGCGGCCGAGCTGAGCGTCTCGCTCCAGCGGCGCGGCATCCCGCTCTCGGAGCAGGACGTCAGCGGCGGCCTGACCGGGCTCGACTCCCTGGGCCTGGTGGAGGACGCCGACGGCCGTACCCTCGGCGACCCCGACGAGGACGAACGGCACTTCTCCAACCTCAGCTTCTACGGCACCTACGCCGGCCTGGAGCGGCAGCGGGCCGCCTTCCACCGGCCGCTGAGCCGGGCGCACGTCCTCGTGCTCGGGGTCGGCGGCGGCGGCTCCTCCCTGGTGCAGTGCCTGGCCGGTCTCGGGGTCGGCGAGATGACCCTGGTCGACCAGGACCGCGTCGAGTCCCGCAACTTCGCCCGGCAGTTCCTCTACCACCACGCCGACATCGGGCTGTCGAAGGCCGAGCGGGCCGCCGCGTGGGTGCGCGACTACGACCCGCGCATCAAGGTGCACGCCGCCGACCGCTGGGTCTCCGCGCCCGAGGACCTGGAGGATCTCATCCAGGGCGTGGATCTGGTCGCGGGCGGCCTCGACGGCCATCCGCACGCCAACCTCTGGGCGAACGAGGCCGCGGTGCGCAACGGCGTCCCGTACGTGCTGGGGGGCGCCAACCGCAGCCAGCTCATGTACCTGTCCGTGGACCCCGGCCGCACGGCCTGCCTGGCCTGCGACTACGCCGACCGGCCGACCGGGGACGACGCGGACGCGGTGGCGTACCGGATCGTGGAGAACATGAAGCTGAGCAACCCGCTCACCGGGCCGATGGCGATGCAGGTCGGCTCGCTGCTCGCCCTGGAGGCGCAGCGCTACCTCACCGGGTACGAGCCGCCCCGCGCGGCCGGCCGGCGCGTCACCCTGGATCTGCGCACCGGGCTGGTGCCCGAGTGGCAGCCCCTGCCCAGGAACCCGGACTGCCGGGTGTGCGCCCTGGCCCCGGGGCGGGCGGGCGAGCGCGGATGAGC
The DNA here is from genome assembly GCF_000725485.1 of Nonomuraea candida. Lineage (GTDB taxonomy): Bacteria > Actinomycetota > Actinomycetes > Streptosporangiales > Streptosporangiaceae > Nonomuraea > Nonomuraea candida. The sequence continues at coordinate 114,306 of NZ_JOAG01000048.1, read as the reverse complement.
GCCTCCGGCACCGCTCCGGTGCGGCTCAAGCCGCTCAGCGTCGTGCCCGAGGGCGACGACGAGGTCCTGGTCGGCGACCCGGCCAGCGGCACGTTCGTGACGATCCCGGCGGTGGGCGGGGTGGTGATCGCCGCGCTCCGGCGCGGCGCGAGCGTCGAGGAGGCGGCGGCCGAGGCCGAGGCGTTCGCCGGCGAGCCGGTCAACGTCGTGTCCTTCGTGGCGACCCTCGGCGAGCTCGGCTTCCTGGCCTCCGACGAGGAGGAGGCCGCTCGGGACGCCGTGGAGCCCGTGCGCACCGCGCCGATCCAGGCCCGCCGCTGGATGACCAGCGTGCGCCCGGAGACCGTGCGCCCGTTCTTCGGCCGTACGGCCTGGGTCTTCTATGCCGCCTGCCTGGTCTACGCGGTGGCCGTCTTCGTCTTCCGGCCCGGCCTGCTGCCCGATCCCGCGGTGGACGCGTTCCCCTTCGACGACGTGGGGCTGAGCGCGCTGGCCTGGCTGCCGTTCGTCTGGTTCGCGGCGGCCAGCCACGAGTGCGGCCACTGGCTCGGCGCGCGGGCGCTGGGCATCCAGACCCGTTTCGGCGTCGACCGCCGCCTGTGGATGCTGGTCTTCGAGACGGACCTCACCCAGCTCTGGACGCTTCCCCGCCGTCAGCGCTACGGGCCCCTGCTGGCGGGCCTGGCCGTGGACTCCGTCCTGCTGGCCGTGCTGCTCACCGGGCGGCTGCTGATCGACACCGGCGTCTGGCACGCCCCGGAGCTGGCCGGGAAGCTGCTGGCCGCCTGGGTGTTCATCAAGGTCATGCAGATGCTCTGGCAGAGCCTGGTCTTCCTGCGCACCGACCTGTACGCGGTGCTGCTCAACGCCCTGGGCTGCCGGAACCTGTGGCGGGTGAAGTCGCTGATGCTCAAGCGCGCCCTCTGGCGGCTGACGGCCGAGGAGACGGCGGAGCTGGCGGACGCGACGGACACCGACCTGCGCGTGGGCCGCTGGTTCCGGTGGGTCTGGCTGGCGGGCTTCGCCGGCGTGATCGTCTGGTTCTGCGTCCTGCTGCTGCCGGTCTTCGCGGAGGCGCTGGCCTGGGCCGCCGAGGGGCTGGCCGAGGGGCCGCTGACGGCCGCCTTCTGGTACCGCCTGCTCTGCGTCACCCTGCTCCTGGGCCCCGAGGCCCTGGCCCTCGTGCTGACCGTCAAGGAGTACGCGGCCCGGCTCACCGCCCGCCGCACGGCCAGAGCGCACTGAGCCTCCCGGCCCGCTCCCGGGTGAGCGGGCCGGGACGCCGGTGGCGTGGTGACCGGGGCGCCGGACCGGGCCGCGCGTAAAACCGAACTGTTCGGTTGGTTAAGGTGAGAGGCATGGCCACCACCGACACCCGCGACCGGATCGTCGCCGCCGCACGCGACGAGTTCGCCCGGCACGGGATCGCCGGCGCCCGCGTGGACCGGATCGCCAAGGCCGCCCGCACCAGCAAGGAACGCGTCTACGCCTACTTCCGCACCAAGGAGGCCCTGTACCGGCACGTGGCCGCGGCGGAGCTGGCCGAGGCGGCCGGCGCCATCCACCTGGACCCGGCCGACCTGCCCTCCTACGCCGCCCAGCTCTTCGACTACTTCACCGCCCATCCCGGCCGGCACCGGTTCATCGCCTGGGGCCGCCTCGAACTGGCCGCCACCGGCGCCGCGGACGCCTCCGGGGGCGCCGCGGGCGACGGGCCCAGCCCGTACCGCAACGCCATCGCCGCCAAGCTGGACCGGCTCCGCCGCGCGCAGCGGGACGGCCTCCTCGACGCCACCTGGGACCCGGTCGACATCATGGCCCTGGTCTCCCAGATCGCCCAAACCTGGAGCGACCAGACCGAGCTCGCCGCCCTCGCCCCGAAGGCCGCCGCCGACCCCACCCCGGCCGCCCGCCGCGCCGCCGTGATCCGCGCCGTCACCGCCCTCTTCCCGCCGCACCCCCGGCGGTGAAGCCGGCGCCACCCGCCCCGCATACCCGGCGCCCCCGTCCCGCATACCCGGCGTCGCCCGCCCCGCGCACGCGGCCGTGCGGCGGAGCCGCCGAGTCAGGTCTCCCTGGCCAGCGAGCCGGCGCCGGCGTTCAGGCGCACGACGTCCCCCTCGACGTCGGCCACCTGATCCGGGACGACATAGAGGTCGCGGGAGAACAGGCCCTTGGCGTCCACCTTGACGAACCCCGTACGCACCAGCCGCGCCGCCAGCGCGGGCGGAAGGTCGGGCTCGGGGTCCCGGAAGATGTCGGCCAGGACCGGCACGACGCCGGGCCGGGCGTCCGGCTCCTGCCCCTCGGTCGTCACCGCCTGCGGGTCGCCCATCTTGACGAACTCCACCTTGCCGAGCTCCTTGCCGTCGCTGTCGACGACCTTCATGCCGGACCGCACCTGACTGACGAGCTGCTCCTGGGAGGAATGCACCGCGACGCTCCTTTTCTCGACGAGCCTCCACGCCTACCCAGGCGAGCCCGCGAAAGTCCTCCGCCCCGGGCGGCCGGCGGTCACCCCCGGATCGCCGGGCGCTCGGGAACGGCCCTGTGACGCCGCGGCGCGGCAGCTCGGCCACCCGGTGGTTCAGTCGAGGAGTTCGACGTAGCCGTCGGTGCCGTGGACGCGGATCCGCCGGCCATCCCTGATCAGCCGGGTGGCCCCCGCCACCCCCACCACGGCCGGCAGGCCGTACTCGCGGGCGATCACCGCGCCGTGCGTCATCAGGCCGCCCACCTCCGTCACCAGCCCGGCGACGGTGACGAACAGCGGCGTCCAGCTCGGGTCGGTGTAGGCGGTGACCAGGATGTCGCCGGTCTCCAGGTCGGCCCGCGCCATGTCCGTGACGACCCGGGCCCGGCCCTCGACGGTCCCGGCCGAGACCGCGAGCCCGGCCAGCGCGCCGGGCGGGAAGTCGGCGCGCCGGTACCGGCCGTTCAGGGCCTCGCCGTCGGAGGTGAGGACCCGGGGCGGGGTGAGCGCCTCGTACGATCGGAACGCCTCCCGGCGGGCGGGAACGAGCGCGGCGGCCACCTCGCCGGTGCGCACCACGTCGCGCAGCTCCTCGAACCGGAGGAAGAACACGTCCGTCCTCTCGCGCAGCACGCCGGCGGCGACCAGGCGGCCGGCCTCCCGCAGCAGCGCCTGCTTGTAGAGGAAGTAGCGGCTGACCATGCCGTACTTGGGGTATTCCCGGTAGCCGGCGAAGGTGCGGACGCGGTCGATCATCCGCTTGGTCTCCTCGGCCTTCCGCTCCCCTTCCGGCAGGGCGCGCAGGCGGGCCAGCAGCTCCCGCTCCTTGCGCCGCGCCTCCTCGCGTCCCTGCTCGAAGTGGCGCCGGCCGGCGCCCGGCGCGAAGTTCCTGACGTTGGCCAGGATGATGGGGACGAGCATGGCGGGCCGCTCGCTCCAGCGCGTCCTGGTGATGTCGATCTCGCCGGGGCAGCGCATGCCGTACCGGTCGAGGAAGCCGCCGATGGCCGCGCGCGCCTCCGCTCCCCCGCTCAGCCCCGCCAGCTCGTCCAGGAATCCGTCGCCCTCCCGGCCCTCGTCCGCGACGCGCCGCAGGTGCGCCACGACGTCCGCGTGCGGCCGGATCGCGTCCGCGACGTCGAGCAGCGCCAGCCCCATCTCCGAGGTGACGTTGTGCGGGACGGACTGGGTGAGCACGTCGGCGGCGTTCTTCTCGCCCAGCCACGACTCCAGGTGGTCGTTGAGCCACCAGGCCGCCTCCATCCCCGCCATGATCGCCTGGTGGCTCCGGGGCGCGAACAGGATGCGCCGCAGCTCCCCGAGGTCGGCCTGGATGAAGTCGAGCAGCGCCGTCCCCGACAGCCCCTGGATGTCGCGCCGCAGGGTGGCGACGGACTCCTCGTTCTGCCGGATGAGCTCGGTGACGATCGCCGGGTCGGTCTCGATCGGGGCGGGCGGGTCACCGGCGGGCGGGCCGCCGGGGCCTTCGTCGTCCCGCAGCGCGATGAAGTCGCCGCGGTCGAGGACGGTCTGGAGCGCGTCCCTGATCAGCGGGTCGGACTTGCCCAGGGTGTCCAGGAGGTACGTGCGGCCGGCGGGCGTGGCCAGCATGGGGGCCACGTCGACGAACAGCCGTCCGCCCGCCTCGGACATCGGTCGCGGCGTGGTCAGCTGCCACACCGACAGTCCCAGCGGCTTCATCGCGTCGGTCATCATCTGCTGGTGCCCGACGGAGACGTAGACGTGGTTGTCCTCGTCCCCGGACTCGGGCACGGACTCGGGCACGGACTCGGGCACGGGGAACAGCGTGGTGATCGGCCGGCTCTGGACGATGTGGAAGTCGCCGCCGGCCAGGCACCATTCGATGTCCTGGGGCCGGCCGAAGCGCGCCTCGATGCGCCGGCCCAGCCGTACCAGGCGCATGACCTGGGCGTCGGTCAGCGCCGGCCGCGTGCGCCGCGCCGGCTCGACCGGCGCGTCCTGGACGCCGCCGCCCGGCGCCGCCCGGACGAGGCTCGGCTTGTCGGCGACCGCCGCGCCGACGATCTCGTCGCCGCGCACCGTGTAGACGTCGCCGGTCACCTGGCCGGCGACCAGCGCCTCGCCGAGCCCCCACCCGGCCTCCACCGTGGCGACCTTCCGGTTGGAGGTCACCGGGTCCGCGGTGAACAGGACGCCGGCCGCGTCGGGGAACACCATCCGCTGCACGACCACGGCCATCCGCACCTTGCGGTGGTCGAAGCCGTTGCGGCACCGGTAGGTCACCGCCCGCTCGGTGAACAGCGAGGCCCAGCAGCGCCGGACGTGCCGGAGGATCTCCGCCCGGCCCACCACGTTGAGGTAGGAGTCCTGCTGGCCGGCGAAGGACGCGGTCGGCAGGTCCTCGGCCGTCGCGCTGGAACGCACCGCGCAGGCCGTCCCCTCCCCCAGCCGGGCCAGCGCCCGGCCGATCTCCGCCGCGAGGTCGTCCGGCACGGTGACGCCCTCGATCAGGCGGCGCAGCTCGGCGCTCAGGGCGCCGATCGCGGCCCGGTCGTCCGGCTGCACCCGCGACAGCAGGCCGAGCCGCGTGTCGATCTCCGGCACCGCGCCCACGACCCGCCGGAACGCGTCCGTCGTGACGCAGAAGCCGTCGGGCACGCGGACGCCGTCGATCCGCGAGAGCTCACCCAGATGCACGCCCTTGCCGCCGACGTCCGCGGCCCGCGTCGCGTCGATCTGCTCGAAACCCAGCACGTAACCCAATTGCGTCGCTCCATCGTTCGTCTGGCCGGTTCGCAACGGGCAAGTATGGAGCACTTTTTCGCGCCTCATGAGGCGCCGGGATCTGCTATAAAGTGAAAGTGGCGGGGAGGTGTACGCGCGACGCGCGGAAAACCCCGCCGGGCCTTCTGACAGTCGCCTCCGCACGTCGCCGGCCTTGTGACGGTCGCCTCCGCACGTCGCCGCTCTCCTGACGGTTGCCTCCGCGTGGCGCCGGTCCCTACGCTGGAAGCGAGCGCGCGAGGGCGCCACCAGTCCGCGGGCAGGGACTCTCCCACCTCGATCAGCACGTCGGCATCCTGGATCAGGACCACCCTCTTTCCGGCCGGGCCAGCGGACCCCGGTGCCGAAGGAGGTCGCGATGTCCGATCGTCATTTCGAGCTGCCGGCCCGTCCGGGCCTGGAGCACTACCGCAAGCAGGCCAAGCACCTGCGCCACGCGTACGCGGCGGGCGACGCGGCGGCGGGCGCCCGGGTCGCCGACGTGCTGGGCGATCGCGCCGCCGGGCGGTTCCTGCTCAGCGACGCCCAGTTCGTGCTCGCCCAGGAACACGGGTTCCGCTCCTGGGCCGAGTTCCGCGCCCACGTGCGCGGCCGTGGCGCCGCCGGGGAACGGCCGGTCTCGCGTCTCATGGGGGTCAGCCCGGGCATCTACGCCGCGATGGCCGGCACCCTCCTCGACGCGTTGCGCCGCGGCGACCCCGCCGCGCTGCGACGCCTGCGCGCCTACGTGCCCCGGCACGCCACCGCGACGCCCGAGCTTCGTGACGCGCGGCTGGTCATCGCGCGGGAGCTCGGCTTCCCGACCTGGCGGGAGCTCGTGTCGTTCACCGAGAAGTCCCGGCGCGACCTCGCCGAACACCGGCAGCGGCGGCGGCTGCTGCGCCGCGAGGCCGAAGCGCTGCTGGCCGGTGACCTCGGGCGGCTGGCCGGGGTGACCGCCGAGCAGGCCGGCACCCTGCTGACCCTGCTCGCCGGCTCCGAGCCGGTCCCCGGCGTCCGGCTCGGGAAGGAGCTCGGCGTGCCGCGCGCCGGAGTCGAGGTCCTGCTGGACAAGGCTCCCGACCTGGATCTCCCGCTCGTCCGGGCCGCCCGCTCCGACCGGGTCGCGTTCGTACGCCTGCTGCTCGACGCCGGCGCCGACCCCGGAGCCAGGACGTGGGGCGTCACCCCGCTGGAGAACGCCATCTATCACGGCAACACCGAGGTCGTCGACCTGCTCGCCGGGCGGGCGATCGTCCCGGGGGCGCTGTGGACGTACGCCGCCTGCGGCCGGCTCGACCTCGTGCGGGCCTGTTTCGGCCCCGGCGGCGGCCTCCTGCCGGGGGTCGCGGCGGCGCGCCCCGACCTCGCCGACACCGGCGCGGGCTTCCCGTCCCGGCTGCCGCCGTCCGATGATCCGGAGGAGATCGTGGGCGAGGCGTTCGTGCACGCCTGCCAGCACGGCCGGGCCGAGGTGGTGCGCTGGTTCCTCGACCACGGCGTGCGTCCCGACGTCGCGCCCTACCTGGGACGGACCGGCCTGCACTGGGCGATCACGGGCGGCCGGGTCCACGTGGTCCGCCTGCTCCTGGAGCGCGGCGCCGACCCGTCCGTCCGTGACGACCTCCTGCGGGCCGACGCGGGCGGCTGGCTGCGCCTGACCTTCGCCGCCCGCCCGCACGACCCCGTGGCCCGCCGCCTTCGCACGCTGATCGCGACCGGATGGATCGGCCGCGGGCGGGCGTGAAACTTTCACCGTCGGGCGCCGGGTCACCAGGGCGATCTCGCGTTCCGTCCTGGTGCCCCGGCGCCGGCCTTGACGGCACTCGTCACCCCTCTTACGGTTAAACCGTTTTAACGCAGCGATGTTAACGCCAACATTTGATCTCGCGCACCCCGCGCCTTGTGCAAATGGGCCAACACCATGACAAATCGCTCCGGTCATTTCCGCAGGATTCTGCTCAGCGTCCTCAGCACGCTGGCCCTGACCCCGGTGGCCGCCCTCGCGGGCGCCACACCCGCCAGTGCCGACACCCGCCAGTTCAGAGGCGTGAACTGGGCGGTGCCCGGCGACAACTTCGTCGAAGGCCCGCTCGTCCTCGACGGGCTGGCCCAGTCCGACAGCTACGCGACCGTACGCGCCAAGGCCGACGCCGTCTACAACGGGTTCGAGAGCCTGCTCGGCGTCAACACCGTCCGGCTGCCCGTCAACACCCACACCGTCGGGTCGTCGTGGTGGAACGCCTACCGCGGCACGATCGACGCCGCCACCGCCCGCGGCTTCAAGGTCGTCCTCGCCTACTGGGAGGACGGCGCGGCCTCCGGCGGCCGGATCACCGACATGGCCGCCTTCACCGCGATGTGGAACACCGTGACCGCCCAGTACGGCACCAACGATCTGGTCCACTTCGAGCCGATGAACGAGCCCCACGGCTACACCGCCACGGAGTGGACGAACCTCGCCGCCGCGTGGATCGAGGCCCGCCCGTCGATCCCGAGGGGCCGCGTCCTCGTCGGCGGCACCGGGTACAGCCAGGACCTCAGGCCCGTCTGCGCCGACAGCCGCCTCACCGGGACGCTGCTCTCCTATCACCACTACGCCTTCTTCTACGGCGAGAAGGACTACGCCGGCTGGGTCCAGAGCTTCCGCGAGCGGCTCGGCGCCTGCGCCACGCGCGCGGTCACGACCGAGTTCGGCGCCCAGATGGACTTCGGCCTGGACTACGGCGACCCCGCCTCCGCCAACAACTTCGTCCGCTACTTCCGCGCCGTCACCGACTCCATGCGCGACCTGCGCATGGGCTCGATCTACTGGCCCGCGCTCGGCGGGAAGATCAGCGAGTACGGTTACGACCGCTACTCCATGTTCACGCTCCAGGGCAGCGGCACCGGCCTGACCCTCGGCATCCGCAACCCGACCGGCGCCGCCCGTCTCCGGCACGGCTGGGGCGACGGAGCCGCCGGCCTGGTCACGCTCACGGCGCGGCACTCGGGCAAGTGCGTCGACGTGGTCAGCGCGTCGACGGCGGACGGCGCCGAGATCGCCCAGTACGGCTGCAACGGCGGCGCCAACCAGCGCTGGGAGTTCCGCGACCTCGGCGCCGGCTACCACCAGATCGTCGCCGCGCACTCCGGCAAGTGCCTCGACGTGGACGCCGCCTCGACCGCCGACAACGCCAGGATCCTCCAGTGGTCCTGCAACGGCGGGCAGAACCAGCAGTGGCAGGCGCAGGACGCCGGAGCGGCCGGGTGCGCCTGGTCGCCCGCCACTCCGGCAAGTGCCTCGACGTCACCGGCCACTCCACGGCCGACGGCGCCCGCCTGATCCAGTACGCCTGCGGCGGCGGGCAGAACCAGCAGTTCACCCGTAACGCCACCTGACCGGGCGGACGGCGACCTGGCCACCGGAGGTGCGGGCAGGAGCAGGGCCCGACCGGACCGGCGGCGGCCCGGCCACCCGGGGCCGAGCAGGAGCACGGCCCGACCGGCGGCGGCCCAGTCAGCGGGGCGTGAGCAGGAGCACCTCCCTGGCCGGGCCGCCGTCGCGGCTGACCAGCCGGTACGTGCCGGCGTCCGTCACCTCGACGCGCCAGGTGGCGCCGCGCCCGCCGAGGGGACGGCCGGTGCGCGTGTCCGCGATCCGGTAGAAGCCCTCACCGGCGTGCACGAAGCGCCAGGCGTCACCGAGCCGCTCCCGGTTGGCCGGGCCGGTGATCAGCACGTCGCCCACAGGCTGGAGGCGGAACTGCTGGCAGGGCTCCCCGCGCCAGGCGACGGTCCGCACGTTCCCGTCCGGCCGGTCGCAGGCGTCGAGCACGCGGCCGGCCAGCTTGTTCTCGATGCGGGACCATCCGCCGTCGGTGGGCAGGACCCGGAAGCGCTGGCAGTCGTTGTCGAGCCAGCCCCACTGCGCGACGCGGGCGCCGTCCGCGTCCACGCAGGCGGCCACCTCGGCGACCTTGTTGCTGTGCCGGTTGAGGATGCTCGACCAGCCGCCGCCCCGGTGCTCCAGGCGCCACTGCCGGCACGCGTCCCGGCCCGCCCGCACCGCCGGCCCCTCCACCGCCGCCAGGCCCGCCGGGGCCGCCCGGCTCTCCGCCCCCGCCAGACCCGACGGCGCCGCCAGGCTCTCCGGCGCCGTCACCCGGAGGTCGGCGCCCTCGTAGCCGCAGGTGGGGTTGTCGATCGAGCCGGCGCCGTCGCGGCTCACCAGCGTCAGGTACGCGGGGCCGCGCCCGTGACCGCGATTGCCGCTGAGCGGGTCGCCCAGGCGCGGCCAGCCGCCCTCCCAGGAGATCGGCCGGACCGACCCCTTGGGCAGCGCGCCGTCGGCGGCGTCGTAGTAGTGGTGGACGAAGAGGTCGGGGCCCCTGCCGGGGCGCGGCAGGACGTCGCCGCCGCCGGTGCCGTGGAAACCGTTGTAACCGCGCAGCAGCTCGGTGCCGCCGCCTTCCAGCAGCGGCACGCCGTCGCGGTCCACGTACGGGCCGCGCAGGGCGGCCGACCGGCCGACGACGACGCGGTAGTCGGAGTTCACGCCCCGGCAGCAGAAGTCGAAGCTGGCGAAGAGGTACCAGTACCGGCCCTTGCGGACGATCGACGGGCCCTCGATCGCCGCGCCGCCCCGGGAGGCGAGCGAATACAGCGTCGAATCCGCCGGGGACGGCAGGCCCGTCGCCGGGTCGAGGCGGCGCAGCTTGATGCCGTCCCAGAACGAGCCGAACGACAACCACGGCACGCCGTCCTCGTCCAGGACGACGTCGGCGTCGATCGCGTTGAAGTCGTCGGAGGTGTCCGAGCGCAGCACCAGGCCGCGGTCCACCCACCGGTAGTCCGGGCTGCCGGGGTCGAGGGTGGCGTTGGTGGCCAGCCCGATGACGGAGTTGTTGGTGCCGAACGAGGAGGCGGCGTAGTAGAGGTGGTACTCGCCGTCGAAGTAGCTGAGGTCCGGCGCCCAGAAGTCGCCCGGCGTGGTGCCGAGCTCGTCCACCACCCACTGCGGCGGCGTGGTGAAGACCGTGCCGAGCGGCGTCCAGTGCACCAGGTCGGTGGAGCGGCGGATCGGCAGGTAGGTGCGGGTGTCGATGTCGCCGGTGATGATCTCGTAGTAGTACCGGCCCTGCTTGATCAGGGTCGGGTCGTGGGCGATCGGGTCCGGGGAGGGCCGCTCGGCCGGCACGGCGGCGGACGCCACAGCCGGTGCCCCGGCCGGCACCGCCGCCGCAGAGACCGCCGCAGAGACCGACGCAAAGACAGACGCAGAGACCGACGCAGGTGCCGCCGCAGAGGCCGACGCCGGGGCGGACGGGACCGCCAGGGCGGCGCCGAGCAGCAGCGCGGCCACCAGCCCGGTCACCCGTCCGGCCGCCCGCCCCGGCGAGCCGGGGTGGCGGCTCATCGTTCGCCTCCCGCGGAGCGCAGGCGGACCGCGGTCCACGACACGCGGGGCAGCACGACGGTGAGCGTCCGGCCGTCGAAGGAGACCCGCTCGGTGGCGCGGAGCGTGACCCGGTCCGGGTGCCGGGCGGTGTTGGTGGCGCGCAGGTCGTCGTCGGTCAGCGTCCACGCCTCCGCCAGGCGCGGCTCGTCGTCGAACAGGCGCAGGTCCACGGTCAGCTCCACGGGATCGGTCTGGTCGCGGTTGACGGCGAAGATCACCACGTCGCCGCTCTCGGCGTCGTGGGTGGCGACGGCGTCCACCATGGGCACCTCCCCGTGCCGGGCGGTGCCGTACGTGGGCGAGGTGAGCCGGGTGCGCAGCACGTTGCCGCGGGCCAGGGCGGCGGTCTTGGCGAACGGGTGGAAGATGGTCTGCCGCCACGCCGGCCCGCCGGGCTCGGTGCGGATCGGCGCGATCACGTTGACGAGCTGGGCCTGGCAGGCGGCGGTGACCCGGTCGCTGTGGCGCAGCAGGGAGATGAGCAGGTTGCCGACCACGACCGCGTCCGCGACGTTGTACTCGTCCTCGATCACGCGGGGCGCGACGTCCCAGCCGGTGGGCGGTTCCTGCCCCTGGAAGCGGGACAGGTACCAGACGTTCCACTCGTCGAAGGAGAGGTTGATCTTCTTCTTGCTGCGCAGGCGGGCGCCCACGCTGTCGGCGGTGGCGACAATGCTGTCGACGAAGTGGTCCATGTCGACCGCGCTGGCCAGGAAGGAGCCGAGGTCGCCGTCCAGCTCCTCGTAGTAGGCGTGGCAGGAGACGTAGTCCACCAGCTCGTAGGCGTGTTCGAGCACGGTGGTCTCCCAGGTGCCGAACGTGGGCATGCCGGAGCTGGAGCTGCCGCAGGCCACCAGCTCCAGGCCCGGCTCGGCGGAGCGCAGCGCGCGGGCGGTGGCGGCGGCCAGCAGCCCGTACTCGTGGGCGCTCTTGTGCCCGAGCTGCCAGGGGCCGTCCATCTCGTTGCCCAGGCACCACAGCGTGATGCCGTACGGCTTGGCGGCCCCGTTGGCGCGGCGCAGCTCCGACAGCGTGGTGCCCTCGGGATGGTTGACGTACTCGTGCACGTCGAGGGCCTCCTGCACCCCCCGGGTGCCGAGGTTGACCGCGTACATGATCTCGACCTCGGCCTTGGCCGCCCAGCGGGCGAACTCGTCGATGCCGACCTCGTTGGTCTCGACGGAGTGCCAGGCCAGGTCGCGACGGCGGGGCCGGTGCTCGCGCGGGCCGACGCCGTCCTCCCAGCGGTATCCGGAGACGAAGTTGCCGCCCGGATAGCGCACCAGCGTGACGCCCAGCTCGCGGGTGAGCGCCAGCACGTCGGTGCGGAATCCGTCCTCGTCCGCCAGCGGGTGGTCCGGCTCGTAGATCCCGGTGTAGACGCACCGGCCCATGTGCTCGACGAAGGAGCCGAACGTGCGGCGGTTGACCGGGGCCACGACCGCCGCCGGGTCGAGGACGACAGAGGCGAGGAGCATGGTTTCCCTTCGGGACGGGGTCGCTGCCGCGGGCTGGCGGGTGGCCGTCATTTGAGGGCTCCGACGGTCAGGCCGCCGCGCCAGTACCGCTGCAGCAGGAGGAAGGCGATGATCAGCGGCACGATCGCGACCAGCGCGCCCACGACGATGACGTTGAACAGGGCCGGCCCGCCGTTGCCGATGATGGCCGACATGTACCAGGTGCGCAGGCCCACGGTGAGCGGGAACAGCTCGTTGTCGCTGAGCATCACCAGCGGCAGGAAGAAGTTGTTCCAGGTGGCGACCATCGTGAACAGCAGCACGGTGACCAGCGCCGGCCGCATCGTGGGCAGCGCCACCCGGGTGAAGACCCGCAGCTCGCCGGCGCCGTCGATCCTGGCCGCCTCCAGCATCTCGTCCGGCACGGAGTCGTGCGCGTAGACGCGCAGCAGGTAGACGCCGAAGGGGTTGAGCAGCGACGGCAAGATGACCGCCCACACCGTGTCGGCCAGCCCGGCCTCGCTCATCAGCAGGTACGTCGGCAGGACCAGCGCGGTCGCCGGCACCATGATGAGGCCGAGCAGGGCCGCGAACAGCGCGCCCTGGCCGGGGAAGCGCAGCTTGGCGAACGCGTACCCGGCCAGGGCGGCGATCGCGGTCGCGCCGACGCCGCTGACCACGGCGTACAGCGCCGAGTTGCGCAGCCACTTGAGGTAGACGCCGCCGTCCTGCGTGACCAGCAGGGACAGGTTGTCGAACAGGGCGAAGCCGTCGCCGAACCACAGCGGCTGCGAGCCGAACAGGCCGTCGTTGTCCTTGGTCGCCGCCACGAGCAGCCACCAGAACGGCAGCAGGAAGTACACCGTCATGACGGCCATCACCGCGTGGGAGGCGATCCGGCCGCCGCCGGGCCGGCGCGCCGGCGCGGCGGACGTGGCCGGCGCGCCCGCGTGTGTCACCGTGCTCACCGCAGGGCGCTCCTTCGTCTGGTGGCGAACAGGAAGAGGTAGGACCCGACGAAGACGACCGCGCCGAGCAGGAACGAGATCGCCGCCGAGTAGTTGTACTGCTGGTAGGAGAACGCCTGCTGGTAGGCGTAGACGTTGGGGGTGTAACTGTTGGTGATCGCGCCCGGGTTGAGCGGCTGGAGGATCAGCGGCTCGGTGAAGAACTGCAGCGTGCCGATGATCGTGAAGATCGTGACCAGCACGATCGCCGACGAGATCATCGGGGTCTTGATCCTCAGGGCGATCTGGACCGCCCCGGCGCCGTCGATCCGGGCCGACTCGTACACCTCGCGCGGCAGGCCCTGCAGCGCCGCGTACAGCACGATCATGTTGTAGCCCGCCCACTGCCAGGTCACGATGTTGCCCAGGGAGTACAGCACCGTGTCGCCGGACAGGAAGTCCACGTCCGTCAGGGAGCTGAGCGGGCCGGTGTCGGGGCTGTAGAGGAATCCCCACATCAGCGTGCCGATCACCACCGGCACCGCGTACGGCACGAACGCCGCCAGCCTGAACAGGCGCGACAGCCGGGACGTCGCCGCGTCGATGAGGAGCGCGGCGAGCAGCGCGATGCCGATCATCACCGGCGTCTGCACCAGCCCGAAGACGATCACCCGCCCCACGCCGCGCAGGAACTCGGGGTCGGCCAGCGCCTGCCGGTAGTTGTCCAGCCAAGCGAAGACCTCCCCCTCCACCAGCGTCGAGCGGTAGAGGCTCAGCTTGGCCGCGTACGCCATCGGCAGCAGCAGGAAGGCGACGAGCAGGACGGTGAACGGCGTGACGAACAGCCAGCCGGCCACCGCCTGCCGCCCCACCGCGCGGCGGGGGCGGCGCCGCGTTCCGCCCCGCCCGTCGGGGCCGGCCGCCCGGTGCCCGCCTGCGGGACCGGGCGGCCGCACCCGGGTCGGGATCGACCCGTTCGCCGGGGTCATGGCGCGACCTTGAAGCCCTGCTGCGAGGCGTACGCGGACAGGTTCTGCTGCACCGTGTCCAGCGCCGCGGTCCAGGACGACTTCTTCTCCACCGCCTGGTTCAGCGCCGTCGTCAACTGGCTGAAGTAGTAGCTGTTGAACGGGCTCCAGCCGAACTCGCCGATGCCGTTGTACGCCGGCACGAACACCTCGTTGACCTTCTGGCCGCCGAAGAACTCGTACTCCTTGTCGCGGAAGTAGTCCCACTCCAGGATCGGCTTCGCCGTCGGGAACAGGAACGCCTCGTCGATGCCGATCTTCCAGGCGTCCTTGTTGCCGGCCCCGAAGAGCTCCATGGCGACCTTGGTCGCCTCCTTCGGGTGCTTGGTCTGGTCGGTCACCGCGAAGGCCGAGCCGCCCCAGTCGCCCTGCGCGTCCTCCCCGGCGTTCCACTGCGGCAGCGGCGCGGCCCGCCACTTGCCCGAGGTCTGCTTGGCCACGCTGGCCAGGTAGCCGGGGCCCCATCCGGCGGCCAGGTAGGTGGCGTACTTGCCGGTGGTCAGCCCGTTGTAGAAGTCGGTGGTGGCGAACGCGGCGGTGTCGGCCAGGCCGTTGTCCACCATGTCCTCCCAGTACGCCATCACCTTCTTGGCCGGCTCGCTGTTGACGTCCACGCCGATGGCGGGCGCCCGGGCGGCGCTGTAGTCGAACGGGCGCGCCCCCGCCTGCCACATCAGGCCGGTCATGAAGCCGCCGTCGTTGGCCCCGAAGTCGGTCATGAAGCTGGTGGGCGAGGCGGCCTTGAGCTTCTGCGCCTGCTCCTTGAACTCCGCCCAGGTCTTCGGCACGGTGAGCCCGTACTTCTTGAAGACGTCCTCGCGGTAGAGCATCGCCATGGGCCCGGCGTCCACGGGGATCGCGTACACCGACTCGCCGTTGCTGACCTGCTTCCAGGCCCAGTCGGCGTAGTCGCCCTTGATGGCGTTGGCGCCGTGCTTGCCCAGGTCGACCAGGTGCTTGGTGAGCTGGAAGGTGGGGATCTCCTGAAACTCCAGCATCACCACGTCGGGCGCGCCCTTGCCCGCCTTGAGCGCGGTCTGCAGCTTGGTGTACTGGTCCTGGCCGGTGCCGGCGTTCGTCCACTCGATCTGCACGTCGGTGTGGGTCCTGTTGAACAGGTCCACCACCTGCTTGAACGCGGGATACCACGCCCACACCTTGATCTTGACGGGACCGCCGGGCTCGGCGGCGGGTTCGGCGCCGCCGCAGCCGGCCGCCACCATCACCAGGGCGGTGACCACGGCCACCGCCGCGGCCCGGACCGGTCGGCGGCGTCGCCGTTCTAGACTGAAGTACCTGACACTCATGGGGTCCCTCCGCAGGGATTCCAGTGGCTCGTTCGATGTGTGAGGGAGGCCGGCCCTGGTGCTGGCACACCATGGGCCGGCCGTCATGCCCCAGCCGCCCACCCGGCGCCCCCGAGCGGTGTGAGATGTGGCCGCGGTCACACGCCCTGCCTGATGGGCAGGACGGGGGTCCTGTTCTACCATCTTTTGCAGCGCTGCAAGCAGCATGCACGCAGACCTCGTGGACGGCAAGAGGTAACCTGTCGGAAACTTCGGCCAAGGGACCGTTCACGAGGTTCGGGCCGAGACGCCGGCGGGGGAACAGATGCGACGAGGACGAGACGTCACGCTCCGGGACGTGGCGAAGCTCGCCGGTGTGTCCAGCCGTACCGTGTCCAACGTGGTCAACGGCTACGCCAACGTCACCGAGCACACCCGGGCCCGCGTGCAGCAGGCCGTGGACCAGCTCGGTTACCGGCCCAACGTGCTGGCCCGCAACCTCGCCAGCGGGCGCTCCGGGCAGATCGCCGTCGTCGTGCCGTACCTCGACACCCCGTACTTCTCGGAGCTGCTGCAGGGCATCATCCGGGCGGCCCGGGTGCAGGGCTACAACGTGCTGATCGACCAGACCGACGGCGACCCCGAGCACGAGCGCATGCTCATCAACCGCGGCTCCAGCCGGCTGCTCTTCGACGGCGTCATCTTCAGCCCGCTCGGCCTGTCGCAGGAGGCCCTCGCCGACCGCGACCCCGGCCTGCCGCTGGTCATCCTCGGCGAGCGGGTCAGCGACGGCACGTTCGACCATGTCGGCATCGACGACGTGGCCGCCTCCCGGCAGGCCACCGAGCACCTGCTCGACCTCGGCCGCACCCGGCTGGCCGCGATCGGCGACCAGCCGTACGCGACCGGGGAGTGCGCGCAGCTGCGCACCAGCGGCTTCCGCGAGGCGCACGAGCGGCGCGGCCTGCCGGTGCGCGAGGACCTCATCGTGCACACCCCGCGCTTCACCCGGCCCGACGGCGCCCAGGCGATGGCCCGCCTGCTCGACCGCGACGACCCGCCGGACGCCGTCTTCTGCTACAGCGACCTGGTCGCGCTGGGCGCGATCCACACGCTGCTGGCCCGGGGCCTGCGGGTGCCGGAGGACGTGGCGGTGATCGGTTACGACGACATCGAGGACGGCCGCTACTCCAACCCGTCCGTCACCACGATCTCGCCGGACAAGGAGATGATCGCGACCACCGCCGTCGAGCGCCTGCTGCTGCGCATCGGCAGCGCCACTCCCCCGCCCGGCCTGGAGGTACGCGCCCCGCACCGGCTGATCGTGAGAGAGAGCACCGCGGGACGCGGCGCGCCGGCGTCCCCCCGAACGGGGTGACGGAGACCTCCCCGGAAGTTTCCGGCTTGTTTCCCTTGCGTTCGCCCGGCGGTCCGTGCATGCTTCTTGCAGCGCTGCAACGGCCGGCGCGCCCGTCAAGATCGGCGTCAGGCCCGCGTGAGATGCGCGGACATCGGCGTCCGGACGCCCCTGGGGAAGCGCGGACCCGCTCCACGTTCAACCGGAGTGTTAGCGATACCACAGCCGCCGGCCATGGTCCGACCGCAAAGCCTCCCCGACCTGCCCACCCAGGGGTGTCAAGAACAGAGGTGAATGTTAGCGCTAACAAAGGAAGTCGTGCACGTCACCCGGCCCATCGTCCGTAAGGAGACCCGCTGTGAAGACACCCGCACGCGCCCGGCGGCCGTACCGTCGCCGGATCATTGCCGCCCTCGCCTCGTCCGCCGTGGCGCTGCTCGCCCTGTCGTCGTCGGTCGTGACCGCCGCACCCGCCGCCGCGACCGGCGGGAAGTCCTCCGGCACGACCCTGGCCTACCCCCTGCCCGGCCATGTCACCGGCGACATCGGCGTGCACGACCCCGAGGTGACCAAACGGCCCGACGGGACGTACCTGCTGGCCCACACCGGGAACAACATCTCGCTGAAGACCTCCACCGACCGCACCGCCTGGCGCAACGCCGGCTCGGCGTTCCCCGGCGGAGTGCCGTGGGCCCACCCCTACACCAACAACAGCAACCATGTGTGGGCCCCCGACATCTCCTACGTCAACGGCCGGTACTACCTGTACTACTCGGCCTCCAGCTTCGGCTCCAACCGCTCGGCGATCTTCCTGGCCACCAGCACCACCGGCGCCTCGGGATCATGGACTCACCAGGGCCTGGTCATCGAGTCACGCACCAGCGACAACTTCAACGCCATCGACCCGAGCATGACCATCGACGCCCAGGGCCGCTGGTGGCTGACCTTCGGCTCGTTCTGGTCGGGCATCAAGCAGATCCAGCTCGACCCGGCGACCGGCAGGCGCACCGGCACCACCCTCACCAGCGTCGCCGGCCGCGGCGGCGGCGCCATCGAGGCGCCCACCCTCATCCGCCGCGGCGCCTACTACTACCTGTTCGTCTCCTTCGACTACTGCTGCCGGGGCGCCGCCAGCAACTACCGGATCATGGTGGGCCGCTCCACCTCGGTCAACGGCCCCTTCACCGACCGCAACGGGGTGGCGATGAACTCGGGCGGCGGCACCGAGATCCTGGCGGGCCAGGGCAGCATCCACGGCCCCGGCCACCAGACCTACCTGGACGACAACGACGGATCCGTCCTCTTCTACCACTACTACGCCAACAACGGCGCGTCCCTGCTCGGCATCAACAGGCTCGGCTGGGACTCGGCCGGCTGGCCCTACGTCTTCTAGATCGCCGGGAGCCCGGAGGGGTCCGCCTCCGGGCTCCGCCGGAACGGAGCGCGACGGGATCGTGCCGTTCCGGCCTACGGCTCGTAGTGGATGTGCATGGAGGAGATCCGGTCGTTCCAGGCATTGCCGACGTAGTTCACCTGGGTCCAGTTGTGCCAGTAGGTCTTGGCGCCCTGGTAGGAGTTGTGCTCCCACACGTTGAGGTAGTTGCAGCGGGAGTGGCCCTGCCGCCAGGACGAGATGCGATCGTTCCACATGACGCCGAGGTCGCGGATGCCGTACCCGGCGGTGTCGCACGGGCCGGCGGAGCCCCACCAGCGGTATCTCGGCAGGCCCTGGTTGATGTTGTCGGCGGCTTCGAGGAGCAGCGTCGACGCGGCCTGCGCCGAGGTGCGCGCCGCGCCGACGGCGGCCTGGTCCGCCTGCTCGATGGTGTCCGCGCACGCCTCTTTGAGCACCCGGGAGAACGTCTCCCCCGGCCTGATCGGCGCCAGCAGGACGGAGCAGGAACGCGCGGGCGCCCGCTCCGGGGCGGACTCTCCCGTCTGTCCCGCGCCGGACGCCGCCGCCGGGCCCGGGGTGGACGCCGCGGCCGGGGCGGTGGCGACGCCGCAGGCCACCAGGGCGAGCACGGCGAGGGCGCGGCCGTGCCCGCGGGCCGCCAGAACCGCCGTGACCGCCGTGCTCCTGGCCGCCTTCGCGGTTCTCCCGGCCGCCGTGGCCGCGATCGCCGGCAGGCTCCGGTTCCGGTCAGTACGCATGTCAGTCTCCTTCTGCTGGCGTGGGACGCCCCGCCACCACGGGGGCCGGGGTCGCGAACGGCCTGCGCGAAGACCTTCGCCCGGGTCCGGCGAGAAGGCGCGAGGCCGGTCGACCGGCGGTGTGCACCGCACTCCTCACCCTCCGGCACCGCAGGTCGCCAGGCCAGGACAGCAGCCGGACATATGGCGGACATCTCGCCGCCCGGCGGAACTGCCCGGCGGAACCCGACCGACCGAACCGGCCGCAGGAACCCGGCCGACGGAACCCACCGACGGAGCCGGGCCGACGGAATCCGGCCGACGGAACGCGGCTGGAAGGCACCGGCGAGCCCCAGCCGCGTGCCCGCCCGGCCGTCGCGCGGATCGGGCGGGGCGGAGGCGGGGCTCAGGCGCCGGCGCCGCCGTCGACCGGGACGATCGCGCCGGTCACCATCGAGGCCCGGTCGCTGAGCAGCCACGCGGCCACCTCGGCCACCTCGCGCGGCTCGGCCATGCGGCCCAGCGGCGTCGTCGCGTTGATGTGCTCGATGACGCCGGGGGACACCGCCTCCCACGCCTCGATCATCTCGGTCTCGGTGCCGCCGGGGGTGAGACCGTTCACCCGGATGCCCTCGCGGCCCCAGGTCACGGCGGCGGTCTCGGTGAGGCTGTTGAGCGCGCGCTTCATCGCGCCGTACGCGGGCAGGGCGGGGTTCGCGCGGCGGCTGCCGATGCTGGAGGTGTTGACGATCGCGCCGCCGCCGCTGCGGCGCATGAGCGCGGCCTCGGCGGTCATCGCGGTCCAGTGCCCGCGGAAGTTCACCGCGAACTGCACCTCGATGTCCTCCTCGCTCGTCGTGTCGAGCGGGCCGGGCTGCTGGATCGTCGCGCCGTTGTTGAACGCCCCGTCGAGCCGCCCGTGCAGCTCCTCGACGCGGTCGATCGCGGCGCGGATGCTCGCACGGTCGGCCAGGTCCATCGGCACGGCGTCCGCCACGCCGCCGCCGTCGCGGATCTCGGTGACGACGTGCCGGAGGGCGTCGGCGCTGCGGGCGGCGAGCACGACGGCGGCCCCCTCGGAGGCGAAGAGCCGGGCCGCGGCCGCCCCGATGCCGCGGCTGGCGCCGGTGATGAACACCACCTTGCCGGTGAGCAGGCCGATGGGCGCGATGCCGTGATGAGTGCCGTGATGAGTGCCGTGATGAAGGTCGCTGCGAATGTCGCCATGAATGTCGTTCGTCATGCCGACCAGTGTCAGGCGAGCCCCCGGACCGGATGCAGGCACAAGCGGTACCAGGATGTGGCGCCGCCCGGGGTGCACACTGACGGTATGGACAAACAGGAACTCGGCGCGTTTCTCCGCAGCCGCCGCGAACGGCTCCGGCCGGAGGACGTCGGCCTGCCCTCGGGCCCGCGCCGCCGCACCCCGGGGCTGCGCCGCGAGGAGGTGGCGGTCCTCGCGCACATCTCCACGGAGTACTACGTCCGGCTGGAGCAGGGCCGGGCGCCGCGTCCGTCGGGCGAGGTCCTCGCCGGGATCGCCGGCGCGCTGCGGCTCACCGACGCCGAGTCCGAGCACCTGCACGTGCTGGCGGGCACCGCGCCGAGCCGTACCGGGCGGCATCGACGCGACGTCCGGCCGAGCATCCTGGCGCTCCTCGATCGGCTGCCGCAGACGGCCGGCATCGTGATCTCGGCCACGTTCGAGGTGCTCGCCTGGAACGACCTGGCGGCCGCGCTCATGGAGGACTTCGGCGAGCTCGCGCCGCGCGACCGCAACCTCGCCCGGCGCGCCTTCCTCACCCCGGACGACGCCGACGCGATGCCGTACGGGCTCTCCGACGCCGCCGAGTTCCGGCACCACGCCGTCATGGAGCTGCGCGCCACCCTCGCCCGCTACCCGTCGGACCCGGCCGTGACCGGGCTGATCGACGAACTGCGCGAAGGCAGCCCCGAGTTCGCCCGGTTGTGGGAGCGGCACGACGTGCGGGCCGCGCCGACGCTGACGAAGACGTTCCGCCACCCGGTGGTCGGGGAGATCACCGTCGACTGCGACGCGCTCGCGCTCGCGGACCGCGACCAGCACCTCGTGCTCTACAGCGCGCCGCAGGGCTCCCGCTCGGCCGAGGCGCTGGCCCTGCTGAGCGTCCTCGGCGCCGAGTACGCCAGGACGAGCGGGCACCTCTGACGGGGCACCCGATGGCGGGCGGCCGCCTTGTCAGCGCGAGACGGGGGTGCGGCCGTCGGCGTACCGGCTGAGGTGACGCCACGCCGGCCCTCGCGCCAGGGGGTCAGCGCAGCGGGCGGAACGCGTCCCGGAGCTCTCCGACAGCAGTTCTTGCGGTCCGCTCAGCGGAACACCGCATTGCGCGACCCCGACGCCTCCTAACAGAATGTGCTGGCTAAATCACCAAGAGATACGGCCGCGGATGTCGCCTGGAGAACCCCCGGCTTCCGGAAGGACGAAGAATGGCCCCCCGAATCTTCGCGTCAAGGCCCAGAAGGTCAGCGATCCTCCTGTCCGCCGCCCTGCTCGCGGCGGCGCTCGCGCCGGGTGTGATCATCCCCCGTCCGGCCGCGGCCGCCGACCCGACCTGCGGATCGTGGGCCTCCAGCAGGTCCGCCCCGGGCCTCATGGGGCGGATCTGCATCCGGGGCGCGGGCGCGAACTGGAAGCAGGCGGTGACGGAGATCCACAACGGCTCGCGCGCCATCCAGGTCATCTCCCCGGTGACCGCCGCTCTGGATCCGCTGGGCGGATACAGAGCGGCGTACGACATCATCATCCGGCAGCAGCGGACCGGGACCGTCGCCACGCGGATCGTCGCCGACAACGACCCCTTCGAGCTCGACCGCGCGGAGGGCTCGTTCACCGTGGGGCCGTTCGAGACCATCGGCTTCGTCTCCCCCTGGGTCGGCTGAGCCGAGACGCCGGAGCCCGGGCCAGCGCCGCGGCCGGCACCTCCCGGCAGCCGCTCGCGGAGGTGTCCTCTCAGGCGCCGGTGGTGTACTCGTACAGGTCGTAGGCGACCATCACGAGCCGGCCAGGGCCGGAGGCGTAGCCCAGGGTCGAGCCGAGCGGGCTGGTGACCGCCTGGTAGCCGAGGGTGCTGAGGCCGGCGCCGGCGGTGCCCATCCAGAGCGCGCCCTCCTCGGTGGAGGCGAACCAGCACGGCCCCCCGGAGTAGGCGCCCCAGGTCGTGGCGAAGTTGAACGCCTGCGGCCGCTGGGTGTCGACGATGAGGTTGGCCTGGTCGAGCAGGGTGATCTGCCAGGTGCCGGGGTCGATCGAGTAGTACCAGAGGTTGTGGTCCTGCGGGCCGACGGAGCAGTTGGCCACGAGCAGCTTGTCGCCGCTGACGGACAGGCTGTTGATGCCGCGCTGGGCCTGCGGGTTGAACACCGTCTGGGAGAGGATCGCCCCGGACGGCACCTCGACGACCGACAGGTATCCGTCCTCCGACCCCGCCACCACGCAGGACCTGCCGGACGATTCGGACACGACGCGGATGGCGTGGATGTCGTGCAGGCCCCAGGGGTTGACCGGGCTGGGGTTGCGCACGTCGACGGCGCGCAGGAAGCGCAGCCGCCGCTCCTGCTGCGCGTATTTCCAGATCGAGACGTGTCCCGTGGTGTGGCCGACGACCAGGCTCTGCCCGGTGCCGATCGCCCCGGTGGCGACGCCCAGGGCGGGGTCGTAGCCATGGGTGCCGGCCGCGCGCAGGTCGGGCCAGCCGCCCGGCCCCGCGGCCCACAGCGCGATCGACCGGTCGTCGTTGGAGCTGGCGAACGCCCGGCCGGGCAGCGCGGCGAGCATCCGCACCCCCTGGAAGGCCGGGCTGGTGACCGCCTCGCTGATGACCGGGCCCGTGACGCTGGAGTCGGTGAACCTGAACACGCTCATCGAGCCGTCCCAGCGGCCGACCACGAAGTGCTCCTGGTCGAGCCAGGTGAGCTGCTGGGCCATCTCGTAGGTGGTGCCGTTGGAGGTGATCGGCAGCGCCGTGGCCGCCCTGGCCGGCGCCGGGAAGGCGACGCCGCGCTCGATGAGCTCCTGCCGCGAGCGCACGACCGCGGGAACGCCTCGATCAGCCGCCATCGTCCGCCGTCCTTCCCCCGTCGTCGCGGACACCGCCGGCGCCGGGGCCGGCACGGTGATGCCCGCCAGGGCCGCCGCCGAAAGGAGGCCGCCCCGTAACACCAGCCGCCGCCCTACCGGATGGCCCGGGCGTGGCGCCAAAGGCTCGCTGGACACCTCGTCACTATCGCACCGCCGATGATCGGGCACAAGAAATACACTGGCCCATATGGAAACAGGAGACCGTTTCTTCACGTCCTGGAGCGGTGGCAAGGACTCCGCGATCGCCTTGCACCACGCGGTGCGGGACGGCGGGATTCCCGAACTGCTCATCACGATGATGACCGAGACGGGAGAACGGTCGCGTTCCCACGGTCTCAGCCGTGACTTGCTGACGGCCCAGGCGCAGGCTCTCGGCATTCCCGTCCGTTTCGCCGCGGCCACCTGGGCCGATTACGAGGACACGTTCCAGAAGACGGTTTCGGGCGCCGTCCAGGAAGGTCTTCATATTGGCGTTTTCGGCGATATGGATATCGAATCCCATCGGGAATGGGTGGTCTCCACCTGCGCCCGCGCGGGGGCGGCGGCCGAGCTGCCGCTGTGGGGGCGTGAGCGGGCGGGGCTGATGGCGGAGCTGGTGGCGGAGGGGTTCCAGGCGGTCCTGGTCGCCGTCAGGGAGCCGCTGCTGTCGCCGGACCTGCTGGGCCAGGTCATCGACCGCGACATGATCCGCCACTTCGGCGAGGCGGGCGTGGACCTGGCCGGCGAGAAGGGCGAATACCACACCGTCGTCGTCGACGGGCCGATCTTCCGGCGTCCCCTGCCCGTCACGCTCGGGGAGAAGGTCCTCAGGGACGGCGTGTGGTTCGTCGACATCACGGCGGGCAGCCCCGGGGATCGGTGAGCCCGCCGCCCGCCTCCCTCCCGGCGCGGCGGGCCGCCGTCAGGACCCGGGCGCCGTTCATGGGAGGGTTGAGCACCGATCAGGGGGCGGGGTGAGAGCGTGACCATGCAGGCGCAGAAGGGGCGGGCGCGGGACGCCCTCTGGGAGCCCGCGCTGGCGAACCTCGCTCTCGGCGTGCCCGCCGTCGTGCCGCTCTCTCTGGCGTGGTGGCTGCTGACCGAGTACCTGCCGATGGACTGCGGCCTGCCCGAGTCCGCCAACTGCGACTACGAGACCCTCGACAACGGGTTCGTGCTCACCGTGCTGCTGGTGGTGACGGGCCTGCTCTCGTTGACGCAGGTGATCGTGATCGACGTCGCCCTCCCGCGCTGGCACGGCCGGCGGCGGGCGGCCTGGCTCGGCTCCGCCGTGCTCATCCCCGCGCCGTTCCTGATGTGCCTGGCGCTGGCCTCGGCGGCCTGACGGCGGGGCGCGTGAAGGCGCGGGCGGCGGGGCCCGGCCATGCCTGAACGTCCCGAACGGCGAGCACATAGAGTATCGTCGCAGTAACGTTCGGCTATTGGGGTGGTCATGGTCGTGCCGCGTCACGTGGCGTGTGTGATGGACGGGAACGGCCGCTGGGCCGCGCAGCGCTCGCTGCCGCGCACGGCGGGCCACGAGGCCGCCGAGGCCGCGGTGATGGACGTCATCGAGGCGGCGCGCTCGGCCGGCGTGGCCTGGCTGAGCCTGTACGCGTTCTCCACCGAGAACTGGCGACGCCCCTCCGCCGAGGTCGACATCCTCATGCGGCTCGTCCGCCGGGCCATCCGCAAACACGCGCCGGTGCTGCACGCGCGGGGCATCCGCTGCCGGTTCCTCGGCATGACCGATCCGCGCATCCCGGCGCCGCTGGTCCAGGACATCACCGACCTGATGACGCTGACCCGCGACAACAGGCGCATGACGCTGACCGTCGCCTTCGACCACGGCGGCCGCCGCGACATCGTGGAGGCCGCGCGCTCGCTGATCCGGTCGGCGACGCCGGCCGAGCAGGTCACCGAGGCCAGCTTCGCCGCGCACCTGCCCTGCCCCGACACCCCAGACGTGGACCTGGTCATCCGCACCTCCGGCGAGCAGCGCATCTCCAACTTCATGCTCTGGCAGGTGGCCTACGCCGAGTGGGTCTTCCCCGAGGTGCTCTGGCCCGACTTCCGCGCGACCCACTTCTGGGAATGCCTCGACACCTACCTGCGGCGCCAGCGCCGGTTCGGCGACGTGCGCCGCCCCACGACCATGACAGGAGAAGGTCTCCGATGAGCCAGACCACCACCCCGCCGGCCGACGTCGACGTCTTCGGGCCCGGCTCCCTCCTGCGCCGCCTGGTCAACGAGGCGCGCTGGGGTCTCGCGGTGGCCCGGGCCACCCTGCTGGAGGCCGCCCACCCGCAGATCGGCGCGGCGCTGATGGAGAACTCCACGTTCCTGACGCACCCGTGGCGGCGCCTGCGCAACACCACGATGAGCTCGCGGCGGCTGCTCGACCCCGACCCGCGCGTCCGCGACCGCGAGGCCGCCCGGCTCAACCGGCTGCACGCCCACATGTCCGGCGTCGACGCCCAGGGCCGGCCCTACGACGCGACAGACCCCGAGGCGCGCGCCTGGGTGGTGGCGACGCTGTTCGAGTCGACGGTGACGATGTGCCGGCTGAGCGGCGACGCGCTCGACGCCGAGGCGATGCGGCGGCTCTACGACGAGCACCGCACCCTCCTGGCCCTGATCGACGGCAGCAGTGACCGCCTCCCCGAGACGCTGCCGCAGTTCTGGGCCTACTACGACGACGTCGTCGAGCACCGCCTGGAGAACAACGAGGCGGTGGGCGTCATCCTCTACCGGCTCTTCGCCAACGTGCCCGCGCCCCCGGTGCTGCGCGCCCATCCCGCGCTGTGGACCGCGGGCCGGGCCGTGGCGGGCCCGGTCGCCGCCGCGATCACCATCGCCTCGCTGCCCGAGGCCTTCAGCCGGCGCGTCGCCCTGCCCGACCTGCCGGGCGCCCGGACGCTCATGCAGACCACCTACCTGGGCGCCGCCCTCGCCACCCGCTACCTGCCGGAGAGCTGGACACGGGTGGAGTTCGTCATGGGCCTGCTGGACCCTTCCCCCGGGGGCGCGGACCCGTGGGAGGCCGTACGCCGGCGGGCCGGCAAGGCCGCGGCGCTGGCCCGCCTCCTCACCCCCGCGGGCGATGACGACCAGGTGACCCGGTCGGCCGACCGGTTCTTCGCCGAGGTCCTCGACCAGACCGGCGACGGCTGCCTGCGCTGGCCCGATCTGGCCGCCATGGCCCGGGAGATCGCCACCCGGCTCGACCTGGGCGAGCAGGAGGAGGATCGGCTGTTCCAGGCGTACGCCACCTGGTGGCGGGAGCTGCAGGCCGCGCTCGACGGCGACGGCGACGGGCGCGTCACCCGCGCCGAATACGCCGCCGGGGCCGCCCGCCTGCCCGGCACCGGGCTCATCAGGATCGCCGACGTGCTGTTCGACGTCACCGACACCGACGACGACGGGAAGATCGACGCCACGGAATACCGCGACCTGTTCCGCACCACCTTCCACCGCGACCTGGCCGGCAGCGGCGACGGCTACACCCGCGCCGACTTCGTCCGGCAGTTCGTCTCCTTCATGTCCGGCCAGCAGCACTCGGCCGCCTACACCTCGCTGCTGACCTCGGGGTGAGCGCGGCCGGCTCCCCCACGCCGGGCGCGCGGAGCGTCAGCGGTCGCCGGTGGTGGCGAAGTCGGGCAGCTCGGTGGAGATCAGCCCCTCGGCGGCGCCGTCGAGGAGGCGGGCCATCTTCGTGGAGCGGGGCAGCATGGCCCGCTCGTAGGCGCGGACCGCTTCGCCGGGGGTGTCGTGGCGGGCGAGGGCCGGGGCCAGCTCACACGCGTCCAGCAGGGCGAGGTTGACGCCGACGCCGAGCGGGGGCATGAGGTGGGCGGCGTCGCCGAGCAGGGTCACCGTGGGGTCGTGCGCCCACTCGTGCGGGACGGGCAGGGCGAAGATCGGGCGGTCGACGTAGGGGCCGTCGTTGTCGGTGACCAGCCGGCGCAGGCGGGGCGACCAGTCGCGGTAGCGCTCCAGGAGGAGGGCGCGGATGCCGCCGGTGTCCTGCGGGGTGAGACCGGCCGCGGTGATCCAGTCGGCGGGGACGCGCTGGATGAGGTAGACGCGGATGTGGTCGCCGCCGTTGCGCTGGGCGAACAGGCCGCGGTCGCCGTCGGCCGCGGCGGCGCTGCCCTGGCCGACCAGCTCGGCGATGCCGGGGTGGCGGGTCTCGACGTCGTGGAACCAGGCCTCCAGGAAGCTCACGCCGGTGTAGCGGGGGGTGGCCGGGGAGACGGCGCGGCGGACCTTGGACCAGGCGCCGTCCGCGCCGATGATCAGGTCGGCCTCGACGGTGGCGCCGTTCGCGAAGTGCAGCAGCCGGGGGCCCGCCGCGCTGCCGCCGACGGCCCGCAGGGTGTGACCCCAGCGCACGGTGCCGGGCCGCAGCGAGGCGAGCAGCAGGTCGCGCAGCCGGGCGCGGTCGATCTCCGGCTTGAACCGCTCGTCCTGCTCGGGGACGTGGTGGAAGAGGGTGGCGCCGGGCGGGTCGAGCTGGCGCATCTCCTGCCCCTCGGGGCATCCCCGCACGGCCATCAGCCGGGCCTTCGACCTCCTGGAACACGGCTGGAGCGCGCTCACGTGAGGGGGAGCCCCCGGCGCGACCGCGCCCGGGGGCTTTCGGGCCGGAGGTTCGCGCCGCCGGCGGGCAGGCGCCCGCCGGCCACCCAGACCGCCAGCGCGCAGGCCGCGAACCCGGCCCCCAGCAGGCTGGCGCCCGTCCAGCCGTGCGCGGCGAAGGCGGCGCTGGACGTCGCCGCGCCGAGGGCGGAGCCCAGCGAGTAGAAGACCATGTAGCCGCCGATGACGCCGGCGGCGCGCTCGGGATGCGCGGTGGTGAGCAGGTGCTGGCTGCTCACGTGCACGACCTGGACCGCGAGGTCGAGCAGCACGATCCCCGCGACCAGCAGCCACAGCGACCACGGCAGCTGCGCGATCGCCGCCCACGCCAGGACGAGCAGGGCGAGCGCGAGACCGGTGACCGGGGTCGCCCGTCCCGCGTCCGCCCACCGTCCCGCGCGTGCCGCGCCGAGCGCGCCGGCCAGCCCGGCGAGGCCGAGCAGCCCGATCTGGCTCTCGCCCAGCCGCCACGGCGCGCCCGACAGCGGCAGGGACAGGCCGCTCCACAGCGTCCCGAACGAGGCGAACAGGAAGAACGCGATGAGCCCGCGGGTCAGGAACAGGCGCTGCCCGAACAGCCCGCGCAGTGAACCGACGGCCCGCGCGTACCCCAGGGGGCGGCCGGGGCGCTCGTCCGCCGGCAATGCGGCGAGGACGAGGGCCATGAGCCCGAGCGACGACACCGCGAGCACGGCGTAGACGCTCCGCCAGCCCCACACCTCGGCGAGCGTGCCGGCGACGACCCGCCCGCCCAGGATGCCGGCCACGACGCCCGAGGTCACGACGCCGATGGTGCGCCCGCGTGCGGCGGGCGGGGAGATCGACGCGGCGTAGGCCACCGTGGTCTGCACCACGACCGCGAACACCCCGGCCACCGCGAGCCCCGCGAACGCCGCCCAGGCGGCCGGCGCCGCGGCCGTCAGGGTCGCGCCCGCCGCGACGAGCGCCAGGTGCACGGCGATGAGCCGGCGCCTGTCGGCCACGTCGCCGAGCGGCACCAGCAGCACCAGCCCGGCCAGGTAGCCGATCTGGCCGGTCGCGACGATCCACCCGGCGAGGTCCGGCGGCACGCCGAGAGCGCGTCCCATCGGCTCCAGGACCGGCTGCGCGGCATACACGCCCGACACAGCCACACCGCACACCGTCGCGAGCAGCGCCCGCCGCCATCCGTTCATGGCACCCCCGACCTCAATCAGTTGCAATTCGAAACTGATTGGACCGTACGGCATAATGGTTTCAATCCGCAATTCATCGGGAGGTGTCATGCCGCGCACCGCCACGCGCGTCCCGGATCTCGACTGGACCGACCCCGAATGTCCCGTGGCCCGCACGCTCGACCTCGTCGGCGACAGGTGGAGCCTGCTGATCGTCCGCGACGCCATGGACGGGGCCCGGTCGTTCACCGAGTTCCAGCGGCGCACCGGCATCGCCCGCAACATCCTCACCGACCGGCTGCGCAAGCTCACCGCGTACGGGCTGCTCGCCCAGCGCGCCGCACCCTCCGGGCGCCGCCAGGAGTACGTGCTCACCGACGCCGGCCGCGATCTGTTCCCCGTCATCCTCACGCTGCGGCAGTGGGGCGAACGCCACGCCTTCGCGCCCGGCGAGGCCCACTCCACCCTGGTCGACCAGCACGGCGTGCCGGTGCCGCGCATCGCGCCGGCCGGCGCCGACGGCGCCCTCCTCGACACCGGCACCACCCGCGTGCGCAGGGCCGACAGCGGCGGGCCGCACCGCTGACGGATGTCGGAGGCCGCGCCGGGGTTTTCCCCCGGCAAGCCCCCGCCTCACCGTTGACGCGTGCCGCAGCGGGGACCGGTACGGGATCGTGGTCGGCCCGGTGGACGAGGTCGCGACAGAAACGACGGACCGGCGGGGCGGCGCGGGCCGGCCGGGCCGGTCCCGCCGGGCAGGGTCGGGCGGGCCGGTCCCGCCGCGGGAGGTCGGGCGAGCCGGTCCCGCAGGATGGGGCCGGGCGAGCCGGTCCCGCCGGGCGAGGGGCGAGCCGGTCGCGCAGCCGGAGGGCGGGGCGGGTCAGGCGAGCTGGTTCTGCAGGCGGGCGCATTCTCGGACGAAGCGGCTGCGGCCCCCGGCCGCCACGTACGCCGTCACCTGCGGGATCGCGCCGCGCGCCCCCGCCCAGGTCGCCGTGTCGGCCGCGAGCGTCATCGCCTCGGTGTGCCAGGTGAGCGGGCGCTCGCCGGGGGCGGGCAGCAGGACGGGCAGCAAGGTGGTGAGCAGCCGCCAGACCGCGGCGTACGCGCCCTGCCGCGCCGCCTCCGCCAGCACCCGGACCACCCGGCGCTCCTCGAACCGCGGCGAGCGCCGCAGCAGCAGCGCGACCTGCTCACCCACCGCCTCGGCCGGCAGGTCACCCCTGGCCGCCATGCGCAGCAGCAGCGGCGCCGCCTCCTGGTGCCCGGCGGCCACGAACCAGGCCAGGGTGAGCGCCATCGCCTCCCCCGCGGGCCCGTCGGCGTCGGCCAGCGCGTGCACGAACTGCGGCGCGACCGTCGGATACATCAGGAACGGCAGGTAGTTGAGCGCCACGACCTCCCGGTGCGACGGCAGGACCGCCGGCCACCAGCCCTGCTCGGTGCCGTGGTCGTCCCAGCGCCACCGCGACGGCTCGCTCAGCAGCAGCTCGTCGATCAGCTCGTGGCCGGTCGGCTCGGCCCGCAGCCGCGGCACCAGCCGGATCTCGTACGGGCGATGGCCCGGCGGGTGCTCGTCGAAGTACCGGTCGATGGCGCCGTCCAGGTAACCCCACCGCAGGCCCGTCTCCGGGTCGGGCAGCCCCTCCCCCGCCAGCCAGGCGGCTGCCGTGGCCCCGGCCGCCGAGCCGACGCGCGCGGCTCCTTCCGCGGCGTGCGGGTGGCGGCCCCGGGGCAGCCGTATCAGCGCCTGCGCCAGGTCGGCGGGCAGCGGCTCGGCGCCCGCCGCCGCGCACTCGGCCAGCCGGTCCACCAGCACGTCCGGGTCGAGGTGGCCGGTCATGAGCGTGGGCGTGGACAGCAGCAGGGGCGGCAGCGTCCCCGCCCGCAGCGCCTCGTAGATCTCGCAGAGCCGGTGCAGCAGGAACAGGTGCGGCGGCGAGACCCACGCCGGCTGCGGCAGGCGGCGCCTGCGCCGCGACTCCACCGCCGGGTCGGGCGGCTCGGGCTTGGCGAACAGCGGCCGGGGCCCGCTGTAGGCGAAGCCGACGCGGTAGCCGCGTGGTTCGCCGGGCGCGGGCGGGGGGATGGGCAGCCCGTCGCGCATGGCCGCCACGCGCTCCTTGGACACGCCGATGCCCAGGAGCTGTTCGAAGATCTCCTCGCGTACGTGGTCGGGCAGCTCGCCGAAGAACCGCCCCGGCTCCTCCGGCTCCTCCGCCGCATCACCCTCGATCTGCTCCCCCGGGTCCGCCGCATCGCCCTCGATCTGCTCCGCCGCACCGAGGTCCGGCTGCCCGGGCGCGTCGAGTTCCGGGTCCTCGTCCTCCGGGACGGGGGTGACGTGGACCTGGAAGCTCATCCCCGCCCAGGGGTCGACGGGCTCCGGCTCGGCCGGGCCGGGGTCGGCGCCGGGCGACAACACCTCCTGCTCCATCGCGGCGAACCAGGATCGGGTGTCGGCCCAGGTGTCGCGCTGGAACAGGTAGGAGGCGTCGCGCCCGGAGCCCTCGGCCAGCGTGCGCCGCAGCTTCTCCCGGTCACCGGCCGCCGCCCGGACGAAGGCGGCCAGCCACCGCTCGTAGTCGGGCCACTGGTAGATGTTCCACGGCAGGTCCAGGGTGGGCTCGGGGAGCGGCCCGGGCACGGACGGCGCGGGCAGCGGCGGCGGGGTGAACACCTCGGTCTGCTCCGGGGCCGCCGCCTGCCCGCCGTACACAGCCGCGACCCGCGCGCCGAGCGCCGCCGGCAGCATCGGCACGGCCTCGGCGATGACCTCTCCCGCCGGGGCGAGGGCGGCGGCGTGCTTGAGTGCGATCCTGGCCGCGCGGCCCTGGACCTCGTACGAGGCGTGCCCGAACGCGGAGGCCAGCGCAGAGGCCAGCGCAGAGGCCAGCGCGGA
Organism: Nonomuraea candida; assembly: GCF_000725485.1. Taxonomy (GTDB): domain Bacteria; phylum Actinomycetota; class Actinomycetes; order Streptosporangiales; family Streptosporangiaceae; genus Nonomuraea; species Nonomuraea candida. Next base: position 82,644 of record NZ_JOAG01000048.1, on the reverse strand, counting down.
GGTCATCGCGGAGGTCGGCGCGGAGGTCATCGCGGAGGTCGGCGCGGAGGCCAGTGCGGAGGCCAGTGCGGAGGCGCGTGGCAGCTCCCGTTCGAGCCGGCGCAGGCCCTCGAGGGCGAGCTTGGCCTCGGGCCGGAAGGTCAGCGCGCCGATCGCCTCGGCGGCCTCGTCCGCCGGGTCCGGGCCGGCGCTCCTGAGCTGGGCGAGGGCCAGCTCGGCGACCGTGCCGGGTGCGGCGGGCAGCAGCCGCAGGTAGTCGCGGCGCCGGGCCGCGCTCTCCTGCGGCGTGGGGTCGAGCAGGTGGTGCAGGCGGACGAAGAAGCGCAGGCTGATCGCGTCGCCGCCGCACAGGAAGCGGCGCAGGCACCCGTCCAGCAGCTCCGCACGCGAGATCCGGCCCGCGGCCTGGAGCCGGACGATCAGGGCCGGCCAGCGGGTGGGCCGGGGCTCGATCCGCTCCTCGCGTAACTCGCGGCCGGCGCCCTCGGCCTCGAAGACGCGCGGCAGCAGGGGCCCGATCAGCGGGTCGTCGTCGGACGGCCCGGCGCGCAGCCAGGCGAGCACGAGCGGGTCGTGCTCGGGCGGCGGGGCGCCGCAGGCCCGCAGCAGCGCCAGTGCCAGTGGTGCGGTGCGGTCGTCGGCCGTGCGGATCTTCTTCGCCAGCCGTACGGCGACCTCGGCCTGCCAGGCGGCCGGGCGCGCGGCCAGCACCCTGGCCACCTCCGTCACCCTGGACCCGCGGCCGGCGAACTCGCGCCTGGTCAGCCAGGCGACCGTGGTGGCCGGACCGCCCAGCACGCCCGCGCCCGCGATCCGCAGCACCTCCCCGTGCCCGCCGATGCCATCCCCCGACCTGCCGTCCCAGCCCTCGCCGTCCCAGCCCTCGCCGTCCCATTCGCCGCTTCCGCCGGACCAGCGTGCGTGTGCCTCCCGGTCGGCGGCCGCGCGCAGGGTCCTGCGCAGGTCCGGCAGGCGCCGCGCGGCCTCGGCGCGGTCGTCGCCGGACAGGGTGATCACGAGGTCGGCCAGGCCGGTGGCGTCGCGGGCGGTGATGAGGTCGCTGATGCGCGTCCATGCCGTCATGAGGACGCCTCCGTACGAGTAGGTGCACACGTCATGCGTGGCACCCTAGAGATCATCTCCGACAATCCCCCGCAGCCGCGCACCTCACCCTCACCACCACGCCTGGCTGGGGCGCGTCACCGCCAGGGTGCGCAGGACGCAGAACTCGTTGCCCTCGGGGTCGGCCATGACCACCCAGCTTCGGCCCGGGCCCTGGCCCACATCCCTCTTGACGGCGCCGAGGCCGAGCAGCCTGGTCACCTCGCCGTCGGTGCTAGGTGTCCGATTTGATAGTTAACAGCGCAATGGTTAACGTGTTAACTATGAGCGGGTTGGCGCGAGAGAGCACGTTGGAGCTGATGCGGCGGGTCGTGTGGGGCCAGCGGCGCATCGCCGACGACTGGATACGGGAACGCGGCCTCACCCACGAGCAGAGCGCCGTGCTGGCGTACCTGTCGAAGAACCCGGAGGCCATCCAGCGTGACGTCGCCCGGGCCATGCGCACCAGCGCGCCGGGTGTCTCGCGGCTTCTGGCCGGGCTGGAGCGGCGCGGACTCGTGGAACGCCGGACGCAGGAGGGCGACACGCGCAGCCGCCGGGTGCGGGTCACCCCGGCGGGCGCCGAGCTGATCCAGGGTTTCGAAGAGGCCATGGACCGCGTCGAGGAGTCGATCCTCGCGCCGCTGGGCCCCGAAGGGCGGGCGCTGCTCCACGACCTCCTGGAGCAGCTCGCCTCCAGGATCGAGCCGCCCGGCTCCCCCTGACCCGGCCCTGTCACCCCGCGCGACGGCCGGGAGCCCTCGCGGGCAGGACCGCCGGTTCGACCAAGAACAGTAAGGAACGCACGCATGACTCAGATTACGATCATCGGTGCCGGTCTTGCCGGACTGACACTGGCACGAACCCTGGCCGTGCACGGCATCCCGTCCACGGTGTACGAGGCGGAGGCGTCCGCGCAGGCCCGGGGCCAGGGCGGCATGCTCGACATCCACGACTACAACGGGCAGCACGGAATTCGTGCCGCCGGCCTGATGGACGGCTTCCGATCCCTCATCCTCGAAGGCCGCCAGGCATCCCGCGACGTGGCGCCCGACGGCACCATCCTGGCGGACCGGCCCGACGACCCCGCCGCAGGCCGCCCCGAGGTGCAGCGCGGCGAGCTCCGGCAGTTGCTGCTGGAGTCCCTGCCCGCCGGCACGGTCGTCTGGGGCCACAAGACCCAGACGGTTCGGACCCTCCCGGACGGTCGTCACGAAGTGGCCTTCGCCAACGGATCGACGGTGGTCACCGACGTCCTCGTCGGCGCCGACGGCGCCTGGTCGAAGGTCCGGCCGCTGCTGTCCGACGCCACGCCCTCCTACGCCGGACGCTCGATGGTCGAGACGTACCTGTACGAGAGCGACACCCGGCACCCGGCCACCCTGGCGCTGGTCGGCGGCGGGTCGATGACCGCCTACGACGAGACCACCCGCATCGGTCTGGGCGTGCAGCGCGAGCGCGCGGACACCCTGCACTCCTACGCCATGTTCGACCAGCCGCTCGACTGGTTCGACGGCATCGACTTCACCGACGGCCCCGCCGCCGCCCGCACGGTCGCGGCGATGTTCGAGGGGTGGGCGCCGGAGCTGGTCGCGCTGGTCGCCGACAGCGACATCCCGCCGATCTTCCGCCCCTTGTACGGGCTGCCGATCGGGCACCGCTGGGAGCATGTCCCCGGGGTCACGCTCATGGGAGACGCCGCCCACCTGGCGCCGCCGGACGGCGAAGGGGCGAACTGGGCGCTGTACGACGCCGGCCGGCTCGGCAACGCCATCGCCGAGCGGCCCGAGGACATCGACGCGGCGATCCGCGCCTACGAAGCCGCGCTGTTCCCGCGGAACATCGACACCGCCACCGCGGCCGCGGCCTACTACCCCGACTTCACACCGCACTGACCCAGCTCCCCGGGCAAGGGTGCCTGCACGGACCCGGCAGGCACGGACCCGGCAGGCACGCCGGTCTCCGGCGCCCCGCCTACGTGGCCGGCTCCCGCCGGGCGCGGGCCTCGCTCGGGGTGAGGCCGAACCGGGCGCGGAAGAGGCGGGCGAAGTGGGCCTGGCTGGAGAACCCCCACCGGTGCGCGACGTCGGCGATCGTCGTCGCCGCCGCCCCGGGGCCGGTCAGCGCTTCGTACGCCCTGGTCAGGCGGCGTTCCATGATGTGCCGTGCCGGGGTCGTGCCGCTCGGCTCGAAGATGCGCGCCAGGTGCCGTACGGAGACGCCCATGACGCCGGCCACCTGCGCCGCGCCCAGGCAGGGGTCGTGCAGGTGGCGCTCGATGTAGTCCTCGGCCACGATGAGCTGCGAGCGGTACGCGCCCGGCCCCGGCCGGCCGCCCGTGCGCTCCTCGGCGAGCTGCCGCAGCAGGTCGAGCACGGCCCGCTCGGCGTCGGCGGGATCGTGCCCGTCACGCAGCGCGGCCAGCCCGCCCAGCAGCGAGCCCAGCGCCGCCACCAGCGCCCCCTCCCGCGCGGTGCCCCGCCCGAACAGCATCGGCCCGGACAACGTCGGCCCCGACGACGCCGGACGGGACGATGCCGGCCCGGGCACGCCGCCGCCCACGCACTCGCGGGCGAACACCTCGCGGGGCACGTCCACCAGGATCTGCCGCATCGAGGAGGAGAACCCGAACAGGTACGGCCTGCGCGTGTCGTAGACGACCAGCTCGCCCGCCGTGGCCGCCAGGCAGCCGTTCTCGTGCAGGAACACCGCCTCCCCCTTGAGCAGCAGGGTCGCGAACACCGAGTCCTTGGGCGCCGACCTGACCGTCTGCGGGCTGCGCTCGATGGCGTGGGCGTTGCCGGTGATCTCGGCCAGGCGCAGCCCGCCCAGCTCCAGGTTGGTCTGCCTGGCCAGCAGGCCCCGCTCGGAGTAGGACGTGCAGGACAGGCCCACCAGCGCCTTGCGGTTGTAGTCCTGCCAGTAGTCGATGCGGTCGGCGGGATCGACGTGCTCGGTGGTGGCCCGGGAGATCACGGAGAGGGCGGACAAGGCGACCTCCTGATGTTCGCGCATGTCAGGGGGACTCAGCTTAGGTCACGGATCACGCCGCCAGGTAGCCTCCGTCCCCGCTCACGGCCGCCGCTCCGCCGGGCGTACCAGCACCTTGATCTGCTCCTGTCCGCGCAGCAGCGCCTCGAACCCGTCACGGACGACGTGCTCCAGCGGGACGGTGGCGGTGACGATCCCGGCCAGGTCCACGCCCTCCTCGGCCACCAGGCGGATCAGCTCCGGATACGCGTCGCGATAGCCGACGCTGGTCAGGAGGGTGTGCTCGTTGTTCACCAGCGCGAACGCGTCCAGGCTGACCGTGCCGGCCAGGCCGACGAACATGACCCGCCCGCCCCGCCGGGTGGCGGCCAGGCAGGCGCGCAGGGTGTCCTGCGAGCCGGCCGCCTCGAACGCCACGTCCACCCCCTCGCCGCCGGTCACGCCGGCGAGGTCCGCGCCCACCTCGGCGGCGCCCAGGCGCAGGGCCAGCTCGCGGCGGGCCGGGGAACGGTCGGCGGCGACGACGCGGCCGGCGCCGTGGCGGGCGGCGAGCAGGGTGACGAGCAGCCCGATCGGCCCCAGGCCGAGGACGGCCACGCTCTCGCCGGGCCGGACCGCGGCCCGGCGCACCGCGTGCAGGGCCACGGCCGCCGGCTCGAACACCGCCGCCTGCTCCAGGGAGACGGCGGCGGGCAGCCGGTGCAGCATGTACGCGGGCACGGTCGCGCACTCGGCCAGCCCGCCGTGCCCCATCAGCCCGGCGAACCCGAAATGCCGGCAGATGTTGTACTCCCCCGCCCGGCACCGCGGGCAGATCCCGCACCGGTAGTGCGGCTCCACCGCCACCCGGTCGCCCGGGACGAGACCGGTGACGCCGCCGCCCACGTCGCGCACGGTGCCGCAGAACTCGTGCCCCAGGACGATCGGCGCGGCCACGCCGGACTCCGGATGCGGCGCGCCGACGGGGATCGCGTGCGGCCCGTCGGCGTACTCGTGCAGGTCACTGCCGCAGATGCCGCAGTACGCCACCTCGATCGTCACCTCCCCGGGCCCGGGCGGCCGCACCGGCACGTCCTCGACCCGGACGTCCCCGGCCCCGTACCAGAGTGCCGCCCTCATGCGGCCGCCCGGCGGCGCAGCACGGCCGGAGCCGTCTCCTTCAGCGCGAAGCAGAGCGCCACCACGGCCAGCGCGCCGCCGGCGGCGATGAACATCGCGGCCTGCAACCCCCACCGGTCGGACGCCCAGCCCGCGACCATCGGCCCGAGGAACCCGCCGGCCAGCTCGCCGACGCCCATGATCACGCCGAGCGCCGTGGCCAGCGCCGCCCGCGGCACGGTCTCGGCCGGGATCGTGGCCATGAACAGCGTGAAGCAGCCCAGCCCGGTGTAGGTGACCACCATCAGCGCGCCCAGCAGCACGGGGCTGTCGACGTACACGACGGCGAGCGGGCAGCAGACCGCCAGCGCCGTGAACCCGATCAGCGCCGGCTTACGCCCGATCCGGTCGGAGAGGGCCGGGGTCGCGAACCCCCACAACACCCACGCCACCCCCAGGCAGGTCATGACCCCGCTCATCGTGCCGGGGCCGAAGCCCTTGACCTCGGTCAGGTACGTCGGGGTGAAGGTGATGATGGTGACGAACCAGGTCAGGTAGCAGCAGGCGATGAGCATGCAGACGACGATGTTGCGCAGCCGCAGCACCTCGCCCAGCGGCACCTTGACCGCCGGCTCCTCCTCCCGCACCTGGGGGGCTCGGGGCGCACGCTCGCGCACGAACCTCCAGATGAGCGCGGCCAGGATCAGCCCGGGGACGATCGTGACATAGAACGCGACGCGCCAGTCGTACGTCTCGGCGATCCACACCACGACCAGCGGCGCCAGGATGCCGCCGAGCAGGCCCGCCGACGAGCCCTGCAGCAGGCCCATGTTGAGGCCCCGGCGGCTCTCCCTGGACGCCTCGACCATGAGCGACTGCGCCATCGGCAGCACCGCGCCCTCGGCCGTGCCCATCAGCGCCCGCGCCACGAGCAGCCCGGCGAAGCCGCTCATCAGCCCGGACGAGGCGGAGAAGAGCGAGAACAGCACCACGGCCACGACGAGGATCGGCTTGCGGCGGCCGAGCGCGTCCGACAGGCGGCCGGCGAACATGCCGGCCAGCGCCCAGGTGAGCGCGAGCACGCCGGACAGGGTGCCCAGCTCGGCGTTGGACAGGCCGAAGTCCCTGTCCATGTACGGCGCCAGGAACGCCAGCGCCTGGCGGTCGAAGAAGACGAACCCGAAGGACAGGAAGAGGATGACGAGCAGGCGCAGCTCGTACCGGTCGGCCGCGCGGGAGTCGGGCGCGGCGGTGGGGGTGTCGGTCATGACGGTCTCACTTCGGAAGGGGGGTGCGCGCCGCGGCTCAGCGGAACAGGGAGTTGACGTAGTCGGCGCCGATCCCGGCCTTCTCGTAGTGCTCGCGGCACATCTTGATGTAGTCGTGGACGTCGAAGAAGCCGTCGGGCTCGCCGTTCTCGTCCAGCCAGATGAGCGGGCCCTTGACGATGAAGAACGTCTTCATCGGCTCGCCGCTGTCGTAGGCGACCAGCGTGTGCCCCTCGCCGGGCGCCTCGTAGACGAAGTCGCCCGCGGTCGCCGTCCAGGGCCGCTCCAGATAGCCCCACTTGCCGGAGATCGTGTACGCGAACACCTCGTGCGGGTGGTAGTGCCGGTTGACCAGCCCGGCCTCCTTGGCGCGCAGGATGTCGGCCCAGCTGTTGTCCTTGACGTTGATCCACAGCGGCCGGGAGCCGACGGTCTCGGTGAACGGCACGTAGTAGCGGTCGTCGTCGGTGGCCACCTGCGACAGGTAGACCTCGGGCAGGGCGTCGGGGCGGAAGGAGTTCTCGATCGGCCTGAGGTCCTTCCAGAACTCTCCGGTGGGCGTGTCGGGCATGTGAACGACCCCTTTCGTGACGTGTTTCCGGAAGTGAATCCCGGAGGGGCCGGTGCCGTCTTTCCCGTGGAAGACCTGCCCGCTTGCAGATTTCGGACATCGGCCGGCGGCGAGCGCGAGCGGGCCCGCGCTCGCCGGGGCGGCGGGCGCGGCGAGGACGGTGCCCGCTTCAGGGCGGGAGAGGAGTCCGAGGCCGGGGCGCTATGAAGAGGGTGGCGCGGCCGTGGAGGAGCGGACGACGAGGCTCGGGGTGACGGTGAAGCGCACCGGCGTCGTCCGGCCCTCCACGCGTTCCAGCAGGAGCTTGCCCGCCGCCCGCCCCATCTCGCCGCCGTCCTGATCGACGCTGGTCAGCGCGATGTTGGGCAGCGCGGCCAGGTGGGTGTTGTCGTAGCCGGCGACCGACACGTCCGCCGGCACCGCCAGCCCGGCCTCGTGCAGCGCGGCGAGCGCGCCGAGCGCCGCCTGGTCGGCGCCGGCGAAGATCGCCGTCGGGCACGGCGTCCGGCCGAGCAGCTCGCGGGCGCCGTCGTAGCCGCCCTGCTCGTCGTAGAAGCTCGTCGCGACCGCGATCTCGGCGGCGAGACCGTGCTCGGTCATGACCCGCTCGTAGGTCGCCGACCGGATGGTGTGCAGCAGGTCGCCGGGGCGGGCGACGCTGTCGTCCTGGTGCGTGATGTGCGCGACGCGGCGGTGGCCCAGCTCGATGAGATGGTTGACGACCAGCTCGGCGCCGGCCTCGTCGTCGCCGTACACCGAGTCGTAGTGGGGCGAGCGTTCGTGGCGGGCGAGCACCACCAGCGGCTTCTCCTTGGCCACCTCCTCCAGGCGGGCCCTGGCGGCCAGCGGCGCGACCATGATGATGCCGTCCACCTGCCGGTCCACCAGCGCGTCGACCGCCCGCCGCTCGACCTTGCGGGTGACCCCGCCCTGGATCATGAACGCCTGGTAGTTGGTGGTCTCCAGGTAGGCGGTCAGCCCGTCGAGGATGTCGGCGAAGAACGGGTTCCTGATGTGCGGCAGCACCAGCCCGATCGTGAACGTGCGCCCGCGCATGCCCCGGGCCACGGCCTGCGGCCGGTAGCCGAGCTCCTCGATGGCCGTCCTGACCTTGCTCTTCATGGCCGGGCTGACGCCGTAGGCGTTGCGGATCACCTTGGACACTGCCGTGACGGAGACCTGCGCGTGGCTCGCCACGTCGGCGATCGTCACGCGCCGCCGTCGACCGGACGCGACCATGAGACTCCATTTCCCCGAGGCGTGATCCGATTGTACGAGCGGCGCCGAGACCCCGGCCCTGCTGTTCCGGCGCGTGGACGAACGCCACGACGCCAGAGGCGAACGGCACGGGCGGCACCCGTTCGGCCGCCGTCGTCGGCCCTGCCGCCACCGGCGCTCCCCGGCCGGCGCGTCGCGCCTGGTCACGGGCCTGATCACGGTGGGTACCGTTACCCAAAAAGTGCACGGTGAAGCGCTCCGACGTGCGGATGCACCGTGCATCGTTGCTCGCGGGGGCCCTTGACGAGTGGTCAGGAGGTGCTTACGTTGACGGCACCGTCACTTAGTGTCCGATCCGGGCGCCTTTACGTTGTAGATCCCAACGTCCCGCTTGATGGCGCGACCGGAAGGGAGTACCCCGTGACCTCACCGCATCGCCGCCTCCGCACGCTGGCCGGGCTGGGGCTGGCGTTCTCGCTCGTCCTCGCCCCGGCCCCGCCCGCGAGCGCCGCCCGGCAGTCCCCCGTCGAGGTCGTCGACCTGCGGGTGGACGGCAGGCGGGACCAGCCCCTGGGCATCGGCAACCCGGCTCCCCTCCTGGACTGGCGGATGGCACCGGCCCGGCCCTCCGGCGGGCATCCCTGCCTGCGACCAGGATCACGGGCGGCCTGCCCGGCCGACGCGCAGACCGCGTACCAGATCCGGGTGGCCGCGGACGAGAGCGGGCTGCGGCGCGGCCGGCTCCTCTGGGACTCCGGCAAGGTGGGCTCGGCCGTGCAGTCCGGCGTCCGCTACGGCGGCCGGCCCCTGGGCTCGCGGCAGCAGGCCGTCTGGCAGGTCCGGGTCTGGGACGCGGACGAGCGGCCCTCACGCTGGAGCGGGCCGTCGTCCTGGGAGACGGGCCTGCTGCGGCAGGACGACTGGGGAGCGGCGCGCTGGATCGAGCACGCCGGCCGCACCGAGACCCAGCCGATGCCGATCTTCGCCCGCGCGTTCGACCTCGGCCGGCGCGAGCGCGTGGCCAGGGCCCGCCTCTACCTGTCCGGCGTCGGGCTGCACCTGGCGACCCTGAACGGGCGCCGGCTCACCGACGAGGTCCTGGCCCCCGGCAACGCCAACTACCAGCTCTCCAGCGAGTACCGCACCTACGATCTGACCCGGCACCTGCGCGCCGGCGCCAACACGCTCGGGGTGCGGCTCGGCAACGGCCCGGCGTACGTGCGGCGCAGCGTCACCAACCCGGCCGTCGGCCGCACCTCCCCCTACTCCTGGTGGCAGAGCCAGCTCAAGGGCAGCGGCGCCCTGACCGCCGGCACCGCCCCCGGCGCCACCACCGTGGCCCTGGACAACGTGACCGGCTACCACGTCGGCGGCACCGTCAACATCGACACCGGCAACGGCGGCGACGACCTCGAGTCCCGTACGATCACCGCGATCGGCGCCTCCGGCATCACCTTCACCCCGCCGCTGGACAAGCCGCACCCGGCGGGCGCGCGGGTGACCGGCTCCGGCAACAACATCGCCGCCAGTGACCCGAGCGCCGGCGCGGCCGTGACCCCGCGCCTGATCGCCCGCCTGGAGATCACCTACGGCGACGGCTCGTCGCACGTCATCGTCTCCGACCGGAGCTGGCGCACCGCGCTGGGCCCGCTGGTCACCGACGCCTGGTACTCCGGCTCCGACCACGACGCCCGCCGCGAGCAGCCCGGCTGGGACTCCCCCTGCGCCGACCTGTCCCCTGCCGCCAGGCGGCGCGACGGGTCAGCCATGGACTGGACCTCCGCCGGCCTCGCACCCCCGCCGAACCTCGCCACCCGGCTCGTCGCCCGCACGGCCGAGCCGATCAAGGCGGTGGAGATCTTCCGGCCGGTGTCGGTGACGAACCCGGCGCCCGGCACCTGGATGTTCGACCTCGGGCAGAACATCGTGGGCCGGCCCGAGCTGCGCCTCAAGGGCGCTGTGCCCGCCGGAACCGTCATCCGCATGTCGCCCGCCGAGTCCCTGGCCGCCGACGGCACCGTGGACCAGGCGTCCCTGATGGGCGGCGGCGGCAACCGCGGCCGCGACCTGTTCCACACCTACACCACCGCCGGGCTGCCCGGCGGCGAGCGCTGGCACCCCGACTTCACCTACTTCGGCATGCAATGGGTCCAGGTCACCGGCCTGCCCGACGGCCACACCCCGGGCAAGGATCTGATCACGGGCGTCCGGCTGCAGGCCGACACCCCCGTCGCCGGCGAGGTGACCACCTCCAGCGCCCGGGTCAACCGCATCCACACGATGGCCCGCTACTCCTTCGCCGGCAACATCATGTCGGTGTTCACCGACTGCCCCGGCCGCGAGAAGCTCTCCTACCCGGCCGACTACACGATGCCGATGGGCGCCATCCATCGCAACCACGACCTGGCCGCGTACCTGAAGACCACGATGCGGCACCTCGTGGAGGGCCAGTCGATCGCCGACACCCCGATGCGCGGCAACGTCGCGCTGAAGACGCCCGTCTACGACTGGGGCTACAGCGGCCGCTTCGGCGACGAGATCAACTGGGGCAAAGCGATCATCCTCGTCCCGGCGATGCTGTACGAGCTGTACGGCGACACCGAGACGATGGCCCGCCACTACGACCGGATGGTGCTGTTCGCCGACTACATCCAGCGAGAGAAGGCCGGCACCGGCGAGAACGCGCACATCGTGGACGCCGCCCTGGCCGACTGGGTCGCCGCCGACCAGACCTCCGGCCGCATCACCGGCACCTGGGGCTACCACGTCATGATCAGCAAGCTCGCGATGATGGCCGAGCTGACCGGCCACGCCGCCGACGCCACCCGCTACCGCGCCCTCGCCGCCGACGTCAAGACCGCCTTCAACCACCACTTCTACAACCGCGAGCTGCGCCGCTACACCGACGGCGCCGCGAGCGCGACGCAGACGGCCCAGGCGCTCGCCCTCGACGCCGGCCTCGTCCCCGACGGCGAACGCCAGGCCGTCCTGGACGCCCTCGTCGAGCTCGTCCGGGCCTACCACCCGAACGGCGAAGGCCCGCACTTCAGCGGCGGCACCATCGGCATGGCCCCCATCGTGCGGGCGCTGTCCGCCGGGGGCCGCGACGACGTGCTGTGGGAGCTGCTGCAGAGCGACGCCCAGCCCAGCTACGGCCACTTCATGGCCGCCACCCCCGCCAACCCCGGCGGCATGACCACCATCGGCGAACGCTGGAACCGCGGCGACTCCAAGAACCACATGATCCTCGCCCAGGTCGAGGAGTGGTTCCACAGCGGCCTGGCCGGCATCCGCCCGGCCGACGGCTCCATCGCCTACCGCCGCCTCGTCATCCACCCCAAGCCGGTCGGCGACCTCACTTTCGTCAAGGGCAGCTACCACACCCCGCAGGGCGTCGCGCGATCGGAGTGGAGCCGCGCGCGGGGGACGTTCGAGCTGACGGTCGAGATCCCGCCCAACACCACCGCCGAGGTGCGGGTCCCGGCCAAGGACCGCCCCACCGCCAGTTCGCGGCGGGCCGGCTTCCTGCGTATGGACGGCGGCCACGCCGTCTACGCCGTCCCGCCCGGCTCCTACACCTTCACGGCGACGCCCGGCTGACCCCGCGCCCGGCTGACCCCGCGCCCGGCCGGCAGGAGGACGACCGGCCGCCACCCGGGCGCCGGTCAGCCGTGCCGGGCCTCCGCGTTGTGCGGCCGCTCGGACCGGTCGAGGGTGGCGGCCCAGCTCGCCAGCAGGCGCAGGGCGTCGTGGGAGGGGGTGTCGGGGGCGGCGGTGTAGACGGTCAGGTTCAGGCCGGGGTCGGCGTGCAGGTCCATGGACTCGTAGTCGAGGACCAGGTCGCCGATGGCGGGATGGTGGTAGGCCTTGGTGCCGGTGTGGTGCAGGCGGACGTTGTGCTGCGCCCACCGGCCGCGGAAGTCGTCGCTGCGGGTGGACAGCTCCCCGATGAGCTGGGTGAGCTCCTTGTTGTAGGGGTCGCGGCCGGCTTCGGTGCGCAGCAGGGCCACGGTGATGTCGGCGGCGCTGTCCCAGTCGGGGAAGAAGTCGGGGCCGGCCGGGTCGAGGAACTGGAAGCGCGCGATGTTGGCCGGCTGGGAGCGGGCGGCGTCCGGGCGCGGGCCGCGGCCGGGGGCGGGGATGCGCGCGTGGTAGACCGGCCAGTACATGGCGCGGCCCAGGCGGTTGGCGGCCACGATGTCCATCCGGCCGTTGCGGATGATCGCGGGCGCGTCGGTCATGGCGTCCAGCATGCGCTGCAGGCCGGGCCGCACCTTCCGGACCCGGCGGGGGGCGGGGCCGGTCGTGGCGGCGCGGGCCAGGTCGAACAGGTGGGCGCGTTCGGCGTCGTCGAGCTGCAGGGCGCGGGCGACGGCGTTCAGGACGTCGGTGGAGACGCCCGTGATGTGGCCCTTCTCCAGGCGGGTGTACCAGTCGGTGCTCACGCCGGCCAGCACGGCGACCTCCTCGCGGCGCAGGCCGGGCACCCGGCGGCGGCCGCCGGGGGCCAGGCCGGCCTGCTGCGGGGTGATCCTGGCGCGCCGGCTGGCGAGGAAGTCGCGGATCTCATCACGGTTGTCCACCTTGCCCACTGTAAACAGCGGCCGGAGGCGTATGGGGGTAGAGGATGTCCCCCCGATAAACGCGCCCTCCCGCACGGGCGATGGACCCGGTTTGCTGGGCAATGCCGTCCCGGGCCGGGGCGGTGCACGTCCGGCCGGGAGGCCGGAGCACGCCGGCGACGCCGGGGCTGCGGCCGGCGTATCGGCTGGACGCCACGCTCGCCCCGGCACGGGGCCGCGCGCCCCGCCACCGGCCGCCCGACCATCCAGCGAAGGAGATTCATCCATGCGTGGAGCAGTTCTGCACGCTCCGGGCGACGTCCGCGTCGAGGACCGTCCGGACCCGCAGATCATCGAACCGACGGACGCGATCATCCGCCTGAGCGCCACCTGCATCTGCGGTTCGGACCTGTGGCCCTACCGCGGGGCGGACAAGCCCGGCGGGCCGGCGCCGATGGGCCACGAGTACGTCGGCGTGGTCGAGGAGGTCGGCAGCCAGGTCACCACGGTGCGGCCGGGGCAGTTCGTGGTGGGCTCGTTCTGGGCTTCGGACAACACCTGCGAGATCTGCCGCTCCGGTTACCAGTGCGCGTGCGTGCGGCGGGTGCTGATGGGCACGATCGGCACCCAGTCCCAGCTCGCCCGGATCCCGCTGGCCGACGGCACCCTGGTGGCCACCCCCGGCATGCCGGAGGCGGACCTGGTGCCGAGCCTGCTGGCCGCCTCCGACGTGCTGGGCACCGGCTGGTTCGCCGCCGTCGCCGCCCAGGCGGGGCCGGGCAGGACCGTCGCCGTCGTCGGGGACGGCGCGGTCGGCCTGTGCGGGGTGCTGGCCGCCCGGCAGCTCGGGGCGGAACGGATCATCGCGATGAGCCGGCACGCACCCCGGCAGGAGCTGGCCCGCCGGTTCGGCGCCACCGACATCGTCACCGAGCGCGGCGACGCGGGGGTGGAGCGGATCAAGGAGCTGACGAACGGGCTCGGCGCGCACAGCGTCCTGGAGGCCGTCGGCACCCAGGAGTCGATGCTGCAGGCCATCCGCGCCACCCGCCCCGGCGGGCACGTCGGCTTCGTGGGTGTCGCCCACGACGTCACGCTGCCCGGCGACCTCATGTTCGACTCCCTGGTGCACCTGCACGGCGGCCCCGCCCCCGTCCGCCAGTACCTGCCGCACCTGATCGACCTGATCTGCGGCCGCGCCATCGACCCCGGCCAGGTCTTCGACCTCACCCTGCCCCTGGAGCAGGCGGCCGAGGGCTACCGGGCGATGGACGAACGCCGCGCCGTCAAGGTCCTCCTCCAGCCCTGACCCCCGCCACCGGAGGTCAGGGGCCCTCCCGCTGATCCGAAGGAGAAGTGAGGCACGCATGTCCGACCGACTCGCTGACGAAGACCACCACGACGAAGCGCCGGGAGTGTCGCGGCGGGGTTTCCTGTCGGCCACCGCCGCCGGCGGTGTGGCCGCGGGTGTCCTGCCCTCCGTGCTCGCCGGACCGGCCGGCGCCGCACCGGCGGGGGCGCCCGGCCCGCACAGCAGCACGCTGTCGGTGACGGTGAACGGGCGGCGGCACCAGGTGACGATCGACAACCGGACGTCGCTGCTGGACCTGCTGCGCGAGCGCCTCGCCCTGCCCGGCACCAAGAAGGGCTGCGACCAGGGGGCGTGCGGCGCGTGCACGGTGCTGGTGAACGGCCGCCGCGTCAACGCCTGCCTGACGCTCGCGGTGCGCTGCCAGGGCGTCGAGGTCACCACGATCGAGGGCCTGGCCGCCGGCGGTGAGCTGCACGCGTTGCAGCAGGCGTTCATCGAGCAGGACGCCTTCCAGTGCGGCTACTGCACGCCGGGGCAGATCATGTCCGGCGTCGGCTGCATCCGGGAGGGGCACACCGGCTCCCGGGAGGAGATCCGGGAGTGGATGAGCGGCAACATCTGCCGGTGCGGCTGCTACGTCAAGATCGTCAACGCGGTGCAGCAGGCCGCCCGCAAGCAGGGGAGCTGACCGTGTACCCCTTCGCCTACACCAGGCCCGCCGACACCCGCGCTGCCCTCGCGGCCGGGGCACGCGGCGGACGCTACATCGCCGGCGGCACCACTCTGGTGGACCTGATGCGCGAGACGGTGGAACGCCCTGGCACGGTGGTCGACATCAGCGGCCTGCCCCTGCGGGACATCCGGATGACCGGGGACGGGCTGCGGATCGGGGCGCTGGCGAGCATGGCCGAGGTCGCCGCCCATCCCCGGGTGCGCTCCGCCTACCCGCTGATCGCCCAGGCGCTGGAGCTGAGCGCCTCGGCGCAGCTGCGCAACATGGCCACCATCGGCGGCAACATCCTGCAGCGCACCCGCTGCACCTACTTCCGCGACGTCAGCGCTCCTTGCAACAAGCGGCAGCGCGGCTCCGGCTGCGCCGCGCTGGAGGGCTACAACCGCTCCCACGCGATCCTGGGCACCTCGGACGCGTGCGTGGCCACCCACCCCTCCGACCTGACCGTGGCGCTGGCGGCGCTGGACGCGCGCGTGCACCTGCTGGGCCCGGACGGTGAACGCGCCGTCGCGCTCACCGCGTTCCTGCTGCGGCCGGGCGAGACCCCCGACCGCGAGCACGACCTGCGGCCGGGCGAGCTGATCACCGCCGTGGAGATCCCGCCGCACCCGGCACCGCTACGCTCGGGCTACCTGAAGGTCCGCGACCGGCAGTCATACGAGTTCGCGCTCACCTCCGCGGCGGTCGTGCTGCACGTCACCGGCGGCGTCATCCGCGACGCTCGGGTCGCCGCCGGTGGCGTGGGCACGGTGCCCTGGCGGCTGACCGCGGTGGAGAAGCGGCTGAACGGCGAGCGCCCGTCGGAGCGGTTGTGGGCGCGGGCCGCCGCCGTCGCGGCCGACGGCGCCCGGCCGCTGCGCCACAACGCCTTCAAGGCCGAGCTGCTGCGACGCACCGTCGAACGTCAACTGCGTACCGTGGGAGGCACCCGATGATGAGACCTGCGGCAGGCACGCCCGTGTCCCGGGTGGACGGCCGGCTCAAGGTGACCGGCCAGGCCGCCTACGCCGCCGAACACGACGCCCACGACGCCGTACGCGGCGCCGTCCACGGCGTGATCGTGACCAGCACGGTGGGCAAGGGACGCATCACCGCGATCGACACCCGGGCCGCCACCGCGCTGCCCGGCGTGCTCGCGGTCATCAGCCACGCCAACGCGCCGAAGCTGCCCTACCGGCCCTTCCGCCGCGTGACCGACCCTCCCCGGGGTGAGCACCTGCGCGTCTTCCAGGACGATCGAGTCAGGTTCTTCGGCCAGCCGGTCGCCGTGGCGGTGGCCGAAACCCTGGAGGCCGCCCAGCACGCCGCGAGCCTGGTCAAGGTCACCTATGCCGCCGAACGTCCCGCCACCGGCCTGGACGCCCCCGCCGGATCGCCCAACGAGCCGGAGAACTACCAGCGGGGCGACGTCGACCAGGCGTTGCGGCAGGCCCGCACCCGCATCGAGCAGACCTACCGGCTCCAGCGCGAGCACCACAATCCGATGGAGCCGCACGCCACCATCGCCCGCTGGGACGGCGACCGGCTCACCGTGTGGGACAAGACGCAGGTGGTGCTCAACACCCGCGCCGCCCTCGCCTCGGTCTTCGGCATCGCCGAGGACGCGGTGCGCGTCGTCTCGCCGTTCGTCGGCGGCGCGTTCGGCAGCGCCCTGCGCGCCTGGCCGCACGTCACCATCGCCGCGCTGGCCGCCCGCCAGGTACGCCGCCCCGTCAAGGTCGTCCTCACCCGCGAGCAGCTGTACACCGGGACGGGCTTCCGCCCGGTCACCGAGTACAAGCTCACCCTGGGCGCCGACGAGCGCGGCCGGCTCACCGCGGCCGTGCACGACATCCGCGCCGAGACCTCCGCCTACGAGGACTACCGCGAGTCGCTGCTGACCCAGGGGCAGATGGTGTACACCACCCCCAACGTCCGCCAGACCTACCGATCCATCCCGCTGGACATCAACACCCCCACCTGGATGCGCGGCCCCGGGGCGGCCACCGCCGCCTACGCCATCGAATGCGCCATGGACGAGCTCGCCCACGAAACCGGCATCGACCCCATCGAGCTGCGCCTGCGCAACGAGCCCGAACGGGATCCCGGCACCGGGGCGCCGTTCTCCACCCGGCGGCTGCGCGAGTGCCTGCGCACCGGCGCCCGTACCGTCGGCTGGGACGACCGCGCCCCCGAGCCGCGCTCCACGCGCGACGGCGACTGGCTGCTCGGCATGGGCATGGCCGTGGCCACGTACCACACCGCGCGCGCCCCGGCCCAGGCGCTGGCCAGGCTGCACGCCGACGGCACCGCCACCGTCCAGTCCGCGACCTCCGACATGGGACCCGGCACCTACACCTCCATGACCCAGGTCGCCGCCGACGCCCTCGGCCTGCCCGTCTCCCGGGTGCGGTTCCAGCTCGGCGACTCCGCCATGCCGCCGGCCCCGCCCCACGGCGGCTCCATGACCATGGCCAGCGTCGGCTCCGCCGTCGCCGACACCTGCGACAAGCTCCGGCGGCAGGCCGTCCGGCTCGCCATCGCCGATCCGGGCTCGCCCCTGCACGGCGCCTCCGCCGGCGACGTGGTCGTCCAGAACGGCCGCCTGAGCCTGCGCGACGACCCCGGCCGCGGCGAGACCTACCAGCAGCTCCTGGCCCGCACCGGCCGCCCTCGCCTGGAGGCGCGCGGCGGCTACACCCCCGGCGAGGAGACCGAACGCTACTCCACCCACGCCTACGGCGCGGTCTTCGCCCAGGTCGCCGTCGACGAGCGCCTCGGCCTGGTCCGCGTACGCCGGGTGCTCGGCGTCTACGACGCCGGCCGCATCATCAACCCGAAGCTCGCCCACAGCCAGGCCATCGGCGGCCTGGTCGGCGGCATCGGCATGGCCCTGCTGGAACACACCGTCACCGACCCGCGCGACGGCCGCGTCGTCAACGCCAACCTGGCCGACTACCTCGTCCCCACCAACGCCGACGTCCCCGACGTCAACGCCGTCTACCTCGACGGCGAGGACCGCGAAGCCGGCCCCCTCGGCGTCAAGGGCCTGGGCGAGGTCGTGATCGTCGGCGTGGCGCCCGCCATCGCCAACGCCGTCTTCCACGCCACCGGCCGCCGCGTCCGCGACCTGCCCATCACCCTCGAGGCCCTCCTATGAGGTGATCGCCAGCGGCGACCCCCGCCGGGCAAGCGACGACCACCGTACGGACCTGCCGGACAGCGCCCGCCGGCGACCAGGGCGGCCGCGCGCTCGCGGTCACCTGCGACGTCACCAGCGACCAGGACGTGCGGGCGGCCGCGCACGCCGCCGCCGGCGGGTTCGGCCGCCTCGACGTCGCCTTCAACAACGCCGGCCTCGAGCAGCCGGTCAAACCGCTCACCGACATCACCGAGGAGGAGTGGGACCGCGTCGTGGGCCTTGAAAGGCGCCCACACCTGCATAAAGCCGCCGCCTGGCGGCTTCTTCCCGCCGGGCCGTCGAGGACGCTTCCACGCCGGCAGGGCCGTCCTTATGCTGCTGTAGTGGCTCCTACCGAGCAAGAGATCACGCTCCGCACCCTCGACGGCCTTCACCTTGCCGGAACAGTGGTCACACCCGCCGGACCATCCCGCCACGCTGTCGTCCTGGTGCACGGCGGCGGGGTGACGCGTGAGGAGGGCGGGTTCTTCACCCGCCTGGCCAGGGGTCTGAGCGAATTCGGTCTGGCGTCTCTGCGCTTCGATCTGCGGGGTCACGGAGAGAGCGAAGGCCGGCAAGAAGAACTGACGCTCGCGGCCATCCTCAACGACATCCGGGTAGCGCTGCGGCATCTCCGTGACGTGACGGGCGCGCAAGAGCTGAGCCTGGTCGGTACGAGCTTCACCGGCGGCGTCACGGCCTACTACGCCGCCAAGTGCCCGGACGAGGTCTCTCGCCTGGTGCTGCTCAACCCCCGGTTGGACTACAAGGAGCGCACCGTCGACAGCCGCCCGTTCTGGCAGGACGACCATCTGACCGAGGAGGCGGCGGCGCAGCTCCGCGCCCAGGGCTACCTCTTCCACTCCCCCACCCTCAAGCACGGACGGGCCATCTACAACGAGGTGTTCTGGCTGCGTCCCCACGAAGCGCTCGGCGAGGTGGCCGCGCCTACGCTCATCGTGCACGGCACCAAGGACACCTTCGTGCCGGTGGAAGCGTCCAGAGCGGCGGTATCGCAGTTCCGGGCGCCGTGCCGGCTCGTCGAGATCGATGGGGCTCAGCACGGCTTCGCCGTGCACGACGACCCGCAGTACCTCGATCCGCAGAGTCAGGAGTGGCAGGCCTTCGTCATTCGGACGGTGGCCGGATGGCTGACGAACGAGAACCGCTAAGCACGCTATCACCGGCGCCGCCTGGCCGACCGTCCGGTGGACGGGATGCCCGTGGTGATCGAGCTCAGGTTACGGCGCCTGACGTGCGTCAACCTGGACTGCACGCGGCAGACCTTCCATGAGCAGGTCCCTGGTTTGGCCGGCCGCTACGGGCGTCGCACGCCGGGCGCGACGGCACTGGTGATCGCGTGCGGACTGGCGCCGGCCGGGCGAGGTGGCGCCGCTCTGCCAGCCGCGATCGGGTTCCTGCTCAGCCGCACCAGCGTGCTGAGCGTCCTGATGGCAGTGCCGGAGCCGGCGCCGGATGTCCGCTGCTTCCGCGACATCGCCACAGGCCAGGGCCGCTCCGAAGGCCCCACCGCGCGGCGCACCCGCAGCCGGCATGCGGCCATCCACGCCCTGCTCAGCCAGCACGTGCCGAACCGCGAGTCGCCCGCCGGCTCAACCTCGCTCTGAACACCGTCAAGAAGTACGCCCGTGCCCCACGGGCCGAGCAGCTGATCGGCGGCTCCAAACGGGGTGCCACGCTGGTCGACCCGTTCCGCGGCCACCTGCGCGGACGCCGGGCCGCCGAACCCGGCGTGACCGTGCAGACCCTACTGCAGGAGATCAAGTCAATGGGGTATCAACCTGCTGTATCGCCACCTGGGCCAAGGACACGCCGAAGATGCCCAGCCACCGCCCTCACCTCGCCGCGTCGCCATCTGGATCATGACCGACCCGGCCCACCTCAGCCCCGGCCACACCGCTCAGCTGCAGGACGTACTGGACCGCTGCCAGGAGCTGAAGCAGGCCACCGGACACGTACGCGCCATCGCCGACCTGCTCACCCAGCGCCAGGGACACCGGCTCGACGACTGGGTCAACGACGTCCGCGCCAGCAATCTGCAACCCCTGCGCTCCTTCGCCGAAGGGCTGCTCATCGACCACGACGCCGTCGCCGCCGGGCTCACCCTGCCCTACAGCAACGGCCCCACCGAAGGCGTGATCAACAAGATCAAACTACTGAAACGGCAGCTGTACGGACGAGCCGGCCTCGCCCTGCTCCGCAAACGGATACTTCTCACCATCGCCAGGAACTGAGCGTTACCACGGGAATCTTGGCAGAGCCCCTGAAGTGACAACCTCGGCCGGCATGACTCAGCGTGCCCTGCACCAGAATCACAGGAGACGGGACATCGCATTTCCACGGATCGAGAGCCGGGCTCATGTCGACTGTGCTGGTCGGAATGACGGCACGGCCGGTCTCGGTCAGGGTCTCCGTGCCTTCTGCCGTGCCGGTGAGCAGGGACGGGGCTGCGTCACGGTAAGGTTCTGGCGGACTTTCCTCAAGATGGACGGCACGGGTGAACAGGGCCAATGAGCTGATCGGCGCGGCGATGGAGGCGCTTGCCCGGGAGGATCAGGCGGCCTTCGACTCCGCCGCCGCCTTCCTGGCCGACCGCGACGACGCCGATCGTGCGCTGGTGGAGGCCCTGACCCGGGCGATCTCAGGGTTGTGGCGCGACGGCTGGCAGCCGGCCGACGTGGTCAGGATCGCGGCCAGGCGGCTGAGCGACTGGCACGGGCGGGTGGCGGCCGACCTCATCGCCTGGGAGCTGCGCGGCTACGCCCCCGCCACGGTGGACGAGCGCTGGCGTGACCAGCTCGCCCGCCTGGAGGCCGCGGTGTGGTGGAAGGGCGGCTATCTGGCGGCGCGGCAGGCGCGCGACGGGGCGGGGGCCGGCCGGCTCGTGACCGTCTCCGGTGTGCTGGAGCTGCTGGGGTTGCTGACCGGGCTGCCCCGGCTGGAATCGTTGATCCCGCCGCCCGGGGCCGCGCGCCGTGCGGTCCGGGCACGCCCGCGCGGGGTCAGCGAGAAGACGTTCGCGCGGGTACGGGCGCTGCTCGCCAAGGCGGAGTCGACGACGTACGAGGCGGAGGCCGAGACGTTCACGTCGGCGGCGCAGAGCCTGATGGCGAAGTACAGCATCGACGCGGCGATGCTGGACGCGCAGCCGGGCGGAGATGAGGCCCCGTCGGGCATCCGGGTCGGCATCGACGCACCATACGAGCAGCCCAAGGCCGTGCTGCTCAACCTCGTCGCCGAGGCCAACCGGTGCCGGGTGATCTGGTCCAAGGAGCTGGGGTTCGCCACCGTGCTGGGGTTCGCGGCGGACCTGTCCTGGGTGGAGATGCTGTTCACCTCGCTGCTGGTGCAGGCGCAGACCGCGCTGGTGAACTCGGGCACCAAGAAGCACGGCGGCGGCCGGTCGAGGAACAAGCAGTTCCGCCAGTCGTTCCTGTCGGCGTTCGCCTCCCGGATCGGGGAGCGGCTCGCCGAGGCCACGGCGGGCGCGGTCGCGCAGGAGAGCGCCAGCCGGGGCACCGACCTGGTGCCGGTGCTGGCGGCCCGCGAGCAGGAGGTGGAGCAGGCGGTCGAGCGTATGTTCCCGAACCTGGTCTCGCACAGGATGCGCGCGTCCTGGGACCAGGAGGGCTGGGTGGCGGGCCGTACCGCCGCCGATCAGGCCAGCCTGGGGACGCGAGACCGGTAACGCTCCGGCTGCCGAACGTCCATCGTCCGCCGTGGCAGGCGCTTGTGCCATGCCGGTCAGTCGGTCGGCCGGTCAGCCGGTCGGTCGGTCGGTCGGTCGGTCCAGCCTCTCAGCGGGGCGTGTCCCGGTCCGGCGCCTCCCGGGCCGCCGCACCCCGGCTCGCCGCATCCCGGCTCGCCGCATCCCGGGCCGCCGCACCCCGGCCGACGAAGGTGTCGATCAGCAGGCGGATGGGCCGCCCCGCTTCGGTCGGGTAGCGGAACTGCTGGTCGAGGTTGAGGCTGTAGTGGTTGCGCCTGCCGACGCGCTCACGCTCCAGATACCCCGTGAGGTACAGGTCGGCGAGGATCTTCTGGACGCCTCGTTGTGAGATGCCGATGCGCTCGGCCAGGTCGCACACCCGGGCCTCGGGGTCACGGGCGATCCCCACCAGCACCCGGGCATGATGCGTGAGGAAGGTCCAGGTGGCTGGACGATCCTCGGCTGCGCTCACGGCCTGACACGCCTCCCGAACGTGCGGGACGGATCCAACGTGGCTGTCTCACGACCATATGCCGAACGGGCTTTCCTGTACCACCGTTCACCCATAAGCTCGACGGTGACGGCATTGATGCCGCCGGACCAGCAGGGCCTACCCTTCGAGACGGTGATGATCGCCAGCGTTCGACGTGCGACGGCCGGCACTCGGCCGGGGCCGGCATGACGGCTCTCGATCTTGACTCCCGCCTGCTCACCGCCTGCACGGTGATCGCCGTCACCGGCGAGCTCGACGCGACCAACGCCGGTCACCTGGAGTCCTACATCGGCCGGATGCGGCATCCGGGCCGCCCGCTGGTGCTCGACCTCGGCGGGCTCACCTTCATGGACAGCACCGGCCTGCACGTCCTGCTCCGCGTCCACGCCGAGGTGCGCGAGCAGGGCACGGCCCTGCACCTGGCGGCCGTCCAGGATCTGCCCGCCCGCCTGCTGCAGATCACCGAGGTGTGGGACGCCCTCGACATCCATCCCAGCACCGAGGCCGCCATCACCGCGCTGATCGACCCTTCCGCACCGGCGCGCCGCCTGCGGCGGCTGTCTTGAGACGGAACCGTCTCCACCCGGTACGCCGCAGCGGTGACCGTCCCGTCACCGGCACACGTATCGGCGCACGACCGGTTCGAGGTAGTCCACGTGCGGCCCGCCGAGAGCGGCGAGATCGCCGGCCGACGACACCCGCGTGATGCGGTCGAACTCCGGCTCACACCCCCGGGCCCGGTCAGCCGCCGCCGACGCGCCGGAGCAGGCGGACAGCGACCGCCACGACCGTTCCGGAGCGCGAAACACCACGCCGACGCTGCCGCGCCGGCCCCGGGCCAGCGCATGGGTCACCCTGCGAGCCTGACGACTCACCCACCGCAACAACACCGCCGGCCGCACCGACGTGAGTCACATGCCGCCCATCGGACAACAGGCTTAACAGCGGCGCGCTCGTCATTCGACAACGATCAGTCAGGCGGGCTACCTTGTTACCGGACAACATTGTCCGGTTTGTGGTCCCCGCTTCGGATGGGAGAGGACGTTTGACCGTTTTCGAGAACAAGGTGTGCCTGATCACCGGTGCGGCCTCCGGCATCGGCCGGGCGATGGCGGTCGCCTTCGCCCGGGCCGGCGCCCGCGTCGTCGTCTGTGACGTCGACGAGGAGGGCGCGCGCCGCACCGCCGCCGCCATCGGCGACGCCGCGCTCGCGGTGCGCGCGGACATCGGCGACGAGGCTGCGGTCGCGGCCCTGGTGGAGACGGCGATCGACGCGTGCGGCCGGATCGACGTGCTGTGCAACAACGCCGGGATCATGGACACGATGGCCCTGCCCGCCGACCTCACCCCCGCCGAGTGGGACCGCGTCCTGCGGGTCAACCTGACCGGCACGTTCCTCATGACGCACGCGGTGCTGCCGCACCTGCTGCGGCAGGGCGGCGGGGCGATCGTGAACACCGCCTCCGAGGCCGGCATCAGGGGCGGCGCGGCCGGCGCCGCCTACACCGCCTCCAAGCACGGCGTGGTCGGCCTGACCAAGAGCGTCGCCTGGGCGTACGCCAAGGACGGCATCCGCTGCAACGCCATCCTGCCCGGCCCCACCATGACCGGCATCGCCACCGGCGCCACCTTCGACCCGGCCGGCGCGGCCCGGCTCGGGCCCGTGCTCGCCCTGGGCGAGCGCCTGGCCCAGCCCGAGCAGATGGCCGACGCCGCGCTCTTCCTGGCCTCCGACGCGGCCTCGTTCGTCAACGGCGCGATCGTGCCGGTGGACGGCGGCTGGTCAGCGGCCTGACCCGGCCCCACAAAGGCCACGCGTACCGCGCGAAACCGGACGAGGCCGCGCGGGGCCGTGCGAGGCCGTGGTCCGGTGTGGTCCGGCGGGTGTGCGCCGGCGCGCCCGAGGAGGAGGATGCCGGTCAGGGGCCGGTACGCCCGCGCCGCCGGCCGCCACCACGGGAACGCCTTCGCGCCACACCGCCGAGCCGGACCACCTCCACTCCCCCACCCCCTGATCGGAAGGGCATCCATGGACCACTCCCCGACGCCGCCCGCCCGCCTCACCGTCGCGGACCTGGGCTTCGACCCGGACGAGCTGCGCGCCCGGTACCGCCACGAGCGCGACCGCCGGCTGCGCCCCGACGGCAACGCCCAGTACCGGGGCGCCCGCGGCGAGTTCGGCTACTACGCCGCCGACCCGTACACCGAGCGGGTCGAGCGCGAGCCGGTGCGCGACCGGGTCGAGGCGCTGGTGGTGGGCGGCGGCTTCGGCGGGCTGCTCACCGGCGCCAAGCTGCGCCAGGCCGGCGTGGCCGGCATCCGGATGCTGGACGAGGCCGGCGACTTCGGCGGCACCTGGTACTGGAACCGCTACCCCGGCATCCACTGCGACATCGAGTCGTCGATCTACCTGCCGCTGCTCGAAGAGGTCGGCTACGTGCCCACCATGAGGTACGCGCCCGGCGAGGAGATCCGCCGCCACGCCGTCGCGATCGCCAAGCTCTACGATCTGTACCGCGACACGATGTTCCACACCCGGGTCACCGAGCTGCGCTGGGACGACGACGCCGACGAGTGGCAGGTGCGCACCGACCGGGGCGACGACTTCCGGGCGCGTTACGTGGTGATGTCCGCCGGCACCCTGGCCCAGCCGAAGCTGCCCGGCATCCCGGGCATCGAGACGTTCAAGGGGCACACGTTCCACACCAGCCGCTGGGACTACGGCTACACCGGCGGCTCGGCGGAGGGCGGCCTGCACAAGCTGGCCGGCAGGCGCGTCGGGATCGTCGGCACCGGCGCCACCGGCATCCAGGTCATCCCGCACCTGGCCCGCGACTCGCAGCACCTGTACGTCTTCCAGCGCACCCCCTCGACGGTCGACGTACGCGGCAACCGCCCCACCGACCCGGCCTGGGCCGCCTCGCTCAAGCCCGGCTGGCAGCGCGAGCGCATGGACAACTTCCTCACCGTCGTCACCGGCGGGCACGCCGAGCAGGACCTGATCGACGACGGCTGGACCAGCACCGCGCGGCTGCAGCGCAATCTGATGGCCGGCACGATCGACACCAGCCTGTCGCCCGAGCAGCGCGCGTACCTGGACGAGATCGCCGACTTCCAGAAGATGAACGAGATCCGCGCCCGGGTGGACGAGGTCGTCCACGACCCGGCCACGGCGGAGCTGCTCAAGCCCTGGTACCGCTACATGTGCAAGCGGCCCACGTTCAGCGACCACTACCTGCAGACGTTCAACCGGCCCAACGTCACCCTCGTCGACACCGCCGATCACGGCGGCGTCACCGCGATGACGGAGTCGGCGGTGGTCGTCGGCGACCAGAAGTACGAGGTGGACTGCGTCATCTTCGCCACCGGCTTCGAGGTGGGCGTCTCCGGCATCGTCTCCGGCGCCCTGCCGGTGACCGGCCGGGGCGGCGAGTCGCTGCTGGACACCTGGATGCGGGGCGGCCCGCGCACGCTGCACGGCTTCTACAGCCACGGCTTCCCGAACCTGTTCCACCTGGGCCCGCTGCAGAACGCCACCGCGGTCAACTTCGTGCACATCCTGCTGGAGCAGGCCACGCACATCGGCGCCGTGGTCGCCGAGGCCCGCCGGCGCGGCGTCGCGGTGATCGAGCCGACCAAGGACGCCGAGGAGGCGTGGGTGGCCACCATCCGGGAGCTGGCGCCGGACAACAGCCGGTTCCAGGCCGAGTGCACGCCTGGCTACTACAACAACGAGGGCATGCCCCGCCCGGTCACCATGACGTACGGGCCCGGCCCGGTCGCCTTCCACGACCTGTTGCGCCGCTGGCGCGCCGAGGGCGGCATGGACGAGGTGCTGGCGGCCGGCCGATGAGCGACCGGGACGCGGACGACCGGCCGGGAGGCGCGCAGCGGGGAGGCGGGCGGCCGGCGGGCGCGCAGCCGGCGGGCGGGCAGCCGGCGGGCGGGCAGCCGGCGGCGGGCCGGAGCCGGTGGCCGCCGGCGTGCCCGACCCGGTCGCCGTACGGTTCGACCGCGCGGGCGCGCTGGTGGTCCTGTCCCTCGGGGAGGCGGGGACCGTCACCCGTTTCGACCGGGCCGGCTCCGGCGACCGGTCCGTCGTGGTCAGCGAGCTCAACGCCCTGGACAACGCCGCCTTCGACGCCGACAACCGCATGTACGTCTCCAGCTACGCCCATGGCGGCATCGCCGAGCTGGCGCCCGACGGGCGCACCCGCCAGATCGTGCCCCGCGGCCTCGCCGGCCCCTTCGGGGTGACCATCGACCTCGGCGGCGGCGGCGGCATCCACCTGGCCGACCACTACCGCCTCGCCCGACCCGCCGATCAGCCCGCCGACCGGCTCACCGGCCGCCCCTCCGACCGGCCGGACGGTGACGTCGCCACCACCGAGCTGCTGGCCTTCGCGCACGGCGTCGCCGCCGACGGCGACCTGCTGCACACCACCTCCCAGTACGGCCAGGTCCGCACCCACGACCGCCGCACCGGCGCGGTGCGCACCCGGGCCGACGGCCTGGACCGCCCGCTGGGCATCGCCGTACGCGCCGACGGCGCCCTGCTGGTCGCCGAGTCCGGCGCCGGCCGCGTCCTCGCCATCGGCCCCGACGACCAGGTCAGCGTGCTGGCCGAGGGGCTCGGCCGCCCGGCCGGCGTGGCGGTGGACCCCGCGCTGGAGGACCGGCCCGGCGGCATGGTCAGCCAGGGCTGCTACGTCACCGACGAGCAGCGCGCGGCGGTGTACCGGGTCGGGAACGGCGAACCGGTGCCGGTCGCCGGCGGGCTCGGCACCCCGCAGGGCATCGCCGTCCACGGCGGCATCGCGTACGTCATCGAGACCGCCCACCGCCGCCTGCTCGCCATCGACCTGGCCACCGGCGCCGTCACGGTCGAGGCCGACGCCCTCCCGATCGCGCCCGCCCCGGCCGGCCCCGAACCCGGCCTGTTCATCCCGCCCCGCCTGCCCGGCATGCCGCGCCTGCCCGGCATGCCGGGGCCGTTCGCCGGAATCGCGGCCACGGCGGACGGCGCCCTGGTCATCGCCGCGAACGGCGACGGCGGCGTCCTGCTCCTGCGGCCCGAGGAGACCGCCCCATGACCGCCGCTCCGGCACGCCCCGTCTTCCCGGCGTTCGTCCCGGGGCGGCGGCCACCGCTGCGGCGACGGCTCTCCCGGGCAGGCCGGATGGCTCAAGCTTGAACGAGGCGCATAGATATGTAGTAGTTGATCCCTGTCTGCTGGGTGTGGCGCACTTTCGTGCGCTCGAACTCACGGAAGCCGAGCTTCTCGTACAGGCGCAGAGCCGGGGTGTTGATGTCGGAGATCTCCGCCAGCACGTACTCGTCGTACTGGGGCAGCGCGAGCAGGTGGGTCAGCAGGGCCGTCGCGACGCCCCGGCCCCTGTACGCGGCGCCGGTGGCCACGAACTCGAGGGAGGCCATCCCCTCCCTGGCGTAGGGGAGGGACTTGGAGAACTCGCGCCTGAAGCCGAAGTCGGCGACGGTCCCCTTGTAGAGCCCGAGATGCCGGCGCAACTCGCGCTTGTCGTGCCTGAAGGACGGTTGCCTGCCGTCGGTGCAGGCGGTGATGCCGGCGGGCCGCCCTTCGAGGAGGGCGACGTAGAACAGGTCGAGCACCAGCGCGTGCTCCAGCGCGTCGGTGAGCTTCGCGGGGTCCTTGGAGAAGTAGGAGAAGTCGGGGCCGAACCCGTCGATGAAGACCTCGGCGATGCCCCGGCGGTAGCTTTCGCCCAGTTCGGCGGCGCGTACCACTTCGATCATCGGTTTTCCTTCGTTCAAGAGGTGCAGAGTGCTGTGAAGCCGTCGGGCAGCGGGCCGGGCCCGGGGGCGTGCCCGGCCGCCGTCTCTCAGGCGTCCGGGATCCAGTTGCCGTGGAAGCCGAGGGGCACGCGTACGGGCAGGTGGACGCGGGCCACGGGTGGCCCGGTGAAGTCCTGCGCGGACAGGATCACCAGGTCCGAGGCGCCGCGCCCGGGATCGGCGACGTAGGCCATCAGGTACCCGGCGTCCTCCGCGGCCTCGTGCCCGCCCGCGCTCGGGTCCGCGGCGAAGGCGGCCTCGCCGACGGCGGCGTCCCGCGCGAACCCGTGCACCTCCGTCGTGCCCCGCACCAGGTCGTGCTTGACCAGTGCGTTGGTGAACGCGTCGTCGGGGTGCGGGCCCTCGGGGACGAACCGCATGCCGTACACGGGGGTCACGGCGGAGTAGCCGTAGCGGTGCGGGCGGGAGGCGTAGGCGTCGTTCACGCGCGGGAAGTCCTGCGCCCGGTCGTCCACGCACCGCTGCTCCAGCCTGCCCGCGCGCAGGTCGATGCGCCAGCGGTCGAGCCTGGGCCTGATGCCCCCGGGGTCGGCGACGTCCACGGGCCCCTCGGCGGCGATCAGGTCCACGGTGATGGTGGAGCCGTCGTCGTAGGCGTTGAGGACGTGGCTGACGTAGAAGGACTCGGCGGGGAACCAGCGGACCTGGCCGCCCGCCCGGGGCAGGACGCCCACGTGGGCCTGGTGCTCGGGGTTCCAGCGGAAGCGCATCGCCTCCATGTCGAAGGTGAGCGGGATGTCGAAGACGACCACGAAGTTCTCCGACAGCCCGAAGTCGTGCAGGAACGGCAGGTCCCCGGGCAGCGGGAGGTCGGTGACCCGGGTGACCGTCCCCGCCGGGCCGGTGACGACGTGCTGGGCGTACGGGCGGCCGAGCACGTACGCCACCGAGTGCAGGTCGCCGGTGCGCGGATCGACCTTGGAGTGGGCGTTGGCGCTGGACCCCTCGGGCGTGGCCCCCATGGGGCACTCCCCGATCGTGTCGAGCTCGTAGCCGAGTTCGTGCGGCAGCCCGCCGGCCTCCGACAGGGCCAGGGTGCGCCCGGCGTGACGGAGCACGTGGATGTTCGGGGAGGGCGGCAGGAACGCGGGCGGCTCCAGCCCGCGTGCCATCCTGTCCAGCGCGTCGGAGACCTCCGCCGAGCGGACCCAGCGGTTGCGGTACCACTCGGCCCGGCCGTCGCGGATCCGCACGCCGTGCACCATCCCCGCGCCGAAGGCCCAGAAGTGCGTGACCGGGTCCTCCACGCCGAGCGGGTTCGGGCCCAGCCGCAGGTAGCGGCCGTTCAGGTCGGCGGGCAGCCGCCCGGTCACCGGCAGGTCGTAGGCGGTGACCTCCTCCTTCACAGGCGCGAAGGGCCCGCGCAGGTAGCGGTCGTCGTGGTCCATGCTCACCTCGGGAGTTTCGTTGTACGGTGTACGGAGCGAGACGGTACACCGGCCCGAGGCACGGCACGGGCGACCGGCGGCGATGTGCTAGGCCAGTAAAAGCGCCGTTCAACAGGGACGGGACGGCGACGGCCCGGCCACCGCGGCGGGCCTGCCACTGCCCTAGTACAGAAGGGAGCGCGATCGACCATGCGGCGAACCGGGAGCGGCTCCGCCCCGCCCTACCTGCGGATCGTGCGGGAGATCGAGCGGCGCATCGAGTCGGGGGCGCTGCAGCCCGGCGACCGCGTCCCCTCCATCAGGCAGGCCGCCGCGCAATGGGGGGTCGCCACCGCGACCGCCGCCAAGGCGCTGGACACGCTGCGCCGGCAGGGCCGGGTGGTGGCCGTCCCCCGCGTCGGCACCGTCGTCACCGAACCCGCCCCCGCCCCCGCGCCCCGATCCGGAGCCGGAGCCGGGGCTGGGGCCGGGGCTGGGGCTGGGGCTGGGGCTGGGGCGAGGGCTGGGACCGGGGCCGGGCGGGCGCGCAGGGAGCGGCGCGCGGCGGCGACCGGCCGGAACGACGAGCGCGAGCGCGTCGTGCGCGCCGCGATCGTCCTCGCCGACGCGCAGGGCTTCGAGGCGGTGTCCATGCGCGGCATCGCGGCGACGCTCGGCATCCCCACCATGTCGCTGTACGGCGTGCTGCGCGGCAAGGAGGAGCTGGCCGCGCTCATGGCCGACACCGTGTTCGGCGAGCTGGAGCTGCCCCGGACGCCTCCGCCGGGCTGGCGGGCCCACCTGGAGCTCGCGGCGCGTCTGCAATGGCGCCTCTGTCTGCGCCACCCCTGGCTGCCCCGTCTCATGTCGCTCACCCACCCGCAGCCGCTGCCCAACATGCTCGCGTTCGGCAGGTGGGGCATGAGCGGCATACTCGGGCTCGGTCTCGACCCCGGGACGGCCCGGATCATGTGGTGGGCGGTGGCCAACCACGTCAGGGGAACGGCCACGAATCTGGAGGCGCAACGCGACGCGGAACAGCACACGGGGCTGTCGCCCGACCAGTGGTACACCGCCCACCTGCCGTCCCTCCAGTCCGCGCTCTCGACCCGCGCGGCGCCGATCGACGACCGGCTGGACTTCGACCTGACCGCGTTCTTCGAGGCCGGGCTGCGGCTCCTGCTGGACGGCGCCGCGGTCCAGATCGGGCGACAGCACCGGCCGTAGCCGAAGCGCCGTCCAGGGCGAGCCCGAGAGGGGTGTGCCCGCCTCCCGCAGAGCCATCAGCGAACCGATGGCTCACCCCAAGCCCGGTCATTGGTCATCGGGCTGCGGGCCGTGCTGTGATCCCCCTGTCTTCGGGAGAAGGGACGCGATGAGCATCCAGCACGAGCGGGGCCGCGCCGGCGAGACCCCGGCGCATCCGCCCGCGGGGGAAACGGCGGGCACAGGACCGGAGGACGGCCAGGTGGCATGCCCCGGCCCGTACCACATCGGCTACGTCGTGCCGGACATCGAGGCCGCCATGCGCGACTTCACCCGCGCCGCGGGCACCGCGTGGAACCCGGTGCGGGAAGGACGGCTGGGCGGCTGGGACTACCGCATCGTCTTCTCCCGGCACGGCCCGCCGTACACGGAGCTGATCGAGGGGCCCGCCGGCAGCCCGTGGGAACCCGGCCGGGGAGCCCGCTGCGACCACCTCGGGTTCTGGGCCGCCGGCATCGACGAGTGCGCCGGACGTCTCGCCGCGCGGGGGTGGCCGCTGGACTTCGACGCCCGCCCGTACGGCCGCCCCTTCACCTACCACCGCATGACGGGCACGGGGGTGCGGCTGGAGCTGGTGGACGTCTCCGTCCAGCCGGAGTTCCTGCGCGCCTGGAACCCCGGCGGGCCACCCATGACGGCGCTGCGCTGCTGATCAGGGCCAAGCCGGCGGCGTCAGCCGCGCGACCGCTCGGCGGCGATCATCCGTGCGGACTCCGCCCGCGTCGCCGCGCGGACCTCGACGAAGCCGTTCTCCTCGCGCAGGACGGTGACGATCCCGGTGAGCAGCGTGTTCTGGCGGAGGCGGTCACGGGCGACGCATCACCGTCGTGGCGGTGTCGGGGCGCGGATGCGGGCGCAGCGCCGGCCACTCCTGCGGCTGCGGGGCCGCCGGGCCGGGTGCGAGTGCGAGGATCTCGCGCATCCTGGCCACCTGCCCGCTGTCGCCTTCCCCGCGCAGGACGGGCTCGCCGGTGGCGGGGGCCGGCCGGAGCCGGGAGCGGATCGTGACCGACGCGGATCGGCCGCAGCACCCGTCCGGCCACCAGCCAGCTCAGCACGGCGGCCAGGGCGGTCACCACGGCGAGCGCCAGGCCGGCCCGGGGCAGCAGCGCGGACAGGGTGTCGGCCTGCACCTGGTCGGCGAGGTCGTACATGTCCTTCGGCCACGGCGGCAACCGGCCTATCTCAGGCCGCCGACGGACAGGCCGCCGCGCCAGTGCCGCTGCAGCGTGAAGAAGGCGATGACGAGGGGGACGACCGACACGAGCGCGCCCATGATGATGAGGCTCCACAGGGAGGTGCCGCCCGCGTTGTTCGCCGAGGCGATGCCCTGCCAGAGGCCGAGCCCGACGGTGACGGGGAAGAGGCGGTTGTCGGAGAGCATGGCCAGGGGCAGGAAGTAGTTGTTCCAGGACGCCACGGCCGACAGGAGCAGCACGGTCACCACCGCGGGCCGCATCAGGGGCAGGGCGACCCGGAGGAACGTGCGCAGCTCGCCGGCGCCGTCGGCCCGCGCCGCGTCCAGGATCTCGTCGGGCACCGCGTCGCGGGCGTAGACGTGCATCAGGTAGACGCCGAACGGGTTGAGCAGCGAGGGCAGGATCACCGCCCAGATCGTGTTGGTCAGGCCGAACTCGGAGAACATCATGAAGGTGGGGATCACCAGGGCCGTGGCCGGCACCATCAGCGCGCCGAGCACGAGCGAGAAGCTGAAGCGCCTGGCGGCGAAGCGGTACTTGGCGAATCCGTAGCCCGCCAGGACGGCCAGCACCGTGGCGCCGACGCCGCCGGCGCAGGCGTACAGCGTGGAGTTGAGTATCCACCTGCCGTAGATGCCGTTGTCGTGGGTGAACAGCTGCCCGAGGTTGCCGAGATAGTCGATCCGGTCGGCGAACCACAGAGTGTTACCGCCGCCGAACAGGCCGGGGGCGTCCTTGGAGCTGTTGACGACGACCCACCAGAACGGCAGGAGGAAGTAGACGACCAGGAAGCCGAGGAGCACCTGGAGGGGAAGGTGGCGCTGTGGCCGGTGCCGTGGCCGGCGCTGTGGCCGGGGGCGGGCGGCGGCGCGGGGACGGTCGCTGATCACAGGAAGCTCCTCCGCTTGCGGGTGAAGAACAGGAAGGCGTAGACGCCGACGAAGACGATCCCGCCGAGCGCGAAGGAGATCGCCGATCCGTAGTTGAAGTTCGCCAGGGCGAACGCCTGCTGGTAGGCGTACATGTTGGGGGTGAAGTCGGGGCCGATCGTGCCGGCCGCCAGGGAGCGCAGGATCTGCGGCTCGTTGAAGAACTGCAGGGTGCCGATGAGCGAGAAGACCAAGATCAGGAAGAGCGCGGGGGCGATCAGCGGGATCTTGATCCGCAGGGCGACCTGCCACTTGCCGGCGCCGTCCATGCGGGCGGCCTCGTAGAGCGCCGGGTCGATGCCCTGGAGCGCCGCGTACAGGATGATCATGTAGTAGCCGGCCCACTGCCAGGTGACGATGTTGACCAGGCCGTAGAAGATCAGGTTGCTGCCGAGGAGGTCGGGCGGGGTGGCGCCGAACAGGGTGAAGAGGTCGGTGAGCGGCCCGAAGCTCCTGCTGTACAGGAATCCCCACATGACGGCTCCGATGACCGTGGGGATCGCGTACGGCAGGAAGATCATGAGGCGGGAGAAGCGGGTGAACAGCGAGGTCACGGCGTCCAGGATCAGGGCCATCGCGAGCGCGACGATGATCTGCAGCGGGATGGAGACGAGCGAGAAGCGGATGACGAACCACGACCCCGACAGGAAACTCGGGTCGGTGAACGCCTTGACGTAGTTGTCGAGGAAGACGAAGCCGGTGCCGCCGATCAGCCTCTTCTGGAAGAGGCTGAGATACAGCGCGTACGCCAGCGGCGCGATGAGCAGCGCCAGGAAGACGATCCCGAACGGCCCGACGAAGAGCCATCCCATCACGTGCTCGCGCAGCCGCACCTTGCCGCGGGGTCCGCGCGTCCCGTCCTGGGCGTCCGGCGCGCTTTTCTCGGTCATGAGGGTCAACCTGGGCTCCGGGAGGTCGAGGGGAAGGTCGGGGAGGGAGGTCGAGGAGGGAGGTCGCGGGCGGGCCGGCCGGTGGCGGACGGCCCGCGCCGCGCGTCACTGGACGGTGAAACCCTGCTCCCGGGCGTACTTCGTCACGTCCTCCTGCAGCCGGTCGGCGGCCTGCGCGCCGGTGACGGAGCCGTCGATGAGCGCGCTGACCTGTTTGGTCATGGCGTCGAAGTAGTACTGGCCGAACGGGCTGTAGGTGACGCCCCGGTAGGCGTTCGCGGCGGGGACGTAGACCTCCTTGTTCGCCTGCTGGCCGCCGAAGAAGGCGACCTTGAGGTTGACGAACGCGGGGTCGTCGAGCGCCTTGAGGTTCAGCGGGAAGATGATCTGGTTGGTCCAGCCGTGGGTGAGCGACTCCTGGTCGGCGTAGAGGCCGTAGGCCACTTTCGCGGCCAGTTCGGGGTTCTTGGCCTGGCTCGTCACGGAGAAGGCGGACCCGCCCCAGTTCACCTGCACCGGGCGGGCGGGGTCCCACTGCGGGAGCGGCGCCACCGCGAACGTGCCGGTGTCCTCGCCCTTGCCGACCCCGGCGCCGGTGAGGTAGCCGGGCGCCCAGGCCGCCGAGATGTACGTGGCGTACTTGCCGTTGATCACGCCGGAGATGTACTCCGGGGTGAACTGGTCCTGCGTCCCGACCAGCCCCTTCTGCGCCAGGCGGCCCCAGTAGCCGAGCACGTCCTTGGAGGCCTGGTCGTTCAGTTTCACGCCGATCCTGCTCTGCTGCGCGGGGTCGTAGGTGAACGGGGCCGCGCCCTTCTGGATCTGCAGCGCCATGGTCAGGGCCGACACGTTCGCGGCGAAGTCGCCGAAGGCGGGACCGCCGGCGTCCTTCATCTTCTGGGCCGCCTGCTCGTACTCGGCCCACGTCTTGGGCGGTGTGATGTCGTACTTCTCGAAGAGGTCCTTGCGGTAGATCATCGCCAGCGGGCCGCCGTCGACCGGCACACCGTAGATCGCGTCGCCGACCGAGACGTCCTTCCAGGCGCCCGGGCCGTAGTCGTCCTTGACGGCGTCGAAGCCGTACTTCCTGATGTCGACGAGCGCGTTCTGGATCTGGAAGGTGGGGATGCGGTCCATCTCGATCATGATCACGTCGGGCGCGCCGGTGCCCGCCGAGATGGCCGTCTGGAACTTGTCGTACTCGTCGCTGCCCTG
Source organism: Nonomuraea candida (assembly GCF_000725485.1). Taxonomy (GTDB): domain Bacteria; phylum Actinomycetota; class Actinomycetes; order Streptosporangiales; family Streptosporangiaceae; genus Nonomuraea; species Nonomuraea candida. Next base: position 47,706 of record NZ_JOAG01000048.1, on the reverse strand, counting down.
GCCGACGTTGGTCCAGCAGACCTGCACCTCGCCGTTGAGCTTGTTGAAGTTGTCGACGACGAGCTGCATGTTGGGGTACCAGCCCCACATCGTCACGACCGGCAGGTTCTTCTTGGGGATGGTGTTGGTGCAGTTGCTCGCGCCGCCGCCGGTCGCGGTGGTCGCGCCCCCTCCCCCGCCGCCGGGGGAGCAGGCGGTGAGGACGGAGACGGCGAGGACGGAGACGGCGGCGAGCAGGGCCGCCACGGAGAGCCGTTTGTTGTTCATGACATCGTTCCCTTGGGGATCGCGGCGCACGGAGGTTCCCGCGCCGCCGTCGGAACCGAGGGGCCCGGCCGGGGCGGGACCCGGGTCACGCGACCCGCGCCCCGCCCTGCGGCCCGACCCTCGTGTGAGCGCTAACAGAGCCCGCGGCCGGCGGCCGGGCGGAGGGACGCGGGCCGTACGGCTAGCGCTTGAACAGGCGTGGCGCCAGGTCGATGAGGTTCTTCTGCCACACGTCCCAGCCGTGCGGCCCGGGGGTCACGCCGTCGAACTCGTAGCGGATGCCGAGGGTGTTCAAGGTGGTCAGGGACGTCATGAACGACGGGTACACGAAGTCCGTCCGGTCCCCGACGTACAGCCGCAGCATCGTGGTGCCGTTGTTGATCGCCTCCGCGTCGACGCCGGCGCCGCTGCCGAATCCGGCCGAGAACGCCGCCACGTACGCGAACCGGCCCGGATGCGCCTTGAGCATGCCGAACGTCTGCCCGCCGCCCATCGACAGGCCGGCCAGGGCCTGCCGCGACGGGTCGCCGGAGACGTTGTAGCGGGCGCGGGCCGCCGGGTCGAGGTGCTCCAGCAGCTCCCTGTTGAAGTCGGGCACGTTGCCGTTGCCCATCACCACCACCATCGGCACCAGGTTCCCGTCGAGGAAGTGGTGGTCGAGGATCTGTTTGGCGCGCCCCATCTCGACCCAGTCCGTGTAGCTCTGGCCGCCGCCGTGCTGGAGGTAGAGCACGGGGTACGGCTGCGCGCGGTCCGGGTCGTAGCCGGGCGGGGTCCAGACCAGCGCGGCCCGGTCCTGGCCCGCGACGCCGCTCCGATACGTCATGCTCTCGACCTTGCCGCCACGGCCGGCGGGCACGTCGGTGAGCAGGCGCGCCTCGTCCCCGTCGACGAGGAAGGTGCTCCAGGTCGGCTCGGTGGTCACCTTCGTCGGGTTCGACGCGTCCTTGACCGAGACGCCGTCCACCATCAGCCGGTAGTAGTAGAACCACGGGTCCAGCGGGCCCACGGTCCCCCGCCACCGGTCTCCCTCCCGCGACAGCGGGATGCGCAGCCAGCTTCCGTTGGGGGCCCAGTTCGCCCACACCTTGACGCGCTGGGCGCCGGTGAAGGCGGTCGTGGTCTCGAAGGTGACGAAGCCGTCCTCGGTCACGAACGGGGTCGGCGTGGTGCCGGGCGCCGGCGGGGCGAACTCGCCCTTGAGCCGGCCGTGCCCGGCGCTCGGGCCGTGCTCCGGCACCCTGCGGAACAACCGGGGCAGGAAGTCGATCAGGTTCTCCTGCCAGGCGTTCCAGTTGGCGCCGGCGTCGGGGTTGACCCCGTCGAACTCGTACCTGACACCGGCGCGGTCCAGCGCCTTCGTCAGGCGGACGGCCGCGTTGTACGCGGGGTCGGTCACGTTCCCGGTGTACAGGCGCAGCAGCTTGACGTGGCGGTTGACCGCGTTCGCGGCCGCCCCGCCGGGGGCGTCTTCCAGCAGGCCGGAGAAGGAGCCGGCGTAGGCGTACCGGCGGGCCAGCGCCTCGCGCAGCGCCCGCGTCCCGCCCTCGGCCACGCCGGCGATGGCCCGGTGCGCCGGGTCGCGGTGGACGCGGTAACGGCTCTCGACCGCCCTGCGCAGTTCCGCCGGGACGTCCTCCCCGCCGATCACGACCACCATGGGCGCCATGGCCCGCCGGATCGACAGGTTGTCGAGGATCTGCCCGGCCCGGCCGAGGTCGAGCCAGTCGGTGGCGCTCCGGCCGGCTCCGGACTGCAGGAACAGCACCGGATAGGCCGTGCGGCCCTGGGTCGCGTACCCCGGCGGCGTCCACACCAGGGCCTGGCGGCCGCCCCGGTAGGTCAGGGTCTCGACCTTGCCGCCCTGCCCCGGGGGCGCGTCCGCCAGCAGGCGCGCCGCGTCACCCGGCACGAGGAAGGTGCTCCAGAGCGGCTTGGAGGCCACGGCGGCGGGGTTCGTCGGGTCCTTCAGGCCCTTGGTGTCGTCGCCGGTGACCTGGTAGGAGTACAGGCCCGGCCTGAGCGGGCCGAGGACCCCCGACCAGAGGTCGCCCCGGCGGGTCAGGCCGAACTCCGCCCAGGCGGAGGAGGGGCCGAAGTTCCCCTCGATGACGACCTGCGACACCGGGCCCACCGCCGCCTCGACGGCGGCCGCCGGGACGGCGAAGGACGCGTAGCCGTCCTCGGAGACGGTCAGCCACGGCGTGTCGGCCGCCGCCGGTCGCGGGGTGAGCGACAACGTCGCGAGCATCGTCAGCGCGGCGGTGATCGCCGCCATGAGCCGGCGCCGGCCCTGCGGTTGTGACCTGCCGTGATAGAGTAAAAAAGGCATGCGTAAACTCCCTTGATGGCCGGCCACGGTTTGCTGCCCGACTGGCCGGCCTGATTCATGCGGTGGATCGTTCGGGTGGGTGTTCGCACCTCCCTCCGTCGTAGGGTCGCTTGCCCACCTGACGTTCGTTGCCGCGAACGTCAGGCGCGCGATGGGGCCGCGCCTGTGGGTGGCCTCCCGGTCACCGGCCGCATCCCGGTCACCAAGGGCTCCCCGGCGGCGCGGTGGAGCCGCGCACCACCAGGCGGGTCGGCAGCACGGTCCGCACCGGGCCCTCCCACTCGCCCCGCACCAGCCCCTTGAGCATGCGCGCGGCCTCGTACCCGAGCCGGTACACCGACTGGTCCACGGTGGTCAGCCCGGGCTCCGCCAGCGCGGATTCCGGGATGTTGTCGAAGCCGGCCACCGACAGGTCGCCGGGGACGTCGAGCCCCAGCTCCTTGGCGACCTGCAGCGTCTTCAGCGCCATTCCGTCGCTCGCCGCGAAGATCGCCGTCGGCCGGTCCGGCCGGTCCAGCAGCGCCCGCGCGAGCGGCGCCGCGGACTCGGGATTGAAGCTCCCCCGGGCGATCAGCCCCGGGTCGAAGGGAACGCCGGCCTCGGCCAGCGCCGTGCGGTAGCCCTCCTCGCGCGACCACGCGGCCTCCAGGCCGGCCCGGCCGGCGATGCAGCCGATGCGCCGATGCCCCAGGCCGAGCAGGTGCCCGACCACCGCGGTGGCGCCCGCGAAGTTGTCCGCGGTCACCGACGGCGCGGCCGAGCCCCTCGCCGGGTCGATGACCACGACCGGGGTGCCGCTGCGCACCTCGCCCGAGGGGGTGATCACGATGCAGCCGTCGGTGAGCGTGCCCGAGAGCCGCGCCAGGTGCCGCTGCTCCCAGCCGTCGGAGTAGGTGCCGTACAGGTCGCTGTTGGCGTAGATGATCAGATCGAAGCCCGACTGGCTCAGCGCGTCCATCACTCCCTTGAGCACCTCGGCCGTGTAGGACTGGAAGCTGTGCGTCACCAGCCCCAGGACGTTGGTGCGGCTGCGCCGCAGGCTCGTCGCCACCAGGCTCGACTCGTAGCCGAGCTGCTCGATGGCCGAGCGGACCTGCTCGATGGTGCTCACGCTGACGCCGTAACGCCCGTTGACCACCCGCGACACGGTCGCGGTGGAGACGCCCGCCAATCGCGCGACATCGCTCATCGTCACCGGCGCACCGCCTCTGGCCATGCCGCCTCACACGTTGCAATCGTTATCGGTTACGTTTGCAGCCGCAAACGTAAGCGATGGCGATCCCGGAGACAAGACCTTTCCGGCCGGCCGCTGCGCGGGCGCAGACCTGACCGGATCATCCGGCCGCGGCCGGGCCGCCTGCCGCCGCCGGCCCGGGCACCCCTGCTGAGCTGGGCGTTCGCTGAGCGGTCAGGAGCACGGGGCGGTCAGGAGGACGGGGCGGGGCCCGTCGAGTCACGCACGCTGAGGGACGTCGCCAGTTGCAGATGCCGCGAGGCGGGCTGGACACCGTCCGCCATGCCGAGGACGGTCTCGACCGCCATCCGGCCCATGCCGACGAGCGGCTGGCGGACGGAGGTGAGCCGGGGCGTGGTCCACTCGGCCTGCGGCGTGTCGTCGAACCCGGTGACCGACAGCTCGCCCGGGACCGCGATGCCGAGCTCCCGGGCCGCGGCGAGGACGCCGACGGCGATCTCGTCGTTGCCCGCCACGATCGCGGTCGGCCGCCGGTCGCGCGACAGGAGGTCCGAGAGGAGGTCATGGCCGTGCCGCCGCCCCGCCTCGACGGAGAACGCCTCGTGGCGGATGAGCGCCCGCTCCGGCGCGAGACCGGCCGAGTCGAGCGCGGCCCGGTAGCCGTGGAAGCGCTCCTGCGAGGGGGCGGAGCCGGGCGGCCCGCCGATCCAGCCGATCCGGCGATGGCCGAGCCTGACGAGGTGCTCGGTCGCGGAGCGGCCGCCCGCCCAGTTGGTGGCGCCGATGCTGACCACCCGTGACTCGGTCGTGTCGATCGGATCGATGGCCACGAGGGGCAGCCCGAGGTCCTCCGCGGCGAGAAGCACCGGGTCGGGCACGGCGACGGCCAGGGCGATGACGCCGACGGCCCCGCACGCCTGCTCCCGCTCCAGCCAGGAGCGGGCCGCCGCGCGGCCGGCGCCGGCCGGCTCCCCGGGCGGCAGGCGGATCAGCAGCTCGGCCCCGGCCGAGGTCGCGGCCACGAGGATGCCCTGCAGCACCGTGCCGGCGTAGCGGGACTCCACGATGTCGAGCACGGTGACCAGGGTGCGCCGCCGGGTCCGCTCGTGCCGGGCCGCCGTCGGCCGGTAGCCGGTCTCGGCCATGACGCCGAGGACCAGCTCGCGGGTCTTCGCCCCCACGTCGCTGCGCCCGTTGAGCACCTTCGAGGCGGTCGTCGGCGAGACGCCGGCCAGCCGGGCGACGTCCGCCAGCGTGACCCGGCCGGAACGGCCGCGCGGTCGCATCAGGGCTCCCTCCGGGTCTTCGAAATTATTTCGAAAACCTACCACGGGCGCCCGCCCGCCGGGCCGGCTCTTCCGTCCCGCCGTTGACACGCGGCGGAAGCGCCACCTAGGGTGCTCGCAACGCCGAACAAGTTGCGAAATATATTCGAAACTCCGGGTGAGAGGAGAGGCCCATGCGGCTCTCCCCGACGGCAGGACCGCCGTCGCCGTGCGGCCGGGCCTCGCCCGCGCACCGGGGCGAGGCGGCCCGGCGGTCACACGTTCGTGATCGTCCACTGGTTGTTGGCGCTGCCGTTCGGCGCCCACAGGGCGACGGTGGAGCCCGCGGTGCCGTTGCCCATGCCGTCCAGGGCGGTGCCGGTGCCCCGGTTGACGATCTGGTGGCGGCCATTGCCCGTGCCGGCCAGCCGCCACTGCTGGTTGACGCCGCCGTTCCAGGCCGCCTGCCGGGCGCGGGCGCCGTTGGCGGCGTCGCCCCAGCTGTCGGCGACCATGCCGTTGGTGCGGTTGACGATGCGGTGCCAGCCGCCGCCCAGGTCCACCAGCCGCCACTGCAGGTTGGTGCTGCCGTCCCAGTTCCACTGCTTGAGGTTGGCGCCGGAGGCGACGTTCCCGCCGCTGTCCAGCACCAGGCCGGTCGCCGCGTTGGCGATCCGCACGTGGCTCACCGGCGCCGGGCCCGACCCGGTCACGCGGTACGCCCGCCCGCCCCGGCCGGTCAGCCTGATGACGTCGCTCTCCGGCTCGGCGACGGTGACCGGGTCGCCGGTCGTGGTGTCGACCACCTCGTAGGTTCCGGCGAAGATGCGGCCGCGCACGTCCGCCGTCCCGTCACGGTCGAACCCGATGACGATCTCGGTGGCCCCGCCGGCGCTCCACGTGATGTCGACGGTGTGGCCGCCGCGCCCGCGCAGGCCCCGCACCCGCCCGGCCGGCCAGGCCGGCGGCAGCGCCGGCAGCACGTGCAGCTCGCCGTCGTGGCTGTGCAGCAGCATCTCGGCGATGCCGGACGTGGCGCCGAAGTTGCCGTCGATCTGGAACGGCGGATGCAGGTCGAACATGTTCGGCGCCAGCCGGTCCGTCCTGACCAGGAGGCGCAGCAGCGCGTGCGCGCGCTCGCCCTCCTCCATCCGCGCCCAGTAGTTGACCTTCCAGGCCAGTGACCAGCCGGTCCCGTCGTCACCGCGCAGTTCGAGGGTGCGCCGCGCGGCGGTGAACAGCGCCGGGGTGCCGCGCCTGGTGATCTGGTTGCCGGGATGCAGTCCGTACAGATGGGAGATGTGCCGGTGGGCGGGCTCGGTCTCGACCCAGTCGTACAGCCATTCCTGGATGTTGCCGCGCGCGCCGATCCGGGTCGGCGGGAGCCGGTCGCGGGCGGCCAGGACCCGCGCCCGGAAGTCGGCGTCGAGGCCGAGCGTCTCGGCGGCCCGGGCGCAGCCGTCGAACAGGTCGCGCAGGATCTGGTTGTCCATGGTGGGGCCGGCGCAGACGCTGACGCCGGCGTGGTGGGCGAGTTCCGGGGAGTTCGACGGGTTGGTGACCAGGTAGCCGAGCGCGGGTTCCGGCACGAGGGTGTCGAGGAAGAACTGCGCGGCGCCGCGCATCGCGGGGTAGTGCCGCCGGAGGAACTCCAGGTCGCCGGTGAAGCGGTAGTGGTCCCAGACGAGGGTGGCCAGCCAGGCGCCGCCGGTCGGCCACATGCCCCAGAACGCGCCGTCCACGACGGACGTCCCCCGCCACAGGTCGGTGTTGTGGTGGGTCACCCAGCCGCCGGCGCCGTACTGCGCGCGGGCCGTCCGGGCGCCGCTGACCGCGAGCTCCTCGATCATGGCGAACACCGGCTCGTAGCACTCCGGCAGGTTCGTCGTGTCGGCCGGCCAGTAGTTCATCGGCAGGTTCGCGTTGATGGTGTATTTGGAGTCCCAGGCCGGGGTGAGCGAGTCGTTCCAGATGCCCTGGAGGTTGGCCGGCTGGGTGCCCGGCCGTGAGGAGGAGATCAGCAGGTAGCGGCCGTACTGGAACAGCAGCGCCGAGAACTGCGGATCGTCGGTGCTCGCGTGCCGGGCGATCCGCACGTCGGTCGGCTGGTCGGCCGCCGGGGTGCGGCCGAGGTCGAGCGTCGTGCGCCCGAACAGCCGCTGGTGGTCGGCGACGTGCCGGCCGCGCAGGTCGTCGTAGGCCCGGCCGGCGGCGGCGTCGAGATGGCGCCGCGCGATGCCCTGGTGGTCGCCGCCGGCGTCGCGGAAGTTCCGGTGGCTGGAGCCGATGGAGACCAGCACCGTCACGCTGTCGGCCGCCCTGACCTGCAGGGTGCCGCCGGAGCTGCTGACGGCGCCGCCCTCGGCGACGGCCCGGGCCAGCGCCAGGAACCGGACGGATCCGGCCACTCCCTCCATGTCGCCCGAGATGCCGTCGAGCGCGACGGTGGCGCCGTCCGGGCTGGAGCGGGTGGTCCGCTGCGGGCTGGCGAACGTCGCGGAGAACGTGACCGAGCCGGGCCGGTCGGCGGTCAGGCGGATGACGATCACCTGGTCGGGCGCGCTCGCGAACGCCTCGCGCCGGTGGCGCACGCCGTTCCGCAGGTAGGACACGGACGTGGTCGCCGTGGCCAGGTCGAGCAGGCGGAGGTACTCCGAGACGCCGGCGGCGTCGCCGAAGCCGAGCCGCAGCTCGCCGACGGGCTGGTAGGCGAGCTGGCCCGCCGGTTTGCCCAGCAGGTTCTGGTCGATCAGGGTCTGGGCCTGGCTCCACTGGTTCTGGAAGACCAGTTGCCGGATCTGCCCCAGCGCCGCCGGCCCCCGCGGGTTGCTCTGGTCGTACGGCCCGCCGGCCCACACGGTGTCCTCGTTGAGCTGCAGCCGCTCGGTGTCGACGTTGCCGAACACCATGGCGCCCAGGCGGCCGTTGCCGATCGGCAGCGCGCGCAGCCAGTCCGTGCCGGCGCTCTCGTCGTACCACAGGGCCAGCTCGCCCACCTCGGGAGGCAGCGCCGAGGCGGGCCGGGGGGAGGCCGTCCACCCCGGTAGCACCGCGGCGCCGGCTCCCGCCGCGCCGAACTTCAGCACGTGCCTTCTCGACGGATCGGACATCTCGCCTGCCTTCCTGCGTACGTCGTGGCCGGTCCCCGGAGCCGCGCGGGCGGCCTTTCGCGCGCGGCCGTCGGTCCGGGTGTCGTTGGAGGATCAGGGGCGGGCCCACTTCTGGCCGGCCGCGCCGGTGCAGGTCCAGATGCGCGCCCGGGCGCCGTTGGCGGTGCCGGCGGCGTCCAGGCATTTGCCGGCCCCTACGGCCGTGATGGTGCCGTCGGCGTTGTGGCGCCACTTCTGGTTGTCCTGGCCGTTGCAGGTCCAGATGATCACCGCGGTGCCGTCCGCCGTGCCGGCGCCGGTCACGTCCAGGCACTTGCCGCCGTACACGCGCAGCTCACCGGCGCCGGTCGAGGTCCACTGCTGGTTCGCCTGGCCGTGGCAGTCCCACAGCTGCGCCGCCGCGCCGTCGGCCTGCGAGGCGCCGTTGACGTCCAGGCAGCGGCCCGACCCCACGTGCTCGACCGGGCCCGTGGCCGCCGGGGGGCGGTTCCGGGGGCCGGCGGCGGCCATCACGGCCCGCGCGGCCGCCGGCCAGGCGCCGTCGGCGACCGTGACGTTGCCGTTCACCACGTTGCCGCGGTCGCCGTCGGTCACGTTGGTGGCGCCGTTGGTGGACCAGTTGCCGGTGACGGTGAAGTCGCCCATGTTCTCGCCGTACCAGTAGTTGGCGGTGGCCCAGGTGCCGGTGTTCGACAGCACGTTGTTCCTGACCGTGTAGTACCGGGAGCCCTCGTCGAAGTAGACGCCGAACCAGCCGTTGGTGCGCAGGCAGTGGTTGTCGCTGATCACCGCGCCCGGGTTCCACGACAGCGTGTAGATGCAGCCGCCGTCGGTCATCTGCCGCATGACGTCGTGCACGTAGTTGCCGACGAGCCGGTTGCCGGAGGCGGTGGTGGGGGTGGTGTAGCGCGGCTGGAAGTCGTACAGGCCGCGGCCGGCGTAGTGGGCGCTGCCGCCCGGCTCGTTGGCGCCCCAGCCGTACCCGATCGACATGCCGGTGTAGGGCAGGTTGTAGACCTCGTTGTGGGACACGTCGGCGCCGGTGACGTACGTGGTCAGGACCGAGACGACGCCCCGGTGGTCCAGGCCGAGGTCGTGGATGCGGTTGTCGCTGATGGTGATGTCCCGGTTGACCATCCGCGGGTCGCCCGGGTGGTGCGCGTCGGCGCGCACGCCGCCGGCCACGATGCCGCCGGCCGCGCTGTGGGCGATCTCCGACCGGGTGACCGTGATGCGCGAGGCGCCCAGGCCGACGCCGCCGGCGTGCGCGTTGGCGTCGTTGCCGATGCCGATGGCCGTCTGTCCCAGGTTGACGAAGCGCGAGTCGGAGAAGGTGATGGCGTCGGCCGCGGAGACCTGCACGGCGGCCGGCATCTGGTACCAGTGCGGCCGGGTCGCCTCGAACTCCCGGCAGCCCTGGTGGCAGGAGGCGAAGGCGGGCCGGCTCCAGTCGCCGGCGATGTACGCGCCGGTCTGCTGGTCCACGTAGCCCTGGTCGCCGCCGGGGCCGAGCCAGCTCGTGCCGGTGAAGGTGATCCCGCTGAACGAGATGTGGTGCGCGGGCGCGTCATAGGTGCCTCCCACGTGCACCAGCGACTGGAGCACCGGCAGCTCCACGCCGGCCTTGCCCATGTCCTGCCCGGGCAGCGGGATGTAGGACAGGGCGCCGGTCGCCGGGGCGAGGTGCCACTCCCCCGGCGCGTCGAGGAACTCGTAGGCGTTGACCAGGTAGAGCGGCCCCGCCCGGTGGGGGCTGGTGAAGGTGTCGTAGCCGAAGTTGTTGTTGCTCCAGGCGGGCTGCCGCATCGTGATGAGGTTGCCGCTGATGCCGCGCACCGGGGCGTACCGGTCGGTGAAGGAGCCGACGCTCTCCATCTCCACCCTGCCCGGGTCGGCGAGGTCGTTCAGGTAGCTCAGCGCGCCGCTGGTGAACCTCATCCCGGTGCCGCTCGCGGTGAAGTCGGACCGGTTGACGGTGGTGCGGGCCCGGGTGGCGAGCGCGCCATCGACGTACAGCTGCCGGGTGTCGGTCCCGGCGGGGACGTGGGCGCGCCAGATGTTCTTGCCCGCGTCGGCCAGGGTCCACCCGGTGACCGCCCTGGCTCCGCTGATGACCGGGGTGGCCCCCGGCGCGGCCTGCCATCTGACGAAGTGGCCGTCGCCGCCGGAGTCGGCGGCGGTCAGCCGGAGCGGCGCCGGCAACCGGTAGACCCCGCCGGCCAGCTCCACGACGATGTCGCCGGACATCGCGTCGTTCAGCGACCGCACCGCGGTCTGGGCCGCGGCCAGCGAGCACGGCTGGGCGGCGGTGCAGGCGGTGCCGGTGCCGGCGGGGGCGGCGTACAGGGTCGTGGTGGCCGCCCGGGCCGCGGTGGCGGGGGCGGACGCCGCGGTGGCGGGGGTGGGGGCGGCGAGGACGGACGCCGCGGCCAGCGTGGCGGCGGCGACACCGGCCAGGAACGGTCTCGGCATCGTGACGGGCGAAGGTAAGGGCACAGTCGTTCCTTCGGGAGGTAGGGGCGCCGGCCTCGCCCCCATTACCCGTGGAGTATGAATGACCGTCAAGAATGTAAGCCTGCTTATTTCGTCATTCGCCCCTGGAGGCGCTGGCGTGGTGCCCGGAATTCTCCGGAGCGAGCTGGGGCGATGTCGGACTCCGCCCATGTTCGGGTCAGCCTCGGACCGATGAACCTTTCACATGAGTCGTACTCATCAGGCCGGGAAGACGGCACGTCCGTCATACTCTGGGCAACGGCGAGGAGGAAGCACGGTGACCGACGCCCCGCGCGAGAGCGGATACCGGCCGGGCTACGAGGTGGCGGCCGAGCAGGTGCTGGAGTTGATCGTCAGGCTCGGGCTGCGTCCGGGCGACCGCATGCCGACCGAGCACGAACTGGCCCGGCAGCTGGGCACCAGCCGCACCGTCGTGCGCGAGGCCGTGAAGATCCTGTCCGCGCTCGGCCGGGTGCGCGCCCAGAAGGGCCGCGGCCTGTACGTGGCCGACGGCGAGGGCATGTTCGGCGCCGGGCGCTGGGGGCCCTTCTTCCTGCCGGCCGACCTCGACCACGTCTACATGCTGTTCGAGTTCCGCCGGGCGCAGGAGATGGAGACCAGCCGGCTGGCCGCCCGCCGCGCCACCCCGGCCGAGCTGAGGGCCGTCGAGGAAGCGGCCGGCCTGTGCCGCCAGGGCTACGAGAGCGGACGCGAGGAGCTGTTCAACGAGGGCGACGACGCCTTCCACACCGCCGTCGCCGCCGCCTCGCACAACATGTTCCTCCAGGTCGCCGTGCGGGAGGCCCGCAGGCTGCAGGCCCAGTCGAGCCTCATCGGCCTGCGCGGCTCCGTCGGCGGGCACGCCGCCCAGGCCGTGGAGGAGCACGACGCCATCTACCAGGCCATCCGCGCCGGCGACCCCGAGGCGGCCGCCCGGGCCGCGGCCGCCCACATCGACAACACCCTCGACGACTACCGCAGGGAGATCCAGCAGCGCCTCTTCTTCTCCTCCCACTGACCCGGCCGGCCCGCCCGGTGGCACGGTGACGCCGTCGCCGGCCAGGCCCGGAGACGGCATTGACGGCATCGCGGGAAACGGCCGGCGACGGCCCGCCGCCCCCGACAGGCCTCAACCACGGCCGGGCCGACTCGGGCGGCCAGCACTTCTCAGGCGACCAGCTATACTGCAGTTTGCACTAAAGGAGTGCGGTCGCGCTATAGTGCAAACTGCAATAACAACGACGAGGAGTCGCGCCATGTCCGACGACCGCACCGCGTCCGAGAACGCGGAGGTCTCCGCCCTGCTCACCCGCCTGGCCGAGGCGTGGAACGCGGGCGACGCCGCCGCCTACGCCGCCGTCTTCACCGAGGACGCCGACTACATCTCCTTCGACGGCGCCCACAGCCAGGGCCGCGAGAGCATCGAGTCCTCGCACCGATGGCTCTTCGAGGGGCCGCTCAAGGGCTCCACCATGTCCGCCCCGGCCGGCACCCGGTTCAAGAGGCTGGCCGACGGCGCCGTGCTGGTGATCTCGGCGGGCGGCACCGCCGTCGACGGCCGGCAGCGCGACTCGACCGTCTCCTTCACCGCCGTCCGCACCCCGGAGGGGTGGCGCCTGGCCTCCTTCCAGAACACCCGGGTGTCGCCGCGATGAGGAAGAAGCCGCTGGCCGAGGTCGCGGGCGTCCTGGAGGCGCCCGTCGCCGCGGTCTGGAACGCGCTGGCCGAGGAGCTGCTGCCGGAGGGCGGGCGCTCGGGCCGTTTCACCATCCAGGACGCCCCCGGCCACACCTCCACCGTGGAGGTGGCCGGTCACACCATCGCCATCCAGGGCGGCTGGTGGTACCGGGGCGAGTGGAGCGTCGTCCCGCACGCCAAGGGCGCGCTGCTGGTCCACCGCGTCTTCAACGTGGCGCGGCGGGGGCGCTGGGCCGTACCGCTGGCCAACCGCCTGTTCCTCGGCCTGGCCGGGGACACCCGCGCGGCGTTCGCCGACAGGCTCGCCCGGGTGGGACGCCGCCTGGGCTGCTCCGCCCGCCCGGTCTGAGGCTTCCCACCGCGAACGGACGGCGTGCGGCTCAGCCGAGACCCACGTGCGGCAGCCGCAGATGAATCCCCAGCAGATACAGGCAGCACAGCAGGGGCGGCGCGAGCAGCGCGCACACCCGCGAGCGCCGCCCCAGCCAGAGCACCGCCACCAGCAGCACGGCCGGCGACAGCAGGCACACGGTGGAGAGCGCGGAGAGCGTCCAGCCGGGACGGTCCAGGCAGGGCGCGGCGGCGCCCACGCCGCAGTCCCCGATGTTGATGAGCAGGCCGATGGTCACCAACCCGCCGAAGAACCACACGAACGCGCCGGCCAGGACGCCGGCCACATGGGCGTTCTCCTGCGACCGTGCACGCTCCGGGCCGCCGGCGTGCCGGGCACGCCGGAGGTCGAGCGCGGCCGCCACCATCATGGCCCCGGTCACGGCGGTCATCGCCACCGTGGCCAGGGCCCACGCCCGCCCGTCACCCCGGACACGGGGTCGCCGAACACGTCGGTGGGGGCGAGCCGCCGCGACTGCCCGGCGAAGGCGAGAACCGCCATGACGGGCACCGCGGCCCACCCGGCGAGGGCGATGACGAGAGGAGACGCCTTCCTCATGAGCCCGGACACCATGCGAGTCGCCGCCCCCCAGCGAGGTCGATCATGAACGTGTACGGTACCCCGCTCGCGACCGGCGCGCAGTCCCCGCCCCGCCTCGGTGACGCCGAAGCGGTCCGGCACGGCCTCCGAGCGCAGGAAGCCGGGCGTGATGGCGACGGCCGCGATCCCGTACGGCCTCAGCTCGACCGCGAGGCCGCGCCCGCCGCCACCGCGCCTCCGGCGACCAGGGCCACGCGTCCGGTCAGCGTCGGCGTGTCGGTGGTCATGCTTCCGCTACGGGGCCGCCGCCGTGCCTGGCCGGCGGGCGGCGTAGTGTGGGAGTCGTGACGGATCGTGATGTGCCGGCCGGCCCGCCGCATGAGGCGGTGGCTCCGGTGACCGCGCTCGTCGACGCCTGCCGCCACTTCGCCACCCACGTCCGGTTGCTGGCCGACCAGCTCGGTGCGGTGGAGTTGAGCGACGACGACGTCGAGCGGGTCCACGGTGCGGTGCATCAGGTCTTCACCGCGGCGGGGCTGGCGGGCGCGCTCGCCACCGGGCTGCAACGGCACACCGGCGAGCAGGACTGTCCCCACTACAACGTGCTCACCGACGCGGAGTGGGCTCCGCTGGCCGATGGAGGCCGGCACGGGCGCAGGGCCGTCTACGGGTGCGAGCTGCAGCCCGGCCACCCGGGCCCGCACGCGGCGCACGTCCAGGTGCTGCCCGGGCCGGACCGGTTCATCTGGATCCGCTGGGACATCCGCGCCCGCGAACTGGTCACGCTGCCGCCCTGCCCGGCCGAACGCGCCGACCCCGACCCCGACCCACGCTCCCCCTACGGTGACGAACCGGCGCCGTGCCTGCTGTTCGAAGGGCACGTCGGACCGCACCGTTACTAGCCCGGACGTCATTCGGGCCTCGATGCCGGCCGCCGCTCCCCCGCAGATCATTGATCAGGGAAACGGCAGCCGCCCGTTCCCGGCCTGCCGGACGGTGTCTGGACCGGCGGTTCGCGACACCGAGGATTTCCAGCGCCGGCATTCGGGTCCGCGTCACCGCCGGTGAATCACCGTCCGGGATTCTGCTCGGGCTCCTTCCCAGCCGGTACGGCCCCCGCCCGTGGTTCCCGGGCCGGCCCTGCCGGGAGGGGGATCGGATCGTCCTTGAAGAGCTCGGGCACGGCCCGGTAGAGGATGGCGGTGATCGGCACGGCCACGACGGCGCCCGCGATCCCGGCCAGGATGCCCCCGACGGCCAGCACGATGATGATCGCCAGCGGGTGGAAGTGCAGCACCCGGCCGACGATCAGCGGCTGGAGCACGTGGTTCTCCAGCTGCTGCTCGACGACCAGGATGCCGACGAAGATCAGCGCGTAGATCGGGCCCTTCGCGCCGAGTGTGACCAGCGTCGCGACCGCACCGGCGAACAGGATGCCGACGATCGGGATGAAGCTCGCCAGGAAGATCAGCACGGCCAGCGCCGCCCAGAGCGGGACGCCCATGACGGCCAGCACCAGACCCATGAGCACGCCGTGCACCGCGGCCACGGCCACAGTGCCGTGCACATAGTGGGACAACGTGGCCCAGGCTGTGCGGCCGGCGCGGTCCACCCGCGGCGCCATCCGGCCGAACCCCTTGAGGAACCAGGACCAGATCCGGTCACCGTCCTTGAGCAGGAAGAACGTCACGAACAGCAGGAGCACGATCGAGGCCAGGACCTCCACCACCACCACGGTGCCCGCGAGAACGGTCGAGGTGATCTGCTGCTGCCGCTCGCTGATCAGCTTGGCGATCTCGTCCACCCAGCGGCTGAGCTGGAGGGGCTCCAGGTGCAGCGGGCCGGTGTAGAGCCAGTTCTCCACCGTCTCGGCCGTCTTCCTTACCTGTGTCACCAGGCCGGGGAACTCCGCGCCGGCCCGGACGCCGATGATCCAGCCCGTCCCGCTCAGCACGGCCAGCGCGACGAGCATGGTGACCCAGGTGGCGTAGATCGGCCGCAGGCCCGACGCGCGCAGGCGGCGGGTGAGCGGGAACAGCAGCGCGGTCAGCAGCAGGGCGACCGCGACCGGCAGGGCGACGATGCGCATCGCCGCCACGAAGCCGAACACGTAGTTGGCCACGATGCCGATGACGATCAGGCAGGCGCACCACGCGGCCATCCTCGCCAAGGTGGCAGGCACTAACCGCAACAGGCGCTCCTGAGGTGGGTTCATGTACGAAGCCTGCCCCACCCGCCGGAAATAGGCGCGGGTTCAGGCTTCGAGGCAGGGACAAGGAAGAATAAACTTCGCACCACGGGTAGGTCGTCCGCCCGACCAGCTTCTCACGACGGCACGGTGAGCCATTTTCTGTGGAACGACTGCGGCGCGCGATCCCGACCACCTTCCGCCGGCGTACCGGGCCCGGTCATGAGCGCCGCCCGGCGCTGGGCCGGCCGGATGACGGCGGGCTGGAAGAACGCGAGGAACCGGCACGGCTGGCTGGACCACGCGGTGCGCGCCCTGGTCCGCTACGACCAGGCCGACGGCGGCCGGCTGTCGGCCGCCCTCACCTACTACGCCTTCTTCGCCACCTTCGCCCTGGCCCTGCTGGGGTTCGCCATCCTCAGCCGCGTGCTGGGCAATCCGGCGGTGCTGACGGAGATGCAACGCTACCTGAGCGACACCTTCCCGCGCCTGGACGTGCAGGCGCTCCGTGACGCCGGCGGGACGGCCGGGCTGGTGGCCTGTGTGGCGCTCCCGCTGACCGGCCTGTTCTGGATGGACACGCTCCGCTCGGCGACCAGGGCGATCTGGCGGCTGGAGGAGTATCCGGGCTCCTTCTTCCTGCGCCAGCTCATCGACCTGGGCATCGTGGCCGGCCTCGGGGTGCTGCTCTCCCTGTCGCTCACCGTCGCCTTCGCCGCCGAGTGGACGCTGACCTGGCTCGCGGTGCACACCATGGGCGTGGACGCCACCCCCACCCGCTGGATGCTCTTAGTGGCGGCCTTCGTGCTCAGGATCGCGGTCAACACCTTGCTGGCCATGGCGCTGCTGACCGCGCCGCCACGGCTGCGTCTGCCGCTGCGCCGGGTCATCGGCCCGGCGCTCGTCATCACGATCGGCCTGGAACTGCTCAAGACCCTCGGCCAGGCCCTGCTCAACCTCACCGCCGCCAACCCCGCCTACCAGGTCGTCACCGGGGCGGTGGCGATGCTGCTCTTCCTCAAGGTGCTCAATCAGCTCATCCTGTTCGCCACCGCGCTGGCGGCCACCAGCACCACCGGAGAGGTCACCGACCTGGCCGCCCGGCCGGATTGAGGGGCTCCTGCTGCTTGGCGCGCCACTCGACGGTCAGCACGGTCGCGTCGTCCTGCAGCCGGCCGCGCCGGTGCTCCAGGATGCGCTGGATCAGGCGGCGCAGCGTCTCCGGGGCCGGCACGCCGTCGGCCTCGCGGCGGATGACGAAGTGGACATCCCGCAGCCGAGCGCCATCGGCGGGCCGGGCACGCCGGTCAAGCTGGCGACCTGCCGGCCTCCCCGGAGGACCAGGGGCGGGTGGTGCCCCCGGTTGACCCAGGTCAGCCGGCCGACCGGCCGTACCGGGCGACCAGGCCGGGCAGACCCTCCATCGCCGACAACCGGGTGCCGTCCAGCAGGCCGCCCAGCATCCGCTCACCATCACCCGTCACCTTGACGCCCTCCCCCTCACACTAGGTCGTCGCCCCCGCGCAACGCGCTTCTTCCAGGCGTGCTGACCAGGGTGGACGCGCGGGGGAAGGCCGGTCACGCCATGATCGGGAATCGGTGGTCCAGGCCGCTGACGCGCAGCAACCGGGCCACGCGCGGGGGAACGCCGGTCAGGGCCAGCGTGATGCCCCGGATCCTCGCGCGTTCCTGCACGCCGACCAGCACGCCGAGCCCGTCGGCGCCGCAGAAGGTGACCCGCGACAGGTCCAGCACGAGCAGGCCGGTGCTGAAGGCCAGCGCGCTGGTCAGCCGCCGGCGGAGCCGGGGCGTGGTGAAGAGGTCGATGTCTCCCGACAGGCGCACGACGGTGGGCGCGCGGGCGCTCGTCCCGCTGAGCGGGGCGTTGCCGATGACGGTCATGGAAGTCTCCTTAAGGGAGAAGCTGAACGGTGATGAGAGGCCTGCCGGCCGGAGATCGGCCCGCCACCAGTGAGGGTGGCGTCTGGGCCGCTCGATCCGGCCGGCAGGCGGTAAGCGGGTCACGCCGGCGCGGACCGTCCGGTACGTGACGAGGTCGCCTGCCGGCCGACACGTGAGAGGCCCCTGCCCTCCGGCGGCCGGGATCGTCCCGGTTCATCCGGCGGGCCGGGCTGCCGGCGCTCGCCGCGGCGGATGCGCCGGCAGGCTCGCCAGGGTCAGGATGCCCTCGGGCGTCAGGCCGGCGGTGTCCTGGACGGTGAGCCTGAGCGCGGCCTCGGCGGCGCCGGCGGCGGTGCCCGGCGGGATGACCAGCAGGACGACCGGCTCGCCCCCGGCGAAGCTGAGAGTGATCACGCGCGGGTCGGTGTGGCGGAACCAGCCGACGCGGACCTGCCGCCCCCGTGCCGGGAGCCGGCGCGGAATGCGCCGCCAGGCGTCCTGGTGCACGCCCACCCGTAACGTGGTGCGGCCCAGCCGCTGGTCGACGGCGGCGACGAGGGCCGGCAGTTCCGCCGCGGCGTCGCGGGAGCCGGGCCACCAGGCGCCGTCCACCACGGCCCGCAGATCCCGCGCCGGGTGCAGGCTCAGTCGCGGCGTGGCATCGGATCGAGAGGTCGCGGGGTTGTGGGGTGCCGGTTGAGGAAGAGCTGTCGGCGTCATGTCGCCTGGCCTGTCCGGGCCCCTCCGAACGGGGCCGGTAGCGGTGGTTCGCCGGGGGCGACGCGACCTGGCTGCCGGCGCTCGAAAAGTCCTCGGTGTCTCCAGTCTACCTCACGGTTCCGGAATTTCGGGATTCCGGAACCGGGGCAGCCGCGTGCGACGGCATCCGGGCTCGTCGCTCACAGCGCGTTCACCAGGGAATCTGCAGGGCCCAGAGCTGATTGGACGGGAAGCAGGTGTACCAGGGCCACAGACCGGTGCTCACGCCCCGCCGGCCGACGGAGTGGCAGCTCTCGGAGCTGGGGTAATAGCCGTAGATACTGGCCATGGCGGACGTGGCGGTGGCGGTGGCGGCCGGAGCGGTGGCGCCGGCCGGGGTCGTGGTGCCGAACAGCGCGGCCAGGCCGAGGCCCGCGACCGCGAGACGTAAGACTGCTCTCCTCATGACTCTCCTCACCTGCGGATTCACCAGTAACTATTAGTTAATTTTACTAATAGAAGACAGTTGCACAAGGCTGCGGGACGCACTGGAAACCCCAGGGCCGCCGGGGCATGGCCGCTCGGCATGGTGGCGATCCCGGCCGGCGGGGCCACCGTGGTGAGCGCCGCGGTGATCCTCTCCGAGGCGTCCGTCATCGTGCTGCTGGCGGTCCGGCCGGCGGCACCGGCCGGCTTCGTGCTGGCCGGCGCCGTGCTGCTGGCGTTCAGCGCGGGAATCGCGCGGGCCGTACGCACCGGCGGCCGCACCCCCTGCCCCCGCCTGACCCTCGCCCCGGCCACCCGGCGGACGAGCACCCGATCCCCGGATCGGTACACCGGCAGCATGCTCGGCCCGGTCACCCGCACGATCACCAACCGGCGCCGGGCGATGACGAGCACACCGGCGGCCACCGCCAAGAAGATCACCAAGAACCGCACGGGCTCACCCTAACCGCGCTCCCCCGGACGCGGGCGCGGCGGTCAGCCGGGCACGTTCATCCGCTGGGTGCCGATCACCGAGACCAGCCGCAGCGCCTCCTCAGCCGGGGAGCCGGGGTCGGCCGTGTAGATCACCATCTGCTGGTCCCGGTCGGCGATGTCCAGCACGTGGCAGTTCAGGGTGATGGGGCCGACCAGGGGGTGGTGCAGGGTCTTGCGCAGGCTCGGCCCAGGGGACACGTCGTGGGAGCTCCACAGGCGGGCGAACTCCGCGCTGCCGGCCAGGAGCTCGGCCACCAGCTCCGTCACCTCGCGGGCGCCGGGGTAGCGGGCGGAGGCGGCGCGCAGCCGCCGGGCCGCCTCGTGGGCGAACCCGGCCCGGTCCGATTCCGCCAGGACCGGCCCGGACCCGTTCAGGAAGGCGTACCGGATCAGGTTGCGCTCGCGCGGGGGCAGCGCGGAGAAGTCCGCCATGAGGGCGGCCGCCAGGTCGTTCCAGGCGATCACCTCGTAGGTGGCCGACAGCACGAACGCGGCGGCCCGCGGCAGCCGCTCCAGCAGGTCGAGGATGTCGCGGCGCACCTCACGGCACGGGCCCGGCGGCGGTCCTGGCGGCTCGCCGGCCAGGTGGTGCAGGTGCTCGCGCTCGGCGTCCGACAGGCGCAGCGCCCGGGCGAGCCCGCTCAGCACCTCGCGGGACGGGCGCGGGGCGCGGGCCTGCTCCAGGCGCGTGTAGTACTCGGTCGAGATGTAGGCGAGCTGGGCCACCTCCTCGCGGCGCAACCCGGGCGTACGGCGCCGCCGCCCGGCCGGCAGGCCCACGTCGGCGAAAGAGATCCGCTCTCGCCTGCTGCGCAGGAAGGCGGCCAGTTCCTGTCTGTCCACCCTTCCACTATGCGGGGCCGGCGCCGGGCCCAGCCAGGTACCGCCGGTGCCTGGCTGAGCCTCGCGCTCCGGCACCAGGCTCGGCGCCATGACTGATGACACGAGAACGGGCCTGCTGGCCGGCAAGGTCGCCTTCGTCACCGGCGCGAGCCGCGGCATCGGCGCCGCCACCTACGGCCCGGAGGGCATCCGGGACGGCGGCCTGAGATGAGCGGGCAGGACAGGCGGCCCGCGAGCGCCGGGGAGGCGCGGCCGGTCCGGGAGCGCGCGGGAGGAAGCGCCGTGTTCTCGTGGCTGGGACGCGTCGGCTACGCGCGCAGGCGCGCGTTGCTCGCCGGGGCCGCCCTGTTCGTGGTGCTCGCCGGGGTCTGGGGAGGCGGCGTCTTCGGCGTCCTGAGCACCGGCGGGCTGGAGTCCCCGGAAGCGGAGTCGTACCGGGCCACCGAGCTGCTGGAGGGCCACTTCGGGCACCGGCCGGCGCAGGCGGACGCGGTGGCGGTCTACAGCGACCCCACCGGCAGGCTGTCGGTGGACGACCCGGCCTTCGAGCGGGCGGTGACGGCGGCGCTCGGCAGCCTGCCGGCGGCCAAGGTCGCCTCCTGGACCAGTTACTGGAGCGCGGGGCTCACCGAGGAGCAGCGCGCCGGCTACGTCTCCAAGGACCGGCACGCCACGCTGGCGACGATCGTGCTGCGCGGCGCGGACAGCGAGGAGCGCCTGGCGGCGTACGGCGAGATCGAGCGGCAGGTCCGCGCCCAGGGGCTGGAGACCCACGTCGCCGGCGGCTCCACCAGCGTGTTCCACCTGCAGCGGCTCGCCACCGAGAACCTGGCCACCGCCAACATGATCTCGCTGCCGATCCTGCTGCTCCTGCTGCTGGTCGTCTTCCGGGGCGTGGTGGCCGCCGCCGTCCCGCTCGCCCTGGGCATCGTGGCCGTCCTCGGCTCGCTGGTGCTGCTGCGCGCCCTGACGTACGTCACCGACATCTCGATCTTCGCCATGGAGATCTCGATGCTGCTCGGTCTGGGCCTGGCCATCGACTACGGGCTCTTCATGGTCAGCCGGTTCCGGGAGGAGCTGGCGCGCACCGCCGGTGACGTGCGGCGGTCGCTGGTGGCGACGATGAACACGGCCGGGCACACGGTCGCCTTCTCCGGCCTGACCGTCGTCATCGGGCTGTGCGGGCTGCTGTTCTTCCCGCAGCCGATCTCCCGCGCGTTCGGCTTCGGCGGCATCGCGGTCGTCCTGTTCGACCTGCTGGCCGCGCTCGTCGTGCTGCCCGCCGTATTGGCGGTGCTCGGCCCCCGGATCAACGCGCTGAGCCTGCCCTGGCCGCGCCGCCGGGCCCGTGCCGTCACCCGGGAGGACCGGGCGTGGCGGTGGCTGGCCACCTCCGTCACCCGAAGGCCGCTGCCCTGGCTGACCGGCGGCCTGCTGGCGCTGCTGATCGCCGCCGCCCCGCTGCTCTCGCTCCAGCAGGGCCTGACCAACCACCGCTACCTGCCCGCCGGCAACGAGGGCCAGGTGGTCCCCGCGATGCTGCGCGAGGACTTCCCCCAGAACGGCCCCGCCGGCACGCGGCTGGACCTCGCCGTCGCGGGGCCGGTGGACCGGGCGGCCCTCGACGGCTACCTGCGCTCCGTCGAAGCGCTTGAGGGTGCGGGTACGGCCGGCGTCCATCTCGCCGACGCCGGGCTGACCTGGGCCACCGTCGCCTACCGGGGCGAGGCCGACGACGCGGCCAACCTGGAGCTGGTCCGGCGGATCAGGGCGCTCGACCCCCCGGCCGGCGCCACCGGGGTCCTCGTGGGCGGCCCCGGCGGGCCCGCGGTCAGCCTCGACAACAGCGACGCCACCACGAGGGCGCTGCCGTGGGCGCTGGCCTTCATCGGCCTGTCGACCCTGGTGCTGCTCTTCCTCGCCTTCCGGTCCGTGCTCGTACCGCTCAAGGCCGTCGCCGTCGCCTTCCTGTCCCTGGCCGCCTCCTGCGGCCTCATCGTCTGGGGCTTCCAGGAGGGCGGCCTGGCCGGGCTGATGGGCTTCCCCGTGGTGGGCACCACCGACGTGTGGGCGCTGGGCCTCATCGTCACCATCGCCTTCGGCCTGGTCACCGACTACGAGATGTTCCTGGTGAGCCGCATCAGCGAGGAGTACCTGGCCACCGGCGACAACCGGCACGCGATCATCGCGGGCCTGCGCGGCACCGGCTCCCTCATCACCCGCGCCGGGCTGCTGATGGTCGTCGTCCTGGCCACGATGGGCTTCACCGCGACCTCGCTGTTCCTGATCACCATCGGGGTCGGGCTCACCTTCGCCGTGGTGATCGACGCCACCCTGGTCCGCGCGATCGTCGTGCCCGCCGCGATGCGGCTGCTCGGCGGGGCCAACTGGTGGCCGTCCCGGCCCCGCCGGCCGGGCGAGCGCGCGGACGTACGCGAGCCGGCGCCGCGGACCGGGGCGGCGAGCGGACCGGCCGGGTGAGTGCAGCGGGGGCCGCCGTCGCGTGGCCGGGTCAGCCGAAGCGCAGCGGGAGCGTCTCCGGCCCCTGGATCCCGAGCGGCCCCGGCCGGGGCACCGCTCCCGCCACGGACGGCGGGCCCAGCCGGGTGGCGAGGACGGACAGCGCCTCGCCCACCTCGACGCGGGCCAGCGCGGCGCCCAGGCAGTGGTGCGGGCCCGCGCCGAACTGCAGCGGAGGCGCCTCCCTGGCCACGGTGATGTCGAACCGGTCGGCGTTCTTGTACGCGCGGGGGTCGCGCTGCGCGGCCTTGACGCACATGGTGAGGTACGCCCCCTTCTCGATCGCCAGCCCCTTGTAGTCGAAGTCCTCGCCGGCGAAGCGGTAGACGCTGCCCGAGGAGGGCTGCCAGCGCATCACCTCCTCGACGGCCTGGCTCGCGAGCTCCGGCTGCCGGCCGAGCAGCGTCCACTGCCCGGGATGCCCCGCGAAGGCGATCATGGCGTTGGCGAGCTGGTGGCGCGTCGTGTCGTGGGCGGCGAACACGAGGGTGACCAGGAGGTTGCGCAGCTCGTCCCGGCTGACCTGGCCGTCACCGGCCCGGTAGGCGGCGACCAGGTCGGAGCTGAGGTCGTCGCCCGGCCGCGCCAGCTTGTCGTCGATCAGGTGGTCGGCGTAGTCGTTCAGGCCGTTGACCGCGTTCTCCAGCCGGGCCACGACGTCGTCGCCGCCGGACAGGCTGAAGACCAGGCCGAGGTCGGCGGTCCAGGTGCCGAAGTGGTCGTAGTCCTCGGGCCGCACGCCGAGCAGCCGGCACATGACCGCGAGCGGCAGCCGGATGCCGAACTCGGCGACGAAGTCGTGCGTGCCGCCGTCGTCCAGCGGGTCGGTGAGCCGCTCGGCCCGCTCCCGGACGAACGGCCGCAACCGGTCCACCCGGCGGGCGGTGAACGCCTTGTTCATCAGGCCGCGCAGGCGGCGGTGCACGTCGCCGTCATGGTTGACGATCATCGGCACGAACCAGTCGTAGACCGGGCCGCCGGTGATGCCGTGCGTCTCCATGTAGCGCCGGCCGTCGTGGATCATCCGGCGGTCGCGCAGCAGGTCGCCGGCCTCCTCGTAGCGGAGCACGAGCAGGCCGAAGGGGCTGTCGGCGTACCAGCTCTCCGCCTGCGCGGCGTAGACCTCGGGGGCCTCGAAGTCGAACGCGGGGTCCAGGACGTCGAGGAACGGGACATTCGGGGCTGCGTGTGTCGCCACGCCATCCTCCTGCGGAATTCGCACCTGCGTCGATGCGTGCACCTCCAGCCTCTTCCGGCATCCCCCGCCAGGAAAGTAACGCTTCACTGACTTGCCGAATACCGGTCAGCCCCATGGTGCGGCGCCGCAGCGGTTCACGACTTCGAGGAGCGCTTCGCCACGCTGATGGTCAGGACGGGGCTCTCCCGCATGACGGCCAGGGTGCTGGCCTGCCTCTACGCCACCGACAGCGGCAGCCTCACCGCCGCCGAGCTGGTCCGGCGCGTCCAGGCGAGCCCGGCGTCGATCTCCAAGGCCATCGGCCGGCGCCGGGTCCTCGCCACCCGGCGAGCCGCGGACCGGGAAGGCCGGAGCGAGGCCGCGGCCGGATCTTCGAGGCCCGCGGCTACCGGGCCGTGAGGAGCTGGAGCAGGGACCAGGCCGCGAAGCCGAAGAAGACCACGGCGACGATCCGGCTGATCACCGGGGCCGCTCTCCGGTACGTCTCCCGTACCATCCCCAGACCCGACAACCAGGACAGCAGCACTCCCGACGCGAGGCTGCCGAGGAGGGCCGCGGCGAGGAACAGCGGGATCGTGGCGGGCGTCAGCACCTCGATCCGCTCGCCGAGCAGCGCGGTGAAGATCGCGAGGGTGACCGGGTAGCTCTTCGGGTTGGTCACGCCGAACACGGCGCCGCGCAGGACCGCGCGCCGGCCGTCCGGGATCGCGGCCCGCTGCGGGGCGCGCGCGGACGCCAGCGCCCGCCCGCCCAGGTAGCTCAGGTAGCCGGCGCTCGCCACGGTCAGCGCGGTGAAGAACACCGGCGAGACGAGCTGCACCCAGCGCAGCGCCACCAGCGCGAGCGCGGCCCAGAGCAGGTCGCCGGCCAGATGTCCCAGCACGAAGCCGAGACTGCTGCGCCGGCCGCCGCCGGCTCCCAGGTGCAGCACCATCAGCACGCCCGGCCCCGGGGTCAGGACGACCAGGGCGCAGGACAGGACGGTGGCGGCCAGGAGCGAGAGCACTACTGCGAGCCGAGCGTGCTCTGTGTGATGCGGCCCGACCCGGTGACGGTGCCGCACCGTTCGGCGTAGGAGCGGATCGCGTGGGTGGCGTCGATCAGCTCGTCCCAGCCCGCGTGACTGAAGATCGTGCACCAGTCCTTGGAGACCTCGTCGAAGTCCACCAGGTCGGTCGAGCCGTACTTGTCCGGCATGCGGTCGAGCAGCTCCTCGTCGAGGATCTCGAACCCCCGCTCCTTGGCCACCTGCCGGGCCAGGTCGGGGTTCATCAGCCACGTGCCGGTCAGCGCGCCGAAGTCCGGGTAGAGCGGCTGGGCCTCCAGCGAGGCCATCATCTCGTTGTCGATCAGCCACCGGCCGAAGCGGACCGTGTTGTCCAGGCTCTCCGGCGTCTCCCCCGGGCCGCCCAGCACCAGCGAGCCGTGGATCAGGATGCCGGCCTCCTTGAACAGGCGGCAGGCCCGCCGGTTGTTCTCCAGGCTGTCGCGCGGCCCCTTGAGCACCTTGAGCATGCGGGTGTCGCCCGCCTCCAGGCCCATGTTGACCCGGTAGACGCCGAGCCGGCGATACAGCTCGACCAGCCGGGGCGTGGTCTCCGCGGCCTGGGTGTAGACGAAGAACTTCGGCTCGCCGATGTCGTCCGGCCTGGCCTCGACCACGGCCTGCACCCAGCGCGGAGAGCTGCTCATGCTGTCGAACGCCTCGTAGAAGATCGAGGCGGAGATCTGCTCCTGCGCGGCGCGCACGTCGGCCCAGAACATCTCCGGGGAGGAGAAGCGCAGGCTCAGGTCCATGATGCCGCAGAAGTGGCACGGCGACTTCACCCGCGCGCAGCCACGGGCGCGGTTCATCGTGGTGACGCCCGTGACGGTCTCACCGGCGTGGAAGGCGCCGTAGCGGCCGAGGTAGTTGTCCAGGTAGCTGCTCCAGTTGGCGCCGGGCATCAGCGTACGGTCGGGCACCGGGATGGCGTCCAGGACCCCGGCGCGCAGCGCTCCCCCGCTGCCCTTGATCTCCTCGGGAGGGATCTCCGGGAGGTGGTTGCGGGCGATGCCGCCGGGCGTGCGGTACAGCAGCTCCGGCACCGACTCGATCGGGCGCTCCCCGTCCAGGGCGCCGACCAGGGCCGACAGCGCGAACTCGCCGACATCGGCGGCGCAGACGTAGTCGACGGCCTCGCGGTGCCGGAGGATCCGCTCGCCCATGGCGGTGGCCTGGTCGTTGCCGAAGACCGTGACCGCGCCGGCCTGCTTGCCGAGTTCGGCCAGGCGGAGCGCGTTTCCGTACGAGGTGGCCAGGACCCCCACGCCCAGCACGTCCGGGTCGAAGTCCGCGAGCAGCCGCTCGATCTCCTCCATCGGCGTGATCTGCCCGTCGACGGCGATCACGTCCACGTCGGGGTGGTCGCGCTTGAGCACCGTCGCCAGCGAGACCACCCCCAGGGCCGGGAACGTGCCGTCGTTGGCGATGGAGGAGACGTCCGCGTCACTGCCGGCGTTCACGAGCAGGACACTGCGCACTTTCATGGATCGAGTTCCTCTCTGAGGGATGAACTGATTCCACGGCCGGGTCCGTCGGCGGACGCGCCGGCCGTCAGTGCAAGGTGATCTCTTCCTTCACTCTCACCCATCCGGCCGGACAGGCTCAATGCCCTGGACAGAGGAAGTTGACTTTCGTCATCGGTCATGGACAACAGGCACGATCGGGGCATACAAGGCCGACGCCTTTACAATGCAGATTTCCATGGCCGGGGCAGCGCCGGGACCTGCGCGCCAGAGCGAGGGTCATCCCTGTGACGCCCGCGTAAAGATGATCTTTCGCGTGCTTTTGCGCCCGGTTCGTTTGGCTGGTCATGCTCTTGATCGTCTACGTGAGGAGAGACGTGGAAGACCGGCACCCGTCACGGCGGCAGGCGTTGCGCACCTCGCTGACCGCGGCCTCCGCGCTGGCGGCGGCTCACGCGGCCGCCACCCCGGCCCGGGCGGACGTCCCGCGGCCGGGCCCGAGGGGCCAGCACGCCCACAACGTCGAACTCGTCGGCTACACCGACCTGGACCACCGGCCGGCCTTCAAGATGGCGGTCCGGCGCGTGGGTGACCGGTGGTTCCTCTACACCGGCCACTTCTGGGACTCGGGCTGGAGTGTCGTGGAGGTCACCGACCCCCGCCGGCCGGAGGTGGTGGCGTTCGTGCCGGGCCCGGCGGACACCTGGACGCTCCAGGTCGACCTGCACGGCGACATCATGGTCACGGCACTGGAGCAGATCTTCCCGAACTTCGGCGGCGACCCGCAGGCCGCCTTCGAGGAAGGCTTCTACATCTGGGACATCAAGGACCCCGTACGCCCCCGCCGCCTCGGCCACTACCGGACCGGCGGGACGGGCACCCACCGCAACCTCTACCCCGGCGGGCGCTACGTGCACGCGGCGGCGGGCGCGCCGGGATTCCGCGGCAACATCTACGTCATCGTCGACATCGCGGACCCGGCCCGGCCCAGGGAGGCGGGCCGCTGGTGGGTCCCGGGCCAGCGTGACGGCGAGGATCGCCCGCCGCCGTCCGAGCGGCCGCACACGCACGGCTTCTGCTGCGCCAACGGCGCCGACGTGTCCCTGCACGGCCCGCCGTACGTCGCGGGCGACCTGGTCTACCTGCCGTACGGCGCGGCCGGGCTCGTCGTGCTCGACATCTCCGACGTCAGCGCGCCCCGGCCCGTCGGCGGCCTGAACTTCAGCCCGCCCTTCCATTCCCGGTTCGGCGTGCACGGCGTGCTGCCGATCCCGGGCAGGAACCTCGCCTTCGCCAACTCCGAGGACGTCTCCTACGGCAAGGGGCCCGCGCCGCACGCCTCGATCGTGGACATCTCCGACCCGGCCCGGCCCTGGCTGGTGTCCCTGTTCCCCACGCCCGAGCCGCCGCCCGGGGCGCCGTACCCGGACTTCCCGAGCAGGGGCGGCTGGAGCGGGCCGCACAACATCAACCACCACCAGCACCATCCCGACGTGCAGCGCCAGGGCGACCTGTTCTACATCGCGCACTTCAACGCCGGCCTGCGGATCTACGACGTGTCCAACCCCCGGCTGCCGCGCGAGGTGGGCTGGTTCCTGCCACCGGACCCCACCCGCAGGTACGGCCCCATGCCCGAAGGCCGGCTCGTGACGCAGACGGAGGACGTCGTGGTGGACCGGCGCGGCTACATCTACATCTCCGACAAGAACCAGGGCGTGCACATCCTGCGCTACACGAGCCGATCCTGACAGGAGGACCATCGCGGCGCCCGGCGCCGGCCGGGATCGACGGGCCGGCGCCGGGGTGCCGGGGTCAGGCGAGCTTGCGGTAGATCCGCGACGGGATCGCCTGGGCCGCGCCCTCCCGGCCGAACTCCTGGTAGACCCGCGAGGTGATCTCCATGGCCTTGGGAGCGTAGGCGGGGTAGAAGTCCTTACCGCACTCCAGGTCCTTCAGCGCCGCCTTGATCTCCTTGTCCAGGTACGGCCTGGCCTGCGCGGGCTTCAGGTCCGGCCGGAGGACGACGGTCTCGCCCTTGGGCAGCTCGCCCTTCCACTCCTTCCTGGCGACGTCCGAAGCCTGCCGCACGACCTTCGCATGGCTCAGGCCGTCCAGCGCGGTCGGCTCGGTCCGGCCGACGCCCAGGCACGCGGCGAACTGCCTGCCCAACCGGACGAGCCGCTCGTCCCGGTCGAGGACGCCCAGCGCCTTGCGCACCGCCGCTTCGAGCCGGTCGTGGTAGTCCTCCTGGGAGGTGACGGTCTTGCCCAGCACCTCCTTGACCGCCCGGGAGAAGCAGGACTCGTCGGCGGCGCGCCACTTCTTCAGCTCGCCGGCCGGCAGCGACCTCAGCGTCTTGTCGTTCGGGTTCTCGTGCCGGACCGGGTTGACGACCTCGTCCTTCGGATAGACGTTCGCCGACCAGACGCCGAAGCCGTACTTGGCCCGGTACGCCCGCAGCGCCTCCAGATCACCCGCGAGCCGCTCCTTCTCCCCGGGCTGCCACGTGTACCGAGGCTCCGGGGAGGCCACGTACGCCAAGCCCCGCTCCGTCATGCAGGCGACGCGCCCGGCCTCCAGCCGCGTCTGCTTCTCGTACGCGGCGGCGTCCCCCGACGGCGGCGCGGTGAGGCCGCCGAACGAGCCGGCGAGCAGGGTGGCCGCGATCGCCTTGGCGATGAACATGGATGTGCTCCTTCTTCCTTGAGGGCATGCCGATCGAGCCGAGGGCATGCGAAACAGAACTCACGGCCGGAAAGGCCGGATCAGGGGGAAAGTCTCAGCAGGGGATCTTCATCCGGGACGCCTTAGGCGACACCTCGGGCAGGGCGGGGGCGAGATCGACGGTGAGCACCGCGGTGCCGGTCACCGTGCCCTTCTTCTCGGTGTAGTCGCCGCCGGTGGGCGTTTCCACCGTGCGGTCCCTGGTGGTCACGGTGCGCTCGCCCAGATAGTGGTAGGTCGTCCGGTCGAAGATCAGCTCCGACCGGGTGCCGTTGCCCTCGTCCATGGCGACGGCCAGGCCGGGGCGGCCGGCGGCGTCCACGGCGTCGCCGATGAGCGTGATGCCGTCCAGCCCGGCGGCGACCTGGTACAGCGCGGCGCCCAGGCTGGGCCGTACCACGGACTCGCGGACCAGGCTCTGCAGGGAGTGCCAGACGCGCAGCGGCTCCTCCCCCGTGCCGGCCACGATCTTCGCGCGCACCCGGGCGGGGTCCGTCGGCCAGGCGCCCAGCCGCGCGTAGGCCGGCCGGCCGGGACAGGCTCCCGGCTCGTACACGATGTCCTCGACGCCGCGGTCCCAGTACTTGCGGGGCGCCGGTCCCGTGGCCGACAGGTTCCGGCTGCGGCTCAGCCAGGGCCTGCCCACGTCGGCGGCCTCCCACCGCTCCTGGCTGACCATCACCTTGGTGGCCAGCGTCCGGCCCGACTCGTCCTTGGTGTGCAGGCTGTGCTGGGCCAGCGTCTTGGTGTGCACGTACTGGCCGCGGGCCGGCACCGTGTCGGGCCGGCCGGCGGCGGCCCGGGCGGCCAGGGTGAGCAGCGCCTCGGCGTCGGCCGGAGGGGCGGCGAGCAGATGCCCGGAGGTACCCGGGTCGGAGCCGCCCAGGCTCACCTGGGCGGCGATGATGCCGCCGGTGAGCAGCACCGCCATGGCGCCGGCCAGGGCCACGCGCCGGATCGACAGCGCGGCGAGCCACCTGCGGCGCGGACGATCCGGCCGGGACGCCCGGGTCAGGCGGAGGAGGCGGTCACGCCCCTTCGCCGCCGCCTCCGGCGAGGGCTCGGGCTCCGCGAACACGGCTTCGATCAGCTTCAGCTCGTCCATCACCACTCCCCGATCGGGTTGACGTCGCCCAGGGCCTTGCGCAGCTTCTTGCGCGCCCTGTTGATCCGGGACCCGACGGTCCCCACCGGTATGTCCAGAGCGGTGGCGATCTCCTCATAGCCCAGCCCGCCGAAGACGAGCAGGAACACCACGTCGCGATCGCCCTTCGCCAGGCCCTTCAGCCCCCGTACGAGCTCCGGCCGGCTGGCCTGCGCCGCGAGCTGCGAGGTGACCCGATCCTCGTGCCCGTCGACGGCGTCCTCGGCCGTCACCTTGCTGAGCGCGTTCAGGCGGCGGCCCTCCCTGCGGCGGTGGCGGGCCACCACGTTCGTGGCGATGCCGAACAACCACGACCGCACGGTGCCCCGCTGCGGGTCGAAGCCGTGCCTGCCGTTGAACGCGAGCAGGAAGGCGTCGGCGACCAGGTCCTCGGCCTGCTCGCTGCCGAGCCGGGCGGCCAGATAGCGGTAGACCTCCGTGAAGTACCGGTCGTACAGGAGGGCGAAAAGTTCGGGACTGTCCAGTGACCGCTCGACCACCGTGACGTCTTCCATCACATCGTTGGCGTCAGGTGGTGCAGTCATGGCGTCCTTCCGAAGGCAACTGTCGCCCAGTGTTCGCCGCTCGGCAGGTTTTCTTCACGCCGGATCCCGTCCGGTGCGCTCGGGGGTCCAGATGGTGGTCCTAGGCGGTGGTCCTAGGTGATGTTCCTAGGCGATGTTCCTAGGCGATGTTCGCCGACGCGTCGGCGGTGCGCGGGCTGTGACGATGAAGACGCGTTCCGAGACGGGCCGCGACACCCCACACGGCCGAGCGGGATGGTCCGCTGTTCTCCCACCCGCTCCGCCGATCCCCTGGAAGGAGTTTCGCCAATGACGAAGCAGATGAAGGCCGTCATCGTCCCCGACGTGAAGGCCGCTTGGGAGGTGCGGGAGCGGCCCGTCCCGGAGCCGGGGCCGGGCGAGGTGCTGGTGCGCGTCCACGCGTGCGGGATCTGCGGCACCGACCTGTGGATGGCCCACGGGGTGCTGTCGTTCCGGGAGTTCCCGCTGCTGATGGGGCACGAGGGCGTCGGCGAGGTGGTGGCGCTGGGCGCGGGCGTCACCGAGCGCAAGATCGGCGACCGGGTCGGGCTGCCGATGATGCAGAAGCGCTGCGGCGCCTGCGACTTCTGCCGCGAGGAGCACCCGAACAGCTTCGTCACCGCCGGCAACTGCGCGAGCCCGACGCTGACCGGCGTCAACGTCGACGGCGCCCTGGCCGAGTACGCCGTCGCCGACGTCGGGGGGACGGTCCTGCTCCCGGACGGGATCTCCTACGAGGACGCCGCGCCCACGGTGTGCGCCGGCTACACGACGTGGGCCGGCATCCGCCGGGCCGACGCCAGGCCGGGGGCCCGCGTCGCCGTCGTCGGCGTCGGCGGCATCGGCCACTTCGCGATCCAGTTCGCCAGGGCCGCCGGCTACCACGTCATCGCGGTGACCCGGCCCGGCAAGCACGATCTGGCCCGCGAGCTCGGCGCCGCCGACGTCGTCACCGACGGCGCGGGGCTCAAGGAGATCGGCGGGGCCGACGTCCTGCTGCACACCAGCAGCTCGCACGCCGCCGCCATCGACGCGATGACGGGCCTGCGGCCCTGGGGCAAGCTCGTGCTGATGGGCCTGGCCGAGGACGAGATGATCCTGCCGGCACTGCCGCTGACCACGCACAGCCACCAGATCATCGGCTCGGCCCACAACGGCCTGGAGTACCTCGCCGAAGCCCTCGACATCGTGGCACGCGGCCAGGTCAAGCCGATGGTCGAGCTGTTCCCCCTGGAGCGCGTCGACGACGCCTATCGCAGGGCCGCCGCCGGCGAGGTGCGCTTCAAGGCCGTCGTCACGCTCTGACCGGCACCCGGCGGCGGGCAGCAGCCGGAGGCGGGCGTCCACCGAGCTGATCGACGCGGGCGCGGTAAGCCTGGGAGCGCCGCTCCTGGGTGAACCGCGCCCTGCCGGAGATCCACGATGTGCGCCACTGTTGACGGCAGCGCGACACCAGCGCGCACGAACGGTTTCTCCTTCACGGGGAGTGGTGATGAACACGAGGAACGACATCGAGACCCGGCTCCAGACCCTGGAGGACAAGGACGCCATCCGCGGCCTGCTCATCAAGGGCTGGCGCGCGCTCGACCGGAAGGACTGGCAGACCTGGATCGGCTGCTGGCACCCCGAGGCCGAGCTGGCCTTCGGCCCCTGGGAGCCGCTGCGGGGGCGCGAGGCGATCCTCCGGACGGTCCGGGACGCGGAGTCGCCGTACGCGGCGATGATGCACTACGTGCACAACACGCACTTCGAGATCGACGGCGACCGCGCCACCGGTGTCGGCTACATGCTCTTCGTCGGCGTCCCCGACGGGACGGCGACCGGAGATCACTTCGACATGGGCGGGTTCTACGACTGGGAGTTCGTCCGCACCTCCGAGGGCTGGCGGGTGCTCAAGCAGCACCTGACCCTCACCTGGCGCCTCGGCGCCGACACCCTGGGCGCCTTCGTCGACGCCTGAGCGCCGACGGGGCCGGACGCGAGCTCGCGCCCCTTGCGCAGACGGCCGAACTCCGGATGACCGGCTTTCGCGGCGGCGGCCCGTGACGCGGGCGCGCCGGGCGGCCGGGCAGGCCGGCCCGGACCCCGCCCCGCGGGCGACCTCGCGGCGTCCTCGACCGGCGCGAGGTCGCCGGGCCCGGACCTTGACAGGACGTGGGCCCTCATTCACTCTTGATCGCTGAACGACGCGAGGAGGCACCGTGGCCACGATTCCCACCGCGGCCGGCACCATCGACAGCTCCGAGCTGGGCAGGACCCTCGCCCACGAGCACGTGTTCGTGCTCGGGACCGAGTATCAGCAGAACTATCAGGACTGGGACGAGGAAACTCGGGTGGCCGAGGCCGTCACGGCCCTGGCCGAGCTGAAGTCGCTCGGCATCGACAGCATCCTCGACCCGACGGTGCTGGGGCTCGGGCGGTACGTGCCGCGCGTGCGGCGCATCGCCGAGCAGGTTGACCTCAACATCGTGGTCGCGACCGGGCTCTACACCTTCTGCGACCTGCCGTTCCAGTTCCACTACAACGGTCCCGGCCTGCTGTTCGACATGCCCGAACCGCTCACCGAGCTGTTCGTCAGGGACCTGACCGAGGGGATCGGGGACACGGGGGTCAGGGCCGCGTTCCTCAAGTGCGCGATCGACACGCCCGGCCTGACGCCCGGGGTGGAGCGCGTCCTGCGGGCGGTGGGCCAGGCGCATGTGCGCACCGGCGCTCCGGTCATGGTGCACACCAACCCGCACACGCAGTCCGGGCTGGTGGTCCAGCGGGTGCTCGCCGAGGAGGGCGTGGATCCGTCGAAGGTGCTGCTCGCGCACTGCGGCGACTCGACCGACGTCGACCACCTCGCCGAGCTCGCCGACGCCGGCTCGCTGCTGGGCATGGACCGCTTCGGGCTCGACGAGCTGCTGCCGTTCGAACAGCGGGTGGACACGATCGTGCGGCTGTTCGAGCGCGGGTACGGCGACCACCTGGTGATCGCGCACGACGCCTCGTGCCACATCGACTGGTACACCCCGCAGGACGCAGCGAGAGTGGCTCCGCGCTGGCACTTCCGGCACATCAGCGAGGACGTCCTGCCGGCGCTGAAGGCGCGCGGGCTGTCCGACGACGACGTGGACACGCTGCTCGTCGCGAACCCGCGGCGGCTGTTCGAGTAGGGCCGCCCGGCTACGACAGGCGCACGGACCTGAGCTCGCGGCGGGAGGCGATGCCCAGCTTGCCGAAGATGTTGCGCAGGTGCGCGTCGATGGTGCGCGGGCTCAGGAAGAGTTGCGCCGCGGCCTCCCTGGAGGTCGCCCCGGCGGCCACGAGCCGCGCGATGCGCAGCTCCTGGGGCGTCAGGGCGTCGGCCGGCTGCGTCACCCGCTTGCGCGGCTGCTCGCCGGTGGCCCGCAGCTCGCGGGCGGCGCGGCCGGCGAACGCCTCCATGCCCATGCCCGACAGCATCTCGTAGGCGGTGCGGAGCTGTTCCCGGGCGTCCTGGCGCCGGCCCTCACGGCGCAGCCACTCGCCGTAGAGCAGGTGGGCGCGGCCGAGAAAGGTCGCGTACCGGCATCGGGACAGCTGGTCGATCGCCTCGCGGTACAGGTCCTCGGCGGCGGGCCCGGTGGTGGTCAGCGCGCGTGAGCGGGCCTCCACCCCGAGCGCCAGGGGGGTGCCGCTGGCACGGGCACGGGAGCTGAGCCGTTCCAGCGCGGCGGCGGCGCGCGACGGCTCGCCGGCGCGGACGGCGGCCTCGACCAGCTCGGGCAGGGCGGCGCTGCTGTGCGTCAGCTCGTCGGCGTCGCACGTCACCGAGGCGGCCAGCAGTGCGGCGCGGTAGTCGCTCAGCCCGTTGTGCAGGACGGACAGCGAGGAGTGGGCGAGGGTGACCACCGTGCCCTCGCCTCGCCGGGTCGCCTCCTGGACCATGTCGTCGAACAGCTCCATCGCTTCGGCCCGCCGGCCGACATACGCGCGCAGGACGATGTCGTGCGGCAGCGGCGGGGCTCCGGTCGACTGCGAGATCGCGGCCACGTCGGCGACCAGGCCGGCGGCCTGGGCCAGGTCGCCGATCTGCACCAGGATGGTCGAGTGGAAGTTGAGCGCCGTGGCGAGCGTGGACAGCGCCCCGGCGTCGCGGGCCAGCCGGATGAAGCGGGTGGTCAGCTCGTAGAGGGTCTCGTCGTCCCACAGCATGTACGCGGCGCGGCAGGCCGCCCACAGCCCCCGCCGGCTGGCGTCGTCGGTGCCCAGGTGGTCGCGGTACGCCCGCAGCGCCCGCCGCAGGCCCGGCACGCTCGCCTCGTACCCGCGGGTGAACCTGGTCACCAGCCCGTCGAGCAGGAGATCGGCCGGGCTCGGCGGTCCGGCCGGCGCGGGAGCGTCGCGCGCCGCCTCGGCGACCTCCACCACGCCGCGGCCGTGCCCGAACGGGCCTGCGTGGATGGCCGCCTCGAGGGCCTGGAGGTAGGTGTCCCTGGACTGGGCGGGGTCCAGCGGGGCGAGCGTCTTGGCGGCGTGGAGCAGCATCCCCGGCACGTCGCTGCTTCGCGTCCGGGCGAACTCGATCTGGGCGCGCAGCCGCTCGGCACGGGCCCGATGCAGGCCGTCCAGCGGGCCGGCCACCGCGATGGTCAGCAGCTCGAAGGCGGCGTCGGACGCGCCCGCCTCGTGCTTGGCCTGCGCGGCGGACAGCGCCCGGCAGGCCCGGTCGGCGGGGTCGGGAGTGAGGGCGGCCGCCCGTTCCAGGAACGCCGCCGCGGCGCCCAGGCCACCGCGGGCTCTGGCCCGCCCGGCCGAGCGCTCCAGCTCCAGCGCGACCGTCTCGTCGGTGCCCAGCGCCGCCCGCGCTCGGTGCCAGGCCCGGCGGTCGGGGTCGGCCCGCTCGTCGGTGGCCTCGGCCAGCGCGCCGTGCGCGCGGCGGCGCTCGGCCGGCGTGGCGGCCCGGTAGACGGCCGAACGCACCAGCGGATGAGAGAAGCGCACCGTGGCGCCGACTTCGAGCAGCCCCGCCGCTTCGGCCGGCGCGATCGCACCGGCGTCGATGCCGAGGTGCTCGGCCGCCCGCCACAGCAGCGCCGCGTCGCCGACCGGATCGGCGGCCGCGATCAGCATCATCGTCTGTGCGGACGGGGGAAGGCCGGCCGCCCTGCGCCGGAAGCTCTCCTCGATCCGGCCGGGCACGCTCCGCGCGTCCGGCATTCCGAACCCGCCCGCCAGCCCCGCCGGCGCGGCGTGCCGGGACAGCTCCAGCAGGGCCAGCGGGTTGCCCCGCGCTTCGGCGAGGATCCGCTCGCGCACCCTGTCGTCAAGCGGGGCGTGGACCGCCGAGTCCAGCAGGGCCCGCGCGTCGGCGTCCGTGAGCCCGTCCAGGCGTAACTCGGTCAGGCCGGCGAAGACCTTGGCGGCCTCGAAGGCGGGCACCTGGTCGCGCAGCCCGAACACCAGCGCCAGCCGCTCGGCCTGCACCCGCCGCGCCACGAAGGCGAAGACCTGCGCGGAGACCAGGTCCAGCCAGTGCGCGTCGTCCACCAGGCACAGCAGCGGCTCGTCCTCCGCGGCCTCGGCCAGCAGGCCGAGCGTGGCCACCCCGACCAGGAACGGGTCCGGCGCCGCGCCGGAACGCTGCCCGAACGCCACGGCCAGGGCGGCCTGCTGGGGTTCGGGCAGGGCGGCGAGGCGATCCATCAGCGGCGCGCAGAGCTGGTGCAGCCCGGCGAACGCGAAGCCGATCTCGGACTCCACGCCGGCCGTGTTCACCACCCGGAAGCCCGACGCGGTGGCGCGGGCGTGCCTCAGCAGCTCGGTCTTGCCGATGCCGGCCTCGCCGCGCACGACGAGCGCGCCGCTCTCTCCGCCGCGCGCCCGCGTGAGCAGCCGCTGAACGGTCACGTACTCGGCCTGCCGACCTCGAATCATCACCGGCTCCCCCGAGGGCGTCGACGGGCCGCGGGCCTGGCCCGCCGGTCCCTTGATCAACGACAAAGCTACACGGACCGCGTCACTTCGGGCCGGGCGGTTCGCGGGTGAACCGTCGCCTTCTTACGTAGGCGAGTAGGCGATTCCTGC
This sequence comes from Nonomuraea candida, assembly GCF_000725485.1. Classification (GTDB taxonomy): domain Bacteria; phylum Actinomycetota; class Actinomycetes; order Streptosporangiales; family Streptosporangiaceae; genus Nonomuraea; species Nonomuraea candida. The sequence continues at coordinate 11,112 of NZ_JOAG01000048.1, read as the reverse complement.
CGACGCCCGCCGGCCGCCGCTGGACGACCCTGATGACAGACAGCCGGCGTTCAACCTCTCGAGACAGGAACCTCTCATGTGCTACCTCGTCATCGGAGCCACGGGCGACGTCGGCGGCGCCCTCGTACCCCAGCTTCTGGAGCAGGGCCGCAAGGTCCGCGCGCTGGTCGGCGACGCCTCCGGCGCCGAGCGGCTCCCGGCGGGCGTCGACGTCGCCGTCGGCGACCTGGACGAGACCGAGTGCCTCGTCGCGGCCGCCTACGGCGTCAAAGGCGTCTTCTACCGGCAGATCACCCCGCTGCCGGCGCAGGCCGGGAAGATGGTGGATGCCGCCCGGTCCGCCGGCGTGAGCAGGATCGTGCTGCTCTCCTCGATCGGCGCCGTCCTGGAGCCCAAGCCCGCGATCGGGGCCCGGACCGCCGCGCGCGACGACGTCTTCCGCCGGTCCGGGCTGGAGGTCACCTACCTGCACGCCAACATCCTGATGTCGGACGCGCTGTGGTGGCTGCCCGCCATCCGCGATCAGGGCCGGGTCTACGACGCGAGCGACCCCGGCCTGGCCGTGCCCGTCGATCCCTACGACGTCGCCCGGGTCGCCGCGCTCGCCCTCACCCACGACGGGCACGCCGGCCACAGCTACATCCTCAACGGCCCGCACCCGCTCTCCGCGCGGGATCAGGTGGGCATCCTCGCCGGCGTGCTCGGGCGGGACATCGAGTTCGTGCCGGTCACGCCCGGGCAGCTCGCCCGGCGCAGCGTCGCGTACGGAACCCCGGAGGACCTGGCCCGGACGATGCGCGGCCTCGACGAGCTCCGGCGCACCGGCCGCGCCGCGGTGGTCGCCCAGGACATCGCCAACCTCACCGGCACCGGGCCACGGACCTTCCGCGAGTGGTGCGAGGACAACAGGCACGCCTTCGGGCAGACCCGGGCCGACCGGCGGCCCCGGCGCGCCACCGGAACGAGCCCCGCCGACTGCCCGCAGGCCTGATCAGGGAGCGACGCCGGCCAGGAGCTTCGCCGTTTCCTCCGGCGACTCCACCGGGAAGTGGTGGCTGCCCAGGTCGACGAGCACGATGCCGAGCCGGTCGCCGTAGCGGTCGATCGCCTCCTGCGTGATGAGGTCCCGGATCGCGAACACGGTGATCGGCTGCTTCGTCTCGCGCAGCGCCGCGTCCATGTCCCAGCGCAGCAGGCCCTCGAGGGAACGCAGTCCGGCGGGCTGTCGCACGGCGGCCATCTTCTCGACGTAGGCATCCTTGCGGGCGGGGTCGGTCCCGGCCGGCGAGCCTGCCTCCACCAGGCCCCGCACCCCCGCGGCGAAGTCCTCCCTGAACACCCGCAGCATCGCCTCGGCCTGCTCCTCGCTCATCGCCGGGAACAGGGACAGGTAGTGCAGGGCGTCGAGCGCGACCACGTGCGAGACCCTGCCGGGCAGCAGCCGGCCCACCTCGACGGCGACCGCCCCGCCGAGGGAGTGCCCGGCCACGACCACCTTCTCCACCGACTCGGCCGCCAGCACCGCGGCCACGTCGCGGGCGAACTCTTCGATGGTCCAGGCCTCCCGCGCCGACCGCGACTCGCCGTGCTCGGCGAGGTCGATCGCCAGCACGCGGTGGCCGTCGGGCAGATGGCCGGTCACCGCGTCGAAGTCGCCGCGGTCGCACGCCCAGCCATGGATGAGAGCCAGAGCCGGCCCTCCCGCCGGACCGCTGGCCGTGTAGCGGATCGTCGTGCCGCCGGGTCGCCGGACCTCCCGGTTCCGCCGGATCCTGCCGTTAGTTGCCATGATTAGTCCTCATTTCGACATCTGAAGGGAGGTCTTCGCCGGGGCCTCAGTCACAGGCGACCGCGGCCATGCGGCACCGGGGCCGCGGCCGGTTCAGGCGCAGGACGAGGGCGGAGAAGGTGATCACCGCGATCACCAGCGCGTAGATCATGGTGGCGGACCTCAATCCCAGGGCGGTGACGGCGATGCCGCCGAGCACGGCGGGCACGCTGTTGCCCAGATAGCTGATGATGTTCGCCAGGGCGAAGACCGCGCCGCGCTCGTGCGGCCTGGCGATCCTGGCGAAGGTGCCGAACGTGGCCAGCACCGACGCGCCGAAACCGATGCCCGCGACGACGGTGCCGGCCGCGGCGAGCCAGACGAGCCCGCCCGCCACCCCGGCGAGCGACGTCGAAGTGCCCAGCCCGAGCATCGCCGTGGCGGGGGCGAGCAGCGAGGACGCCGGGCGGGAGCGGAGCAGGGCGACCGCGAACGCCGCGGTGCCCGCCAGCGACGTCACGACGACACCGCCGATGAGATGGCTGCGCAGCCCCAGCAGCTCCGCGGCGACCGACGGGCCGAGGGAGAGATACATGCCGGCCAGCGCCCAGGTGGCGATCATCACCGGCACCAGCGGGACGATGTCCGCGCGCAGGTGTGCGGGCATCGCCACCCGCGGGCGAAGGGAGGCCAGCGCTCCCGGCCGGCGCGGCGACGTCTCCGGCAGGAGGGCGACGACCACCGCCGCCAGCGCCACGCCTCCGAGCAGCAGCGCGTAGACCAGCCGGGTCGGCGCCGGGCCGAACTCCACCAGCACACCGCTGCCGACGGCGCCCAGAGCCAGCCCGGTCAAGGGCGCCACCGACGTGACCACGCCCGCCCGGACGCGGGCCTGCCGCGGTTCGAGATCGACCAGGGTGGCGCTCAGCGCGGTCGTCGCCGCCCCCGTCGCGACGCCCTGCAGCACCCGGGCCGCGGACAGCACCAGCACGTCCCCCGCGACCAGGAACAGCACCAGCGCGACCGCCTCCAGCCCGATCGCCGCGGCGAGCACCGGCCGGCGGCCGAGATGATCCGACAGCGCTCCCACGACGAGCAACGAGGCCAGCAGGCCGACCACGTAGAGAGCGAAGACCACAGTCAGCACCCAGGCCGTGAACCGCCACTGCTGCTGGTAGATCACGTAGATCGGTGACGGCGCGCTGGAGGCGGCCAGGAAGAGCACCAGGACGGCGGCCACGGCCGGGAAGGCGCCCCTCCACGGCCGGCGGTGCGCACCGGCGACAGGTGGTGCGGTGCCGGAGGACGCGGCACCGGAGGATTCAGCAGACACGGAAACCTCGCAGTGATCGTTGCGTTAGTGGCTGCGAACGTACCACAAAAGCAGCGATCACTGCGAATTAAAAGCAGTGATCGATGCAATAATGGAGACATGCCAGCTCAGAGCTCCCCGCCGCGCACCGACACCCGGCCCGGAGGCCGCTCGGCCCGGGTCCGGGCGGCCGTCCACCAGGCGGTCAAGGAACTGCTCACCGACGAGGCCGGCGATGCGCTGACGATCCCGGTCATCGCCGCGCGCGCGGGTGTGCACGCCACCACCGTCTATCGCCGCTGGGGCTCCGTCGGCGAGCTGCTCGCCGACGTCGCGACCAGCCGCTTCTCCGGCGATGTCGTGGTCCCCGACACCGGAAGCCTCCGCGAGGACCTGGAACGCTATGCCTACGACCTCGCCAAGGACCTCAGCGACCCGGACACCCTCGCGCTGGTACGCGCCATCGTCGGCACGGGCGGGGAAGGCGCCGGCGTGTGCCGCATGGAGCGCCAGCGACAGCTCGAAGCCATCATCGAGCGGGAGCAGGCGCGGGGCAATCGGGTTCCGACCGTCGACCGCGCCGTAGAGGCCCTGCTCGCCCCCCTCTACTACCGGGCCGTCTTCACCGACCAGGCCCTCTCCCCCGAATGGGCACGCGGCCTCGTGTCACACCTGCTGCCGGAATGACCATGTCCGGCTTCGTCCGTCCCGGCGCCGGCGGGGCCGGGACGGAGCGTGCGTTCCCCGAAGCCGGGAGCCCGTCGCGCACCGGAGGCACGGCCTGGAGCCGCCTCCGGCGCGCGGCCGCTCATCGGGGCGTGGCGGGCAGTTCGGTCAGCTCGTTGGTGAAGACATGCCCGGCGATGGCGTCGCCGATGGCGATGCCGTCATCGGCGTCCCACGGATAGTGGACGCCCAGCCACAGACGGCTCTGCGCGTTCTCCTGGGCCGCCTGCTCGAAGGAGGTGAACGTCTTGCTCTTGACCGGGCTGGTCGGGTCCTCGGTGTCCACCGTGAAGGTGGCGTCACCGCCGAAGTAGCGGGTCATGATGCCCGCCCAGGCTCCGGCGAAGGTGGCGTGGCCCGACACCCAGGAGGGGAAACAGGGCGAGAAGCGGTTGCCGTCGCGGTCCACCGACAAGGGCCGCCAGGCGGGATCGATCTCCCTGATGGCGCTCTCGGGCCGCCACAGGTCGATGACCGTCTGGTACTTGGTGTCCCACGCCGCGATGGCGGCGTCGGCCAGGGCGAGGGAGACCAGCGTGTACAGGCGGGCGTTGTCGTAGCGGTCGACGATGTTGAGCTGCCGCGCCACCTGCCCGGTGTGCACCAGCAACTGGCCGACCGGGCGATAGGTGTCGTCCACGTCGTTGGCCCAGAACAGGGCCGCCGCGGTCTGCTCGGTGGTGCGCTCGATCCGGGTGGCGGCGGTGTCGGCCGCGCCGCCGAAACGGCGTACCAGATCGACCTGGCGCTGATACTCGGCGGTCTGCAGCAGCTGGTCGTAGCGGATGGCCTGCTGCGGCGTGGGGCGCCTGAACTGGGAGCCGGACGTCATCGAGAACGGCTTGACCAGGCCCCAGTTCGGCGTCACCGCGTGCTGGTTGGCGGTGCAGTTCGGGTCGCCGGTGGGCCGCCAGGCGCCTCGCTCGGTGCTGGGCGTGTAGACGGTGGTGTCGTTGGAGCGGTCGCCGCTGCGGAACTGCCGCATCCGCTGCACCACCGAGCTGACCACCTGCAGGTCGAGGTAGTCGAAGTCGGTGGGGCTGGTGCCGAAGCGGTGGGTGAAACGCTGGTTGAGCAGGCTCGTCATGCTCGGGCTGTGCGGGGTGGCGGTGCCGTACAGGTCGAGCAGGATGTTGTAGGCGGTCCGGCCGATGACCCGCTCCTCCTCGTTGTCGGTCTCGCCGAGGGAGAAGTAGCGGCCCGCCTGCAGGTAGGGCTGGTAGAGCCGGGTACGCCACTGGTCGCGGTACATCGTCTCGGCGTCGAAGAGCGCGGCGTTCATCATCGCCGCGGCCCTGGCCAGCCTGCCGGGGGCCGCGTCGGGGCCGTTGAGCCGGCGGAAGATGTCCACCAGCACCTGGTTCCAGTACTGGGTGGGATCGCCGTCGTAGTTCGGCGCCGCCGCGGCGGCCGGCTGCGGCGCGGCCACCACGGTGCCGGTGACGGCCACGGCCAGCGCGCTGCCGAGCGCGGCCAGCCGGAGACGCCAGGTCCTGCGGGGTAACGGACGGGTGCCGGTGTCCTTCACGAACATGTCCTCCGTCTGCCGGGATCTGCGGTGAAGCAGCTATCGATCAAGCTCAGCACACCGATCTGGTAACGGCAAAGGACGGTTCTCTCCGGGGCGAGGCCCGTGCCCGCGCCGGGAGCGGCCGGGGTCCGCGTCCGCGCCGCCGTGCCGGGCCGTGTCGGGCCGTGCCGTGGCCGTGCCGTGGCCGTATCAGTGGCCGTGTCAGCGGCCGTGTCAGCGCGACACCGGCCGGGTGTCAGAGCGGTGCGCGACCGTAACGACCATGAACGGATCAGTGATCGCGGCCGCGACGCCGCACAGGGCGGACGAGGGCGAGATCATCCTGACCGGCGCCGGCTTCCGCCACGCGCTGCGGGGCCCGCTGGCCCGCTACGACGTCATGCTCGGAAAGCTCGTCGCCATCGGGATCGCCATCGGGCTCGTGCCCGCCGGCAGGAAGGGCCCGGGGACGGGGCCGTCACCTCGGCACCTGTCGCTCACCCCGCTCATCGACACCCTGCGCGGCCTGCTGACCGGCCCGCCGTCGCCGGTCGCGGCCGTCCTGGCGATCGCCGGGTGTGCCGGGCTCCTGCTGCTCGGCTACCTGTGGGTACGCGCGCGGTTCACGAAGCGGGCGCCTTCCTCCCCAGCCGGACCGCGTGCGGACGGACCGCGCGGCGACGTATCGTCCGTCCGGTGGAGCTGCGGTTCATGACACGCGAGCCGGACTCGCCGTGGGCACCTCGTTGCGGGCCGTGCCCACCCCGGCGCCGGTCGACGGCGGCGCGATCGCCCTCCCCCCGGGTCAGTCCCCCGGGTCAGCGCCGGACGTCGTAGACCAGCTTCAGGATGCCGTTCGAGTAGCTCTCCGACTCCCGCAGCGTCAGCAGGTACTTGTCCCGGTCGGCCCGGCCGAACAGGCTCTTCCCGGCCCCGAGCAGCACGGGGAAGACGAGCAGGTTGTACTGGTCGATCAGGCCCGCGTCCGACAGCCGCCGCGCCAGCTCCGCGCTGCCGTGGATGAAGATCGCGCCGCCCTCGCTCTCCTTGAGCGCGGCGACGTCCTCGGTCGAGCGCAGGATCGTGGTCGGCCCCCACCCGCCCACGATCGCGTCCTCGGACAGCGTGCCCGACACCACGTATTTGGGCAGCTCCTTGTAGTCGGCGTGGTCCTGCGAGCCGGGCCAGACCGCCGCGAACGCCTCGTAGCTGCGCCGGCCGAACATCAGCGCCGTCGTCTCGGCGAGCTCCTCCCCCTTCAGCGTCCACGCTTCGGGGACGAACTCGAGGTCCTTGAACACCCACCCGCCGCTGCGGTGCTCCTCCCCCGGCCCGCCGCCGGGCGAGTCCACGACGCCGTCGAGCGACATGAAACCGGTGTAGACCAACTTGCGCACTGGCGTGTCTCCTCATACTCGGGCGAATTGCCAGCTACACCGTAGACCACGGCCCCGACAACCGTCTTGAACGGAAACGACATCGGAGCCGGCACCACGCGCCGGCCGAGGGGCCGGGCAGGGCAAGCGGCACGGCGCCGCCGGAGCGGTGGCCGCCTGATCGCCAGCCTCCCGATCGAGGGGCCGCCGGACGTGCCCGTCGTCGCGTGGGCTGTGACCGCTCTGCTCGCCGCGGCGCACCTGTCGCCGGTGTCACAGCACGCGGAAGGTCGCGTCGGCGCGCCCCACCGCGTCCGTGATCGGGTCCAGGCGGAGCAGGTAGTCGTAGTGGCGGATGTACCGGTCCGGGTAGTTGTACGACTGGAACGAGGCGGCAGAAGGCTCGGAGAGGCCGGGCACCCGCCGGAACGTGGCATCGGCGGCGAACGCGGCGGTGCCGTCGTTGGCGGCCAGCACGAAGTCGAACCCCCGGTGGCGCAGGTAGTAGCCGGGGTAGTTGACCGATTCCAACGACAGGTACCCGGAGGTGTTGGCCAGCCCGGGCACCAGCCGGAACTGCCCGTCCTGGGCGGGGCTGACATTCGGGTCGATACGCATGTCGAAGTTGGCGTGGCGCACGTACCGGTCCGGGAAGTTGTAGGACTGCAGCCGGCTGACGCCGGTTGCGGGACTGCTCACGCCGGCGGCGGTCTGGGGCACCCGCGCGATGGTGCCGTCGGCGTTGTAGGAGAGGTACTCCATCGCCAGGGAACGGCGGAAGTCGCCGCCGCCGGGCAGGCCGTTGCGGTGGTAGGCGATGTACCACTGGCCGTTGTACTGGGCGATCGACTGGTGGTTGGTGGAGACGTTGGTGTAGTCGAGGATGACGCCGCGGTAGGTGAAGGGCCCCAAGGGGTTGGCGGCCGTGGCGTAGTGGATCTGTCCTGGCCAGCCGGTGGAGTAGGACAAGTAGTAGATGCCGTTGCGTTTGTGAAGGTGCGGGGCCTCGCCATACGTGGTCGGGCCGGAGATCGTGACGTTCTGGATGCCACCCGACGTGGAGATCATGTCGGGGTTCAGCCGGACCACCTTCGGTGCCCCGGCGCCGAAGTACAGGTAGGCCTGCCCGTCATCGTCGACGAACACCGCCGGATCGATGGGCTCCCCGCCGGTGTTGGCGTCGCGTCCTGTCTCGATCAGCGGGTTTCCGCGGGCGTCGGTGAACCCGCTGACGGGCGAGGTGCTCCGGGCGACACCGATCTTCGTCCGGTCGACCGGCAGGTAGAGGTAGAAGAACCCGTTGCGCTGCACGGCCGCCGGCGCCCACGCGTACTGGCGGGCCCAGCCGAACGCGCCGAGGGACAGCGGCGCGCCGTGGTCGGTCCAGCTGACCAGGTCGGTCGAGGAGTACACCCGCCACGCGGTGGAGTCCCAGTAGGTGCCGCTGTTGATGGCGTCGTCGGTGGCGTAGATGTACATCCGGTTGCCCGACACGAGCATCGACGGGTCGGCCGCGAACCGGGTCACGATGGGGTTGTCCGCGTGCGCCGCCGTGCCGGGCACGCCGAACAGGGCCACCGTCGTTGCCAGCACCGTGGCGGCCAGGCAGGCGGCCGCCCTGCGCAGCGCCGACCGGGGTGACGACGGGATGGGGCCGGCCGGCGGGCCGGGGGCGAAGGGATGTGTCGTCATGGCTTGCCACCTCTCGTGAGGTCGGTTCTCGTGATCGTCCGGCATGCGGAACGATGCCTGGCTGCGGCCGGTCGCCATGCCGATCCGGGGGACTGCGCCGGCCCCGCCCCGCCGACGGAGATCCTCGGCCCGACGGGGCCGCCTACGTGGCGTCACCTTCCGGGGTCTACGGGGGCGGGGGTGCGGTGGAGGCACGGACGACGAGCTCGACCGGTGGGTCGAGTGCCGGCGGGAGGTCCGCGTCCGGCTTTTCGATGGCTTGGACGAGGAGCTTCAGCCCTTCGCGCGCCACCGGGTCGAACGGCTGGCGGACGGTGGTCAACGGCGGCGTCACGTGCGCGGCGATCGGCATGTCGTCGAAGCCGACGACGCTGACGTCCGCCGGCACGCGGCGGCCGGCTTCGAGCAGGGCGTGGATCACGCCGATCGCCATCTCGTCGCCCGCGGCGAACACCGCGGTCACGTCGTCGTTCGCGGCCAGCGCCCGGCCGGCTCTGTACCCGGAATCGGCGGACCAGTCACCGTCGAGTGCCGGCGGTGCGCTCCGGCCGTGCGCGGCCAACGCCGCTCGCCATCCCGCGAGGCGTTCTCTTGCGGCGTACCACCGTTGGGGGCCGGCGACGTGGTGGACGGTGGCGTGTCCCAGGTCAAGCAGGTGTTCGGTCGCCACCCGTGCCAGCTGGTAGGCGCCGACTCCCGTGGTCACCGTCCGCGGGCCGGTGAAGAGCGGTGGCGCTTCGACGAAGAGCACCGGGACGTCGACGTGGATCGGGGCCTTCCCCTCGTCGACCGGTTCGGAGATGACGATCCCGTCCACGCCCTGCTCCAGCAGAGACTGCACCGCGCCTGCGACGCCGGCCGGGTCACCGTCGACCGTGCTGACCACGCGCAGGGCGTAGCCCGTGTCCCGCACCGCCCGCTCGATGCTCACGAGCAGGGATGCGGGCCCGAAGCCCGCCGTCCCCAGCGTCACCACACCGATCGTGCGGGTCCGTCCGGAGGCGAGGGTCCGGGCGGCGTGGTTGGGCCGATAGCCGAGCATCTGCGCCGCCTCGAGGACTCGCCGGCGAACCTCGGGGGTCACGTAGGGCTCGTCGTTGAAGACCCGGGAGACGGTCTTTCTGGAGACCCCGGCAAGCCGGGCGACGTCCGCGCTGCTCGGCACGGGGGCTCCGGTCCGTCCCACCGGTCGCGTCATGGTGTCTCCCGTCGGCTGGATCATCCTGCTCGCCGTATGACCGCGTGGTCATGTTGACGCCCTAGAGCAGTCGCCGTCAAGAGCCGGAGCCGCGCGGCCTACCCCAGGGTCGGCGCTGGTCGTCCCGCCGGGAGCGCCAGGTTTGCGGACCTGGGTCTTGACGGCAGCCCCCGGCCGCGCACTATGACCACGCGGTCATATGGCAGGTTTCACATCCCCACGGCCCATTACCGTCCCTTCGCGCGCTTCCGAGGCGCGCTGATGACCGATCGTCCCGTCGACGTCTCTGCGGTCGGCGGACACCACCTGCCCGGCGACCACGGGCGCACGCCGCCGACCGCCGCCGTCGGCGTGCCACGCCACCCGGACAGGAGCACCAGCGCAGAGCCGGTGGCCACAGGCCACTTCGAACCCATACGAGAGGGGTCATCGTGATCCGAAGTCGGAGAGCGTGGCCGGGATCCGGGCGACGCCCGGCAGGAGAGCCCATGAACAAGAGAAAGTGGCTTGGACGGATCCTCGCCGCGGCGATCGGGACCGTGCTGTTACTCCTGCCGGTCACCCCCGCCGAGGCGGTGAGCCCGACGCCGCGCACGCTCTACCAGCTTCCCGGCGACGCGCAGTGCACCAAGGGCTTCGGCAATTGCGTGGCGGTCCCGAAAGCCGAGGCGCTGCCGGGCGGCCGCCTGGTCGCCGGCTTCGAAAAGGCCACCATCGGCCCGTCCGGCACGGCGGCCGGGCAGGTCATCCCGGTCTACAAGAGCGACGACGACGGCACCACCTGGCAATGGCTGTCCGACGTCCGGGCGCCGGCCTACCTGTCCAACGACCCGGCCCACGCCCGATACACCAGCAACTGGGCCAGCCCGTTCTTCTACGTCCTGCCGCAAAGGGTCGGCGACCTGGCCGCGGGCACGCTGCTGCTGGCCACCGTGGTCACCGGCGAGGACGTCTACTACACCGAGCAGAAGGCCGCCAACCCCGGCTGGACACCCACCAACGACGGCGACCGCCGCGACATGGCGATCGCCCTCTACTCCAGCACCGACCAAGGCGCGAGCTGGACCTTCCGCAACATCATCACCACCGGCGGCTGGCAGGGCGGCAGCGCCGGCGCCATCGGCGGGCGCATCGCCCACGCCAACACCCACCGCCAGGTCGACCCCGTCTGGGAACCGTTCCTGATGGTGTACGACAACCAGCTCATCGCCTACTACTCCGACGAGAACGACTTCACCGGCTACCACCCCTCCACCGGCGTGCTCATCCCACGCGGCGACAACGCCACGGCCGGCGACTCCCACGGCCAGGTCATCGCCCACCGCACCTGGAACGGCACCCTCACCAGCCCATGGAGCCCACCCGTCGTCGACGTCGCCGGCCTCACCCACAACACCGGCGGCGTCACCCAGATCGGCGGCGGCCGCCCCGGCATGCCCAACGTCGTGCCCACCACCGACGGCCGCTGGATGATGACCTACGAATACTTCGGCGGCGGCGACAACGTCCGCTACAAGATCTCCACCAACC
>NZ_JOAG01000047.1 GCF_000725485.1 Nonomuraea candida | reverse complement strand
TCTAGCTACTCGAAGGATCACTCGATGGCCGTCTTCATTTCACGACGCCACGCCTCTTGACCAGGTCAAACTCGTACACCACTCCCGTGGACGCAACCGTCCTACGAGAGCCGAGCTCCTCGACGCGATCCACCCGGGAGGGGCGTCGGCCGCCTGATCCGGGCCGGGAAGGCGATCAATGCCGGTCTGACGAGATTCTCGCTCCCATAGTGCGGTCATGAAGAAATCTTTGAGCAGAATGACCAGAACCAGGGGCCCGTGGGCACGCCGGAGTGACAATCCGATCGTCAACAGAAGATCGCGGAGAGGCCGGGCGGCCTCCCGCCTCGGGCGTAACCCCTGCTCGGCATGGGTGAGGCGCATATGTGGAGCGTCCTCACCGGCCACTCGGTCGGGGACCGTGGACAACATTCACCCCTACGACGGCGTCCTGAGCGCCGAGCAGCTCCCCACGTTGGCAGTCCAGTAAGTTCCCCCACCCTCGCTGGGAGAGGTTCATGGACCCGCAGGATGAGTTCGACCTGCCCGAATCCCGCTGGAATCGCTTACCCGAACCCGACAAACCTCACCTTCCGGATGGGTCCTGGAACGCCTTCCGGGACGTGGCCAAGCCCGAGTCCCCGTGGCCGCGCCGCCTGGCGGCCGCTCTGTCGATGGTCCTCGTGCTGCCCCTGGCCTACGCCATGCCCGCGGCGGCCGAGTCCCGCTCGGCCCCGCAGGTGCAGAAGGAGACCCCGGTCAAGGGCACGAGCGTGCCGGCGCGCGCGCCGCAGGCGGATCCCGCCGCCGAGCGGGCGTGGCGGGCGGCGCCGGCCGTCACCTGGCCCAAGCCGCAGAAGGCCGAGCTGGGCGTCGGCGCGAGCGCCAAGGCCGTGGCCGGCGACTTCCCCGTCAAGCTCGCCCCCGCGAAGGCGGCCTCTACGCCTACGGCGGCGACTACGGCGCCCGGCTCGGCGTCGGCACCCAGACCGGCGACTTCACCTGGAGCTACGACATGCGCACGCCGCCCTCTTTGGGCGGCGACGAGCCGGAGCTGTCGCTGGCCTACTCCTCGCAGAGCCTGGACGGCCGTACCGCCGCCACCAACAACCAGGCGTCCTGGGCCGGTGACGGCTTCGAGCTCAGCCCCGGCGGCTACATCGAGCGCCGCTACAAGTCCTGCACGCTCGACGGCAAGAAGACCGGCGACCTGTGCTGGGACCAGGACAACGCGGTGCTGTCGCTGGGCGGCTCGTCGATCGAGCTGATCAAGGACGCCACGACCAAGCAGTGGCGGCCCAAGCGCGACGACGGCACCCGCGTCGAAGCCCTCACCGGCGCGGCCAACGGCGACAACAACGGCGAGCACTGGCGGGTCACCACCGCCGACGGCACCCAGTACACCTTCGGCCTGAACCGCCTGCCCGGCTAGGCCGAGACCAAGTCGGTGCAGACGGTGCCGGTGTTCGGCAACAACAGCGGCGAGCCCTGCTACAGCAGCACCCCGGCCAACGCCTGGTGCCAGCAGGGCTACCGGTGGAACCTCGACTACGCCGTGGACACCCACGGCAACGCGACCACCTACTGGTACGCCCAGGAGAAGAACCACTACGGCCGCAACTCCAAGCCCGAACTGGGCACGGTGTACGACCGGCACGCGTACCTGACCCGCATCGACTACGGCTACCTGAGCGGCGAGCTGTTCACCAAGGCGCCGGCGGCCCGCGTGCTGTTCGAGGTGGCCGAGCGCTGCCTGCCCGGCGGCACCGTCACCTGCGCGGCCGCCGAGCTGAAGAAGGAGACCGCGAGCCGCTGGCCGGACGTGCCGTTCGACCAGATCTGCGACGCCGGCGTGAAGTGCGTGGACCGCCTGGCTCCCACGTTCTTCACCCGCAAGCGGCTGACCAAGGTCACCACCCAGGTGCTCAACGCCGCCGGGCAGTACTACCCGGTGGACTCCTGGGCGCTGGCCCACCAGTTCCCCGCCACCGGTGACGGGCTGAGCCCGGCGCTGTGGCTGGCCTCCATCCAGCAGACCGGCCACGTGGGCGGCACGATCACGCTGCCGAAGACCACGTTCAGGGGCGTGCAGCTGCCCAACCGGGTGGACGCGACCGAGGGCCGCGCGCCGCTGGTGAAGTGGCGCGTCCAGTCCGTCGACAACGGCACGGGCGGCGAGCTGCGGGTCAACTACGCGCCGGCCGAGTGCGCGGCGGGCGCGCTGCCCGCCGCCGACAAGAACACCAAGCGGTGCTTCCAACATCCTGGTCAAGCCCGAGCACCGCACGTGGTCGGACTTCCGCGGCTTCGGCCGGGTCCGGGTGCGCGAGGGCGACGGCCAGGACACCAAGCGCACCCTGACGGAGTTCCGCTACTTCCGCGGCATGCACGGCGACAAGCAGGCCGACGGCACCAAGCGCAGCGTGCAGATCGAGGACTCCGAGGGCGGCAGGCTGGACGACCTCGACCAGTACGCGGGCTTCGAGCGCGAGGAGATGCTGTACGACGGCGACGGCGGCGCCCTGCTGAAGGCCACCGTCGAGACGCCGTGGTCGGTCAAGACCGCCGAGTCCACGCAGGGCGGCGTCACCAAGGCCGCGTACGTGGTCGAAGCCGCGTCCATGGCCACCCGCACCGCGCTGCCCGGCGGCAAGTGGCGGCGCACCGGCGAGGCGCGCACGTACGACGCCAAGGGCCTGCTCACCCAGGTCGAGGAGAAGGGCGACCTGACCACCGCGGACGACGACCGGTGCACCCGCTACACCTACGCCCGCAACGACACGAGCTGGATGCTCGACTACACCAGCCGCGTGCAGAAGGTGGCCGCCCCCTGCGCCGCGTCCGTGTCCACGCTCGCCGCCGGAGAGCTGATCTCCGACGAGAAGGTCCAGTACGACGGCAAGGCGTTCGGCCAGGCGCCGAGCAAGGGCGACGTGACCTCGGTGCAGCAGGTCGTCAACGCCGACGGCACCACGATCACCGACACCACGCACACCTACGACGTCTACGGCCGCGAGACCAGCGAGACCGACACGGCCGGCACCAGGACCGTGACCAGCTACACCCCGGCCGCGGGCGCCCTGGCGACCGAGATCAAGGAGACGAACCAGCTCGGTCACGTCGATCGCACGTTCCTGGAGCCGGCGTGGGGCGAGCCCGTCGGCGAGCTCGACACCAACAACCGCCGCACCGACATGGAGTACGACGCGCTCGGCCGGCTGGTCAAGGTGTGGCAGCCCGACCGCAACAAGGCCGCCGGGCAGTCGCCCAGCACCGAGTACTCCTACACCATGCGGGCCGACGGCCCCAGCGTCGTCACCACCAGGACGCTGCGCGCCGACGGCGGATACACCGAGAGCCACGAGCTGTTCGACGGCCTGATGCGCGAGCGCCAGACCCAGGAGCCGGCGCCCGCGGACGACCAGACGCAGGACCCGGCGCTGCGGGACGGCCGCACGATCACCGACACCTTCTACAACTCCCAGGGCGAGGAGTACAAGCAGAACACCGGCTACTTCGCCACCGGCGCCCCCGCGACCGCCCTGCTCGCGGTGGCCGACACCGACGTGCCGAACCAGGTCGTGACGCTGTTCGACGGCGTGGGCGACGCCAACGCCCAGCTCCTCAAGGTCAAGGGCGTGGAGAAGTACCGGGGCGCGACCCCGACCGGCGAGTACGAGTCCACCAAGTACACCTACGACCACGCCGGGCGCCTGTCCACGGTGACCGACCCGGCGGGCAACGTCTGGCGGCACCACTACGACTTCCGCGGCCGGGAGATCAGGACGGAGGACCCGGACAAGGGCGTCACGACGATGACGTACAACGACGCCGACGAGCTGGTCTCGACGACCGACTCGCGGGGCAGGACGCTCTGGTACGGCTACGACACGCTGGGCCGCAAGACGGAGATGCGCGAGGGCTCCGCCACGGGGCCGCTGCTGGCCGAGTGGAAGTACGACGCCCTGGCCAAGGGGCACCTCAACGCCAGCATCCGGTACGTGGACGGGCAGGCGTACACGGCGGAGATCGACGCCATCGACGTCGACTACCGCCCGCTGCGCGAGACCGTCACCATCCCCGCGCGGGAGGGCAAGCTGGCGGGCTCCTACCAGCTCAACACCCGCTACACGCTCGGCGGGCAGGTGCAGTCGGTCAGCTTCCCCGGCGTCGGCGGGCTGGCCGAGGAGCAGGTCGTCTACACCTACGACCAGCTCAACCAGCCGGTCAAGGTCACCGGCCTGTCGGCGTACGTGAGCGCGACCCGCTACTCCAAGCTCGGCGAGACCCTCCAGTACGAGCTGGGCGACAACGGGAAGAAGACCTGGCTCACCTACACCCACGACGAGTCCACCCGCAGGCTGACCAGCATGCGGCTGGACCGCGAGGGCACGACCAAGACCGACCTGGACGTCAACTACAGCTACGACGCCATCGGCAACATCACCAAGATCGACGATCGGGCGAACCAGGACACGCAGTGCTTCACCTATGACCACCTGCGCCGGCTGACCTCGGCGTGGACGGCCACGGACGACTGCGCGAGCGGCGGTCCGCGCTCCGCCACGATCGGCGGCGTGGCCCCGTACGCGGTCAGCTACGCCTACGACGTCACCGGCAACCGGATCAAGGAGACCAAGCACGCCTTCGGCAGCGGGGGCGAGCAGGTGCGCGACTACACCTACCCCCAGCCGGGCGGCAAGCAGCCGCACGCGCTGCAGACCGTCGGGCAGGACCTGTTCGAGTACGACGCGGCGGGCAACACGACCAGGCGCAAGGTCGGCACCTCCGACCAGAGCCTCGTGTGGGACGCCGAGGGCAACCTGGCGTCGGTGACCGAGGCGGGCAAGACCACGTCGTTCATCTACGACGCGGAGGGCGACCGGCTGATCCGCAAGACGCCCACCGACGCCACCCTCTACATCGACGACATGGAGCTGCGGCTCGACTACGCCAAGGACACCGTCGAGCAGACCCGCTACTACACCATCAACGACGAGCCCATCGCGGTCCGCACGCCGGACAACCAGGTCTACTTCCTGGCCAACGACCACCAGGGCACCGCGCAGGCCGCCGTCAACGCGGGCAACGGCGAGCTGGCCGTGCGCAGGCAGACCCCGTTCGGCGAGGACCGGGGGGCACCGCCACCGTGGTGGCCCGGGCAACGCGGGTTCGTCGGCGGCACGAAGGACGCCTCGACCGGGCTCGTCCACCTGGGCGCCCGCGAGTACGACCCCAAGCTCGGCCGGTTCCTGTCGGTGGACCCGATCATCGACGACACCGATCCGCAGCAGCTCAACGCCTACGCCTACGCCAGCAACAGCCCCGTCGCCATGAGCGACCCCGACGGGCAGTGGGTGTGGGTCGTGGTGGCCATCGGCGTCCGGGTCGGCGCCCGCTACCTCGCCAAGAAGGCGGCACAGCGCGCCGCGCGCCAGGCGGCCATCCGCAGGGCCAGGGAGGAGGCCAGGAAGAAGGCCCTGGAGGAGGCCAGGAAGCGGGCCAGGGAAGAGGCCAAGAAGCGGGCCAGGGAGGCGGCCAGGAAGCGGGCCGCCGCCGAGGCCAAGCGCAAGCGGCTGGCAGCGGCCAGGAAACGGGCACGGGAGGCGGCGGATCGGGCCCGCGAGGCGGCCGCCAAGCGCCGCGCGGCGCTGGCCGCCCGCCGGGAGGCCGCGAAGAAGGCGCGGCAGGCGGCGGCGGCGAAGAAGAGGGTGCTGAACAGGCAGCGGTACAACCGCCGCAACGGCTACCTTCCCAGGGGTATCCAGCAGGCGCGTTCACGCCCGGCGAGCCGGCCGACCAGCCATCGCTCGGTGCAGCGGCAGTCGCCGCCGAAGGCGACCAGGCAGCCGGCGAAGCCACGGCCGAGCCAGGTCTACCGCAACGACGGCAGCGTGCAGCCGACCCAGTCGTACACCGTGTACGGCAACGGCCGGATGTACCCGCAGGGCAGGCCGCCGTCGAACCTGCCGAACGGCGGCGGCAGCGGCCAGGGCCAGAAGCAGATCTTCAAGCCCGAGAAGATCGAGATGGAGGTCAACACCAGGCGAGGGGCCATGGGCCACCTGGGCATGCGTGGCGGGAAGCTCGGCGACGACATCGCCGACTTCTTCGACTTCTTCCTGGGCGGCCTCGGCTGACCCTCATCTCCGAGCGGCCGGCGCGGGACCTTCAGGGTCCCGCGCCGGTGGCGCTTTGCGTCCCGGGGCGCCGGCCCCAGGTCCGGGGAGCGAGCGGGTGCAGGCCGCCGCGACGCAGGCGGTCAGCGCCAGGACGGCCAGCGCCGCCGTCGCCCCGCCCGGCCCCCTCTCGAACGACCAGCTCACGGCGATGCCGCCGGCGAACGCGAGCAGGCCGGAGAGGAACGTCTGCACGCCCAGGTAGGCCCCGAAACGCTCCGGCGGGGCGAGCCTGGCGATCGTCTGGAACACCGCCGGCTGCAGCAGGCCGTCGGCGAGCCCGTGCAGCACGGCCACCACCACCAGCCCCGCCAGCCCGCCGCCCGCGCCGGTGGCCAGCAGCAGATGGCCGCCCGCGGCGAGCAACAGCCCCGCGCGCAGCACGCGGGGCCGGTCGGCGCGGCCGGGCACCGCGCACCACGGCTGCACCGCCGCCGACACCATGGCCAGCACGCAGGAGAACACGGTCACCGCCCCCGCGTCCACGCCGCCGAGCGGCACCAGCACCGCCGGCTGGTCCGTCAGCAGCATCACGGGCGCCGACACGGCGGCGAACCAGACGAAGACCCGGTCGCGCAGCACCGTCCGCACGCCGGAGGCGACCCCGCTCATGGCTGCGGGGCCCATGGCTGCGGGGCTTATGGCTGCGGGGCTTATGGCTGCGGGGCGCGGGACGTGGCGCAGCAGAGAGAACAGGAACGCCGCGAAGAGCCACAGCGCGGCCGCCGTCAGCGCCACCAGCCAGTAGCCGGCGTTCAGCAGCACCAGCCCGAGTACCGGGCCGAGCACCGCCGCCACCTGCAACGTCATCGTGTACGCGGCGAATCCGCGGGCCCGCCGCCGTTCGGCGAGCCCGGCCAGCAGCGCCTGCGCCGCCGGATGGAACAGCGCCCCGCCCGTCCCCAGCAACACCGCCGCGACGACCAGCCAGGGCAGCGCGGGCGTGCTGCCCAGCAGCACGAACCCGGCCGCGCGCAGCAGGCACGCGAGGACTCCCGTCCGCACCGGGCCGAGCACGTCCACCAGCGCGCCGACCGGCAGGGAGAGCGTGTGCTGCACCAGGTTGCGCAGCGCCAGCACCAGGCCGATCGTCCCGGCGGCCAGTCCCAGGTCGTCCCTGAGATGGATGACGACGTGCGCCATCGCCGCGAAGTAGCCCAGCGAGATGGCCGCCTGAATGGCGACGACCACGGCGACCGTGTGACGGTCGCCGTGGCCGGAGGGGGAGGACGCGGTCACGCGGAGGGCAGGACGTTCAGCCGGTGCAGCAGTTCACGCGCGAGCGGGGCGCGCTTGGCGGCGTCGCCGTCCTTGGCGATGTCCATGTTCAGCGCGAAGGCGTACACGCGTCCGCCGCGCTCGACCCACCCGGCCCACCAGCCCGTGCCGGTGCCGGGGGCGTTCTGCCAGCCCGACTTGGCGTACAGCGCGTACCCGTCCTTCTTCTCCTGGAGGATCAGGTCGCGGACGGTGCGCTGGTGCTCGCGCGAGGCGGGCAGCCGCCCGGCGGCCAGCCGCCGCATGAACCCGGCCTGCTCCACCGCGGAGATCTTCAGCGGGCCGTCCAGCCAGAACCGGTCCACCACCGTTCCGACCTGCCGGTTGCCGTAGCCCAGGCGGTGCAGCCACTGCCGTTCGCGCTGCAGGCCCACGCGGCGGGCGATCACCTGGAACGCCGCCGCGTTCGAGACGCGGACGGCCTCCCGCATGCTCATGTCCTGCTCCCACTCGGGGAACGGCTGCGGCGTGCCGTCCCAGGGGATCACCTCGTCGGGGCTCTTGACCGCGCCCGTCTCCAGCGCGACCAGCGCGTGCGGCACCTTGAAGCTGGAGGCGGGCACCATCGGCGTCCCGGCGCGCCGCCGGTCCACCACGGTCGTCTTCCTGGACGTCACGTCGAGCAGCGCGAACGTGCCGCGTACGCCCGCCGTGTCGAACACCGCGCGCAGGTCGTCGCGCACGACCGCGCCCGGCCCGGCCTCATTGGCCGCCGCGACGATGGCGCCGCTCGGGGTGCCGGCGTACGCGGGGCTGCCGAGCAGGGTGAGCGAGGCGAGCACGGCGGCGCACAGGACCTGGGGGAACGCTTTCTTCATGCGCAGAGAACATCACAGGACATCGTTACTGTCCAATATTGATATTGACGGAAGACCGATATGTGAATCGGTATCACCGCAGGTCTCCGCCGGCTCCGGCAACCCGCCACGGACGTTGTCGTGCGCGTTCTGGGCGGTGTTCGCGCTGGGCGTCGGGTTCTGGTATTTCTGACAGGCCGAGGACTGGTACGGCCGCGGCTGAGACGAACGTCCCATTCCCTGGAGGAGAGCCCATGAGTGCGCCCGCCGAGGGCCGTCCGGTCCGCCAGCTCCGGCTGGTGGTGGAGGCCGAGGACTACGAGGCCGCGGTGGCGTTCTACCGCGACGTGCTGGGCCTGCCGGAGCAGGCCGCGTTCTCCGGCGGGGACGGCGCGGAGGTGGTGATCCTGGACGCCGGGCGCGCCACCCTGGAGATCGCGAACCCCGCGCAGAAGAAGATGATCGACGACGTCGAGGTGGGCCGCCAGGTGGCGCCGAAGATCCGGGTGGCGTTCGAGGTGGACGACGCGCGCGGCACCACCGAGCGGCTCGTGTCGGCCGGTGCGCGGGAAGTGGCGCCGCCCACCGTGACGCCCTGGCAGTCGCTCAACGCCCGGCTGGACGCGCCCGCGGGCCTGCACATCACGGTCTTCCAGGAGCTGCGCACCCTTGAGGAGCGCGAGGCGCTCGAAGGCTTCGGCACGGACGGTGACCGGCGGCCCGAGGTCTGACCCTGACGGGGCACCACGTGACGGGGCGTCGACGATCGTGAAGTCGGCGCCCCTTGCCATGGGCGGCGTGCCCTCCGCCGTTCCCCGCGCCACGTCCTGAGTGACGCGGAAACGACCGTGAACACTTCCACCCCTTTCGACAAGACACAGGTGACATCTCGAAGGGGGTTCAGTGCCGAAAATAGATGATCTATGGTGACCGACACGTCACCGTTGGTGGTGGACTCCGAGATCATCACCAGTTCCCTTGATGATCCGGAGCAGTTCGCCACCCTGTTCGACCGCTACGCCGCGATGCTCTACAGGTACATCTCCTTCCGGCTCGGACCGGAGCTCGCCGACGACCTCGTCGGAGAGACGTTCCTGATCGCGTTCCGCAGGCGTGCGGCGTACGACATCTCCTATCGCGAGGCCCGGCCCTGGCTGCTGGGCATCGCGACCAAGCTCATCACCGCCCATCGCCGGACCGAGGTCAGCCGCTACCGGGCGCTGGAGCGGCAGGGCCCGGCGCGGCCGGTCGAGGGGCCGGAAGAGGCGATCACGCGTGATCTGACCGCGCAAGGGTCGCGGACGGACCTGCTGAACGCGCTCGCGCAGCTGTCGCGAGGCGACCGGGACGTCCTGCTTCTGGTCGCCTGGAGCGACATGACCTACGAGGAGGCGGCCCGCGCGCTGGGCATCCCGGTCGGCACGGTCAAGTCACGACTCAACCGGGCCCGGCGCAAGGTTCGCCGCACCCTGGGCGAAATCAACCCGTTGGAGGAGCACGATCATGGATGAACTGAAGACGCTCATCAAGGAGCTGGAGCACGAGCCCCCCGCCTCCCTGGCGCGGCAACGGCAGCGGCTCATCCGCGAGGCGGCCGCGGCGCCACGTGACCGGAGCTGGAGAGGGCTGCTCTCCTTCGACCGGCACGCGCGGCGGCCGTTCCTGAGCGGGCGGCGGCTCGCGGTGGGCGCTGTCGTGGCGGCGGCCGTCGCGGCGGGCGTGGCCGTGCCCTCCCTGCTCGGCTCGGCCCAGCCGGCGTACGCGCTGGCGAAGAACCAGGACGGATCGATCAACCTCAAGATCTACGAGTTCCGGGACCCCGAGCGCATCGAGAAGGAGCTGGCGGCGTGGGGGGTGACGGCCGACATCACCTACCTGCCCCTCGGCAAGCGCTGCGGAAACGACCGCGCGCCCGCCCTGGCGGGCGACGACTTCGGCGCGACCGAGAAGGAGCTGCTGAGCGACGATGCCGCCACGCGGGCCCGGGTCCGGGAGAGGCTGGAGAAGTCGCCCTCTTTCCAGGCGATCCGCCCTGAGGACGGCATCACCATCTACCCCCGCCACATCAAGCCGGGCCAGATCGCGATGATCGAGGTCATGGAGAACCCGGTCACGCCCACGGCGGAGCGTCCCGGGGCCGCCTGGCAGTTCAGCGGGCGGCTGACGACCGGGCCCGTTGAGCCGTGCGACGTCGTGGCGGACCCCTCGGCCGGCGACATCGGCGACGCCACGCCACCGCCCGGCAACTGATCCGCGCCCCCGCGCCGCGAGGTCCGGGCGAAACCGGGCGGCGCGGGGGCCTGCCCACCCGTGGGGCGGGCGACCCGGCCAAGACATGAGGCCGCGCCGGTTCCGCCCCGCTGGTTCCGTCCCGCTGGTTCCGTCCCGCTGGTTCCGCTCCGCTGGTTCCGCTCCGCTGGTCACGCCCGGCCCCCGCCGCGCGGGCGCGCCGTCGCTAGCGCCTGGTGTCCACGTTGCCGGTCAAGGTGTTGAGGATGCCGGGCAGTTCGGCCACGGTCGCGGCGGGCAGCCCCCGCACGGTCTCCTCCGCCAGCGCGCACCAGAGCTGCTTGACCTGCTCGGCCAGGGCCTTGCCGCTGTCGGTGAGCTCGACGATGCTCGCGCGCCTGTCGGAGGGGGCGGGCGCGCGGCGGATGTGGCCGCCGGCTTCGAGCTTGCGGGTCATGAGCGTCACGCTGGGCGGCTCGCAACCGAGCGCCTCGCTGAGCTGGGCCTGGATCATCGGGCCGTGCCGGGCGAGTTCGAGCAGCAGCGCCTCCTGGCCGGGGTGCAGGCCGAGCGGGGCCAGCAGTGATGCGGCCCTGGCCCGGTGGCGCAGGCTCAACAGGCGGATGGCCTGGTTGATGGCGTCGGCGTGCTCGAAGTCCATGGGCGCTCCTTGACATATTGGTTATGCGCATAATTATTATGCGCATAACCAATGTTACCCGACATCGAGGAGCCGGGCATGACCGTGAAGGTCGCCGTCATCTACTACAGCGCGACAGGCGCGGTGCACGCACTCGCGCGGGCCGTCGCCGAGGGTGCCGCCTCCGCCGGGGCCGAGGTGCGGCTGCGCCGCGTCGCCGAGCTGGCGCCCGACAGCGCGATCGACCAGAACCCGCTGTGGCGGCAGCACGCCGATGCCGCCGGGGCGATCCCCGAGGCCTCGATCGACGACCTGGCGTGGGCCGACGCGTTCGCGTTCGGGACGCCGACGCGGTTCGGCGCTCCTGCCGCGCAGCTCAAGCAGTTCATCGACCAGGCCGGCGGGTTGTGGCACGAAGGCGGCCTGGCCGACAAGCCGGTCACGGCCTTCACCTCGGCGTTCAACCGGCACGGCGGCAGCGAGGCCACGATCCTGTCGCTGGGCAACGTCTTCTACCACTGGGGAGCCCTGATCGTGCCGCCCGGATTCACCGATCCGGCCGTGTACGCCGCCGGCGGCAATCCCTACGGCACGTCGCACGTGACCGGCCCGGCCGGAGAGGGCCCGGACCTCGCGGTGCTGGAAGCGGCCAGGTACCAGGGGCGGCGGCTGGCCCGGATCACCATCCGGCTGCTGGGAGGCGGGCCCGTCACCGATGCCGCCGCGGACAGCGGGGGCGTCCGCGAAGCCCTGGCCGTGCCGGCCTCCCGGACCGCGTGAGCGACGGGACGGCACGGGGGACGTCATGACGACCGACATCGCGACGCGGCGGCCCGGGCCGCACACCGGGCCCGCCTGGCTGGTCCTGGCGCTGGCGTGCGCCTGCCAGTTCATGGTGATCCTGGACTCGTCCATCGTGAACGTGGCCCTGCCCTCGGTGTGCGAGGACCTCGGCTTCACGGCCACCGGCCTGGCCTGGGTGGTGAACGGCTACCTGCTCACCTTCGGCGGCCTGATGCTGCTGGGCGGCCGCGCCGCCGACCTGTACGGCCCGCGCCGGACGCTGGTCGCCGGGATGATCGTGTTCTCCGCGTCGAGCCTGGCCGGCGGCCTGGCGACCGCTCCGGAGGTCCTGGTGGCGGCCCGCCTCGCGCAGGGCGCCGGAGCCGCCATGATGGCCCCGGCCACGCTGGCCGTGATCAACACCTCCTTCACCGATCCGGGCGCGCGGGCCAGGGCGTTCGGCGCGTGGTCCGCCGCGGGTGGCGTGGGCGGGCTGGTCGGCGCGGTCGCGGGCGGCGCCATCACCACCGGCCTGTCGTGGCGGTGGGTCTTCCTCATCAACGTGCCCATCGGCGCGGTGCTGATCGCCGCGGCCATGATGTCGCTGGCCGGCACGCGAGCCGGCCGGCGGGGGTCGCTCGACCTCGCGGGCGCGGTCACGGGGACGGCGGGGCCGGCCGCGCTGATCTACGGGGTCATGCAGAGCGCCGATCACGGCTGGTCGTCCGGGCCGGTCCTCGTGCCGGTCGTGGCGGGCCTGGTCCTGCTCGCCGTCTTCATCGTGGTGGAGGCGCGCTTCGCCGCCCAGCCGATGGTGCCCCTGCGGCTGTTCAGGATCCGGGGGGTGGCGGTCGCCAACGGCCTCCTGCTGATGTTCGGCGGGATCACCATCGCGATGTGGTACTTCACCTCGCTCTTCCTGCAGAACGTCCTCGGCGGCAGCGCGCTGGAGGCAGGGCTCGGGCAGACGCCCGCGGCGGTGATGTTCATGGTGGTCGCGCGCTGGGCCGCCGCCCTGCTGCCGCGCACCGGCGTGCGGCCGCTGCTGCTGTCCGGCGGCGCCTGCTTCCTGGCCGGATTCGGCTGGCTCTCCCTGGCCGACGCCGGCAGCGGCTACGTCACCGGCGTGCTCGGGCCCACCCTGCTCGTCGCGGCCGGCATCGGGCTGACCTTTCCCACCCTCATGGCCGCGGCGACCGCCGACGTTCCCGGGAGCGATACGGGGATCGCCGGCGGCCTGGCCCAGACCGCCGGCCAGGTGGGCGGGTCGATCGGCCTGGCGGTGCTCGCGACGGCCGCCGGCGCCAGAGCCGCATCGGAGACCGGCGAAGGCTCCCCGCCGGCGGCCGCGCTCGCCGCCGGCTACGAGCTGGTCTTCCTCATGGCGGCCGGACTCGGCCTGGCCATCGCCGTCGTCAGCATGCTGCTGCCCCGGCACCGGCGAGGGCGGGCCGCCGTCGGGGCCGGGGCCGGGGTTGTGGCTGACTCGCCAGCGGTGGACGGCTCCGTCGACGGTGATGAGCCGTGAGCTCTTCTTCGGCATTGACACAGACGCCTCCAAGCGCTGCTCGGCATGGTCGTTCCCGGGCCGGGCCGGTCCCGCCGCAACTCCCAGCGGATGCGCTTTGTCGCCATATGTGAATATCTGTACGGCGCTCGGCCGGCTTTCCGCCGCCGGGACGCTGCCAGACTGGCCGGCGACAGGGGGCTGACATGGGGGTGTGGGTTCACGTCCGGGGATGGCTGGAGTTCCACCACGACAGCCAGAGACGCGCGTTCGAGCGCATCCTCGGCGAAGCGCCGGACCCCGGCTGGGCCTTCCCCCGGGGCGGCTGGCTCGATGCCGCCTGCTACGCGCGGGCGGTCCGCGAGCGACACGTCGACGAGTTGCTCGGCGTGATCCGGCAGGCCGCCGCGCTGCCGGCCGCCGACGCGGACGGCGACCGCGTGGCCGGGCTCTTCCTCGTGTCCCACGACATGCACGGCCGGACCGAGTGGCAGGTGCACGACGGCCGGGTGCACATCGTCCCCGCCGACGAGCGCCACGACTACCTCGACCGCTGAGGCGGCCGCCGGAGAATGCCGCCACGCACGGCCGGGCGCCTATCTGCGCGTGATCGAGCCCGGTGAGATCCGCGCCGCCGATCCGCCGGGCTCACCCGCGGCGAAGGGGGCCGGCGCTCACCGGGCGCGCGCCGCGGTGACCACCGCGGGCACGATGGCCAGCGCCAGGAGGCCGCCGCCGACGGCGAGGAGCGGGTAGCCCGCGCCGGCGACGACGAGGCCCGAGGCCATGCCTCCGGTGGCGCCGGCGACGGAGATGGAGACGTCGGCCCAGCCCTGGATCTTCGCGCGGACGGCCGGCGGGGCGGCGTCGGTGATGATCGCGGTGCCGGCGACCAGGCCGAAGTTCCAGCCCAGCCCCAGCAGGGCGAGGGCGGCCGCGAACGCGGCGACGGAGTCGTCGGGAGCGGCGGCGGCGACGATTCCGGCGGCCAGGAGGACCGGCCCGGAGGCGGCGGCGATCACGAGGCGGCCGTAGCGGTCGACGAGCCAGCCGGTCAGGGGCGAGGGCAGGTACATCGCACCGATGTGGATGGCGATGACGAGGCCGGAGGCGGCGGTGCCGTGGCCGTGGCCGTGCATGTGAACGGGGGTCATGGTCATGATGGCGACCATGACCAGCTGGGTGAGCGTCATGACCAGCACGCCGGCCGGCATCCCGGGGCGGCGCCTCCCGGCCGCCGGACGCGGGCGGCCATCGGCGTCGTCCGGCCGCGTGCGCGGGGCGGCGGTGGTTTCGGCCTCCAGGGCGCGGGCCAGCAGCAGCGGGTCGGGGCGCAGCCAGACGGCCAGGACCAGAGCGGCCAGCGCGTAGGCGGCGCCGGCGAGGAGGAACGGCCCGGCCAGGAGGGGGATGCCGAGCAGGCGGGCGAGGTCGCCGGCGGGTGCGGCGAGGGTCGGACCGGCCACGCCGCCCAGGGTGGTGGCGACCAGCACGGTGGACACGGCGCGGGCCCGGTGCGCGGGGGCGGCCAGATCGGCGCCGGCGTAGCGGGCCAGCAGGTTGGTGGCCATGCCGGCGCCGTAGACGAACAGCGCGAGAAGGAGCAGTGGCGGGTTGCCGGCGACGGCGGCGGCGATGACACCCGCGCTGCCGGCAGCACCGGCCAGGTACCCGGCGGCCAGGCCGGGGCGGCGGCCGCGGGTTTGGGACAGGCGCCCGACGGCGACGGCCGCGAGCGCGGAACCGGCGGTGCCCACGGCGCTGGGCAGACCGGCGAGGCCGGTGGAGCCGAACACGTCCTGCGCGAGCAGGGCGCCGACGGTCACGCCGGCCGCCAGGCCGAGGCCGCTGAGGACCTGAGCGGCCACCAGGACGATCAGGGAGCGGCGCTGGGCCTGAAGGCGCGGGACGCCGCCGATCCGGGCAGGCGCGTTCGTGGTCACGAGAGAGCTCTTTCAACGGGGGATGAGCTTCAACGGGATGAGCTTCAACGGGGGGAGCGGGCCGGACGCCGCCGGCGGCGTGGTCAGCCGCGGTGGCCCAGGTCCAGGCGGTCGGCCAGCCCGGCCTCGGTGAAGGCGGCCACCAGCTCGTCACGGCCCTCGGTGAAGTGGGCCCAGCTGTCGTAGTGGACGGGGACCACCCGGCGGGCGCCGAGGATCCTGGTGGCCTCGGCGGCCTGCGCGCTGTCGAGGACGATCGGCTCGCCGCCGAACAGGACGCTGAATCGAGGGGCTCCGGCGAAAAGGAGGGCGGTGTCCACCGGGCCGAATCGATCGGCGATCTGCCTGACCAGGTCCAGCGAGGCGTTGTCGCCGCTGACGTAGACCGTGGGCAGGCCCTCGCCGGTCAGGACGAACCCGACGACCTCGCCCGTGATCGGTTCGACCTCCTGGCGCGGGCCGGGCCCGTGAAGGGCGGGCACGCCCGTGACGGTGATCGTGCCGCCGCCGGGGCGGTCCAGCTCGATCGGCTCCCAGTCGGCCAGCCCCTTGGCCCCCTTCCCCAGGCGCCGCCCGCCGCCGGGCGTGGTGAGCGTGAGCGGGACGTCGGCGAGCAGCGCCCGGCCGGAGTGGTCGAGGTTGTCGGGATGCTCGTCATGGGAGAGCAGGACCACGTCGATGCGGCCGAGGTCGGCCGGTGCCGCCGAGGCGGGAGCCGTCTTGGTCAGCATGCCACCCGGTACGTGGTAGTCACCGGGAGCGTCGAAGGTCGGGTCGGTCAGGAAGCGCAGGCCACCGTACTCGAAAAGGGCGGTCGGGCCGCCGAAGACGCGAACGGGGAGCTGCTCGGTGGGCATGGCGAAGCCGGTCATCCAGGCACCTCACGGATGAGAAATGATTTATCCGTGATGAACGTAGCGGTGTCTCACGGACCAGCGCAAGCCGTACCATGAGAGTCATGAGCGAGCCCCCGATCGCCGAGTCTGTGCTGCCGCCCGCGCCCGGGGCGGCGGAATACCTCGCCCTCGACTTCGTCAACAGCGCCATCGCGCTGCCGGGAGGGCAGTTCATCGATCTCCTCGGCACCCCCGGAGGGACGAATCGCTGGCTCACCGAGCGCGGCCTCGCTCCGGCCGGCGCCGGGGTGCAGGAGATGTGCGCGGCGCAGCTGCGCTCGCTGCGCGAACACGTCAGGGCGTTGTTCGCCGCCCGTGTCGCCGGGCTGCCCGCCCTGCCCGCGGCCCTGTCCGCCGTCAATGACGCGATGAGCAGGACCTCCACGGCCGCCCTGCTGTACTGGGACGAGAAGCACGGCCCCTACCGCGCGACGCCGTGCCCCACCAACGAGATCCTCGACCACGCTCTGGCGACGCTCGCGGCCAACACGGCCGACCTGCTCACCGGCCCCGACGCCGAACGCCTCACCGCCTGCGGGTCCGCCCCCTGCAACCGCTACCTGCTGCGTCACGGCCGCCGCCACTGGTGCTCCATCCGGTGCGGCGACCGCGCCCGCGCCGCCCGCGCCTACGCCCGCCGCACCCGGCCGAAGCCCGTCGGCACATGACGGCGCATGACGGCGCATGACGGCGCCGCCGTGCGGCTCCGGGCCGGGCCGTGGCCCACGGGCCGGCCGCCCGAGGGTGGCCGGCCCGTGGGATCTCCACGGGCGGGTCGTCGTGGCCCCGGCGGTGGCGTCAACGTTCCGCGTGACGCCGGAGGCGCCGCAGGGAAGGGAAGGCGTGCCGGGACCTTCCGCGACCGGGGTGGTCGCGGAAGCCGGACCTCTGGGTCAGGCCGCCTCGCCCTCGCCGAGCGGCGCGTTGCCGTCGACGAGCTCGCAGGGAGCGACGGGGCCGTCGGAAACCCGCGCCCAGATCGCCGCGATGACGTCACCGGGCTGGGGATCGTCGTTCACGCCGAACTCCAGCACGCCGGTCTGGCCCGGCTTGATCTGCGACGGGTCGATCTCGAAGCCGGGGGTGTCCTCGACGGGCGGGAACACGGCGAGGGGGGCCTGCTCCTTCGTCAGCCAGTTCGAGCCGCGCGGCCGGGTGGCGCACTTCTTGCCCGCCGGCAGGTAGTCGACGACGATGTTGTAGCCCATCCGCCGCAGCTCGGCCTCCAGCCCCTTGGGGTCCTTGGCCTCGTTGATGGTGATGGACACGGTGCCGTCCGCGTTCTTGGACACGGCGTGGGCGGGCGTGCCGCCGAACAGCAGCGGGAAGGCCACCGCGGCCGCGGCGGCCAGGCCCAGGGCGGGGGCCAGCACCGAGGGGCGCAGCAGCCTGCGACGCTGCTTCGCGGGGGTGGGCTCGTCCTGAATCGCGGTCATCACGAACTCCTTGAGTAGTTGATGACGGCCCTCAGGAAAGTCCCGCTTCTCGGGGAAAATGCTCATGGATGCTCCTTGACGGACCGGACCACGGTGCCGCGGTCACTGTCTCCTGTCACGGGGGACAGGGCGAGTTCCAGCTTTTTGCGCGCCCGGGACAACCGGGACCGCACGGTGCCGATCGGGATGCCGAGCGCCTCGGCCGCCTCGGCATAGTCCAGCCCGGCTCCGGCGCACAGCAGCAACACGTCCCGCTCGTGCTTGCGCAACCGCCCGATCGCCGTACGCACCTCCTGCAGCCGCTGCTCGTCGGCGAGCCGCCCGACCACCTCGTCGGCGAAATCCGGGACGGGCGGGATGCGGGGCATCCTGGCCAGGGCCTCCCGGTGCAGCCGTCTGGCCCGTCGCAGGTTGCGGCCCACATTGGTGGCCACGCCCAGGAGCCAAGGGCGCAGCGAGCCGCCGTCCGGGTCGAGCCGTTCCCGTAACCGCCACACCTCCATGAACGTCAGCGACACCACGTCCTCGGCCACCGACCAGTCACCGACCACCCAGTAGGCATGGTTGTACACACTCGTGGCGTACTCGTCGAAAAGCTCGCCCAAGGCCTCTTGGTCGCCGTCCCGTAGGCGGGCACGCATCTTCTTCTCCACAGGCACTACTGTCGCGAGGGCGCCGGCGAGTTCCCTGTGTGGACCCTTTTCTTGCACATCGCCCCGGTGGCGCGCGGGGTTCAGGCCAGGGCGGCGGCGAGACGCGACGCGAGCCTCGCGACCGCGGCGCGCAGCTCCGGCCCGCCCTCGACGCGGAAGGGGAACGGCACGTTCGGCAGCCACTCCTGCGCGTACATCGCCGGATTGCTCGTGCTGCCGACGAGCACACACCCCTCTCCCGACGGTTCGAGCCGCCCCATCGCCGGCCGGATCCAGGGCGCCACCTCGGCGAGGGGAGCGTCGAACACGACGCGGGTGGCGAACTCCCATCCGGTGCCCAGGTTCTCCTCCAGCACCGCCACCGGGTCGAGGTCGCCGGGCGGTTCGAACGCGCGCGTGCTCCGCCGGACCTGGCGGACGCGGTCGACCCGGTAGGTGCGGATGGCGTCCGCGCGGTGGGAGTGGCACAGCAGGTACCAGCGCCCGTGGCGGACGACGACCGCCCAGGGGTCCACCTCGGCCTCCCACTCGTCGCCGGACTCGCTCCGGTAGGCGACCACCACGCGCCGCCGGTCCGCGATGGCGGACACGAGCGCGCTGGTGACGGCGGGGTCCGGACGGGCCGAGAACCGGTCGGGCACCGCCGACGCGTGCTCGCGCAGCGTCGCCGCTTGCCGTCCGACATTCTCCGGCAGAGCCCGGATGACCTTGCCCAGCGCGGCGCCGACGAGGTCTCCGGCGTCGGCTGCCCCCGGCCGGCCGTCGAGCACCGCCATGACCAGGCCAAGCGCCTCGGGCTCGGTGAAGGTCACGGGAGGCAGTCGTGTCCCGTGCCCGAGCCGGTATCCACCGTAGGGGCCGCGGGCCGACTCGACGGGGATGCCCGCCTCGCGGAGGATCCCGACGTACCGGCGCGCGGCCCGCTCCGTGACACCCAGACGGGCGGCGAGCTCGCCGGCCGTCACGCCAGGGCGGGCCTGGAGGATCTCCATGGCGCGCAGAGCTCGTGCGGTGGGACTGAGATCGGTCGGCACACGCGCACCTTAGGAGGTCACGGGCAGAACAGGAAGTAGAACGTCCGGAATCGGTCCTAGTCTGACGTCCTGACCGAGTTCGGCGGGACAGGACCTCGCCGGAAATGTGCTGAAGGAGAACCGATCTTGGACATCCTGCTCATCGCCGGCCTGTGGCTCGACGGATCCGCGTGGGACGACGCCGTGCCCGCCCTGGAGGCGCTCGGCCACCGCCCCGTGCCGGTCGCCCTGCCCGGGCAGGGTGACGGATCCGCCTCGGCCACCCTCGACGACCAGGTGGCAGCAGTGCTCGCCGCCGTGGACTCGGCGTCGGGAAAGCCCATGCTGGTGGGGCATTCCGCCGCGTGCACCCTGGCCTGGCTGGCCGCCGACGCGCGCCCGGAACGGATCGCCAAGGTCGCGTTCGTCGGCGGCTTCCCGGCCGCCGGTGGGCAGCCCTACGCCGACTTCTTCGAGGTGAAGGACGGCGTCATGCCCTTCCCCGGCTGGGCTCCGTTCGACGGGCCGGACTCCGCCGACCTCGGCGAGGAGGCCAGGCGGGACTTCGCGTCCGCGGCGATCCCCGTCCCGGCCGGGGTGACGAAGGGCGTGGTGCGCCTGACGGACGAGCGGCGGTTCGACGTCCCCGTCCTCGTCGTGTGCCCCGAGTTCACCCCTGCCCAGGCTCAGGAGTGGATAGCCGCCGGTGACGTGCCGGAGCTGGCCAGAGTCAAGCACCTTGATCTTGTGGACCTCGACTCGGGCCACTGGCCCATGATCACCAAGCCGGCCGAGCTCGCCCGGCTCCTGGCCGCGGCGGCTCCCGAGGCGTGACCCGGCCGGCGGGTCCAGCTCGTGGACGGCGATGCCGAGGCCGGCGACGAAGCGGGCGTCGCCGCCCGGCGAGCCGCTGCCGGCGCGGGCCCTAGTTCTTCGCGGGGTTCACCGAGTCGAACGACGTGCCCACGGCGACGTTGTCGTGGAAGATCACCCGGCTCCCGACGAGGGTCGGTGCGGTGTTCCACGCGGGCTTGTAGAGCCCCCACTTCAGATAGCCCATGGTCCCGGGGTCGTCGTTGAAGGTGTTCGCCCCGGCGGCGCTCACGACCCTACCCAGCCGGTAATTCCGGGGTATCACATTCGTCGCCTTCCGTACGTAGGGGAGCGCGACCGTAACAAGGGGTGGTATGTCCCGGGCATGCCGCCTAGAGCATGTTCCTGATCGGCCACGGCATATCCGGAACGGGCTGTTCGAGTAGCCCGTCCACGTCCTCCTGGGTCAGCAGGCGCGACTCCAGGAGGGTTTCGAAACAGCCGCGCCAGTCATGCCGAGCTTCGGCGTGCCGTCCCAGGGCGTGCTGGGTCTGGGCGGACCACCAGGCGGTCACGGCGTAGCCGGTGCGGTAGCCGGCTTCGCGCATGAGCGTCAGCGCCACCCGGTAGGTGTCGGCAGCCTCGGTGAGACGGCCGGCGTGCATGAGGGCGCGGGCCAAGGTCGCGCGGGACACCCCGTCCCCGTACCGGATGCCGACGCCGTCCCAGGCCGAGACGGCCGCGTGGGCCTGCTCGATGGCCTCGTCGAACCGGCCCTGGCGGTAGAGCACGTGCACCCCGTTGTTGAGGACGGCGCCCCGGGCATAGCGATCTCCGGCCTTCTCGGCGAGCTCCAGAGCCTGTGCCAGGTTGTCGGCGGCGCGGTCGAGTCGCCCGATCATGGTGTGGACGACGCCGAGTTTGTTCAAGGACCCCATCTTCCGATGGGGCAGGGCGGTCTTGTCCCAGCACGCCACGGCTCGTTCCAGGTGGTCGATCGCCTGCTCGTAGCGTCCCTGGTCGCGGTAGACCCAGCCCAGGAAGCTCTCCACCTGCGCCTGCCCGGCCCAGTCGCCGCACCGCGCGGCCGTCTCGGCCGCGTTGCGGTGGACGTCGGCCAGGTGCGTGACCCAGCCGCGGTAGTTGAACGGCCAGTGCAACCCGATCGCCAGCCCGACGGCGGTGCCCGGATCCGCGGCCTGACGGGCCACGGCCAGCAGGTTGTCACGCTCGGCCTCGGTCCATGCGCCGGCTTCCCGCGCGTCGGCGAGCGCGACGCCGGGCTGCTCGGCCGCGTAGGCGGGCTCCTCGATCCGGACATGCACCAGCCCTGTGGCGGTGTTGGCCGTGGCCAGGTAATGGTGGAGCCCGCGGCGGAGTGCGGCCGCGGGCTCCGCCGTGGGCAGTTCGCGGGCGTACAACCGGATCAGGTCGTGAAAGCGATACCGGCCATGCCCCGCGGACTCCAGCAGCCGGGCGTCGAGGAGCCGTTCGAGAGCCGCCTCCGCTCGTGCCTCGGGCCAGTCGGCCAGGGCCGCCGTCGCGGCCGGGGTGTGGGTCGGCGTGTC
The DNA here is from genome assembly GCF_000725485.1 of Nonomuraea candida. Taxonomy (GTDB): domain Bacteria; phylum Actinomycetota; class Actinomycetes; order Streptosporangiales; family Streptosporangiaceae; genus Nonomuraea; species Nonomuraea candida. The sequence goes on along the minus strand of NZ_JOAG01000047.1, from coordinate 63,653 downwards.
GAGCAGGCCGAGGAGCGGCAGGACGTGCGCGGCGTCCTGGCCGCTCGGCTCTTCGCTCAGGTGGCGGTGGCTGACCGCGATGCCGGCGCGTATGGCCAGGTCGGCGTACTCCAGCGTGTCCAGGCGGCGGGTGGCGTCGGTGAGCCGGTCGGCGAGGGAGGACAGCGTCCAGTCGGGGCGGGCGGCCAGACGCGCCGCCGCGATGCGGAGGGCGAGGGGCAGACCCCCGCAGAGCCGGACGATCCGCTCGGCGGCCTCCGGCTCTGCGTGGACCCGGCCGGGGCCGGCGATGCGGGCCAGCAGCGCGGTGGCGTCGGACGGGTCGAGCCCGGGCAGGTTCAGCCGGCTCGCTCCGTCGATCGAGGTGAGAACCTGCCGGCTCGTGATGACGACCGCGCACCTCGGCCCGGCGGGAATGAGCGGGCGGACCTGGCGGCTGTCGAGGGCATTGTCGAGGATGATCAGCACGTTCCGTGCCGACGTCAAGGATCGGTAGCGGGCCGCGGCCTCGCCGGCCGTGGCCGGGATGGCGGAGCCGTCCAGCCCGAGCGAGCGCAGCAGCCGGCCGAGCGCCTCGATCGGCGACAGCGGCCGGAGGCCGTCGGTGGCGCCTTGCAGGTCGATGTAGAGGACACCGTCGGTGAACCGGTCGGCCAGGTCGTGGGCGACGTGTACGGCCAGGGCCGACTTGCCGATGCCGCCGGGTCCGTCGATCACGGCGATGGCAGGCCCGGCGGCGCAGCCGAGCGCGGCGCGCAGGTGGTCGATCTCCGTGGCGCGGGCGGTGAAGGCCCGGGTGCCGGGGGGCAGTTCGGCCGGAACGTACGGCTCGTTGACCGTGACCTGCTGGGCCGGGGTGGTCAGGTCGAGGGCGGGGTCCTTGGCCAGGATGGCCTGGTGCAGGCGGCACAGCTCGGCGCCGGGTTCGATGCCGAGTTCGGTGATCATGATCTTGCGGGTGTCCTGGTAGACGGCGAGCGCCTCGGACGGGCGGCCGGCGCGGTGCAGGGCCAGCATGAGCTGGGCGGCGGGGCGTTCGCGCAGGGGATGGGCCCGTACGTGTGCGGCCAGGTCGGCCGCCACCGCGTGGTGGTCACCGGCGGCGAGGCGGAGATCGGCGTGGTCTTCCAGGACGGTGCGGTGTTCTTCTTCCAGCCGGGTGGCCTCGATGCGGGCCCAGGGGTAGGTCAGTCCGGCCAGGGGGTCGCCGCGCCATAACCGCAGGGCGGTGCGGAAGAGGGCGTCCGCGGTCGCGCGGCCCCGTTGCGCCTGGGCGACGCGGGCGCGTTTGACCAAGCGGGCGAACCGGTGGGCGTCGATGTGGTCGGGTTCGAGCGCGAGCCGGTAGCCGCCGGGCGTGGTCTGGATGATCTCTTCGGTGGTGTGCGGTCCGAGGATTTCGCGGAGCTTGGAGATCACGATGTGGAGCTGCTTGCCCATGGTCGCCGCGGAGCTGTCCCCCCAGATGTCGGCGAGAAGCCGCTCGCCGGGTACGGCCTGCCCGGTGCTCAGGGCGAGCCTGGCCAGCACGCCGATGCGGCGGTGCCCGGCGAGCCGGACCGGTTCTTCGCCGGCCAGGACCTGCCACGGGCCGAGGAATCTGATCTCCAGCGCCATGTGAAGCGCTCACGCCCTTCAAGGGGTAGGCAATGTGACGAGATGATCGGGCTCATGCACGGCAATGACGGATGTTATCCTGACCGGCTCCTGGTGGTCAGCCATGCGTGACCGGCGCCGGCGCTGAGGCTCGGCATACCGCGGATATACCGGCGATCCGTAGGGTCGGCTTGTCCGTAAGGAGCGACTCTTGAGGACCGGGATGAGCACGCGCGCCCGCTGGACCACCGCCGTCGTGAGCGGCCTGGCCGCGGCGGCTGCCGGACGCACTACAGCCGGGGCATGAAGCCGCAGAGCGGTTTCCCTCACTGTATTGAGAACTCGACCGTAATCGATCAGAACCTCGAATGACGCTCAGGTGTCCGCGCCGGCGCCCGAACCTCGCTCGATGCACCTTCCGGCCCAGACCGCTATCAGCAACCGCTTCCTGGAGGCTCCATGTACTTACGCAGAGGCATGATCGTCTCGCTGTCCGCGCTCATGCTCGTGACGTCGTACGTCACCGCAGCGTCGGCCACCCAGCCCGCCCCCGGCTTCGAGCCCCCGCCGCGGGCGCCCGGTGAGGTCTCCTTGGAGGTTCAGGAGGCGGCCAATGAGCTTCAAGCGCTGGCCGAGGCGTCTCCCGAGCAGTACACCGGGGTCCGCGTCACCGGGCCGGACGCCGTGACCGTGGTCTTACCCTCGGGGCCCGAGTTCGAGCAGCGTTCGGCGGCCGTGCGCGGTGCGGCGACCAGGGCGGCGCGGAAGCGGCCGGTGTCCGTGCAGGTCATGCCGGGCGCCCGCAGCCTCGCCGACGCCAAGCGCACCCAGGCCGAGATCGGGGAGCTCATCAGAGCCCGCACGTATCAGGACAAGGTCATCGGGGTGGGCCTCGATCCCACGAGCGGAGCCGCGGTCGCCTACGCGACCGACGACTCGGACGCCGCCAGGATCGATCTCAGACGACGCTTCGGCGACGCGGTCGTGTTCCGGCTGGCCGGCCCGACGCAATTCACCGAGCGCGACCGCACGCGGGACACCGCGCCCCACTACGGCGGGGCCTCCTACCGCATGTGGAATCCGGAGCACACCGGACACCGCTCCAGCTGCACGACCGCGTTCCCCGTGGTCAAGGACGGCATCCGGCACATGCTGACGGCAGGGCACTGCCTGCCGGGCGCGACCACCTGGCCGAGGGCGTGGGCATCCGCCTTCACCAGCGCCACGCCGCCCTCGACGAGCTACTATTTCGGCGCCCGGGTCACCACCACGATCGGCGGGCAACTCGGCAGCCCCACTGACGGGACCCAGGACCTGTACGGAGACTTCGCTCTCCTGCAGGGCTCCTCCTACGTCAACGCCGTCTACAACTGCGCCAACACCTCAGGCAGCTGCTCGCACCTGCTGGTCGGCGCTGTGAGCTGGTCGACACCCGCGAACGGGACCTCGGTCTGCACCAGCGGCGGCACCACGGGGCAGACCTGCCGGCTGATCGTGACCGACGCGAGCTGGGAGGGCTATGTCGAGGGCATCTACTTCCGGCACCTGGCGTGGGTGAACTCCGACCAGGACAACGACGGGTTGTACGACTGCACAACCACCCAGCACGGAGACTCGGGCGGCGCCGTCTACCAGGGCATCAGCGGGAGCTCCATGGTGCGCGCGATGGGCATCATCACCGCCAGGGGCGAGTGCAACTCCTTGTACACCAAGCTGTCCGGAGTGAAGGCCTGGAACTCGTCCATCACCATGCCTTTGCACTGACGGCCGCAGGACGTGGCGGCGATACCGAGGACGGGGATCCCTGGTATCGCCGGCCAGGTCGAAGAGCTGCTCGCGGCCGTCCGAGCTGCGGCGGACCCGGGCGGCGCCGGGGTCCGGGGCGGTGGTCCGCGCCGAGGCGTCGGCCGCCTCACGTTCGTCGAGACGACCACCGTTCACCGCGGGCTCACCGCGACGCTGACGCCGACGCCGCGGGACCACGCCTCGGCCCTGGTCACGCCGCCCGCGGCCGGCGGAGGGGGCGCAGGGCCTCGCCCCAGGCGATCACCTGATCCAGCATCGCGGTCAGGGCGTCCTCCTGCTGAGCGGCGGGCTGGAACACGCTGAAGTTCTCGAAGTCGGTCACCAGGGACAGCTCGACCTGAGCGCGTACGTCCGCGACCTGGAGCTCGCCCATCACCAGCCGCAGGTGCTCCACGGCGCGACCGCCCCCGCCGACGCCGTAGCTGACGAACCCGGCCGCCTTGTCGTTCCACTCGGCGTAGAGAAAGTCGATCGCGTTCTTCAGCACTCCGGACGTCGAGTGGTTGTACTCCGGCGTCACGAACACGTACGCGTCGAATGAGGCGATCTTCTCGGCCCACTTCCGGGTGTGCGGCAGGCCGTACCGGCCGGTCGCCGCCGGCATCGCCTCGTCCAGGTGCGGCAGCGGGTAGTCCTTGAGGTCCACCAGCTCGAACTCGGCGTCGGCGCGTTCGGCCGCGAGGTCGTGCACCCAGCGGCCCACGGCCTCCCCGTTGCGTCCCGGACGCGTGCTTCCGATGATCACGGCTACCTTGAGCATCAAGAGTCCCCTTTCGGATGGTCGTTCGGTCCAGGTTGCCTACGACGCCCGCGGGTCGCCCCCGACGTTGTCGATCATCCTGCGCAGCACCTTCAGCGTGGTCACGTAGTCGGCGTCGTCGATGCCGTCGTGGATGCGGGCCCGGATCGCGGGCCCCTGCTCCTTGATGCGCGCGTGTCCCCGCCTGCCCGCCTCCGTGATCCACAGCCGCTGGCCGGCGTCCCGGGTCACGAGGCCGCGATCGAGGAGGTCTGCGGCGGCCGACTCCAGATCGTCGTCGTCATGGAGGTAGGCCCGCATCCTGTCGGTCAGCTCCGCGAGGGTCAGCCCCTGCCCGTCGGTCGACAGGTCGCCCGCTGACAGGTTGCGCAGCAGCCAGAACTGGGGCTGAGTCAGGCCCAGGGCGCTCATCTCACCGCGGATGTAGCCGATGATCACCCGGTGGGCGGCTCCGGCCCAGTAGCCGATCGGCTGGGCGGCCAGTTCCGCGTCGGTGTTCTTCATGACGTTCGTCCTCTCGTTCGTTGCTGAGCAAGAGGTTAGGAAAGCGCCGGGTCGTCCCGAATCCGTGACGCCACGGTAGTCACCACTGGAAGCCCGCGAGCTCGCCGCGCGAACCGATGCCGAGTTTGGGATAGGCCTTGTAGAGGTGGTACTCGACGGTCCTGTGGCTGAGGAACAGCTGCGCGGCGATGTCGCGGTTGCTGAGCCCGGCCGCGGCCAGCCGGACGATCTGCAGCTCCTGCGGGGTCAACCGGCTCAGCGCGGCCGCGCCGGCGGTGGCCGCCGGCGCGACGTCTCCCGACGCGCGCAGCTCGGCGCGGGCGCGCTCGGCCCACGGTACGGCGTCCAGCCGCTCGAAGATCTCCAAGGCCGAGCGCAGCGGCGTCCGGGCATCCGAGCGGCGCCGGCCCCGGCGCAGCCATTCGCCGTACAGCAGCTCGGTACGCGCGCGCTGGAAGGGCCGTCCGCCCTTCTCGTGCAGGCGCACGGCCTGCGCGTACAGCTCTCCCGCGGGCTCGGGGGGAGCGAGCAGCGCGCGGCAGCGCAGCGCGACGGCCGACGCCCACGGCCTGTCGCCCGCCCGCGCCCACGCCAGGAACCGGGCCAGCGGCTCCCCGGCCTGTTCCGGCGCCCCGGCGCGGACGGCGGCCTCGACCAGGTCGGGGACGGCGAACAGGGCGGCGGCGGTGTGCCCGGCGGGTTCGCACACGGCCTGCTCCAGCCGGTGCAATGCCTGCTCGTACCGTCCCAGGGCGAGGTCGAGCAGGCCCAGGGCGCCGTGCGCGGACGCCGCCACCTCCGCCACGCCCCCGGAAGGCCCGGCGCCGTCGATCGCCGCCATGGCCGACGCGCGGCAGCCGTCCTCGTCGCCGTGGACGGCCGCGATCCGGGCGGTGACCACGGCGAGCGCGCCGAGCCCATGGCTCTGCCCGGTGTCGCGGGCGAAGGTGCGGGCCTCGGCGACCGTGGCGGCGGCGTCGTGCTGCATCCCGGCCATGGCCTGTGCCTGTGCCAGGATCCGCAGGCTCGCGGGCAGGACTCCCGCCTGCCCGCGTTCCCTGGCGCGGACCACGTCGGCGGTGGCCAGTTCCAGCGCCGCCTCGTCGTCACCGAGCAGCAGCGCGAGGTCGCCGGCCAGGAGCCGCACGTAGAGGCTGCCGGGCGGCCGGGCGCGTACCTTCGCCACGAAATGCCGCAGCACGGGCAGCGCCCGCTCGTAGTCGCCGTCGGCGAGTGCGCCGAGTACGGCGACCGCGCCCGTGGCCGGTTCGTCCCCGGCGCGGGAGGCCAGCGTGGCGGCGAGATCGGCCGCCTGGCGCACCTCGGCGTACTCGCCCGAGGGCCAGGCGCTGCCGGCCGCGACGACCAGCAGGGACAGCGCGAGCTCCGGGGCGTCACCGGCGATGGGCGCGGCGTTGTCGATCAGTAGCCGGGCGGCGCCGCGCGGCGTGCCCCGCTGCGTCGCCACGCTCGCCTTGACCAGGGCCAGCCCGGCGCGCAGCCGCCGGTCCCCGGTCAGCTCGGCCGCGCGCTCGGCCAGCGCGGCGGCCTGCTCGACCTGGCCCGACGTGATCGCCGACTGTGCGGCGAGCGTGGTGCGCCTGGCCCGGTCCGCCGGGCCGGGGCTGAGCCGGGCGGCCTGCTCGTAGGCGGACACCGCCGCCGCGGGTGCGCCGCGCTGCCGTGCGCGCTCGGCGGCCCGCTCCAGTTCGAGAGCGACGCTCTCGTCGGGCGTGGTGGCGGCCGCGGCGAGATGCCAGATCCTGCGGTCCCCGTCCACGACGGCCGCGAGCGCCTCGTGGACGCTCAACCGGGTGGTGAGCGCGGCGCTCTGGTAAGCCGTCGAGCGGATCAGGGGATGGCGGAAGGCGACCGTGTCGCCCGCGATGAGCAGCAAGCCGGCCTGGACGGCGGCGTCGAGGTCTTCGGCCGATCCGCCCAGGAGGCGCGCCGCCCGCAACACGGTGCCGAGGTCGCCCGTCCCTTCGGCGGCCGCGATCGTCAGGACGAGTCCGGCGGTGCGGGGCAGGCCGCCGATCCGGCCGCCGAACGTCGCCAGCACGCGTTCGGTGACGGGCAGCACCGGCAGCGCGGCCGGTGGCTCCGCCCGTCCCGCGCGCTGGTCGGCGCTGAGCCCGGAGGCCAGCTCGATCAGCGCCAGCGGGTTGCCCGCCGACTCCTCGACGACGCGCTCGCGCAGCGCCGGCGACAGCTCGGGGACGCGCTCGGTGAGCAGCCGGTGGGCGGCCTGGCGTTCCAGCGCGCCCAGCGTCAGCTCGGGCAGGCCGGAGGTTTCGAGCCCGTCCCTGGCCGCGAACGCCATCGAGACGCCCTCGGCCTCGACACGTCGCGCGACGAACAGCAGCGTCTCGGCCGAGGCCGCGTCGAGCCAGTGGGCGTCGTCGATCAGGCACAGCACCGGCCGCTCCTCGGCCAGGTCGGACAGCAGGGTGAGCACGGCGAGGCCGACCAGGAACCGCTCCCTGCCCGCGGCCTCCGCCAGGCCGAGCGCGCCGCGCAGCGACGCCGCCTGAGCGGCGGGCAGTCCGTCCAGCCGGTCCACGACCGGGCGCAGCAGCCGCTGCAGGGCGGCGAACGGCAGCGCCGTCTCGACCTCCACGCCCGTGACCCGCAGCACCCGCACGTCGCCGGCGTCGTGCGCGACCTGGTCGAGCAGGGCGGTCTTCCCCACGCCGGCCATGCCGCGCACCACCAGGACGCCGCTGCGGCCCGACCTCGCCAGCGTCGTCAGCCGCGCCAGCTCGGCACGCTCGGCTTCGCGCCCCCACAACCCGCCCATGGGCGACGGCCGGACCATCAGCAAGACACCCCGCTTCGCGGATCGGATTCTGCCCGAACAGGGCGGAGCTGCGGCATCGGCCCAGGTTACTCGGGGCCCTTGCCACGGGCGTGGCGGGATGCGTAACTGGCGACCATGAGCATCGATCATGTACCTGTGGACCCCGGGTGGCCCGGACGTCTGGTGATCGAGCGGCACGCGGAGTCGGGCGCGTGGATCGTCCTGGCGATCCACGCTGCCGTGCGCGGACGCTTCGACGGCGGCACCCGGATGCGGCACTACGCCACGCTCGCCGAGGCGGTCACTGACGCCAAGCGCCTGGCCGAGGCGATGACCGACAAGTGGGCGGTGCACCGGATCCCCTGCGGCGGCGCCAAGGCCGTGCTGATGGTGCCGCGGGAGCCGCTGCCCGCCGCGGCGAGGCAATCGCTGCTGCGCGCCTACGGCGAGCTGATCGCCGACTGGCGCGGCGCGTTCACCACCGGCGGCGACATCGGCGTCGGCCCGGACGACCTCGACGTGGTGGCCGAGGCGGCGGGCGGCCCCTGGGTGTACGGCGGCAACCGCCGGGTCATCGGCGCCGGCGACAGCGGCGTCATCACCGCCGAGGGCCTCGCCTCCGCCATGCGCGCCACCGCCGCCAGGCTGACCGGGCGGCCGGACCTGGCGGGGCTGCGGGTGGCGGTGCAGGGCGCGGGCAAGGTCGGCGGCCACCTGGCCGGCCTCCTGCTGAACGCCGGGGCGCACGTCACGGTGGCCGACGAGCGGCCCGAGGCGGCCGCGGCGCTCGAAGGGGCCGGCGCCGTGCCGCCGGCCGAGATCCTGGGCGCCGAGTGCGACATCCTCGCGCCCTGCGCGACGGGCGGGGTGCTGAACGCCGCCGCCATCGCGCGCCTGCGCTGCCGGGCCGTGGTGGGCGGGGCCAACAACCAGCTCGCCACCCACGACGACGCCCGGCGGCTGGCCGGGGCGGGCGTGCTGTTCGCGCCCGACTTCCTGGTCAACGCGGGCGGCGCCATGGCCGATCTGGGCATGACCGAGCTCGGCTGGAGCAGGCAGGAGGCGTTGCGCCGGGTCCGCGCGCTCGGCCACACCCTGGATCAGGTGTACCGGCAGGCCGAGACGGACGGCGTGACCCCGTGGGAGGCGGCACGCGAGCGGGCGCGGCTGTTCCTGGAGGAGTCCCGGCGTGCCCGCCCGTGACGGTGAGCTTCCGGCGTGCCCGCCCGTGACGGTGAGCTTCCGGCGGGCCCGCCCGTGACGGCGAGCTCCCGGCGGGGATCGCGGCGCGGCGGGGGAGCCGATCATTTCGCTGATCTCGTCCGGGGTGCGGGCGGACCTGCCGGGGCGCTCCTTCCGGCGGGGTCAGGAGAGCTTGCGGCCGAGGAAGTCGCGGATCAGCGCGGCGATCTCGACGCCGTGCGTCTCCAGGGCGAAGTGACCGGCGTCCAGCAGGTGGATCTCGGCGTCGGGCAGGTCCCTGGCGTACGCCCGGGCGCCGTCCGCGCCGAAGATCTCGTCGTTCTGCCCCCAGGCGACCAGGACGGGCGGCCGGTGGGTGCGGAAGTACTCCTGGAAGGCCGGGTAGCCGTCGAGGTTGAACTGGTAGTCCCAGAACAGCTGGAGCTGGATCTCCTTGTTGCCCGGCCGGTCCAGGTACGCCTGGTCGAGCACCCAGGTGTCGGGGCTGACCCGCTCCAGCAGGCCGGCGGGCACGCCGTGGGTGTGCTGCCAGCGGGTGGCCTCCAGGGTCAGCAGCTCGCGCACCGCCGGCTCGTGGGTGGCGCGGTCCTTGGCGTGGGCGAACAGCACCTCCCAGAACGGGGTGAAGCCCTCCATGTAGGCGTTGCCGCTCTGGCTGATGATGGCGCTCACCCGTTCGGGGTGGCGGCTGGCGATGCGCAGGCCGATGGGCGCGCCGTAGTCGTGGATGTAGAGGGCGAACCTGTCGACGCCGAGCCGGTCGAGCAGGTCGAGGGTGATCTCGGTGAGCTTGTCGAAGCTGTAGCCGAACTCCTCGACGGACGGCGCCGCCGACTGGCCGAAGCCGACGTGGTCGGGGGCGATCAGGTGGTAGGAGCCGGCCAGGTCGGCCATCAGGTCACGGAACATGGCCGAGCTGCTGGGGAAGCCGTGCAGCAGCACCAGCGTGGGGTTGGCCGGGTCTCCGGCCTCCCGGTAGAAGATCGGCAGGCCCTGGACCTCGACGGTGGCGTGGCGAATCATGGGTGTTGCTCCTGTCTTTCGTTGGTGGGTGAGACCAGCGCCGCGGCGGCGACGCTGAGCAGCAGGCCGAGGGTGAAGTAGGCGCGATAGCCGCCGGACAGGGCGTGCAGCCCGGTGGCGACGACCAGCCCCGCGGCGGCCGAGAGCTGGTGGACGAGCCAGCCGGGGGCCAGCGTGCGGCCCATCCGGGAGGCGTCGAGACCCCGGGAGACCACGGCCATGGTCAGCGGGATCACCGGGAACGACGCGACGCCGAACAGCGCCGCGCCCGCGACCAGCGCGGCGGGGTCGGTCACGACGGCCACTGTCGCCAGCGAGAGAGCCCGCACCAGGTGCAGGATCCGCAGCAGCGTCTCGGGCCGGCGCCGGCGCAGCAGCCGGGCCGTGACCGCCGAGGTGATCCCGGCGGCCACCGCGGCGACCGCGACCAGCCGGCCCGCGTCGACGGCCGTCCAGCCCAGTTCCACGGCGTGCTTGGGCAGCAGCAGGACCATCACGTACAAGGTGGCCGAGTGCAGCCCGAAGGAGACCAGGATCCGCGCCCGCCCCCGCAGGCTTTCCCGGCCGGCCGCCGAGGCCTGGAAGCGGTCCCTGGGCAGCACCGCCGCCAGCACCGCGGTGACCGCGAGCGCCGCCGCGCCGAGCAGCGCATACGTGGCACGGACGCCGACCGGCTCGAAGAGGCTGGTCGCGGCCCACGGCACCAGCAGCTGCCCCAGGTTGATGCCGGTCGAGGCGCGAGCCAGCGAGGGCCCGGCCCGCTCGCCGCGGATGCGCCCGACGAGGGTGGTGAGCGCCAGGCTGGAGGAGGCGGCGAAGCCGATCCCGCCCAGCACCAGGTAGGCGGCGACGAACTGCCAGGTCTGCTGGACCACCGCCAGGGCCAGGTAACTGGCCGCCATGAACAGCAGCCCGGCCAGCAGCACCGCCCGGGCGCCGACGCGGTCCAGCAGCCGGCCGATGACCGGCTGCAGCAGCCCGGTCAGCGCGGTGCTCAGCGCCGCGGCCACGGCCAGGGCGGTGGCGTCCACCCCGTACGCGGCGGCGGCCGGGGCGAAGAAGACGCCCGCGGAGAAGTTCAGCCCGAACGAGACCGTCATCGCCGCCAGCCCGGACCACGCCACCCGATCACCGGCCGGACGCGTCCCGGCGGTCCGGCCGGTGGCGTTCTCCGGCTGGATGAGGGGGAGCTTGGACATGGGGTCTCGCTTCCAAGATTCTTACGGAACCTGTGCGAGACGGATCATCTATGACCGTGTTGCTACATTCCCCATGTAGTCGCCATAGATAGTTGTATAGGGGGACATAGGGGTGCGTTTCACGGTCCTTGGCCCGGTCGGAGTGACCGTTCCCGGCCGGTCGCTGCCGGCGCTGGCCCCTCGTCACCGGGCGGTCCTGGCGTACCTGCTGCTGCACGCCGGAACCCCGATCAGCGCCGAGCGGCTGATCGGCGCGATGTGGGGCGGCTTCCCGCCGGACACCGCCCGCGCGCAGATCCAGGCGTCGATCGCGGTGATCCGCCGGGTGCTGCGCGCGGCCGGCGCCCCCGACCTGCTGGCCACCCGCCCGGCCGGATACGTGCTGCGCGTCCCGGACGGCGAGCTGGACCTGGAGGAGTTCACCACGCTGGTCGCGGCCACCCGGGAGGCGAGCGGCGCCGAGGCCGTGGAGCTGCTGCGCCGCGCCCTGGCCCGGTGGCAGGGCCAGGCGCTGGCCGATGCGCACGCCGCGTTCGTCCCCGAGGCCCGGGCCAGGCTGGAGGAGCGGCGGCTGAGCGTCGTCGAGCGCTGCGCCGAGCTGCGGCTGGAGCTGGGCGAGGCCGACCAGCTCGTCGGCGAGCTGACCGAGCAGCTCGCCGCCCACCCGGCGCGCGAGCGCCTGAACAGCCACCTCATGCTGGCCTTGCACCGCGCCGGCCGCCAGGCCGACGCCCTGGCCGCCGCCCGCGCCTACCGCGAGCTCCTCGTCGAGCGGCAGGGACTCGACCCCAGCCCCGCCTTCGTGGCCCTGGAGCAGGCCATCCTGCGCGACGAGCCCGGCCTGCGCCCGCCGGTCGTGCCGGAAGCCGCACGCGAGCCGCAGCGGAGCCCGCTCTGCTTCCTGCCCTACACGATCCCCGACTTCGTCGGCCGCGACGCCGAGCTGGACCGGCTGGCCCGCTTCCCATGGGCCGACGGGAGCATGGTGACCGTCTCCGCCATCGACGGCATGGCCGGGATCGGCAAGACGGCGCTGGCCGTGCAGGCGGCCTACCGGCTGGCCGACCGGTTCCCCGACGGCCAGCTCTTCGTCGACCTGCACGCCCACACCGCCGGCCAGGCCCCGGTCGAGCCCGCCGCCGCGCTGGAGTCGCTGCTGGGCCAGCTCGGCGTGCCGGCCGAACGCATCCCCGCGACCCTGGCCGCCCGCTCCGCGCTCTGGCGGGCCGAGCTGGCCGACCGCCGGGCCCTCATCGTGCTGGACAACGCCGCCGACTCCGACCACGTACGGCCGCTGCTGCCCGGCGCCACCCACAGCCACGTCCTGATCACCAGCCGGCGCCGGCTCGTCGAGCTGGACGGCGCCCACCACCTGTCGATGGACCTGCTCCCCGCCCGGGACGCGGTCGAGCTGTTCACCGGCCTCGTCGGCGAGCGCGCCGGGGCCGAGCCCGTCGCCGTCATGGACGTGCTGCGGCTGTGCGGGTTCCTGCCGCTGGCCATCCGCATCGCCGCCGCCCGGCTGCGCCACCGGGCCCGCTGGAGCGTGGCCTACCTGGCAGAACGGCTGCTCGACCAGCGCAGGCGGCTGGCCGAGCTGTCCGCCGGGGAGCGGAGCGTGGCGGCGGCGTTCGCGCTGTCGTACCAGCAGCTCGAACCCGGGCACCGCCGCGTGTTCCGGCTGCTCGGCCTGCACCCGGGGACCGACATCGACCCGTACGCGGCCGCCGCGCTGGCCGGGCTGCCGATCGAGGAGGCCGAGATCCTCCTGGAGGACCTGCTCGACGCGCACGTCCTGCAACAGCGCCAGGCGGGCCACTACACCTTCCACGACCTGTTGCGCAGGCACGCCCATGACCTCGCCCAGACCGAGGAGCCGGCGGAGTCACGGGAGCGCGCCCTGACCCGGCTGCTCGACCACTACCGCTACACCGCGTCCGCCGCGGTCGATCTGCTGTATCCGGCGGGCATCCACGGCAAGCCCGACCCGCCGCGGCCGGGCACGACCGCCGTGCCCCTCGCCACCGCCGCCCAGGCGCGCGAGTGGCTGGAGGCCGAACGGGCCAACCTGATCACGATGGCCGCCTATGCCGCCGACCACTCCTGGCCAGGACATACCAGCGACCTCGCCGTCATCCTTCACCGGTACCTCTCCGATCGCCCGCACTACAGCGACGCGCTCGCGCTGCACGGCAAGGCGCTGCAGGCGAGCCTGCGCCGCGGCGACCGGGCGGCGCACGGCCGCGCCCTCGTCGACCTCGGCGAGGCGCACTTCCACCGGGGCGGCTACGAGGCGGCGCACGACCATTACCGGCGGGCCCTGGACCTGTACCGCGCGATCGGCGACCGGCGCGGCCAGGCGCGGGCGCTGAACGACCTCGGCGGCATCTGGTGGCGGCAGCGACAGTACGACCGGGCCCACGACTGCTACCGGCGCTCACTGGAGCTGTGCCGTGAGCTGGGCATCCGGATCGGCGAGGCCGCCGGGCTGGCCAATCTCGGCATCGTCCACGAACGGCAGGGCCGCTACGAAGAGGCGCACACGCACCTGTGCCGGGCCATCGAGCTGTACGGCGAGATCGGCGAGCGCCGGTTGAAGTCGGTCGCGCTGGACAACCTGGGCCTGGTGTACCGGCGCCAGGGGAACCTGGCCCTGGCCCGCGACCACCACCAGCGGGCCCTGAACCTGTGCCGCGAGCTCGGTTACCGCTACGGCGAGGCCAGCGCGCTGAACGGCCTCGGCGAGACGGCCAGAGCGATGGGAGACCCGGCCAGGGCCAGGCACGACCACGACTTCGCCCTCGCGCTCTCCCTGGAGATCGGCAGCGATCCCGAGCACGCGCGGGCCCACGACGGGCTCGCCCGCAGCCACGCCGACCTCGGCCGGCTGGATGACGCCCGCCACCACGCCAAGGAGGCCCTGCGGATGTATCTCCGGCTCGACGTGCCCGAGGCCGACGAGATCAGGCACTTCCTGGCCGGCCTGACGGCCACCGGATGAGCCGGGGACGGGCACGTCCCCGGCGGCAGGTGACTGCCGCGGGACGGTAGGTGAGTGCCGCGGGACGGTAGGTGAGTGCCGCGGGACGGTAGGTGAGTGCCGCGGGACGGTAGGATGCATGGACGTTATACCCTTCCCCCCTATAGGTATAGCGAGCGAGAGGAGCGTTCCATGATCAGCTGGCGTGCGCCGGGCCGGGCCGGCGGCTCCGGTTCCCTGCCGGGGGCCGGCCGGTGCGGGCATTCGGAGTGGTCGTCCGCGGCGCCGTCCGCAGTGCCGTCCGCCTCCGGCCCCGCCGATCGGCAAGGCGCGAAGACCGGCTGACCGCCGGCGAAGGACGCCACCGCGTACGAGCGCGCGCGATCCCTCCGGGGCTTGCCCTCAAGTTAAGTAGAGGTTCTACAGTCGCCGTAACGGTCGTGCCCGGCCGGTGTTCGAAGGAGTGATCATGAGTCTTGAGGTCTTCGGCGTCGCGGACAACCCCCAGAGCGACGTGGACGCCATCGTCGGCCTGGTGGCCGCGGTTCAGGAAGCGCAGCAGAACGAGCAGGTCGAGGCTTTTCTCAGCCTGTTCCGCAGGGCGGACCCGGTCTGGACGACCGGGCACGGCAAGCGCCTTTCCGGCTGGCAGACCATCCACGATTTCACCGCCCAGGTCCTTCCGGGCTCCACCCGGCACGGAACCGCTGCCTACACCCCGGTCCGGATCCTGTTCATCCGCCCGGACGTGGCCGCCGTCAACGTCCATCAGGTGCCCCTCAACCCTGACGGCACCCCCGGCGACGGGCCCGAAGGACGGCCCTTCTACATCCTCGCCAAGGAAGAGGGCGTCTGGAAGATCGCGGCCGCTCAGAACACCCAGGTCTACGAGAAGCACTGAACCTCCGGCTGGACCCTCCCCCCTGGGGAGACCCCATGCTGGGGCGTGGCGAGAAGTCGCCGCTTGATGAGGCGACTCGCCGGCGCTCGGACGGCTGGGCGTCTCGCCGGCGCTCGGCCGGCTGGGCGTCTCGCCGGCGCTCGGACGGCTGGGCGTCCGACAGCCGCCGGCGCACCGACGTCCGTTTCCCTTGGAGGAGCCATGACCCCGCGATTGGTCCACTGTGATCCCGTCACCTGCCTCAACGTCACCGGCATGGGGGAGCCCGGCGGCGCCGAGCACGTCTCGGCCATAGGCGCCCTGTACGCCGTGGCCTCCGCGATGGGCGGCCCCGCCGGCCGGCTGGAGGGCCGCTGGTGGGTGGAGGACTCCCGGCCTCCGCTGGAGGTGCCGCGCGACCAGTGGCGCTGGCATCTGCTGCTGCCGCTGGCCGAGGCGCCCGCGCCGGGGGTGGCCGAGGCGGCGCGTGAGCAGGCGCGCGCCTCCGGCGCGGCCGTCGACCGCGTCCAGGTCGTCACCTTCACCGAGGGCACCTGCGTGGAGTTGCTCCACGAGGGGCCCTACAGCGAGGAGAAGGCGTCGCTCGACGTGATGGAGGCGTTCATGGCCGAGCACGACCTGGTGCCCAACGGGCTGCACCACGAGATCTATCTGACGGATTTCACCGATCCCAGCCCCAGGACGATGCTCAGGCAGCCGGTGCGCCCCGCCGAACCGGGCCGCGGGGCTCATGGGTGAGCCGTGGACTACCGGCGGGAGCTGATGCCCCGGACCGCCGTCGCGGGGGTGGCGGAGCACGCCGGCCGCCTCCGTGGGCGGAGGCCGGATCGTACGAGACCGCCCTACAGCAGCTTGTCCGGGGTGATCGGCAGGTCGCGGACGCGTTTTCCCGTCGCGTGGAAGACGGCGTTGGCGATGGCGGGAGCGGTTCCGATGGTGGCGATCTCTCCGAGACCCTTCACGCTTCCGGGAATGTGCGGGTCGTCCCTCTCGACGAAGATCGCGTCGATGTCGGGTACGTCGGCGTTGACGGGGACGTGGTATCCCCAGAAGCTGGCGTTGGTGATGCGCGCGTCGCGGCGGTCCACCTCGGTGGCCTCGGTCAGCGCCTGGCCGATGCCCATCACCACGCCGCCGATGACCTGGCTGCGCGCGGTGCGGGGGTTGATGATGCGGCCGGCCTCGATCGCCTTGACGTGTCTGGTCACGCGGACCGTCCCGAGCTCCGGGTCCACCTTCACCTCGGTGAAGTCGGCGCCGAAGGCCCACCTCGCGACCGTCGCCCCCTCGCGCGGCGGTGGGGTGTGCTCCCCGGTGGCGTCCACGGCCTGCAGCCGGTTGCGGCGCAGGATCTGCGCGTACCTCTCGCCCCTCGACCGGTCACCGCGCACGAACAGGTATCCGTCGTCCACCAGGACGTCGTCGGGGGACGCGCCGGACAGCGGCGAGCCGTCGTCGGCCACGGCGATGCGGATCACCTTCGCCCGCAGCGCCTCGCCGGCGAGGCGGGCGGCCGCCGCCACGCTGGCCGCGGTGTGCGAACCGAACGAGCCCCCGCCGTTCGGCAGATCGGTGTCGCCCAGTTCCGCGCGCATCATCGCCACCGGGACGCCGAGCGCGTCCGCCGCCACCTGAGTCATGATCGTGAACGTGCCGGTGCCCAGGTCCTGGCTGCCGATCTGCACCACGGCACGCCCGTCGGCGCCGAGCCTGACGAGCGCGCTCGTCGGATCGCTGCCGGCGTGCCGGACCGCCGTGGCCATGCCCCACCCGACCAGGTAGCGGCCGTCCCGCATCGAACGCGGCTTCGGGTTCCGCTCCGGCCAGCCGAACCGCCGTGCGCCCCGTTCGTAGCACTCCAGCAGGCCGTTGCTGGACCAGGGGAGGCCGGAGTTCGGGTCCCGCTCGGCGTAGTTGCGCCTGCGCAGCTCCAGCGGGTCGACGCCGAGCTCGGCGGCGAGCTCGTCCATCGCCGACTCGATGGACACCAGCCCGACCCCCTCGACAGGGGAGCGCATCGGCACCGGCGTCTGGCAGTTGACCCTCACGAACCGCTGGGTGGTCCGGATGTTCGGGGCGGCGTACGGCACGGGGGTGGCGGCGCCGATGAAGAACGGCGGCGTGTCGTAGAACGCGGACGTGTCACCGACGCAGTCCTGCGCGATGGCGGTGAGCACGCCGTCGCGCCGCGCCCCCAGCCGCACCCGCTGGACGGAGTGCGGCCGCTGGCCGGTGGCGGCGAACATCTGCCGGCGGGTGGTCACCAGCCGCACCTGCCGCCCGGTGAGCCGGGCCGCCATCGCCGTCACCACGCTCGGCCAGCACCAGGCGCCCTTGCCGCCGAAGCCGCCGCCGAGGAACTCGGAGACGACCCGGACCTGTTCCGGCCGGAGCCCGAACGTCGTGGCCAGCCCGTCGCGGATCATGCTGATCGTCTGGGTGGACACGTGCACCGTCACCTCCTCGGCCGTCCACCGCACCGTGGTCGCCATGGTCTCCATGGGGTGGTGGTGCTGCGCCGGGGTGGTGTACGTGCGGTCGATGACGACCGCCGCCTCGGCCAGCCCCCGGTCGGCGTCGCCGACCGTCGCCGGCGGCGCGTGCCGCGGGGAGTCGAACGCGTCGTCGATCCCCTCGAACAGGGTGGCGACCGGCCGCTCCGCCGCGTACTCCACCCGCACCAGGGAGGCCGCGTGCGTCGCGTTCTCCAGGGTGTCGGCCACCACCACCGCCACCGGCTGGCCGGAGTAGTGCACGCGATCGTCCTGCAGCACCAGGAGCGTCTCGTGGGCCGGACCGAAGACCTCCTGGGCGGGGACCGGCCGCAGCCGCGGCGCGTTCCGATGGGTGATCAGCTCCAGGACGCCGCCGGCCGCGCGGGCCTGCCGGGCGTCGATCGAGGTGATCCGTCCCTTCGCCACGGTGGCGCAGACCGCCACCGCGTGGACGAGGTCCTTCCCGTCGTCCTGCGGCAGGTCGGCGGTGTACCGGGCCGCGCCGGTGACCTTGAGCCGGCCCTCCACCCGCGCGAGGGGCTGTCCCACAGCGCTCATCTCAATCCTCCACTTCCGACAGTGCGCGGGCCACCGCCCGCTCGACCATCGCGACCTTGAACCGGTTGTGCCGCCGTGGCACGGCGCCGCTCGCGGCGGCCTTGCCCGCGGCCCGGCGGCTCGCCTCGTTCAGCGGCTTCCCGGTGAGGGCCGCCTCGGCGGCGCGGGCCCGCCACGGCCGCGGCGCCACACCGCCGAGCGCGATCCGGCAGTCGCGCACCACACCGCGCCGGACGTCCACCGCGACGGCGACCGAGACCAGCGCGAACGCGAACGAGGCACGGTCGCGGATCTTCAGATAGTGCGAGCGGGCCGCGAACCTGCTCGCCGGCACGTCGATCCCGGTGATCAGCTCGCCGTGCTCGAGGACGGTCTCGCGATGCGGCTCCTCGCCCGGCAGCCGGTGCAGCTCCTCGATCGGGATCGCCCGGGCGCCGGCCGGCCCCTGCGTCCGCGCCACCGCGTCCAGCGCGGTCAGCGCCACGGCCAGGTCGGAAGGGTGCACGGCGATGCAGTGGTCGCTGCCGCCGAAGATCGCGTTGTAGCGGTTGTTGCCCTCCAGGGCGCCGCATCCGGAGCCCGGTTCCCGGCGGTTGCAGGCGAAACTGACGTCGCGGTAGTACGAGCATCGCGTCCGCTGCAGCAGGTTTCCTCCGGGTGTGAACATGTTGCGCACCTGCGGGGACGCGCCGGCCAGCAGGGCCTGCGCCAGCACCGGGTAGTCGCGGCGCACGACCGGATGGTTCTCCACGTGACGGGCCAGGGCGCCGATGTGCAGCCCGTCCGCGCCCGCGCGGATGGAGGTCAGCGGTAACGCGCGGATGTCCACCAGCCGGTCGGCCGCGATCTGGCCCTCGCGGACCAGGTTCAGCACCTCGGTGGCGCCCGCGACGTACTGCGCCTTCGGGTCCGGCGACACCTGCAGCACGGCCGACCGCACGCTGCTCACCGTGGTGTAGGAGAAGGGCCTCATCGCGCGCCTCCGCCGGCCGCCTGCCGCACCGCCGCGACGATGTTCGGGTACGCGCCGCAGCGGCAGATGTTGCCGCTCATCCACTCCCGCACCTCTCCGGGGGAGCCGGCGTGGCCCTCCTCGATCAGCGCGGCGGCGCTCATGATCTGCCCGGACGTGCAGTATCCGCACTGGAACGCGTCGCATTCGAGGAACGCCCGCTGCACCGGATGCAGCTCGTCGCCCTTGGCCAGCCCCTCGATCGTGGTGATCTCGGCGTCGCGCCGCATGACCGCCAGCGTGAGGCAGGAATTGACGCGCCGCCCGTCGACCAGCACCGTGCACGCTCCGCACGCCCCCTGGTCGCAGCCCTTCTTCGTGCCCGTCAGTCCCAGCCGCTCGCGCAGCGCGTCCAGCAGCGTCGTCCTGGGCTCCACCGACAGCGTGCGCTCCCGCCCGTTCACCCGCAGGCTGATCTCCACCGGTTCGGCGGCCAGCGTCTCTTCCCTGACGGGCGGCGCGGTCGCGGCACGCGCGGCCTCGGCCTGGGCGGCCACCCCCGCGCCGACCGTCGCCGCGCCGAGCAGCGCGCCGCGCCCGAGCACCTGCCGCCTGCTCGGTCCGCCGGCCGCGCGGCCGGCGGACTCCCTGCTTCCAACGTCATCTGGCATGGAAACGTGTGCCTCTCTCTGGTTCGGCCTGGACTCCGCCCAGGACGTGACGGGCGGCCTTCGCGCCGGGCACGGCCACTCCCGGGACACGCGTTCATGCTCGCCGCCCCGGCACCGCAGGCACATCGGCGAACACCGCCTAGGGGCGTCGCCTAGGTTTCCCGGTACTACGGGCACACCGTCGTGACCGGCGCCTACACCAGGCGCATGTCCCCGAGCTGGCGGCGCGAGGTGATGTTCAGCTTGCGGAAGATGTTGCGCAGGTGAGCGTCGATGGTGCGCGAGCTGAGGAAGAGCTGCGCGGCGACCTCCTTGGAGGTCGCGCCCGAGGCCACCAGCCTGGCGATGCGCAGCTCCTGGGGGGTGAGCGCGTCGAAGGGCTGGGCGGACCGCTTGCGGGGGTGCTCGCCCATGGCGCGCAGCTCACCGGCGGCACGGGAGGCGAAGCCGTCCGCGCCGATGTCGGAGAGCAGCGTGTGGGCGGTGCCGAGCTGTTCGCGCGCGTCCTGGCGGCGGCCCTCGCGGCGCAGCCACTCGCCGTAGACGAGGTGGGCGCGGGCGAGGTGGGACACCGTCCGGCCGCCGGCGAGCCGCTCGATCGCCTCGCGGTACAGCTCCTCCGCCTCCTGGCCGGCGCTGATCAGCGCTCGTGATCGCGCCGCCAGCCCGAGCGCCCACGGGGCGCCGGTGGCGCGTGCCTGCGCGTCGAGCCGCTCCAGCGCCGCAGCCGCGGGCGCGGGCCGGCCGGCGCGGACCGCGGCTTCCACCACCTCCGGCAAGGCCATGCCGGCGTGCACCATCTCGGCGGACTCCCGGACGCGTTCCGCGGCGGCGAGGGCGGCGTCGTAACGGCCCAGCCCGTTGCTCAGCACGGCCAGCGCGTAGTCGGCGATCGTGAGCGCGGTGCCCTCGCCGCGCCGGGTGGCGTCGTCCACGCTCATGCGGTGCAGCGTGGCGGCCTCGTCCCGGTGCCCGCGCCAGGCCGCGAGCAGCAGCCTGCCGTGGGGTATGGGCGCGGCTCCGGTCGCCCGGGCGATCGCGTCGCTCTCGTCGACGAGGTCGGCCACGCGGGCGAGCTCGCCGGTGTGGGTCAGCACCGCCGCGGAGAGGTTGAGCGCGAACGGAAGCGTCATCAGGGCGCCGGTCTCCCGGGCGAGCCGCACGTAGCGGTCGGCGAGGGCGTGGGCCGCGCGGTCGTCCCACAGCCCCATCGCCGTGTGGCCGGCCAGCCACTCCCACCGTAGCTCGGCGTCTTCGGCGGCCGGCGCCCGGGCCGCGAAGGACTCCACCGCCCGGCGCAGCGTGGGCACGCTCTCGGCGTAACCCCGCAGGAAATGGGTCACCAGGCCGTCGAGCAGCAGATCCGGAGGTCTCGGCGGCGTGGGTGGCGCGGGCGCGGCCCCGGCGGCCTCGGCCACTTCGGCGACCCCGTGGCCGCGGGCGAGGGGGCCGGCGAGCATCGCCGCTTTGAGCGCGTGCAGGTAGGTCTCCCGGGACAGCGCGGCGTCCAGCGGGCCGAGCAGCTTGGCCGCGTCGAGCAGCATCCCGGGCACGTCGCTGCCGCGGGTCGTGTCGAACACCAGCTGTGTGCGCAGGAGCTCCGCCCGGGCGTGGTGGAGCGCGTCCAGCGGTCCGGCCGTGGCGGCGGCGAGCAGGTGCAGGGCGGCGTCGGACGCGCCCGCCTGGTGCTTGGCGCGGGCGGCGTCCAGCATGCGGCGGGCCCGGAGGCCGGGCTCGGAGGTCAGCTCCGCCGAGCGCTCCAGGAACGCGGCCGCCGCGGCATGCCCGCCCCGTGCCCGTGCCCGGTCGGCGGAGAGCTGCAGCTCCGCCGCGATCGCGTCGTCGGTGCCGAGCACCGACCGCGACCGATGCCAGGTGCGGCGGTCGGGGTCGGCCCGCGCGTCGGTCACGGCCGCGATCGCGCCGTGCGCGCGGCGGCGGTCGGCCGGCGTGGCCGCCCGGTAGACCGCCGAGCGCGCCAGCGGGTGCGTGAACCGCACCCGGGAGTCGATCGCCAGCAGCCCCGCGGCCTGCGCCGGCTCGGCGTCCTGCGGCCCGAGGCCGAGGTGGTCGGCGGCACGCAGCAGCAGCGCGGTGTCGCCGACCGGTTCCGCCGCCGCCACCACGAGTAACAGCCGGGTCGCCGCCGGCAGGGCGGCGGTACGGCGCCGGAAGCTCTCCTGGATCCCGTCCGGGACGTTCAGGGCGCCCGGCAGGCCGAACCCGCCGGCGAGCTCCGTGGCCCCGGTGTACCGGCCCAGCTCCAGCAGCGCCAGCGGGTTCCCCCGGGCCTCGGCGAGGATGCCGTCGCGCACACCGTCGTCGAGTGGCTCGTGGACCGCCGAGGTCAGCAGGGCCCGGGCGTCGTCGTCGGCCAGGCCCGGCAGGCGTAGCTCGGGCAGGCCGGCGAGCAGCCGCCCGGCGTCAGTGCCGGGCGCGGGGTCGCGCAGGCCGAACAGCAGCGCCAGCGGCTCTGCGTGCAACCGCCGCGCCACGAAGGCCAGCGTCTGCAGGGAGACCATGTCGAGCCACTGCGCGTCGTCCACCAGGCACAGCAGCGGTCGCTCCGCCGAAGCCTCGGCCAGCAGGCTGAGCGTGGCCAGGCCCACGAGGAACGGGTCGGGCCGGTCGCCGGTGCGGTGCCCCAGCGCCACTCCGAGGGCGATCTGCTGCGGCTCGGGCAGCGTGTCGAGACGGTCGAGGAGCGGGGCGCACAGCTGGTGCAGCCCCGCGTACGCGAACTCGATCTCCGCCTCGACTCCCGTCGCGTGCAGCGTCCTGAACTCGGACGCGGCCTCGCGGGCGTGGGCCAGCAACGCCGTCTTGCCGATGCCGGCCTCGCCGCGCACGACCAGGACGCCGCTGCGGGCGTTTCGCGCCCCCGCGACCAGCCGCTCAACCGCCTCGCGCTCAGTCCGCCGACCCCTCACCCCAGGCAGCGTAATGCGTCATGGCACGCCGTCATACGTAGGGACGTCCGTGCGGCACCGTACCCGCACTTAGGCGATCACCGCCGACGCGGGTGTGGCCAGGGCCGGAGGAAAGTGAAGACCACCGGGCGAACCTTTGCCCGGCGCCCCCAGACGAAGGAATCGGTGCCATGGCCACGAACGCCCAGACATCCGCCAGCGCCGCCCCGCGGATCGCCCACGAAGCCCGGCGCGCCGTCCCCGAGTTCGTCCGCCCGGGTGAGCGCCTCATGTGGATCGGCGGCCGCCGGGTGCCCGGCTCTTCCGGGGAGACGTTGCCGAACGTCGATCCGACCACCGAGGAGGAGCTCGCGAGCATCCAGCGCGGCACCGCCGAGGACGTCGACGCGGCCGTCCGGGCGGCGCGGCGGGCGTTCGCCGACCCGTCCTGGTCGGGCATCGCCCCCGACCGCCGCGGCCGGATCCTCACCCAGATCGCCGGCGTCTTCGAGGAGCACGGCGAAGAGCTGGCCGACATCGAGTCCCGCACCATGGGCATGCCCAACCGGATGACGCGGCACATGATGGGCGCCGTCGCTCAGATCTACCGGCACTTCGCCGGCTGGCCCACCAAGCTCAACGGGCACACCGTCCCGCTGACGTCCGACCGGCTCGGCTACACCCGCAAGGCGCCGCTCGGCGTCGTCGGCTGCATCTGGGGCTGGAACGGCCCCATGCCGCAGCTCGCTCTCAAGCTCGCCCCCGCGCTCGCGGCCGGCAACACCGCGGTGCTCAAGCCGCCGGAGTGGGCCTCGCTGACCACGCTCCGCTTCGCGGAGCTGCTGGACGAGCAGACCGACCTGCCCGCCGGCGTGGTGAACGTGGTCACCGGCACCGGAAGCGTGGCCGGCGAGGCGCTGGTCCGCCACCCCGGAGTCGCCAAGATCGCATTCACCGGCTCCACCCGGGTCGGCAGGCACGTCCACGAGGTGGCCAGCGCCGACCTCAAACGGCTCACCCTGGAGCTGGGCGGCAAGTCGCCCGTCGTCGTCTTCGCCGACGCCGACCTGGAGGCCACGGCGCACGGCGTCGCCGTCGCCCTCCTGGGCGGCAGCGGGCAGGCGTGCACCGCCGGCACCCGCATCCTCGTCCAGGAGAGCGTCCGCGAGGAGTTCACCGAGCGGCTGACGGCGGCCATGGCCGCGTTCACGGTCGGGGACCCCTTCGACCCGGCGACCATGATGGGGCCGCTCGCCACCCGCACGCACTTCGAGCGCGTGATGGACTATTTCGACGTCGCCGCCCAGGACGGGGCGCGCACCCGCACCGGCGGCACGCGGTGCGGCGACCGGGGCTACTTCGTGGCCCCGACCCTCCTGGACGAGGTCACCCCGGACATGCGGGTGGTGCGGGAGGAGATCTTCGGGCCGGTCGGCGCGCTGATGGGCTTCACCGACGCCGACGACGCGATCGTCAAGGCCAACCAGACCGAGTACGGCCTGGCGGCCTCGGTGTGGACGAAGGACCTCAACACCGCGCACCGGGTCGCCGACCGCATCGACGCGGGAACGGTCTGGGTCAACACCCACCACGAGATGACCACGGGGCCCATGCCGTTCGCCGGCTTCAAGCAGTCCGGGATCGGCGGCGAGGGCGGGCCCGAGGTGATGGACGCCTACACCAAGCACAAGGCGATCCTGGTCGCCCTCTGATCGCGTGCTCCGCTCACCTGACCGGCGTCCTCCCCGGCCCGGCGTCCTCCCCGGCCCGGCGGCCGGTGAGCCCGCTCAGGCGTGCGGGCGCAGGCCGTCAAGGACGATGCGCAGGAGGCGGTGGGCGCGGGCGTCCCACTCGGCGGGCTCCAGGCGGGTCAGGTAGCCGATGAGCAGGATGACGTCGCGGGCGTCGATGTCGGGGCGGATGGCGCCCTCGGCCTTGCCCGCGTCGAGGAACGTGGACAGCGTCTCGCCGATCGGGCCGAGGCTGCGCGCGGACAGGTCCCGCGACAGTCCCGCCTCGACGGCCGCGAACACCCCGCGCTTGACCTTCGCGTACTCGGCCACCCGGTCCAGCCAGCGGGCCAGGGCGGGCAGCGGCGCGTGCTCGGCCAGCAGTCCCGGCGCGGCGGCCACGAGGTCGTCCACGTCCTTGCGGTAGACCTCGGCGAGCAGGGCCTCCCGGGTCGGGAAGTGGCGATAGAGGGTGCCCTGGCCGACGCCGGCCCGTTTCGCGATCTCGTTGAGCCTCACCTCGTCCGCGGTCGCGACGACCTCTCGTGCCGCCTGGAGGATCCGTGCGCGGTTCTCGGCGGCGTCGGCTCGGCGGCGGGGTGCGTTCATCGGTCCTCCGCATGACGGGTCAACTAAGCGGACACGTGTCCGGTACGATGGGGAGCAGCTAAACGGACACGTGTCCATTTAACCGTGAAGGAAGTCCTCATGTCAGCCATCAGCGGCAAGGTCGTGGCCATCACCGGGGCGAGCAGCGGGATCGGGGAGGCCACCGCGCGCCTGCTCGCCGAGCGGGGCGCCGCCGTCGTGCTCGGCGCGCGGCGAACGGCGCGGCTCGACGAGATCGCCCGGGAGATCCGCGACCGCGGTGGGCGCGTCGTCACGCGCGCCGTGGACGTCACCGCCCGCGAGGACCTCCAGCGACTCGTCGGCCTGGCCGTGACCGAGTTCGGGCGGCTCGACGTGCTGGTGGGCAACGCCGGCATCAGCAAGATCGGTCCCGTGGCCGACCTCGACGTGGCCGGCTGGTCGGCGATGATCGACGTCAACCTGCGCGGCGTGCTGCACGGCATCGCCGCCGCGCTGCCGGTCTTCCGCGAGCAGGGGCAGGGCCACCTCGTGACCACGCTGTCGACCGCCGGCCTGAAGATCACGCCCACGATGGCGGTCTACGCCGCGACCAAGAACGCCGTGCGCACCCTCCTGGAAGGGCTGCGGCAGGAGTCGACCGACGGCGTGCTGCGGACGACGGCGATCTCGCCGGGCTACGTGCGCACGGAACTCGCGGACTCCATCGACAACCCCGAGGTCCGCGAGGAGATCCGCCGCAACATGGAGCAGTACGCCATCGCGCCGGAAGCCGTCGCCCGCGCCGTCGCCTTCGCCGTCGAACAGCCGCGTGACGTGGAGATCGGCGAGATCGTCATCCGCCCGGCGACCCAGAACTGAGCCGGCCGTCCCTCCCGTGGCGAGCCGCGCGCACGGACCGGCGTGAGGCGGGCTTCCTGCCGGGTGCCGGGCCGGTTCGCGCCGGCCCGGCACCTTCACCTCGTTGTTCCGCCTAGCCCTGCGGCTCCTCCGCCGGGCAGCGGGTGCCCTTGGCGGGGACGGTCAGCGAGATCAGATAGCCGTCCATGGCGGCCGTCGTGCACTCGGTCCTGCCGTAGACCCCGTGGCCCCAGCCCTCGTACGTGAACAGCGTGGCCTTGGGGCCGAGCTGCCGGGCCACGTTGGCCGACCACTCGTACGGGGTGGAGGGGTCGTGCATGGTGGTGGTCACCAGCAGCGGGGTGCCGCCCGTGTACCGCAGCGGGTGCTGGGGGTTGCCGACCGGGTGGCCCTGGCAGATCGGCATGTCGCCCATCGGCATCGGGTTGTAGTGCATGTCCGGGGCCACCGCGTTGGCGGCGCGCATCACGTCGGCGTACTCGCCGTAGCTCCGCAGCGACAGGTTCCAGTCCTGGCACAGGATCGCGGTGGGCAGCTCGGCGAACTGGCCGTTGACGGGCCAGTTGCCGGGAGGGCCGGGCATGTCGTCCGGCACCGGCCCGCCGTCCAGGGCGTTGAGCACCTGGGCCTCCAGCCGCCAGGCGGGCCCCTCGTTGAGCATCACGCCGAGCCACCGCAGGTTGTGGGCGCTCACCGGACGGCCGTCGCCCGGCCAGAACAGCTCGCCCCGGTCCGCCTTCTCCAGCAGCCCCTTCCACAGCGCCCGGACGTCGCGCCCGTGCAGCACGCACTCGCTGTCGCGCTCGCACCAGGCGACGAACTCGTCGAAGCTGTCCTCGACGGCGGCCGCCTCGCTCACCTGGAACGTCTTGACGTCCAGGCTGTGGTCCATGTTGCTGTCCAGCACCATGGCGCGGATCCGGTGGGGGAACAGCTCGGCGTACATCTGCTGGGCCAGCGTGCCGTAGGAGACGCCGTAGGAGGTCAGCTTGTCGTCGCCGAGCGCGGCGCGGATGGCGTCCATGTCACGGGCCACGTCGACCGAGTCGAGGTGGTCGTAGACGGGGCCGGTGTGCTTGCGGCAGTCGGTGCGCAGCTTCGCGTCGAACGCGACCCACTTGAGGTAGTCGGCCTGGCTGGTCATGACCGGGTGCGGCATCTGGTTGTACACCGCGGCCGAGCAGGTCACCGAGCCGCTGCGGGCGACGCCGCGCGGGTCGAAGCTGACGATGTCGAAGCGCCGCTGGATGTCCTCGCTGAAGCCGGACGGCCGCAGGATGCCGTTCACGCCGGAGTTGCCGGGACCGCCCGGGTTGCTCAGCAGGGAGCCGATCCGCGCGGACGGGTCGGTGGCCTTGCGGCGGGCCACGGCCAGGTCGATGGTGGGCCCGTAGGGCCTGGACCAGTCGACGGGCACCTTCAGCGTGCCGCACTCGACGGTGGGTTCCTCCTCGCACGGCCCCCAGGTGATGCCGCGCTTGCCCACGGCATCCGTGACGTCCTGCCCGGTCACCGCCGCGCCGGCCGTCCCCGCCAGCGGGACGGTTAACAGCGTCGTCAAGGCCATGAGGGCGGTGGCGAGCAGGGGAGTTCTTCTCGGCACATTGCTCCTATCGTCGATCGGCGTCGATCGGCACGCGGGGCTGCTCGCACGGCACACGATCGGCTCCTGACACCTCGCCGCACCGGACGGCCGCGCGGGGACAGGATCAGACCCCCGTCGAAGGTCCCCGAACCGTGGAGCACCCCGTCACGCCTCAGCGGCCCGTGGCGGGGCCGGTGGCGCGCCTCTCCTTGATCATGTCTCCCGAATCTAACAGGCGACGGCCGCTTCGTTGGCATATCGCCAGAATTCGTACAAATCGCTGGCTCGCGCCGCGAACCCGAGCAGGCCCGGGGAAGCTCATGGTGCGAACTAAAAGTTACCTAATGATTACAATGGGTAGTATCTCCATGTCGGAACTAGGCAAAGGAGAGGAAGTGCCCGGCCATGAACGCCGAACTGCGCGAGCTGGCCACCATCGTCCACCCCGACCCGGTCACCTCGGCGCGCCACCGCGCCGCCGGCCACTGGCGCGAGGAGACCGTCGTCGACGATCTGGCCCGCGCCCGCGCCGCCGCCCCCGGGCAGGTCGCGCTCATCTGCGCGTCGGCACGCCGGAGGGAGGGGGTGCGCACGCTCACGTTCGGCGAACTGGGCGAGCGGGCCGACCGGTTCGCCGCCGGCCTGCACGGGCTGGGCGTGCGGCGCGGCCAGGTCGTCGCCTTCCAGCTGCCCAACTGGTGGGAGACCGTCGCCCTCGCGCTGGCCTGCGCCCACCTCGGCGCGGTCGTGCTGCCGCTCAAGCTGGGCATGGGCGCGCACGAGCTGCGCCGCAGGCTGCGGGTCTGCGGCGCGGCCGTGTGCGTGACCGTGGACCGCTGGGACGGCGTCGACCACGCCGCCGTGCTGGCCGAGGCGGCCGCCGGGCTGCCCGAGCTGCGCCACCGCGTGGTCCTCGGTGACGCGGCGGCCACCTCCGCCGTCGACTTCGACTCCCGGCTGCGCGCCGCCCCCGGCCCGCTCCCGCCGCCGACGCCCCTGGGCGCCGACGAGGTGGCGCTGGTGGCCTTCACCTCGGGCACGACCGGCGACGCCCTCGGCGTCCTGCACAGCTACAACACCATGCACGCGGCCATCTCCCGGACCGAGGGACCCATCCCCGACCCGGTCGCCGTCTCGAGCGTGATCGGCGTCCCCGCGGGCTTCAGGAAGATCGTGCTGGAGACCGTCCTGCGCCGTCGCCGCGTGCTGATCGGCGACAGCCCCGACCCCGGACGCTGGCTCGACCTGCTGGCCGAGCACCGGGCCGCGTCCATGATCGCCATTCCCCGCCTGCTGCGCGAGCTGGCCGCCGAGCAGCGGCTGCGCCCCCGGCCGCTGCCCGGGCTGCGGAAGCTGAACAGCCTCGCCGCGCCGCTGACGGTCGCGGACGCGCTGCTCATCCGCGAGCGCCTGGGCGCCGTGCTGATCAACTGCTGGGGGATGACCGAGACCGGCGGCGGCCTCGCCACCGGCGCGGCGGACCCGCCCGACTGGCCCGGCCGCAGCATCGGCACCCCCCGGCGCGGCGTCGAGGTGCGGTTGCGGGACGAGCCCGGCACCGGGCCCGGCGTCCGGCGGCTCACCGTGCGCAGCCCCTCCGTCTGCCTGGGCACCTTCCGGCGCGACACCGGCCGCCCCGTCTGGCTCCCGCGCGAGCACGACGGCTGGTACGACACCGGCGACCTCGTCCGCGACGACGGCCGCGGCGGCCTGCAGTACCTCGGCCGCGCCGCCGACCGCATCTCCGGCCCCGGCGCGAGCATGATCCCCGTCCACGACGTCGAGGAGGGCCTGCGCGGGCACGCGGGCGTCGCCGACGTGGCCCTGGTGGGCTACCCCAGCGCCGAGCACGGCGAGCTGCCCTGCGCCGTCGTCGTCCCCGCCGCCGACCCGCCCCCGTCCCTGGAGGAGCTGCGCGACCACCTGTCCGGGCGCGGCATGTCCCGCTGGCAGCTGCCCACCCGCCTGCTCCTCACCCCGGCCCTGCCCCGCAACGACCTCGGCAAGGTGCGCAAGGACCAGCTCCGGCAGCGCGCCGCCACCTCCTGACCACGCGCCGGCGCCCGGGCCGGGGGAGCGGAGCTCGACCGCCCGGGGCCGAATCAGCGGGATGCGACGGGCAGGTGTTCCACGATGCCGTAGCGGGCGTAGCGGGCCCGGGTGATGAACGCCCAGTAGCGCTCCCCGAAGGACCAGTGCCACCACTCCGTCGGGTAGTTGACGAAGCCGGCGTGGCGGCGACCGCGACCACACTCAGGGCGACGACGGGCAGCACCGGCATCGAGCGGAGGATGCGGGATAAGAACGTGGTGTGCTTCTGCATGGTGCGAAGCCTGCGCCGAGCTGCTCCAAACTCGGTTCAAACCCGCTTGAACGTCTTCGCCCGCGTCCTCCGGCCGTTGCGACCGCCGCCCTGGCCCGGACCGCGGCCATCGGCCGCCGGGCGGGGATCACCCGCCCGGCGCCGGCCCGCTTTCCCCCCTCGACGCCGCGTTGGACGCCGGTTACAGAGATTTTCCAGCGGCGTACGCGACCCTGCCGGCCGGTCGAGCCGGCGCCGTGGCGGTCCGGGAGACAGCCCTCACTTGCTCTCCTGGGCCGGGCAGCGGGTCCCCGGCGCGGGCACGGTCTGCGAGATCAGGTAGCCGTCTATGGCGGACGTGGTGCACGGGGTCCTGCCGTAGATGCTGTGACCCCAGCCCTCGTACGTGAGCAGCGTGGCCTTGGGGCCGAGCTGCTCGGCCACGTTGGCCGACCACTCGTACGGCGTGGAAGGGTCGTGCAGGGAGCTGCTCACCAGCAGCGGAGCGCTGCCGTCGTACTTCAGCCGGTGCTGCGGGTTGGTGACCGGGAAGCCCTGGCAGATCGGCATGTCGCCCATCGGCATCGGGTTGTACCGCATGTCCGGGGCCGCCTCGTTGGAGTCGCGCATCACGTCGGCGTACTCGTCGTAACCGCCCCGCAGCGACAGGTCGAAGTCCGAGCAGAGGATCGCGGTGGGCAGCTCGGCGGTGGGCCCGTTCGCGGGCTTGAAGCCCGGAGGGCCCGGCATGCCGTCCGGCACCGGCCCGCCGGCCAGGGCGTTGAGCACCTGGGCCTCCAGCCGCCAGTCGGGCGTCTCGTTGAGCATCACGCCCAGCCATTTGAGGCTGTGCGCGTCCACGGGGCGCCCGGAAGCGCCCGGCCACTGCAGCTCGCCGCGGTCCGCCTTGTCGAGCAGCTCCTTCCACAGCGCGCGAACATCGCGCCCGTGCAGGACGCACTCGGTGTCGCGCTCGCACCAGGCGACGAACTCGTCGAAGCTGTCCTGCACGGCGGCCGCCTCGCTCACCTGGAACGTCTTGACGTCCAGGCTGTGGTCCATGGTGCCGTCCATCACGATGGCCCTGACCCGGTCGGGGAACAGCTCGGCGTACATCTGCTGGGCCAGCGTGCCGTAGGAGACGCCGTAGGAGGTCAGCTTGTCGTCGCCGAGGGCCTGGCGGATGGCGTCCATGTCGCGGGCCACGTTGACCGAGTCGAGGTGGTCGTACAGGGGGCCGGTCTGCTTGCGGCAGTCCGCGTGCAGTTTCTTGTTGTAGCCGACCCATTTGTTGTAGTCGTCCTGGCTGCTCATGATGGGGTTCGGCATCTCGTTGTACGTCGCCGCCGGGCAGGTCACCGCGCCGCTGCGGGCGACGCCCCGGGGGTCGTAGCCGACGATGTCGAACCGCCGCTGGATCTCCTGGCTGAAGCCGGACGGTCGGAACATGCCGTTGACGCCGGAGTTGCCGGGCCCGCCCGGGTTGACCAGCAGGGACCCGATCCGCGCGGACGGGTCGGTGGCCTTGCGCCGGGCGATGGCCAGGTCGATCTTGGGCCCGTCCGGCTTGGACCAGTCGATCGGCACCGCCAGCGTGCCGCACTCGACGGAGGGCTCCTCCTCACACGGCTTCCAGGCGATGCCGCTCTTGCCGGCGGCATCACGGGCGTCCTCTCCGGTCGACGGCCTGTCGGCCGCGCACGACGTCGTGGCGGCCAACAACATCGCCATCGCCGCGAGGACGACGGCGCGCGGAGAAGCTCTTCTTCGCACAATGCTCCCTGTCGTTTGTCGGCACTTGCGGGGCTGCCCACACGCTACGCGACCGAGCCCGAGATCCGGGATTCAGGCCCCCGCGCCCGCCCCCGGGAGGGCGCCGCGATCCGGGGCCGGGGGAGCGGCGGCCGACGTCCGACAGGGGATCACCTCAATGGCTGAGGTTGACCTGTGTCCTGTGGTGGTCGCCCTTCTCGATCAGGTCGACGAACCCGAGCGCGTAGTCCGCGGCGGAGATCGCGCCGCCGTCGGGCCGGACCGCGACGTCGTCGCCGAGCCGGTAGCGGCCCAGCCGCTCGCCGGGCATGCGTGCGCCGAACCTGAGCGCCGGGCTGACAACGACCCAATCGAATGTCGGGGGCGTGGCCAGAAGATCCTCGATGATGAGCGCCGCCCCGGCGCGGATCTCGTCGTGCAGCTCGGCGGGGATGTGGCTGAGGTCGGTGACGAAGCGATCGGCCCCGGGCGCGGGGCGCAGCGACGAGGCGCCGCCGACGACGTACAGGGGAACGCCGGCAGCGTCGGCCAGCCGCGCGATCGTGCGGTAGGCGTCGCGGAAGCCGCCCGCCAGCGGGCCGCGCGGGGAGAGCGCGCCCACCAGGACGTCCGCGCCCTCGATGACCGCCGAGAGCGTCGCCTCGTCGGTGGCGTCGCCCTGGACATAGGTCACGTCCGGGACCGGCGCGCCGGGCAGGGAACGGCTCAGCGCGGTCGCCGCGGCGGTGCTCCGGGGCGAGCTGGTTCGCCGCAGGAGGGCGACGCACCACAACGGGCTCGCGCACGACGAGCCGGCGCCGCCCGCAGGCTTCCCGGGCACGGCCCCGCACCCCAGCGCGGCGGGCACCCCGGCCCGTCCTTCCGGCTCAACACCGACCCGTGCGGGCTGAACCCGTTCCGGCCGTGCCCGGCGCCTCCGCCGGGGCGATGCCGTCCCCGGCGGGGTGCCGGAGGGCGCGGTCAGGGTCAGCGGCGAGGGGCCTGGGGGATGTCCTCGATCCGCCACAGGTGCAACCGGTCCCCGGACCCTCTCAGCAGGGCGTAGAGGGTTGTGCCCGAGAACGCGAGCCCGCCCGTGACGAACCTCCCCGCCGGGTTGTCCTCCGAGAAGACCGTCGTGCCCGTCGCCGCGTCGTAGACCGTGACATCGGTGTTCCAGTCACGTCCGCCGGCGACATAGGCATCGCCCGGGCTGATCGCCAGACCCGTGGGGTACGCCTCGTACGACTGACCGTAGTGGCGCACCCGGGTCAGCGTGGTGGTGCTCCAGGTGTCGAACCGGTACGGCGTGTCGAACGCCGAGATCACCCGCGCTCCGTCGGAGGTCAACGCGAGGTCCCTCACCTCCGACTGGTCATGCGTCACGCCGTCGATCGTGCCGCGTAAGGCCGGAGCGGGGCCGCTGATGTCGTAGACGATCAGGTCGGCCGGGACGCCGGTCACCTCACCGAGCACGAGGGTGTCGCCCGCGGCCACGACCTTCGGCGCGCTGTGCAGGCCGAGCCCGACGGCGGCCGGCGTAGGCGAGGCCGCCGCCAGGTCGAGGGAGAGGAAGCCGCCCTGGAATGTGTCGAAACAGCCGTAGCCCACCCACAGCCGCGCGCCGGTCAGTGCCAGCGAGGTCGGGCACGGGTGCTCGGGCAGGTCGATCCGGCGCTTGACCTCCAGGGTGCCCGTGTCGATCTCGGCCACCTGGTTCGACCCGGCCACCGCCGCGTAGAGGGAGGGGCCGTCGGCCTCGGCGGCCAGGCCGTACACGCCGGACAGGCCCGTGATGGAGCCGGTCGTGTCGCCTTGGGCGTTCGTGACGACGATCCGGTCTTCGGCGGAGACGAAGACCCTGCCGCCGCTGACGGCGATGTCACCGCTGCTCGAACCGTAGCTGAGGGATACGCCGAGGTCGGTCGTGGTGCCGGCGGCCGAGGCCGGAGTCGCCAGGGTGGTGGCCAGGAGGCCGGCCGCCACGGCCAGGCCGGTCAAACGGCGGATGATCACACGCAGCTCCTTTTCGGGAGTGGGGGAACGCCCTGATCAAGCCAGACCGTTCGACCTGGGTCAAGATCGACGGTGCGTGACCTTCCTCTTTTTCGAACTGGCATTCGCATGCTTGTTGGCCTGGTGCGAC
The DNA here is from genome assembly GCF_000725485.1 of Nonomuraea candida. Lineage (GTDB taxonomy): Bacteria > Actinomycetota > Actinomycetes > Streptosporangiales > Streptosporangiaceae > Nonomuraea > Nonomuraea candida. The sequence continues at coordinate 30,332 of NZ_JOAG01000047.1, read as the reverse complement.
GGCATCTCTCGCGCCTCCCTGCGGAAAGTCACCCTCCGCGATATCCGCAGCTCGGCCGTCCTCGACCGAGACCGAACCGTGATCAGATTGGGTGCGGTTCCAGGACGTGGATCAGGCGCCTGAAACCGGAAAGCCGATGACGATGGCGGGTTCCGGCGGATGGTGGGACTGTGGAGGGCAAGGCGACCTGCTGGAGGAGATCGTGGAACACGCCGAGCTGAACACCGACCTGATCCTCGCCGCCATCCGGGACCACGGATTCGCAGCCTACGACGTCCTGGTCAAGGAGTTCCCGTCCGACCAGGTGGTCGCGGAGTTCACGAAAGCGGCCAGGTCGGGCTTCACGAGCTTCGGCGTGGGAGTGCACCTGGCGTCGCTGACGGACAAGGGCCGCAAGCGTCTCGACTCCCTCGCGAAGTAGCCGGCGGAGCTCTGGGTGAGCGTGCCGACCTGGCTGCCGGCCAGGTGGCGGCGTTCTGGCGGTTCTTGACGAGCACTAAATCCGAGCCGATAACCTCCTGTGTCGACATTTGTCGTAATTGCGCGGCATGAACCCCGCTGGGTCACCAGGCGAGGAGGCCGTGCTCGCCGGTGAACATGCCGGTCGTGCGGGCGCAGCCGCTTGGCGTACTGACGGGGACTTCGGCTTCGCTCGGCGGGCATCCCAGCAGCGGCGGCGGGTCGGCCATGGGCGCCGTGCGTCGCGGCCATGGCGGGTGAGCGAGCCGCCACGTCCGTGGTTCAGGCGGGACGGCTATTCCCCGCCGTCACCGTCGCCGTCGCCGCCGGAGTCGCCCGGCCAGCCCGAACCGCGCTCGGCGCCGCCGTCGCTGTCCGGCCAGCCGTCCGGCTCCTCGCCCGGCCTGCCGTCGTACTTGAACAGCGTCTCCTCCGAGACGGCCAGATCGCCGCTCCGCGAGGCGAACGCCCAGGCCACGCCACCGGAGAGCGGCCGCAGTCGCGCCGGGCCGCGGATCGCCGGGCCGTCGAACAGGTCCAGCTGGACGGGGCCCGGGGGCAGCATCGCCGCGTGCTCGGGCCGCGCGAACGCCAGGCGGACGAACTGCGCCCGCCCGTTCACCTGGGCGACGACCGTACGCACCGGGTAACCGGCCACCGATCGTTCGCGGCGCAGCGCCACCCCGGCCAGCACCCGCACCGCCTCCCCGTGCCGCGCGCGCCGCCACGCCCGCCGCATCCTGAGGAGCACGGAGGTCTCGCGTACGGCCGAGGTGCCCAGCAGGGCGCCGAAGGCCAGCGGGAAGAGGAAGAAGAGCACCGACCCTAAGGAGAAGGGCTCCTCGACCTCCCCCGACAGCGCGGAGACCACGAAATAGACTTCCATCCCGACGGCGCCGGCCGTCATGACGATGGCCGCCATGGGGTTGGGCGCGCCACCCATGCCCGCCCGGCGCGCCAGCCGGAACGCGCCGCTGTCGTCCCGCACCCGGTGAACCCGTCCGTCCGCCATGCCGAGTCACCCTACGGGACGCGGCCGACAAGTGGCGCGCGGACGAGGGGAGTGCCGTCCGGCACGGCTCCGAGTGCGCCCAAGGAGATCCCGGCCTGCCTCTCCATCAGATCGGGAACTGTCACGGTGCCGCTGTGGAGGGTCGTCTTCACCCCTCGAAGGTTCCGCCGTCGGCGCCGGCCACGCCGTTGGAGTCGGCCAGGCCGGCCACGACCAGCGCGACGCTCATGCGTTTCATCCGCCGATCCCAGATGTTGATCTCCATCCCATCACGGCGCGGCGCCTGCCCGAGGCCCCGTGCGGCAGGGAAGGGGCCGGACCGCGCGAACGGGAGGCACGCCCTCTCAAGGCGGACACCTTGAGAGGGCGGTCGGGAGAGGTCACGTCGTGCGTACGAGCGGTTCCTCCCTGGCCGGGGTGGCGGTCGCGACGTTGCCGCCGGACAGGATCGCGACCACGGGGCCCGGCGGCAGGTGTGGCCGGTGGGTGAGGTAGGCGGCCGTGGTCACCGCGCCGCTGGGTTCGGCGCGTTCCCCCAGGTTCCGCCAGAGCAGGCCGGCGGCGGCGTCGATGGCGTCCTCCGTCACGGTGACCATGTCGTCCACGTACCGGTGGATGTGCTCCCACGCCAGCGCGCCCAGCACCGGCCCGCGCAGGCCGTCGGCCCGGGTGCGGTAGGTCAGCTCCACCGGCCACGCCGTACGCGTGCCGGACCGGAAGCTGGCCGCCCCGTCGGCGGCCAGTTCGGGCTCCACGCCGATCACCCGGATCGCCGGGTCGGCGGCCTTGACCGCGACCGCGATCCCGGCCAGCAGGCCGCCGTTGCAGACGGGCACCAGGACGGCCCCCGCGTCCGGCAGGTCCAGGCAGATCTCGGTCCCGGCGCTGCCGTGCCCGGCGATGACGTCGAACGCGTCGGAGCCGACCACGGTCGCGCCGAACCGGTCGGCCAGCGCCAGGCAGGCCTCCTCGCGCAGGGCGGGCGGCACGATCACCACCTCGGCGCCGAGCCGGCGCGCGGCGCGAACCTTCAGCTCCGGGGCCGTGTCCGGCAGGACGACGGTCGCCCGCACCCCCTGTTCGGCGGCGGCGTAGGCGATGGCCTGGGCGTGGTTGCCCGACGACTGCGCGATCACGTGCCGGACGCCGCGCCGGGCCAGCCGGCCGACGGCGTTGACCGCGCCGCGCACCTTGAACGAGCGGGTGGGCTGGCGGTTCTCCGGTTTGACCCAGAGCCGTTCGCCGGGCAGCCGCAGCAGCGGCGTGCGCCGCACGTACGGCGCGATGCGGTCGCCGGCGGCCCGGATGTCGGCCGCCGTCACCAGCCCCGCCCGCGCCGCGCCTGCCCCGCTCGTCCGTGCCGTGCCTCCGGTGTTCATGCGCTCAGCACCCTCTCCTGGATGGCGTCCAGGTCGGCGGCGGCCTCCGACGGGGGCGCGGCGTCGGGGACGAGGTCCTCCAGGCGCATCAGCGGCCGGTGCCGCAGCCCCAGCAGCCCCCACACGACCAGGAACACGCCGCTGGCGAGCAGCACCGCCCCCGCGCCGCCGCCGGGCCCGCCGGCGAACCGCCCGGCCCAGTCGGCCAGCGGCCCGGCGGCGAGGAAGCCGATCGGCTGCATGGCCGTGGCGATCATCATGTTCACCGCGAGCACCCGTCCCTGCAGCTCGGGCCCCACCTTGACCTGGATGATCGACAGCCAGTGCGCGTTGCCGATGCTCATGCACGCCAGCCGGACGAACAGCCCGGCCGCGACCAGCCACACGACCGGCCACACGCCCATCAGCACCACGCCGAGCCCGGACCCGACCACGAAGCCGATCATGCCGGTGGCCCGCCGCCTGGTGCCGCCCCACACCAGCACCACGCCGGTGCCCACGGCCGCGCCGACACCGCCGACGGCGGTCACCAGGCCGAGGTCCGCCGAGGTGCCGATGGAGAGCACGACCGGGGTGACGAGCACCCACATGAGCGCGGTGCAGAAGTTCACCACCGCGAAGTAGAGCGCCATCACCAGCAGCGGCCGCCGCCTGCGCAGGAACCGCCACCCGCCGGTCAGGGCCGCCGTGAACGTCTCCTCGCGCCGGTGGAACAGCCGGTCGGGGAAGCGCACCAGCAGCAGCGTCAGCACGCCGATCGCGAACGTGGCCACGTCCACGGCCACCACCGCCTCCAGCCCGACCAGGCCGATCAGCGCGCCGCCCGCGAGCGGCGCGACCACGTTGCCCGCGCCGAAGCCCACGTTCGCCAGCGCGTTGGCCTGCGGCAGGTACGGCTTCGGCACCAGCTGCGCGATCGCCGCCAGCCACGCGGGCTGCTGGAACGCCGTCACGACCGAGGTCACGCCCACGATGAGGCAGACGTTCCAGAACTCCAGCCGCCCGGTGGTCAGCAGCAGCACCAGCGCCACCATGGCCAGCCCGGACAGCGCGTCGCAGGCCAGCATGATCTTGCGCCGGTCCACCCGGTCGGCCAGCGCGCCGCCCAGCGGGGTGAGCAGCACGGCCGGGATCTGCGCCAGCATCGTGATCAGCGCCAGGTCCAGGATCTCGCCGCTGCGCTGGTAGGCCCACACGCCGAGGGCGAACGAGCTCAGCGCCGTGCCCAGCGCCGAGACGATCTGCCCGGCCGCGACCGTGTAGAAGGGGCGCAGGCCGGTGCGTTCCGGCGGGCGTACCGGATCGGGCAACGTTCCGGCCGCCCAGCGGGTCAGACGCTCCAGCACCAGGGCGGCCAGCGGCTCGGCCTGGTGGCGCAGGAAGTAGTGGCCGGCCCTGGGCAGCACGGCCCGCTCCACCCGGGGCGCGAACGCCGCCCACTCGGCGTAGCGCTCCTCGTGCAGCTCGGTGGCGCGGTCGCGCTCCCCGACCAGGCTGAGGATCGGGGCGCGCAGCGGCGCCCCCTCGCCGGCCAGCTCGCGGCCGAACCACTCCTGCGCCTGGTCGGCGTCGTGCCGCATCGCCCGTACGGCGGTGCGCTTGGCGGCCTCGTCCATGTCGTCGAGCAGCCCGCCGGAGGCGCGCAGCGCGTCGCGGAACATCCGGTCCGACACCCAGCGGTCACCGCCGAACAGCCGCCTGACCAGCCCCGGCAGCCGGGCAGCGGGGAAGCCGGCGGCGGCGATGACGCCCAGCACGGGCACGCCGTCCGCCTCCAGCCGGCGCGCCAGCGCGACGGCGGGCGCGGAGCCCACGCAGTGGCCGTAGATCGCGACCGGGGCCGACGCGGAGGCGGCCACCTCGGCGGCCAGCAGCTCCACCAGCTCCTCCAGCGGCAGCGGCGGCTCGTCCGGGCGGGCGGGGTCGTGGCCGGGCAGCTCGGCGGAGAGCACCTCCACCCGGTCGCCCAGCGCCCGGGCCAGCGGCTGGTACACCGCCGCCGACCCGCCGCCGTACGGCACGCACACCAGCGTGAACTCGCTGGCCCGGCCGCCGCCCAGGCGGTGCAGCAGCCCGCCCGGCGGCCCGCCGCCCTCCTCGCGGCCCAGGAACGCGGCCAGCTCGGCCACGGCGGGCCGGGTGAACAGGTCGATCACCCGCAGCCCCCGGCCGATCTCCTTGACCGCGCGCACCGCGGCGAACGAGTCGCCGCCGAGGGCGAAGAAGTCGTCGCCGGCCCCCACCCGTGCCACGCCGAGCACCCGGGCGAAGGCCGCGGCGACCAGCTCCTCCTCCGGCGTCGCGGGCGCCGCGTACGCGGCCTGCTCCGCCACCGGCTCGGGCAGCGCGGCCCGGTCGATCTTCCCGTTCGGGTTGAGGGGAAGCCGGTCGAGAGGCACGACGTGCGCCGGCACCATGTAGTCGGGCAGCCGCTCGCGCAGCGCCGAGCGCACGGCCGCGGCCTCCACGGTCGCCGGCGTCACCCACGCGGCGAGCTGCCTGGCCTTCCCCTCGCCGACGGGCAGCACCACGGCCTCGGCGACCTGGGGCAGCGCCCGCAGCGCGGTGGTGACCTCGCCCAGCTCCACGCGGTAGCCGCGCACCTTGACCTGGTCGTCCACCCGGCCGCGGAACTCGATCCGCCCGTCGGAGGTGACGCGCAGCAGGTCGCCGCTGCGGTAGCAGCGTCCCTGCCCGGTCAGCGGGTCGGGGACGAACCGCTCGGCGGTCAGCTCGGGCCGGCCGATGTAGCCACGGGTGACGCCGGGGCCGCCGACCACCAGCTCGCCGGGCACGCCGGGCGGCACCGGCCGCATCGCGGCGTCCACCAGGTGCCCGTACACGCCGGGCAGCGGGCGGCCCAGCGGCACGATGCCGGTCCGCCGGTCGGCGGGGATCTCCTCGGTGTCGCACACCAGGCAGATCATCGTGGACTCGGTGTGGCCGTAGTGGCTCTGGATCCTGAGCCCGGGCCGGGCGGCCCTGGCCCGCTCCACCAGGTCCCACGGGCACGCCTCGCCCGCCAGGATCAGCAGCTCGCGCGGCAGCACGGCGGCCAGGTCGCCGCCCGAGGCCAGCAGCTCCAGGTGGCTCGGCACGCACTTGACGACGTCCACCTGGTGCTCGGCCAGGTAGCCGGCGAACGCGGCCGGGTCCATCGCGGTCTCACGCGGCACCAGGTGCACCGTCCCGCCCGTGGTCAGCGCGCCGAACACGCAGGTCAGGCCGAAGTCGGCGGCGGGCGTGGAGACCACCGCGAACGAGCCGCCGGGCACGCCGATGCGCGGCAGCATCCCGCCCAGATAGTTCAGGACGCCGCCGTGCTCGGCGGCCACCGCCTTGGGCGTGCCGGTGGACCCGGACGTGAAGATCACGTGGTGCAGGTGCTCCGGCCGTACGTCCACCTCGGGACGGGTGTCCGGCAGGGCCGGCGGCCGGTCGAGCGCCAGCACCCGCCGGCCCTCCCCGACCAGGGGCGCGAACTCGCCCACCGTCACCACGGCCCGCACCCCGGCCGCCTCCAGCATCGCGGCGATCCGCGCCGCCGGGTACGCCGGGTCCATCGGCAGGTAGCCGCCGCCCGACTTCTGGATGCCGAACAACGCGCACGCCAGGTCCGCGCCCGGCTCCAGCAGCACGCCGACCGGCTCGTCGGCGCCCACCCCGGCCGCGAGCAGCCAGTGCGCGATCCGGTTCGCGGCCGACTCCAGCTCCGCGTAGGTCAGGGCGCGGTCGGCCCCCACCACGGCCGGCGCGCCGGGGGTCTCGTCCACCCAGCGCTCGATCAGGTGGTGCACCGCCCCGGCGGGCGGCTCCGGCGGCGGCCCTCCGGCCACGGCCGGGCCGGTCACCGGCTCCAGCGGCACCGCGCCCACCGGCGCGTCCAGGTCGGCGAGCAGGCCGTCGAGCAGGGCGACGTACCAGCGGGTCAGCTTGGCCGCGGTGCCCGGCTCGAACAGGTCGGTCCGGTACGCGAGCCCGCCGCGCAGCGGCGCGCCCGGCCCGTCGTCCACGACGTGCCAGCTCAGGTCGAACTTGGTGGTCAGCTCCGGCAGGTGGATCTCGGACGCCTCCAGGCCGGGCAGCTCCGGCCGGGCCACGCCGGGGAGGTAGTTGAGCATCACCTGGAACAGCGGCGTCGCCGCCAGGTTCCGCTCCGGCCGCAGCCGGTCCACCACCCGGTCGAACGGCGTGCCCGCGTGCGCGAGCGCGCCCAGCGCGGACTCCCGCGCGCGGGCCAGCAGGTCGTGCCCGGTCGGGTCGCCGCCCACGTCGGTCCGCACGACCACGGTGTTGAGGAAGCAGCCCACCACGCCCTCGGTGTCCGGATGGTCGCGGCCGGAGACCGGCACGCCGACCGCGATGTCCGTGCTCGCCGACAGCCGCGCCAGCAGCGCCTGCAGCCCGGCCAGCAGCACGATGAACGGCGTGGACCGGTACGCGGTGGCCACCGCCCTGATCCGCTCGCTCAGCGCGGCCGGCAGCTCCAGGTCGAGCGCGGCCCCGCCCGGGTCGGGCACCGCCGGGCGTGGCCGGTCGGTGGGCAGGTCGAGCACCGGCGGCAGGCCGTCCAGGTGCCCGGCCCACCAGTCCAGGCCGGCCGGGTCGGGGACCGGCGACACCTCGGCGTACTGCGCGGGCGGCGGGCCGAGCGGCGGGCGCAGGCCGAGGCGGGCGGCGTACAGGGCGGACAGCTCCGACAGCAGCAGCCCGCGCGTCCACGCGTCGGTGGCGATGTGGTGGAAGGTCAGCGACAGCACGTGCTCCCGCCCGTCCTCCCCGCCGTCGCCCGCACCCGCGCCGTCGCTCACGCCCGTGTCGTCATCCACGGTGAGCAGGACCGCTCGCATGGGCGGCTCGCGGTCCAGCGCGAACGGCGTCGCCAGGTGCGCGGCGAGCACGTCCTCGACCTGCGACCGGTTCACGCGCGCGGTGGAGACGGGCACCTCGCCGGCGTCCCTGACCGCCATCACCGGCTCGGGGCCGGAGTCGTCGACCACGCCGCGCAGCACGTGGTGCCGCCCGGCCAGGTCACGCACCGCGCCCAGCAGCGCCTCCACCTGGAGCGCGCCGCGCAGCCGCAGCGCCACCGGCACGTTGTACGCGCTGCTGTCCGGTTCGAGCTGCGCCAGGAACCACAGCCTGGCCTGCACCCCGGACAACGGCACCGGCCCGTCCACCGGCCCGTCCACCGGCCCGTCCGCCGGCCCCTTCACCGGCGCGCGCCGCACGCGCGTGGCGGCGGCCGGGCGGGGGAGGGCGGCGGCCAGGTCGGCCAGCACCGGATGCTCGAACAGCAGCCGCACCGGCACCGCCGCGCCCAGCCGCTCCCGCAGCCGCCCGGCCACCCGGGTCGCCGCGAACGAGTGCCCGCCGAGGGCGAAGAAGTCGTCGTCCGCCCACACCTCCGCGAGCCCGAGCACGTCGGCCCAGACCTCGCCCACCAGGCGCTCCTCGGGGGTGCCCAGCGGCACCCGCACCGCGGGGCCCGCCTCGGGCACGGGCAGCGCCGCCCGGTCCACCTTGCCGTTCGGGGTGAGGGGTAACGCCTCCAGCACGCCGATCGCGGCCGGCACCATGTAGTCGGGCAGCCGCTCCCGCAGCGCCGCCCGCACCTGCGCGACGTCCACGGTCACACGCACGTCCGAGCCCCCGGCCGCATCCCCGGCCACGCGCACGGTCGCGTCCCCGGCCACGCGCACGGTCGCGTCCCCGTCCGCGCTCACGGGCGCGGCCACGGCCGCCGGTGTCACCCAGGCCGCCAGGCGGCGCTCCAGGCCGGTGCCGACCGGCTGCACGTACGCCTCCCCGACCTGCGGCAGGGCCCGCAGCGCCGCGGCGACCTCGCCCGGCTCGACGCGGAACCCGCGCACCTTCACCTGGTCGTCGATCCGCCCCAGGAACTCGATCAGCCCGTCCCCGGTCACCCGGACCCGGTCGCCGGTGCGGTACCAGCCGCCGGTGAAGCGTTCCGCGGTGAGGTCGGGGCGGCCCAGGTAGCCGCGGGCCACGCTGGGCCCGCCGATCCACAGCTCCCCGGGCACGCCGGGCGGCAGCGCCCGCCCGGCCGGGTCGGCCACCCGGCACACCACGCCGGCCAGCGGCCGCCCCAGCGGCGCCCGGCCCGGCCCCAGCGCGGCCGGCGCCTCGCCGGCGTCGCAGGCCAGCACCGACACCGTGGTCTCGCTGGGACCGTAGTGGATCTGCACCTCCAGGTCCGGCCGCGCCTCGCGGACCCGCGCCACCAGGTCCGCCGGCACCGCCTCGCCGGCCAGGATCAGCAGCTTGGCGGGCAGCGCGGCCGTGCCGAGGAGTTCGAGCTGGCTGGGCACCATCTTGATGGCGTCCACCGGCTGCGCCGCCAGGCGGGCGGCGAACGCGGCCGGGTCGGTGGCCGTCTCGTGGTCGATCAGGTGGAGGGTGGCGCCGGTGGTCAGCGCGCACCACACGTTCGTCATGCCCAGGTCGGCCGCGGCGGTGGAGACCAGCGCGAACGACGTCAGCCCCGCCGGGAGGACCTCGGCCACCGCGCCGAGGTAGTGCGTGATGTGCCGGTGCTCGACCGCGACGCCCTTCGGCCGCCCGGTCGAGCCCGACGTGTAGATCACGTACGCCAGGTGCTCCGGCCGCACCGCCACCCCGGGACGGTCGGCGGACGCCCCCGCCGCGGCGGCGAGCTCGGCGTCCGTGAGCACGACCCGCGCCCCGGCGTCGGCCACCACGGCCCGGTTGCGCCGCTCCGGGTAGACCGGGTCGAGCGGCAGGAACGCCGCGCCCGCCTTGAGCACGCCGAGCAGGGCGACCACCAGCTCGGGCCGCCGCTCCAGCAGCACGCCGACCGGCTCCTCCGGCCGCACCCCGCGCGCCAGCAGCCAGTGGGCCACCTGGTTGGCGCGCCGGTCCAGCTCCGCGTAGCTGAGCGAGCCGGCCGCGAGCGCGTCCGGCCGGGTGTCGGCCACCCGCTCGACCAGCGTGTGCAGCGGCACGTCCACGGGCAGGCCCGCGTCCCGGCCGCGCAGGTCGTCGCCGGCCGGCAGCCGCACCGGCGCGTCCGGGTCGGTGAGCATGCCGTCCAGCAGCTCCAGGTACCAGCCGGCCAGCCGCCGCACGGTGGCCTCGTCGAACAGGTCCGTGCGGTAGCGCAGCTCGCCGGAGAAGCGGGTGCCGTCGTCGCCGAGCTCCAGGTTCAGGTCGAACTTGGCGATCGGCGCGGGCGGGGTCCCGGTCACGACCTCCAGCCCGGGCAGCGACACCGGCGCGCCGGTGTCGTAGACGTTGAGCATCACCTGGAACAGCGGCGTGACCGCGAGGTTCCGCTCCGGCTGCAGGCGCTCCACGACCCGCTCGAACGGTGTGCCGGCGTGCGCGTACGCCTCCAGCGCCGCCGCCCGCGCCCGCGCCAGCAGCTCCGCGCCGGTCGGGTCGCCCGAGGTGTCGCCGCGCACCACCAGCGTGTTGATGAAGCAGCCGACGACCCGCTCGGCGTCGGGGTGGTGGCGGCCGGCGTGCGGCACCCCGACGGCGATGTCGTCCACGCCGGACAGGCGGCTCAGCAACGCCTGCAGCCCGGCCAGGAAGACCATGAACGGCGACGTCCCCGCCACCGCCCGGACCTTCGCCGACAGCGCCTCGGGCACCTCCACCGCGACCGCCGCGCCCTCCCACGTGGGCACGGGCGGGCGCGGGCGGGCGAGCGGCAGGTCGAGCACCGGCGGCAGGCCCGCCAGGTGTCCCGCCCACCAGTCGAGGTCGGTGTCCGGCCGCCCGGCCTCCCACGCGGCCACGTCCGCGTACTGCAGGGCCGGGGGAGCGGGCGGCGGCTCCAGGCCGAGGCGGGCGGCGTAGAGGCGGGCGAGGTCGTCCAGCAGCACGCGCTCGGACCAGGCGTCGGTGGCGATGTGGTGCAGGGTGAGCGCGAGCACGCACGCGTCGTCGCCGAGGCGGTACACCGTGGCCCGCAGGGGCGGCTCGGCGTCCAGCCGGAACGGCCGCCAGGCGTGCCCGGCCAGCTCCCGCTCCAGCTCCGCCGGGTCCAGGTCCGCCGCGTCCACCACGGGCACCGGCACGGACGCGACGGGCCGTACGCGGCCGTCCTCGATGACGCCGCGCAGGATCCAGTGCCGCTCCGCCAGGTCCGCCACCGCGCCGGTGAGGGCGGCGACGTCCACCGGGCCGCGCAGCCGCAGCGTCAGCGGCACGTTGTAGGCGGGTGTGTCCGGCTCCAGCTGGGCCAGGAACCACAGCCGCCGCTGCGCCGGCGACAGCGGCATGTCCGTGGCCGACGTCGCCGGGATGCCGGGGGCGGCGGCCTGCTCGTTCTGCTTCAGCGCGGCGGCGAGCCGGGACCGGACGAGCTCGGCGATCCGGTCCTCACGTACCTCGGTCATCCCTCGATCCCCTTCATCAGGTCGGCGGCCAGCAGCTCCTCCAGCGCGGCGGCGAAGCCGGCGAGCACCGGGCGGTCGAACAGCAACCGCACGGGCACGGCGACCTGCAACATCTCGCGCAGGCGGGCGGCCACCCTGGTCGCGGCGAACGAGGCGCCCCCGAGGGCGAAGAAGTCGTCGCCGGCCCAGACCTCGGGCCGCTCCAGCACCTCGGCCCAGACGGCGGCCACCAGAAGCTCGGCGTCGGTGGTGGGCGCGACCCGCGCGCCGGCCTGACCGGTGTCCGGGCCGCTGTCAGGCGCGGGCAGCGCGTCGCGGTCGACCTTGCCGCTGGGCAGCGTGGGCAGGGCCGGCAGGGCGACCCAGCGGCGCGGCACCATGTGGCCGGGCAGCCGGGAGCGGGCGTGCCGTTCGAGCGCGGCCAGGTCCGCCGTCTCCGGCGTGACGTAGCCGACCAGGTGGGCGTCCGCGCCCGCGCCCGCCACGGTCACCGCGGCGTCGGCGACCTCGCGCAGCACGGCCTCGATCTCGCCCGGCTCGATCCGGTAGCCGCGGACCTTCACCTGGTGGTCGCGGCGGCCGTGGAACTCCAGCGTCCCGTCCGGCCGCCACCGCGCCAGGTCGCCCGTGCGGTAGCAGCGGCCGCCCGGGGTGAACGGGTCGGGCACGAAAGCGGCCTCGGTCAGGTCCGGCCGGCCCCGGTATCCCCGGGCCACCCCGGCGCCGCCCAGCAGCAGCTCGCCGACCGCGCCCGGCGGGGCCAGCCGCAGCCGCGCGTCCACCACGTACGCCCGCTCGCCCGGCATCGGCGCCCCGATCGGCACCCGGTCGCCCTCGTGCGCGCGCACCCGGTGCAGCGTCGAGGTGACGGTGGTCTCGGTGGGCCCGTAGGCGTTCCACAACTCGCCGACGCGCAGCAGGATCTGCTCGGCCAGCGCCGGGTCCAGCGCCTCCCCGCCGGCGACCGCGCGCAGCGCCGGGCCGCCCGCCCAGCCGGCCGCGATCAGCATCCGGTACGCGGTCGGCACCAGGTCGATCACCGTGGCCCCGCTCGTGGCGATCAGCTCCGCCAGCGCGTGCCCGTCGGTGGCCGTGGCCCGGTCGACCACCACCGACGTGCCGCCGGCGGCCAGGACGCTCCACAGCTCGGAGGCGGAGGCGTCGAAGCTCAGCGGCGCGACCGCGGGCTGCACGTCGTCCGGGCCGAGGCGGAGTGTGGCGATCATCCCGGCCACGAGGGCGGCCAGGCCGCCGTGGGTGACCTCGACGCCCTTGGGGGCGCCGGTGGAGCCGGAGGTGTAGGTGACGTACGCGAGGTCCTCGGCGCGCACCTCCGGCAGGTCCGCCCGGGGGCCGGCCGCGAGCCGGTCCGCGTCGAGCGCCACCGGCCCGCGGGGCGCCTCGCCGTCGAGAAGTGTCTCGCCGCGCGTGAGCACCACGCGCGCCCCCGCGTCCCGGGCCAGCAGGCGCAGCCGCCCGGCCGGATGCTCCGGGTCCAGCGGCAGGTACGCCGCACCCGCCCGCCACACGCCCAGCAGCACCGCCGGCAACATCAGGTCCCGGGGCACGCGGACGCCGACCACGTCGCCCCGCGACACCCCGTGCGCCAGCAGCCCGGCCGCGATCCGGTCGGCACGGTCGTTCAGCTCGGCGTGGCTCAGCGCGGCGCCGTCCGGGCCGACCACCGCCGTGCCCGCCGTGCCCGCCGTGCCCGCCGTGCCCGCCGTGCCCGCCGTGCCCGTATTGCTCGCCGCGTGCGCCGCGAGCGCCAGCGGCACCGGCGGCAGATCGTCCGGCAGCTCCGGCCCGGCCGCGCGGGCCAGCAACGCGGCGCGCTCGTCCGGGGTGACCGGCTCGAACGTCGCGATCGCCAGGTCCGGCTCGGCCACCGCGCGCCGCAGCAGCCACAGCAGCCGGTCCAGGTACGCCTCGGCCGCCTCCCGGCCGAGCAGCGCGACCGCGTACTCCAGGTGCAGCTCGGACCCGGCGGCCGTGCGGTTGACCAGCACGCTGAACTCGTGCACCGCCGCGCCCGAGCCGACCTCGGTCAGCAGTTCGAGGCAGCCGGCCCGGACCGGCACCTCGGCGTGCTGCATGGCCAGCAGCACCGGGGCGCGGGGCAGGTCGGCGGGCGGGACCTCCTGGTGGACCAGGGCCCGCGTGGTGGCCCGCGCGGCCTGCACGACCAGGTCGCGGAAGGTCGGGGCGGCGTCCGGCCGCAGGCGTACCGGCACGGTGTCGATCAGCGGCCCGACGACCCGGGCCAGCTCCGGCCGGGCGCGGCGCGCCGCGACCATGCCGACCAGCGTGTCCGGCTCGCCGGTGGCCAGCGCGAGAGCGGCCACGTACACCGCGAACGGGGTCGCGCCGCACGCGCGGGCCAGCGCGGCCACGCCGTCCGTGAACTCCGCGGGCAGCGGCCTGATCACCCGGCCCGTCGCCAGGTCGCCGGGCGGCGGCCCGGCCACCGGCGCCCCGGCCAGCTCGCCGCGCCAGAACTCCCGCAGCCGCGCGAGGTCGGGCCGGTCCTCCTGCTCGCGCACCGCCACGTCGCCGAGCTGCACCTCCGGCTCGGGCACGGGCTCACCCGCCAGCTCGGCGGCCAGCTCCTCCATCAGCACGCCGACCGAGCCGCCGTCGAAGGCGAGGTGGTCGGTCACGAGCACCAGCTCGGCCACGTCGTCCCCGACGGGGCACAAGCTCGCGCGGAGCAGCGGCACCTCGCTCGTCACGTCGAACACGTGCTCCGCCGCGGCCCGGGCCACCTTCACCGGGTCCGCGCCCGCCGGGTGCTCGGCCAGCGGGACGGCGACGGGCGGGTGCACGACCGCGTACGGGACGCCGTCCGCGCCGACGGAGACCGTGCTGCGCAGGGCCTCGTGCCGGCGTAGGACCGCGTCCAGCGCCCGGCGCAGCGGCGCGCCGCCGACCGGGCCGCGCACGCGCAGCCGGACCGGCACGGTGGTGACCGGGCTGTGCGGGTGGAGCTGCCGCAACGTCCAGAACTCGCGTTGCGCGGCGGTGAGCGGGTGCCGGGTCCCGCCGGTCCGCCGCACCGGGGCCGACCCCGGCTCGCGCAGGCGCGCCGCCAGCCCGGCCGCGGTCGGCTCGGTCAGGAACGCCGCCAACGGCACGGTGTGCCCGAGCCGCCGTGACAGCTCGGTCACCACCCGGGCGGCGGCCAGCGAGTGCCCGCCCAGGTCGGCGAACCGGTCGTGCACGCCCACCTCGGGCAGGCCCAGCACGCCCGCGATCACCTCGGCCACCTGGCGCTCGTCGTCCGTGCGGGGCGCGACCGGCGCCGCGCTCCCCGTACGGGCGGCGCCCAGCTTGGGCAGGGCCGCGCGGTCCACCTTGCCGGTGGGGCCGATCGGCAGGTCGCCGGTCACGCCGATCCTGGCCGGGACCAGGTGGTCGGGCAGGCGGTCGCGCAGCCAGTCGCGCAGCTCGGGCTCGGTCACGCCGGAGGCCGCCACGTGCGCGGCGAGGTAGGCGATGTCGTCGTCGTCGGTGTGCGCCAGCACGACGGCGCGGCGCACCGCGGGATGGCGGTCCAGCGCCGCCTCGACCTCGCCCAGCTCCACCCGGTAGCCGCGGATCTTGACCTGGTCGTCGGCGCGGCCCACGTAACGCAGCTCGCCGTCCACCCACCGCACCAGGTCCCCGGTGCGGTAGACGCGGGTGCCGTCCGGCTCGGTGCGGAACGCCTGCGACTCGTGGCCCAGGTAGCCGCGGGTCACGCCGGGCCCGCCGATCCACAACTCGCCGATCTCCCCGTCCGGGACCGGCCGGCCGCCGGCGTCACGCACGCTGAGCAGGGCGTTCGCCATCGGCCCGCCCAGCGGCGGCTCGCCCTGGTGGTCGCGGGTCACCTCGAACATCGTGGCGCCGGTGGTGCACTCGGTGGGGCCGTACATGTTGAGCACGCGGCGTACGCCCGGGTTGGCGAACATGCGCGCGACCAGGGCGCCGGTCAGCCGCTCGCCCCCGGACAGCACCATGCGCACGCCGTCCGGCAGCGGCTCGCGCAGCAGCACCGACAGCGCGGACGGGACGCCGAAGACCGTGCGCACCTCGTCGCGGGCCGGCAGCGTGAGCAGCGCCAGCACGTTGTCCGCCATGATCACGGTGCCGCCGGCGTACAGGGGGGTGAAGATCTGCGTGATCGAGGCGTCGAAGCAGATGGAGGAGCCGGCCAGCATGCCGCTCAGCTCCTCGGCGGTGTAGGCGGACGCCTCCCAGCGCATCAGGTTCAGGGTGTTGCGGTGCTCCACGACCACGCCCTTGGGGCGGCCGGTGGAGCCGGAGGTGTAGATGACGTACGCGGCGTCACCCGGCCCGCCCGGCACCTCGGGACCGTGCGCGGCGGGCGTCACGTCGTCGACGAGCACGGCGGAGGCGCCGGTCAGCGAGGCGGTGTCGCGCCGCGCCGCCGAGGTGACCACCGCGCTCACGGCGGCGTCCTCGGCCATGAACCGTAAGCGTTCCGCCGGGTACGCCGGATCCAGCGGCACGTAGGCCGCCCCCGCCTTCAGCACCCCGATCAGCGCGGGCACCAGCCACTCGTCGCGGTCCAGGCAGATCGCCGCCAGGTCGCCGCGCCCGACACCCCGCGCGGCCAGGGCGCGGGCGATCCCGTTGGCCCTGCGGTCGAGCTCGGCGTAGGTCAGCCGGCTCGTGCCCGCGACGACGGCGACACGATCGGGCGTCCGCCGGCACTGCGCCTCCAGGGCCTCGTGAATGCGGCCGGGCGAGTCGGTGAGAGGGCGGTTCACGCCCGTCACATCCGTAGTCATGTGTCCTCTTCTCCAGCAAAGGTGGAACGTGTCCGGGTGGGCGGTCTCGATCGGGCCCGCTCCTCGGGGGCGGCACACGGGTCCGGGCGAGGTCGTCGCCGGGCGCGCGAAGTCGTGCGGGCGGTTCACTGTCGCGTGGTCGTGCCGGGGGCTCGCTGTCGCGGGGGCGTGCGGGCGGTTGGCTGCCGCGTGGCCGTACGGGGGCGTGCGCTGCCGCGCGGTCGTGTGGTCCGCACAGCAGCATCGGTGACGCGGCTTGCCGCTGACTTGGAACCTGCCATGACCTTGCTTGCAGGAGGGGCCGTGTCATCGGCCGATCGGCTCGGGACGGCTCGGGCGGCGCCCACGGACGCTCCGGCGCGCAGCGTCGACCAACACGCGCATACCTCCTGGACCGGCGGGCAGAGTCTGGGCTCCGGACCCGGGCGAGACATGAGGTCTCCTCGCCACTGCTCCGGGGCGCCAGCCCAACATGATCCTCTTCGCGGGGCCCGTATCGCAATCAGGATCAGAGGAGATCGAACCCCGCTTTCCCGACCAACCAGGCCGACAGCGGGCGCCCGGCCCGGGGACGCCGTCCTCGGCAGGCACGCGAGGAACACCAGGCAGCGGCGCCGACCGTCCCAACCGGGTGATCGGCGACAACGATCACCCTGCTCAGAGGGGTGACCGGGGGCGCCTTCCCTCACCGGCAGAGGGCTCCGGCGATGACGGGCCCCGATCCGGACGTCATTCGTGTGCGGGGACCGGGCGGTGGGTGTGTGCGCGCCAGGTTCTCGGGTCCGTGGCGGACAGTTCGGTCGCCTCGCGGGCGCCGAGGAGGGTGAACGTCTCGACCGCCTCCCGCCAGTGCCGGGACGCGGCGGCCGGGTCCGTCTCCGACTCGGCCGCGGCCAGGTCGCGCAGCGTGCGGGCCCGCCAGAGGTCGAGCCCGAGCTCCGTCCACTGGCCGAGCGCGGTGGTGAGCAGGTCGCGGGCCCGCGCGTCCGCGCCGTCCGCCAGGGCCAGCTCGCCCTGGGTCCGGGTGACGAGCGCGACGCCGAACCGGTCGCCGTGCCGGTCGAAGAGCCGGTGGGAGGCGTCGAGGAGGTCGGCCGCCGCGGTGGTGCGGCCCTGCCTGATCATGGCCTTGGCCAGCGACTGGCGCGCGTACTCGGCGCTGAGCGGGTCGTCCGCCGCGACGAGGATGCGTACGGCCTGCTCGCTGAACTCCGCCGCCGGGCCCGGCTCGCCGGCCGCGCGGTGGCACAGGCTGAGGCCGCGTAGCGACAACGCCTCGCCGCGTTTGTCGTCCAGCTTGCGGTTGAGCGCCACGCAGGCCCGCAGGAGTTCGGCCGCCTCGTCCAGGTCGCCGGCGTCCCTGCGGGTCGTGCCGAGCCCGTACAGCGCGGCGGCGACCACGAGCTGGTCACCGAGCCGCTCGGCGATGCGCGCGCCCGCGCCGAACTCGGCCGCGGCCGGCCCGAACTGTCCCAGGTCCCGATGGACGGCGCCGAGACCGACCCGGGCGACCGCCTGGACGGGCTCGTCGCCGACGGCCTCCGCGTGGCGCAGGGCCTGCCGGAAGTGCTCCCGCGCGGCGGTGAAGTCGTCCTTCTCGTAGGAGAGCTGCCCGAGGCGGGCGAGCACGGTCGCCTCGGCGCCCCGGTCGGCGGCGGCCCTGGCCGCCACGAGCGCCACGTCGAGCGTGCGCTGCCAGCCGTCGAACTCGTTGCGCACCGCGAACGGCGACGACAGCAGCGAGGCGATCAGCGTCGTCGCCATCTTGTCGGCCCCGAGCTCGTGGGTGCGCTCGACGATCCTGACCACCGTCGAGGTCTCCGCGCGCAGCCACCCCGTCGGGTTCTCCTCGACCTCGGCGCGCAACCCCGGGTCGAGGTCCACGGCCGCGGACGACGGCCGCCACAGGCCGAGCGTGGCCCGGGGCAGCCGGCGCGCCCCGGCCTCGACCAGCGCCGTCCAGGTGGCCAGCATCCGGCCGAACGCCTCGTCCACCTCCTCCCCGGCGGCGTGCTCGGCGCCGAAGAGCTGCACGAGGTCGTGGAAGCGGTACCGGACGCGGCCGAGCGGGTCGACGCCCGCCACGTCGAGCAGCCGCAGGTCCACCAGGTGCTCCGTGATGTCCTCCGCCTCCTGGGTGGAGACGTCGAGCAGCGGCGCGACGAGCCAGGAGCCGAAGTCGGGCAGGTCGAGGAGGGTCAGCAGGTGGAAGGCGCGCCGGTGGCCGCCGGTCAGCTCGGCGTAGTTGAGCTGGAGGCTGGAGCGGATCGCGAGGTCGCCCACCGCCAGCTCGTCGAGCCGGCGCCGCTCGTCGGACAGGCGGTCGGCCAGGGCGCGCAGCGGCCAGTGCGGGCGGGCGAGCAGCTTGCCGCCGGCCGCGCGGATGGCCAGCGGGATGCCGCCGCACAGGCGGGCGATGGTGGTGGCGGAGCCGGGGTCGGTCGCGATCCGGTCCGGGCCGATCATCTTGCTGAGCATCTCGACGGACACGTCCACGGGGAAGAAGCCGAGTTCGAGCAGCTCGGACGCCTCCAGCCCGGTCAGCCGCAACCGGCTGGTGATGATCACCAGGCAGCCGGGGGAGCCGGGGAGCAGCTTGCGCACCTGGTGCTCGCCGCTGACGTTGTCCAGCACGATCACCAGGTTGCGGCCCGCGACCTTGCGCCGGTAGAGCTCCACGCGGTCGTCCAGGTTGTCCGGCCGCTCGGCCACGCTGACGCCGAGGGCGCCGAGGAAGCGGCCGAGCGCGTCCCTGACCCCGGTGTCGCCGTCCACGCCGCGCAGGTCCGCGAAGAGCTGGCCGTCGGGATAGACGTCCTTGAGCAGATAGGCGGCATGTACGGCGAGCGCCGACTTGCCCGCCCCGCCGAAACCCGACACGACCACGGTGGGCGTCGCCGGCCCCGGATGCGCGCGGGCGGTCGCGGCGAACTGCCGCAGGGCCTCCAGCTGCTCGGCCCGGCCGGTGAAGTCGCCGATCCCGGGCGGCAGGTTGTTCGGGACCGGGTGCTCCTTCACCACGGCCGGCGCCCGGCCGGCCGCGGCGGGCTTCGGGCCCGTGCCGGCGGGCGCGCGGGCGGCGGGCGCCGCGAGGGTGCCGCTGAGCACCTGGTCGTGCAGGCTGCGGAGCCTGGCGCCGGGCTCGATGCCGAGCTCGTCACGCAGGTGGCGGCGGCCGTCGCGGTACGCGGTGAGGGCGTCGGCCTGCCGGCCGCTCGCGTACAGGCCGCGCATCAGCAGCTCCCTGGCCTCCTCGCGCAGCGGATGCAGGGCGCTGACCCGGGCCATGCGCGAGGCGCACTCGGCGGGCCTGCCGCCGGCCAGGTCGCACCGGGCGAGCCCTTCCTCGATGCTCAGCCGGTCCTCCTCCAGGACGGCCGCCCGCGTGCGGGCGAACGCCGACTCGACGCCGCCGAACGCGGGGCCGCGCCAGAGGGCGAGCGCCTGCCGGTAGTGCTTGATGGCCTCGGCGTGGTCGCCCTCGCGCTCCAGCCGCCTGGCGAGGTCGAGGTGGCGGTCGTGGATCTCCAGGTCGTTCTCGGTGCGCTGGACGTCGAAGAGGTAGCCGGGGGAGCGGGTGACGAGGGCTGACTGCCGCCCGATGGCGGCCAGGCCCCTGCGTAACGCGGAGACGTAGGTGTGCACCAGCGCGGTCGCGGAATTGGGCGGGGACTCGTCCCAGATGAGGTCGATGAGGCGCTCGATGGAGAGGACCTGGCGGGGGTGCTGCGTCAGCGCGGCCAGCAGCGCCTTCGGCTTTGCGCCTCCCAGGGGTACGGTCTCGCCATCTGCCCGAACTTCGATCGGCCCCAGCATCAAGACGAGCATGCGATGTACACCCCCATGAGTCCCGTGCTTTGCACCGTACCGGCTTGAGCAGGGACCGTAAACGAAGAAAGGCGGATCGCCGTGGTGGCGGTCCGCCTTTCAGCGCAGGTGCGGGTCAGGCGAAGTGCAGGTTCTTGTTGGTGAATCCGGTGGCGATGATGGCGTCGGCGTTCCAGGGCATGGCGGCGAATCCGGCGCCGTTGTGCCAGGCTTTGACGTCTCCGTTGGCCAGGACGGTGGCGATGTCGGATTTGCGGTCGCCGTCGAGGTCGGCGAAGTGCAGGTTGTCGTTGGTGAAGCCGGTGGCGATGATGGCGTCGGCGTTCCAGGGCATGGCGGCGAATCCGGCGCCGTTGTGCCAGGCTTTGACGTCTCCGTTGGCCAGGACGGTGATGATGTCGGACTTGCCGTCGCCGTCGAGGTCGGCGAAGTGCAGGTTGTTCTTCGTGGTCGCCGTCGAGGTCGGCGAAGTGCAGGTTGTCGTTGGTGAAGCCGGTGGCGATGATCGCGTCGGCGTCCCAGGGCATGGCGGCGAATCCTGCGCCGTTCTCGGCTTTGCGGTCGCCGTCGAGGTCGGCGAAGTGCAGGTTGTCGTTGGTGAAGCCGGTGGCGATGATCGCGTCGGCGTCCCAGGGCATGGCGGCGAAGCCGGCCCCGTTGCGCCAGGCCTTGACCTCGCCGGACGGCAGCACCGTCGCGATGTCCGCCTTGCCGTCACCCGACAGGGAGGAGCCCAGCGCGTCCTCGGCGATCTTGTCGTAGCGCACCGGCGTGTAGGTCGCGGCGTAGGACTGCGTCCAGACCCGCTCGACGGTGGGTGTGCCGTCGCCGCCCATCTGCTCGCGTACCAGCGGCTTGGTCCTGGCGGCGTCCGCCCAGCCGATGAACAGGGCGACGTGGCCGGGGCGCAGTAACGCGTCGCCGGGGCGCAGGCCGGCGCGGTCGATCGGGTGCGAGACCTGGTCGAGGGTCGCGGTGGTGTAGGAGGACCTCAGGCCCCACACCATGGACACGTAGCCGGAGCAGTCGGTGCGGTAGCTGCCGTACTTGTTGTCGTGGCAGGCGGCCTGGCTGTACGGGACCCGCTCGTCGATCCAGGTCCGCGACCGGGTCAGCGTCTCGCTCCGGGTGGTCGTGCGGTTCTCGGCGTACCGGCCGCAGTCGAACAGCAGCGAGACCTCAGGCTCCGGGGGCTTGGCGGGGTCGGGGGCGGCGGCCACGGCGGGGGCGGCGAGGCCGGCGCCGAGGGCCAGGGCGGCGGAGGCGGTGGTGAGCAGCAGGCGAAGCGTGGCGGTGGTCTGCATGGCGACGTCCTTCGAATTCGGAGGGGAGTGCGCTTGTCAGCGACAGCACCTACGCTCGCGGCCGTTCCTACAAAGGATCTGCAAGGCGTCTCCAGAATGGCGATAGCGCCTGGAGACGGGCCACAAGGCGGACCGGCGCGCGCCGAGGGGGGCGCAATTCCGCGCCGCCTTTTTCCTCTTATTTGGCGATATGGCGAGCCTCTGGCGAATATCTCAGCGCCGCAATCCCCAAAGCTCGGGATACCGCCCACCTGCGGCCACGCCGCACATTGGACGACAAGAGCTCCGGCGGACGCGCATTCACCGGAGGAAAACGGAGGGGCCGAAGAGCCGGCGTGCGATCCGGCGGTTCGGCTCCGTCCTTGCGGCTCACGGAGGTAGACATGAGGAATTCGATCAAGGCGGCCATGACGGTGGCGGCGGCCGCTCTCGTCGCCGGCGGCGTCTTCGCCGTCTCGGGGGCGACGGCACAGGACGCCTCGGCGGCGCAGCCCGCCCAGCGGGCCGCGGGTGTCACGTTCTGGGCCAAGGTGGCCGCGAACGGGAACCTGCTCGCCGCCTCGGGCATCGGCAACGTCAACAAGTTCGGCCAGGGGCGTTACAACCTGACGACGAACGCCGACATCAGCCGCTGCGCCCTCACCGGCACCGTCAACACCAACGGCGGCGGCGACCCCGGGCCGGGCAGCGCGTCGATCCTGGTCGGCGCGGTGGACGGGAGGACGCTCTTCGTCCGCACGGCCACCCCCTCGGGCCCGAGCCCGAGAAGCGTCGACGACGACCGGCCGTTCTCGCTCCTCATCGCCTGCTGACCCCCTCCCCACGCGGGCCTCCTTGACGACCCTCTCCCGTCAGAAGGGCCCGCCGATGTCCGCGGAGGAACACCGTCCTCGGTGCCCGTCCGCGGAACACCGTCCCCGACGTCCCCGCGCCGGCGTCGGGGCCGGCAGGCGGGCGGACCGGCGGACGGAGACGGCGATCCCCCGGGCAGGTCAGGTGTTGAGGGACGCGATGAGCTCGTCGCGCCCGCTCGTGCCCGTCTTGCGGAAGAGGGCCTTGAGATGGTCGCCGACCGTGTGGACGGACAGGTCGAGGGCACGGGCGATCTGCTTGGGCGCGGACCCGCTGTAGAGGTGCTGCATGATCTGCCGTTCGCGGGCGGTGACGCCGTACCAGTCGCAGAAGGCGGGCATCAGCGACCTGCCGCTCGCGCGCTGGATCATGACCGCCACGTCGTCGGCGTCGCCGAGCCGCTGGGCCTCGATCGTGGTCCACCAGCCGCATCCCGCCGCCGGGACGCACAACCGCAGGGGCCCCGGCCGCTCGCGCGCCGCCGCCGCCAGGCACGCGAACGAGCAGTCGGCCAGCCACCCCGGTACGGACAGATGCGCCCGCATCGCCTCCAGCCACGGCCCCGCCTGCGGCGTCATCGTCCTGATCCGGTTGTCGGCCCCGACGACGAGCATGCCCGGCGGCGGCCCGTGCCCGGGGGACCTGACAGCCGGGGCCGTCACGTAGCGGCGGAACGCGGCGGCGAGCGCGGGCCCGACGGCGGCCAGCCGGCGCGCGTCGGCCTCGTCGAACGGCCGGGCGGCCGCCGCCCGCATCAGGCAGAGCAGGCCCCACCAGCCCCGCGCGTCCCGCAGCGCCAGGCACAGCTCCTCGCCGGCCCCGTGCTCGTCCAGCAGCCGGTCACGCGTGCCGCGCGGGGGCCGCCTGGCCACCGTCACGGGGACCTGCCGGCCCGCCAGATGGGTCACCTCGCGTATGTACTCTCCCGCCCGGTCCGCCCTGAGCAGCTCGCGGCCGAGGTCGGCGGTGTATCCGTGCCAGAACGCCAGCGTGGTGATGCCCGGGCCGGACGACGGATTGCTCGTCCCGCAGCGCAGCGCGTCATGCGGCACCACGGGCGCGAGTACCCGTGACAGCTCCGCCGCCACCGCCTCCAGCCCCGCGCCGGGCACCAGCGCCCCGCACAGATCCCGATACAGCCGGTTACCCTCCGTCATCACGCCCTCAGTGTGCGGCGGAGGAGGCCGGGCGGGCCAGCGAATTTCCGGCCTGCCCGGCCCGCCGGCGGGCCGGGCCAGGGCGGGGAGCGCGCTGCGCGGCAACAACTGTGCGCTGACCGCCAATGACGCTCGCGCGGCGCCTCGTTACATTGTCTTCCCGCAGAGGTCTGGCGGGAGGTGCGGGATGAGGTGCCCGCATCGTCCGGTCGTACGGTGTGCGACGCCGTCGACACCCGTGACCGTCGAAGACTCGGGTCGCCGAGCCATCGGTGACGGGTGACGACGTACCGGTACGCACGTCTCCTGAGGGGCGGGCCGCGGGCGGGCCGACCGAGATCCTGGGGGAAGTGGATGCCGGAGACGAACGGGACCTGGTCGAGGCGCGCGGTGCTGCTGGCCGGGGGGCTGCTGATCGCCGGGTGCGGCGGGCCGCAGCGGCCGTTCATCCAGAGCGAGGACTACGATTCCGGCGGCTCGGGCAAGCAGCGCCTCGGCAAGCTCCTGCAGCGCCGGGCCGCGGCGCTGCGGGATCGTGACGAGCGGGCGTACCTGGCCGACCTGGACGGCTCCAACGACGAGCTCATGCGGTACGAGAGGCTGGTCTTCGCCAACCTGCGCCAGTTCGAGCTCGCCGAGGTCCGGCACATCACCGAATACACCACCGAGCAGCGCGTGGCCGACGGGGAGAGCCGGTTCGGGCCGGTCATCCGGGTGCTCAAGCTGACCGCGGACGCCGGTCCCGGGGACATCGCGCCCGCCGAGTCGTTCGTCTACCAGGTCAAGGGCGACGTGGTCACCGGCATCACCCGGGTGACGATCGCGAACCGGCCGGCCCAGAGTGGCGGCGCCCCGGCGGCCGAGGCGCCGTGGCACACCGACGCGCTCAAGGTGGTCCAGGTGGGCGAGAAGGTGTGGCTGGCGGGCGACCGCAGCGTCGCCGACCTGGACCGCTACGCCGCCGTCACCGAGCGGGAGCTGGGCGTCATCGAGGGGCTGTGGGGCGACCGGCTCACCTACCCGGGCCACGTCCTGTTCTTCACCCGCGACAAGGCGAACTTCCGGCAGTGGTACGGCTACGGCTCCTCCGGCCCGGCCGGCACGGAGGCGCTGGGCCTCCAGCACCGTGAGCTCGGCGTGGGCGAGAACGGCCAGGTCCACCAGGGCGAGTACGCCGCCTCCCGGATCGTGGTGAACCTGCGCGGCCACGGGGCCGCCGACCCGTCGAGCACGATCCGCCACGAGCTGGCGCACGCGGTGTCCGCGCGGGCCACCATGGCCGCCGTCGGCGAACTGGGGCCGCCGACGTGGGCCGTCGAGGGCTTCGCCCGCTACACCGAGACGGTCGGCGACCCGGCCCGGGCCGCCCAGGTGCGCTCCCGGGTGGCCGCCGGGGTCAGGAGCGGCCGGTTCCGCGGCACGCCGCCGTCGAACAAGGACTTCTACGGCCGGGACGCCGGCTTCAACTACGACCTGGGCGCGTCGGTGTTCAGCCTCGCCGAGCGGCTCAAGGGCCGGGACGCGGCGGTCGAGCTGTACGCGCGGGTGATCGAGCGGCCCAGCACCGGCGCCTCCTTCTTCGAGCTGCCGATCTTCGACCGGATGGCGCGGGACGTGCTCGGGCTGTCCGCCGCCGCGTTCCGCGGCCGTTGGGACCAGTTCGTGCGGAACGGTGCCTGAGGTGGCCGGACGCTCCCGCTGGATCCTGATCCTCGCGGCCGGCCTGGCCGCCTTCCTCGCGGCCGGCGCGGGCGCGTACCTGTACGCGCGTGACGTGCGCGCCGGCCAGGTGACGCAGTCCTGCGGCGCGCGCGACTGCATCCCCGGGGTCGAGGCGGCCGCGCTGGTCGAGGCGCTGAAGGGCCGCGGCCACGCCTGCGAGAACCCGTCGAAGGGCGCCTGGTCGTGCCAGATGGTGGTGGGCTCGATCGCCTTCCAGTCGTGGGTGCACGTCTCGGACGGCGGCGTCCACCGGCTGACCGGCAAGGTCTTCCACGCCGACGGCGGCCCGCTCACCGAGGCCGGCCGGGCGTACCTGAGCTGGTTCGCCGTGCTGCCCTACCGGGACGACCCGGCCGCCGCCGCCCAGATCCGCGACTGGCTGACGCAGATGATCGAGGCGGACAAGGACACCAAAGCCACGATTCTCGACTACACGTACGTGCTGGTGACGTCGAAGGACGACGCCGTCGAGCTCGACGTCAGGATTTCGACATGACCGTGGGACAGCGCTCTCCCGATGGCCGGTTCTGGTGGGACGGCGCCGGCTGGCGCCCGGTCCCGCCCGCGCCGCCGCCATCCCCGCCGCGCCAGCACGCGCCCGCTCCGCACCCTTCCCCCGGGCCGCCGCCCGCTCCGCACCACTTCCCCACGCCGCCGTCTCCACCACCACCTCCACCTCCACCACCCCCGCCGCCTTCGCGTGTGCCGGGGAGGCGGAAGGGGATCCTCCTCCCGCTGGCCGGCGTGGTCGTCGCGGCGCTCGTGCTGGGCGGCGTGCTGGGCGGCGGCGCGGGGCTGCTCACCGCCGAGCCGCGGGGCGGCACCGCCCCCCTCGCGTTCGGCGACGGCTTCCCCGACACAGGCGACCAGTACCTGCCCGGAGTGACCCTCTCCTTGATCGTCGACGAGTGGATGAAGAAGGCCAACTCCTACACCTGTGCCAGCAAACCCGGCGAGCCGGACACGTGGAGCAGGGCCAAGCGGTGGATGAGGTGCCTGCCCCCGGGCGGCGACGACAACAGGTACGTGGAGATCGAGTACGACGCCGCCGACCAGATCAGGGTGCTGAAGGCCACCTGCCGTCTCGGCACCCGCGAAGACGCCTGCACCACGCTGTTCGCCACCATGGCCGACGCGGCCCTGGTCCCTCAGCCGGAGCTGCGCAAGCGCGCGATGGACTGGGCCGGGAAGAACGCCGCCAGTGAGCGGGGCACGGTCATCGGCGGCGTCCGGCTGCAGGCGGCCCTGTCTCCGCACAGCATGCGCATCACCCCGGAGAAATGAGCGCCCCGCACCGCCCGCGCCCCGTGGTCAGCCCTCCCTGGCGGGCGAGAAGGCCTCGATGGCCTCGTGCAGCACCTTTCTGAGGGTCTCGCTGCCGGTGTGCCCGGAGTCCTCGATCACGCGCAGCGTGGCGTCCGGCCAGACCTCGGCCAGCTCCCACGCGGTCCGGAGCGGGCTGCCGAGATCGAGCCGGCCGTGGATGAGCGCGCCGGGGATGCCGGCCAGCCGGTCCGCGTCGCGCAGCAGCGCGCCCTCCTCCAGCCAGGCGGCGTTGGCGAAGTAGTGCGCGCAGATGCGGGTCATGGCCATGAGGGCGTCGTCCGGCTGGGAACCGTAGGCGCCGGGCGTGCCGTTGGCCTCCTGGGAGATCACCGCGTCCTCCCAGGCGACCCAGTCCCGGGCGGCCTTTGCGCGTACGGCGGGGTCGGGGTCGGACAGCAGGCGCGAGTACGCCGCCAGCACCTCGAACACGTCCCCGTCGCGGTGGGCCTCGGGCACGCCCTGGAGGAGTTGCGGGTCAGGTCGGTCGCCGGGTCACTGGCGTGCGGGCGGCTGCGGCCGCAGTTGCGCTGGTCGAACAGGACGATGCGGAACCGCTCCGGGTCGAACCTGCGGCGCGAGCCGGTCGAGCAGCCCGATCCCGGGCCGCCGTGCACGACGACCGCCGGCTTGCCGTCCGGGTTGCCGCAGACCTCCCAGTAGACGAGGTCGCCGTCGCCGACGTCGAGCATGCCGTGCTCGTACGGCTCGATCGGGGGATACAAGGGGGCTCCTCTCGGGGATGGAACAGCGCTTCGGGCCTCGCCGGAGCGAGGAGCGCTTTGTCGTAGCGCTGTTATATTAGCGCTGTGACACTATGGGATCCCTCCGGGCGACGCCGGCCGGGACGGCGGCGGCTGCTCCGCCACCCCGCCGGGCAACCGCGATGAGGAGGCGGGTGCGCCTCCGGTTTCTCGACACCCGCCCGCTGCGCGACAGCCGGCCGTTCCGCGACCTGTGGATCGGCACCTCGGTCTCCCAGCTCGGGGCGCAGATCGCCAACGTGGCGGTGCTGGCCCAGGTCTGGGAGCTGACCGGCAGCCCGGTGGGCACCGGCGCGATCGGGCTCGCCACCGGCCTGCCGACGGTGCTGTTCGGGCTGCTCGGCGGCACGCTGGCCGACACCGTCGACCGCCGTACGGTGGTGCGGGCCACCACTGCGGGCCAGCTGCTGGCCGCCGCGGGACTGTGCGCCCAGGCCCTGGCGGGCAATCGGGACGTGCTGCTGCTGCTCGCCCTGGTCGCGCTCGGGACGAGCTGCGGCGCGCTCGGCGTCCCGGCCCGGCGCGCCCTCCCCGTCCGGCTGCTGGCGGATGACCAGGTCGCGGCCGGTCTCGCGCTGACCAACCTCTCCTTCCAGGTGGCGATGCTGGCCGGGCCCGCGCTGGCCGGGCTGATCATCGCCCGCTGGGACCTCCCCGCCGCGTACGCGACCCAGGCGGTGGCCGTGGCGGTGTCGATGCTCACGGTGGTCCGCCTGCCCGCCATGCGGCCGGAAGGCACGAGCGGCACGGGCGCGACCGGCCGCGGGCGCCGGCCGGAGCGGGGCGGCTGGCGGATCGTGCTGCGCCGTCCGACGTTGTGGGGCTCCATGGCCACCGACCTGGCCGCGACGCTGCTCGCCATGCCCGTCGCGCTCTTCCCGCTGGTCAACGAGATCCGCTTCGGGGGAGACCCGCGCACCCTCGGCCTGTTCCTGTCGGCCGTCGCGGTCGGGGGCATCACGGCCGGCCTGCTGTCCGGCACGGTGACGCGCCCGCGCCGGGCCGGCCTGGTGCAGCTGGCCGCGGCCGGGGTCTGGGGTCTGGCGCTGGCCGGCTTCGGCCTGGCGGGGCCGCTGTGGCCGGCGCTCGGCTGCCTGGCCGTCGCGGGCGCCGCCGACACCGTGTCCGTCGTCACGCGCGGCGCCCTGGTCCAACGGGAGACCCCGGACGCGTTCCGGGGGCGGGTCTCCTCGGTGGAGCACGTCATCGGTGTCGCGGGTCCCGAGCTCGGCAACTTCCGCGGCGGCCTGCTGGCGTCGGCCACCTCCGCCTCCTTCGCCCTGGTCTTCGGCGGGCTGTCCGCGGTCCTGGCGGTCGCCGCCGTCGCCGCGGCCAACGGTCCCCTTCGCGCCTACCGCACCCCGCCTGCCGGGGAGCCGGCCGCCGCCACCGACACGGAGGCTGCCGATCAGGCCGCCGCCACCGGCATAGGGGCCGCCGATCAGGTCGCCGAGCCGCCTGCCGCCTCCGGCGCCGCCGTGCCCGATCGCCGGGACGGCGCGTGACCGGAGGGCCGGCCTTCTCGGGAGGCGGCACCTCGCCGGGGGCGTGGATCGGGGCGGGCGCCCGGTGGCCGCGTCACGATCGCTTCTCCTGCTCGCGGCGCCGGTCGATCTCCACCAGGCGTCTGAGGGAGGGCAGGGCGGCCAGGACGGGGGCCCACTCGGCCGGTGTGAGACGGCCGGTGAGGTCCGTGAGATGCGCGATGCGGTCGGCCCGGCGTCCCTTCACCACGGCCGCGCCCGCCGCCGTGAGGTGGACGAGGACCGCCCGCTTGTCCGAGGGGTCCCGTCTGCGCTCCACCAGGCCCTCGTGCCGCATCCTGGCCACGATCTGGGTCATGGCCGGCTGCGTGACCTGCTCGCCGGCGGCGAGCGTGGAGAGCCGCTGGGGGCCGCGGCCGGCCAGCGTGTGCAGGACCGACAGCGTCGTGAAGCCCATCCGCTGCACCCTGGGCAGCCGGATGAACATCCGGGTGAACTCCTCCAGCACGGCGGTGAGCTCGATGACGCTCGTCTCGGCGGCCCGGTCGTGGGGGGTGGTCACGGGATACCGTCCTTGTCGCGAGGCCCGTACGGGGCCCTGGTGGCGGGAAGTGGGCTCGGCGGAGGGCCGGGAGGCGGCCCGGCCGGGCCGCCCGCGCGATCACCTGGGCGCGGGCACCGCCGCGCTGACGGTCACCCCGCCGCCGAGGACGGCGTTCACCGACAGCCTGCCGCCCAGGGCCGCGAACCGGGCGTGGCCGGCGTGCAGGCGCTCGGCGAGTCGCGCCGGCGGCAGCCCGATGCCGTCGCCGCTGACGGTCAGGCGCAGGCCGCGGGCGCTCATGGTGAGCGCGAAGCCCACGTGCCGCACCGTGCCGTCCGCCTCGAAGCCGTCCAGGACGTCGAGGACCGTGGCCCGGACGAGCTCCGCGAGCGGAGCGGCCAGGGGCGCGGCGGGAACGGCCCACACCTCCACGGTGATTCCGGTCGCCTGGGACCACCGTTCGAGGTGGTCGCGCAGGTCCGGGGCGGACGCGAGCCGCTCGTCCGGGCGGAGTCCGTCCAGTGCCATGATCTTCCTTACCGTGGTGAGTGTCGAGAATGGCGCGCCTCCGTCAGGAGGAGCGCATGGCGGCCGCCATCGCGGCCGAGTCGTGGTCGGGGCCGACGCCGTCCACGATGATCAGGTCGCCTTCGAGATGGGCGGTGCGGAGCGGCTTGATCTCCTGGTAGGCGGCCGAGTCGTAGAAGTCGCGAGCGTGCTTCATCGACGGGAACTCCACCAGCACGACGTCCCCGGGCCACTGGCCCTCCCGCACCTCCGGCGCGCCTCCGTGCACGAGGAAGCGGCCCGAGAAGGGCTCCAGCGCCGGCTGGATCCTCTCCAGGTACTCCAGCACCTCGGGGTGGACCTCGGCGGGCCTGCGCAGGTGCGCGAGCATGTAAGCGGTCATCATTCCTCCGTCGGATACGTGTGCGCCGGGTCAGGCGCCGGCCGGCACCCGGTCGAGAAAGCCGGGCGCCTGGTTGATGAGGCCGGCGTCGTCGATCACGACGACGTCGAAGGCGTCGCTCATCGCCGTGTCTCCTTCATGATCGTTCCAGCGGTCCACCCCTGTCGCCGACAGATGGATCCGCACAAATACCGGTGTTCCGGATGTCCTTAAGCCTGGCGTTCCGGCGTCCGGCGAACAATCCCCAGTCCGGTAACATGCCATAACCTCCCGCTAATCAATTGAAGGGGAGCGTCGCAGGTGGAGCTGCGTGACATCGAGATCTTCCTGGCGCTGGCCGAGGAGCTGCACTTCGGCCGCACCGCGCAGCGGCTGCACGTGACCCAGGCCCGCGTCAGCCAGGCGATCAAG
>NZ_JOAG01000046.1 GCF_000725485.1 Nonomuraea candida | reverse complement strand
AACCAGGAGTAGCGGTCGTAGTAGCGCCGCCCCTGCACCACGTCACCGGACGCGTCGAGGACCACCCGGTAGATGGCGGGGTACTCGACCGTCTTGCCGGCGATGACGGCCGTGTTGTGGGCCCCGTACATCACGGTGTCGCCGCCGGCCGCGAGGCGCTGAGGCGTGAACCCGAACTGCGGCACCAGCTTGAGCGTGGCCGAGATGGACTGCTTGATGGCGGTCTTGCCGTGGATGATCCGGCCGGCGGCCTCCCAGAGGGTCGCGTCGTCGGCGAACATCTCGCCGTAGACCTCGACCCGCTCGGCGCCGTCGCCGGTGGGCATGGAGCCGAACCGGGTCTGCCGGTCGATGAAGGTCCGCGCCTGAGGGGAGATCGAGCCCTCGATCACGGGGCCGGTCTCCGGTCCCTTCGCACGCTGCGCCTGGGCGGGCGCGGCGAGCGCGACGAGCGGCAGGGCCGTCAGCAGGGCGGCTGCCAGGAATCGCGAAGTGTTCTTCATGGTCGTCCTTCTTCAGGAGGGGATCTTGTCGAGGAAGCCGTGGACGCGGTCGATGCGGCCCTCGGGGGTGACGACCGCCACGTCGAAGCCGACCACCAGCGGCTCGGCGCCGTCCTGCGCCAGCTCCCAGGTGAAGCGGGCGATGTCGTGGTGGGCGTCCACCGGCCCGCCCAGCGTGAAGGTGAAGCCGGGGAACTGCTCCTGGACGGCGGCGATGGTGGCGTCGATCGCGGCGGTTCCCGAGGCGACCGCCATCGGATCGGTGTAGACGCCGTCAGGGGTCCACAGCGCGTCGATGGCGGCGCGACGGGCGGCGGGGTCGGTCTCGTTCCAGGTGGCGATGTAGCGAGCGATGAGCTCGTCGATGTTCTTCATGACCATGAAAGCTAGAGAAACCGCACATAATGGTCATCTGTCGCGATTAGGTAATTGTGTCGGTAAGGGAGCGCATGCTGTACGGGCGAGAGGCCGAGACATCCGTCATCGACGAGCTTCTCGACAGGGTGAGGGCCGGCCGGAGTGGTGCTCTGGTGCTCAAAGGCGAGCCGGGAATCGGTAAGACCGCGCTGCTCGACTACGCCGCCGGACGTGCCGGCGGCATCCAGGTCATCAGGCGCAGCGGCGTGCCGTCCGAGAGCGAGCTGGCCTACGCGGGCCTGCACCTGCTGCTCCGGCCCGTGCTGCACCGGGCCGACCGGCTGCCGCCACCGCAGCGGCGCGCGCTGGAGACGGCGCTCGGCCTGACCGAGGGGGAGGGCGCCGACGCGCTGCTCGTCGGCCTGGCCGTGCTGTCACTGCTGGCCGAGGCGGCCGAGGACGGCCCGGTCCTGTGCCTCATCGACGACGCGCACTGGCTGGACCCCGGCTCCCGCGCCGCGCTCGCCTTCGCCGCCAGGCGGCTGGACGCCGAGGGCATCGCCCTGATCATGGCCACCCGCGGGGACGACGTGCACGGGCTGCCCGAGATCACGCTGACCGGGCTGTCCTCGCCCGCCGCGGCGGCCGTGCTGAAGGGCGACCGGCTGACCCCGGGCCAGCGCTACCGGCTGCTCGCCGAGGCGCAGGGCAACCCGCTGGCGCTCATCGAGCTGCCCGCCGCCCTGCACCGGGACGCCTACGGGCCCGGCGCGCTGCCCTTGACCAGCCGGCTCCAGGCGGCCTTCCACAGCCAGGTGGACCACCTGCCCGAGGCGACCAGGACGCTGCTGCTGGTGGCCGCCGCGGGGGAGGGGCTGGACGAGGTGCTCGCCGCCGCCGAGCTGCTCGGCGTGACGGCCGCGGACCTGCGTCCCGCCGAGAGCGTGGGGCTCGTGACGGCCGACGGGCGGCACGTCCGCTTCCGCCATCCGCTGATCCGCGAGGCCGTCTACCAGCGGGCGCCGATCAGCGCGCGGCTGGCCGTGCACGCCGCGCTGGCCGAGACGCTGACCGGCGACCACCACGCCGACCGGCGGGCCTGGCACCTGGCCGCGGCCACCGTCGGCCCGAGCGAGCAGGTGGCGGCGGAGCTCGAACGCACCGCGCACCGGGCCAGACGGCGGCACGGGTACGCCGCGGCGGCCGCCGCGTACCAGCGCGCCGCCGCACTGACCTCCGGCGACGAGGAGACCCGCGCGCGGCGCCTGACCTCGGCGGCCGAGTCCGCCACCGAGGCGGGGGAGCTGGACTGGGGCCAGGCGCTGGCCGGCGAGGCCGAGGCGCTGACCGGTGATCCGGCGCTGCGCTCGCGCATCCTCCACACCCAGGCCACCGCCCACTTCTCCTGGGGCCGGTACGGCGAGGCGCACCACCTGATGACCGAGGCCGCCCGCCAGAACCCGGCCCTGCTCGTCCGGGCCTTCCAGACGGCCCTGTACGCCGGCGAGGCCGAGCTGACCGAGGTGACCGCCCGGCTGACGGAGGCTCTGGGCGAGAGGCTGCTCGACGAGCCGATCGCCGCGCTGGCCCGCCTGCAGACCGCCGCCTTCGCCCGGCTGACCGGCACAGAGCGGGCCGATGCGGAACAGGCCGACACGGAACGGGCCGATGCGGAACAGGCCGATGCGGAACAGGCCGATGCGGAACAGGCCGACGCGGAACGGGCCGACGTGGAACGGGCCGTCGCCGAGGCCGAGCACGCCCTGGCCGACTACCCGCCCCGCCTGGCGGCCATGGCCTGCGGCACGCCGCTCCTGGCCGGGCAGGACGACGCCACCCTGCGGATGTCCTCCCGCCTGGTCGCCCGCTGCCACGCCGAAGGCAGCATCGGGATCCTGCCGATGGTGCTGTACTTCCAGGCGCAGGCCGAGATCTTCCACGGCGGGCGCCACCACGAGGCCGGCAGCGCCGCGACCACCGCCCTGCGGCTGGCCGAGAACACCGGCCAGCACCAGTGGGCCACCCTGAACAGGGCCCTGCTCGCCTTCCTGGCCGCGGTCGAAGGCGATGAGGAGCGTCACCGCCGGCTCACCGCCGAGGTGTCACGGGGCCCGGCCGTGCCCATGCAGGGCGCCATGTGGGCCGACTGGGCGCGGGCGCTGCTGGACCTGGGCCAGGGCCGGACGCAGCCGGCGCTCGCCCGGCTCGAAGCCCTCACCGGCAGTCCCGGCTGGTATCACGTCTCGGCCATGCGCTGCGTGCCCGACCTGGTGGAGGCCGCCGTACGCAGCGGCGAGCCGGCGCGGGCCCGGCCGGCGCTGGCCCGCTACCTGCGCCTGGGCCGGCGCCATCTCATCGAGCGCTGCCTGGCCCTGCTCGCCGGGGACGACGCCGAGCCGCACTACCAGGCGGCGCTGGAGGCCGCGGCGCCCGCCTTCGAGCACGCGCGCACCCGGCTGCTGTACGGGGAGTGGCTGCGCCGGGCCCGCCGCCGCAGCGCCGCGGTCGGCCACCTGCGCCAGGCCATGGACACCTTCGACCGCCTCGGCGCCATCCCCTGGGCGGAGCGGACCAAGGCCGAGCTCCAGGCCGCGGGCGCGCTGGCCGCCGCCGCGCCCGCACCGGGGCGGCCCGACGAGCTGACGCCGCAGGAACGGCAGATCGTCCACCTGGCCGCGCGCGGGCTGTCCAACAAGGACATCGCCGCCCAGCTCTTCCTCAGCCCCCGCACGGTCGGCTACCACCTGTACAAGGCCTATCCCAAGCTGGGCGTCTCCTCCCGCGGAGAACTCGCCACCCTCGCCTGACCCCGCCACGTCCGGCTGCCGGGCCCCCGGGAGCGCCGGACCCGTTCTTTTGTGACACTCCCGGCGGGTGGCATACGCCACAGGACCGCGCTGTCACAGGGGCCGGCCGGCCGGGATCTTCTGTTCGTACGAACGCCGCGTGAACGATCCACACGGCACCACATCTCACGCAACAGAAACTCTTCGGACAGGAGCTTGGCCATGAACGAATCCACCACGCAGCAGGTGGCCATGATCACCGGGGCGAACAAGGGGATCGGCCGCGCGACCGCCGAGCAGCTCGCCGGGCTGGGCATGACGGTCCTGATCGGCGCCAGAGACCGGCAGCGCGGGGAGAAGGCCGCCGCGGAGCTGCGCGCGGCGGGCGCCGACGCCCACGCGGTGGCCCTGGACGTCACCGACCCGGCCGTCGTCCGGGGGACCGCGAAGTGGGTCGAGGAGCGCTTCGGTCACCTCGACGTGCTGGTCAACAACGCCGGCATCACCGGCTCGGGACAGGTCTCGCCGCAGGATGCCCACGACCAGCTCCCGAGCGGGATCGACCTGGACATGGTCCGCGCGGTGTTCGAGACCAACGTCTTCGGGGTGATCACCGTGATCAACGCCATGCTGCCGCTGCTGCGGCGCTCGCCGGCGCCGCGCGTCGTCAACGTCAGCAGCCACGCCGGGTCGCTGACCCTGACCAGCGACCCGGACGGCCCGTTCGCGGCACTGCTGCCGTCGGCCGCGTACACGCCCTCCAAGACCGCCCTGAACGCGCTGACCGTGCAGTACGCCAACGAGCTGCGCAAGGACGGGATCCTCGTCAACGCCGTGGCCCCCGGCTACGTCGACACCGACAGCAACAACCACACCGGCCACCTCACCCCCGCACAGGGCGCCGCGGTCGTGGTGCGCCTGGCCACCCTCGGCGCGGACGGCCCGACCGCCGGCTTCTTCGGCGCGGACGGCCCCCTGCCCTGGTAACGCTCAGACCAGACGAACCGTCTCCGGCCTCAGGCCGCGAGCCAGTCTCCTCACGCTCACCATGCTCATCCTGCACAGACAGCACATTGTATCGACTGGTTACGTAGAGTGATGGGCCGGCGGGGGGATCACCAGGAAGGAATCACCAGCCCCAGAGCACAAGGAGTTCCCCATGCTCAGACGGATCGTCGCCCTCGTGGCCGTCACCCTCGGAATGGCCGTCCTGGGAGCCTTCCCCGCCCACGCCCAGGTCGACCCCACCTCCCTCCCCGTGGTCGGCGGCCTTCTGGGCGGCGGCGGTGGCGGTCAGGGTTCCGTCGACACGGATGACGAGCCGACGTAAATCCGCCGCTGACGCACAACCGACAGGGCCCGAACTCCGCCGGGGTTCGGGCCCTCCCCCATGTGCGGGCGGCCGCCTGCCGCCCGCACCGGAACCGCGCCGGGCTTCCAGCCCCCGGCCCTGCCGGTCCCACGCCCCGCGGCCCTGTCGGTCCCCCTGCTCACCCAGGTGCGGGTCGTGGCCGGCCTGGCGGCGCTGTTCGCGCTGGCCGCCGTGCTCTCCCTGGCCCTCGGCATCCTCGTCGGCGATCATGAGGATGATGGCGGGGAAGAGGTAGAGCAGGCCGAGCACGACCGCGATGGCGGTGGCGGAGTCCCGTACGGCGGTGGCGATCCCCAGGCTGAGCAGGGCGATCAGCGCCAGGCCGCGTTGATCGCCACCGCCTCCAGGGGGCGCCCGCCGGCCGTGGCCCGCGCGTAGAGGCGCTCGACGCCGTCGGCCCCGGTGAGGTCGGCCCGCACGGCCTCGACCGCCGTCCCCAGCTCCCGCAGCTCGCGCGCCGCGTCGTCGATGCCCGCATCCTCGGCGTTGACGACCAGGTCGAAGCCGTGCCCGGCGAACTGCCTGGCCAGCTCGTACCCGATGCCGCCGGACGCCCCGGTCACCAGCGCGAGCGGCCGGCCCTCGTCGTCGCTCATGATGCCGATCCCTCTCCTCGGTGCCCTCTCCTCGGTGCCCTCTCCTCGGTGTCGACACCGGCCCGCTGCCCGCGACGGGAACGGTCAAGCCTCGCCGGTCGAGCGCGCCGTGGCGGCGTGCCCGGCTCAGGCCGGGTCGGTGAGGCGGGCCACGGCGTTGGCGACGCCGTCCTCGGCGCGGACGGGCGCGGCGAGCGCGCGGGCGGCGGGGGCGAGGGCGGCCGCGGCCTCGATGGCGGCGGCCAGGCGGGCGGGCGTGAGGCGGCCGGTGACGGGTGGCGGCGCGACGCCGAGATGGTGCAGGCGCCGCGCCCAGAAGGGCTGGTCGCCGAGGAACGGGCGGACCACCTGGGGGACGCCCGCGCGCAGCGCGGCGGCCACCGTGCCGATGCCACCATGGTGCACGGCGACCGCCACCCGCGGCAGCAGCCACTCGTGCGGAGCCTCGTCGATCACCAGGACGCCGTCCGGCTCCGTGCCCGGCCGCAGCGCGCCCCAGCCGGTGGCCAGGACCGCGCGGCGCCCGGTCTGGCGGACGGCCGCCAGCACCGTGCCGGTCAGCGCCTCCGGGTCGCCGCTGGAGGAGCTGCCGAAGCCGACGTAGACGGGCGGGTCGCCGGCGTCCAGGAAGCGGGCCAGCCGCCCGGGCGGTGTCCAGTCGCCGGCGGGCAACGTCCAGAAGCCGGTGGGACGCGCCCGCGCGGGCCAGTCGGCGGGCGCCGGGAGCAGGTGCGGGCTCCAGGCGTGCAGCACGCCGCCCGCCGCGACCAGGTCGGCCACCGGCCGGAACCCCTTGCCCAGGCCGAGCGCCCCGGCCCGCCAGTCCCGCAGCGTGCCCCGGTAGGGCGCCTCGACGGCGGAGGAGACCCGCCAGCTCGCCCGGTTGAGCGCGCGTGGCACCCGTACCGGCAGGATGGGGGAGGGGAAGGCGGCGGTGGGCAGGTAGAGCGGCAGCAGCAGCCCGGCCAGGGCCGGGACGCCGA
Organism: Nonomuraea candida; assembly: GCF_000725485.1. Lineage (GTDB taxonomy): Bacteria > Actinomycetota > Actinomycetes > Streptosporangiales > Streptosporangiaceae > Nonomuraea > Nonomuraea candida. The sequence continues at coordinate 67,148 of NZ_JOAG01000046.1, read as the reverse complement.
GCCGCGCGGCGAGGTGCGGGCCGCCGAGAGCCTTGGGGTGATAGACCACGACGTCGACCGCGTGCGCGGTGAGCGCGGCCTGGTCGTCCAGCAGGCGGCGGAGCATCGGCCTCACCGAGCGGGCGGCGGTGATGGCGGCGCGCACGCCCTGCCCCCGGGCTTTGTCCTGCAGCGCGAGCATCTCGTCGTTCAGCGGCGCGAAGTCCACGCCGCGGGCGGTGGCGAGCGGCTCGAAGCGGCGGGGCGCGGCCAGGAGCGGCCGGTGCCCGGCGGCCAGCAGCCCGCCGGCCAGCGCGAGGTACGGCTGGACGTCGCCACGGCTGCCCATCGTGATCAGTAAGGGTCTCATCGCCGCTCCTTGAGCTCGTCCCACTCGTCCAGCAGGCGGGGGAAGCGGTCCATCATGAACGCGTACATGTCGCGCATGAGCTCCAGCCGCCGGCGGCGCTCCGGGTCGTCGCCCACCGCGCGCAGCCCCTGCTCGGCCAGGGCGCGGAAGCCCTCGAACTCGGCCATCTTGGCGCGGAAGGCGCGGGCGAAGACGTCCTCGGCCAGCCGGTAGCGGTCGCGCCGCCCGCCGCGCACCCGGAACCGCTCGACCAGCCCGGCCTGCTCCAGCTGCCGCAGCGCGACGCTCATGCTGCTCTTGGCCACGGCCAGCGCCTCGGCCAGCTCCGGCGCGTCGGCGCCGGAGCCGCCGGCGGTCAGCAGCCACCCCATGACGCGGCCCGACGTGCGGCTCAGCCCGAGCCGCTCGTAGAACAGTCCCGCGTCCTCCACGAACTCCTCAACACTCACCAACCGAGCATATCGGACTGTTCGGATCGATCCGAACAGCCGCCCCGCCCGGCGAGCCGGCGGCACACCTGGTCGTCGTGCACCATGGGCAGGTCCGGTCCAGGACCACCACCTCGTACGGGACCAGCTCGCACTCGTCCAGCGCGCTCTGACCGTCGAGGGCGACGTCCACGGTGAAACCGTGCTTGCGCAGCCCCGCCTCGATGTACCGGGCCAGGGGCTGCTCGTCTTCGACCAGGAGCACACGCATCCGGGCAGTATCCCGGCCCGGGCATATGGATCACGTATGGTGCGCCGGCACGGGACGGCCGGGGCTCCGCAGGACCGGTTCGCCGGCACGCCGCGGTCACACCCACGAGCGCATCAGCATCCGGGCCCACCACTCCGCGTACGTGATCGTCTCGCCGGACAGGACCGGATACAGCCACCAGAAGTTGACCAGGATCAGGAGGGTCCCCGCGCCCACGACGGCGGCCCCCGTGGCTCTCCTGGGCGACGCCGTCCCGCCGGGCCCGAGCGCCAGCCCCGCGGCGATCACCAGCGCCAGGACCATGAACGGCACCGCGGGGAGCAGGTAGAACAGGTACATGGTGCGGTTGTCGGAGAGGGCGTAGGAGAACCACGGCAGCCACCCCGCCGCGTAGGCGAGCGGCACGGCCCCCGCCCGCCAGTCCCGTACGGCGGCGTACCGGGCGACGAGCACGACGAGAGCCGGCAGCGCGAGATACCACAGGGCCGGCGTGCCGACCCCCAGCACCGCCTGCGAGCAGTCCTTCGCCCCGCAGGCGTCCGGCGGGCTCACGTAGTGGAAGGCGACGGGACGTTGCAGCAGCGGCCACTGCCACGGCTCCGACATGTACGTGTGCGGGGTCGCCAGGCCGGTGTGGAAGCCGAGCACCTGCAGGTGGTAGCCGAGCCACGAGCGCAGCGAGTCGACGACGAAGAAGCCGGGCCCGGCCTGGGTGGCCCGCTCCCAGTTGCGCCCCCAGCCCTCCGCGCGCAGGAACCAGCCGCTCCAGCTCAGCACGTAGACCGTGGCGGGGACCAGGGCGAACGCCCCCGCCAGGCCCGGCAGGGACGCGGCCGGGCGGGGCCGCAGCCCCAGCGCCCGCCGCGCGCCCGCGTCCCACATGAGGGTCAGCGCGGCGAAGGCGAGCAGGAAGAAGACGCCCGACCACTTGACGGCGCACGCCGCGCCCAGGCACGCGCCCGCGGCCAGCCGCCACGGCCGCACCCCGGCCCCCGGCCAGACCTCCTCGAGGGCGGGCGACCGCTGCCTGACCCGGTCCCGGTCGGCGACCACGCAGGCGAAGGCGGCCAGCACCCAGAACATCAGGAACACGTCGAGCAGCGCCGTCCGCGAGAGCACGAAGTGCAGGCCGTCGAGAGCGAGCAGCAGGCCGGCCAGGCAGCCCAGCAGCGTGGAGCGGGTCATCCGGCGCGCCACCCGCGCCAGGATCAGGATCGACAGCGTGCCCGCCACCGCGCCGGCGAACCGCCAGCCGAAGGGCGTCATGCCGAACAGCCACTCCCCGACGGCGATCATCCACTTGCCCAGCGGCGGGTGCGCGACGTACTCGGCGCAGTCCTCGACGACCGGGCAGCGCCGCCAGATGCCGAGATCGTCGGCCATGATCATCCGGTTGGCGACCGGGTCCTTGTCGGTGTCCAGCGTCATGCGCTCGACGCCGAACGTCAGCAGCGCGTAGGCGCCCTTGATGTAGTGGGTCTCGTCGAAGACCACCGCGTGCGGTTCGCCCAGCCGCAGGAAGCGCAGCGCCCCGCCGAGCACGGTGACGAAGAGCGGCCCCGCCCATCCCCACCAGCCGTCGGCCGGCATGGGCGGAACCAGCCGGCGCGCCACGGTCCGGGCCTCCGGGCTCCGGGGAGGCGGGCTCACTCCTGAACCGCCGCCAGGTTGAGCACGGCCAGCCGGTGGCCGCCGCCGGAGGCGCAGGACGCGTCGCACGGTGCCGCCGGCCAGCTGAACACCAGCCCGGGGGAGGAGGACTCGCCGCTGTGCCAGGCGGCTTCCCCCGGCGACCGCTTCGCGCCGATCCCGACGCTCCGCCCGGTGACGAGGTCGTGCACGGTGGCGCCGAGGTCGACGAAACGGTCCGCGCGGATCCGCGACGCCGGGGTGAGCCGGCCGGGCACGGCCCGGGGCGCGCCGCCGCCCGCGCTCCACGTCACGGTGCGGCCGTCCAGCGTGGCCACGCACCGGGTCGGGCCGCAGCGCGTGCCCCGCGCCCCCGGCGGCGTCGCCAGCGAGGTGCGTTCGCCGCTCTCCAGGTTGACGAGCACGCTCTGGTCGCGGCCGGTGTCGTGCGGGGACACGTCGGAGGCCCACGGCCAGGACACCAGGTGGAGGCCGGCGGTGCCCGGCAGGGCCCGGGGCGCGCCCCCGGCGATCGGCATCGCGTACAGCCCGCCCTGCCGGACCGACCAGACGACGCGGTCGCGCAGGACGCCGAGGCGCTCCACCTCCGCCGCCGTCCCGCTCAGGCGCGCCAGGAGGGTGGCGCGCCCGCCGGCGCGGGGCAGCGCCCAGACCTCCGTGGAGCGCCGGGCGCGCGCGTCGCCGGCCCACCAGACGATGTGCTCCGGGCCCGGCTCGATGGCCCGCGGCCGGTGGCCGCGCGCGCCGTCCTGGCGCGGCAACTCGCCCAGGACCCGGCTCCGGCCGGCCGCGGTGTCGTACACCTCCAGCCGCCCGCCGCCGGCGCGCAGCAGCAGCTCGGTGGCGCTCAACGCGGTCACCGGCGTGTACGGCAGGCCGTCGGGGGCGGCGGCCGGGATCGTGGTCGCCGCGGGCGGCCGGACGCCGCCGGTGGCGGCGGCGGAGGGCGAGGGGGTGGCGGAGGCGTCGCGGCGGCCGAGGTCGGCGATCGACCCCGTCGCCAGCACCAGCGCGGTGACGGCCGCCGCGGCGAGCGGCACCGAGGCCGTCAGCGCCCGGCGACGGCGGCGCAGCCGGCGTCCGGCCCGGACGGCCGCCCCCAGGTCCACCCGCGACGGCGGCGTCTCGTCCGGCACCAGGCTCTCGAACAGGGGCTTGAGGTCCATCATCGATCCTCCTTGGTCGGCGTCACCTCGAGGAGCGCGCGCAGCGTCGCGAGCCCGCGGGCGGTCTGGCTCTTGACGGTCCCGGCCGAGCAGCCGAGCGCCGCCGCGGTCTGCTCCACGCTCAGGTCGCAGTGGAAGCGCAGCACCAGGGCGGCCCGCTGGCGCGGCGGCACCAGGGCCAGGACCCGGCGCAGGTCCATCGACAGGTCGGCGTCCCAGCCGGACGCGGCCGCCTCGGGAGTGCCGGGCTCGGGCGGAGGGCTCAGCCTGGTGCGCGAGAACCAGCCGCCGCGCTGCTCCTTCAGGAAGACCCGGACCAGGATCACCCGGACGTACGCGTCGAGGTCGGCGGCCTGGCGGGCGTGGTGCCATTTGACGTACAGCCGGGTGATCGAGGTCTGCACCAGGTCGTCGGCGCGATGCCAGTCCTGGCACAGGGAGTAGGCGATCCGGCGTAACCAGAGCAGCCGCCCGCGCACGTAGGCGGTGTACTCCTCGTCCGCGCTCAAGAGATCCACAATGTCCCAGATGCCACCACTCGCCGGAACGGTTGCATCCGGCCGGTGAAATTTCTTCCGAGCCGTCTCGCCGCGGCCGGGACGGTCGATGACCGCACCGGCCCGGCGCCGCTATCGGCGCGGGGCGAAGGGGCCGTCCAGGGCCGCCCACTGCAGGAGCAGGACGGTCTTGCCGTCGGCGATGCGCCCGTCGCGGATCATGACGAGGGCCTCGGCGAAGGGCGGTTCGAGGGCCTCGATGTCCTCGCCGTCCGCCGCGACGCCGCCGCCGGCCCCGTCCTGCCCTGGGAGGCGATCAGCGGGCTGATCACCGACGAGACCCCGCACCACCCGGTGCTCGAACGGCTCGCGGCCCGCGGCGTCGACGTCCTGACCGCCGGCTGACCGGCGACGGCCCCGAGCGGCCGGGGCGGGGTCACGGGGTGATCAGGTCTGCCGCCAGTTCGCGGGCGGCGGCGGCCGGATCGCCGTCCGGGCGGGTCGCGCCGGCGGCGAGGGTGCCGTCGATGAGGATGAGGAACTGGTCGGCGGCGCGCGCCGGTCGCGGGTGACCGAGTGCGACCAGCTCGCGTTCGAGCAGGGCGTGCACGCGCCGCCGGTAGCCGCGGGTGACCTCGTGCGCCGGATGTCCGGGGTCGGTCAGGGCGAGGTCGGCGGCCAGGTAGCGGCAGCCGTGGAAGCCGGGCCTGGCGATGATCTCGCCGATGCGGTCGAAGACGGCGAGCAGGCGGGCGCGCGGGTCGTCGCCGGCGGCGTCCATGGTGTCGCGGTAGTCGGCGGCGTCGGCCTCCGCGGCTGAGCGCAGCACTTCGACGATCAGGCCGTCCTTGCCGCCGAAGTGCTCGTACAGCGACCGCCTGGCGACGTTGGCGGACTTCAGCAGGGCGTCGACGCCGACGTTGACGCCATGGGTGTAGATCAGCCGGTCGGCGGCCTCCAGCAGCCGCTCACGGGGGCCGGGACGCGTACGAACGCTCATGGGGCCAGGTTGCCACGGGTTGACGAGTAGATCAACCGGTCTATATACCTAGGTAGACCGATCGATCTATCTATCAATCTGTCTGGAGAGACCGTGCCCGTCCCCACCACCGCCGACGTCATGGACCGCTTCAACCGGGCCTTCGTCGAGCACGACCGTGACCTGCTCACCGACCTGATCGCCGACGACTGCGAGATGGAGACCATCCAGCCGGCCCCCACCGGGAAGCGCGTCGTCGGACGCCAGGCGTGCCTCGACTGGTGGGGCGCGCTCGCGGCCGACCGGTCCGCCCGGTTCGAGCCGCAGGAGGTCCTGATCGCGGGGGAGCGGGCGGTCATCCGCTGGCACTACCGGTACGGCTCCGGCCCGTCCGACTGGGTCAGCGGCGTGAACGTCATGCGCGTACGCGACGGCAGGATCACCGAGGCCCTCGGCTTCAGCAAGACGGCCCCGGCGGCAGGCTGACATGCGCAGCTACCACGCCACCAGCGGCGGCGGCATCGACGGCCTGACGATCAGGGAGCACGCCGACCCCCGTCCCGGCCCCGGCCAGGTGCTCGTGGCCGTCCGAGCCGTCTCCCTCAGCCACCGCGAGCTGATGATCCTGCGCGGCGACTACGTGCTCCCGGTCAAACCGGACGTCGTGCCGGTCTCCGACGGAGCCGGCGAGGTCGTCGCGATCGGGCCCGGCGTCACCGCGGCCAAGGTCGGCGACCGGGTGACCGCCACCCTGTTCCCGAGCTGGCAGGACGGCCCGTTCGGGCGCAAGCACCTGCCGCAGCTCGGCGGCTCGCTCGACGGCATGCTCACCGAGCTCGCCCTGCTGGAGGAGCGGGCGCTCGTGCCGGTGCCCGCCCACCTGTCGTACGAGGAGGCCGCCACCCTACCGTGCGCCGCCGTCACCGCCTGGAACGCCCTGACCGGCGACGGCGCGCCCATCGGCGCGACGGTCGTCACCCAGGGCAGCGGCGGGGTGTCGCTGTTCGCGCTGCAGCTCGCCAAGGCGCTCGGCGCCCGCGTCATCGCCACCACCAGCGGCCCCGCCAAGGCCGAACGCCTGCTGAAGCTCGGCGCCGATGAGGTCGTCGACTACCGGGCCGCGCCCGAATGGCCGTCCAGGGTGCGGGAGCTGACCTCGGGAAACGGGGCCGACCGCGTCGTGGACGTGGCCGGCGACCTGGAACGGTCGCTCGCCGCGGTCGCCATCGGCGGCCATGTCGCCAGCGTCGGGTTCGTCTCCGGTGACCCGTCGCCCCTCGACCCGCGCGCCGTCTTCAGGTCGGGGGCGTCGGTGCACGGCATCGCCGTCGGCAGCCGCGCCCAGTTCCTGGACATGAACCGAGTGATCGAGACCCACCGCCTGCGCCCGCTCATCGACCGCGTCTTCCCCTTCGACTGGGCCCCCGACGCCTACCGCTACTACGCGTCGGGCGCGGCGTTCGGCAAGGTGGTGATCGCCGTGTAGAGCCGCGACGCCGGGGACGGCCGTCGCCCGCGCCCGGAGAGGACGCGGGCCGGCAGGAACCTTGGCTGCGTGCGCTGCCCGCGCCACGGCCGGGCGCACCGGGGGCTGCCTTCCGCGTGGGCTGTGATCATCCGCGGACAGGTTCTAGGCTGGCGCGGGTGACGGGATCGGCGGCGGGCGCGCGGACGCAGGAGCAGATGCGGCAGCGGAACCTGAGCGAGGTGCTGCGCCACGTCCACCAGGACGAAGCGGTGTCACGGGCCGCGCTCAGCCGCCGGATGGGCCTCAACCGCAGCACCATCATGGACCTGACCGCCGAACTCGCCGCGGCCGGGCTCGTCCGCGAGGGCGTCCCCACCGGGCGGGGCCGCGCCGGGCGGCCGTCCATCGTCGTCATGCCCGAGCGGGCGACCGTGTACGGGCTCGCCTTCGACGTCGCCGTGGACCGGCTGCTCGCGGCCCGGGTCGGGCTCGGCGGCCGGGTCCTCGACCGCCGCGAGGCCGTGCGCACCCGCGCCGGGGTCGACCTGGAGGACGTCGTCGGCGTGCTGACCGCCTTCGGCCGCGAGCTGGTCGCCGGAGCCGGGCCGGACGCCTTGTGCGTGGGTGTCGGCGCGTCGTACTGCGGGCTGATCAGGCGTGTCGACGGCACGGTCCGGTACGGCCCGCACCTCGGCTGGGTGGACCAGGCGTTCGGCCCGGAACTCGGCGCCGGGCTCGGCCTCGGGCTGCCCGTCGAGGTGGGCAACGAGGCGCACCTGGGCGCGATCGCCGAGCACGTGCGCGGCGCGGGACGCGGCGTCGACAACCTCATCTACCTGCACGGCGACGTCGGCGTCGGCGGCGGGATCATCGTCGGCGGCGAACTCCTCGACGGCGACGCGGGCTACGGCTGCGAGCTCGGGCACATGCTGGTCAACCCGTTCGACGGGCGGCCCTGCCTGTGCGGCTCGCGCGGCTGCCTGGAGGCCGAGGTGGGGGAGGAGGCGCTGCTCGACTACGCGGGACGCTCCGGCGACCTCGTCGGACGCGACGGCATCCGGGCCGTCGTCGCCCTCGCCGGGACCGGCGACCCCCGGGCGCGGGACGCCCTCGACCGCGTCGGCGACTGGCTCGGCGTCGGCGTCGTCAACCTCATCAACCTGTTCAACCCGGCGCTCGTGGTCTTCGGCGGGATGCTCCGCGACGTCTACCCGGGCGCGGCGTCCCGCGTCCACGCCCGGATCGACGCGCACGTCCTGCCGGTCTCCCGCGAACGGGTCCGCCTGACCGTGACGGCCCTCGGTGACGACACCACGCTCGCCGGGGCCGCCGAGCTCGCCTTCGCCAAACTCCTGGACAACCCCCTCGGCACGCTGTCCGCCCTGCGCTGATCCCGTACCCCCGCGAATGGGGGCTGGCACCCATGCCGTCACCGCCGGCCGGCGTGCTTTCATCGTGCGGGCCACAGGTGCGGCGACGCAGAATCGAGAAGCCGGACAGTCCGGGCGGCCGGGATCGTGAGGCTCGTGGAGGCGCGAGGTGCGGCGAGGGAGCAGGTTCGTCGGGTACGTGAGCGCGCCCCTGCGTGGCCTGGCGCCGGCAGGGGGATTCGCCGGGTACGTGACCGCGCCCCTGCGCGGCCTGGCGCTGGCGGGGCTCGCGCTGCTGGGGCCGCCGCTGCTGGTCGTGATCTTCGTGGGCGCGCACGCCGGGCTGCCGTCCCCGGCGTTCTTCGTCGAGCACGGCCGCCGGCTGCCCGAACTGGCCCGGCGGCTGGCCGGCCGGTGGGGTGGCGTGGAGATCGCCTCGCCCTACCGCCCGGCGCCGCCGCCGCCCGTACGCGATCCCGACGGCTGGCACCGCGACGGCGACGCCCTGTTCCGCTCGGCGTTCCCGCCCGCCTACCTGGCGCGGCTGCGGTGGATCGCCCGCGATCCGGCGACCGCGCGCGACCTGGCGTGGCTGCTGCTCAACCCGCCGATCGGCGGCGTGCTGGCGGGGCTCGCGCCGGCGCTGATCGGCGGCGGGCTCGCGGCGGTGTGGTCCCACCGCCCGGCCGGCGCCGCGGCGCTGCTGCTCGGCCTCGCGCTCGGGCCCCGGCTGCTGCACCTGCACGCCCGCTGGACCCGGGTGCTGCTCGCGCCGTCGTCACGCCGCGCGCCGGGCCGCGTCGCGGCGGCCGCCGGGGCGAGGGCCGCCGCCGGGGCGCGGCTGTGCGCGAGCGTCGTGCTGTCCGGGGTGGCGATGGTGTTCGCCGTGACCCAGGTGGTGGCGATCGGGCTGATGCCGGCGCGGCTGTGGCCCGAGACGGTGCTGGGCTCGCGTCGTTTCGTGTCCTGGCGCCGGGCCCGGATCGGCGCGTGGACGGGCGTGCGGATCGCCGAGCCGTACCGTCCCGAGCCGCCGCCGCCCGATCCCGAGCCGGACGGGTCGTACCGGCTGGGGTGGGGGCCGGTCGGCACGGTGCACCGGACACGGGCGGCCGCCCTGCGGGCGCGGCGGTTCGGGTGGCTGGCCCGCGACCGGGCCTCGTGGCGGGACCTGGCCTGGTTGTTCCTGGAGGCGCCCGTCGCCGCCGTGCTGTTCGCCGGACCGGCCGTGCTGATCGTCGGCGGGCTGGCCGGGCTGTGCTGGCTGTGGTTGTGGACCGAGGCGCTGGGCCTGCTCACCGGGCTGACGTGGTCGCCCGACGACCTGCTGCACGCCGCCGTACCGGGGTGGCCGGGCCTGCCGGCCCCGGTGGCCGGCCTGGCCGCCGCCGCGCTCGGCCTGGCCGTCGCCCCCGCGCTGCTGCGCTGCCACGCCCTGCTGAGCCGGTCGCTGCTCGGCCCGACCCGGGCGGCGCTGCTGACCGGCCGGGTGGACACGCTGACCAGCCGGGTGGACACCCTGACCAGCAGCCGCGCCCGGCTCCGGGACGCCCAGGCCGCCGAGCTGCGCCGGATCGAACGCGACCTGCACGACGGCGCGCAGGCCCGGTGGGTGGCCGTCGGGATGACGCTGGGGGCGGCGGAAGGGCTCATCGACCGGGACCCCGAGGCGGCCAGGGCGATGATCGCCGGCGCCAAGGAGATGTCGGTGACCGCGCTCGCCGAGCTGCGCGAGCTCATCAGGGGCATCCACCCGCCGGTGCTCGCCGACCGCGGGCTCGCCGACGCCGTACGCACCCTGGCGATGGACGCTCCGCTGGAGGCGGAGGTCCGCGTGCGCCTGCCGGGCCGGACGGCCGCACCGATCGAGGCGGCGGTCTACTTCGCCGTGTCCGAGCTGCTGACCAACGCCGCCAAGCACGCCGCCGCGTCACGGGCCCTGGTGGAGCTGCGCCACGCGGACGGCGTGCTGACGGTCACCGTGACCGATGACGGGCGGGGCGGCGCCGTGATCGGACGCGGGGGCGGGCTGCACGGCATCCGGCGCCGCCTCGACGGCTTCGACGGCGTTCTGACCCTGTCCAGCCCACCGGGCGGACCCACCGTCGCCACCTTGGAGATTCCATGCGCGTTGTCCTCGCCGAGGATGTCTACCTCCTCCGGGAAGGGCTCACCCACCTCCTGAGAGCCCACGACGTCGAGATCGTGGCCGCGGTGGAGACCGGCGCGGAGCTGCTCGACGCCCTGGCCCGGCACCGGCCGCACGCCGCCATCGTGGACGTGCGCCTGCCGCCCGGCTACACCGACGAAGGGGTGCGGGCCGCCATCGAGGCCCGCACCCGCCATCCCGGATTCCCCGTCCTGGTCCTGTCGCAGTACGTCGAGCAGATCTACGCCCGCGAGCTGCTGGCCGACGGCGCCGGAGGCGTCGGTTACCTGCTCAAGGACCGCGTCTTCGACACGGGCCACTTCGTCGACGCGCTGCGCCGCGTCGCGGCCGGCGGCACCGCCATGGACCCGGAGGTGATCGCGAAGCTGCTCGGCGGCACCTCGCCCCTGCACCCGGTCGCGTCGCTGAGCCCGCGCGAGCGCGAGGTGCTCCAGCTCATGGCCCAGGGCCGCTCGAACGCCGCCATCGCCGGGCAGCTCTACATCAGCGAGGGCACCCTCGGCAAGCACATCGCCGCCATCTTCGCCAAGCTCGGCCTCCAGGCCACCGACGACACCAACCGCCGGGTCCTGGCCGTGCTGGCCTTCCTCAACCACGCCCGCCCGGACCCCGCCCGCCCGGACCCCGCCCGCCCGGACCCCGCCCGCCCGGACCCCGCCGGGCCGTGATCGGCCGGGGGCCGTGATCAACCGAGGGCCGCGATCAGCCGGCGGGCCGGACGGACAGGGCGTGCCGGAACACCCCGCGCGGGTCCCAGCGGGCCTTCACCCGCTGCAGGCGCGGGTAGTTGCCGCCGTAGTAGAGCGTGGACCAGGGCACGCCGGAGGCGTTCCACGCCGGATCGGCCAGGTCGACGTCGGGATAGTTGATGTACGCGCCGCCGCTGGCGCCGCCCGGGACCGGCACTCCGCCCGTGCCGGCGTACATCGCCTGATAGAAGCGCCGCACCCAGGCGATGCCCGCGGCGCCGTCGCCGTCCGTCCAGGTGCCCAGGAAGAGCGCCTTGAGGATCGAGTCGCGCTCGGCCATGGCGGTCGCGCCGGAGGCCACGGTGTTGACCTGCCCGCCGTACGACGCCAGCAGCAGCACCCCGCTCGCGGACGCCGGAGCGGGCACGCTCAGGTGGTCGTGGGCGACCCCGATCTGCCGGTCGGTGAAGCGCCGGCGCAGCTGGGCGGATTTGGCCTTGAACCTCCCCGACTCCTGGTCGGCGCCGAGTGCCTGCGTGCTGACCGCCTGGTACCACGGCAGCCGCCGCACCTCGGGGATGTACGCCCGCGCCCCCACTCCCCGCGTCAGCGCCGCGAAGTAGTCGGTGAGCAGCCGGCCGGCGTCCGGGACGGAGGCGTCCATCATGGTCGGCAGGATCATGCCGCCGGGATCCGCCCCCTGGGCGCGGCTCTGGACGATCAGCGCGCTCCACAGCCCCGCGTACGGCGAGCCGGGGTCGCTGTTGCGCTCGTGCCACGCGCCGTGGTTGCGCAGCAAGGCGGTGAAGGACTCCCTGCTCATGTCGCCCCACGACCAGGCCGGATGGCAGACCAGCAGGGCCGGCGGCGGCTTGGGCAGCAGCGTGCGGGGATCCTTCCCCTTCGCCCGCGGGTCGCGCATCCAGTAACGCGTCACGACGCCGAAGTTGCCGCCCCCGCCGCCCGTGTGCGCCCACCACAGGTCATGGTGGGGGTCGGACGGATCCCTGGTGGCGATCACCGCTCGCGCCCGCCCCGCGCGGTCCACCACCACGACCTCCACGGCGTGCAGGTAGTCGACCACCGCGCCCAGCCGGCGCGAGTGCTGGCCGTAGCCGCCGCCGGCGATGTGGCCGCCGGCCGCCACCCCGCCGCACTGGCCGCCGGGAATCGTCACCCCCCAGCCCAGGTACAGCTTCCGGTACACCTGCATCAGCGTCGCGCCCGCCTCGATCGCGAACGCGCCCCGCCTGTCGTCGAAGTACACCTCCGACATCTCGCACAGGTCGATCACGACCTGCGCGCCGTCACCGACGAAGTTCTCGTAGCAGTGGCCGCCGCTGCGCACGGTGACCCGCTTGCCCGCCCTGACGGCCTCCTCCACGGCCTTCTCCACCTGCGCGGTCGAGCCGGCCACGTGGAAGTACTCCGGCCTGGGATCGAAGCGCTGGTTCGTCCGGCGTACGGCGAGATCCTCGTAACGCGGATCACCCGGGGCTATCCGGACCGGCCCCAGCTCCCGGCCCTCCGCCCGCGACGGCGTGCCGAGATCCAGCACCGCCGTCCCACCGGCTGCCGCCGCCCCGCCCATGAATCCGCGGCGGGTCACCTTGCCCACGATCGACCACCTCCTGCTCGCAGCGTGAAATCCGTGCGAGGGCCACGCTAGGAGCGCGGTCACCCGGCGGAGAACCGCCCTGGCACCCGTCCGGGATGGGAGATAACCCCCAGGCGGACGAGGAGGACGCGGATCACCGCTGCGGGCCCTGGTAGAAGGCGCGGACGCGGGCGGCCCTGCCGTGCCGGTCCAGCTCGACGACGTCGAGCACGCGGTTGCCGTTCTCGCGCCGGTACAGCAGCGCATAGCCGCCCGCGCCGGGCAGCAGCGCCTCCTCGGTGAAGGTCAGGTCCGGGGCCAGTTCCAGGCCGAGCTCGAAGTGCCTGCGCAGCTCCGCCCTGCCGTGCAGCCGGCCGTCGGCACGTCCCCAGCGGCGCGCCACGGTAGGGGCGGCGAAGTCGACGTCCTCCGCGTAGCAGGCCAGGATCGCATCGAGATCGCGGCGCTCCCAGGCCGCCAGCCAGGCGTCGGCATGGGCGCGAAGATCCGTCTCCACAGTGTCTCCTCCGGGTTCGTACGTGACCTGACGGGGGCCGGCGGCAGTCGCGCGGTCAGCGGAGCAGGCGGAAGAAGGCACGGAGCTCCTCGACGAACAGGCCCGGCTGCTCGAACGCGGCGAAGTGGCCACCCTTGGCCGGCTCGTTCCAGTACAGGATGTCGGTGAAGCGCCGCTCGGCCCACCGCCGCGACGGCCTGGGGTTCTCCCCGGGAAAGACCGAGCAGCCCGCCGGGACGGTCACCACGTCCGTCGTCCCGGTGGTGAAGAGCCGCTGGACCGCCTTGAAGCTCTCCCAGTAGAGCCGGGCGGCGGACGCGCCGGTCCCGGGCAGCCAGTAGAACATCAGGTTGTCGAGCAGCTCGTCGCGCGTGAGGGCGCCCTCGGGGTGGCCGCCGCCGTCGGTCCAGGACCGGAACTTCTCGATGATCCACGCGCACAGCAGCGCCGGCGAGTCGACGAGGCCGTAGCCGATGGTCTGCGGCCGGGTGGACTGCTCCAGGGAGTACCCGTCCTCGTCCTCCCGGCCGCGTTCCAGGTCGGCGAGCGCGGCCCGTTCGGCGGCGGTGAGGTCGCCGAACGTGGCCGGGTCCGGGGCCGCCAGCGGCGGGACGAGGTGGATGCCCGCCACGTGGGCGGGGTCGCGCAGGCCGATGAGCGTGGTGACGGTCGTGCCCCAGTCGGAGCCCTGCGCGGCGTACCGGTCGTAGCCGAGCCGGGCCATCAGCTCGATCCAGGCGTCGGCGATCCGCTCCACGCCCCAGCCGCGGTGCTCCGGCTTGTCGCTGAAGCCGTAGCCGGGCAGGGACGGGCACACGACGTGGAAGGCGTCCCGGGCGTCGCCGCCGTAGGCCGCCGGGTCGGTGAGCGGGCCGATCACCTTGAGGAACTCCACGATCGAGCCGGGCCATCCGTGGGTCAGGATGATCGGCAACGCGTCCTCGTGGGGCGAGCGGACGTGCAGGAAGTGGATTCCGAGGCCGTCGATGGAGGTCCGGAACTGGGGCAGCGCGTTCAGGCGCCGCTCGGTGGCGCGCCAGTCGTACTCGTCGGCCCAGTACCGGCACAACTCGCGCAGGTAGTCCAGCGGAACGCCCTGCGACCAGTCCTCGACCGTCTCCTTCTCGGGCCACCGCGTGCGCCGCAGCCGCTCGCGCAGGTCGGCCAGCGCGGGCTCCGGGATGTCGAGACGGAATGGTGTCACGTGGTCGGACATGCTGCCTTCCTCGTCGGGATCATTCGCGGGATCATTCGATGGTCAGCGATGGAACGGCGTCGTTTCACCGCGAGCGCTGGAGCGGGCGGGCCGGCCGAGGCGGGCCGGTCGAGGCGGGCAGGGACAGATCGCCGCGAGATCCGTTCGGACAGCGCCCCCTTCGATTAAACTCGTCCACCGAGCATAAACGAAGGGGAACGACACATGGCAACCCCACCCGACCGGACCGGGCCGGCGCGTGCCACCCATCTCCGCTGGCGCGGCGCCCTGGCCGTGCTGCGGGAGATGCGCCGCGAGCCGGGCGTGACCAGAGCGGCCGTCGCGCGCCGGCTCGGCCTCAGCACCGGCTCCGCCACCGAGATCACCTCCCGGCTGCGCGACCTCGCCCTGCTCGCCGAGACCCCGGCCGCCGCCACGTCACGGGGCCGTCCGACGAGCGTGCTCACCCCCCACCCGGACGGCCCCCTCGTCATCGCCGTGGACCTGCGCCAGGAGGACTGGCGCTGCGCGATCGCACCCCTCGACGGACAGCCCCGCATCACCGACACCGCACCACACCACAGCCGCGCCCCCGAGCACGTGATCGCCGCGGTCGCCCGGGCGGTGCGACGCCTGCACCACCACTACGGCCACCGCATCCGGGCGACCTGCGTGGCCATCGCCGCGACCGTGCAACACGGCACCGTCGTGCAATCCAGCGTGCTCGGCTGGGACGCCGTCGACCTGACCGCCCTGGCACCCGACCCCCGCACCCCGCTGCTGATCGGCAACGACGCCACCCTCGCCGGCCTCGCCGAAGCCCGCCACGGCGCCGCGGCCGCGGCGGCGACCGTCCTGCACCTCACCGTGGAGGTCGGCATCGGCGGCACCCTGGTCATCGACGGCCGCCCCCTGCACGGCGCGACCGGCGCCGGCGGGGAGTTCGGCCACCTGCCGTTCGGCGACCCCGCCCTGCGCTGCCCCTGCGGCGCCCACGGCTGCTGGGACCTGACCGTCGACGGCCGCGCCATCGCCCGCCACCTCGGCCAGCCTCCACCCCCCGACCCCCGCACCTACGCCGAACAGATCCTCACCCGCGCCCCCGCCGACCCGGCCGCCCGCGCCGCCATCGCCCGCACCGCCACCGCGCTGGCCCACGGCCTGGCCGGCCTGATCAACGCCCTGGACCCAGCCGTCGTCACCCTCGGCGGCCTGGCGCCATCACTACGCGCCGCAGCCGAACCCGAGTTCACCACCGCCCTCACCCACGGCCTCATGCGCTTCCGCCGCCCCCACCCACCCCCCGTGCTCGCCGCCGCCCTCGGCCGCGACGCGGCCCTGCGCGGAGCCGTGGCCACCGCCCTCGACCACGTCCTCACCGAGGAAGGACTCACCGCCTGGGCGGCCCAGCGCCCCTCCCCGGCCTGAGCCCCACACCGCGTGCCCTCCGCACCGCCCCATGAGGGCGGGCGGAGGGTCCTTGCCGTCCGCGTGCAGGCCGTCGCCACGGTGCCTCTGGGCCGTCGTCACGGTGCCTCTGCCGTTCGGCAGCGCCCTGGCGACGCGCCTGGGCCTCGGCTGCTTCCTCCGGTCGCCGGGGTCAGGTGAAGGAGATCTGGCCCGTGCCGGTGAGCTGGGTGAAGCCGGCGGGGGTGGTGCACTGGTTGAGGTCGGAGGTCATGGTGCCGGTGCCGCTGAAGGAACGGCCCTTGAGCCGGCCGGCGGCGACGGTGCCGCTCAGCAGGTTGTCGGCGAGGGTGGCGCTGCCCGGGTGGGAGGCAGTGAGCGTGGAGGTGCCCACGCTCGTGCCCTGGCCGTTGCGCCAGGTGACGTTACCGGTCGCGGCCAGGTCGGCGACGCTGCGGCAGCTCGCGGTGGCGCTGCCGCTCACCTCCAGCCGCCCCGACCTGATGTCGGTGATCGTGCCCGAGGGTGAGGTGCAGTTCTCCAGGAGGAGGACGCCCTGCCCTTCGGTGTGCCGCGCCGCCGCGTCGCGCAGCGCGGGGGTGAAGACGATCGGGTGCTGGGGCGCGGTGCGCACGTCGCACTTCAGCACGGCCGTGGCGGCCGCCGCCGGTGCGGCGGCCGGTGGCGCCGCCGGGCGGGCGACGGTCTCGGCGGAGCCGGTGGAGGCCAGGAACGGCACCGCGAGACCGGCGACGACGACCGCGACGGCGAGGCCGCGAACGCGGTGGGGGCGTGACTGGGACACACATCCTCCTCATAACTGTACGGATCTGATTGACTACATTTTGTAACACGTTTGGGACTCTCTTTACCAGGAGGCGGCATCATGGCGGTGTCCTCAGACGCGCCGACCGGCGAGCCGGCGCCCGGGCCGCCGGCTGCCGGTGACCGGAGGCGTCGCTCGGTCTGGTGCCGGCTGGGCCTGCTGGCGGCGCGCCGCCACCGGCTGGTCCTCGCCGTGTGGCTGGTGCTCGTGGCCGGGTCGGCGGTGCTGGTCCCCGGCCTCGTCGAACGCTCGGCCGCGCCCGCCATCCGGGTCGAGGGGTCGGGCTCGGCCGACGCCGCGCGGCTGCTGCAGCAGGGCTTTCCGCAGCTCGGGGGCGAGCAGATGCTGATGGTGTTCGCCTCCGCGACGCTCACCGACGCCGACGGGCCCTACCAGCGGGCGCTTCACGACGCCACGCGCGCCGTGGCCGCCCGGCCCCTGGTGGGCGGGGTGCGGCTGCTGCCCGCCGTGCCGGGCCAGGACCGGCGGCGGGTGTACGCGCTCCTCGGCGTCAACGGCGACCAGCGGGCTCGGCAGGAGGCGCTGCCGTCACTGCTGCGCGCGGCCGGTGACGCGGCGGACCGGGCCTCCGGGGGGCGGGTCGAGGTGCACGTGGTGGCCGAGGGCGCCCTGCTGACCCTGATCAAACGGACCGACCTGGCCGACCTCCAGCGGGCGGAGCTGCTGGCCGTGCCGCTGTCACTGCTGGCGCTGGCGGCCGGACTGGGCGCGATCGGGGCCGCCGCGGCGGTGCTGGCGGTGGCCGGGGCCGTGACCGTGACCTGCCTCGGCCTGCTGGGTGTGGCGAGCCTGCTGGGCGTGACGGTCAACACGTTCATGCTCGCCGTGGCGGCCACCGTCGGGCTGGGCCTCGGCCTCGACTACGCGCTGCTGATCCTGCTGCGCTACCGCCAGTCGCGGGCCGCCGGGCACGACCGGCACGAGGCCGCCGGGGCCGCGGTGAGCACCGCCGGGCGCACGGCGATCTGGTGCGCGCTCGGCGTGGCGCTCACGTCGGCGGCGCTGCTGGTCGTCCGCACACCCATGATCCGCACGATGGCGGTGGCGGTGTGCGTGGCGGCCGTGGTGGCGGCCGCGGTCGCCGTCACGTTGCCGCCCGCGCTGCTCGTGGCCGCCGACAGGTGGCTCCTCCGCCGCCGCGCCGCCGACAGGTGGTTCCTCCGCCGCCGCGCCGCCGACAGGTGGCTCCTCCGCCGCCGCGCCGCCGACAGATGGCTTCTCCGCCGCCGCGCCGACAGGCAGTCCTTGCGCCGCCGGGCCGCCGCTCCGGCGGGCGGTGACGGCTGGGCGCGATGGGCCCGGCACCTCATGCGCCACCCCGTCGCCTACACGCTGGCCTGCTCCGGGGCGCTGCTGCTGGCCGCGGCGCCGCTGACCGGGGCGCGTCTCGGCTTCGACCTGGACCGGCCGGCGCTCGCGGGCACCGACTTCGCGCGCGGCCTGGCGCACATGGAGGCCGACGGGATCGCCTCGGCCGTGGCCGTGGTGCTGCCGCACCCCGCCGGCACGCCGCCGGTCGCCGCCTCCGCGCTGGTCGCCGCGCTCAAGGACGACCCCAGGGTGTCGCTGACCGCCTCCGTCGACAACGGCCACGACCTCACCGTCGTGATCGTCTTCACGCGTACGAGCCTCGACGACCCGGCCACGACCGAGCTGGCCCGGCAGATCACCGGGCGGCTCGCGCCCGCGACGCTGCCGCCCGGCCAGCAGGTGTACGTGACCGGGCCCACGATGATCTTCTCCGATCTCATGGACGAGACCGCCGCCCAGCTCGGCACCGTGATCCCGCTGGTGCTGGGCTGCTCGCTGGTGTTCCTGCTGGTGACGTTCCGCAGCGTCGTGCTGCCGGTCAAGGCCGTCGTGATGAACCTGCTGGCCGTCCTCGCCGCGTTCGGGCTGCTGACCCTGGCCACCCGCCACCTTCCCGGCCTGGTCGGCGCCGAGGTCAACACGTTGGTCCCGCTGCTGGCGTTCACGCTGGTGTTCGGCCTGTCGATCGACTACGAGATCTTCCTCATCCATCGCGTCGCCGAGCACTACCAGGTCCACGGCGACAACACCGCCGCCGTGGCCGACGGCCTGACGCACACGGCCAGGCCGATCACCGTGGCCGCCGCCTGCATGGTCGCCACGTTCGCGGCGCTGCTCACGGCCGACAGCCGTCATCTGGTGCAGCTCGGGCTCACCGTCGCGGTCGCGATCGTGCTGGACGCCACCCTCATCCGGCTCGTCCTCGTCCCGGCGCTGATGCGGCTGTTCGGCGACCGCAACTGGTGGCTGCCGTTCGCGCGTCACTCGTCGAGCTGACGGGTGGCCGCGTAGAGGCCGAGGGCGCGCATCATGACCGTGTGGTGGTTGACGGGCAGCAGGTCCTGCAGGGGCCGCCACGCCCGGTCGACGGCCGCGCGCGCGTCGGCCAGGCTGGCCTCGATGGCGCCACAGCCGTCCACGGCGCGGGCGACCTCGGCCGCCGCGACCGGATCGGCGCCGCCCGCCCGGACGATCTCCCAGACCTCCCGCAGCCGGTGCCGCGGCAGCCGCGCGATCGCGTGGGCGAGCGGGTAGGTGACCTTGCCTTCACGGATGTCCTCGCCGGGGAGCTTGGCGACGCGGGCGCCGGGACGGCCGTCCACGGCCAGCACCGCCCGCAGGTCGGCCACGTCGTCGGTGATCTGGTACGCCAGCCCCACGGCCTCGAAGTACGCGCTGACGGCGGCCAGCAGCTCCTCGCCGGCCCCGGCGAGGATCGCGCCGAACTCTCCCACGCCCCGCACCATCCCGCCGGTCTTGAGCCGGTGCGTGGTCCGCACCCGCTCCAGCACGGCGGCGGCGTCACCGGTGGCCACGGCGAGCTCCATCACGTCGTGGTGCCCGGCGATGTCGAGCGCCTGACCGGCGTGGTTGCGCCGCATGCCGTCGAGGTAGGCCTGGTAGAGCCGCAGCCGCCGGTCCGGGTCATCGGGCATCAGGTGGCGTACCACCTGGTCGAAGACCAGATAGGCGTGCGTGCCGGTGTTGATGGCGGTGGCCTGCCCGAACACCGTGTGGACGGCGGGCCGGCCGCGGCGCGTCGGCGCGTTGTCCTCCACGTCGTCCACGATGAGGCTGGCGGTGTGCATCAGCTCGACGAGCGCCGCCAGCGCCCGGTAGCGCCCGCTGTCGACGCCCTGCATCTCCATCGCGGCGAGCGCGGCGTAGCTGCGCCAGCCCTTGCCCATCGCGTCGGCCAGGTGGCGGACGGGCGTGACCAGCGCGCGGTGCAGCGGCCCGGCGACGGCGTCGACCGGCCAGGAGCCGGCGGGGGAGAGCCCGGCCAGCGTGGCGATGGCGGCCGGGTCGGGCTCGTCGGGATACAGGCGTACGACCTCGGCGTGGGTGAGGTCGCGCAGCCGTTCGACGTGCCCTTCGAAGTCGGTGATGCGGTGATCGGGCTGGATCTCCAGCCAGCCGGCGCCGCTCACCGGCTCGCCGCGCAGCTCGCCGTCGGCCGTGACGGCGGCGTCGAGCAGGGCGGACAGCCCGAACGCCGCCTGCCGCTCCTGCTCGGGGAAGCAGGCGGCCACGCGCAGCGACAGGCCGGCGCCCGGCGCCTCGATCCGCCAGCCGATCGGGTAGGCGTGCAGCGTCGTCGTGGAGATCCAGCTCTCGCCCGGGACCAGGGTGACGGGGCTGTCGGTGCGGGCGCCGTCGGGCGCGACCAGCAGCAGCCGGCCGTCCGCGGCCACCACGTCCCACCCGTTGTCCAGGTGCACCGCGATCCGCGCGCGGCCGTCCTGGGCCGGGCCCGGCCCGCGGCGGTACAGGGCGATCCCCGTCAGCGGGATGGGCGGGCGTTCCGGCCGCCGCCAGGTCGCCTCGACCGCGAGGCGGGTGACGAGCTCCGCGCCGGACGCCGCCACGGCCGGCTTGAGCGGGCGCGCGGTCAGCTCCCACTCGTCGCCGTCGCCGCGCAGCACGACGCGGCAGCCCTCCTCGCCGGGCGCCCGCAGCTCGGCGACGCCGCCGAAGTCGAGACGGGTGCGGTCGGCCGTCACCTCGGCCGGCCCGGGCAGCAGCCGCGCGGGAAGGATCGGCCGCCCGCTCGCGCACGCCTCGCGGACCGCCTCGCCGACGCGCGGGTCCCACCCGTCGCCCGCGTCCTGCCGCGTCAGCTCGACCCCGCCCGCGTCGCACCAGGTGAACGCCCGGTACGCGGGCCGCCCGGGGACGCACGTCGCCCACTCGCATCCATGGGCGACAAGCGGGCCGCCGTCGGGACGGGTGACGCGACGGACCTGGAAGCCGGCCGTCAGCCGGTGCTCCACCCCGCCCTCGTCACGCAGCACCGCGGCGAAGCGCCACTCCTCGTGTTCGAGATCGGGGCCGGGAAGCGTCTGCGTGCCCGCCTCGACGATCGGCTCAACTCCCACGGCGCCCACCCTTCGGATCGGTGACGATACGCGTGCATGCGATCGCTCTTCGTCATGATGGGGGATGGCATGCCGTGACTGCCACCGGATCAGCCCGGACCCCCCAGGACGGGACCGACCTCCGCCCGCCGCCCGGGGCTTGATCGCGCTGCGTTTCCTCAGCGTTCGGCGGGATGGAAGTCGTAGGGCCGGGAGTCGTACACGTAGTAGACGCAGTCGGAGCCCGGAGCGCACTTGCCCCAGTGCACCGCCTTCGAGGGGTAGTACAGGTAGTCGCCCGCGCCTACCCGGTAGGTCTTGTGCCCTTCCACGTGCCACAACATGACTCCCGAGACGCCCACGACGTGCTCGGGACTGGTGTGCCAGTGGGGGGAGAAGGGGGTGCCGGCCTTGAGGGTGAACATCGCCTCCGACGGGCCGGTCTTCGGGTCGCCCTTGAGCTGGACGAACGTGCATCCCTCCAGTCCTTCGCAGGGCGACCCCTTCTCCTTGTGCGAGTGGTGGATGACCCGGTCCGCCGCCTGCGTGGGGCGGGAGTCGGCGAGCGAGGCGGTCGCCCCGCTAGTCATGAGGGCCAGCACGCCGGCCATGCCGGCCAGCAACAGCTTCTTGCGCATGCCTGATCTCCTGTAGTGTCACAACCAAAACGGACCTCAGTCCGGATACTGGCACCGTACCGGACTGTGGTCCGCTTGGTCAACGGGAGAAGGCCGGGCCGCGCGTCAGGACGCGGTCGCGCCGGCGCGCACGAAGTCGACCAGCGGCTGCGGCGTGACCTGCGGATACCTGGCGTTGTCCAGCCTGTCGAACTTGGCCTTGCCGGTCACCATGCACCACTGGTACTGCAGCGCCACGTACTCGAACGGGTTGTCCGTCTGCGCCGCCCGGCGGGCGATCTCCGCGCGCAGGTCGTCGGCGCTGCCCAGGTGGCGCAGGCGCAGCGTGCGGCCCGAGCCGCGCTGGACGGCGTCGTGGAACTGGCGCATCGACATGACCTCGCCGGCGAAGCGCAGCGTGCCGGTGGCGGCCGGGTCGAGGGCGACGGCGGCGGTGTAGGCGGCGGTGTCGGGCACCGAGGTCAGGTCGAGCGGCTGGTCGGGATCTCCCCAGTGGGACAGGGTGCCCTGCTCCCAGTCGATGAGCCCCATGAAGCCGGTCATCACCTCGTAGAAGGCCCCGTTGAGCACGGAGACCACGTCAAGCCCGGAGCCGGCGAGCGCGGCGGCGGCCTGCCGTCGCCAATCGATCATGAAGTTGTCGCCGTCGTCCAGCTTGGTCAGGTCGAAGGCGAAGTCGGACGGGATGAACCGCCGGGCGCCGGCCTTCTCCGCGGCGCGTGCGAGGTTGACCTGGCCGTCCACGACCACGTCGGGGCCGCCCTGGACGGCCGAGATCACGGTCGTGGCGTCACCGATGGCCTCGGCCAGCCGCTCGGCCGGATCGGTGATGTCACCCTCGGCCACCTCCAGGCCGCCGGCCCGCAGCTCCGTCAGGGCGCGCTTCTTCTCCTCGCCGGCGCCCGGCCGCACCAGGGCCCGCACGGAGGCGCCCCGGTCGAGAAGGGCCCGGACGATCTGGCCGCCGAGCAGCCCGGTGGCGCCGGCCACGAAGACCTTGGGGGAAGAGGACATGATGAATGAACTCCTTGTCACAGTAACTAACTCGAACGTTCACCCGGAGCCCGGGGCGGGCGCAGGGGCGTCTCAGGATTCGGCCAAGGGCTGAGCGGGAACGCGCCGGACGGTCACGTCGCGCCCGGGTGCGCGGGCCCCGGAGGCGGGTGGCGATCGCGGCGGCCCGGCCCCGGGCCGATGAAAGGCGTCCGCCGCCGGATGGAGGTGCGGCGACGTGCCGGCGGGGCTATGTCCGGGCGTGCATCAGGCCCATCCGGCCGCCCGCCGTGGCCGGCGCCGCCGCCACGCCGCCGGCGGCCTCACGCCGCGCGCGGGAGAGGCCGTCCTCGCCGGCCGGCACGTGTTCCATCCGCACACCACTCCAAAAGGTTGGTTTGACACAACCAACTATCGCGCATGAGGAGACTCGATGCAAATGCATGCACCCGCGGCTCGGCGGCGATCCGCTGACCGCCCTCGCCGTCGCGCACGTCAACGCCGCGTTCACCGCGTCGCCGGCCTCGACGGATCCATCGACGTGCCGAACGGCTAGGGTCGAGCGGGGTGGGATGGTCCTGGCGCATCCAGTCCCGATCCGGCCGCACCCCCGTCTCCGGCTCGATGACGGCGAGGCGCACGGCGAGGCGCACGGCGAGGCGACAGCGGGCATGCGATGAGCTCCGCTGTCATGATTCCTCCTGCCTGACGTGCCTGACGTGCCTGACGTGCCTGACGTGCCTGACGTGCCTGACGTGCCGGGCGCCGGGCTCGGGTGCCTCTTTCGCCGGGCGGCAGGCTCAGGTGCCTCGTTCGCCGGAGAGGAGGCGGTCGACGAGGGTCTTGAGCGTCGCGGCGTCGTCGGGGCCGAGCCGGTCCAGGAGATGGCGGCGGGTGGCGGCCTCCAGCGTGGGCAGCGTCGCGTCGAGCACCTCCCTGCCCTGCGGGCGCAGCACGACCTCCACCCCGTTCGCGACCTTGTCGCGGGCCACGTAGGCGCGGTCGGTCATCCGGGTCAGCAGGTGCGACAGCCGCGTGCGGTCCCAGCCGAGGGCGGCGGCCAGGGCGTTCTGCCGCAGGCTCCCGCCGGACTCGTGCAGGCACACCAGGACGCTCAGCTCCGGCTCGGAGACGCCGGACGCGGCCGTGGTCTCGGCGATGACGGCGGCACGCACCAGCTCGTGCGCGCGCTTCCACCGCAGCCACAGCTCGGTCGCCTCTCCCGACCCAACTGTTGACATATCAACACCTGCTTCCTAGTGTTCGACGTGACCAAGACGGCTCATGTGTAAGGACCACTCGAATGCTCGATCCTCGGCGGCACTATGCCAGCCTGCGCGTGGTGGCGCTCCTACCCCTCCTGCTGTTCCTCCCCGCGGTGATCGCCTTCTTCACGGACCCGGACGTGGCGTGGGGAGAATACCTGGGGGTCTTCTTCCACCTCTCGATCCTCTTCCTGGTGTCCCGGCTGGACGCGGCGCCCTGGGCCAAGGCCGCGGGCTACGGCTGGGTGGCGCTCGACGTCCTCGCCGGAATTCTCATGATCAACGCGATCGAGTACGACACGGCCTGGGCGGTCCGGCTCGGCGGCCACGTCCTCGCCGGCGTCTGGATCGTGGCCAGTTCCCTGGTCAGCCACTCGTGGCCGGTCCGCGTGGTCGGCGTCATCACCGGTGTCTGGCTCGGCGGCTACTCCTTCGCCGGCACCGCCCTCGCGGAGGAGTTCCTGCGCCCGGCCGGCATCATGATCCTGGTCTGGTTCGCCCTCCTGGCGATCTTCCACCGGGACAGCCCGGTCCCGGCCGGTCAGCCGGCCACCCTGTGAACGGAGACGCGGCCGCTGTCGTCGCCGATGAGGAGGAGCGCGCCGTCGCGGGAGAACGCGACCCGCCGCACCCGGCAGGGCCACCCGCCCAGGTACGCCGTTCCGGTGCGCCGCATGGTGGCGGCCGGGAACGTGGTGACGACGCCGTCCCACCCGCCCATGGCGGCGACCGTCCCGTCCGGGGAGTAGGCCCAGTCACCGCAGCTCTGGTAGCGCCCGGTGACCTGGCTGTCCGCCACGGCCCACCGCAACTCGCCGGTGTCAGCCGCCATCGCGAACCACCCGGCCAGGTGAGGGCCGCCGGCGACGAGGAGGCGTTCTTCCGGGTCGAAGCCGAGACGGTGGATCCCGGTCGGCGCGCCGGTGAAGCCCGGCGGATACGGGAACCGTTCGGCCAGCACCCGGCCGCCGCCCTGCACGTCCCAGATCTCCACCTGCGACAGCTCGCCGAACGTCAGCGCCACCAGCCGGCCGGACGGTGACAGCGTGGCGGTCCGGAACCCGGGCCGCTCGCCCACCGGCAGGTCGAACAGCGGCTCGCGGTCCGGGCCGAGGACGCGTACCCGGTCCTGGTGGAAGAGCAGCAGGCGCTCGCGGGCGGCGTCCCAGCACGGCTGCGCGAAGAACGGATTGATCGTGCGAAGGTCGTGCACCGCCAGGACGCGCGTCTCGCCGCTGCCGAGGTCCAGCTCCCGGGTCTCGCCGTTCACGGCGAACACCAGCCGGGAGCCGTCCGCGTCGAACGCCATGGCCTGCAACCAGACCCCCTGCTGCCCGATCCGGCCCGACTCGGCGTGGACCGGGCGCCGGGCCCCGGTCGGCAGGTCGATCACGGTGATCTCCACCCGCCGGGGGTCGTGCGGGGTCGCCCCGATCGCCAGCGTGCGGCCGTCCGGATGCAGGTCGAACAGGTCGCCGCCGGCGCCGCGCACCATGCACTGGAACACCAGCTCGCCCGGCTCGGCCGCGTCGGCGGCACGCCGGAGGACGAAGCCGTCGCGCATCTTGGCGCGCGTCTCCTTCTCCAGCGCGTCCCGTGCGCCGTGCTCGTCGCCGAAGGTCTTCGCGCTCTCGCGCGGTTTGCCGGCGCCGGTCCACCACCGCCGCGACAGGACGCTCCCCTGAACCGCGAGCTCGACGTGTCTGGGGCCCGGCGGGCCCGGGTGGCTCAGCGTGATCGCAGCTCGGCGCATCCCGGCACGGTACCGGATCACGCCGGCCCCCCATGACATCAGCCGGCACCGCAAAAGAAGGTGAAGGCCGCCGTCCGGCCGGAGGGGGAGGCCGCGCGGGCCGGTCCGGGTTCATGCGGTCATCTGGGGGTGCCGGTCTTCGGGGGTCTGCTCCCTGCCCGCCGAGGCGGAGGGCCTGTTCCGCGGGCCGCGGACGGCGGTGTAGACGAACAGGACGCCCATGACGACCACCCCCGCCCACATGGCCTGCTGCCAGCCGTCGACGAAGGACTGGCGGGCGGCGTCGGCCAGGGCTCGCGCGTGGGGGCCGGCGGCGCCCGCGGCCTCGATGGCGTTGGCGACGCCCTGGCGGGCGGCGTCCGCCGCGCCCTGGGGGAGGCCGCCGAGCTCGTCGTCGATGGCGGCGCGGTAGCCCCGCGCCAGGAGGGCGCCGAGCAGGGCGACGCCGAGTGCGGTGCCGAACTCGCGGGTGATGTCGTTGAGCGCGGAGGCGACACCCTGCTGCTCCCTCGGCAGGGAGCTGGTGATGGCCTCGGTGGAGGGGGCCATCGCCAGGCCCATGCCGATGCCCATGGCGAGCATGCCGGGCAGGATGGACAGGTAGCCGCCCGCGACGGAGACGATGCCCGCCATGAGGGCCAGCCCGGCGCCGAACAGCACGATTCCCGCCGCCATGGTGGAGCGGGCGCCGATGCGCGCGGCCAGCCTGGGCGCCACGCCGGAGGTCAGCATCATCAGCACGGCCATGGGCATCAGCGCCAGGGTGGACAGCAGCCCCGACCAGCCGAGCACGGCTTGCAGGAACGGGAAGAGGACCACGAACACGCCCGCCTGGACACCGAAGACCACCAGCAGCGTGAGGGAGCCGCCGGCCAGGCCGCGCTCGCGGAAGAGCCGCACGTCCAGCAGGGACGCGTCCCCCCGGCGCAGGCCCCGGGCCACGAAGAAGAGCAGGGCCGCCAGGCCGGCGGCGAGGCCGGCCAGGGTGACGGGGTCGCTCCAGCCGCGCTCCGGGCCTTCCTGGAGGACGAAGATGAGGCCCGCCACGGCGACGACGGAGGTCAGCGCGCCGATGGTGTCGAAGGGGTGCCCGGAGTGCTCGCGGGAGTCGGGCACGGAGCGCATCATGCCGAGCGAGACGGCGGCCAGGACGACGGGCAGCAGGAACAGCCACCGCCAGTGCGCCACGTCCACGAGCAGGGCGGACAGGAACATGCCGATGATGCCGCCGCCCCCGGCGACGCCGGTCCACACGCCGATCGCCTTTCCGCGCCGCTCGTCGGGGAAGGTCGAGGTGATCACGGCGAGGGTGATCGGCATGATCATCGCCGCGCCCACGCCGCTGAGCACCCGGGCGGCGATCATGACTTCGGCGGACGGGGCCAGCCCCGCCAGCGCGCCGGCGATCCCGAAGGCGATCAGGCCGGTGATCAGCGTGGGCTTGCGGCCCAGCCGGTCACCGATCGCGCCGAGCGGAAGCAGCAGGGCGGCCAGGGTGAGGGTGTAGACGTTGATGATCCACAGGATGGTGGTCTGTGACGCGCCGAACTCGACGGCCATGTCGGGCTGGGCGACGTTCAACCCGGTCACCGAGGCGATGACCGCCATCAACGCGACACAGACGGCGATCAGGATGGTGCGCAGCTGGCGCGCGTCCGGCGCGTCCCGGCCGCTCGCCGCGGCGGTTTCCCCCTGTACGGGCTGGTTCGTGGTCATGGATTCCTCTCAAGAAACGCAGGTCGAAAGGCAGGCGTCGCCCCGGACGACGAGCCGGCGAAGGAGGTCAGCCGTCGTCTCTCCTCGGCGCCCGGCCTCAACGGATCTGCGTGCGACGATAGGCGCGCCTTGCACCAGGGGCATAGAATCTTGCCCATGAAGCAAGAAGATGAAGACCTGGACAGCCTCGTACGCAAACGCATCCGCGCTCTGCGGGTCGCGCAGGGCTGGTCCCTGGAAGAGCTGGCCGCCCGCGCCAGGCTCAGCCAGTCCTCCCTGAGCCGCATCGAGAACGGCCGGCGCCGCCTCGCGCTGGATCAGCTCGTCACCCTCGCCCGCGCCCTGGACACCTCCCTCGACCAGCTGGTCGAGACCGCCTCCGACGACGTCGTCATCAGCCCCATGATCGACAGCGTCCATGGCGTGATGCGCTGGCCGATCAAGAGTGACCCCGGCATGACCGTGATGCGCCGGCGCATGACCGAGCCGCCGCCCGACAATCCCGCCCGGATGCGCGCCCACCCGGGCCGGGAATGGCTCGTCGTCCTGTCCGGCACCGCGATCCTCATGCTCGGCCACCGCCGCTTGCGCCTGGAGGCCAACCAGGCCGCCGAGTTCCCGACGATGATGCCGCACGCCATCGGCGCCGAAGGCGGGCCGTGCGAGATCCTGGGCATCTTCGACCGCGACGCGCGCCGCGGCCACCAGCGCGACGACGACCGCGAGGCCCCGCAAGCCGCTCCCTAGCCGGACCCGCTCCAGAGCTGGACATCCCCTTCGTGCTCGACCGGCTGACCGGGTTCGCGGCAGCGCTCAAGCTCCGGGCGGTGCCACCGCGTCGGCGGGCAGGCGGCGGGCCAGGCGGAGCAGGGCGAGCCCGGCCGGCCCCACCAGGGCCGCCAGCGTCAGCCACAGCAGGGGCGGCGCCGTGTCGAGCAGGGCGGAGAAGCCGGCCGGTGCGACGACCGCGGCCACGGCCCAGGTCTGCTGGTAGACGGCGAGGTAGCGGCCGCGCAGCGCCGGCGGCGCGGTGCCGGCCGCCAGGGCCCAGCTGGGCACGGTGTGCATGAGCTCGCCGAGGGTGAGGACGAGCGTGGCGGCGAGCAGGCCGCCGATGCGCGCGGGTCCGGCGGGGAGCAGCGCCGTCGCGGCGTAGCCGGCGCACGCCAGCATCATGATCAGGCCGCTCAGCGCCATGGCGTGGGTGCGGCGGGTGTGACGCTGCCACCGCCGTACGGGGAGCTGGCCCGCCGCCACGAGGACGGTGTTGATCGCGTAGAGGATGCCCAGGAGGGCGGGCGGGGCGCCGAGCACGGTGACCGCGTACACCGGCAGGGCGACCGGGAGGATGAGGTGCATCAGGGTGTAGGCCTGCTCCGCCGCCACCAGGGTGACGAAGGGCCGGTCGGCGAGCACCTGGCGGTAGCCGCCCGGCTGCCGGGGCGGCGGGGCGGGCGCCCCCCGCCCGGACAGGACCAGGCAGGCGGTGGCCAGGGCGAAGCTGGCCGCGTTCACCAGCGCGACGACCGCGAACCCGCCGGCGCCGGCGAGGGAGACCAGGCCCGCCGACAGCAGGCCGCCCAGGCCGAAGGCGACGTTCCTGGCGGTGGCCAGGAGCGTGTACAGGCGGTCCCTGAGCGCGCCCTCGGCCAGGGCGGAGACGTAGCCGCCGGAGGCCGGGTAGTAGGCGCGATCGCCGATCGCGACCAGCGCGGCGACGGCGATCAGCGCCGCGAAGCCGTCCACCAGGGGATAGGCGGCGAACGCCAGCGCCCGCAGCACGTAGGTGCCCATCAGCACGCGGCGCGCGTCGAACCGGTCGATGAGGCTCCCGGCCACCGGGTTGGCCGCCAGTCCCACGACCGCCGCCACGGTGACCCCCAGCCCCACGGTCGTCATCGGCAGGCCGGTGACCTCGTGGACGAACAGCAGGGTCAGGGGCACGTACAGCCCGTTGCCGAGCGCGTCGACGAACATGCCCACCAGGAACGGGCGCACGCCGGCGGTTCTCGTGAGGGAGGGGGAAGCCATGCGATCAGTGTCGCGGGGGCGCCGCCGCGAACGGCATCGGACGATGGTCCTACGGGCCCGGGCCCTGATCCGCCCTTGGTCCTAGGTCTCGCCCTCCCCGGCGGAGGACAGGGTCACGAGACGTTCCGGAACCGCGCCGGCCCGTCCCCGGCGCCGTCACTGTGCGGCGGCGAGGACGGCGGACGCGACGGCCAGGGCGAAGTACGCCCCCGGCACGGCGATGTTGTGGAAGACC
The DNA here is from genome assembly GCF_000725485.1 of Nonomuraea candida. GTDB lineage: Bacteria > Actinomycetota > Actinomycetes > Streptosporangiales > Streptosporangiaceae > Nonomuraea > Nonomuraea candida. The sequence goes on along the minus strand of NZ_JOAG01000046.1, from coordinate 37,529 downwards.
CCGGCGCGGACGTGGGCGACGAGCGCGCCGAGGAAGAACAGGACGAGCCCGACGGCGGCGGCGAGACCGACGTACGGGACTCCCGCGAGCCCCAGGGCCAGCCCGGCGGCTCCGGCGGCCTTCAGCACGCCCAGCAGCGGGACCCAGGACGGGTCGACGTTCACCGCGGCGGAGTTGCCCAGCACCCAGGGGACCCGCGCGAGGTCGAGGAGGGCGATCACGGCGTTGGCCAGGATCGTGACGACGGTGACGACGAGGTAGGCGGTGTGCATGCGGCTGCCCTTCGGGTCGAGGCGCGGGGAGCGGGGCGGACACGGCCGATCATTCCTGCTGCGTGCGGAGGAGGTGCCGGAGGGCGAGCAGGCCGCCCACCCCCGGGACGAGCGCGCGCAGGCGCACGCCTCTCGCGCTCCGTGCCAGCGAGGTGGCGGCGATGACGGTCACGTAGGCGGTGCCGTGCACCGGCCCCGCCACGCTCGTGATCGTTTCGAGGTGCAGCGTGGCCAGGTTGGTGAGCAGGATCGTGAGGGAGACGGCCTCGGCGGTGGCCGCCATTCGCAGGACGCGCACGCCGTCACGCTCCCGGGCGCACGGCTGGTCGGGCAGGGGTCATGAGGTTCCTTCTCCAAACCTTCAGGGAGCCTGAAGCTTAGCCGGAGTTTCAGCTTCCCTGAAAGCGGAGGCCGGAAGTCGCCTGAAGGCGGAGCGTCCAGGTTCGCCCAGGTCATGCCATGCATGGCGCTGCTCCCTCCGGCCCCGATCCGCGCCGGACGGAGGGGCAGATGGCGCGATCTGTGGCATACGTGTCGTTGACGCCATCGATCCCGGGGCCGGATCGTGGTGGCGTGCATCCACCCCGCATCGCCTTCGTCATCTTCGATGGCTTCCAATCGCTCGACCTCGCCGGGCCGCACGAGGTGTTCCGGCGCGCCGGGGGCTACGACTGCACGGTCGTGGCCCCCGTGCCGGGGCCGGTGCGCGCCGAGAGCGGTCTGCCGGTGCACGCCGGCCACGGAGTGGCGACGCTGCCGCCGACCGGCATCGACACGCTGGTCGTCACCGGCGGGGCGGGCGTCTACACCGCCAGGCACGATCCGCGCCTGACCGGCTGGATCACCGCCGCCGCCCGCGGGGCCCGGCGGGTCGTCTCCGTCTGCAGCGGGGCGTTCCTGCTGGCCGAGGCCGGTCTGCTGGACGGCCGGCGCGTCACCAGCCACTGGGCCAGGGTCGAACGGCTCGCGCGGGAGTATCCCGCCGTCACCGTCCAGCCGGATCCGATCTTCGTCCGTGACGGTCACTTCTGGTCCTCGGCCGGGGTGACCGCGGGGATGGATCTCGCGCTGGCCCTGGTGGAGGAGGACCAGGGGCAGCAGGTGGCGCTGGAGGTGGCCCGCCACCTGGTGCTGTTCCTGCGCAGGCCCGGCAACCAGTCCCAGTTCAGCGTGGGGCTGTGGTCGATGCAGCCCTCCTCCGACCCGATCCGCCAGGCCGTGGCGGCCATCCACGCCGACCCCGGCGCCCGGCACAACATCGCCGACCTGGCCGCCCGCGCCGGGCTCAGCTCCCGCCACCTGCAACGCCGCTTCACCGCCGAGCTCGGCATCCCGCCCGCCGCCTACGTCGAACGGGTCCGGGTGGAGGCGGCGCAGGGAGCCCTGGAGAACGGCGGCGACCCCCTCGACGCCATCGCCCGCCGCTACGGCTTCGGCACCGCCGAGACCCTGCGGCGCAGCTTCCAGCGCTGCCTGGGCGTCACCCCCTCCGACTATCGCGACAGATTCCGATCCACCTTGGGAGAACACCGATGACCACGTACGGACTGCTGATCTTCGACGTCGCCGAAGAGCTCGACGTCGCCGGCCCCTGGGAGGTCTTCACCACCTCGGCCCTGCTGCGCGGCGGCGCCGACACGGTGCTGCTCATCGCCGAGCACCCCGACCCGGTGCGCTGCAGCAAGGGCATGCACCTGATCCCCGACCGCACCCTGGGCGACCACCCGCCGCTGGACGTCCTGCTGGTGCCGGGCGGGCGCGGCGCCCGCGAGATCGAGCCGCACAACGCCGCCGTCACCGACTGGATCGTCAAGACCGCCGAGCAGGCGACCTGGACCATGAGCGTGTGCACCGGCGCCTTCCTGCTGCACGCCGCCGGCCCCGCCCGCGGGCGCCGCGTGGCCACGCACTGGGCCTACGAGGACGCCCTCGAAGCGCGCGGGGACGTCACCGTCGTCCGTGACGCCCGCTACGTCGTGGACGGCGACCTGATCACGACCCAGGGCGTCTCCGCCGGGATCGACGGCGCGTTGTGGCTGGTCGGAAAGCTGCACGGCCGCGAGCACGCGCGGGCCGTGCGCCGCGAGCTCCAGTACGAGCCCGCCCCGCCGTACCTGGCCGACGAGCCCCTCTAGGCGCCAGATGTCGCTTCTGGTCTTCTCGCTCATGCTGGTGATCTTCGGCCTGACCACCGGGGAGTTCGTCATCGCCGGGATCCTGCCCGACGTGGCCCGCGACCTGTCGGTCTCGGTCCCGGCGGCCGGGCTCCTGGTCAGCGCCTACGCCCTCGGGATGATCGTGGGCGGGCCGGTGATCACCACGCTGACCGCGCGGCTGCCGCGCAGGCCGCTCATCGTCGGGCTCATCGCCACCTCCATCGCCGGGAACGCCGCGTCGGCCCTCGCCCCGTCCTATCCGGTCCTGCTGGCGGGACGCTTCGTGGCCGGCCTGGTGGTGGCGACCTTCTTCGCCGTCGCGGTCGCCACCGCCGTCTCCACCGCCCCGCCGGGCAGGCAGGCCTCGACGGTGGCGCGGCTGACGTTCGGCATGAACCTGGGCATGATCGCCGGTACGCCGCTGGGCACCTTCATCGGCCAGCACCTCGGCTGGCGGGCCACCTTCGCCACGATCGCGGTGTTCAGCGCGACCGCCCTGACGATGGTGCTGCGCTCCGTGCCCGACCGGCCCGCGCCGCAGGTCGGGTCCCTGCTCGGTGAGCTCCGCGTGTTCGCCCGCCGGGACGTGGTGCTCGCCATCGCGCTGACCGCGGCGGGGAACCTGGGCGTCGTCACCGTCTTCACCTTCATGGCGCCGCTGGCCACCGACGTCAGCGGCTTCCCCGGCGCGGCACTCCCGCTGCTCCTGCTGCTGTACGGGGGAGGCGCGGTCGTGGGCAACTTCCTGGGGGGATGGCTGGCCGACCGGGCGCTCATGCCCTCGCTCGCGGGCCTGCTGGCCGGGCTGGCGGGCGTCCTGGCCCTGGGCCTGCCGCTCAGCGGTCACCAGCTCTCCGCCGCCGTGCTCTGGTTCGTGCTCGGGGTGCTGGCGTTCGCCATCATCCCGGGCATGCAGACCCGGGTGGTGGCCACCGCCCGGGGCGCGCCGACCCTGGCCGTCGCCGTCAACGCCTCGGGCTTCCAGCTCGCCGCCGCGTTCGCCGGCTGGCTCGGCGGCCGGCTCATCGACGGCCCCGGGCCGGGGTCCCTGTACCCGGTGGCCGCCGCCCTCACCCTCACGGGGCTGCTCATCGCCCTCTCCTCGCTGTGGCACGACCGCCGCCGTCCCCGCTCCCCGGGAACAGGAGGCCCGCCTGCGCCTGAAGCCGCGCCAGATCGTGGCGCTCCGGCGCCGGCCGAATGACGTCCTGCTGCGGGCGCGCCCGGTCAGCGGGACCAGGCGTCGTGGGGGATGCGGTAGAGGACGCGCGGCGTTCGTCCGCACCGATCGCTTCCCGCGTTGGCGCGTGCTCGACCGGCGTGCGACTCAACCGCCGGTGCGGCTCCACGGCTCTCCGCCGGGTTCATATGACCAGCGGGGAATCCGTGGGGGTGAGGGGCCGGAAGGTCAGTGCGTCCAAGCCGGCCTTTCAGCCGGTGACCGGGGAGGCGATGACCACGGTGACGTCGGCGGGTGTGTCGTCGGTGCGATAGCAGTGCGGGGCGTCGCCGGCGAAGGCCAGCATGTCGCCGACCTTCAGGCGGCGGAGATCGTCGGCCGGGCCTGCGAGGAGGCTGCCGGAGGCGATCAGGAGATGCTCGGTCGTGCCGGGGGCGTGGGGAACGCCGTCGACGGCGGTGTCCGGCGGGAGGCGCAGTCGCCAGATCTCCAGGCTGTGGCCGCCGCTGATCCGGCGCAGCAGTTCGCGGGTGGGCCCGTCTTGGCCGGCGATTGTCGAGGCGAGGTGCACGGTGCCGGGGTCGCCGTGGCGGATGAGCAGATCGGTGAGCGGGATGGCCAGGGCGACGGCGATGGCGTCCAGGGTGTCGAGGGTGGGGTTGCCCAGGCCCGCCTCCAGCTGCGACAGGGTCGCCTTGCTCAGCCCGGTCCGTCGGGCCAGCTCGGCCTGGCTCATGCCGCGCTGCTGCCGGCGACGCTGGATCTGGACGCCGGCTGCCGCGGCGGCGCTGCTGGCGGGACGACGGTCTCGGCCGGGAGCGCCGCTCATCGCAGCGGCCGGTGGGCGGCGGTGTAGGAGACGCGGAGCCGGCCCTTCTTCAGCTTCACGGCGGAGATCGTCACCTGTTGCAGGTCGGCGAGGCTGCGCACGTGGGTGCCGCCGCAGGCAGCGGCGTGGACCTCGCCGAGCCGTACGATCCGGTGCCCTTCGTCGTCGTGCTCTGCGGTGACCGGCAGGTCGTCGGCGATGGCGGCGGCGACGAACGCCCGTATCCGGTCGGAGGCCTTTTCCCTTTCCTCGGCATCGGCGAGCTGCGCTCCGGCATCGGGCGGGGTGAGCTCGATGCGGGCCTGGCCGGGGAAATGGTTGTTGCCGGCCAGCGTCCAGCCTTCGGCCCGGCAGGCCGCTTCGACGAGGTGGCCGGCGGTGTGCAGCGCGGCGTGCAGCAGGCGCAGGCCGGCGTCTATGCGCGCGTGCACGGGATCGCCCTCGGACAGGTCGTCCAGCCCGGCGCTGTGACTCTCGGTGGCGTGCAGCACCACCAGGCCGGTCGCGGCGTGGCGTACGGGGACGACTTCGCACTCGCCCAGCCGGCCGCGGTCGGCGGGCTGGCCGCCGCCTTGGGGATGGAAGATGTTGTGCCGCACCGCGAGCCATCTTCCGCCGGTCTCGTCGCGCCCGGTCGCGGTCACGCTGGTGTGGACGTCGGCGAGGTAGGTGTCCCGCAGGTAGAGGGCGTCCTGCGAGACTTGCTGGCAATCGTTAAGTTGAACCACGCGTTCATCATATCGAACGAGGTTGGGTGGCTTCGGCACGTGGAGATGAGGTGGCAGGGCATCGCCGTCACCTTGCAGCGTGCATCCACGGCCCATGCCGCCGAGGTGCTGGAGGGCGATGGGCTCGCCGGCTTGAGACACCGCTAGCGCTCCGCCTTGCGGGCGGACGGGCGGACGACGGCGGCACCGCGGGAGGCCATCGCATCCAGGAGATCAGCGCCATGCTGATGGAGCCGGCGCACGGTGAGCACGGGGATGGCGTACAGGACGGCACCGGCCAAGAGGATGGCGGACAGGGCGGTCACCCATCCCGAGCCGCCGGAGACCGCGCCGATGACACCGGGCAGGACGGCGGCCAGCAGGACCACGGGGAAGATCGTCATCTGCCCGCCGGTCGGATCGCCTGCCTGCTGGCCCGGGTAGACGCGATCGCGAGCGTCGGTGCCCACGGCCGGCATCAGGAGCGCGAGCAGTGGTGCCACCGCGCAGGCGGTCGCGGCCGCGGCGATGGCGCCGGCAACGGCGGCTGCTCCCAAGGGTGAGCCGGTCGCGGCCCACAACGCGGCCGTCAGCACAATGGACGGGACGCCGAACAGCAACGCCCAGGCCGCCATCCGCCCGCGCACGTCGGCTCTGAGAGCGCCCGGTGTGGTGAGAAGCTGCCACAGGGCCGTGCCGTCCATGGCGTAGGTGTTGATCGCGACCATCGCGCCGAAGACCGCCGCCGCGGGACCCGCCAAGGGCAACGCCCAGCTCCAGCCGGTGGGCGCGACGATGAGCGCCATCAGCAGCGGGGTCAGCCAGGCGCTGCGCAGCTCCACGCCGCGCGCCGGGTCGCGCAGCCAGGTGGCCAGCTCCCGCGAGACGACCGCCGCCACCTGCGAGGTCGTGAACGGCAACGGCAGTGCACGTCCTGGTACGGCCGGCCGTCGCGGTGCCGCTCGGCGGGACGGCCGGCGCAGGGCGCGAGCCGTCAGCGCGATCCAGCCCAGCTGCAGCAGGGCGCCCGCGGCCAGCAGGGCGGCCAAGGGCAGCAGGGCCGCGCCCGGACCGGCGCCGTCGCGGGCGGCGAGTGCCGCGCCGTAGCCCCAGCCGGTGGGCAGAGCGGCGAGCACGTCGATCACCGGCGCGGGCAGGTGCCCGAGGGTGGGCGTGACGAGCGCGGTGTCCCCCTCGCCGAGACGCGGCAGCAGCCACGCGGCGATCGGAACCCAGCCGGCGAACGACAACGCGAGCATGATCGCGGTTTGTACGGCTGCCATGGTCATCCCGGCCCGGGTCTGCAACAGCCAGGCCGCCAGCGCCGCCACCGTCTTGCCCGCCCAGATGAGCAGGTACAGCTGGGCCGGCACCGCCGCGACCGCGATCGCCACTGCCGCGGGGCCGCCCGGTGCGGCCAGGACCACCAGGGACGACAGGCTCACCAGGGTGATCAGCGGGCCGACGCCCAGCAGTTCGGTCCACGACAGCGCCCGCGCCAGCCGCCACGGCCGCAGCGGATAGCCGCGTAGCCACTCGCGTGAGATGACCGATGGATCGTGGCGAGGCTGGGCCAGAGGTCCGAACACCCACATGCCACCCCACACAGTGAGCGCCACCGCGATCCAGCCCTCGTCGATCCTGCCGGGAGCCGGCATCGAGCCCGCGATCACCAGGGCGGCCAGAACCAAGCCGGTGACCAGGCTGAAGGCGCGCTCGTCATGCGGGCCGTTGCGGAACAGGCGCAGCTTGAGCGCGATCAGGGTGCCCGTCATCGCAGCCACTCCAGCGGGCGCACCGGGTCGGCGCCCACCAGCTCGATGAACCGCTCGTTCAGCGTCGAGCCCGCGGCCACCTCCTCCACCGGCCCTTCGACCAGCACGCGTCCACCGGCCACCACCGCCACCCGGCGGCAGTTGCGCTCGACGAAGTCCATGATGTGGCTCGACAGGACCACGGTGCCGCCAGCGTCGACGTACTGCTTGAGCACCTGCTCGATGGAGTGGGCGGAGACCGGGTCGATGGCTTCGAACGGCTCGTCCAGCACCAGGACGCGCGGCCGGTGCAGCAGCGCCAGCGCGAGATTGATCTTCTTGCGCATGCCGGTGGAGTACTCCACGATCAGCGTGCGCGGGACCGCGTCCAGCCGGAGGATCTCCAGCAGGTCGCTCGCGCGACCCTGCCAGCCGTCCTCCAGGCCGCGCAGCCCGGCGCTGTAACGCAAGACCTCAGTGGCGGTCAGCCGCTCGGGCAGGGACAACCCGTCCATCATGACGCCCAGCTGGGCGAGCGCGGCCTCCCGATCGGTACGCAGATCATGGCCGGCGACCTTGATCGTCCCGGCGGTCGGCACTCGTAGCCCGCACACGGCCGTCAAGGTAGTGGTCTTGCCGGCCCCGTTCGGTCCGACGATGCCATAGAACATCCCCGGCGGAACGCTCAGGCTGAGCCGGTCGACCGCGAGCACGGATCCGAATCGCTGGGTGAGGTCCGCCACCTCGATGGCGGGGACGGAGAAATCGGGCACGGCCTTCTTCCTGCACGTTCGGTGAGCGGATCTTCGTCACAAGCACTGGAACGGCACGCGCCGTGCCGAGAGCGGACGCGGTCATTCTGGTCATCCATCGGCGAACCTGTCAACACGGCACGTGCCGTGCCGGTAAGATGACGTCGTGACCCCGGCCACCACGATCGAGCCGCCACACGCACCGAAGCGATCATGCCGGCCACGCTCGCCCTGGCTCAGGAGACGGGCCCGGAGGCGGTAGGGGAGGCCGGGATGGCGAACGTCGTCGCCGGCACCCGCCCTTCGACCCCCGCGTCGGTCATCGCCCTGCATCCGCGTCAAGGCGACAACCGGCCGGTCACGGTCGCGAGCTCCCGGACCTGTTCGCGAGACATGCAAGGGCCGAAGCGGCCGGCCGGGCCGGTGGCGGCGGGCCCTGCGGAGGGGCTCGCCGCCACCGAGGGGTCTCCGGGGCGGGCGGGAGACCGATCAGATGCGGGTCGAGGTGGAGGAGTACCCGCCGCCGCCGGGGTAGACCCACTCGCCGGTGAGCGTGGTGTCGTCGGCGTCGAAGGTGCCCCGGTAGTAGGCCGGGGCGCCCTTGGCGCCGGCCCAGATGGTCAGCGTGTCGCCCTCCAGCTCGTAGACGTAGTCGAAGGTGTTGCCCGCCGAGTCGTAGTACCGCGACACCACGTCCGTCCCGGTCGGCTCGCCGAACGGGCGCAGCCTGCCGATGATCTCGATGCCGGTGACCGGCTCGCCGAACTGGGTGAGCTCGACGTGCTGGACCAGGAAGAACCGGCCGGGCATCCACTCGTAACGCACGGTTCCCTCCGCGCCGCCGGTGACCTTCCAGGTGCCGACCAGACGGTCGAGGGCCTTGACTTCGGGGCTGGGCTGCTGGGTCTCGATCATGGTGTCCTCCTGTGGTGGTTGCTTGCCGGTACCTCGGAGCCCTCCGCCGGACTTTGACACGAAACCGATGTGACCTGAATCACATTCATGTGGCGTCAAAATCCCCGATCCGGTTCCGAGGTAGCGAGCGAGAACCCACGAACCAGGGAGGACACCATGACCGTCACCACTGCCACCGGCGTTTCCGCCCGCGCGACCGCTCCGGCGTCCGGGCGCCTGCTGCTGGCCGGAGCGCTGGCCGGGCCGGTCTTCTTCGCCTCGGCGATCACGCAGATGCTCACCCGCGAGGGCTTCGACATCACCCGCCACCCCATCAGCCAGCTGTCCACCGGCGACCTGGGCTGGATCCAGATCCTCACCTTCGTCCTCGCGGGGACCGGGGCGCTGGCGCTGGCCGCCGGCGTCAGGCGCGCGCTCACCGAAGGGGTGGGGCGGCGGGCGCTGCCGATCCTGGTGGGCCTCTTCGGCGCCGGGCTGGTGGCGGCCGGGATCTTCACCATGGACCCCGAGAAGGGCTTCCCGGCCGGCACCCCCGAGGGGCCGGTCGCGCAGATGTCCTGGCACGGCGTCGCGCACTCGGCGTCGGCCGCCGTGGCCTTCACCGCGCTGGCCGTCGCGGCCATCGTGATGACCGTCCGGTGCGCCCGCCGCAAGGCGACGCTCCCCGCCGTGCTGAGCGCCCTCGCCGGGCTGGTGCTGCTGGTGCCGATGTCACCCGGCTACATGAGCATCCAGATCGCCGTGAACGGCCTGGTCGCCTTCACCTGGACGACCGTTCTCGCGGTGTCGCTGCGGCGCGCCGCCTGAGGGACCGTAACGTAGCCTCCGACCATCAATAGAGGGATAAGTCATGAAATATCTGCTGCTCGCCTACACTCCGGCCGCCGCGTGGGACGCCGCCACCGCCGACGTTCCCAGTGAGGAGGCGCTGGCCGCCTTCGCGACGTACCAGAAGCTGGAGCAGGAGCTGATCGCCTCCGGCGAGTTCGTCACCAGCGAGGGCCTGGGACACCCGGCGGTCAGCACCACCGTCCGCCGCGACGGCGACAAGGTGGTCGCCACCGACGGCCCCTTCGCCGAGCTCAAGGAGGTCCTGGCCAGCTTCGCCGTGATCGATGTGGCCGGCAGGGAGCGCGCCGTCGAGATCGCCGCACGCATCGTCGAGGCGCTCGGCGAGCCGATCGAGATCCGCCCGATCATGGGTGAGGACTTCGCGGCGTGAACCACGAGCTTGAGCACCTGCTGCGCACCGAGGCGCCGCAGGTGCTCGGCGCGCTGGTACGCCGGTTCGGCCGCTTCGACATCGCCGAGGACGCGGTGCAGGAGGCGCTGCTGACCGCCAGCCGGACCTGGCCGGCCGAGGGCGTCCCGGAGAACCCGCGCAGCTGGCTGATCCGCGTCGGATACCGGCGCATGGTCGACCTCATCCGCTCCGACCAGGCCCGCCACCGTCGCGAGCAGCAGGCCGGAGTGGCCGAACTGGCCATGCAGGAGCCTGATCGCCGGGCACGATCCGCGGCCGAGACCGACGACAGCCTGACCCTGCTGCTGCTGTGCTGCCATCCCGCGCTGGACCCCACCTCCCAGGTGGCGCTCACGCTGCGCGCGGTCGGCGGCCTGAGCACCGCCGAGATCGCGCACGCCTACGGCACGACCGAGCCCACCATGGGCTCCCGGATCAGCCGCGCCAAGCAGCAGCTGGCCCGCGCCGGGGCGCGTTTCACCCCGCCCACCGACGCCGACCGCGACAGCCGGATGGCCGCCGTGATGCGGGTGCTCTACCTGATCTTCAACGAGGGCTACACCGCCACCGCCGGCGACCGGCTCGCCCGCGTCGACCTGACCCGCGAGGCCATCCGGCTGACCCGCATGCTCCACGCCACGCTCGGCGACGACGCCGAGGTGACCGGCCTGCTGGCGCTGATGCTGCTCACCGAGTCCCGGCGGGCCGCCCGCACCGAGGGCGGTGACCTGGTTCCCCTGGACGAGCAGGACCGCACCCGGTGGGACCGCGACCTGATCGACGAGGGCACCGCCCTCATCGACGGCGTCTGGAACCGCGGCCCGGCGGGCCCCTACCAGCTCCAGGCCGCGATCGCCGCCGTGCACTCCGCGGCCTCCTCACCGGGCGAGACCGACTGGGCGCAGATCGCCGTGCTGTATCTGTGGCTCGAACGGCTCACCCCCACCGCGCCGGTCCAGCTCAGCCGCGTGGTGGCGGTGGCCCACGCCCACGGGCCGGCCCGCGGCCTGGCGCTCCTGGACGACCTCAACCAGCGCCACCACCTGGACCGGCACCCGCTCACCCGGCAACGGGAGCACGCGGTCCGCGCCCACCTGCTCCAGATGACCGGCGACACCGCGCGGGCGGCCGCGCTCTACCGTCAGGCGGCCGGCCTGACCGCGAACCAGGTCGAGCAGCGCTACCTGCTCGGCAAGGCCGGCGATCTCGGCTGAGCGACGTGCGGACCGGCGCCGAGACCCCCGGCGCGGCGGCGTGTCCCCGGGGGCTCACCGGGGCCGGCAGCGCCTTCCGCCGTCAAGGGGTATCCCATAGCGCCTGGTAGTGCTGCATGTCGGGTGGTCCGCCCGGCAGGGGGCCGGTGTGGTGAGCTTTGAGGCCGTCCATGGCGATGGCCAGCAGCCGGGCGCGTACCTCTTCCTCGCTGCGCCCCGGCGGGGCCGGGACCGTGCGGCCGAACTGGCCGATGAGCAGGGAGATGTCCATGGTGGACACGTCCGCGCGGAGCAGCCCCGCGCGGTGGGCGCGTGCGACGAGTTCGTCGGCCAGTCGCTGGGCGTGCTGGGTGGCCTGCCGCATCTCGGGCGTGACGTCGATGGCGCCGGCCAGCGGGGCCAGGATGCCGAAGCCGAAGGCCACGCACTGCCGGATGTAGGAGACCAGCCCCTGCCAGGGGTCCTCGTGAGCCAGGCCCTCCCGCGCGGCGGCCGCGACGCGTTCCATCGAGTCGACGCACAACCGCTGCAGGAGCTCTTCCTTGGTGCGGTAGCGCCGGTACAGGCTGCCCATGCCCACACCCGCGTGCTCGGCGACGGCCGAGACGGGCGCGTCGAACCCCTGCGTGGTGAACACGTGCCGGGCGGCCTCGATCAGCGCCTGGTCGTTGCGGGCGGCCAGGGCCTGGGGGCCGCGCTTGCGCGGGGTCACGGGGTCGGGCATGCGTCCAGGATACCGCTTGCGGAGCGTTCCGCTCCGAGTTACATTACCCGGAGTGAAACGCTCCGAATAAGAGGCGGTTGTTTGTCCATGTCTGCATCCCGAGTCGTTCTCGTCACCGGCGCCACCGGCAACCAGGGCGGAGCCACCGCCCGGCAGCTGCTGACCCGCGGCTGGACCGTTCGCGCCCTGGTGCGCGATCCGAACAAGCCCGCCGCCCGGGCCCTGCGAGAGCAGGGCGCCGAACTCGTCCGCGGCGATCTCGACGACCCCGGCTCCCTGAGGGAGGCGATGCGCGGCGCGTACGGCGTGTTCAGCGTCCAGGCGCTGGCCCATGAGCCCGAGACCCTGGCCGCCGAGGTGCGCCAGGGCAAGGCGGTGGCCGACCTCGCGCACGACAGCGGCGTCGCCCACCTGGTCTACAGCTCCGTGGGCGGCGCCGAGCGCGAGACCGGCATCGACCACTTCGAGAGCAAGGCCGAGATCGAGCGGCACATCCTGGCCCTCGGCGTGCCCGCCACCATCCTGCGGCCGGTGTTCTTCATGAACAACCTGCTGCACTACGCCGACGCCGAGGGCGAGCGGCTCCTGGCACTGCCGGTCAAGCCGGACAAGCCGATGCAGCTCATCGCCACCGACGACATCGGGGTCTTCGCCGCCGACGCCTTCGACGATCCCGCCCACTTCATCGGCCGGCAGCTCGAACTCGCCGGCGACGAGCTCACCTTCCCCGAGATCGCGGAGATCTACGAGCGCGTCACCGGCACGCCGACCAGGTTCGAGGCGCTGCCGATCGACGAGCGCATGTTCGAGTGGTTCGCCGAAGAGGGCTACCGGGCCGACATCGAGGCCCTGCGCCGGCGGCATCCGGACCTGCTGACGTTCGAACGGTTCCTCACCCGGCAACTCGGCGCGCGCCGATCCTGACCCGTGCCGATCCTGACCCGTGCCGATCCTGACCCGCGCCGGGGTCCGAGCCCCTGCGGCAGAGCGCCGTCATGGCGGGAATCACAGCGAGATGTTCCCGGAGCGGAAGCCGCTCCGCCTGCCGCCTGGGTACTGTGACTCCGCATGACCGAGATCGAGATCACCGCGGAGCTGGTCCGCGACCTGCTGCGGGAGCAGCATCCCGACCTGGCGGGGCTGGCCGTCCGCGAGGTGGCGGGCGGCTGGGGCAACCAGATGTGGCGCCTCGGGGACGAACTGGCCGTACGCATGCAGCGCATGGACCCCACCCCGGAGCCGCAGCTCAAGGAGCGGCGGTGGCTGCCCGTGCTGGCCCCGCGCCTGCCGCTCCCGGTGCCGACCCCGGTGCGGTCCGGCGAACCGTCCGGGCGCTTCCCCAAGCACTGGACCGTGATGACGTGGGTGCACGGCGAGCCGCTGGACCACGGCGCGATCAGCCGCGGCGCCCACGCGGCCGACACGCTGGCGGCCTTCCTCCGGGCGCTCCACGTGGCGGCGCCCGCCGAGGCCCCGGCCAGTGCGGACCTCGGCGCCCACCCCAAGGCGTGCACGGCCGGCTTCGAGCGGTTCCTGCAGGCCGTCGACCCCGGCGCGGTCGGCGACGTCCACGCCGTCCGGGCCGTCTGGGCCGATGCCGTCGCGGCCCCCGAGTGGGAGGGACCGCCGGTGTGGGTGCACGGCGACCTCCACCCCGCGAACGTCGTCGTCTCGGACGGAACGCTCTCGGGCGTCGTCGACTTCGGCTCCCTGTTCGCCGGCGACCCCGCCTGGGACCTCGCCGCCGCGTGGGTGCTGCTGCCCGCGGGCACGGCCGCACGCTTCTTCGACGCGTACGCGCACGCGGACGAGGCGGCGATCCGGCGCGCCCGCGGGCTGGCCGCCATGAAGAGCCTCTTCCTGATGCTCATGGGACAGAACGGGGACCGCGGCCTTCCCGGCGGCAAACCGGCCTGGGGTCCCGCCGGCCGCGCGGCCCTTGATCGTGTCCTGAAGGGCGTTTGACGCGCGGCCCGGACCCGCTCTCGATCTCGGCCGAGGGTCACGCGCAGTCCACCCTCGTCGCTTCATCGCGCCACCAGCCCAGCCCACGGCGAACGTCGCGTACGCGCAGGCGGCGGCCGTGATCGAAGGCGACGGCACGATCTGCCATGAGCCGGCCCGGCTCCCGTCTTTCCCCCGGGTAGAGGAGGAAAACGGGAGCGCGATGTGCTCATGGAGGTCTACCTGGGCTGCCAGCGGCCGATCTTCTTGCTGGTGAGGGTGGCGCCGATGCGCGTGTAGAAGCGCTGTGCCGCCTTGTTGGTTTCGGCGACCTCCCAGCGGATCACCTTGCCACCGGCGGCTTCGGCTGTCGCACGCATGAGCTGCTCGCCCACGCCGTGGCCGCGCTCGGCGCCGGTGACGTACAGGTCGTCGAGGTGGAGGTAGTCCTGTCCGGACCAGAAGCCGATGCGCTCCAGCCAGGAGACGTAGCCGACGGCCTGGCCGTCCCGCTCGGCGATCAGGTAGGTGACGTCCGGGCGGGCCAGCATCTGCTTCAGGTCCTCGACGCTCACCGTGACGCCCCAGGCCTGGTCTTGATGCTCGGCCAGGGCACGGATGAGGCTGTGCACGGTGGGGGCGTCATCAGGGGTGGCGCGACGAATGTTGATCACAATACGTCCTTCCCGTCAGGGGTTGGAGGGTGGGGTTGCTGTGTTTGCAGGCCGGTCGCCGACTACGGGCCCGGGCGGGCCCGGCGGCGATCGGGCGCCCGCCTGCTCGACCGCCTGTTTCGGGGCCGGCAGGTGGATGTGGAACAGGGGTGCGGCGGGCCGGGGTGGGCGCGGGCGGCGCCGTCGGCGTTGATCGCGGCCGCGAGGGCGATGGCGTGCTCGCGATAGGCGGCCATGCGTTCGGGCAAGCCGTCCAGGTGCACCAGGGCGGCCAGGGCCAGTGGCCAGGCGTCGCGGATGCCGCCGCCCGGCGGGCGGGGTGTCGTCGTCCACCCGCGCCAGCATCTGCTCCAGCACCTGGCGGGGCCCGCGCCGCAGAGTCGCGTGCAGGAACAGCGAGCGCCGCCCGCGCGGACTCGGCTCGGCCATCAAAGCTCCTTCACGTCGAGAAGAACGCCACGCCCAGTGAACCATACGGGGGTTGGGTATAGCGAGGTGATCCTGATCTCTGCGTTCCGCGACCGCGGGGCAGGCACTGGAGTCGGTACGGGGTTCGGCAGAGCGGCAGCGGGCAGGCTTATCCGTGTTCGGCGGGCGAAGCGGTGCGTGGTGTGCTCGTGATCGAACGGCATCGCCTGGCGGCTCTTGGCCGCGATCTCCGCCTGCCGCTCCGCCGGCGCCCGGGGTCGCGTCCTGACGGGCGCGGAGCGTTCTGCCGACCTGACCCCGTCCGGCCGTGCTCAGCCGCCGGTGGCGCCACTTCACCGGAGAAGCCCCGGCGGCCGGGGACGACACCTCGACCGATGACCAGGCCCCGCACGCCCCCGCCTGAGTACGCCGGAGCGGTCACCCGGCTCCCGGATCGGATCTAGGCCGGTGACTCGCGATGAGTTTGACCGTCAACCTCATCCGGTCCGACGCCATCTGGGACGAACGGGTCGCCTACCTCGACGTCGGCCAGCACTGGGAGGCAGGAGGAAGCACAACCCCATGCTTCACCCTCCTGCCGACGGCACCGCTGTTCAGCCGCCTCGAACCGGCCTGCGTGAAGTGCGGATGGATCGGCGCGACCCTTCAGTACCGGCCGGCGCGCCGCCCGCTCCTTCTGCCGTGAAACTCTGACGTGCACGTGAACGTGGCCAGGCCGGAGCGGCTGGTTCGTCCGCCAGAACTGGACGCCGCCGAAGGCCGTCCATCCACGGCGTCGGTTTCCGTCCCGTTGACCACGCCGTCGGCCGCGCTGCCTCTGCGTTTGGTACGGCCGCGCTTCATCTGGGAGGCGACCTCGCGGGACGGCCGGACGGTGACGGTGGCGCGCGAGGTGACCGACGAGCAGATAGGACTCGCCTACCGGATACAGCTGAGCATCTGGTCAAAGCAGATGCGGCGAGTGACCAGTGTGCGCGAAGCGCAGCCGTGTGATGTGCATCGAGCCTGTGCGAGGCTTGGCGGTGCGGTTGTATCCCGCGCAGGGTGATGTCGTACATGAGAGTGGTACCGCCGCCGGGGACTTTTGTAGAGATGAAGATCGTACGCCGACTCAGTCCGATACCGGCGCATGCGGGAGCAGTTGCTCGGCAAGGTGGCCGAGGAGGATGCGTGCCGGTGGCGCTGCCCACCGCGGCCTACCGGTACTTCACCGAGTTGGGGTCCTACCTGCCGTCGTGCGGCCCGTGGCGGCAGGCCGGTATCTCCGGAGCTGGTGGAACTCGGGGCATCGTGGGAGTGGTTGGAGGTCGAGCTGTCCAGTGCCCGTCCGCCGCATCAGTCCCAGCGCCGAGACGGCCGCGGCGGTGAGCGTTCCCTCGTCCATTGGATATTCACATCGCTGCGGTGAGCACCTCGCCTGCCGCTTTCACCGAGCAGGTGAGCGAATCGAGCAGCGGGGCGGGCAACGCCCCTGCTCCCAGGCCAGAGGCTGCAACCAGGTCGGCCAGCGCCTGGCGTTGCGCATCCGACACGCCTTCCAGAGGGCGGTGCCGGAGCAGGTCCCGGGCGGCGTACCCGTCGCCGGACTCGATCACCTCGGCGGCCAGTCGAGCGAGAACGCGACCGGTCGCCTCGCTGTCGGCGAGGGTGGCCACGGTCAGCCCGAGCCGGGTCCGGAAGACCACGAAGCCGGGCCTCGGCTGGTGGCCGAAGAATTGGTCGACCATGGCCGCCACGTCCTGGCCGGCTGCCTTCCCGTCCGGTTCCGCGCACATGACGCGCAGGCAGGAAGCGACCTGCTGCTCCCAGGGCTCCGTGGGCGTGCTCTCCTTCAGGAGGGCCCGCGCTGCGCCGAGCGTGCCGCGCAGGCGGTGGGCGATGATCGCGGCCTGCCGTCCGTCCATCAGGTGCAGGCCGATGCCCTGATGTGCTCTGGCGTGTGTGACCGCCTCGTCCCAGCGGCCGGCGAGCGTCAGGGCGCGGATGCCGTCCGCGAGGTACTGCCGCCAGACCCATTCGCGCAGCTTGTGCCGTTCTCCCGGGGTGCCGGTGAGGTGGGCCAGCGGCAGGGTGCGATGGCCGATCACCAGGTCGGTGTCTTTGGTGACCGCCTGGTACATCGCGTCCAGGAGCC
Organism: Nonomuraea candida; assembly: GCF_000725485.1. Classification (GTDB taxonomy): domain Bacteria; phylum Actinomycetota; class Actinomycetes; order Streptosporangiales; family Streptosporangiaceae; genus Nonomuraea; species Nonomuraea candida. The sequence continues at coordinate 20,602 of NZ_JOAG01000046.1, read as the reverse complement.
GTAGGGCGTGTTGTCCGTCGCCGGCGCGGAGCTGGAGCCGGGCGAGGTTGTGGACGGGTTCGAGCATGTACCGGGCGCGGGTCACGGTCAGCGGGCGGCCAGCGCCCCGGTAGATGTTGATGTGCTGCCAGCACAGGTCACGGGCTAGGTCGGGCAGGCCGCAGTCGCTGGCCAGGAGCGCGGCCTTGTTGAGCGCGTGCGCCCCTTCGTGCAGGGCGTCACCGCCGGGGCGGGCCGCGGTTTCGGCGATGTCGGCGATCTCCTGAACTCGGTCGGGCAGCGGCGGGTGGCCGGGCCGGGCGTGGCCGACGAGGGGGAAGCGGCGGACGGCGGCGTGCAGCGTGGCGGGGTCCATGGTCAGCTCTCGGGCAGGAAGGCGGCGGCGGCCGCGCGGGAGAGGACGTCTTGCGTGGTGGCCGACAGGCCGAACCGGTTCCAGTGGAAGATCACGACGTGGGTGAGCAGCGCACGCAGGCCGCGGTGGATGCGGCCCTCGGCGGCGGCGCGGCCGAGCTCGTTGCCTGCGGCCTGCCAGGCGGTCAGCCACGGTGCGGCGAACGCGGCGAGCCCGCCGGGCGCGAACGGCTCCCTGTCGGGCTGGGCGGGGGCGGCCAGCAGCGTGCGCACGTGGGCCGACAGCTTCTCTACCTGGCCGACGTCCGCGGTGGCGGGCGCGGGCCGTAGGCGGGCGGCTCGGGCGAAGACGTCGCCACGCTCGAACCAGTCCAGCCCAGCCGCCTGCAGCAGGGCGTTGATCAGCACGATGGACAGTTCACGGCGGCCGAGGTCGGGGGCGGCCTGGCGGGCGTATTCGAGGACGCCGAGGCTGTCGGCGTGGAACAGGTCATGCGCGGCCTGCATCCCGGCCGGGCCGCCGAACGCGGCGGTTTCCGGCTCGTACACGGTCGGCCACCAGTGGGTGATCGTGCCGGTCGCGGTCAGCTCGTTGAACAGGTCGTCAACGGGGTCGCGGTCGGCGTCGCGCAGCCGCAGCCGCCAGCCTGGGGGTTTGCGCAGGAACCACCACCCGTTGATCGCGCCGTCCGCGTGGAGCCGCTCCAGGCGCGGCATCAGCTCGTGGGCGCCGATCGTCTCAGCGGTGTTCCCGTCGGGGAACTGGACGCGCAGCTGGTACCAGCCGGCTTCGGCGCGTTGTTCGAGCGCCGTGAGCCCGGCGGCCCGATACACCGTGGCGGCTTCGTCGAGGTCGGCCGGATCGACGCCGGCGTCGGCGGCGGCGGTGTCCAGGTCTGCCCCGGCGAGGAGGGCCAGGACGCCGTTGGCGAGCTGGTGCGGCGCCGCGGTGGTCAGGTGATGAGGAGGCATGCGTCCCATCCAGAACGTGGGGGTGTGGTGTGTCGTGCGGTTTCCAGGGCCAGGCCCACCCCGGCGGGCCCGTCCAGTAGTCCCTCGGTGTCGTCCTGGCCGATCGCCGCGTGCTGGGTGAGCGCGGCCGCGAGCGCGGGGAGGCGGCTCCCGATCGCTTGGTTCGCGGCGTCGAGGGAGGCCCGGTAGGCGGTCTGGTAGACGCCGGCCATGCCGTGGCACAGCCCCGCGTCGGTGATCTTCTGAAGCTGTTGGCCGGTCAGGCACTCGGCCATGGCCTTCTCGGCGATTCCGCGCCGGACGGGGTCGCCGGTGGCCAGGGCGGCGAGTTGCTGGGCGCGGGCGATGCCGGCCGTGCCGTAGCACCACGAGGGCCGTCCCGGGCCGCGCTGGGAGGGGTGGCCGGTGCGCAGGTCCTCGCGGGTGAGCCATTGCGGCCACCAGGTGCCGTCCGCCGAGTGTTGCCGCCACTGGTCGTACCAGCCGGCCAGGGTCTCGATCGCGTCGGTTTGGCCGGGCACCGTGCATCCGCGCAGGGAGGCGAGGGAGAGCAGGGCGAGCAGGCCGGCCGCGCCGTGCGCGAGGCCGAGGTTGACGTGCCCGCCCGGGGTCGGGGCGAGCGGGTCGGGGTCATGATCGGCCCACCAGCCCGGCAGTGCCGCGCCGTCCACGCGGCGCGGTTGGGTCAGGCAGGTCACGTAGGTGAGGACGGCGCCGAGCAGGTCACTGCCGGGGGCTCGCAGGAGCAGGAGAGCGCCGAGTCCGGTGAGCCCGCGGAACAGGTCGTACTCGGCGAACGCGGCGGGCGCGGCGGGTGCTCGTCGCCTCATCCGTTCGGCGGCGGTGGCCAGCCGGCGTTGGGCCAGCCGCGCGACGTGCTTGTCGAGGCTGCGGGCTGCCGCCTGGTAGCGGGGGTGGCCGGCGCGGGCGGCGTGCAGGACGAACGCGACGGCCGGTGCCCCGTAGTAGAGGCTGGCGTGCGGCGCGCTGTCGATGGGTCCGGTGGTGGCCTTGCGGATGTGCGCGTCGGCGCTCGCCCAGTCTCCAGTGCCGGACAGGGCCCGCTCGATCGCCAGGAGCGCGTTCGCGGCGGTCGGCCTGGTGAGGGACTGGCTCGCCCTCTCGTGTTCGCTCAGCTCCACCGGCTCCGCCTCCGGTGCCGGGCCGGTCACAGGGCACCTGCCAGAGCGAGGCAGCGCAGTGCGGCCGCACGGGCGAGCCGGCCGGTCGTCTTCTCGTACTCCGGGTCGACGCCGAGGGCCCGCACGTGGTGGTCGTGCAGCAGGGTGCGCAGCACGGTGGCCGGGTCGCGCTGCCCGGCGAGGGCGCGGTGGTAGGCGGTCAGCGCCGTGTCGCGGGCGCGCCAGGCGGCGGCGACGGTTTCGCCGCCCGGGATGGCGCGCACGGTCCGGTAGTCGTGGGCGGGGTCGCCCCAGCGGAGCGCATGATCGCGCAGCGTGCGATCCAGCGGGCCGGTCTGCCGCTCCAGGCAGCCGACCAGCGCCCGCCAGCCGGCGACAGGGCCGGGGGCGAACGCGGCGGCGAGGTGCGCCATGGAGGCGGCGGCCAGCGCCTGGCCGGGCAGCCGGGCGGCGTCGGCCACGCGGATCTGCGTGATGGCGGCCTGGGTGTCGGCGGTGAACGCCTGCTCGGCCGCCGTCAGCGCTGCGGCTTGGCCGTACCGGCCGGGCTGCTCGCGGCAGGTGGTGATGGCGAGCTGCGCGGGCAGGCCCAGCGTGTCCAGCCGGGCGGCGAAGGCGGCCAGGCGTGCCGCGACGGGCCCGTACCGGCCGGGGTCGGCCAGACGCAGGTACACGGCGAGGTACTGGTCGGCGTCGGGCTGGATCATGTCGCGGTGCCGGCGCACCCACCAGGACGTGAGCAGGTCGGCGAGTTCGTCGGCGAGCGGCGGCAGGTGCCGGGCCAGGATGTCGTCGAACCGGGCCGGGTTGCCGACCAGATGCGCGCACACCAGCGTGGTAGCGCCGGGGGCCGCCATCACAGGGAGGCTGCGTCGCGACGGGCTCACCACGGTCATGGGGATCAGCAGCTCGGCCGGTCGGCCGATCCAGCCCCGCCCGTGCGCCGGGTCGTCTTCCTGCAGCTCGACCTTCCCAGCCCGCTCCAGCCGTGTCTGGAGGACGGCGCGGTCCATCGGCTGATCGAGGTCGAGCGGGAGACGCAGGTCCTCGTGGCAGAGCAGGACGCGTGCCGGCGTGCGCCACCGCGACCGCCACGCGCTCAGGGCCGCGTCCCAGCCGTGGCTGGGGCCGGGGACGTCGGCGGTGGTGAGGAGCCATCGGGCGGGTGCCAGGACGGTGCGCCGGTAGCGGATGCGCGGCAGGTGCGGCAGGGTGCGGGCGGCGCCGTAGTTGAACGGCTTGTAGGCGGCGGCGCGGGCGTCGGCGACCTCGGCGAGGAACCGGGCCAGCGGCGGGATCTGGACGGTGGTGTCCAGCGCGTGCGGGAGCCGGGCGATGACGCGCCGGCCGGTGGAGCGCTGCACCAGGTGCAGGTGGGTGGAGTCGGCGGTGACCGCCAGGTCCTCGACGCCGATCGCGCCGCCGCCGGCGGGGTGCTCGCCCAGGTGGACGACGGTGGGCAGGAGCGGCGGGACCCGCGCGAGGTTCTCGTTGCGGGGGCGGCGGGGCGGGAAGGACAGCTGCACCACCACGGCGTCGGCCCCGGCGGCATGGGAGCCGGCCAGCCGGGCGCGGTCGCCGTCGTTCAGAAGGTGCGCGAACCGCCCGGTCATGCTGGTGTGAGCGCGCGGGTTGGCGGTGATGCGCAGGCCGAACTCCCCCCGGTTGATCGCCTCCGTGGAGGGCGCGGACACAGCGACGCCGATCTCGATGCGGTGGGGCAGCACCACGGTGTCATGGTCGCCCACGGTCAACGCGGTGACGTCCGCGTCGGTGAGCGTGATCTCGTCGGCTCCGCTCTGGGCGGCTTGCTGGATGAGGGCCAGGAGGGTGGCGTCCCGGTCGATGATCGTCCGCCAGGTGGGCCGGGCGCGAGGTGCGCCGAGGTAACCGCCGGGGTAGCCGAGCCCCGAGTCGGCGACCAGCTCCTTCACCGGGACCAGGGCGCCGGGCCCGTACCGGGCCAGGAACCGGGCGTGGTAGTCCATCCAGGCCGTGCGGCCGAACGGCTCGGTGGCCAGGCGCAGCAGGACGGTGGCCGCGCGGGCGGCCTCCTGCAGCACGACGTCGGGCACGGCGATCCGCGCGTCGAGCGCCATGTCGGTGGCCAGGCCGGCGCCCGGCGCGAGCGCGGCCATCTGCACCCGTGCGGCGGCGCGGAGCGCGGCGGCCCGCTCGGGAGCGGCGGTGTTGTGCCGCGCCAGCAGGTCGCGGACGTGTTCGAGGTGACGCAGCAGCCGCGCGAGGTCGGCCAGATCGGCGCCGCCCGCCTCGCGCAGCACGCCGATCAGGTGGTGGAGCGGGTCGGCGGCCGTCATCGGCGGGCGCAGGTTGGTGATCAGGATGTGCTGGTCCACCAGCGTGTGCAGCAGGGCGAGGATCTTCTCCGGCGAAGCGCCGGGCAAGCACGCGGTCAGGTCGGTGGCGAGCCGATCGAACCGGATCGGTGTCGCCGCGGCGGCGAGCGCGGCCTGGACGGGCCGGGTCAGCCGTATCGACATCTCTCGGATCGGGCCGGGGTGCCGGGCGTCGCCGTGCGCCCGTGCGGGGACGACGAAGCGGCCGTCGCGGGCGATTCCGAAGCTGTCGGCGATCACCATCAGGCGCGGCCGCAGGCCGCGATGCCGCTCCATCTCCTCGGCGAGGTGGGTGATCCAGTCGGCGTTCACCCGCGCGTGCGCGCGGTGCCGGGCGCCGATGTCGGCTCTCGCGGGCCCGACGGCCGCGGTCGTGATTCCGGCGAACAGCCCGAACGGGGTCGAGCGGCGCTGCCAGCGCAGCAGGTAGGAGACGGTGGCCATGACGGCGCGGCGCACGTCGCCGGCAGGCGGGACGGCGGCGTCGAGCAGGGCGTCGACGCGAACGGCGAGGTCGGGGCTGGCCATCTGCAGGGCCTCGCGCACCTCGCCGCGCGCCCACACCTTCGCCAGCCACGTCCGGCCTTCCTGCTGGAAGGAGGCGGGGTCGCGCAGATCGAGGCATGTCGGCAGTTCCAGGTCGCCCGGATCGGTGCTCGCTCGCACCATGACCAGGCCGGTGTGCCGGTAGCGCAGGGGGACGCTCATCGTGATCCCTCTCCGGAGGTCGGTGGTGAGCCGCGCCGCCGGCGCCCACGCGGGGTGTGGGCGCCGGGCGGCAGAGAGTGGTTCAGGAAGGGTCGTTGGAGCTGGTGGTGCACGCGCTGGTGCTGCACGTGTTGCCGCACCCGTCGCTGGTGTCGCAGTCTTCCATCCTGATCAGCGGCGTGGTGGCCTCCACGACGCGCATGTCCAGCTCGAACTCGTCGTCGGCCACGACGTCCGCATGGTGCAGGACCTCGGGCGCGTCGAGGGTCATCGTTGGAGCCATCGGATCACACTCCTCATCGGTTGGGTGTGGGGCATCCTGGCCCGGCGGCGGTCAGCCGGTGGGCCAGGAGATCGTGACAAGACCGTGGGTCTTGTTGAGCCTCGCCGTGCCCTCGGGCAGACGGGCGGGGGCGTGGCCGGCCGGCCAGTAGGCGAACGTGGGCTCGGCGCGGTTGCGGGCCTGCTCGTCCCACGCCCGGATCTGCTCGACCAGCACGGCCGCCGCCTCCAGGCCGTGCGGCCCGTAGGCGCGAGCGCCGAACTCCGAGCCCGCGCCTTCCAGCGCGGGCCGCACCGACAGGTAGGCGAAGGAGTCACCGCGCACCCCGGCGAACGGGAACCACGTCTTGCGCTCCTGGGCGAGTTCGGCCCCCTCCTCGGCGGCCAGCTTGCAGAAGCCGGGCAGGAAGCTCGCCAGCCACAGGTGCAGGTCGGCGAACGACACGCCGTGCTCGATCGTGACGCCGGACCACAGCTCGCTCCGCTCGCCCGCCAGAACGCCGTCCAGCAGCGCGGGCTCGTCGGGCGCCCCGTCGTCGAACCGCAGGGTGACCGTGTGCCCGTTAGGGTCGCGGAGCCGGAACTCCCTGTCCACGTGCTGCCCGGCACCCTGCATGGGGACGAACCCGCACACCACGGCGGACGTGCTGGTCAGGTGGTCGTTCGTGCCGCGGAACGCGATGGAGCGGGTGACGCCGTTCATCCGCAACGGCACCACGAGCATGCCGTTGGGGGCCAACTGGCGCAGCCAGGCCGGAGACAGGTCCCACGCGCCGACCGTCACGATGATCGCGTTGAACCGCTCGAACCCGGGGATCTCGTGCTCGGCATCGACCTCCATGACGGTGACCCGGCTCGCGTACCCGTTGGCGGCCAGCAGTTCGCAGGCGCGAGCGGTCACCTCCGGGTCGATGTCCACGCTGACGACGTGCCCGTCCGGCCCGACGATCTCGGCGATCATCGCCGCGTTCACGCCCCCCGAGCCGATCTCCAGCACCAGCATGCCCGGCTCCAGGCCGGCCTGCTCGGTCATCGCGACCTGGACGTAGGCGGCGCTGACGGACGAGATGGCCGTGCCGTTCTCGTCCCGCTTGGTCACCACCGCGCTGTCGGCCTGGTAGGTGACCTCCAGCGGGGTGTCGGCCGGCACGAACGCGTGCCGGGGCACGGTGCGGAACGCCTGGTCGACCTGAGCCGACCGGATGTGGCCCGCCGCGGCGAGCTCGTCCGCCAGCTTGTCCCTCAGTTCGGCAGCCCGTGCCTGGTCGGTGCTCTCGTCGTTCACACGATCTCCCTGTGATATGTGTCCTGGTCAGTGGATTGTGCGGAGGGGCTTGACGCGGCGCGGGTTCACCGTGGCGGGGCCGGGCAGCCCTGTCCAACGGACACGCCGGTGGTCGGTTGGCGGCGGTGTCGGCGCGCCTCCACGCTGGCTGGTGCCGGGGAAGAGACTGTCGAGCAGGGCCAGGAAGATGTGGTTCATGCCGGGCCCCTGAGTGGGCGGGGACGGGGAAATTGGCGCCGGGGATGTGAGGCGGACGCATAACCCGCCAGCCGGGCGGCGAGCGCCGCGCGTGGTTCCTGCGGGGATGCTGGCCTTGCGTTCGCAGGCTCTCCTGAGCGCAGCGGGCGCGCGGCCACATCCACGTACACGACTCGGGCGTCCACTAGACGGCCGCGACGGTGCCGCTGTTCCGGCTGTTCGCTGCTGGCAGGCCGCTGTTGGGCGGGTTGTTGTCAGGGACCATAGGGCCTCTATCCTCTTTTCGAGGAGCGTCTGCCCGCTCCCGCATTCGGGTGTAAGGATTGACGTCAGTAAACGCCCAGATGCGAAGTGTAGAGAGACCCGAAAAAGTTAGCTCAGCAGATTGCGGTTGACCTGCGGATATGCCTCTATACGGAGGCGGAAGTCAGCTGGCCGTCAGCAGGTCCGTAAGCGCTACCTTGAGAGGTAAGGCGGCTCAGGACTAAGGGTGAGTCATGGCTATCCCGTCAAAGAGACAGCAACGTGCGCTTCGCTCGCATCAGCTACGAATGCGGGGATTGACGTGGGAACATATCGCAGCTGTGTGGGAAATCGACAATCCGGGAATATCGCCTCGTGAAGCGTTCCGGGTGGCGCACGACCTGAGCCTTCAAGGCGTCGCCGACCGCTGGAACGAGCTCGATGCGGGCGACGCTCCCATGGTCAGGTCTCGCACCCTGGAGTTCGAACGTTGGCCGAAGGGTGGCCGCCGGCCCAGCGTCACTGGCCTGCACGTGCTCGCGCGCATCTATCAGGCTCATGCGCGGAGCCTGCTCACCGACACCGAGTACGCGCTCTACAAAGCAGATGAAAGGGCTGAGATCGACCGTATCGATTACCGATCCCTCGACGATAATCATCGGGCGCACGGCCCCGCTAAATGCGAGAACGCTCCATTCCCGGGCACACCCGAAGTGTCGCGTCCATCACTTATGGACCTTCGGGACCGCCGCGTCCTGGACCCCGCCCAGCAACTTTCCCTCTATGCTCGAGAATCCTCGAAGATCCTGACTCAGGCCGAGCAGAGTAACGTCGGCGAGGAAACCCTTTCCCGGCTCCAGGCCGAACTGCAGCAGGCGGCGCACAGCTACCTGCAAATCCCGATGCCCAGGCTGCTCGCCGATGTACGGCGCATTCGTGACGAGGCTCTCCACCTCCTCGAAGGACGGCAGCCCCTGCGCTACCGGACGGAGCTCCATTCGATCGCGGGCTGGGCCATGACCGTACTCGGCTGGGCCAGTACCGACCTCGGCCGTGTGGACGCGACCGCCGCCCACACGCATACCGCCTGGTACTTCGCGCAGGAGACCGGCAACGACGCCCTCCGCGCCTGGATCTGCAAAACCAGGCAGGTGGCCGCCTACTGGGCGAACGACTGCGAAGCTGCTATCCGGCATGCCGAGCGCGGGGCGTTCTTCGCCGCCCGGGCCGGCGGGCAGACCCACGTGATGCTCGCGAGCACCCTGGCGCTCGACTACGCGCGGGCAGGAAGACTCCGAGACGCCCGTGAAACGCTCGCCCAGGCCCGTGGCATCTCGCCCACGCAGGAACGTCAATGTCTGGGCGGGGTGCTGAGCTGTCCGCCCGAGCGGGCCCTCAGCTACTGGGCCGATGCCTGCCTCGTGCTGGGTCGGCCCGGGGTGGCCCTGGAGATGGCCGAACGCTCCGTCGCCGCTTCGCGTGCCCGACCGGCACCGGAGCGCAACCTCGGCACCGAGCGTATGACGCAGCTCCACATCGTTCGTGCGCACGTCGATCAAGGCGAGCCCGAAGCCGCCCTGACTGTGCTCGACATGGTGCTGGACACGCCCTCTGACGCCAGGCCGGCGCCGCTGCTGCTGCAGCTCGCCGAAATCATCACGAGAATGAGCCCGGCCTTGCGCGCCAGCAGGGATGGCAGAAGGATCAACGACGCGATCAGCGCGTTCGAAGCAGCGACGACCATGCGCGTGGAGAGGCGGGCCCTTGGCAGCGGACGAGAACCAGACGCGTGACCACTGGTGGTGGAGGCCAGGCTGGCGGCCGGGCAGATCCTATTTCACCTGGCACATCCTGGTAGAGGATCAGCCGGTGATCCATGAGTTCGCGCGGCAGATCCAGCCTGAGCTGGCGGCCACCGGCGCTCTGGGCCCCATCCCGCTGGAATGGCTGCACATGACGCTGCAGGGCGTCGGCTTCACCGACGAGGTGGATGAGGAGTCTGTGCGGGAGGTCGCCGCGGCGGTGAGCGACCGCGTCGCCGGCCTCGGCCCGGTGCCCGTCAAGCTGGGTCCTGCGGCGGTGGACCCTGAGGGCGTCAATCTTCCCGTTCGGCCGTCAGCCGCGGTCGATGCGGTGCGGCGGGCTGTGCGGGCCGGTATCGCCGATGTGTGGGGCGCCGACCGGGTCCCCGAAGCCGAAGAGGGCTTCAGGCCTCATGTGAGCCTCGCCTACTCCCAGGTCAGTGGCATCCCGCTGGCGCCGATTCGCGCGGTGCTCGACAAGCACGCGGCCGCGCTTCCCGCGGTGCTGACTCGCGTCTCGCTGATCGACATCAGTCGCGACGAGCAGGTTTACCGGTGGCGTCTCATCCAGCGGGCGTCTTTCGGGACCTCAGGTGCCCTCCAGGGGCGATCGGCAAGCCATGGTTGAGGCCACCGCGCGTCACGCACGGTGGCCTCACTGTTAATGCGGTGGGGCGTTCGAGCATTGGCCCGGCGTGCGGCCGGGAGATCTCCCATGACGGATTCGGAAGCCGACATTGCCGGGCAGGTATGAGTGGTGACCGGCCGGAAGAAGGGGCCCGGTTCCCATGAACCGGTCAGGATGGTGGCGCGTCCTTCAGGTATGAAGAGATCGCGTTTGGCCGTCCTCGCGGTGCTCGCAGCGTTATGCGGCTGCGGCCCGCCCGGCGCCGGTCAGGTGAGCACGGCGGCCGGGAGCGAGACGATCGTGTTGCCGCGGGCCGATCAGCCCACCGTGCATCGGCCCACCCTGGAGCGGCTCAAGCGGGAGGCGGCGGCGTCGGGCCGGCCCCTGGAGGAGGTCGTCAGGCGTTACGCGGCACGGATGGCCGCCACCTCCTCGCCCAAGCCGACCGACTTCGACGGTTACGACCCCGCGGTGACCGATCCGGACGTGGTGATCGACGGCATTCCGTACGCCGAGCTGGCCGACCTCGCGACCGTCGCCAGGTCGGAGGGCATCTCCTACGCCGAGGCCATCGACCGCTTCGGCTCGCAGTCGTCCAACGGCAAGGTGATCGACCAACTGCACGCGGAGTTCCCCGACGAGATCTCCGGCGTCAGGTACACCGACGACCGGCGCGGGCTGCGCGTCGGCTTCAAAGGGCCCGTCCCGGCTCGCGCGATCGAGCTGGCCAGGACCCTCCCCCTGGAGGTCACCCTGATCGGCGGCAAGGGATTCTCGTCCGCCGAGCTCCAGCAGGCCCGGGAAACGGTCGTCTCCGGGCTCCAGGGCCATCCCGAGGTGGCGACCACGTCGGCGCACGCGGATGAGGAGACCGGCCAGGTCAAGATCACGGTCCAGCCGAAGGTGATGCCGGAGGACGCCGAGGAGTTCACGCGCGGACTCCGGCTTCCGCAGCCGGACAATCCGCACATCACCGTCGAGGTCACGCTCTCCGCCGAATCGGTCGCCGTACGGACTCGGTAAGGGCCCCGTACGGACTCGGTGAAGGCCGCCGAATCGGTCGCCGGTGCGGACTCCGGGAAGGACGTACCGAAACCCCGGTGAGGCGGGCTCCGCGCGGTCAGGCGTCGAAGCGGCGGCGGGCGCCCTCGATGTGACCGAAGTACTGGTGGGTCCAGCCGCAGATCAGATCGACCGTCGCACGCAGGGCCTGGCCCGGCTCGGTGAGGGTGTACTCGACCCGCGGCGGCACGGTCGGGTGCACCTTCCGCTCGGCCAGGCCGTTGCGCTCCAGCATGCGCAGGTTCTGGGTGAGCATCTTGTGGCTGATGCCCTCGACCTCGTTGCGCAGCTCGCTGAAGCGCAGGGTGCGCTCACCCAGAGCCTCGATGATGAGCAACGCCCACTTGTTGGCGACATCAGAGAAGATCTCCCGCGCCAGGGAGTCCGCGCGCCTCAGGTCAGCCTCGTCGGACAAGCCGCTGAACTGCTTGGTCACCATCAGGTTCCCCCGTCACCGAAAAGTGCGTTCTTCCACGTCAGTCAACACTCTCCTATGGTTTCCGAGTAACCGCAAGAGAGCACGGGGGCTGCGGTGCTCACGGCGGCGCTTCGCTGCCCTGCCACCTGAAAGCTCGTCCGCCCTGCCACCCGAAAGAACGAATGAGGAGATCTCATGGCCGTTTCGCTCATCAACCCTGACCGGCATGTCCGGGTCCCGATCTACCACCACGTCGCGGTGGCGACGGGGAGCAGGCAGGTCCACATCGCCGGACAGGTCGCCTGGGACGAGAACGGCGACCTCGTGGCACCGGGCGACCTCGCCGGACAGGTCGCCCAGGTCTACCGCAACGTCGCCAAGGCGCTCGACGCCGCGGGGGCCACGTTCCACGACGTCGTCCGCTTCACCTGGTACGCCGCGGGCTGGAAGAGGGACATGTACGACGCCTTCAACGCGGGCATCGAACAGGCCGCCCGCGAGTTCGACATCGCGACGCCGCCGCTCGCGCTGATCGGGGTCGACATCCTCTTCGAGCCCGGCATTCTCATCGAGGCCGAGGTCACCGCGATCATCGACTAGGGCCTGCATCAAAGTCCCGGGTGCAGGGAACCAGATCACTCCATCATCGGCCCCTGCCAGTGCCGCACCCCCAGGAGGGACGGATCGTCCCCTCGGCCTCACCCGCGCACCGGGTGCTCGTCGATGCCCGTTCCGCACAGAGCCACCACGGTGAGGCGATCGAGGGCGTGGTCGATGGGGTGGGGATCGATGCCGCCGTCGTCGTTCAGGCGCTGGTACCAGGTGCGGTTGGTGCCGAAGGCGAGCTGGCGGCGGCCGTCGGGGCCGGCGACCGCGCGGGTGCCCATGCCGAAGACGCCGCCGTCGGTGCCCCAGAATCGGCCGCACGGCAGGTCGTATGCGTAGATGCCGAGGCCGTACGCGACGCGGCCCTGCCCGGCGGTGATGGGAACGGTCGTGCGCATGTCGGCCAGTCGCGCGGCGCCGAGGAGCTCGCCGCCGAGCAGGGCACGGAAGAAGCGGTTGAGGTCGTCCATCGTGGAGGTGATGGCGCCGGCCGTGCTCGCCCATGACATGTCGTAGACGCTGTACTCGCGGGGCGGCTCGACCAGGCCGAAGATCGAGGTGTAGGCCTTGGAGTGGGGGCCCGGGATGCGGGGGGTCCGAGGGAAGGACGTGTGGCGCAGGCCCGCGCGGCGGATCACGTCGCCGGTGATGTGCTCCTCCGCGCTACGGCCCGTGACCCGCTCCAGGACGAGGCCGGCCAGGATGTAGTTCGTGTTGCTGTACGCGCCCGGCTCCGCCCCCGGCTCACCCGTAGGGGGCTGTCCGAGGCCCAGCTCGGCCAGCTCCCTCTTGGTGAAGGCACGGAACCGGTTGGCGTCGAGGCTCTCCGGCGACCCTGTCACGGTCGAGGGGAACACCTGGGGGAGGTAATCGGGGATGTGGCTGGTGTGGTTGAGCAGCATTCGTACCGTGATCCGCTCGTCCGTGACCAGCTCGGGCAGGTAGGCGCGGACCGGGGTGTCCAGGCCGATGGCACCGCGGTCAACCTGCCGCAGTACCGCCACGGCGGTGAAGGCCTTGGTGACGCTGCCGATGCGGTGCACCAGGTCCGGGCGTACAGGGCGGCGGGTCCGGAGGTCGGCCACGCCGGCCGCGCCCCGCCAGGTACGGCCGCCGTCGCGGGCGCTGGAGTAGACGCCGTACATGCCGGCCTCGTGCACCGCCCGCAGCGACTGGTCGAGTGACTGCCCGCCGGCGCCGGCCGGACCGGAGGTGGCCAGTGACGCGATCATGACGACGGCCGTGCTCGCTGACAAGAAGGAGATCATGCGTGCCAGCATCGCCGGGGGAGTGGCGGTCAGATAGACGGCGATGTCATCGGTCCCCCATGACGGAAGTCACCGCGAATGGGTGAAACCGTGCGGAGTCACCGCGAGCCGGGACCCGTGCGCCCGGCAGGCCCTGGGTGAGGACGCGTACGACGCGGCGTTCGCCTGCGGCACCAGCCTGGAGCCCGAGCGGGCCGTCGATCTCCTCTGAGCCCGGGAGCCCTTCTCGCCTCAGCCGAGATCGAGGCGGGCGAGCTCGCGGCGGGTGCGGATGCCGAGCTTGCGGAAGGCGCGGTAGAGGTGGTGCTCGACGGTGCGCGGGCTGAGGAAGAGCTGGGCGCCGATCTCCCGGCTGGAGCCGCCTTCGGCCGCCAGCCGTACGACGTGCAACTCGCGGGCCGTGAGCCGGTCGAGCAGGCCGGCCGCGGTGGCCTCGGCCTGCGGCAGGCTCTCCCCGGTGGCCTGCAGCTCCGCCCGCGCCCGCGCCGCCCAGGGCGCGGCGCGCAGGCGCTCGAAGACGGTCAGCGCCGAGCGCAGCCGGTCGCGGGCCTCTCCGCGCCGCTTGGCGCGACGCAGCCACTCGCCGTACAGCAGTTCGGTCCTGGCCTGCTCGAACGGCCGGTCGGCGCGTGCGTGCGCGTCCAGCGCGCGCACATAGTCGGCCTCGTCCCCGCCCAGCAGGGCGCGGCAGCGGGCGCTCAGGGCCTCCGCCCACGGCCGGCCGCCCGCCCGCGCCCAGGACTCCAGCCGGTGCAGCGGCTCGGCGGCCCGCCCGGGCTCGCCCAGGCGTACGGCGGCCTCCACCTGGTCGGCGGCGGCGGCGAGCAGGCCGGCCGCGTGCCGCAGCGGCCCGCGTGCCGCGGCCTCCAGCCGGTCGAGGGCGGCGGCGTGGCGGCCCAGGCCCAGGTCGAGCAGGCTCAGCGCGGTCGTTCCCGCCATGCCGCCGGTATCGGGCGCGTCACTGGCCAGCCGGGCGCAGCGCTCCTCGTCGCCCTCGATGGCGGCGACCCTGGCCAGCACCGAGTACAGGTGCGCGACGCGCGCTTCGAGCCCGGTGTCCCTGGCGAGCTGGACGGCCTCCTCGACGGTGGCCTCGGCGTCGCGGTGGCGGCCGGTCGCGACCAGCACGCCGGCCAGGTCCTGCAGCCGGTGCGGCAGCGCGCCGACGAGGCCGTGCCGGCGGCAGCGCGCCACCCCGGCGTCGGCCAGCTCCACGGCGGCCTCGTCGGCGCCGAGGATCATCGCGCAGAGCGTCGCCCAGGAAATCGTCAGCCCCGCCGCCGCCGGCTGGGTCACGCCCTCGGCCGGCGGCCCGGCCGTCGACCCGGCTGTGAACCCGGCTGTGGACCCGGCCGTGTACCCGGCCTCCGCGCGGCGCGCGGCCTCGACGAACTCGGTGAGCAGCGGCACGCCCCGCGCGTAGTCCTCCCGCACCAGCGCCGCCAGGCCCGCCACCATCGGATCGGGCCGGCCCAGCTCGTCCAGGCGGCGGGCCGCGGCGAGTATCGCCTCCCGGTCGCCGTGGAGCCAGCCGTAGCCGGCGCTGGCCCGCAGCATCGCCGCCGCCTGCTCCGGCGGCGCGGTGGCCGCGCGCTCCGCCAGGATCCGGGCGGCCCTCCTGCGCTCGCCCGCCTCGAACTCCACGGCCGCGCGCACCGGCCCCAGGACGGCCGGCGGGCGGGCGCCGTACGCCAGCCGCTCGGCCTCCTCCACCAGGGCCACGGCACGCGAGAGGTGCCCGACGGACAGGGCCAGCCAGGCGGCCTCCCCGAGCCGCTCGGCGCGGGTGAGCGGCTCGGGGCTGATCCGCGCCGCCTGCTCGTACAGCCCTGACGCGGCGGCGTAGGCCGTGCGCCCGCGGGCACGCTCGGCCGCGCGGGCGATCTCGTCGGACACCTCGCGGTCCGTCGAGGTCGTCGCGGCGGCCAGGTGACGGGCCCGGCAGTCGTCGTCGGTCGCGGCCGCTGCCAGCGCCCGGTGCGCCGCGACCCGGCGCGCCACCGGGGCGCCCTGGTAGGCGGCCGTGCCGATGAGGGGATGGCGGAACGCCACGACACTCTCGGTGACCTCGACCAGGCCGTCCTTCTCGGCCTCCGCCAGGTCCTCCAGCCCGACGCCCAGCGCCTGCGCCCCGCCCAGCAGGGTGGGCAGGTGGCCGCGCCCCTCGGCGGCGAGCACCAGCATCATCTGGCGGGTCCGTTCCGGCAGCGCGCCGATCCGCGCGCGGAAGGAGGCCAGGACCCGGTCGGGCACGGGCATCGGCCCGGCCACGGTGTGGTGGGCGTGCTGTGCCGAGGCGAACTCCAGCAGCGCCAGCGGGTTGCCCGCCGCCTCCCGGACGACCTGCTCACGCGAGGAGGGCAGGAGGCCGCGGTCGGCCAGCAGCGCGGCGGCGTCGGCGTCCGACAGGCGCGCGGGCCGCGCCTCGGGCAGGCCCGCGGCGGCGAAGCCCTCGTCGCGGGCTGCGAACAGCAGCGCCACCCCTTCCGCCGACAGCCTGCGCGCGGCGAACAGCAGCGCGTCGGTGGTGGCCTGGTCCAGCCAGTGCGCGTCGTCCACCAGGCACAGCAGCGGGCCGTCCTCGGCGACCTCGGCCAGCAGGGTCAGCACGGCCAGCCCGGACAGGAACCTGTCCTGCGGCGCCGGCCCGTGCCCGGGCGCCAGCACGGCCCGCAGCATGTCGGCCTGCGGTCCGGGCAGCGCGCCGATCCGGTCCTGCAGCGGCCAGAGCAGCTGCACGAGCCCGCCGAAGGCGAGGTCGGCCTCGGCCTCGATCCCGGTGACCGACAGCGTGCGCAGGCCCAGCCGGCCGGCGTACCCGGCGGCCCAGGCCAGCAGCGCCGACTTGCCGATGCCCGGCTCGCCCCGGACCACGAGGCCGCCGCTGCGGCCCTGCCGCGCCGCGTCGACCAAGGCCCCGATCGCCGCGCGTTCGCCGTCCCTGCCGAACAGCACCCCAGTCTCCGATCACCGTACGTAGATACCGAAACCTTACCGATTCGCCCCGTATTTACCGCTTCCTAGCCTCGGAGCTGCGCAAACCACCGCATGAAAGCGAGCACGATATGAGCGATCTTCTCAAGCCGGTGACGATCGGCCGCCTGGACCTGCCCAACCGGCTCGTCATGGCCCCGATGACCCGCAGCCGGGCCCGCGGCGGCCTGGTCGGCGAGCTGACCGCCGAGTACTACGGCCAGCGCTCCGGCGCCGGGCTGATCATCGCCGAGGGCACCCAGCCCTGCGTGATCGGGCAGGGGTACATCGACACCCCCGGGCTGCACTCGCCGGAACAGGCGGCGGCCTGGCGCAAGGTCACCGACGAGGTGCACGGGCGCGGCGGGCGGATCTTCGTACAGCTCATGCACGCCGGCCGGATCGGCCACCCGTGCCTCTACCCCGGCGGCGAGCTGCCGCTGGCCCCTTCGGCCATCGCCTCGGGCGAGCGCCTCTACACCCCGCAGGGGCTGCTGGACCACCCCACGCCCCGAGCCATGACCCTGGACGACATCGCCCGCGCCATCGACGACTTCGTGACGGCCGCGCGATACGCGATGGACGCCGGGTTCGACGGCGTGGAGCTGCACGGCGCCAGCGGCTACCTCATCCACCAGTTCCTGTCGGACAACACCAACCGGCGCACCGACGCCTACGGCGGATCGGTGGAGCGGCGCATCCGGTTCGCCGTCGAGGTCGCGCGGGCGGTCGGCGACGCGATCGGCCCCGCGCGCACCGGGCTGCGCATCTCGCCCGGCATCACCTACAACGGCATGGCCGAGAGCGACCCGGAGATCCTCTACCCGGCCCTGGTGCGGGCGCTGGCGCCGTACGGGCTGGGGTACCTGCACGTGTCGGAGTACGGCACGCGGCCGATCACCGAGGAGCTGCGCGCCGCCTGGCCAGGCTCGCTGCTGCTCAACCCGCACCCGGGCGCGGGTGACGAGCCCGCGACCGTGACGGACGGGGAGGAGGCGCTCGCCTCGGGGGTCGCCGACGCCATCTCCTTCGGCCAGCTCTGGCTGGCCAACCCCGACCTGCCCGCCCGGGTCGCGGCCGGCGGCCCGTACGGCAAGGCCGACCCCGCCACGTTCTACGGCGGGGACCACCGCGGCTACACCGACTACCCGACACTGGAGGAGACCCGATGAGCGCCGCCACGACGCCGCGTCTCGGTGCGGTGAGGGGCGCTCGGCGGAAGGGGGTGTCGGCGGTCTGGCTGGCGCTGATGGCCGGTCCCATGTCGTTCGGCATCGCGGGTCCGGCGCTGGTGCTGCCCCATGTCGCAGGGGAGCTCGGCCTCGCCATCACGCAGGTGACCTGGGTGGTGACCGCGTTCGGATGGGCCATCGCGGTCGGCACCCCGCTGGTGGCCGGGCTGCAGGGCCGGCTCGGCGCCCGCGTGGCGACGCCTCTCGCCGCGGTGCTGGTGCTCCTGGGCGCCGCCGTGACGGTGACCGGCTCCGCCCTGCCGTACCTGGCGGCCGGGAGCGCCCTCATGGGGCTGGGCACGGCGGGACTCACCACGATCGCCATGAGCCTCACCATCTCGCCGCGCGCCATGGGCCTGGTCACGGCCTCGCTGGCGACGACCGGCGCGATCGCGCCGCTGGCCGGGGAGCTCGTGTCCGGCCTGGCCGGCTGGCGGGCGGCGCTGGCGCTGCCCGTGCTCGCCGTGCTCGGCGTGCCGCTCGTGCTGCGCCGCAGCCCGGCCGCGCCGGCGCCCGGCGGCCCAACGGGCGTGCCACGTGCGTCCGGCGGCCGAACGGACGTGCCGGGTGGGTCCGGCGATCCGATCGACGTGGCGTCTGGGTCCCGCGGGCGGCTCGACGTGATCGGCATGGTCCTGCTGGCGGCCCTGGTCACCGGGCTGGTGCTCATCCCGCACGCGTGGCCGGCGGGCGTGGGCGCGGCCCTGGCCGCCGCGGTGGCGCTGGCCCTGTGGATGCGTGCCAGGCCGGCCGGGCTCGTGCCCCTGGACGTCATCCGGGCGCCCGCGTTCCTGGTGGCGGCCGGGCTGGCGTTCGCGCTGGCGGTGGTCAACTTCGGCCTGATCTACGCGCTGCCCCCGCTCCTGGCCGAGACCGCGGGCTGGAGCGGCGGCCAGGTCGGGCTGGCCGTCACCTGGCCGCTGCTGTTCGGCGGGCTCGCCTCGTACGCGGTGATCGCGATGAGCGGACGCGTCCCCTTCGCCGTCCCCGCGGCGTCGTTCGTGGCGCTGGCCGCAGCCGCGACGGCGACCGCCGCCCTGAGCACGGCACCGGCGGCGCTGCTGATCGCCCAGGGCCTGGCCTCCCTGGCCGCGGCGTCGGGGCAGGGCGTCTTCGCCGACCGCGCCCGCCTGGCCGTGGCGGAGGAGCGGCGACCGGCCGTGATGGGGCTGTTCAACCTCGCCTACCTCCTCGGCGCCGCCTTCGGCCCGGCCATCGCCGCCCTGGCCGTCAGCTGAGCCGGCCGCCGGGCCACATCGGCGCGCGATACACCGCCATCCCCGCCGGGGCCCGGTGACCGGGAGGAGAGCTGGGCGAGCGTCAGCCACCAGTACACGCCGCCCTCGGCGAGGACGATCAGGACCAGCGCGAGCCCCGCCATCTCGGCGACGCGATCCCGGCCCATCCGAATAGGGTGGGAATCAGGTTCCCCGAGCGGCGAGGCCGCTTCGGGGCCGGTCATGTCGTACGCGAAGTCGGAGGTGATCACGGTGCATCCGGTCTTGTGACGGCCCCAACCCGGGGCGTCGCGGAGCCGAAAGGTGACCGTATGAGCAAGACCGACAAGACCCGGCCCTGGTGGGTGGGGATGGCCGAAGCGCCGATGGTGGCCTGCCGTCCCGTGCACGACCACCGGTACGGGCCGTGCACGCTGCCGGAGGAGATCACCGCCGGCAGCGCGTCCCTGAACCGCAGCGGAAGAAGCGGCTGCTACTGGGGCGCCACCGACTTCTACCTGTTCGAGTGCGGCCCCCTCGGCGGCGGCAAGGAGTGGTACCACTTCCGGCGCGAAGACCGTCGCCGCAGCCGTCACCAGGCGCGCCGCGAGCTGCGCGCCTACAACGGCGAGGACTGAACGACGGCCGGTGCCCGCACACCGGCGGGCCCGGCCCGGGCCCCGGCGGAAGGGCCCGCACGTCCGGCACGATGACGGCGCCTGGCCGGCCGGGCCCGCTCAGGCGTCGAGCGGGCCCGGCCGATCAAGACGGCCGTGGTCAGGACGGCCCGCCGCCCTGGCAAAGGAACGCGTGGGGGAGCGTGTCAGGCCGACACGGCCCGGAACGCCTCGACGATCACGCTCGCGACCTCCTTGGGCCGCGAGACCGCCACGGCGTGCGAGGCGCCCGCGATCTCCACGCCGCTCGCCCCGGCCCGCGCCGCGCCGAACCGCTGGAGGTCCGGGTTGATCGCCTGGTCGGCGTCCGCGATCACCGCCCACGCGGGCTTGGTCCGCCAGGCCGCCGTGCTCGCCGCCTCGGTGAACGCGGCGGCCGCCAGCGGGCGCTGCGCCACCGCCAGGACCCGGGTCACCTCCTCGGGCACATCCGCGGCGAACACCCCCGGGAACGCCTCGGGGGCGATGGTGAACTCCACGGCGTCGCGGCCGTCCTCGCCCGGGTAGGCCGACTGGCGCAGGGTCGCGGCCAGCGGCGGCTCGGGGAAGCGCCCCTGCAGGTCCACCAGGCTCTCGTCCTGGTCGGGGACGTAGGCGGCCACGTAGACCAGGCCGACGACGTTCTCGGCCGCGCCGGCCACGGTGATGACCGCGCCGCCGTAGGAGTGACCGGCCAGGACGACCGGCCCGTCGATCCCGGACACCACGGAGGCGACGTAGGCCGCGTCGGCCGCCAGGCCGCGCAGCGGGTTGGGCGGGGCCACCACGGGGACGCCCTGCTGTTGCAGCTCGGCGATCACGCCCGACCAGCTGGCGGCGTCGGCGAACGCCCCGTGGACGAGGACGACGGTCGGGATGGTGCTGTACGTCATGCGCATACTCCTGATCGGCAGGTTTTCCTGCGGCGATCCAAACAGCCCGCGAGCGACCGGTACGAGGCGGAAACGTACTTCCGCCTGTGGTTCTGCCTCGTCCTGCCGGGGCGGCTCTTGCTTGGATGTGAGGCGAACGGGAACCCCTGATGGGGGTTCTCACCCTTTTCACCTCTTGGAGAGATCATGAACAAGCCTGTCCTCGAACCCGCCGCGCAGGCCTTCGTGGAGGCCACCGCGCAGCCGCCCTTCCTGTTCCAGCTTGCGCCGGAGGAGGGTCGCAAGGCGGTGGATGAGGTGCAGTCC
>NZ_JOAG01000045.1 GCF_000725485.1 Nonomuraea candida | reverse complement strand
GTCGTCAAGGGTGAGCAGGTGCCCGCCCGGGTGGTGACCGAGGAGACCACGTTCACCCAGGAGCAGGCCAAGCAGGTCCTGTCCACCCGCCAGTACTGATCGCACGCCCGCCGGGCCGGCGGGGGCCGGTCCGGCGGGCCCGGCGACAACCCTGATCTTGGTACGCCACCGCCGCCCTCCGGCCCCTTGTCCGTGGCTAGACTGCCGCCATGACCACGGAGTCGTCCCCTCTCACCATCGCCCAGCTCGCCGAGCTGGCCGGAGTCTCCACCGCGACGGTCTCCAAGGTCGTGAACGGCCGCTCCGAGGTGTCGTCGGAGACCCGCGCCGCCGTCGAGGAGCTCATCCGCCGCCACGGCTACCGCCGCCAGCGCCGCCGCTCCACGCCGACTGCGCTGGTGGAGCTGGTCTTCCACGCGCTGGAGGGCGACTACCCGGTGGAGATCACCAAGGGCGTGGCGGAGGTGGCGCGCAAGCACGAGCTGATGGTGGGCGTCTCCGACCTGCACCGCGACCTGTCCGCGGGGGACGCCTGGCTGGAGGGCGTGCTGCGCCGCCGGCCGAGCGGCGTGATCGCGGTGTTCTCCGGCCTGACCGAGGCCCAGCACCTGCAGCTGGCCCGCCGGGAGATCCCGCTGGTCCTGCTCGACCCGGCCGACGCGCCGGGCCGCAGCATCCCGTCGGTCGGCGCGGGCAACTGGAACGGCGGGCTCACGGCCACCCGCCACCTGCTGGAGCTGGGGCACCGCCGCATCGCCATCATCACCGGGCCCGACTCGGCGCTGTCCAGCCGGGCCCGGCTCGACGGCTACCGCACCGCGCTCGACATGGCGGGGGTGCCCGTCGACCCGGAGCTGATCGGCCGGGGCGACTTCCTCATCGAGGGTGGCCTGGCCGAGGCGCACCGCCTGCTGCGCCTGCCCGACCGGCCGACCGCGATCTTCGCCACCAACGACGGCCAGGCCATCGGCATCTACCACGCGGCCCACCAGCTCGGCCTGCGCGTCCCCGACGATCTCAGCGTGATCGGCTTCGACGACCTGCCGTCGGTGCGGTGGGCGATCCCGCCGCTGACCACCATCCGCCAGCCCCTCAGCGAGATGGCCGCGGCGGCCACCTCGATGCTGCTGACGCTGGCCAACGGCGAGCCGCTGCCGCAGAGCCGCGTCGAGCTGGCCACCGAGCTGGTGGTGCGGGAGAGCACCGCCCCTCCCCCGCCCCCGGCCGGCTGAACGCGCCCCGCCGGCGTGTGCGGCGGGGCGGCGGGGCGGTCAGCCCTTGGAGCCGGTGAAGGCGATGCCGGCGATGAGGTGCCGCTGCAGGACGACGAAGAGCGCGATCACCGGCAGCGACGCCACGACCGACCCGGCGAACAGGATCGGGAAGTTGGTCTGGAACTGGCCGCGCAGCGAGGCGAGCCCGGCCGACAGCGTCATCATCTCCGGATCGGTGTTGACCACCAGCGGCCACAGCAGGCTGCTCCACGACCACATGACGGTCAGCAGCCCCAGCGCCAGCAGTCCCGGCCGGACCAGCGGCAGCATGATGTGCCAGTAGATCTGCAGCGGGTTGGCGCCGTCCAGGCGCGCGGCCTCGTCCAGCTCCTTGGGCAGCGTGAGGAAGAACTGCCGCAGCAGGAACGTGCCGAAGGCCCCGAAGACGCCCGGCGCGATCAGCGCCTGCAGCGTGTTGAGCCAGCCCAGCCCCTGCATGATCTCGTAGCGGGGGATGATGAACAGCTCGGCCGGGACCATGAGCACGGCCAGGAAGAGCATGAAGACCGCGCCCCGGCCGGGGAAGCGCAGCCGGGCGAAGGCGTAGGCGGCCAGCGAGCACAGCAGCAGCTGCCCGGCGGTGACGGCCGTGGTGACCACGACGGTGTTGAGGAACTGCCGGGCCAGCGGCACCGTACGGAAGACGTCGGCGAAGTTGGACCACTGCCAGGACGGCGTGAACTTCGGCGGCACGCGCAGCGACTCGGGCAGCGTCTGCAGCGAGACCACGACCTGCCAGGCGAACGGCGCCACCATCACCAGCGCGCCCGCGGTCAGCAGCACGTGGGCCGGCCACGTCCTGGGCCGCCTACTCATAGTGCACCCACTTCTTCTGCAGCCTGAACTGGATCGCGGTCAGCACGAGGATCAGCCCGAGCAGCAGCACGGCGATCGCCGCGGCCAGCCCCCGCTGGTTCTGCACGAAGCCCTTCTCGAAGAACAGGTAGACGATCGTGCGGCTGCCGCTCAGCGCCGGGCTCTTCAGGTCGATCATGAGGAAGACCAGGTCGAAGACCTGCAACGCGTTGATCATCGTGATCACGATGACGAAGAACGTGGTCGGCGTGAGCAGCGGGAGCGTGATGCGGAAGAACTGCCGCAGCCGCCCCGCGCCGTCGATCGAGGCCGCCTCGTAGTAGGGGCGCGGGATGCCCTGCAGCCCCGCCAGGAACAGCACGGCGTTGTAGCCGATCGTGCTCCAGACGCCGACGATCGCGATGGCGTAGATCGCGAAGTCGGGATCACCCACCCAGTACGGCCCGTCGATGCCCACCTTGCCCAGCAGGTGGTTGATCGCGCCGAAGTCGCCGTTGAACAGGTAGCGCCAGGTCAGGCCCACCGCGGCGGGCATGGTGACGACGGGCAGGAAGTACAGGGTCCGGTAGACGCTCAGGCCGCGCAGCCCCGGCACGTTCAGCAGGGCCGCCACGACGATGGACAGCGGCACGCCGGCCAGCACGAGCACGGCGTAGAGCAGGGTGTTGCCGAGCGCGCCGAGCATCTCCTCGTCACCGAGCAGCTCGGCGAAGTTGGCCGTCCCCACCCAGGTGTACCCGCCGAAGACGCCCGACTCGGTGAAGCTGAGATAGAGGGTCTGGGCGATGGGCCACAGGTAGAAGACGGCCAGGCCCAGCGCCATGGGGGCGATGAGCAGGTAGCCCCACGCCCACTCGCGCTTGGAGAGCATCCGTTACTCCTTGGCCAGGATCTCGTTCATCTGCGCCGCGATCTCCCTGGCCACCTCGGCCACCGGCCGCTTGCCGGACCAGGCCTCGGCGAGCAGCTTGTTCTGCACGTCCTGCCACTGCGCGGTGTTCAGCGTCGCCGGGTACGGCACGCCGTGCGGCATCGAGGCGTCGTAGGTCTCCTTCAGCTTCCAGGAGGGGAAGGCCTTGAACCAGCCGTCCTGCGTGCCGGGGCGGACCGACAGGGCGCCGCCGCCGCTGTCGCTGAGGATCTTCTGGGCCTGCTCGGAGGAGACGAACTCGGCGAACGCCGCCGACTCCGCCGGGTGCTCGCTCTTGGCCGACACGGCGTTGGCCAGGCCGAGCAGGATGACGGCCTCCCTGGCCGGGCCCTTGGGCAGCGGGGCCACGTCGATCCGCTCGCGGATCTCGGGGTTGGCCCAGTAGGTGGAGGCGAACCAGACGCCCCCGTAGTACATGCCGTACTTGCCGGACTGGAAGAGCTGCAGGGGGTCGGTGTCGGTGTAGATCTCGGCGACGGGGGCGAGCTTGTCCTGGATGAGGCCGGTCCAGAACTCCAGGCCCTGGATGGAGGCGGGGTGGTCGAAGCCGCTCTTCTTGCCGTCGGGCGACAGCACGTGGCCGCCGGCCTGGATCATCGTGTTGTAGAAGCCGCCCTGGTCCCACATGGGGGCCAGGATGCCGAACTGCTTCTTGGCCGGGTCGGTCAGCTTCTTGGCGGCGGCCTTGACGTCGTCCCAGGTCCAGCCGGCGGTGGGGTAGTCCACGCCGGCCGCGTCGAAGATCTTCTTGTCGTACCAGAGCGCCGGGATGCTGACGTTGTGCGGCAGGCCGTAGAGCTTGCCGTCGTGGCGGTAGCCGTCCACGACGGCCTCGGGCAGGCCCGCGGCCTTGGCGTCGTCGAATGGCGCGATGACGCCGCCCTTGGCGTACATGCGCACGTTGAGGCTGTTCATCCAGAACACGTCGGGGGCGGTGCCGCCGGAGGCGGCGGTCTGGAGCTTGGTCCAGTACTGCTCCCACGGGGTGATCTCCAGCTTGACCGTGACCTTGGGATTGGCCTGCTGGAACGCAGCGATGATCTTCTCCGCGCCGGCCTGGTCGTTCTTGTCCCAGATGGCGTAGCTGATGGTGACCTTGCCGTCGGCGGCCGGCTCGGCGGAGGAGCCGCAGCCGGCGGCCAGGACGGCGAGGGCGAGCAGCCCTGCCAGGGGAAGGCGAATGCGCACGGGTTTCTCCAGGTGGGGGGTGTGATCAGAACCGCAGGTTCGCGGTCCAGGCGGCGAGCGTGCCGTCGATCTCCGCCCGGGTCCGGGGGTGGCCGGGGGCGTCGGGACGGCGCTGCCAGGGGTGCGGGCCGGCGGCCGGGCGATATTCCACGCCCAGGGCGTCGAGCCGCTTCTCGTGCACGGCGAGCCGGCCGAGGAAGTCCTCGAAGTCGCGCCCGCCGCTCCACACCGCCTCGGCGAATGCGGCCAGGCGGGGGAAGGCCATGTAGTCGAGCAGCCGGGGCGAGTCGATGTGCTCGGTCCACAGCGCCGCCTGGGCGCCGAGGATGCGGCCCCGCTCCTGCTCGGTGAGGCCGCCGGGGACCGGGTCGAAGCCGTGCACCGCCTCCAGGGACGTCACGCTGCCGATCGGCACCGGCTCCTGGTCGCCCTCGGCCTGCCGGAAGTCCAGGTAGGTCTCGGCGAAGGGCGACACGACGACGTCGTGGCCGGCCCGGGCGGCCATCGTGGCGCACTTCTCGCCGCGCCAGGCGCCGACGGTGAGGCCGGGCGGCGGGCCGCCCTCCATCAGCTCGTCCCAGCCCAGCGGCCGGCGCCCGCGGGCGAGCAGGTAGTCGGTGAAGTGCCGCACGAACCAGGTCTGCAGCTCGTCGGCGTCGCGCAGGCCCAGTTCGCGGATGCGTTCCTTGGCCGGGACGCTCTCGTTCCACTGGGTCTTGGGGACCTCGTCGCCGCCGACGCACACGTACGGGCCGGGGAACAGCTCCAGCACCTCCTCCAGCACGTCGGTGAAGAAGGCGATCGTGGAGTCGGCGACGTTGAGCACGTTCTCGCTGACGCCCCAGTCGGTGCGCACCTCCAGCGGGGTGGCGAGGTTGCCCAGCTCCGGGTAGGCGGCGATGGCGGCCTGGGTGTGGCCGGGCAGGTCGATCTCCGGGACGATCGTGATGAACCGGTCGGCGGCGTAGGAGACGATCTCCCTGATGTCGTCCTGGCTGTAGTAGCCGCCGTGCGGCCGGCCGTCGAAGCGGCGGTGCCGCCGGGCGCCCAGCGGCGACTCGCGCCGCCACGAGCCGACCTCGGTCAGCCTGGGATACTTCCTGATCTGCAGCCGCCAGCCCTGGTCGTCGGTCAGGTGCAGGTGCAGGACGTTGAGCTTGTGCGCGGCCAGCAGGTCGATGTAGCGCAGCAGGTCGTTCTTGGGCAGGAAGTGGCGGGCCACGTCGATGAGACAGCCGCGCCAGCCGTACCGGGGGGCGTCGGCGATCGTGACGGCGGGCACGCTCCACGTCCTGTCGCCGGTGCGGCCGCGGCGGAACGCGGCCGGGTCGAGGAGCTGGCGCAGGGTCTGCGCCCCGTAGAAGGCGCCGGCCGGGGTCGCGGCCTCGATCAGCACCGACTCCGGGGTGGCCGTGAGCCGGTACTCCTCCGGCCCGAGCCCTCCGGCCAGGCGCAGCTCCACCCCACCGGCCCCCTCGGACCCCCGGGATCGGTCCGGCAGCGGCAGGCCGGTGGCCGGCGTGAGGCTCGCGCGCAGCCACGCCGCGGCCCCGGCCAGGGCCGGGTCGGCGGCCAGCGGGGTGGCGGCGGTGAACGTGAAGCGCCCTTCGGCCCGGGTGGCGTGCACGGGCGCCGGGATCGCCGGCACCTCGGCCCGGGTGACGGGGGCGGGGGCGGGTCCGGTCCGCGCGCCGCGGGCGGGGTTCGTCGTCCCTTCGGCCCGGGTGTCAGGGCCGGGGGCGGGGTTCGTGGTCACAGGGGCTGCACCGTCCGGGTCTCGCGGGCGCGTTCGGCGGCCCACACGACGAGGTGCCCGGCCAGCGCGTCAGAGGCGTCCGCGCCGAGCGGCGCCTGGTCGCCGGCCGTCACGGCGTCGATGAAGGCCCGGACGAGGCCCGCGTCGCCGCCGCCGTGGCCGTCGGCCAGGGACGCGCCCGCGCGGGTCCCGGTGTCGATCAGCTCCTCGGCGCCGGTGACGAAGTCGACCACCCTGATGGTGCGGCCGTCGCCCTCGGCGAAGCCGTGCGTGCCGAAGACCCGCGTCTTGCGGTGCTCCAGCGGGGTGAAGGCGGTCATCGTGAACGACGCCGTCGCGCCGCGCGCGAACTCCAGCGTCACCACCTGCTGGTCGACCACGTCGTTGTCGCAGTCGTAGACGCAGCGGCCGTACGGGCCGTGCTCCAGCGCGTGCAGGACCCCGGCTGTGGTGGCGTCGGAGGTGACCGCGCCGAGCGGCCAGAACTCGCGGTCGGGGTCGCCGAGGCAGTCCAGGTAGAGGCGGCGCGCGGAGTACGGGCAGCCGGGCTCGGCCGCGCAGCTCACGCAGCGCGCGCCCGCGCCTTCCGGCCGGTTCTCCGGCCGGAAGTGGGTCAGCGAGCCGAAGGAGGCCACGCCGACCGGCTCGTCCCCGACGAGGTGGAGCAGCCAGTCGATGTCGTGGCAGGACTTGGTGAGCAGCATCGGCCCGGACTCGGCGGCGTTGCGCCAGTGGCCCCGGACGAAGGAGTGGGCCATGTGCCACCAGCCGACCGGCTCCAGGTGCTGGACGCTGGAGATGGTGCCCAGCCGGCCGCCGGTCACCAGCTCCTTGAACGCCCGGGTGTAGGCGGTGTAGCGCAGGACGTGGCAGACGGCGAAGACGACCCCGGCGCGCTCGACGGCCTCGGCGATCCGGCGCGCCTCGGGCTCGGTGGGCGCCATGGGCTTCTCCAGCAGGATGGCGTAGCCCAGCCCGGCGAAGGCCACGGCCGGCTCGACGTGCAGCCGGTCCTGGGTGGCGACGACGACGGCGTCGGCGAGCCTCGGCACGGCGGCCAGCTCCTCCCAGCCGGCGAAGCGGGCCTGCTCCGGCAGGCCGTGCTCGTCGGCCAGCCGGTCGCGGCGGGCCGGGTCGGGATCGGCCACGGCGACCACGCGCGCGCGGCCGTCGGCGGCGGCCGCCCTGGCGTAGATCTGGCCGCGGGCTCCGGCCCCGACGACGGCTAAGGTCACAGTCATGTGCCGAACTCCCCGATTTATTGCGGAGTCCATAGATAGTCATGGAGTCGGTCTTGCAGTCAAGCCCCCTGTTGTCAGATGATCCAGGTGGCGAGCATCACATGAGGGCGACATAATCCGGAGCCTGTGGTTAATGAGAGGGGAGCCCGTGCAGGTCAGTGGTGGGGACCTTCAGCGGCTGCGCCAGCTGAACTCGCTCGGCAGCATCCGCGCCCTGCGTGAGGCGCCCGGCCCGCTGACGCTGACCGAGCTGGCCGCGCTGACCGGCCTGTCGCGCAACTCCGTCATCGACGTCGTCACCGACCTGCACGAACGCGGCTGGATCGGCGAGGTCGAGCCCGCCCCCGGCGGCATGGGCCGGCCCGCCAAGCGCTACCGCTTCCGCGCCGACGCCGGGCACGTGCTCGGCATCGACATAGGGGCGCACAAGGTCCTCGCCCTGGTCACCGACCTGGCCGGGCGGACCGTCTCCAGCGGCCGGGTCGCCGTGGACGGCCGCACCATCCGGCAGGAGCGGCTGGAGGCCGTGTGGCGGGCCGTCGAGGCCGCGCTCGTCGCCGCCGGCCTCGGCCCGTCCGACGTGTGGGGCGTCGCCGTCGGCAGCATCGGCGTCGTCAACCGGGAAGGGCTGGTCACCCGGGTCGAGGCGCTGCCCGACTGGCAGGGCGTCGACCTCATCGGCCATCTCGGGCAGCGGCTGACCTGCCCGATCGCCATCGAGAACGACAGCAAGCTCGCCGCCCTCGCCGAGCAGCGGCTGGGCGTCGCGGCCGGCGTACGCGACCTGGTCTACCTGCACGCCGGCCGCCGGCCCGGCGCCGCGCTCATCCTCAACGGCCGCCTGCACCACGGCTTCAGCGGCGCCACCGGCGAGGTCGGCCTCATGGAGATGACCGGCTGGCGCACCATGGCCGACCACCTGGAGAGCTGCCCCGCCGCCCAGGGCAGCCCGCCCGAGGACGCCGCCGGGCTCGTCTTCACCGCCGCCCGCGCCGGCGACCCCGGCGCCCTGGCCGCCGTCGACGCCTACGCCCACCAGCTCGCGCTCGGCACCGCCGCCATGGTGCTGACCCTCGACCCCGAGCTGGTCGTGCTGGGCGGCGGCTTCTCCCGCTCCGCCGACGTCCTGCTGCCCGCCCTGCGCCGCGCCCTCGAACCCCACTGCCTGCGCGTCCCGGAGGTCCGGCCCTCGGTGCTCGGCGAGGAATGCGTCGCGCTCGGCGCGGCCTGCCTGGCGCTGGACCACGTGGACGAGCACTTCTTCTCCCCCGACGGCTCGATCGCCCGGCCCGCCGCGCCCCGCCGGCCCGCCTGACCGGCCCCTTCCGCTTTCCCGGGAACGCCCGCACACCCCCTCTCCCGAAGGACGACGCCCATGCGCACCGCCATCCCTCCCCTGGCCGCCGCCGCCCTGGCCCTGGCCGGGCTGCTCGCCCCGGTCCCCGCCGCCGCCGACCCCGTCATCTATCCCTCGTACGTCGCCAGGCCGGCGACGTACCGGCTGGACTGTGACGGCCAGCGCCCGGGCAGCACCTGCACGGTCGTCGCGTCCGGCCCGGCGCGCCCGCACAAGGTGCTGGAGTTCGCCATCACCGTCAAGAGCGGCGCGCAGGTGTGGGCGCGCGACACCCTCTACAGCCGCGACGGGCAGGCGCGCAGCCGGCCCTTCGTGCTGCCCGAGCAGCCGGTCACGGTCGACGCCCGCGTCACCTCGATGCCGGAGACGTGGGCGGGCACGCCGCTGCGGCTGATGACCTGGAACCTCTTCGTCGGCGGCACCATCAACGGCCAGGAGAAGACGGGCGAGAACCTCCGGCAGATGATCGAGTACCTCAACGAGGTCGATCCCGACGTGCTGTTCGTGGTCGAGGGGTACGGGTCCGGGGAGAAGATCCTCGACGGGCTCAACGCCGGCCGCGCCGAGGGCGACCGGTTCACCGGCGTGCGGCTCACCCACCCCGAGGACTACAGCGCCAACGGCGACAACCTGTGGCTCTACACCAAGCTCAAGGTCGAGAAGGTCTACCCGCGCTACGCCGACGCCGACATCACCTCCTTCAACCTCGGCGGCGCCCGGCTCGGCCTGCCCAACGGCAAGCACGTCCACGCCTTCACCATGTGGACCTGGCACGAGATCTCCGCCAACTGGGACGTCCACGAGGCCGCCGTGCAGAACCTCTACGGCCGGCCGCGCACCAAGACCGACGCGCAGCTCCTCGACGACGACCGCTTCCGCCGCGTCGCCATGGGCAAGGCCATCCTCGACAAGGCGCTGCCCTCCTTCATCGGCGACGACGACGCCCCCGTGCTGATGGGCGGCGACCTCAACGCCTGGCCGTACCTGGACTGGACCGAGCAGTTCAAGAACGCGCGCGGGCACGCGGGGCTGGTGCTGCCGTGGCCGCTGACCAAGATGTACGCCGACGCCGGCTTCGTCGACACCTTCCGCCACGCCAACCCCGACGCCGGCCGCCACCCCGGCCGCACCTGGAGCCCGCTGAGCGGCTACCGCTCCGCGCCCGCCCGCATCGACTACGTCTTCACCCGGGGCAGGGACGTGCGCGTCCTCGGCTCCCGCATCGACGACCGCCGCCTGCCCGCCCACCAGGGCGGCGCCCTCGACCAGACCTACCCGTTCTACTCCGACCACAGCTCCGTCATCACCGACGTGGTGATCCGCGGCCGGGGCGCCGGCCCCGACCGGCCGGTCGTCGCCGACGAGCCCGAGCACGCCCCCGGCGTCTGGCCCGCCGCCCCGGCCGGCACGCCGGTCCCGCCGGCCGAGCTCAGCGCGACCGCCACCACCTTCAAGCCGGGCGCCGGCGACCCGTCCAGGGCGGTCGACGGCGACCTGACGACCGACTACCACTCCGACTACCCGCAGATCGCGCCGCAGCCGCACTTCATCACCGTCGATCTCGGGCGGGTCCGGGAGCTGTCGGCGGTCCGGTTCCAGCCCAAGCTGCGTTACGACATGAACGGCACGGTGCTCAAGGGCGTGGTGCAGGTCAGCGCGGACGGCACGACGTTCACGGACGTCCGGCGGGTGGAGTGGCCGCGCATGACGGCCCCGAACGACGTGGACCTCAACGGCGTCCCGGCCCGGTACGTGCGGCTGCGCGTCGACTACGGCATGGGCGGCGCCTCCGCCCTGGCGGAGATCATCCCGTACGAGCTGTCCCGCTGACCCCACCACCGCCCGCCCCGGCCCCGCCCCGGCCCCGCCCCGCCCCGGGGTCCGGGCCGGGGCCGGGGTCTTGACTTCACGTCGGCTTGCAGTCGCAGGATGTCCGGCAGGACACAGAGCCTTGCGAGGGTGCTCAGTCTTCCAGGATCTTGGCCAGGCGGTCGGTCTCGGCCGCGAGGCGCCCGCGCGTCTCGGTCAGGGCGGCGATGCGCTCGTCGAGCGCGCCGAGGCGTTCGGAGAAGGTGCGGAGCAGGGCCACGCAGTCCTTCGGCGGTTCCGGGTCGCCCGTGCCCAGGCAGTGGACGAACCGCAGCACGTCCTCGGAGCTGAGCCCGGCGTGCAGGAGGCGGGCGATGTCGCGTACGAGGAGGACGGCGTCGCTGTCGTAGACCCGGTAGCCGTTGTGGTCGCGCGCCGCGCTGATCAGGCCCTGCTCCTCGTAGTAGCGCAGCGCCCGCGTGGACACCCCCGCGCAGCGGGCCAGCTCGCCGATCCGCATCATCCGCTCACTCCTCCCCCGCCGTCCGGGCCGGATCGCCGCCTTCGCCGGTCGGACACGAAGGCCGTCCGGAACAACGCCAGGGAGAGCAGCACCAATCCCGCCGCGGTCGCGGGCACGGCCGCCGGGCCGCCGGTCTCCAGCACCAGGCCGCCGATCCCGCCGGCGAGCGAGAAGCCGAGGAACATGGCGCTGTTGTTCAGCGCGAGCAGCTCGTTCGCGGCGCCGGGGCCGCCGCCCCGCTCGAGCAGCCAGGCCTGGGTCGCGGGCGCGATGCCCCAGGTGGCCAGGCCGTACAGCACGACGACCGACGCGACGACGGGCAGCGGGTACGGACCTCCGGCCACGCCGAGGACGGCCATGAGAAGGGGCGCGGCGAACACCCCGCACAGCAGGACCATCAGCGCGCGCAGGGCGCCGAGGGCGTCCACCAGCCGGCCGCCGGCGAACGCGCCCGCGATGCCGGCCAGGCCCACGGCGGTGATGAGCGGGGCGACGGCGGAGCCCCGGACGCCGCCGAGCAGGCCGGTGATCTCGGTGATGTAGACGTAGGACATCATCCCGCCCGCGCCACTGGGGATCATCGCCAGCAGCGCCGCGGCCGTCGCCGGCCGGCGCAGCAGCGCCAGCCGCTCCTTCACCCCGGCCGCCTCCCCGCCCGGGGACGGCGCCAGGTGACCGCCGGGGCCGGCCGCTTCTCCGGCCGGTAGCCGTGGCAGGGTCGCCAGCAGGCCGAGGGCTGCCACGAGGGCGATGGCGGCGACGTACAGCATGGTGGCCCGCCAGCCCAGCAGGCCGCCGATCCACGTGCCGGCCGGCACCCCGGCCACCAGGGAGGTGGTCAGGCCGGCCCCGACGATCGCGAGATACCGTCCCTGGCGGCCCGCGGGCGCGGCCGTGGCCGCGACGGCGAAGGCGGCGGGTGACGCGGTCGCGGCGGCCAGGCCCGAGACGATCCGGGCCACCAGCAGCGGCCCGTACGCCGGGGCGAGGGCGGCGCCGAGGTTGGCGAGGACGAACACGACCGCCGCCCCGACGAGCACCCGCCGCCGGGGCAGCCGGGCGGTCAGGAAGGCCGCGACCGGCGCCCCCAGCGCGTACGTCAGCGCGAATACGGTCACGAGCTGGCCGCCCATCGCGACCGGGACGCCCAGGTCCCGGGAGAGGCCCGGCAGGATGCCCGCGATGATCAGGTCGTCGGTGCCGAAGGAGAAGGCCAGCAGGAAGAGTGCCGGCAGCCACAGCGGCGGGGACGGGCGCGAGCCGTCCGCCGCCCTCGTGCCCGCCACCGCCGCCGGTGGGGTTCCGTGCGTTGTCATGCCGCGACGCTAGGACCTTGACGTTAGCGTCAAGGTCAACCTCCCCGGCGGCCCGACGTGGACGGCGGCACGGTTCGACAACGGATCTCACCCTTCCTCTCGAAGATCCTTCCGCCTCCCGAGCCTGGCAGCGGCGACCGGGGCCGGGAACCTTCTTGAACGCGGGCGCAACCTCCGCCCCCGCTCCCGGCGCGGTGGGGCGGGCGCGCCGGGGCGGGAATGCGATTGCCGGGCGGCGGGGTGCGCTGGCACGATGGCGGGCGTGATCGTTCCCGATGCGCCCGACTGCCTGATCGTGACGGGGATGCCGGGGGCCGGGAAGTCGACGGTGACCAGGCTCGTCGCCGAGCGCCTGCCGCGCGCCGCGCTGCTCGACGGCGACTTCGTCAACCGGCTCGTCGTCAGCGGGCGGGTCTCGCCGCTCGGTGAGCCCGCCGACGAGGCGGCGCGGCAGGCGGAGCTCTGCAACCGCAACCTGTGCGCGCTGGCGGCCAACTTCTCCGACGCCGGATTCACACCCCTGATCGACTGGGTGGTCCCCGACCGCCGGCAGCTGGACTTCTTCGTCTCCCTCCTCGCGGGCCGGCGGGTCCTGTTCGTCGTTCTCGCGCCGGGCATCGAGGTGTGCCGGTACCGCAACGCCATGCGTCATCCGCGGCAGCGGTTCGACTTCGACGGGTACGAGGAGCTGGAGGCCGGCATGAAACGTGAGCTGGGCGATGCCGGCTGGTGGTTCGACACCTCGGCGCTCACCCCGGAGGAGAGCGCCGAGCGGATCGTCCGGGAGGCCGGCCACCGCGCCCTGGTGAGCTGACCACGACCCCGGCCCCGGTCCCGGGCCTCGCCCGCGCCGCGCCAGGCCCACCGGCCCCGACCCTCGCCATGTCAGGCCCACCGGCCCCCGGCCCTCGCCCGCACCATGCCGGGCCCAGCGACTCCGGCCCGCGCCCGCGCCTGTGCCGTGCGGGCTCGCCCGGCCGCGCCCTCGTTCGCGTCACGACGGCGTGACCTGCCATGACGGCCCTGCCTTGCCGCCTGGTCCGCTGAGCGCGCGGTGCCGGGCGGGTCAGGACGGGGGGCGGGTGAGGGTGGTGATCGTGAAGTCGATCGCGGTGGCGAGGCGCCGGGGGTCGTGGCCGGCGCGCTCGCGTACGCGCAGGCCGAGCACCGTCGTGAACAGCAGCTCCACCGCCGCCTCGACGTCCAGGCCGGCGGGCAGGTCGCCCTCGTGGACGCCGCGGCGCAGCAGCGCGGCGAGGGTCTGCCGGGTGACCTCGAACGCGGCCTCGGTCTTCCGCCCGGCCTCGGAGTCGGCGGTGCCGAGCTCGGCGGCGGTGTTGACCACGAAGCAGCCGCGACCGGCCTCGTGGCTGATCATCCACACCAGCCACTCCCGCAGGATCTCGAGACTGGGCCCGGGGGCGCCGAGCAGCTCCTGCGCCTGCGCGGACTCGGTCGCCCGATAGTGGTCCAGCGCCCGCAGGAACAGGGTGTGCTTGTCGGTGAACGTGCGATAGAGGCTGCTCTGCTTGAGGCCGAGCTCGGTGCCCAGATCGCGGACGGACGTGGCGTGGTAGCCGCGGCGCCAGAACAGGTCGGTCGCCTTGGCGACCACCTCTTGCTCGTCGAACTCTCTCGGCCGTGCCATGGCCACCACCTTACCCGGGTTGTGGAGCGCTCGCTCCCGTACTAGGGTGTGCCGCCGTACGGGAGCGAGCGCTCCCAAATGAGAGAGAAGAGAGCTCGACGTGACGGCAACAGAACCCACCACGGCCCCGCGGGACACGCCGGCGCCGCACCCCTGGATCGCGGTGTCGGCCGTGGCCTTCGGCACCTTTCTCCTGGTGACGGCCGAGCAGCTGCCCATCGGGCTGCTCACCCCCGTCGGCTCGGCGCTGTCGGTGTCGGAGGGCGCGGCCGGGCTCATGGTCACGGTGCCCGGCGTCGTCGCCGCCGTCGCGGCGCCGCTGGTCCCCGTGCTCGTCGGCAGGATGGACCGCCGGCTCCTGCTCATCGGCCTGATGGGCCTCATGACGGTGGCCAACCTGGCCTCCGCGCTGGCCCCGGACTATCCGCTCCTGATCGCCGCCCGCGTGCTGGTCGGGGTGGCGATCGGCGGGTTCTGGGCGATCGCCGGCGGCCTGGCCGTACGGCTCGTCCCGGCCCCGCTCGTGCCGCGGGCCACCGCGATCATCTTCGGCGGCGTCGGGGCCGCGAACGTCTTCGGCGTCCCCCTCGGCACGATGATCGGCGGGCTGGCGGACTGGCGGGTGGCGTTCGGCGCGCTGAGCGCCCTGGCGCTGGTCGTGCTGGCCGCCCTGCTGGCCGTGCTGCCGCCGCTGACCGCCGCCCGGCCGGTCGGCCTGCGGCGGCTGGCCGGCCAGTTCCGCGTCCGGGGCGTCCGGATCGGCATCCTGGCGACCTTCCTGATCGTGACCGGGCACTTCACGGCCTACACGTTCGTCACCCCCGTGCTGCGGGAGCTGTCGGGGATCGACGCGGGACTGGTCGGGCCGCTGCTGTTCGGGTTCGGCGTGGCGGGCGTCGCGGGGAACTTCGTCGCGGGCGCCGCCGTGGCGCGGCGGCTGCACCGGACGGTCCTGGTCATCGCCGCCGGTCTGGGTGCGGCCCTGCTGCTCTATCCCGTGGCGGGGCTCACCGGCGCGGGCGGGGTGGCGCTGCTCGTCGTCTGGGGCCTGGTCTACGGCGGGGTCTCCACGAGCCTCCAGACGTGGATGATCAAGGCTGCGCCGGAGGCGGTCGAGGAGGCGTCGGCGTTGTGGGTGGCGGTGTTCAACCTCTCGATCGGGCTCGGGGCGCTGGCCGGCGGCACGATCGTGGACGCCCTGCCGCTCCAGGGCGTCCTGTGGCTGGCCGGCGCGCTCGTCTCGGCCGCCGCGCTCGCGGTCTGGAGCGCCCGCCGGAACGAGAGCCTCAGGTAGTCCGCGTCAGGGGCGCGCGGCCGGCAGCGGACGACCCGGCAGCGGGCGACCCGGCAGCGGGCGCGTCAGGAGCCGGCGCGTCAGGAGCCGGCGCGTCAGGAGCCGGCGGGTCAGGAGCGGGCGGTGGCGATGCGGGTGGCGATGGAGTCCAGCAGCAGGTCCAGGCCGTGGTGGAAGCGGTCGAGCGCCCGCTGCACCGTGTACGGCGCCCCCGTGTCCGACACCGCGAACGCCCCGGCCGACTCCAGGGCCGCGAACAGCGGGAAGCGGCCGTTCATGTGCTCCTCCAGGAACGGGACCCGCCGCTGCCACCATTCGTCGTCGCTGCTGCCGGTCAGCGCGGGCGCCCGCTCCGCCTCCACGACCGCCGAGGCGGCCCCCCGCGTGTACGACTCCAGCGCCGCCACGCAGCGCACCAGCTCGGCGGGGGGCAGGCCGTGGCCGTCGAGCAGGGTCAGCGTGGCTTCGTACCGGGTCAGGACGTTCGGCCCGAAGACGGTGCGCGAGGTGGAGACCTGCAGCAGCCACGGATGGGCGCGGAAGGCGGCCAGGTCGGCGCGGGCGACCTCGCGCAGCCCCTCCCGCCAGCCGGACTCGGGGTCGGGCAGCGGCTGCGCCCCGGCCACCCGGTCGACCATCAGCTCCAGCAACTCGGCCTTGCCCGGCACGTACGTGTAGAGCGAGGCGGTGCCGATGCCCAGCACCTGGGCCAGCGCCCGCATCGACAGGGCGGCGGGACCGGCGCCGTCGGCCTCGGCGATGGCGGCGTCGACGATGCGCGACAGCTCCAGCCGCTGCCGGGGCCCCCGTCTCGGAGCGGGCAGCCCGGTCCAGAGCAGGGCCATCGTGCGTGCCGGGTCACCGCGTCCCGCGTACTCCATCGGGATATCCTCCTGCAAGAAATACTCCGAACAGCGTACGATGTTTCCATGCGAGCCGAGACCGTCATCCCCTGCCTGCCATGCCGCCACCTCGACGACGTCCTGCCCTTCTACCAGGCGCTCGGGTTCGAGGTGAGCTACCGCCAGGAGCGCCCCAACCCCTACGCCGCCGTCCGCCGGGGCGGCATCGAGCTGCACTTCTTCGGCGTGCCCGAGTTCGACCCCGCCGAGTCGATGGGGAACGTGATCGTGGCGGTGGACGACACCGAGGAGCTGCACGCGCCGTTCGCGGCGGGGCTGCGGGCCGCGTACGGGAAAGTGCCGGCCTCCGGGATACCGCGGATGACCCGGCCGCGCCGCATGCAGGGCACGGCGGGCGGGTTCATGGTCGTGGACCCGGGCGGGAACTGGGTGCGCATCACCCGGCGCAAGCCCGACGAGCCCACCCCCGAGGAGGGTCGGCTGGCGCGCGCGGTGGCCGCCGCCGCCCGCCAGGCCGACTCGCACGGCCACGACGCCGCGGGCATCCGCGTGCTGGAGAACGGCCTGGCCCGGCACGCCGACGCGCCCGCCGTCCAGCGGCTGCCCGCCCTGGTCTACCTGGCCGAGCTGCGGCTGCGCACCGGTGACCGGGAGGCCGCGGCGGCGCTGCTGTCCGAGGTCGACGCCCTGGAGCTGACCGAGGACGAACGCCAGAGCGTCGCCAAGGACCTCGCCACCGCCGCCGAACTGGCCGCCGACCTGCGCTCCTGACCCCTGCCGCAGCCCCGCGCCGGCGGCGCCGGGCGGAAGAGCGCGGGGCGGAAGACGGCTCCGGGCGAAAGGCGGCGCCGTCGGCGGTCAGGCCGAACAGGCCGAACAGGCCATGAGGAGGCGCGGGAGGGTCAGAGCCTGCCGAGGGCGCGGGCCAGGACGGTGGCCGTCTTCGCGATGGTCTGATTGTCGGTGGGCAGGCCCGGGGTGCGGTTGGTGTAGACGGCCATGACGATGGGCGCGGCGCCCTTGGCCGGCCAGATGACGGCGACGTCGTTCCCGCCGCCGAACCCGCTGGAGTTGGTGCCGGTCTTGTGGGCGACCGTCCAGCTCTTGGGCAGGCCGGCGGGGATGCGTTCGGCGCCGACCTCGCTCCTCAGCAGCCAGGCGAGGAGCTGCTCGCGGTCCTTGGCGTGCAGCGCGGTCCCGGTGGTGAGCAGGCGCAGGTCGCGGGCGATGGCGGCGGGCGTGGTGGTGTCGCGCTTGTCCTTGGGCGTCCAGTCGTTCAGCTCCGGGTGCCACCGGTCCATGCGGGAGAGCGGGTCCTTGAGCGTGCGGAAGTAGGCCGTCAGCCCGGCGGGCCCGCCGATCTGCCTGAGCAGCAGGTTGGAGGCGGTGCCGTCGCTGCGGGTGACGGCCGCCTCGCACAGCCGGGAGACCGTCAGCCCGTCCTTGAGGTGCTTCTCCGTGACCGGCGAGTTGGGCGTCATGTCGGCGGCTGTCCACCTGATGACCTTGCTCATCAGGCCGGGTGAGGAGGTGCGCGCCTTGTGCAGCACGGCCGCGCACAGGGGCGCCTTGAACGTGGACAACATGGGGAAGCGCTCACCCGCCCGGTACGACACCGTCCTGCCGCTGGCCGCGTCGAAGGCGTACGCGCCGATCCGGCCGTTGAACGCCCTCTCCAGGGCCCGCAGCTCCTTCTTCACCCGCGCCTCGACCGGCTCCCGAACCACGGTGTGCGCGGCTGCGGGCTTCGTGGCGGGCTTCGTGGCGGGCTTCGTGGCGGGCTTCGTGGCCGCCGCGGCGGTGGCCGGGGCGAAGGCGCCGCAGGTCAGCAGGGAGATCGCCAGGGCGGTCGCGGGCAGCGCCGCGGCGGCTCGGGGGTAACGCATGTCGGGTCCTCGCTCGTCCGTCAGCTCGTCGTCCGTACAAGAGGTCAGCGAGCAGGAGCAAAGCAGACATGATCAGACGATGTCTAATAGTGATAGTGCACATCCCCCCATATCCACTGCTGTATGAACGCTGGTCGGACCCGTCGTCCTGAGGCGGCACGGCAGGGAAACGGCTTACCCGT
The DNA here is from genome assembly GCF_000725485.1 of Nonomuraea candida. Lineage (GTDB taxonomy): Bacteria > Actinomycetota > Actinomycetes > Streptosporangiales > Streptosporangiaceae > Nonomuraea > Nonomuraea candida. The sequence goes on along the minus strand of NZ_JOAG01000045.1, from coordinate 71,633 downwards.
GGGGCGGACAGCCGGGTCAGGCGTGCGGGACGCAGGACGGACAGCCGGGTCAGGCGTGCGGGACGCGGGACGGCTCTCGCCGGGTGAGCAGGCCCGCCAGGCGGGCCGCATCCTCCACGGTGACGGTCAGCGCGGGATGGCGCAGCACGCCGAGAGGGTCGCTGCCGGACACCGAGCGGTGGAAGCGGATGCAGACGCCCTGCCGCGTGCTGCTGCCGAAGGTGAGCCCGCCGTCGGACAGCGACACGCGCACCCCGATCGCCTTGAGCGGCGAGAAGGGGCCGGACAGCTCGGCGGCGGCGACGTTGGCGCGTGGCGACAGCACCAGCCACGGCCCGAACCGCACCCGCAGCACCTCGCCGGTCAGCGTGAGCCGGCAGGTGTCCGGACGGACGCCGAGGACGGCCAGCAGCGGCCGGTACCGGTCTTCGAAGGCGAAACCGAAGTCGAGTTCCTCGTCACGATTCACCTGCTCACGGCTACCCACGAACCCGCCCCGCACACGGGTGGGCGGCTACACGCCCGCGGCCCTGTTCGGGCGGGAGGCGCGGTCAGGGCGGGGCCAGGAGCGGCCGCCGAGGCGTTCGATGTCGGTGTTGAAGCGCCTGAGGTAGGCCGCGAACTCGGTGACCTCCTCGGCCGTCCAGCCGGCCAGCACCTTCTCCAGCCCGCTGATGTTCCTGGCCCGCTCGGCGTCGAGGTAACGCTTCCCCTCCTCGGTGAGGCGGAACTTGCGGGCGATCCCGCCCTCGGGGTCGGGGATGCGCTCGGCCAGCCCGGCGCGCAACAGCGCCGAGGTGTGCCTCCTGGGTGGTCACCGCGACGCTGCTGGCGGGCGCCGTCACCACGCCGGTGATGGGACGCCTGGGCGACCTGTACGGCAAGCGCCGCATGATGCTCATCTGCGCGATCCCCCTGATCGCGGGGTGCGTCGTGTGCGCGCTGGCCGGATCGCTCACCCCGATGATCATCGGGCGCGGGCTGCAGGGCATGGGCATGATCCCGCTGGGCATCAGCGCCCTGCGCGACGTGCTGCCGCCCGACCGGCTCGGCCCCTCCATCGCGCTGATGAGCTCGTCCATGGGCATCGGCGGCGCGCTCGGCCTGCCGATCGCCGCCGCGGTCGCCGAGTACGCGAGCTGGCGGGCGCTGTTCTGGGGCACGGCCGCGCTGGGCCTGGTGGTGGCGGTGCTCATCCGGCTGCTGGTCCCGGCCACGCCCGCGGCGGCCAGGGGCCGCGTCGACGTCCTGGGCGCGCTCGGCCTCGGCGCGGGCCTGGTCTGCCTGCTGCTGGGCGTCTCCAAGGGCGCCGACTGGGGCTGGGGCAGCGGCGTCACGCTCGGGCTGCTGGCCGCCGCGGTGCTGCTGCTGCTCGCCTGGGGCGGGTGGGAGCTGCGCGTCCGCGACCCGCTGGTCGACCTGCGCGTCACCGCCCGCCCGCAGGTGCTGCTGACGAACCTGGCCTCGATCGTGGTCGGCTTCTCCATGTACGCCCAGTCGCTGATCGTCATCCAGATCCTGCAGCTGCCCGAGGCGACCGGCCACGGCCTGGGACAGTCGATGCTGGCCGCCGGCCTGTGGATGGCGCCCTCCGGGCTGATGATGATGCTCATCTCCCCCCTCGGCGCCCGCCTGTCGGCCGCCCGCGGCCCGAAGGCGACGCTGATCACCGGCAGCCTCGTCCTGGCCCTCGGCTACGGCTCCTCCACCGTCCTGCTCGGCTCCACCTGGGGCCTGCTGGTCGTCACCTGCGTGTGCGGCATCGGCGTGGCCTTCGCCTACGGCGCGATGCCGGCCCTCATCATGGGCGCCGTGCCCCTGTCGGAGACCGGCGCGGCCAACAGCTTCAACACGCTGATGCGCTCCATCGGCACCACCGTCTCGGCCGCCGTCGTCGGGCTCGTGCTGTCCCAGCTCACCGTCGACTTCGGCGGGCACGCGGTGCCGTCGGAGGCGGGGTTCCGTACCGGGATGCTGGTCGGCTGCGGCGCCGCGCTCGTGGCGGCGGCGGTCACGCTCTCCCTGCCCGGCCGCCGCCACCGGGCCGCGCACGCGACCGGCGCGGACGGCCGCGCTGACCGGCGGAGCAGCCGCGTCTAGCACCCGCGTCACGGCGCCCGCATTGACCGGCGCGGCAGCCGCGTCTAGCGTCCGCGTCACGGCGCCCGCCGCGGCCGGTCACCCGGCGGTGGCGGAGCGCCGGAGGCTCCCCGCGCACGCCAAGGCCGGCCACCTCCGGAAGGAGCACCCCATGCCCCGCGCCCTCCTCCTGATCGCCGCGCTCCTCCTCGCCCTCCTGCCCGCCCCGCCCGCCCTGGCGGCCCCCACCACAGCCCCCAACACGGCGCCCCTCACTGCGCCCGTCGCGGCGCCCGTCACCGTGCCGGTCGGCGCCCAGTTCACCGACACCTCGGGCAACCTGCTGCACGCCCACGGCGGCGGCATGATCAAGGTAGGCGCGCACTACTACTGGTTCGGCGAGAACCGCAACGCCGACGGCACCTTCCGCTACGTCTCCGCCTACCGCTCGGCGGACCTGCGCACCTGGGAGTTCCGCAACCACGTGCTGACCCAGTCCAGCGCCGCGGAACTGCGGGTCGCCAACATCGAACGGCCCAAGGTCATCTTCAACCCCGCCACCGGCCGGTTCGTCATGTGGATGCACAAGGAGAACGGCCGCGACTACGGCGAGGCCCGCGCCGCCGTCGCCGTCTCCGACACCGTGGACGGCGACTACACCTACCTGCGCAGCTTCCGCCCGCTCGGCCACATGTCACGCGACATCACCGCCTACGTGGACACCGACGGCACCGGCTACATGATCTCGGCCGCCGACGAGAACTACGACCTGCACATCTACCGCCTGACGGCCGACCACACCGACGTGGCCGCCCTGGTGCGCGCGTGGGACGGCGACCACCGGGAGGCGCCCGCCCTGTTCAGACGCGACGGCGTGTACTTCCTGCTCACCTCGGGCGCCACCGGCTGGCAGCCCAACCAGGCCAAGTACGCCACCGCCACCACCATCACCGGCCCCTGGAGCGCCTGGCAGAACGCCGGGGACCGGCTCACCTACGGCTCCCAGCCGGCCTTCGTGCTGCCCGTGCAGGGCACGTCGAGCACGTCCTACCTCTACGTGGGCGACCGGTGGGCGGGCGCCTGGGGCGGCCCGGTCAACGACTCCCGCTACGTGTGGCTGCCGATCCACTTCTCCGGCGGCACGACCATGAGCCTGACCTACGCCGCCCACCTCACCATCGACGCCGCCGCCGGCACCGTCACCACGAGCGGCTCCGGCTTCGACCGGCTGACGGTGCGGCACTCCGGCAAGTGCGCCGACGTGCGCAACGCCTCCACCGCCGACCTGGCCCCCGTCATCCAGTACGACTGCAACGGCGGCGCCAACCAGCAGTGGCGCATCCAGACGATCAGCGGCGGATACGTGCAGCTCATCGCCCGCAACTCCGGCAGATGTCTCGACGTCAACGGCGCGAGCACCGCCGACGGGGCCGCCCTGCAGCAGTACGGCTGCGGCGCCGGCGCCAACCAGCAATGGACCCTGCAGGACGCCGGCGGCGGCCACCTGCGGCTGGTCGCCAGGCACTCCGGCAAGTGCGCCGACGTGCCCGGCTCGGCCACCGCCAACGACGTGCAGCTCAAGCAGTACCCGTGCAACGGCGGCCACAACCAGCAGTTCACCCGCACCGGCTGAAGCCCCCGCCCGAAATCGCCTCGCGGAGCGGCCCGGCGTCCGGCTAGATTCGCCGGCGTGTACGAACCCCGCGAGATCGTGTGCGACGAGTCCGGCTCGGAGGGCGAGAAGCTCGTCGGCGGCAACAGCGACGTCTTCGCCCATGCCGCCGTGCACATGGACGCGCGGGCCGCGGCCGCCTGCGTGGCCGAGCTGCGCGAGCGGGCGCCCACCCCGGCCACCCAGTACCGCGCCGGCCACGTGCTGCGCGACAAGCACCGCGCCGCCCTGCTGTGGCTGCTCGGCCCCGAGGGCCCCGTGCTCGGCAACGCGCGCGTCTTCCTGACCGACAAGATCTTCTACGTCGTCGGCAAGGTCGCCGGCCTGCTCCAGGACGACCACGCGCCCCGCCTCGGCCTCGACCCCCGCGCCACCGCCACCGCCACCGCCCTCTACCGCGAGGGCCGGCGCGCCTTCGGCGACGCGCGGTGGACCGCCTTCCTCGACGCGTTCAACTACCTGCTGCGGGCCAAGAACGGCCAGGGCGTCACCACCTCGGTCGAGGACACCTTCCGCCTGGTGGACGAGCTGCGCGGGGCCGACGGGCCGGCCGGCGCCTTCATGCGGGAGCTGTGGCGGGCCAGGCCCCGCGTCGCCGCCTTCCGGGAACGGCTGCTCGCCGACCCGTACGTCTTCCCCGCGCTCGACCCGCTCATCCCCGCCATCGTCGCCGCCGTCACCTCCTGGGGCGCCGACGGCCGCCCCGTCTCCGTCGTGCACGACGAGCAGACCACCCTCACCGACGAGCGCGTCGCGCACCTGGGCAGGATCCTCGACGGCCGCCTGGCCGGCATCCGGCTCGCCGACTCCGAGCTGGACGAACGCGTGCAGGTCGCCGACGTGATGGCCGGCGTGGCCCGCAAGATCGCCCTCGACGCCCTGCGCGGCCGCCCCGACCCGGCCCTGACCGCGCTGCTCCGCCCGTACGTCGACACCACCTCCATCTGGGCCGACGACCGCAGCCGGGCCCTGGTCATGGACGACCACGACCACAAGGCGGTCATGGAGCGGTAAACACCCCCAACGGGCCGGTAAACACTCCAACCCCGCCCACTATCACCACAAACAGTCACGCTAGAGTGACACACTGTGAACGAGACAAAGCGTATCGAAATCACCTGGCCCAGCATCGGCATCACCGTCAACGCCGAACTCGACCAACGCAACCGCGCACTGGCCCAATGCCTGTGGGACGCCCTGCCTTACCGCAGCCTCCAAGGCCACGCCCTGGTCGCCGGCTACCACCTCTACCACGTCGCCCCCGCCCACTCGCTCCTGCACACCGAGGCCGAATACCGCGTGGACCGGCGCACCGTCCCCGACGGCACCCTGTTCTGCTCCCGCCTGCAACACCTCGGCATCAAATACGGCGAACTCACCGAACCCATGACCGCCACCCCCATCGGCCAGGTCGCCGAACAGGACCTCGAAGCCCTCGCCCAAGCCGGCCGCGAAGTCTGGCACTCCGTCTACAGCACCAAGACACCCGTCATCGCCGAAGTACGCCGCGCCGGCGAACCCGGCGGACACGACCTGCCCCGCCTGCCCATCGGCGACCCCCAGCTCAACCAGCTCGCCACCGAAGTCCACGCCGAGACCCAGCGCATCTGGCTCGACCCGCCCCAGGAACTCCTCGACCTGCACCAAGGCCGCATCCCCTCCGGCGCCGGCAGCTACGAGACCGTCCTGACCACACTCCTGTTCGTCAACGGCGAAACCCGCCCCCTCGGCTACAGCTGCTACGGCGGCCTCGTCCGCGCCGCCCTCGACGGCATGCCCATGCCCTGGCTGCGCCAGATGACCCGCCAGCTCGCCCACACCCCGGCCGAATTCCTCGGCTACTGCGGCCTGGACCGCCTCTGGGACTTCACCCAGCGACTCCTGGCCGGCCTCGAACGCCTCGACAGCCACGAGGACTTCGCCGCGATCATGGCCCACATGGCCCTCTACTGCAACTGCCTCGGCGGCTGGAACCTCCACCTCTTCCCCTGGCAGGCAGGCGACCACCTGCGCAGAACGCAGGCCCTGACATGAGCACCGACTCACGCGTGGTGGTGATCGGCGGCGGCGTCATCGGGCTGTCGATCGCCTTCCACCTCGCCGAAGCCGGCGTCGACGTCACCCTGCTCGAACGCGGCACCCTCGGCTCCGGCGCCTCCCGCGCCACCGCCGACGTCGTCCGCTCCTACTTCGCCGGCAACCCCCTCAGCTCCGCCCTGGCCGTACGCAGCCTCGAGGCCTACCGCGCCTTCCCCACCAGGCCCGGCACCGAACTGCCACTACGCCAGGTCGGCTACCTCGTCCTGTTCACCGACGACGACCAGGTCGCCGCCTTCCACGCCGACCAGCCCGCCCAGCGCGCCGCCGGCGTCAACGTCGAACTCATCACCCCCGACGAGGCCAGACGGCACAACCCGCTCATCGGCGACCTGCCGCTGACCGCCGCCGCCTACTCACCCGACGCCTACATCTCCGACACCACCGCCATCGTCACCGCCTACGCCACCGCCGCCGAACGCGCCGGCGCCGCACTGCGCACCGGCTGCCCGGTCACCGCCATCGACCCCGAAGCCGGACGCGTCCAGACCGCCGACGGAGAGATCTCCGCCGACGCCATCGTCTGCGCCGCCGGCGCCTGGTCCGCCTCACTCGTCCGCTGCGCCGGCGTCGACCTGCCCCTCACCGAACCCATCGAACAGGAACTGCTCACCACCGACCCGCTACCACCCGGCACACCCGACATCCCGGTCACCCTCCACGCCGCCAGCGGCCTGCTCATCCGCCGGCGCGACGACCGCATGCTCATCGGCATGGGCTACCCCGGACCCGACCGCGAATCATGGCGCCGCCAGGTCGCCCGGCAACTCACCGACACCTACCCGAGCCTGGCCGGACTCGCCCTGCACACCGCCGTGACCGGCCTGCGCGACGCCAGCCCCGACAAGACCGCCTTCATCGGCCACCGGCCGGGACCACCCGCCTTCCTGTACGCCACCGGCTTCTCCGGCCACGGCCTGTGCAACGCACCCGCCGCCGGCGAGCTGGTCCGCGACCTCTACCTCGACCAGGACCCCGGCATGGACGTGACAGCGCTGGCGATCGGCGCACGACGGATGGGATGACCATGACCGACCTCTCCAACCGCCCTGACCGCTCCCGGGACCGCGCTCAGGACCGCTCACAGGACCGCCCCGGCCGCTCCGGGCAGCGCCCCGGCCCGCCGGAACAGCACCCCGGCCCGTCCGGCGACCGCCCCGGACACGACGGCCGCTTCGTCCTCGACCCGGCCACCCACGACCTGCACGGCGACAACGACCGCCTGCGCCAAGCAGGCCCGCTCGTCCCCGTGACCGCCGAAGGCGTCCCCGCCTGGGCCGCCACCCGCTACGACACCCTCATGACCGTCCTGACCCACCCCGACCTGTCCAGAGAACTCCGCCACTGGACCGGCGCCGCCGCCATGCCACCCGGCAGCGCCATCGAACGCATCGTCACCGACACCTCCATGCTCAACGCCGAAGGCGACCAGCACCGCCGCCTCCGCATGCCCCTCACCGCCGCCTTCTCACAACGACGACTCAACCGCCTGCGCCCGCGCATCGAGGAACTCACCACCCGCCTCATCGACGCCCTCAAACAAAGACCCCCCGACCAGCCCGTCGACCTGCGCCTCGAATTCGCCTACCCGCTGCCACGCGAGGTCATCTCCGAACTCATCGGCATCCCCGCCGCCCACCAGGACGAACTGCACCGGCTCACCGACGCCGTCGCCCAGGTCGGCGGCCTGGAAGACTCACCCGGCCTGCGCAAAGAACTCCACGAACTCCTCGACCAGGTCATCGAGGAACGACGCGACGACCCCGGCGAAGACCTCATCACCGACCTGTTCGCCCTGCACGAGAAAGACGGCGGCCGCCTGTCCGAAGACGAACTGTTCGCCACCATCGAACTGCTCTTCATCGCCGGCCACGTCACCACCGTCAACCTCATCACCAACGCCATCGGCGCCCTGCTCAGCCAGCCCGGCCAGCTCGACCTGCTGCGCACCGGGCAGTGCCCCTACAGCGCCGCCGTGGAGGAGACCCTGCGCTGGGACTCACCCATCGCCTACTTCCCCATGCGCTACGCCGTACGCGACACCGAGATCGACGGCATCCCCCTGCGCGGCGGCGAACCCGTCCTGGCCTGCTTCGCCGCCACCGGACGCGACCCCGACCAGTACGGCCAAGACGCCCACCGCTTCGACCTCACCCGCCCGCAAACACCACACCTGGCCTTCGGACACGGCCCGCACTTCTGCCTCGGCGCACCACTGGCCAGACTCGAAGGCGAAATCGCACTCCAAGCACTCTTCACCACATTCCCGCACATGACACTCGCCGCACCGCTGGAGGAACTCCCACCACTGGACACCCTCCTCGGCAACAGCACCCGCACCATGCCCGTCCTGCTCGGCCCGCACACCGACTGAACCCACCGCAACCCCACCCGCACGACACCCGCACCCGGGGCCCGGCGACACGCCCGCCCCGGCTGTGCGCACCAGGCGACCGCGTTCTACGCTCCATGAACGACGATTGGAGCCAACGCCGTGCCACAGACCGACCTGCCACCCGCCACGCCCCAGCGCCTGGCCACCACCATCCGCCCCTACGACTGGGGCTCGGCCACCGCCCTGCCCGAGCTGTTCGGCACGGAACCCACCGGCGAGCCGCAGGCCGAACTCTGGATGGGCGCCCACCCCGGCGCCCCCTCGACCATCGGCGGCACCCCGCTGAACGAGCTCATCGCCCACGACCCCACCACCACCCTCGGCCAGGCCACCACCACCCGATTCGGCCCCACCCTCCCCTACCTGCTCAAAGTCCTGGCCGTCGAACGCCCCCTCTCCCTCCAGGTCCACCCCACCACCCAGCAGGCCCGAGCCGGCTACGCCGACGAGAACGCCCGCGGCATCCCCCTCGACCACTTCACCCGCACCTACAAAGACCCCTCGCACAAACCCGAGATGATCTGCGCCGTCACCCCCTTCCACGGACTGTGCGGCTTCCGCGCACCCGCCGCCACCGCCGACCTCCTCGACCGCCTCGGCCTGCCCGCCCTGCGCCCCTGGACCGACACCCTCCGCACCCAAGAGCCCCACCACGCCCTGCGCACCGTCTTCGCCGGCATGCTCGACGACGCCGCCCGCCCCCTGCGCGCCGACACCGAACAAGCCCTGCTGCGCACCCGCGACGACGACCTCACCGTCTACGCCGACATCGCCCGCGCCTACCCCGGCGACCCCGGCATCCTGGCCGCCCTCCTGCTCAACCACGTCCGCCTCACCCCCGGCCAGGCCCTCTACCTCGGCGCCGGAGTGCCCCACGCCTACCTCGGCGGCGTCGGCGTGGAGATCATGGCCAACTCCGACAACGTGCTGCGCTGCGGCCTCACCACCAAGCACGTCGACGCGCCCGAGCTCATGCGCGTCGTGGACTTCACCCCCTCCGAACCACACCTGGTGGAGCCCGTCCACGACTCCCCCGCCGCCTACGACTACCGGCCCCCCGCCCCCGAGTTCGCGCTCAGCCGCTACGAGCTGACCGGGGACGAGACCCTGTCCCTGCTCGGCGGGGTGCCGCAGATCGTGCTCTGCGTCGAGGGCAAGGCCGAACTCGGCACCGGCCTGACGCTGCGGCCGGGAGACTCCGCCTTCATCCCGGCCGCAGCGCCTTCGGTGCGGCTTGTCGGCAAGGGCGTGGTTTATCGCGCCCAGCCCGGCGCCTTTACAAAGTAGATCTCCGACGGGGAGGGGAGCCTACCGGCGGCGGCGGAGCATCAGCACGTTGTCCGTGCGGGTGGTCGGGCGTCCCTCCGGGTCGTTCTGGGAGCGCTCGAACTCCTCGGCGCGCAGCACCTCCCACTCCCCCTCCGCCGGCTCCAGCGAGTCGAGCACCTCCCGCGGCGTCGGGAAGTGCACCTCGGGGTGGTCGTGCTGCCACGACGGCCAGCCGGCGTGCCCGGCCACCAGCAGCACCCCGCCCGGCGCGACGGCCGCGGCGGCCCGGCGCAGGATCCGCTCGCGCGGCATGTCGTGCGGCGAGTGCAGGTAGCAGGCGCTGACCAGGTCGTAGGAGCCATCCGGGAACGAGGTCCCGAGGTCGTGCCGCTGCCAGTCGATCCCGTCCGGCACGCCGGCCTCCCCCGCGTGCCGGGCGGCGCGCTCCAGCGCCACGGCCGAGATGTCGACGGCGGTCACCCGCCAGCCCCGGCCCGCCAGCCAGATCGCGTCGCCGCCCTCGCCGCAGCCCAGGTCCAGCGCGCGGCCCGGCGGCAGGTCGGACACCTCGCGGACGAGCACCACGTTGGGGTTCCCGCTCCAGATCCGCTCGCTCTCGCTGTAGCGCGCGTCCCAGAACTCCGCCTCCGTCACGGCCCCGCTCCCGGGCTCCGCCGCGGTCCCGCCGCCGGAGCCGGTGGCGGACCCGCTCCCGGCCTGCGCGGCCGGTCCGGCCGGGCCGTCTCCGGCCGGGCCGGCGGCGGTCGCGGCGCGGAGGGCGGCGGCGGCGTCCCGGGCCTCCTCGGCGATCAGGTCGGCGTTGATGGCGGCCCCCGCGCGGACGCCCGCCGCGGAGGCGCTGATGACCTGGTCCATCACGTTGCTCACGTTGCCCGCCACCCACACGCCCGGCACGGAGGTCTTCCCCATCGGGTCGGCGGGGATGTAGGTGCCGATGACGTGCCCGGCCATCTCCTGCGTGGCCGTCTCCAGCCCGAGCCCCGCCAGCCCCTCGGTACGGGCGTTCAGCACGGTGCCGACGGCCAGCGCCTGGCAGGGCACCTCCCGCCCGTCGGCCAGCCGCACGCCGCCGAGCCGGTCGCCGTCCATCACGATCTCGCTCACCTCGCCCTCCACCACCGTGACGCCCCGGGCGGCGAGCTGCTCGCGCTCCTCCTCCCCCGGCTCGGGCGCGGTGTGCAGGAAGAGCGTGACTTTGTCGCTCCACTGCCGCCACAGCAGCGCCTGGTGCACGGCCAGCGGGCCGGTGCCCACGATGCCGATGGCCTGGTCGCGCACCTCCCAGCCGTGGCAGTACGGGCAGTGCAGCACCTCGCGGCCCCACCGCTCGGCCAGGCCCGCCACCTTCGGCAGCTCGTCGGCCAGGCCGGTGGCCACCAGCAGCCGGCTCGCCTCCACGGACGAGCCGTCCCCCAGCGTGACGCGGAACCGGCCGCCGGGCAGTCGCTCGGCCGCCGTGACGGCGCCGGCCACGACCTCGCCGCCGTAGCCGGTCACCTCCGCGCGCCCGCGGGCCAGCAGCTCGCGCGGCGACACGCCCTCGTGGCCCAGCAGGACGTGCACCCCCTGCGCGGGCGCGTTGCGCGGCTGTCCCGAGTCGATCACCAGCACCTTGCGGCGGGCCCGGGACAGCGCCAGCGCCCCGCTGAGCCCGGCGGCGCCGCCGCCGATCACCACCACGTCGTACGTCGCTTCCATGCCGCGACTCCTCTCGATCACTCTGCCGGTCAACCCGTGTCGCGCCACTGTCGGCGACAGCCGGATGATTTGACAAATGTCGTTGCCGAAATGGCAATGTGGGGGCATGGAACTCGATGACGTCCTGCAAGCGGTGGGCCCCCGGCTGCGGGCGCTGCGCCAGGAGCGGGGCACCACGCTGGCAGAGCTGTCCAAGAGCACCGGCATCTCGGTCAGCACCCTGTCACGGCTGGAGTCCGGCGGGCGCCGGCCGACGCTGGAGCTGCTGCTCCTGCTGGCCAGGGCCTACCAGGTGCAGCTCGACGAGCTGATCGACGCGCCGGTGACCGGCGATCCGCGCGTGCACCTGCGGCCCGTCAAGCAGCACGGCATGACGTACATCCCGCTGAGCCGGCGGCCGGGCGGGCTGCAGGCGTACAAGCAGATCTACCCGCCGCGGTGGCCGGGCTACGAGCACGAGCAGCAGGTCCACGAGGGCTACGAGTGGCTCTACGTGCTGTCCGGGCGGCTGCGGCTGCTGCTGGGCCGGCACGACGTGGTGCTGACGGCGGGCGAGGTGGCCGAGTTCGACACCCGCACGCCGCACGCCTTCCTCAACCCCGACGACGAGCCGGCCGAGGTGCTGGCCCTGTTCGGCCCGCAGGGCGAGCGCATGCACGTGCGCGCCCGCCCCGCGGCCAAGGGCGGCGGCGACGTCAGCCGGTGATCAGCGGCGCCAGGTCGAGGCCGGCCAGCCGCTCGGGGTCGGCGAGGATGTCGATGGCGACGATGCGCCCGCCGGCGACCGTGAAGCTCATCACCGCCGACGGCTTGCCCGCCACGGTGTTGACCACCCCGGCCAGGCCGTTGACCACCGCCGGATGCCCGGTCGACGCCGACCGGCCGCGGAAGGACAGCGCCTGGGCGGCCACGTTCGCCGCGCCGCGGACCTCCTTCCAGCCGCCCTCGGGCGCCGCGCCGCCGTCGGCGCGCATCACCACGCCGGGGTCGAGCACGGCCACCAGCCCCGCGAAGTCACCGCGGTGCGCGGCCCCGATGAACGCCTCCACGATCTCCCGCTGCCGGCCCAGGTCGGGATCGGGCACCGGGGCCGCCCCGCGCACCCGCCGCCGGGCCCGGCTGGCGAGCTGCCTGGTCGCGGCCGGCGTACGCCCGACGAGCGGCGCGATCTCCTCGAACGGCACCGCGAACATGTCGTGCAGCACGAACGCCAGCCGCTCGGCCGGGGCGAGCGACTCCAGCACCACCAGCAGCGCCAGCCCGACGGAGTCGGCCACCAGCGCCGCCTGCTCCGGGTCGGGCCCGCCGGGCGGGCTCACCACCGGGTCGGGCAGGCGCCCCTCCAGCGGCTCCTCCCGCCGCGAGGTGCGGGCGCGCAACATGTCCAGGCAGACCCGGCCGACCACCGTGGTGAGCCAGCCGCCGAGGTTCTCCACCTCGCCGGCGTCGCTGCGGCTCAGCCGCAACCACGCCTCCTGCACCGCGTCCTCGGCCTCGCTGAGCGAGCCCAGCATCCGGTAGGCGACCGCCTTCAACTGCCCCCGGTGCGCCTCGAACCGGCTCGCCAGGAGTTCGTGCTCGTCCATCTCGCTCCACATCGTCGTCGCAGTCCGTCACCACATTGACGTACGCGACCGGGGCGGTGTGACGGGGGTCAGCGTTCCAGCGCGGAGTGCCGCCTCCCGTACGCGAAATAGATGACCAGCCCGAGCGCGAACCAGGCGGCGAAGCGCAGCCACGTCACCGGGGCGAGGAAGGTGATCAGCCAGACCGAGAAGACCACCCCGACGGCCGGCACCACGGGCATCCAGGGGGTGCGGAACGAGCGCGGCAGGTCCGGCTGCCGGTAGCGCAGCACGATCACCGCCACGCACACCACCACGAACGCCAGCAGGATGCCGATGTTCGTCAGCTCGGCCGCCTCCCTGATGGGCAGGAACCCGGCGATCAGCGCCGAGGCCGCGCCGACGATCCAGGTGACGCGCGAGGGCACCCGGCGCACCGGGTGGAGCTTGGCGAACCAGCCGGGCAGCAGGCCGTCCCGGCTCATCGAGAACCAGACCCGGGTGACGCCGAGCATGAACGTGAACATCACGGTGAGGATGCCCACGATGGCGCCCGCCGCGATCACCGAGGCCAGGCCGGGCAGCCCGACCGCGGCGAAGGCCGAGGAGAAGCCGCTCTCCGGGTCGATCTCGCGGTAGTTCTGCATGCCGGTCAGGACGAGCGTGGCCAGCACGTACAGGATCATGGAGATGACCAGCGAGTAGATGATCGCCTTGGGCATGTGCCGGCGGGCGTCGCGCGACTCCTCGGCCGCGGTGCTCATCGCGTCGTAGCCGAACACGGCGAAGAACACGGTGGCCGCCCCGGTGATGGCGCCGCCGACCCCGTACGGGAAGAACGGGGTGTAGTTGGCGGTGCTGACGTGGAAGAAGCCGACCGCGATGACCAGCAGCACGACCGCGACCTTGACCCCCACCACGAACGTCTCGAACCTGGCCGCCGCGCGGATGCCCAGGTTCAGCAGGAACGCGATGAGCAGGCACAACACCACCGCGAACAGGTCCACCACGTGCCCCTCGCCGGTGCCCGGCGCGCCGAGCGACCAGGCGGGCAGCGTCAGGCCGAGCTGCTGGACGAGGAAGCCGAAGTAGCCGGAGATGCCGATGGCCACGACGGCGACGATCGCGGTGTACTCCAGCAGCAGGTCCCAGCCGATGAGCCAGCCGACGATCTCGCCCAGGACCGCGTACCCGTAGGTGTAGGCGGAGCCGGCCTTCGGGATCAGGCCGGCGAACTCGGCGTAGGAGAGCGCGGCGGCGGCGCTGGCCACCCCCGCGATGAGGAACGACACCAGCACGGCCGGCCCGGCGGTCTCGTTGGCGACCGCGCCCGCCAGGGCGAAGATGCCCGCCCCGATGATGCCGCCCACGCCGATGGCCGTGAGCTGCCACAACCCGAGCGACCTGGACAGCTCGCCCTCGTGCTCGGTGGCGATGTGCTCGATCGGCTTGCGCCTGAAGACACTCCGTCTACTGATCATGACGCTCCCACTACGTTCCGTGAGGGCGACCTTCCCCACCGTCGGCCGCTCAACCGGCGACACCGCGTTCTTCCGCGTCCCGGCGTTCTTCCGCGTCCCGGGCTTCTTCCGCGTCCCGGGCGCTCGGTGACGGCGCGGTGACGCCGGGGCGGCACCGCCGCGACGCGCCCGGTGCCATGCTTCGTCCACCAGTCGTCGTACGGGAAAAGCGCCGCCATGCCCGTCCCCTTGAAGGTGCGCCCACCACGGCCGGCGACCAGCCGGGCGGTGCCGGCTCCGGCAGTGTCGTCCCCGTCCCTGCCGCCACCGTCCCTGTCGTCCCTGCCGAACAGCCGGCGGCGGCCGAGCGCGATGGACCCGGTCTCGGCCGACGTCGTCCGCGCGCGGACGCTGGTGGGCAACGCGGCCGTGGCGGCGGCGATGGGCGGGCAGGAGCCCGACGCCGGCCCGCGCCGGTCGGGGTGGCGCGGGCCCCTGCTCCTGTCCGGCCAGGAGCTCGTCGGCAACCAGGCGGTGGCGACCCGGGCAGGAGCATTGCCCGCCCCGGCCGCACCCGCCCCGGCCGCACCCATTCCAGCCGCACCCATTCCAGCCAGAACGCCCACCCAGACCCCAACTCCCGTCACGACCACAATTCCGGTCACGACCACAGGTCCCGCACCCACATCACCGGGGACGACCGGCATTCCCGCGGCGCGCAGGAAGCCGCCGGCGCCCGGGAGCAAGGCGACCGCGCCGCCCGCGGCCAGGCCGGAGCGGCAGGACCCGGGCACGACGCCGAAGGAGGACGCGGACCGCGCGGCGAAGGAGGACGCGGGCCGGGCGGCGGCGAAGAAGGAGCGGGCCGCAGGGCCCCGCTCCCCCGGCGCGGACCCCAAGTTCCAGGCGTTGCAGAAGGACGTCGCGGCGAAGAAGCGGCACCTCGGCACGAGTCATCCGCCGGCCGGGGCGGAGGCGGGGGCGGCGCAGGCGGCCGCGGTGCCGCCGCCCGACGACCGGGAGGCGCGGGGCAAGGCGGCGCACGCCGAGGACATGGACGCCGCGCGGCCCAAGGAGTTCGACAAGGCCGCGTTCGTCAAGGCCGTCGAGGACGCGGTCGCCCGGCGGGCGCCGAAGAACCTGGACGAGGCGGACACCTTCGGCGAGTCGGGCAAGGCCGGGGAGGTCAAGGCCGAGGTCCAGGGCAAGGTCGGCTCGGGCAAGGAGGCGGCGGCGCAGGAGATCGCCGACACGACCGCGCAACCGCCACGACCGGCGCCGGACACCAAGGAGGTCGTGCCGCTGGCGGGGGACAAGGTGCCGGGCAGGCCGGGCGCGCCGGACCCGGGCCGGGCCGTACCGGACCGGCTGCCTCCGTCGGCGACGGACCTGTCGGCCGGACCGGAACGGGTCGACCGGCAGATGGCCGAGGCCCGGGTGACCGAGCCGCAGTTGCTGAGGTCCAACGAGCCGTCCTTCGGCAAGGCGGTCAGGGACAAGAAGGCCATGGACGCCCACGCCGCGACCGCGCCCCGGCGGCTGCGTGCCGGCGAGGCACGCGAGATCGCGGAGACCAGGAACGCCGCCGCCACCATGGGCCCGGCCGCGATGGCGGCCATGCACGGCACGCGGGTGGGCACCGGCAGGCAGGTCGGCGCCGGCAAGCAGGGCGCCAAGACCCGGGACGAGAGCAAGCGGGCCCAGGTCACCGCGGTGCTGCAGGAGGCCTTCGACCGGACCAGGACCGACGTGGAGAAGATCCTCTCGGATCTGGACAAGACGGTCGACGACCGGTTCACCCGGCAGGAGAAGCGGGCCAGGGACCGGTTCACGGCCGAGCACGAGCGGGGCATGGCGGAGTACAAGGACCGCCGCTACTCCGGCCTGGCGGGCAAGGCCCGCTGGGTCAAGGACCTCTTCGCCGACCTGCCGGAAGAGGCCAACCAGATCTATGAGACGGCCAAGCGGCACTACCTCGCGGACATGCGCCAGGTGATCACCGACATCGCCGGCGTCATCGAGCGGGAGCTGCGCCGCGCCAAGGAGCGCATCGCCACCGGCCGCAAGCAGCTCAAGGCCGCCCTCGACCGGCTGCCCGCGGACCTGAAGGCGATCGGCCGGGAGGCGGCCGCCGACTTCGAGGGCAGGTTCGCGGAGTTGCGGGACACCGTCTCCGACAAGGGCACCGAGCTGGTCGACACCCTGGCCACCAAGTACGCCGACGCGGTCAAGGCCGTCGACGAGGAGATCGCGGCGGAGAAGGAGAAGAACAAGGGGCTGGTCTCCAGGGCGGCCGACGCGATCGGCGGCGTCATCGCCACGATCAAGGAGCTGGGCCGGCTGCTGATGGGCGTGCTGCGCAAGGCGGCCACCGCCGTGGGCGCGATCCTCCAGGACCCGATCGGCTTCCTCGGCCGCCTGGTCACCGGCGTCGGCGGCGGCCTGCGGCTGTTCGCCAGGAACGCCGGCCGGCATCTGGAGGCGGGGGTGCTGGCCTGGCTGCTGGGCAGCGGCGCGGCGGCCGGGCTGCAACTGCCCAGGAGCTTCGACGCCCAGGGCATCCTGCGGGTGCTGGCCGCGCTGCTCGGTCTGACGTGGGCCAACCTGCGCTCCCGGCTCGCGCGCAAGGTGCCCGAGCAGGCCGTGGTGGCGGCCGAGACCGCCGTCCCGCTGGTCGCCCAGGCCAAGCGGCGCGGCGTGGCCGGCCTGTGGGACGACCTCAAGACCCGCGTCGGCGACCTGAAGAAGACCCTGATCCGCGACCTGGTCTCCTACCTGCTGCCCACGATCGTCATCGCCGGCGTCACCTGGATCGTGTCGCTGTTCAGCCCGGCGTCGGCGTTCATCCGCGCCTGCAAGATGATCATCGACATCATCCGCTTCATCCTCACCCAGGCCCGCCAGATCATCGACTTCGTCAACGCGGTGCTGGACGCGGTGATCGCGATCGCCCGGGGCGGCAGCGGCGGGGTGCCCGCGCTGGTCGAACGGGCCCTGGCCCGCTCCATCCCGGTCCTGCTCGGCGCGCTGGCCGCGATCCTGGGCATCGGCGGCATCGCCGGCAAGGTCCGCCAGATCTTCCAGAGGCTCGCCCGCCCGGTCAACCGCGCCATCGACGCGGTCATCGACAAGATGGCCGCCCTGGTCAGGAAGCTCTGGACGAAGCTCAAGGCCGGTATGGCCAGGCGGAGAACCCGCCGCGGGAAGCCGCGCAGGTCCCTGCCGGCCCGAGTCAGGGACAGGCTGCGCGGCGGCGACGACAGCCCGGCCGGGCAGCGCGAACGGCTCGCCGCTGCGCTGGCGGCCGGGGTGGCGGCCGTCAACAGGTTCCGCGGCCGTCCCGTGGCCGGGAAGCTCCTGCAGCCGCTCCTCACGGCGGTCCGGATCCGCTACGGACTCGACGTGCTCCGTCCCGTCGTCAAGGGCGACCACTGGGCAGTGTACGGGAGGATCAACCCGGAGGGGGTCCGCGACTCGGCCGCGAAGACGGAGGGCGACCAGGCGACGGGCGCCAATCCCCACTTCACCGAAGACGCGAAGGCGTTCGAACGGAAACTGGCGGCCAAGGCCGCGACCCATCGTGCCGCGAACTCGGCCATGGCCACCATGGCGCGCAGCGCGAAGGCGTACATCAAGGCGAAGGCCGGCGGGAAGTGGGACCGCGCGGACGCGAAACTCGCCGAGGTCTTGAAGAAGATCGGCCAGGAGGACGAGCACAAGTCCGGCTTTGTCGGGAAAGAGGTGAAGGACGTGATGGCGGTGTTCGACAAGGGCACCCTCACCGAACGGTTCGTCCACATCACCGAGTTCTTCACCAACATCCTGGGCATGGACATCATGGACAGCGAGAAACAGGCAGAGATCGATGAGTTCATCGTGCGGGCGGGGCTGAATCTCGAGATCCTGAACACCCGGCGGGCGGAGATGCGCGAAGCCGGGATGACGCCGCAGACCGTCGAGCGACGGCAGTTGCCCCGCGCGATGGCGCCGATTCCCCCGGGCTCCGAGGTCGAGCACCAGCGGGAGTCGAGAGAGCCGCGGCCGGAAGGGGAGAGCCGCGAGCTCGGCTTGACCCTCGCCGAGACCGGCTTCAGGTTCAGCGCCCGGCAGGTGCGGATGCAGCGCAGGATCGACCCGGACTGGCAGCGGGACCAGGCGCTACGGTGGGTCGCGGGTTCGAAGGTGTGGATGATGAAGGAGAGCAACCAATGGGTCCAGGCCAAGCGGCGGCTGGGCCTGCCACTCGGCGCCGGGCCCTCCGGCACGACGGTGTCGATGATGAGCGCGGCCGCGGTGCTCGGCGGCGAGCGCTACCCCACCCGGCTGGCCTGCATCGCCTTCCTGGTCGGGGCCCAGCACCACACCCTGGTCGAGGTCATGGTCGCGGCCAGGGAGTTCGGGTGCGACTACACGCCGGGGCCGCGCATGTACCGTGACGTCAAGCCGCTGACCGAGGCGACCCTGCGGGCGTGCGGCAAGAACGGCAAGTTCCCCGACGAGGCTCCCGGCACCACGACGAGATCATGACCCGACACTGCCGCCGTCACCCCTATCTGGTGGGGCCGGACCATTGGCTGCCGCCCGAGCCGTACGAGTACGGCTGGGCCACCGCCGTCGGCTGCAACAACCTGGCCTGCGAGCGCTGCGGCGAACCGGTGCGAGCCCAGGTGCCGGCGAAAGCCCGGTACCGGCGCTACGGCTGCGGGTGCCGGCGGCAGGACGTCCACGACACCTATCAGGTCGGCGGTGAACCGGACGATCTCTATCCGGTCCTCACCGGCTGGACATGCGCCGGGCACCCCGGTTTCCCGCTGCCCGCCGTCCTCGACGGGGTCCGGCTCGACGCGACCACCGACTGGGACACGCTGGCGGCCGGGACGATCCTGCTGCCTCCCTTCGAACCGCCCGGCGTCGAACTGCGCACGGTCTGGGTCACCCGCTTGTACCGCCTCCTCGGTGCGGAACGGCCCCTGCTGAGCGGGTCCGTCGCGCGCCTCCTGGACTGCGGGGACCCCCGTCTCGTACGTGCGGCGTACGACTTCTTCTCCAACGAGCGGGACGCGCCCGGCGCAGGGCTGCTGGCGCGGTCGGTGGCGGCCCGGCGGGACTGGCTGGGCTCCGTCCCGGATCCCGTCCGGCCCGCGTCCTCGCTGCTCGACCACGCGGCGCTGCTGCTGCACGATCGTGTCCTGGTCCTGGACGAGAACGGCGACCCGGCCGACCGGCCGGCGCTCGAGCTGGCCAGAGAGCTCGCGCTCGACGGCATCGGACCCAGCCACACGCCCCTGACGTTCAGCAGGCACGACCCCGGCTGGCTCGCGGACCACGCGGCCGTCCTGGCCCGGCTGAACCGCGGATGGATCACCTCGCTGGTCCGGGGCGCCGCCCGCATGGCGCCTGGCACGCGGGAACGTGTCCTGCGCGAACTGGCCGACATCGCACCCGAACAGGTCGAAGCGGCGCTACGGCACCTGTGACACCCCGATCCGGTTCACACCGGGCCGGTTCGTCCTGGGGCCGGCCAATGCGGGGTACCGTCTGTGTGGCTCCGGTTCGTATGGGCCCGGTTCGTATGGGCCCGGTTCACGTGGGTCCGGTTCGCGCGGGTTCATGCAGGTTCGGATGGGTCTTACTCGGGGGGAGGTGAGATCGGGGCCGTCCAGAGGCCGGTCAGGGCGTCGGTGAGGGCGGTGGCGGCGGCGTCCCAGGCGGGGCGGGCGGCCGGGCCGCCCTCGTTGAGCGCGCGTTCCCGCTCGGCCAGGGCGTGCACGAGCAGCAGGCGGCTCATGTCGCCGCGCTCGCGCAGCACCTCCTCGGGCAGGCCGGGCAGCAGCCGGATCATGCCGTCGAGGGTGGCGCGCATGGAGCGGGTGCCCGCGGCCTCCTCGATGACGATCTGCCGCATGGCCGGCACGGTGTCGATCTGGGCCATGCACTGGGCCCGCCGGCTGGGCACGCCGAGCGCGTCGAGGTGGTCGGTGGCGGGGCGTACCAGGCAGGAGATCCAGTCGCGCAGGTCGGTGGAGCCGCCGATCCGCGCCAGCAGCCGCAGGCGCCGCTCCTCCAGGTCCGCCAGATAGCGGCGGACGATCGCCCGCACCAGGTCGGCCTTGGTGCCGAAGTGGTAGCCGACGGCGAAGTGGTTGCCCTGCCCGGCGGCCTCGCTGATCTGCCGGTTGGACACCTCGCCGACGCCGTGCTCGGCGAACAGCCTCTCGGCGGCGTCAAGAATGATCTCCCGCGTCCCCCGGGCCCGCCCCGTCCTTGCGGCCGTCTTCCCTGCGGCCGCCTTCCCTGCGGCCGTCTTCTC
Organism: Nonomuraea candida; assembly: GCF_000725485.1. Lineage (GTDB taxonomy): Bacteria > Actinomycetota > Actinomycetes > Streptosporangiales > Streptosporangiaceae > Nonomuraea > Nonomuraea candida. The sequence continues at coordinate 51,067 of NZ_JOAG01000045.1, read as the reverse complement.
CGGGGCCGCGTTCACCATCGGACCGGCACCTCCTCCAGGCCGCCGACCACCAGGCCTTCGCGGCGCGCGAGCTGCCCGGCCGGGACGGCGAGCTCCAGCGTGGGCAGCCGGTCGAGCAGGACCTTCAGCACGGTCTGCAGCTCGGTGCGGGCCAGGGCCTGGCCGAGGCAGGAGTGCGGGCCGACGCCGAAGGCGACGTGCGGGTTGGGCGAGCGGTCCAGGCGCATCCGGTCGGCGCCCTCGAACTGCCGCTCGTCGCGGTTGGCCGAGGCCATGCTGCAGATCACGGTCGTGCCCGCCGGCAGTTTCTCGCCGCCCACCTCGACCTCCTCGCTGAGGTAGCGCGGCATGCCGAAACCGGGGTTGGCGTCGAACCGCAGCGCCTCCTCCACCGCGGGCCGGATCAGCGCCCGGTCGGCCAGCAGCGCCTCCCACCGGGCGCGGTCGGCCAGCAGCATCGCGACCATCTTGCCGATCATGTTGGCGGTGGTCTCGTGCCCGGCCACCAGCAGGCCCTTGGCCGTGCCCAGCATCAGCTCCTCGGTCAGCCGCCCGTCCAGGCCCTCGACCATCGACAGCAGTTCGCTGATCAGGTCGTCGCCCGGCGCGGCCCGCTTGGCCTCCACCAGCGCGACCAGGTAGGCGCGGAACTCGTCCTGGGCGGCGTCGATCTCGTCCTGGGTGAACCTGGTCATGGAGAGCATGGTGTCGGACCAGTACGCGAACCTGTCCCGGTCGGAGTCGGGCACCCCGAGCAGGTCGCAGATCGCCCACACCGGCAGCGGGAACCCGAGCGCGGCGACCAGGCCGGCCGGCGCGCCGCCGGCGGTCATGCGCTCGACGAGCCGCTCCGCCATGGCCTCGATCCGGGGCTGCATGGCCATCACCCGCTTGGCGGTGAACGCCTTGCCGACCAGTTGCCGCCACGCCCGGTGCTCGTCGCCGGTCATGCTGGTGCCGCCGCTGCCGAACACGCCGCCCGACTCGTTGGCGGTCACCCGGGCGGCGTCGGGCGCGTCGAGCTGCCGGGTGAAGCGCGGGTCGGACAGCACCTGCTTGACGTCGTCGTAGCGGGTCAGCAGCAGCGCCCGGTCACCGCTGGCCAGCCGGATCGGCGCCACCGGGCACCTCTCGCGCAGCTCGGCCCACTCCGGCGGCGGCTCCAGGGCGGCGGGGTTGGTGAACGGGTAGTCCGGAACCTGCTCGGCGATCTCGGTCACGTGCCCTCCAGAGGTGTGGACGCGCCCATCTAAGCCGAATGACTTAACGAAAGTCAACGACCCTCGCCCGGCGGGGGCTCACCTGCCCAGGCCGGCGACGAGGTTGATGGTCAGGGCGACGATGACGGTGCCGAACAGGTACGACAGCAGGGCCTGGCGCAGCACCGCCGAGCGGAACTCGGCCGTGCGCAGCTCGCTGTCGGAGACCTGGAACGTCATCCCGACGGTGAAGGCCAGGTAGGCGAAGTCGGAGAAGCGCGGCTCGGCGCCGGGGTCGCTGTCGTGGAAGTCGACGCCCCCGGCGCCGCCGGAGTAGTACATCAGCGCGTACCGGAGCGTGAAGATCGTGTGCACGACCGCCCACGACGCCACGACGCTGGCGACGCCGAGCCCCACGACGAGGGCGGCGCCGGTCTCCGCCTGCACGATCATGTTGCCCACGGCGGCCAGGCTGGCCACCGCCGCGATGACCACGGCCACGTCCGCGCCCGCCCGGGTGGGGTCCTCGCGGTTCACGTCGGCCGCGGTCTCCCGGCCGTCGAGCCGGGCGATCCGCGTCCAGGTGACCGTCAGGAAGACCACCGCCGCCGCGTCCCAGCCGATCAGCGGCACGTACGGCAGCGGCACGGCCGCCACCGCCACGCCCGCGGCCAGGAGCCCGCCGACGGCCGCGGTCAGCGCGCAGCGCCGCACCGAGGACCCGAGCAGCTCGGATATCCGCGTCATCGGACTCCCCTCATCCCTCCGCCACCTGCCCGGGTGGGGGACGCGTTCCACCCTCTCCCCCTCCCGGGGGCGCGATCATTCGCAACCCTCCTCGCCGCTCCGGAATTTGTCACGGTTTCGACATCACATGGGTGTATCAGGTGCGTCACCGTTGCGGGGATCACCCTTGCCCGGCTCCGGCCGCGCCCGAAGGTCTCCTCGGGCGCGGCGTTAGGCGGTCGCCGCCGCGCCGGCCTCCTGCCGCAGCGGGAAGTGGCAGGCGACCTGGTGGGCCGCGCCGCTCAGCGGCGGCTCGGTGGCGCAGACGTCCTGGGCCAGCGGGCAGCGGGTGCGGAAGCGGCACCCGGTCGGCGGGTTGAGCGCGCTCGGCAGCTCGCCCTGGATGGTCGTGTCCGGGCTGGGCGTACGGCCGGGGTCGGGCGAGGGCACGGCGTCGAGCAGCGCCTTCGTGTACGGATGGCGCGGCGCGCGGACCACCTGGTGGGCGGGGCCGATCTCCACCATCTTGCCCAGGTACATCACGCCGATCCGGTCGGCCATGTAGTCCACCACGGACAGGTCGTGGCTGATGAACACGTACGACAGCCCGAGCTCGCCCTGCAGGTCGCGCATGAGGTTGAGCACCTGCGCCTGCACCGACACGTCCAGCGCGCTGACCGGCTCGTCGGCCACGATCAGCCGCGGCCGCAGCGCCAGCGACCGGGCCAGCCCGATGCGCTGGAGCTGCCCGCCGGAGAACTCGTGCGGGTAGCGCTCCAGCGCCCGGCGCGGCAGGCCGACCTGGTCGAGCAGCTCGCTCACCCGGGCGCGGCGCGCGGCGGCGTCGCCCACCTGCTGGATCTCCAGCGGCTCGGTGAGGATGGAGTCGATGCGCATGCGCGGGTTCATGGCCGCGTAGCTGTCCTGGAACATCAGCTGCACCTGGCGGTGCATGCGGTGGCGGGCGCGCCGGTCGAGGCCGGCGATGTCGGTGCCGTCCACGACGATCCGGCCGGCCGTGGGGGTCTCCAGCCCGGCGACGAGGCGGCCGACGGTGGACTTGCCACAGCCCGACTCGCCCACGATGCCGAGCGTCTCGCCGGGCCTGACCTCGAAGGAGACCCCGGCCACGGCGCTGACCCGCCCGGCGCTCCTGCGCAGGCCCGCGCCGCCGGCGTCGTACTCCTTGACCAGGTCCCGCACGGTCAGGATCGGCTCGGCGGCGGCGGGGACGGCCCGGTCGTGGCCGGCCGCCGCCGCGATCGTGACGGGCTCGGTGACCGGGTGCAGGCAGGCGAACGCGTGCCCGTCCCCGGTGAGGGCGACGTCGGTGGTGCGGCACTCGTCGGTGGCGAAGCGGCAGCGGGGCGCGAAGCGGCAGCCGGTCAGCGGGCGCGACAGGTCGGGCGGCAGGCCGGGGATGCTGTAGAGGCGGCCGTCGCCGTCGTGGGCGGACTCGGGCAGGGCGCGCATGAGCGCCTCGGTGTAGCGGTGCCGCGGGGCGCGGAACAGCTCGGCGGTCGTGGCGGTCTCCACGACGCGGCCGGCGTACATGACGGCGACCCGGTCGGCACGGCCGGCGATCACCCCGAGGTCGTGGGTGACCAGGATGACCGCCATCCTGAACTCCTCGCGCAGGTCGTCGATGAGCTCCAGGATCTGGCGCTGGGTGGTGACGTCCAGGGCCGTGGTGGGCTCGTCGGCGATGAGCAGGCGCGGGGAGCGGATGAGCGCCATGGCGATGACCACGCGCTGGCGCATGCCGCCCGACAGCTGGTGCGGGTAGTCGTCGACGATCTTGTCGGGGCGGGGCATGCCGACCCGGCGCAGGATCTCCACGGCCCGCTCGCGCGCCTCGGCCTTGCTCACGCCCTGGTGCACGCGCAGCGGCTCGGCGACCTGGGCGCCGATGCGCATGGTGGGGTTGAGCGAGGTGAGCGGGTCCTGGAAGACCATGCCCATCTCGACGCCGCGCACCCTGCGCAGCTCGGGCGCCGCCATGCCGCGCAGGTCGCGGCCGTCGAAGAGGATCTCCCCGCCGACGACGCTGCCGCCCGCGGGCAGCAGCCCCATGATCGACAGGACGGTCATGGTCTTGCCGCTGCCCGACTCGCCCACGATGCCGAGCGTCTCGCCCTGGTTGACCTCCAGGTTGACCTGGTCGAGCGCGTGCACGGTGCCGCGCCGCAGCGCGATGTCGGTGCTGAGGTCGCGCAACCGCAGCAGCGGCTGCTTGATGGGTGCCTCCATGTACGAAATCTCCTGCTAACGCCGCCGGAGGCGGACCTCGAAGACGTCCCTCAGCCCGTCGCCGATGAAGTTGAAGGCGAGCACGATGAGGATGATGGCGATGCCCGGCGGGTACAGCAGCCACCAGTGGCCGCTGAAGGTGTCCGCCAGGCCGTCGGACAGCATGCCGCCCCAGTTGGCCGCGGGTGGCGGCACTCCCAGGCCGAGGAAGGACAGGTAGGCCACGTACAGGATGGCGTCGGCGACCTGGAAGGTGGCGTTGACGATCACCGTGCCGATGGCGTTGGGGATGATGTGCCGGCGCACCGCGCGCCCGCCGGTGCCGCCCATGCCGCGCATCGCCATGACGTACTCGCGGGTGCGCAGCGTGAGCGCCTCGCCGCGCACCAGCCGCGCGGGGCCGAGCCAGGCGAACGCGCCGATGATGACGATGAGCATCGGCACCGTGGGCGTCACGATCGAGGCCATGAGCATGAACAGGAACAGCGCCGGGATCGACATCATCGCGTCGACCACGCGCATCATGACCGCGTCGACCCAGCTCCCGGCGAAGCCGGCGATGGCGCCCCAGACGGTGCCGACGACGGTGGCCAGCAGGCCGGCCGCCAGCCCGACCACGATCGAGGTCTGCCCGCCGAGCATCAGCCGGCCGAGCTGGTCGTAGCCGACGCCGTCGGTGCCCAGCGGGTGGCCGTCCGTGCCGGGGGCCAGGAAGACCCTGGTCAGGTCGGTGTGCACCTGGTCGGTCTGGTAGAACAGCGGCCCGAGGAAGCTGAAGGCCGCCAGCAGGACGAACAGGCCCACGCCCACCAGGGCGAGCCGGTTCTCGCAGAAGACCTCCAGGCCCTGGCGCCACATCCCGCGGACGGGTGCCTCTTCTTCTTCGCGAGCGGTCATGAGCGGCCTGCCTTGAGTCGTACGCGCGGGTCGACCGCGGCGTAGAGCACGTCGGCGACCAGCGCGCCGAGCACGGTGGCCACCGAGATCAGCAGGGTGACGCCGAGCAGGATCGGATAGTCCCGCTTGAGCGCCGCCTGCCAGAACAGCAGCCCCATGCCCGGGTAGTTGAACAGCCGCTCGACCACCAGGGCGCCGCTGAACAGCGCCGGCAGATACATGCCGAGCAGCGTGATGACGGGGAACAGGCCGTTGCGCAGGGTGTGCCCGACGATCACCCGGCCCTCCGACAGGCCCTTGCTGCGCGCGGTGCGCACGTAGTTCTCGTTCAGGTTGTCGACCATGGACGAGCGCACGTAGCGGGAGTAGACCGCGACGGTGAGGATGGTCAGCGTGAGCGTGGGCAGCACCAGCCCGGCCGGGTCGGCCAGCACCTCCGCCAGCGTGAAGCCCTGCGGCGCCTCGGGCGGCAGGACCGGCCACACCTGGGAGAACAGAATGATCATCATGAGGCCCATGAAGAAGATCGGCGTGGCGTAGGCCAGCAGCGACAGCCCGTTGATCGTGTAGTCGGGCCAGCGGTTGCGGCGCACGGCCTGCACGACGCCGAGCGGGACGGCCACGACGACCGCGAGCAGGGTCGAGGCCACCGACAGCAGCATGGTCTTGGGCAGCCGCTGCGCGATGGCCTCGGCCACCGACTGATTGAGCTGGAAGGAGTAGCCGAGGTCACCGGTGACCAGCCGCCGCAGGTACATCGCGTACTGCTCCCACAGCGGCCGGTCGTATCCCATCTCGTGGTTGAAGGCGGCGATCTGCTGCAGCGTCGCCTCCTTGCCCAGGATGGCCCGGGCCGCGCCGCCCGGCAGCAGGTGCAGGATCACGAACGTGATCAGCGTCACCAGGATCACGATGACCAGGGCCTGGCCCAGGCGCGTCAGGACGTACCGGGTCAACGGTCAGCTCTTCCAGGACCAGTCTTGGAAGTACATCAGGTTCATCGGGTCCTGCGGCTCGACGCCCTGCAGCCCCGACTTGTACGCCGAGATCTGGTAGACCGGGTTCGGCATCCACAGCACCGGCAGGTCCCTGGCCAGGAAGTCGTTGTACTCCTTCAGGGCGCCGGCGTCGGCGGAGAACTGCGCCTTCTCGATCAGCTTGTCGGCCTCGGGGTTGCTGTAGCTGCCGAGGTTGACGGGGGCGTCGGTCTGGAAGAGCCGCTCACCGGAGGCGAAGGCCGGGTAGTACCAGCTGCCCTGGGAGCCGAAGAACGACATGTCCCAGTCGCACTTGGACTCCTCCGGCTTGCAGGCGGGGGTGACCGCGACGGAGTCGGGCACCTCCTTGATCGTGAGCTGCACGCCGACCTTGGCCATCGTCGACTTGATCTCGGCGAACATCTTGGTGGTCGCGGCGAAGCCGGACTGGCTGGTGACGGTGAAGCTCAGCGGGGTGTCCTTGGCGATGCCGTCGCCGCACAGGGCGGGGTCGGCGCAGGTGGTCTGCCCGTCGGGGGTCACCTTCCAGCCGTGGCTCTCCAGCAGCTGCCTGGCCTTGGCCGGGTCGAAGGGGTAGGCGCAGCCCTGGCCGGCCGGGGCGCCCTGCTCGGCGGGGACCGGGCCGCAGGTGGGCGCGGCCATGCCGGACCAGATGACCTTGCTGATGGTGGGCTGGTCGATGAGCATCTGCAGCGCCTGGCGCAGGTACGGCTGCTTGAACAGCGCCCCGGTCTTGGGGTTGTTGAAGTTGAGCTGCAGGTACGTGATCGACCACCCGTACCAGGGGGCGACCTTGTAGCCCTTCGACTCCAGGTAGGAGCGCTGCGACAGGTTGGCCGGCGGGATGTAGCCGTAGTCGATCTGCCCGGCGCGCAGCACGTTGAACTCGGCGTCGTCGCCGGTGAACGGGCGCAGCACGACCTTGTTCAGCTTCGGCTTGTCCGGGCCCGAGTAGGCGTCCTGCTTGGCCAGCACGACCTCGCCGCTGGGGACGTAGCTCTCCAGCTTCCAGGGGCCGCTGGTCGTCTTCCACAGCGGGTTCGTCGCGTAGCTCTTGGGGTCCTTGGAGGCGGCGGTCAGCTCCTCGAAGGTCTTCTTGGGGTCGCCCTTGTCCCAGGCGTGCTGGGGCAGCGGCACGATGCGGTTGAGCTGGTTGCCGACGAACCAGGCGGCGTTGTACGCCTTGGTGGTGGTCAGGGAGAAGGTCTTGTCGTCCTTGACCTTGAAGTCCGAGACGTTGTCGGGGAAGCCCCCCGGCTTGTACGACGCCCACTTGTCCTTGTTGGCGGTCACCAGGTCCCACCAGAACTTGACGTCCTTGGTGGTGATCGGCTTGCCGTCGGACCAGGTGTTGTCCTTGAGCGTGATCGTCAGCGTCTTGCCCTCGTCGCTGACGACGGGCGGCTCGGCCAGCGAGCGCTGCGGGTTGACGTTGTCGGCGCTGGATCCGTCGAGCTGGTAGCTGTACAGCTTGCGGTACAGGGCGGTGGTGAAGATCTCGTTCTCGCCCTGGGTGAAGCCGGGGGCCGAGATCGGCAGGATCCAGTTCGGCGTGCGCAGGGCCACGGTCACGGTGTCCTTGCCCTGAGCGCCGCCCTGCTGCGCACTGCCGCCGGCGCCCGCGCTGCAGGCGGTCAAACCGAGCCCGACGGCCACCACGCCGCTCACGAAGCGGGTTCTCGTCCCCATGTTTCTCCTCGTCGAGAGGTGCGCGTGCCCTCCAGGGGCCCTTCAGTCCGGAGAATGTATAGAGGTGCAAGTAGTAAGTCAATGCGAAAAATCAGCTTTGTTCGGGACACTTATTTCGGGATAGAGTCCGCGGCGAAGGCACCTATCGGTGATCGTCTTCGTGCCCGATGATGGGCATCTGCTGTGTTCGTCAAAGGGGAGGAGACCCATGCCGGAGCCGCCCGCCAAGCTGCGCGAGCAGGCGTTGAACCTGCTGGCCAGCGGCAAGGCCGCCTCCCGCGCGGACCTGGTGGAGATCCTGGAGGTGGCTCCGTCGACGGTCTCCAGCGTGGTGCGCCGCCTGCTGGAGGAGGGCACGATCCTGGAGGAGGGCGTGGGCGCCTCCACCGGCGGCCGCCGGCCCAGGATCCTGCGGCTGCGCGAGGACGGCGGCGTGTTCGCGGTGGCCGAGCTCGGCGCCCGTCACGCCCGCGTCGGCCTCTGCTCGCCCTCCGGGGAGCTGCAGGCGGCCGAGGAGTTCGCCGTCGACATAGGAGCAGGCCCAGGGGCGATCTTCGACGAGATCACCGCGGCCTTCGACCGCGTCCGGGCCGCCCACGCGCCCGGCCGGCGGCTGCTGGCCGTCGGCATGGCGCTGCCCGGCCCCGTGGACTTCCCGCACGGGCGGCTGATCGGCCCGGCCCGCATGCCGGGCTGGAGCGGCTACGACGTGCAGAGCGACCTGCGCGACCGCTTCGAGGTGACCGCCGTCGTCGACAACGACGCCAAGGCCGCCGCGATCGGCGAGTACGTCACGCGCCGCGAGACCGGCGACATGATCTACGTCAAGGCCGGCACCGGCATCGGCGGCTGCCTGGTCAGCCGCGCCGAGATCTACCGCGGCGGGCGCGGGCTGAGCGGCGACGTCACCCACGTGCGGGTGGCCGACAGCGGCGAGCGCGAGTGCTCCTGCGGCAGCCGCGGCTGCCTGGAGACCGTCGCCAGCGGCGCCGCGCTCGCCCGCGAGCTGGCCGGCCGCGGCCTGCCGGTGGCCAGCACCCGCGACGTCATCGCCGCCACCGTCAACGCCGACCCGGCCGTGGTGACGCTCGTGCGCCAGGCCGGCCGGCTGCTCGGCGTCGCACTGTCGGGCCTGGTCAACTTCCTCAACCCGGACAGCGTGGTGATCGGCGGCGCGCTGTCGAGCCTCGACGTCTACGTGGCGGCGGTCAAGGGCATGCTGTACGAGCGCTGCCTGCCGCCGCTGACCCAGTCGTTGTCCATCGAGGCGAGCGTGGCCGGCCCCGACGCGGCGCTGATCGGGCTGGGCCACCTGCTGCGCGAGAGCGCCGACCTGCGCCTGCCCGCCGGCCACGGCCCCCCGGCCGGCCCGCGCCCCTCCCCCGGCCTCCGCCCCTCCACCAGCCTCCGCCCCTCGAACGACGGCAGTTCCTCCTAGAAAGCAGCACCGTGTCCTTGCGTATCGCCATCTGCGGCATCCACATCGAGTCCAGCACCTTCTCGCCGCACCTGAGCGGCGCCGCCGACTTCGACGTCACCCGTGGCCAGGACCTGCTCGGCAGGTACGACTGGCTCGGCGCGCCGTGGGCGGCCGGCGTGGAGTGGGTGCCGCTCGTGCACGCCCGTGCCCTGCCGGGCGGAGCCGTCGAGCCGGCCGCGTACGACGCCTGGCGCGACGAGATCGTCCGGGGCCTGGCCGACGGCCCGTACGACGGCGTGCTGCTGGACATCCACGGCGCGATGAGCGTGGTCGGCCGCCAGGACGCCGAGGGCGACCTGATCACCGCCGTGCGCGCGGCGATCGGCCCGCAGCCGCTGGTGTCGGCGGCGATGGACCTGCACGGCAACGTCTCCCCCACCCTGTTCGACGGCTGCGACCTGCTGACCTGCTACCGCACCGCGCCGCACGTGGACGTCTGGGAGACCCGCGAGCGCGCCGCCCGCAACCTGGTCGAGGCGCTGCGCCGGGGCGGGCGGCCGTACAAGGCGCTGGTCCACGTGCCGATCCTGCTGCCCGGCGAGATGACCAGCACCCGCGTCGAGCCCGCCCGTGGCCTGTACGACCGCGTCCCGGAGATCGAGGCCCGGCCGGGCGTGATCGACGCGGCCGTCTGGATCGGCTTCGCCTGGGCCGACGAGCCGCGCTGCACCGGCGCCGTGGTGGTCACCGGCACCGACGCCGCCGCCACCGAGCGGGCGGCCCGCGAGCTGGGGCAGGCGTTCTGGGACGCGCGCGACGACTTCGCCTTCGTCGCGCCCACGGGCTCCATGGACGAGTGCCTGGACGCGGCGCTGAAGGAGGGCTCGGCCCGGCCGTACTTCATCAGCGACTCCGGCGACAACCCCGGCGCGGGCGGCGCCGACGACGTCACCTACGCGCTGGAGCGGATGCTGGCCAGGCCGGAGATCCGCGACGGCTCGGTCCGCGCCGTCTACGCCTCCCTGTTCGACCCGGAGGCGGTGGCGAGCCTGGCGGGCCTGCCGATCGGCGCGCCGGTCAGCGTGCGCGCGGGCGGGCGCGTCGACACCCGCGAGCCGGGGCCGCTGCTGCTGGAGGGCACGCTGGAGGCGCTGGCCGACGACCCCGACGGCGGGCTGGTGGCCGGCGTGCGCGTCGGGGGGCTGAGCGTCTTCCTGACCTCGCGGCGGATGCAGTACCGGCTGCTGGAGTCGTACCGGCGGCTGGGGGTGGAGGTGGCGGACGTCGACGTGGTCACGGTGAAGATCGGGTACCTGGAGCCCGAGCTGTTCGACGCGGCGGCGGACTGGATGCTGGCGCTCACGCCGGGGGGCGTGGACCAGGACCTGCACCGGCTGCCGTACCGGAACCTGCGGCGGCCGATCTTCCCGATCGACCCCGACGCCGCACTCGACTTCGGCACCGCCCTCCACCTCGGCCCCCGCTGACCACCCACCTCCCGCCACCCACCTCGACCCCCCACCGCCCACCTCGACCCCCGTCGGCGACCTGCCGCGTTCCGGCTCGGGCCGCGCCGGTCAGGACGGTCGGTGGCGGGCGGCGAACAGGATGTGGGTGCCGCCGTCCACGGCGCCGGGCTCCTGGCACGCGGCGATCTCGTGCTCCAGGAAGCGGGCCCACCGGTCGGGGTCGGCCTCGAGCGACGCGAGCGCGTCGAGGTCGCCGAGGGAGGCCCAGTTGCTGGCGCTGAGGGCGACGACCTCCCCGCCGGCGGCCTCGACCAGCGCGGTCAGGTCGCCGGCGCGGAACATCCGGCAGACGTGGCCGCCGGGCTCCCCCTTGTGGCGCAGGTCCCCGGTGCGCAGGATCAGGTCGTTGGCGTCCTCGCCGATGGCCTCGGCGACCCCGACCGCGCCGGGCAGGAAGTGCCGCCAGGCGCCCAGCAGGGACATGACCGAGCCGACGACCGCGCCACCCGGCCCGGTGATGCGGAACAGGCCGCGCAGCGCGGCCCCGGCCTGCTCGAACGCGTACGACAGCGGCCCGCCGTAGGCGAGCACCAGGTCGAACTCCCCGTCGGCGTAGCGGCCGGTGTCGCAGACGTCCAGCAGTTCCCGCCGCTCCACCGCCGCCTCGGCCGCGCTGCCCCGCAGCCGTTCCTCGTTGAGCGCGAGCTGGACCGGGGAGAGGTCGGTGACGACGACGGTCGCGCCCAGGGCGGCCAGCTCGGCGGTGAACCGGCCGGGACCCGCGCCCACCTCCAGGACCCGATGGCCGGGCCGGACGAACCGGGCGAGCAGCCGGCGGTGCACCTCCAGGCTGACGCGGCCCCTGATGTCACCGGTCAGGCGGTGCCATTCGGCGTCTCCCAAGGCGTCGAAGTATTCGCGTACCCGTTCCCGTGACTCGGCGGTCATGACGATCATGATGGCCGACGCGCGGCCCCGCGGTCGATCGGATTTTCCGCCCCCGGGCCGGGCGCGGTCAGACGCCCTGGATGGCCGGCTGCGCGGCCGGCCGCTCAGGATTCACCCCCTTCCCCTTAAAACCTATTGGAATAATAGGTAATATGCGCCGTGACCGCCCTCCGAGCAGAACAGGACGACCGCGCATGAGCCGCCAGTTCCTCTGGTACATCCCGAACCAGGTGCAGCCCGGGCACCGGGGCGACGACGTCGTCGCCGGCCACAACAGTCTCGACACCCTCACCCGCCAGGCTCGGGCCCTGGAGGAGCACGGGTGGGACGGAGCGCTCATCGGCACCGGCTGGGGACGCCCCGACACCTTCACCGTCGCCACCGCCCTGGCCGCGCGGACGACGACGTTCCAGCCGCTGATCGCCGCGCGGCCCGGCTTCTGGCATCCGGCCAACTTCGCCTCCGCCGCGGCGACCCTGGACCGGCTCACCGGGGGCCGGGTGCTGGTCAACATCGTCTCGGGCAAGGACGACCTGGCGGCGTACGGCGACAGCGAGGGCGACCAGGCCGCCCGCTACGCGCGTACCAAGGAGTTCATGCAGGTCGTGCGGAGGTTGTGGACCGAGGAGGACGTCACCTTCCGCGGCGGCCACTTCACCGTCACCGGCTCCACCGTGGCCGCGCGGCCGGTCGTCCGGGACGGTCGCGCGCATCCGCGGCTCTACTTCGGCGGCGCCTCGGAGGCCGCCGAGCGGGTGGCCGCCACCGAGGCCGACGTCCAGCTCTTCTGGGGCGAGCCGCTCGACGACGTCGGCGAGCGCATCGACCGGCTCAGGCGGCTCGGCGAGCGGCTCGGCCGCGAGCATCCGCCGCTGGAGTTCGGCCTGCGGGTCACCACCGTCGTCCGCGACACCGCCGAGCGGGCCTGGGCCGACGCCGAGGCCAAGGTCGCCGAGATGGCCAAGGGGCGGGTCGCGCGCGACGTGAACTGGAGCGCCGCCGTCGGCCAGCGGCGGCTGCTCGGCCTGGCCGCGCGGGGCGAGGTGCTCGATGGCAACCTCTACACCGCGCCCGGCCGGTACGGCGGCGGCGGCGCGGGCACCACCTGGCTGGTCGGCTCGGCCGAGGAGGTGGCCACGTCGCTGCGCCGGTACGAGGCGCTCGGCATCACCCACTTCATCCTCTCCGACACGCCCTACCTAACGGAGCTCCGCCGCCAGGGCGAGCACCTCCTCCCGCTGCTGCGCGGCCGGACGCCGGCACGCGAACACGGCGACCGGGACCCCGCTAGATCAGCAGGTTGATGATCAGCGTCAGCAGCACCGACAACACGATCGATATGACGATCATCGCCAGGCATCCCATCCACCCGCCCAGCGGTCTGACGTCCCAGTTCCCGAATTTCATACCGGGCTCGCCTACCCGGGGACCGGCCCCCGAATCCCTGACCTGGCCGGACGCCCTTCCGCGGCCGTCCCCGGCGCGCCCAGGCAACCGGTCAGGAATCGAGAAGCGCCGCTCCCCCGGCCACGACTAACGTGATCCTGCCAGCGAACCGGACATATGGCTCGGAGCTGGTTAAATCTTGCCAGGCGCCGACGACGGAGACCGCCCTGCCGGGCGGCCCCGCTGGACAGACAGGACACCATGAGCATGGCCACGAGGACGGACACGCGGCCTCCCACACCGCACGTTGCCGACAGCCACGACTTGATCCGCGTGCACGGGGCGCGCGAGAACAACCTCAAGGACGTCAGCATCGAGATCCCCAAGCGCCGGCTGACGGTGTTCACCGGGGTCTCCGGTTCGGGCAAGAGCTCGCTGGTGTTCGACACGATCGCCGCCGAGTCGCAGCGGATGATCAACGAGACGTACAGCACGTTCGTGCAGGGGTTCATGCCGACGCTGCCGCGGCCCGAGGTCGACGTGCTCGACGGGCTGACCACCGCGATCATCGTCGACCAGCAGCGGCTGGGCTCCGACCCGCGCTCCACGGTCGGCACCGCCACCGACACCAACGCGCTGCTGCGCATCCTGTTCAGCCGGCTCGGGCAGCCGCACATCGGCTCGCCCAACGCGTTCTCCTTCAACGTCCCCTCGGTCAGGGCGAGCGGCGCGATCACGGTCGAGCGCGGTGACCGCAAGACCGTCAGGGCCACCTACACCCGCACCGGCGGCATGTGCACCGGCTGCGAGGGCCGGGGCAAGGTCTCCGACTTCGACCTCACCCAGCTCTACGACGACTCCAAGTCGATCTCCGAGGGCGCGATCACCATCCCGGGCTACAAGGCCGACAGCATGTGGACCGTCCAGGTCTACGCCCAGTCGGGCTTCATCGACCCGGACAAGCCCATCCGCGACTACTCCGAGCAGGAGCTGCACGACTTCCTGCACCGCGAGCCGATCAAGGTGAAGGTCAACGGCGTCAACCTCACCTACGAGGGGCTGCTGCCCAAGCTGCGCAAATCGTTCCTGGCCAAGGACAAGGAGGCGATGCAGCCGCACATCCGCGCCTTCGTGGACCGCGCGGTCGTCTTCACCCCGTGCCCCGCCTGCGACGGCACCCGGCTCAGCCCCGAGGCCAGATCGTCGCGCATCCGCGGGATCAACATCGCCGACGCGTGCGCGATGCAGATCAGCGACCTGGCCGCGTGGGTGCGCGACCTCGACGAGCCCTCGGTGGCGCCGCTTCTCGCGGCGCTGCGGGGCACGCTCGACTCGTTCGTGGAGATCGGGCTGGGCTACCTCTCGCTCGACCGTCCCGCGGGCACGCTGTCCGGCGGCGAGGCGCAGCGCACCAAGATGATCCGCCATCTCGGCTCCTCGCTCACCGACGTCACGTACGTCTTCGACGAGCCCACCGCGGGCCTGCACCCCCACGACGTCCAGCGCATGAACGACCTGCTGCTGCGGCTGCGCGACAAGGGCAACACGGTGCTCGTCGTGGAGCACGAGCCGGAGACGATCGCGATCGCCGACCACGTCGTCGACCTCGGCCCGGGGGCCGGCACGGCGGGCGGCACCGTCTGCTTCGAGGGCACCGTCGAAGGGCTGCGGGCCGGCGGCACCATCACCGGGCGCCACCTCGACGACCGGGCCACGCTCAAGGAGAAGGTGCGCGAGCCGTCGGGGCGGCTGGAGATCCGCGGCGCGAACGCCCACAACCTGCGCGACGTGGACGTCGACATCCCGCTGGGGGTGCTGGTCGTCGTCACCGGCGTCGCCGGGTCCGGCAAGAGCTCGCTCGTGCACGGGTCCATCCCCGCCGGAGAGGGCGTGGTGTCGGTCGACCAGAGCCCGATCCGCGGCTCGCGGCGGAGCAACCCGGCCACCTACACCGGGCTGCTCGACCCGATCCGCAAGGCGTTCGCCAAGGCCAACGGGGTCAAGCCGGCGCTGTTCAGCGCCAACTCCGAGGGCGCCTGCCCCAACTGCAACGGCGCCGGCGTCGTCTACACCGACCTCGGGATGATGGCCGGCGTCTCGGCGACCTGCGAGGAGTGCGACGGCCGCCGGTTCGACGCCTCGGTGCTGGAGCACCGCCTCGGCGGGCGCGACATCAGCGAGGTGCTGGCCATGTCGGTGACGGAGGCCGAGGAGTTCTTCGGCGCCGGCGAGGCGCGCACGCCGGCCGCGCACGCCGTCCTGCGCCGGCTCGCCGACGTCGGCCTCGGCTACCTCAGCCTCGGCCAGCCGCTCACCACGCTGTCCGGCGGCGAGCGGCAGCGGCTCAAGCTGGCCACCCACATGGCCGACAAGGGCGGCGTCTACGTCCTCGACGAGCCCACCACCGGCCTGCACCTCGCCGACGTGGAGCAGCTGCTCGGCCTGCTGGACCGGCTCGTCGACGCCGGCAAGTCGGTCATCGTCGTCGAGCATCACCAGGCGGTCATGGCGCACGCCGACTGGATCATCGACCTCGGCCCCGGCGCCGGGCACGACGGCGGCCGGATCGTGTTCGAGGGCACGCCCGCCGACCTGGTCGCCGCCCGCTCCACGGTCACGGGCGAGCACCTCGCGGCCTACGTCGGCGCCTGACCGGCGCGCGGCGGCCGCTTCGGCGCGCGCCTGACCGGAACCGCTCGGGACGGCGGCGCGCCGGCCGGGGCCGCGCCCCGCCTCGGGTGCCCGGCTCGGGTGCCCGCCTCGGGTGCCCGCCTCGGGTGCCCGCCTCGGCCGGTTCAGGCCGCCCAGGGCTCCTTGCCGGTGGTGACCGGGCCGCCGCTCCTGGCCGACTCGCCGATGGCCAGGCCGATGAGGTGGTCCTGGCAGGCCTCGGCCAGCGGGTACGGGGCCGGCCCCTCCTGCCGGGCCCAGGCCCCCATGCGCGCCAGGATGTCCGCGACCGCGATGTCGTCGTCGGACAGGGAGCAGCCGTCGAACGGGTTGCGGTAGACCACCCGCCCGTCGAAGCTGATGTGCTTGAGGTCGCGGAACTCCAGGCTGAGATCGACGCCGGTGTCGCGCCGGATCAGCCGGGACTCCACCGGCGTCGTGGGGTCGGCCAGCCTGACCACCCGGTCGTCGGCCAGCTCGCCGATCGAGCCGCGCACCACGATGCGCCGCGCCCGCAGCGGGTTCCACCACTGGTTGTCGGTGAAGTCGTACAGGCCCATCGTGCCGCCGAAGTCGATCGTGGCGATGGTCGTGGTCGCCCGCCGCGGCGTGTCGTCGCCGGTCCAGCCGTCGGCCCCCAGCGGGTCGGCGAGCGGCGCCTCGAACGCGCCCGCGCGCACCTCGGCGGCGTCGAACCCGGCGCCCAGCAGGCCGCGGATCAGCGACACCGCGTGGTAGAGGTGGGTCGAGGAGACCTGCACCGAGGTGGGCGCGCCGATCACCCCCGCGCGGACGATCGCCAGCCGGGCCGCGTGCCCGGGCATCAGCAGATACTGCTCGGCCACCTGCACCAGGCCGGTGCCGCCGACGTCGTTCCAGAGCGAGCGCAGCCCGGCCAGGTCGGGCGCGGGCGGCGTCTCGGCGAGGACCGGCACGCCGTGCGCGGCGGCCTCGCGGATCGCGCCGGGCATCGCGTCCCAGGGCACCGCGGCGGCGAGGTAGCCGGGCCGCTCGTGGCGCAGCAGCTCGTCGATGGAGCGGAAGGCGGGCACGCCCCACTCGGCGGTGATCTCCTCGGCCCGCGCGGCGCTGCGGGTCACGACGCCGGCGACCCGGAGCCGGTCGGGCATCGCCGCGGCCAGCCGCAGGAAGAACCGGGTGCGCCGGCCGCTGCCGATCGCCCCGAACGTCGTGGTCATGAATCCGGACCTCCTCGCCGGCCGTCGCGAAACCCGCCACAGCCTATCCCGGCGATCACACCCGCTCCGCGCGGGCACCCGCCAGCGGCGGTGGCGCGACTCGGGGCGCCGGTCGGAGCTGCGGGAGTGCACGGGAAACGTCCGTCATATGGATCAGCGTTCCCTTTCGGGGCGCGGACTCGCATCCGTGTCCCCCTGGCCCGAAGCCCCCGGTGACCCCGGGCCCGTCTCACGGTGACCCCGGGCCCGTCTCACGGTGACCCCGGGCCCGTCTCCCGGCGATCAGCGTCCGGCGTGCGCGGATCTGCGCCAGAGGTAGCCGGTGACGCACCCCAGCACGAACCCGACGAGCAGGGCATACGGCTTGACCGGCAGGAGACCGCGCCGCCCCCGCCCGTCCCGGCCGGGGAACTGCCCCGGCCCGGCGGGGAGCGGCCCGGCATCGCCGGGGAACGGTGCGCCCCCGCCGGGGAACGGCCCAGGCCCGGCGGGGAACGGCCCGGGCCCGGCGGGAAGCAGCGCGGCGCCGCCAGGGAACGGCCCGGGTCCGGGCGGCACGGGCGGGGCGGCGGGGGCCGGTCTCGCGCCGAGGGTCTTGCGCGCCCTCACCCACGCCGCGATCTCCCCCGGCCCGCAGCCGGTGGCGCGCAGGAACGCGGTCAGCAGCTGCTCGCGCGGCAGCCCGTTGCGGTTCAGGGCGGCCGCGAGCGTGCTGCGCGGCAGGGAGGATCCGTCGGTGCGGGCGCGGCTCTCGAGCTCCTTGTACGTCAGCCCCGACAACGACTTGAGCTGTCTGAGCATCGCGACGAACTCGGCCACCGACCCGGCCGTCTCCGGTTTCGGCAGCAGGTCGTCACCGGTCGCCTCTGCCATACTTCGGCCCCCATCTCGCCGGGGCCGTCGTGGTCCCCGGCCGACACGAAATACGCCTCGGGTAACAGGAGTTCCAGGTTGTCAAACGTACACGATCTACCCGTCCCGGGTCATCAGCCGGAATCGCCCACCACGATCAGGCGACGGAAGTAGTCGGGGCCGGCGGCCTCCGCGACCGGGCGGCCCTCCGCCTCGACCCAGGCGTGCGCCCCGAACGGCGGGCGCACGCGCACCCCGACGCACCATGTCGGCCAGGTCCCGCGCAGCCGGCAGGCCAGCACCACGGCGAGGGACCTGACCAGGCACGCCTCCGGCCCGGCGCAGCGCAGGCTGACGGCGAGCACGCTTTCGAGCGCCCGTTCGGCCTCGGCGTGCGAGGCGGGCCGGGCGCCGCCGCGCAGGCGCTCCAGCACCGTGCGGATCCCGGCCGGCGACCTGCGCGCCAGCACCCGCGCCGCCCCCACCGCACACCGCGCCCGCAACCGCGCCCCCCACGTTCCGCCACGCCCCGGCCGCCCCGCGTCCTCGCGGCTGCTCATTCGGTGGCCAGGCCGGCGGCGACGAGGGCGTTCAGCAGGGCGCGGACGTCCTGCTCGGCGCGGGGGCGGTGGATGCCGTAGCGGTCGGCGAGGCGGCGTGCCGCCGTCTCGGGCGTGCCGCCCTCGATGAGGACCGTGGCGACCAGGGCGCCCGTCTCGTTGAGCCGCCAGTAGCGGCCGCTGCCCTCGTCGAGCAGGACCAGGCCGTACTCGGTGTCCGCGGTGACCACCCCGGGGCCCAGTTTCATGTCACTCGCCTTTCAGCCTCGTCCCGCAGGCGCAGCCACCACTCGGTGGCGAGGGCGGCGTCCATGCCCCAGTGGTGGGACCGGTTCGCGTACGTCATGCCGGTCAGCCGCGTCAGCGGCGCCGGGTCGATCAGGCCGAGCCCGGCCAGCCGGGAGTCCGCCCAGGTGGCGGCCAGGGCGCGGCGGTTCCTGGCGAACCCCTCGGCGGCCAGGGTGGTGCCGTCGGCCTTGCTCCTGCGGGCCAGCAGCCCGCCGGGCAGCACCCCGGCCATCGCCGCCTTGATCAGCGGCTTGTACTCGTACGGGGTCAGCCGGTCCTCTGGGCGTACCGCGAGACACGCCGCCACCACGCTGTCGTCGAGGAAGGGCGACTCGGCGGCGGGGCCGTCGTCCGGGGCGAGCTGGTGCAGCAGCCGCACCTCGCGCCCGGCGGCGTGGATCGCGGCGAGATCGGCGTGCGCGCCCCGGCGCGGGGCCAGCGGCCGGGCCTGGTCCAGGACCTCTTCGAGCTGCGCGGCGATGAGCCGTCTGGCCTCGGGGGTGAGCCAGGCCGGGATGGCCGGCGGCGGCTCCCAGCCGAACGCCCGGCCGCCGGCGGGCTCCCGCGCGCCGGTGAGCAGCCGGTCGCGCAGTCCCGCGAGCGCGTCGCGGTAGGGGCGGCCGCCGACCAGCTCCCCCACCGCCCGCCACGGGAACCCGTCGAGGTGGCGATGCCTGCGCAGCCGGGCCAGCGCCGTGAGCGGCCGGCGTCGCAGCAGGTCGTGGTAGAGGGCAGGGGTCCCGGTGAGCACCTGGTCGCCGCCGAGCCCGTCGAGGTGCAGGCGCGCGCCGCGCTCGCGGGCCCGGCCGAGCCGCCACAGGAAGCGGGCGGCGTTCAGCACCGCGAGCGACGGCTCGTCCGTGCGGGCCTCCGCGCCCACCCCGGCGTAGAACTCCGGCAGCTCCCGCTCGGGGTAGACGACGTGCTCGACGCCGGGCAGGGCCCGCGCGGCGATGCGCGCCCAGTGCAGGTCGTCGTCGGCCGCGTCGTCGCTGGCCATGGTGAAGGCGGTGAGGCGGGCGGGCCCATCGGCGGCCAGGCAGCACAGCGACGTCGAGTCCATCCCGCCCGACAGGTCCGCGCTGATCGTCGCGCCGTCGCCGGTGCGCGCGGCCACCGCCTCGGTCAGGGCCCGGCGCAGCTCCCGCGCCCCGGCGTCGAGCGGGAGCCCGCCCTGCGGGGGCCGCCAGGCGTCCAGGGTGCGCGCGGCCGGGGAGCCCGGGTCGTACACCAGGCAGTGCCCGGCGGGCACCGGCCGCACGCCGCGCCACACCGACCGCTCCCCCAGCACGTGCGGCAGGCTGTCGAGCAGGCGCAGGGCCAGCACGCCCGGGTCGGGCTCCGCGCCGAGCAGGGCGGCGAGCACGTCGGAGCGGTCGCAGGCGACGTCGACGCCGCCGATCGTGGCGTGGAAGACGCGGCGCAGGCCGGAGGCGCTGCCGCGCACGAGCGTGCGGCCGCCGGTCACGGCGACGAGGTGAAAGCTGCCCGGCAGCGCGGCGAGCCGGTCGATCGCGCCTGCGGGGTCGCGGGCCAGCAGCCTTTCGAGGGCGCGGCGGTCGGCCGGAGCGCGGCCGATGAGCACGAGCCGGTCGTCGCCCGCCCGCGCGCGGACGATCTGGCCGGCCGGCACGCCGGCGAGCACGAGGGGGCGGCCGGAAGGGTGGGAGATCTGGTGGGTCGCTCCTGGCAGGCAGCGGCCGGCCACCTCGGCGGCGGCGGGAACGTCCGGAAGGACCACGAAATGTCGCACCGGGTGACCGACCTCCACTCCTCCAGTGCTCATGGGTGCGGGGTCACCAGATGTTGCGGGGATAGCCGAGGAGCGACTCTCTGTTGCGCAGCCCCACATACCCGGTCAGCTCCTGGAAGGAGCCGAGTTCCTCCAGCGCGGGGGCCTCGTACTCGTCCTGCGTGCTCCGTCCGTCCTGCATGGGATCACCTCCTTTCGATCTTCGGTACCTGCCTAGCACAGCGGCGGGTGCCGATCATCGTTCTGCGCCGTCCCGGACGTTCCCGGATCGCCGCCGGCGTGACCCGTGCCCCGCGACGCGGGCCGCTCCGGGCGCTCGCTAGCATCCGTCGTCGATCACGGCGATCGACCGAGACGAGAGGCGTCCATGAGCGAGCACCCCCTGTGGCCCACGACCGGCGCGGCCACCATCACCGCCTTCCCCGTGGCCGCCGGCGGCGGGGCGGCCCCGGCCGTGCTGGTCTTCCCCGGCGGGGCGTACCACCACCTGGCCGAGCATGAGGGCGCCCCGGTCGCGCGGTGGCTCAACTCGCTCGGCGTCGCGGCGTTCGTCGTGCGCTACCGGGTCGCGCCGCACCGCCACCCGCTGCCCCTGCTCGACGCCGCCAGAGCCGTGCGGTGGGTACGCCACCACGCCGCCGCCCACGGCGTGGACCCCGGCCGGGTCGGGGTGCTCGGCTTCTCGGCCGGCGGCCACCTGGCGGGGCTGCTGGCGACCGAGACCGGCCCGATGCAGGCGGAGGGCCCGCACGACGCGATCGACGCGGCCGACGCCCGGCCGGGGCTGGCCGTGCTCTGCTATCCCGTCACCACGCTCACCGGCCCCCGGTCCCACCGGGGCTCGGCCGCCAACCTGCTCGGCGCGGACGCCCCCGAGCCGGTACGCGCCGCGCTCTCCCTCCCCGGCCGGGTCGGGCCCAGCACGCCACCCATGTTCCTGTGGCACACCGCCGACGACGAGTCGGTCCCCGTCGAGAACACTCTGCTGCTCTCCCAGGCGCTCGCCCGCAACGGCGTCCCGCAGGAGGTGCACGTCTATCCCAGCGGCCGGCACGGTCTCGGGCTGGCCGGGGACGACCCCGTGACCGGCGACTGGACCCTGCGCTGCGCGGCGTTCCTGCGCGGCCGGGGCTGGTAAGGGCCGTTTCAACCGGCCGTCCGGGGCAGGTGATGACCATGGACAACGGATACGACCGGGTGGCGGTCGTCACGGGGGCGGACTCGGGCATCGGCAAGGCCACCGCCGTGGCGCTGGCCGGGCAGGGGTTCGACGTCGGCATCACCTACCACCGGGACCGCGAGGGCGCGGAGGAGACGGCCCGCCTCGTACGCGGGACGGGCCGCACGGCGGCGATCCGCCGGCACGACCTGACCGAGCCCGTGGGCGCGGCGGCGGCCGTGGACGAGCTGGCCGACGAGCTGGGCGGGCTGGGCGTGCTGGTCAACAACGCGGGCACGGGCAGCCACGAGCCGCTGCTGGAGATGGGCTACGAGCGCTGGCGCTCGATCCTGGCGGTGGACCTCGACGGGCCGTTCCTGTGCGCGCAGCGCGCGGCCAGGCGGATGGTGGCCGCCGGGCGGGGCGGGCGGGTGGTCAACGTCACCAGCGTGCACGAGGAGTACCCGAAGATGGGCTCGGGGCCGTACTGCGCGGCCAAGGGCGGGCTGCGGCTGCTCAGCCGGGTGCTGGCGCTGGAGCTGGCCGGGCACGGCATCACGGTCAACACGGTGGCGCCGGGCGAGATCGCCACCCCGATGACGGGACAGGAGGACCGCCCGCCGCGGCCGGGCAGCCGGCCGGGCAACCCCATTCCCCGGCCGGGCGACGCCCGCGAGGTCGCCGCCGTGGTGGCCTTCCTCGCCGGTCCCACGGCCTCGTACGTGACGGGGACGACGGTGTTCGTCGACGGCGGCATGACGATGATGGGCCCGCAGGGGGCCTCGGCCCTCGACTCCGGCGAGTGGCGCGAGCTGTAGGTGTGCCCGGCGGCGGGCCGGGTAGCGGCCGGGCAAGGGGGAAGGAAGTGGTCTGCCATGCCTCGACCAGGCAGCAACGCCTACGACGCCAAGCGCGCCCGCCTGCGTAAGGACCTGGAGCGCAAGGGGATGAGCGAGCGGGAGCTCGACGCCAAGGTGAACAAGAAGCTGCAGTCCGAGCCCGGCAAGCAGGCCCGCAAGGTGGGCGGCGACCGCGCGGAGGGCCCGAAGTCCGAGCGGCCCGCCCGCGGCCGGCGGCCCCGCTCTGAGCGGGAAGGCGGCTGACGCGCCGCCGGCCCGGCGCGTGGAAGGCGGCTGATCTTACGGGGGTGCCGATGTGGCGGTTCGGACAGACCGGCCTTCCCGATCCGTCAGCATTCCTAACCATCCGGAGACTCTACGATCAGTAGTCGCAAAACTACTTTAAGTAGCGACTGCTCGCCGACCTCCGGAGGAAAGATGCCCACGGAGCCGACGGAAGCCCGGCTCAGCCTGGACACCAGGGCCGCGCGCAACCTGGCCACCACGACCAAGACCCGCCCGCAGATGCAGGCCATCAGCTCCCGCTGGCTGCTGCGCATGCTGCCCTGGGTGGACGTGCGGGGCGGCACCTACCGGGTGAACCGGCGGCTGACGCACGTGCCGGGCCGCGGCCGGGTCGGGGTGGTGCGGGCGGGGGCCGACGACGTGCGGATCGTGCCGGAGACGCTGACCGAGATCCCCGCGCTGCGCGGCTTCGCCGACGCGGAGGTGCTGGCGGCGCTCGCCGCCGCGTTCACGGTGCGTGAGGTGCGGGCCGGCGACGTGGTGGCCGTGGCCGGCACGCCGGTGGCCGAGACCGGGGTGATCGCGCACGGCCGCCTGGAGCGGGTGGACAAGGGCCCGTACGGCGAGCCGCAGTTCCTCGGCGTCATCGCCGACGGCGACCAGCTCGGCGACGAGGCGCTCACCGCGGACGACCCGCGCTGGCCGTGCACCTACCGCGCCGCCACCGCCTGCACGCTGCTGTTCGCCCGGCGCGAGGAGCTGCGGCGCATCGCGGCGCGCTCCCCCACGCTGCGCGCGCACCTGGCGGCCCACCTCGACCGCCTGAGCAGGCCGGTCAACCGGCGCGGCGAGGCCGAGGTCGCCCTCTCGGCCGGGCACACCGGCGAGCCGGTCATCGAGGGCACGTTCGTGGACTACGACCTGCGCCCCCGCGAATACGAGCTGAGCGTCGCGCAGACGATCCTGCGCGTGCACACCCGCGTGGCCGACCTGTTCAACGACCCGATGAACCAGATCGAGGAGCAGCTCCGCCTGACCATCCACGAGCTGCGCGAGCGCGAGGAGTGGGAGCTGCTCAACAACCGCGAGTTCGGGCTGCTCCACAACGCGGACTACGACCAGCGCATCTACACCTGGTCCGGCCCGCCGACCCCCGACGACCTCGACGACCTGATCAGCATGCGCCGCAAGACCCGCTTCCTGCTCGCCCATCCCAAGGCGATCGCGGCGTTCTTCCGCGAGTGCAACAGGCGCGGGCTGGTCCCGGGCTCCACGGAGGTCAACGGTCACGAGGTGCCCGCCTGGCGGGGCATCCCGATCTTCCCGTGCGGCAAGATCCCGATCTCGGAGCGGCGCACCACCTCGATCCTGGCCATGCGGGTCGGCGAGGAGGACCAGGGCGTCGTGGGCCTCTACCAGACGGGCATCCCCGAGGAGTACGAACCGGGGCTCAACGTGCGCTTCATGGGCATCGACTCCAAGGCCGTGATGTCCTACCTGGTCAGCGCCTACTACTCGGCGGCGATTCTGGTGCCCGACGCGATCGGGGTGCTGGAGGACGTCAACGTCGCCGCCCCGCGCTCCTGACCCGCCGACCCGAGGAAGAGGCGTGATGCCGGACTTCGCCCCCTTTGACCCTGCCACCCTGCCGGTGCCCGCCGGTCCGACGGGGCTGGGCGCCCACACCCTCAGCCTGCGCTCCGCGCTGCGGCCCGGCCGGCCCAGGTTCGAGGAGGGCGACGGGCACGAGCCGGGGCCGGGCCCCGCGACGCCGTCGTCCGCCCACAGCCTCGCCCCGCTCGCCTACCGGGAGCGGGAGTGGGGCGACGGGACGTACCCGCCGCTCTACTGCCCCGAGACCGCGCGGGTGGACGAGGCGCTGGGCGCGGAGGTCGACCGGCGGCTGGTGGCGTGGGCCGAGCGGGTCGGCATCCACGCGGGCCGGATGGAGGAGTTCGCCGCCACCGGGTTCGGGCGGCTGGCCATGCTCGCCCACGCCGACACCGACGACCCCGACCTGCTGCTGATCGCCGCGCAGCTCAACGCCGCGTGGTGGGCGGCCGACGACTACTACGCCGACGAGACCGACCTCGGCGCCACGCCCACCGAGCTGCCGCCCCGGCTGGCCCTGGTCATGTCGGCCATGGACCCGCCGCCCGACGCCGGCGGCTACACCGCGCAACTGGAGGAGCACATCAGGAACGACCCCGTCCTGGTCTCGCTGCGCTCGGCCACCAGCCACGCCGCCCGCCACTCCACCCCGGCGCAGGTCATGCGCATCTGCAACATCACGAGCCAGATGTACGTGAGCTGGGCCGCCTACGCCGCCTGGCGCTACCTGGAGACGCCGCCACCCGTCTGGCGCTACCTGGCCGCCCGCCAGCACGACAGCTTCTACACCTCCATGACCCTCATCGACATCGTCGGCGGCTACGCGCTGCCTCCCGACCTGTTCGCCGAACGCCGCTTCCACACCGCGCTCATGCAGGCGGGCACCGCGAGCGTGCTGGTCAACGACCTGCACTCGGTGGCCAGGGAGGCGGCCGACGAGCTGCCCGACTCCAACGTGATCCTGCTGATGGCCGCCGAGGACGGCTGCTCGACGCGCGAGGCCACCGAGCGCGCCGTCCACCTGCACAACCACTTCGTCCGCGGCTTCGAGCAGAGCCAGCGCGCCCTGTCCGCCCTGCCCTCCCCCGAGCTGAAGCGCTTCCTGCGCGGCGCGCAGGCGTGGATGGCCGGCGGGCTCGAATGGCACGGCAGCACCAGCCGCTACCAGTCCTGACCAGCCCCCCGTAAAACGCAACCGAGAAAGGAGCCCACGGTGACCGTGACCCCGCATGCCCCCGTGCTGACCACCCTCTACCAGCAATCGGTGGCCGACTACTGGAACACCGAGGAGAACCCCGTCAACCTGCGCCTCGGCGAGGTGGACGGCTTCTACCACCACCACTACGGCATCGGCGAGGTGGACTGGTCGGTCCTCGACGGCCCGGCCGAGACGAGGGAGAAACGCGTCGTCAACGAGCTGCACCGGCTGGAGTGCGTGCAGGCCGAGACGCTCATCGCCCACCTCGGCCCGCTGCGCCCCGAGCACCGCCTCCTCGACGCCGGCTCGGGCCGGGGCGGCTCCAGCCTGCTGGCCAACCTGCGCCACGGCTGCTCGGTGGACGGCGTGTCCATCTCCGAGTCCCAGGTCGCCTTCGCCAACCAGCAGGCCAAGGAGCGCGGCGTGGACGACAAGGTGCGCTTCCACTTCCGCAACATGCTCGACACCGGCTTCGAGACCGGCGCCTTCCAGGCGTCCTGGAACAACGAGAGCACGATGTACGTCGAGCTGTCCCTGCTCTTCGCCGAGCACGCCAGGCTGCTGCGCCGCGGCGGCCGCTACGTCTGCATCACCGGCTGCTACAACGACGCCTACGGCCTGCCGTCGCGGGCCATCAGCCAGATCAACGCCCACTACATCTGCGACATCCACTCCCGCAGCACCTACTTCAAGGAGCTGGCCGCGCACCGCCTGGTCCCGGTCAGCGTCGTCGATCTCACCGCCGCCACCATCCCCTACTGGGAGCTGCGGGCCAGGACCCATCTGGCCACCGGCATCGAGGAGTCCTTCCTGGAGGCGTACAAGAGCGGCAGCTTCCAGTACCTGCTGATCGCCGCCGACCGCGTCTGACGGTCCGCCCGGCGGTCGCGACCGCGATCGCCACCGCGGCACTGCGCCGGACCTTTGCCGGCACTCTTTGCCGGCACCCCTTGCCGGTACTTTGCCCGGACCTTTTGCCGGGACCCGCCACTGCGGCCTCCACTCGTCCTCGCCCGGCCGGCCCCCTCAGCAGGCCGGGGACGAGCGGGAGCCCCCACGGCGCGGCTCCCGCACCCGGCCCTTCCCCGGCCCTCCCCGGCCCTTCCCCGGCCCTTCCCGGCCCTTCCCCGGCGCGGACCCACCGGTGCGCGTGCCGGGCCTCAGCGGCATCACCCCGCCGGGTGCGTCGCGCCGGGGTCGTCGGGCGAGGTGAGCGGGCGCCAGGCGAAGGCGTCCCCTCGCCGCTCGATCAGCCCCAGCCCGGGGAACGGCAGGTGGTAGGCGTGGACCGGCAGCCGTTCGGCCGCCGCCCAGGCCAGCAGCCGGCGGCGGCTGGCCACCGAGCGCGCGGCGTCGTGGTCCCACGGTGTGCGCCAGGCGGGGTGGGCGAGCTGGAGCGGGTCGTAGAAGGTGTCGCCGAGGCAGAGCAGGCGCTGCCCGCGCGAGCGCAGCAGGACGGCCGTGTGCCCGGGGGTGTGGCCGGCGGCGTCGACGGTGTGGACGCCAGGCAGGAGCTCGGCGCCGTACTCGGCGGGGCGCAGCCGTTCGCCGAGGATCCTGATCGCCTCCAGCGCGGGCCGGCGCTGCTCGTCGGGCAGCTCCGCGGCGCGGCCGGACCAGAAGGCCAGCTCGTCGGCGTGCGCGTACGCGACCGCGCCGGGGAAGGCCGGCTCGCCCGCCCATGTGGCGCCCCTGACGTGGTCCTCGTGCAGGTGGGTGAGGATGACGGCGGCCGGCTCGGCCGCCGGGAGCCCCGCCCCGGCCAGCGCCGCGCCGAAATGGCCGACCTGAGGCGTGATGTACGGGCCGTAACCGAGGAACCCCTTGCCCAGGCCGGTGTCGATCACCGCGAGCCCGGCCGGGGTCTGCACGCACAGGCAGTTGTATCCGCAGGTCAGGGTCGTCCTGCCGCACCCCTCGGCGGCGAGGGCGGCGCGCAGGTCGGGCTCGGGCACCCCGGTCTCGGGGGTGAAGAACTCGGCCAGCGGCGGCTCCCAGGGCGGTGGCGGCTGGCCGTCGCTGATGACGGCGCAGGCCAGGTCTCCGACCGCGAAGCGATGGATCATCCGCCGCCCTTCCCCCTGGGACCACGACACATTGCCCGGCCTGCCGCCGACCCTATCCCGCGCCCCCGTCCCGTCTTCCCCTGTCCCGCCCCTCCCTCCTTCCTGTGTCGTCCTTCCGGAGGGCGGGGCAGGGGAAGGCGGGCGCAGGCAGAGGGCGGGATCAGCGGAAGGCGGCGGCGTTGCGGGCGGCCCAGGCGGCGAAGGCGCCGGGGGCGCGGCCGAGGACGCGCTCGACGTCGGGGCTGACGGTCCGCTCGCGGACGGTCGGGGTCCCGAGGATGTCGAGCGTGGTGTCGGCCACCGGGGGCGGCATGAACGCCACCATCTGGGCGCGGGCCTCCTCCCTGGTCTGGTCGGCGAAGGTGACGGGCTCGCCGATGGCGTCGGCGATGGCGGCGGCACGCTCGCGCGGGGTGACCGGCTCGGGACCGGTCAGCTCGTAGACCTCCTTCGCGTGACCGGGGCTCGTGAGGGCGACGGCGGCCACGGCGGCGATGTCGTCGGGGTCGATGACGGGCAGGCCGACGTCGCCGAAGGGGGCGGCGACCGTGCGGGCGGCCTTGATGGAGGGCGCCCAGGCGTAGGAGTTGGAGGCGAAGCCGCCGGGGCGCAGGATCGTCCACTCGGTGCCGGACTCCATGACGGCCCGTTCGAAGGCGGCGAAGGCGCGGCCGTGCGACAAGGAGTCGGGCCGGCTGGCCACCCCCTGCGAGGAGAGCAGCACGATCCTGCCCGCGCCGGTGAAGGGGGCGACGACCGTGGCGGGGTCGCCGGCCATCATGAGGTCCCCGCCGACCAGCAGGAAGACCGCGTCCGCCGCGGTGGGCGGGCCGGCGGCCGGCTGGGCGAGGTCCGCGGCGACCGCGCGCACCCCGGCGGGGACGTCGGACGGGACGATGCGGCGCGACACGGCGGTCACCTCGTGACCCTGCCCGGCGAGGGTGCGGACCAGGGTGCGGCCGACGTTCCCGGTGGCGCCCGTGACGATGATCATAAAGCTGACTCCCATTGAGTTAGTTGGCTGACTCACTTGCGAACGAGAGGACTGTAGCACAGGGCGGGGCCTATAGTTAGTCAGGTGACTGACTCGAAAGTGTCCGCGCGGGTCCGGACGGCGGGCGCCAAACGGCAGCGGCTCATGGCGGCCGCGGCCCAGGTCGTGCACCGGCAGGGAGTCGAGCGCACCACCATCGCGGACATCGCACGCGCCGCCGACGTGCCGGTGGGCAACGTCTACTACTACTTCAAGACCAAGGACGAGCTGGTCGCCGCCGCCCTGTCGGAGCACGCCCGGCAACTGGAGCTGCTCACCGACCGGCTGGACCGGCTCCCCGGCCCGCGCGAGCGGCTCAAGGGCCTCGTCGAGGGCTGGGTGAGCCAGCGCGACCTCGCCGCCCGCTACGGCTGCCCGACCGGCACGCTCGCCGCCGAGCTCGACAAGCGCGACGAGGGCGGCCTGGACGTCGAGGCGGGCCGGGTCATCCGGCTGCTGCTCGACTGGGTGGAGCGGCAGTTCCGCGAGCTGGGCCAGCCGGAGCCCGACGGTCTCGCCCTGACGCTGGTGGGCGCGTACCAGGGCATGTCACTGCTGGCCAGCGCCCTGCGCGAGCCGGGGGTGATGGACCGGGAGGGCGCCCGGCTGCTCGCCTGGATCGACTCCCTCGAAGCCCCCTGAGCCCTCCCCGCAGGCCCGCCCGTCAGGTGCCCGCGGTGTCCGGGGCCGGGAAATGGCGTTTGCGAAGCCGGCGGTTCGGTCCCAAGATCGGTCGGGTGACGAACATGGATCAGACGCCCCGCCCCGACCACTCCGCCCGCCCGCTCGCCCTGGTCACCGGGGTCGGACGTACCGTCGGCATCGGCGCGGGCATCGCGCGGCGGCTGGCCGCGACCGGGTGGGACGTCGCGTTCACCTCCTGGACCCCGTACGACGAGCGGATGACCTGGGGCGCCGAGGCGGGCGCCACCGACGCCATCGCCAGGTCCCTGGCCGAGCTGAGCGCGGCCACCACGGCCGTCGAGGCCGACCTCACCGACCCGGAGGCGCCGGCGCGGGTCTTCGACGAGGTGGAGCGCCGTCTGGGCGCGGTCACGGCCCTGGTGATGTGCCACTGCGAGTCGGTCGACTCCGGCCTGCTCGACACCACCGTCGAGAGCTTCGACCGGCATTTCGCGGTCAACGCCCGCGCCACCTGGCTGCTGATCCGCGAGTACGCCCGCCGCTTCGCCGGCCCGCACGGCACCGGCCGGATCATCGCCCTCACCAGCGACCACACCGTCGGCAACCTGCCCTACGGCGCGAGCAAGGGCGCGCTCGACCGCATCACGCTGGCCGCCGCACACGAACTCGCCCACCTCGGCGTCACCGCCAACGTCATCAACCCCGGCCCGGTGGACACCGGCTGGATGTCCGGCGAGGCACGCGAGCAGCTGATCGCCCACACCCCGCTGGGCCGCCTCGGCACGCCCGGCGACACCGGGAACCTCGTGGCCTTCCTGTGCTCCCCCGAGGGCCAGTGGATCAACGGCCAGCTCCTGATGAGCAACGGCGGCCTCGCCTGATCCACGCCGGCGAGCAGCCCGCCGCCGTCCGGCCCGCTCCGGACGGCACGGCACCCCCTGCCCGGCCCGGCCGTCCGGCCGGGCACGTCCGCCGGGCCGCTCCTCCGCCGGGGGCGGGGCCTACCCTTCCTGGGTGCCCGCCGGGCGCTGGCAGGAGGTGGACTGGAGGCCGGTGCAGTTCCGGTCACCGGCGGCCAGCAGCACGATGCCCAGCATGAGCACCGCGCACGTGAGCATCACGAGCATGCACCACACGTGCAGGAGGGAGCGGCTGTCCGCCGGCACCGGGAGCGGCTCCGGCACAGGCCGCGGGAGCCGCCCGGGGAGCGGCCCGGGGAGCGGATCCGGGTCCGGGCCGAGCGCTCCGGAGAGGAGGGCGTCGAGTTCGGGCGATTCCCTGGCGAGCCGGCTCTCCAGCCTCGCCAGCGCCCGGCGTTCCTTACGCGAGAGCCGCATGCCTCACGTCCCCCCGTTCCTCGCCGTCCGTGACGCGACGCGCGTCCCCGTCCCCGCCGCACGCCCCTCCGTCGCGTGGCCTGCCCCTCCGTGGCGGGCAGGAGAGGACCATTCATCCAGATATGTCCGGACACGCCAAGCAACCGTTGCACACTGCAACGAAGCTGTGATGCGGCAGTACCGGCACGGAGACCACCCCTCGCCCAGGGATCGCGGTCCGGGGCGGCATGCCGCAAGCTTTGCCATGCGCTGGTCGGGGCGGGAGCTGCTTTGGCGGGCGTACGGGAAGGTTCGAGGTCGGACCGGCTCAAACGCACCGCCTCAGGAGATGATCGTGCCCGCCAAAGGCAGCACCAGCAAAGCGTCGAAGAAATCGAGCAGCCAGCCCTGGCTGCACGTGGACGGCACCCAGATTCAGGAGTTCGGCACGATCAGGACGTGGCCCCTGGGCCTGTCCGAGGAGGCCCGCGGCTACGCCTGCGAGCGGCTGAACCAGATCCTCGCCGACACGCAGATCCTCTACAGCCTCTACAAGAAGCACCACTGGCTGATGCGCGGCCCGACGTTCTACCAGCTGCACCTGCTGCTGGACAAGCACGCCGGCGAGCAGCTCGAACTCGTGGACCTGGTCGCCGAGCGCATCCAGGCGCTGGGCGGCATCGCGGTGGGCGACCCGCGGCACGTGGCCGAGATCACCGTGGTGCCGCGCCCGCCCAACGGCGCCGAGGAGGTGCCGGCGATGTTGTCGCGCCTGATCGAGGCGCACGAGACCATCCTCATCACCTCGCACGACGCCGCCGCCCGCGCCGCGGAGCTGGGCGACGACGGCACGAACGACCTGCTCGTCTCCGACGTCATCCGCACCGGGGAGCGGCAGACGTGGTTCCTGGTCGAGCACCTGGTGGACACGCCGCTGGTGGACACGCCGGGCAACGGCCAGGTGCACGCGCCGCGCCGCACGACCACCAAGTCGAAGTGAGCCCGCCCTCCGGTACGCCGGGGCGCGCCCGGCCGTACCGGACGGCGTTCGCCCCGGCGTGCCGGAGGGCACGCGTTCAGGCGGGCCGGAGGGCGCGTGCATGCCGGTGAGGCCGGGCCTGTCCGGCGCCAGGAGCACGGTGGGCAGGCCGATTCCCCTTCCCCGACGGTGGTGATCTTGTAGGATCTGCCGGGTCCGACCACCACCCACGGGGGTATTCATGATCACGAACTTAGGCGCGGTCCTCGCCCTGACCGCCGTGCTCGGCGCGCCGCCCGCGCAGCCGGACGCCGGCACGAAGCTGCCCGGCACCGACGCCCGTTTCGGGGTGGACATGACGGGCCGGCCGGTCCAGCTCGGCTCCTACTCGGTGTTCACCAACGGCAGGCCCCCGCAGCAGAACTGGGCGTGGAGCCCCGCCAAGCGGAAGTTCGTCAAGGCCGAAGGGCCCGTCACCGTCTCCCCCGGCGGGCAGTGGCAGGCCGAGCTCCGGCAGCGGCGCGGGCCCGCCGAGCCGGTCACGGTGCGGTTCACCGACCGGAAGAGCGGCCGCGAGACCGACGTCGAGCTGCCCGTGCCTCCCGACCCCCGCAACGGGGACATGCCGCTGCACACGCTCTGGCCCACCTGGTCGCCCGACGGCAGCCGGTTGCTGCTCAACGTCTTCGCCTCGGGCAACGAGCCGCGGTCCGCGGGTGTCGTCCTGGTCGAGGTGCCCGCGCTCGAGGCGCGTTTCGTCCGCATCGAGAAGGCGCTGATCACGGTGGGCGGCTTCCAGTGGACCCGGGACGGCGACGGCCTGGTGGTGCGCTGGGGGAAGAACGGAAAGTCCTCCATCCGCCAGTACGACCTCACCGGCGCGGTCAAGCGCACCTGGCACGTGCGCGGCCGTCCCGTGCCCCACGGGCTGGGCACGTTCTCCCCCTCGGGCCGCCGGTTCGTCACGGCGTGCACCTCGCTGGAGAAGTCGGCCTGCGTCTGGGACACCGCCACCGGCAAGGCCGTCACCCGCATCAAGATCGCCTTCAGCCCCGTCTGGGGGCCGGTGCTCGGCTGGTACGACGAGAAGCACCTGCTCGCGCCCGTCCGTGACGGCATCGGCGTCGTCGATCTCAAGGGCCGTGCCGTCGAGACCCTCGTCAAGGTCGGCAAGAAGCAGCACCTCTACCCCTGGTTCGACGCCCGCGCCAAGAGCTGAGCCCCGCGCGGCGCACGGCCCCCGGGAGGGCGGGCCACCGTCATGGCGCGCCGCCCCGGGCGGTGGCGCGCCGCCCGGCTGCGGTACGCCGCCCCGGACCCGGTACGCCGCCCGGACCCCGGCGCGCCCGCCCCGGTGGTGGCGCGCCGCTCAGCCGCGGCCGTACCGGTCCTCGGCGCGCCAGAAGTACCAGAACCCGAAGACCAGCGCGCCGACCGCCCACACCAGGCACGACACCCACACCAGCCGTGGCGGGGAGTGGCTGCCGATGAGGATGTCGCGCATCCACTCGATGTAGGAGGCGGCCGGGTTCAGGTACATCACGGTGGCCACCCACTCCGGCAGGCCGGCGCTGTTGACGACCTTGTCGTGGATGGCGAAGAACACCCCGGAGGCGTAGAGCCACGTCCGCATGATGAACGGCAGCAGCTGGTTGAGGTCGCGCATCGAGGAGCCGACCCTGGCCAGGATCAGCCCCGCCCCGATGTTGAACATCGTCTGCAGCAGCAGCACGACCGGGATCATCAGCCAGAACCAGGTGACCGGCTCCTGGGTGATCAGCACGATGGCCAGCAGCACGCCCATGGAGACGAGGAGCTGCTGCAGCTCCTGGATCGTGTACGCCAGCGGCAGCGAGGCGCGCGGGAAGTGCAGGGCTCGGATCAGCGACAGGTTGCCGGAGATCGACTTGGCGCCCGCGGTCACCGTGCGCTGCGTGTAGGTGAACACGAACATCCCGGTCAGCAGGAACGCCGGATAGTTCGGGATGTTGTCGCTGCCGCCCAGGATGAGGCCGAACATCACATAGTAGATCGCGGCGTTCAGCAGCGGGGTGATGACCTGCCAGAGCTGGCCCAGGGCCGAGCCGGAGTATTTGGAGACGTTGCGCGAGGTCGCGTACGTCAGCACGAAGTGGCGCCGCTCCCAGAGCTGGCGTAGGTAGACGTTGAACCGGGGCCGCGCGATGGCGGGGCGTAGCCCGTGCCTGCGGGCCAGCTCCGCCAGCGACTGCGGCGCGGGGTCTTCCACGTGGCTCATGAGCACCTCGAAACGTTGCGGTCACCGCGCGTGCGGGCCCGGTGACCGAGGGGTCGTCCGATCATGATCATGCCCTGTCGCGAGGGGCATCGGTCCAGTTTTGGGCCGGAGCGTCGCGGAGTCGAGAAACCCCACCCCGAAACGCCGGACATTCACCCCCCGGCGGAACCTCCGCGCGCCCGGCAGGCCGGTCAGGCCGGCAGGTACGGGCGGAGGGTCTGGTCGAGGGTGGCGCGCATCGCGTCGGGCAGGGTGCCTTCGCCGGTCAGTGCCCACAGGACCAGGACGCCGTTGTAGGCGACCTGGACCGCGTGCGCCAGGGCCGGCGTCTCCGTTCCCGCCGCCAGCTCCCCCGCCGCCACCGCCTCCGCCAGCAGGCCGGCGATCGCGTCCCGGGTGCGGCGGGCGTGCCCGGCGGCGTGCCCGCGGAACTCGGCGTCGGTCAGGTCGATCTGGAGGAAGCCGATGCTGCCCGCCAGCTCCTCCGGCGTGGCCACGCCCTCCGACATGCGCACCAGCGCGGCGCGCAGGGCCGCGAGCGGTGAGGCGTGCTCGTGCCGCGCCCGCTCGAACGGCTCGCCCGCGGTCTCGGCCGCGTGGACGGCGAACGCGAGCAGCAGGCCCCGCTTCGAGCCGAACCGCTGCACCAGCGTGGCCGGGGACAGCCCGGCCTCCGTGGCGACGGCGGCCAGGGTGAGGCTCTGCGGGCCGTGCCGCCGGATCGCGCGCGCGGTGGCGGCGAGGATCGCCTCATCACTGGTCGTACGGGGCCTGCCCATGTCGTCTCCCGGGCCGTGATATGTGAACGCTCGTTTAAAAACTACCAGCAGCCCGGCCCGCCCCGGCCCATCCCACGACGGTATGAACGGCCGCGCGGTGAGCACGGCCGCCCTCGCGGCCAGCGCGGCACGGCCGTCGGTGGTGGCTAGCGGGGCACGGTCACGGCCGTGACCGCGAAGCGTTCGACGGCCGCGACGTGGCCGCCGGTGGAGACCACGACGGTGAGCGTCCTGCCCGGTGGCGCGGTGAACGAGACCCGTCCCGACCAGGGCGCGTTCTGCCCGCCGGCGGGCAGGCAGCACCGCTCCCCCAGCGGCTTGCGGGAGGAGGGGTGGCGCACCTCGATCCGGAGGCTCTCGTCCACGCCGGTGACGCGCCCGCCGACGGTCAGCGGGGAGCGGGCGGCGGCGCCGTACGCGGGCCTGGTCAGGGAGAGCGTGGTGTCGTCGGTGCCGACCACCTCCCAGGGGGCGTCCTTGCCCTGGCCGTACCGCATGAGGTGCACGACGGCCACCACCAGCGGGCGTGGCCCCTCCTCGGCGCGGAAGCCGACGTGCACGCGCGCGTGCGCGCCGTCGCGCACGGTCTTGACGGCCCGGTCGATGTCGGTGAAGCCGAGGAAGTCGCGGCTGAAGGCGACCGCGGTGCGGGCGGGGTCGAGGCGCCAGCGCTCGCGGCCGTTCGCGCGGTACTCGCGCTGCCAGGCGGCGACCTGCCCGGGGTCGGAGAACGGCCACAGCGGGTGGTAGTGGCCGGCGATCAGCGTCTCGCGCGGGACGGGGGACGCCCCCGCGGGGTGCTCGGGGCCGGGGAGGGCTCGGGGGCCGGGGTGCCGCCGGTCGGGGGCGGGTCGGGGGGCGAGGGGGCGCCGGGGGCGGTCGCGGTGCCGGTGGCGGGGCCGGTCGCGGTGACCGTGGTGGTGGCCCCCGGCGGCCCGGTGGCCCCGCAGCCCGCCCCGGCCACCGCGATCACGGTCAGCAGCGGCAGGGCGCGGACGGCCAGTGCTCTCATGCGGTACCTCCTGCTCCGGCGGCCGCACGAGAAGTCCGGGGCGGCCTCACGAGGAAGACGTACCCATTCACGTGCGTCACCGAGCGGCGCACGGGACACCGGTTCACCTGTGGCGGCGGGCGATCCCGGCGGGGGCCGAACGTCCCGGCGCGCCGGGTCCAAGGTCTCATGGCTGGGCCCGCCGTGCGGGGGTAGCGTCCAGACATGGCCACCTTCGATCTGACCAGCCTGCGCGCCGTCGTCTTCGACACCGACGGCGTGGTCACCGACACGGCCCGGGTGCACGCGGCGGCGTGGAAGCACGTGTTCGACCCCTTCCTGCGGGGCCGTTCCGGGCCGTTCGACATCCGCGCCGACTATCTGGCCCACGTGGACGGGCGGCCGCGGCTCGACGGCGTGCGCACGTTCCTGGCCTCGCGCGGCATCTCGCTGCCCGAGGGCGGGCCGGACGACGAGCCGGGCGCGGCGACCGTGCACGGCCTGGGGCTGGCCAAGGACGCGCTGTTCGTGGAGCAGATCCGGCAGCACGGGGTGGCGCCCTTCCCCTCGACGGTGGCGCTGCTGCACGAGCTGCGCCGGCGCGGCTGCCGTACGGGGGTGGTCTCGGCCAGCAGGCACTGCCGCGCGGTCGTGTCGTCGGCGGGGCTGCTGCACCTGTTCGACGTGCTGGTGGACGGCACCGAGGCGGCCCGGCTGGGGCTGCCGGGCAAGCCCGACCCGGCGCTGTTCCTGGAGGCCGCGCGCCGGCTGGAGCTGCCGCCCGCGCAGGTGGCGATCGTGGAGGACGCGCTGCCCGGGGTGGAGGCCGGGCGCAGGGGCGGGTTCGGCCAGGTGGTCGCGGTGGACAGGAGCGGCACGCAGGCGGCCGCGATGCTGGCGGCGGGAGCCGGCGCGGTGATGGCCGACCTGGCCGACGCCGACGTCACGGGGCGCGTGCCCGTGGGACGGCGATGAGCACGCCACCCTACGGCGGCCCGGGGACCGCGACGACCTCCGAGGGCGGCGGGCCGGGAGGCGACACGGCCTGCGAGGACATCGAGCCGGGAGCCGGCGCGACCCGCCACGACCGCCCGGTGGAGGGCGAGACGGCGGCGAGCGCGTGGACGCTGGTCTACGAGGGGTTCGACGCCGGGCGCGAAGGGTTGCGGGAGGCACTGTGCACGCTGGGCAACGGCCGGTTCGCCACGCGCGGCGCCACGCCCGACGGCGAGCCGCGCACGCCGGGCACGTACCTGGCCGGTTGTTACGACCGGCTGGACTCGGTGATCGCCGGACGTACCGTGACGAATGAGGACATCGTCAACCTGCCCGACTGGCTGCCGCTGACGTTCGCGACGCCGGGCGCCGGCTGGTTCCGCCCCCAGGACGCCGACCTGCCGCTCTACCGGCACGAGCTGGACCTGCGGCACGGCGTGCTGGTGCGCGAGCTGCGCTGGCGCGACGGGGCCGGCCGAATCACCCGGGTGCGCCAGCGCCGCCTGGTGTCGATGGCGGACCCGTACCTGGCGGCGATGGAGACGGAGTTCACCGCCGAGAACTGGTCGGGCCCGCTGCGGGTGCGCGCCACGCTGGAGGGCCGGGTCGCCAACGACGGCGTGGCCCGCTACCGCGACCTGCGCGGCGACCACCTCACCGGGCACGCGACCGGCGCCGAGGACGGCCTGACCTGGCTGACGGCGAGCACCCGCAACTCGCACGTGCTCGTGGCGCTGGCCGCCAGGATCGACACCGCCGCCCCCGCCGCCCCCGCCGCCCGGCCCGCGCCCGCCGGCGACCACATCACCTGTGACCACGTGCTCGACCTGGCCGAGGGCGTGCCGGCCCGGCACACGAAGATCGTGGCGCTGACGTCCTCGCGCGACCCGGCCAGCCACGACCCGCGCTCGTCGGCGCTGCGGCACGCGCGCCGGGCGCCGCGCTTCGAGGAGCTGCTGGCCCGGCACCAGGCCGCCTGGGAGCGGCTGTGGCAGCGCGCCCGGCTCGACGTGGACGGCCCCGAGCTGTCGCAGATCGTCCACCTGCACATCTTCCACCTGCTGCAGACGCTCTCGCCGCACACGGCCGGCCTGGACGCCGGGGTGCCGGCGCGCGGCCTGCACGGCGAGGCGTACCGGGGGCACGTGTTCTGGGACGAGCTGTTCGTGCAGCCGTGGCTGGACCTGCGCTTCCCGGAGATCTCGCAGGGGCTGCTGCGCTACCGCTGGCGGCGGCTGCCCGAGGCGAGGGACGCCGCCAGGGAGGCCGGCCACGAGGGCGCGATGTTCCCGTGGCAGAGCGGCAGCGACGGCCGCGAGGAGACCCAGGTCCTGCATCTCAACCCCGCCTCCGGCCGCTGGCTGCCCGACCACTCCCGGCTGCAGCGGCACGTGGGCCTGGCCATCGCCTACAACGTCTGGCACCACTACCTGGCCACCGGCTCGATGCCGTCGTGGTGCGCGGAGCTGCTGCTCGACATCGCCAGGTTCTTCGCCTCCCTGGCGGTGCCCGCAGGCGACCGGTACGAGATCCGCGGCATCATGGGCCCCGACGAGTACCACGACGCCTACCCCGGGGCGGCCCTGCCGGGCCTGGACAACAACGCCTACACCAACGTCATGACCGCGTGGCTGATGGCCCGCGCCCGCGACACCGCCGCCCTGGCGCCCGACCTGCCGCCCGGCCTGGCGCCGTCGCCCGAGGAGCTGGCCCGCTGGGACGACGTCGGCCGCCGCCTGCGGGTCGACTTCCACGACGGCGTGATCAGCCAGTTCACCGGCTACGGCGACCTGCTGGAGCTCGACTGGGACCGCTACGCCGGGGTGCGCAGGCTGGACCGGGCGCTGGAGGCCGACGGCGACGACGTCAACCGCTACAAGGCCTCCAAGCAGGCCGACACGCTCATGCTCTGCTACCTGCTGCCGGGCGACGAGCTGACCGGCGTGCTGGAGCGGCTGGGCTATCGGGCGGGGCCGGAGCTGATCTCGCGGACGATCTCGTACTATCTGCGGCGCACCAGCCACGGCTCCACGCTCAGCGCCGTCGTGCACGCATGGGTGCTGGCCCGCTCCAACCGGGCGGAGTCCTGGCGCTTCTTCATCGAGGCGCTCGAGAGCGACGTGAAGGACGTGCAGGGCGGCACGACGGCGGAGGGCATCCACCTGGGGGCCATGGGCGGCACGCTCAACCTGCTGCAACGCTGCTACCTGGGCCTGGAGCCACGCCCGGAGGGGCTGCGGCTGGACCCGCTGCTGCCCGACCGGCTCGGGCTGGTGTCGATGCCCATCTGCTATCGCGGCCGCCGGCTGTTCATCGACGCCGACCACCGCGAGGCGCGCGTCAACGGGACCGCGCGCCGCACTTACACCGGAGGAGACGTGATCATGGCAGGCACCGGCGATCTCGGCCGCCGCATCATCCATCACCGCGAGCGCCTCGGCCTGACCCGCGAGCAGGTCGCCGAGCACGCGGACATGTCGCCGGGCTATCTGCGGTATCTGGAGGAGAACGCCGACACGCCCGACACCGGCTCGCTCTACCGGCTGGCCGACGCGCTGAACACGACCGTGGACGACCTGCTGGGCGGCGGCCAGGACCGGCCGCCCGGCCGCGGTCCCGCCATGGCCCATCCGACGCTGGAGACGCTGGACGAGGCGGAGTGCCGGCGGCTGATCGAGCCGGGCGGGATCGGGCGGGTGGCGTTCAACGGCTCGCACGGGCCGACCGTGCTGCCCGTCAACTACAAGGTGCAGAACGGCGCCATCGTCTTCCGCACCGCCGCCGGCGGGGCCATGGACAAGGACCTGCGCAGCGGCCTGGAAGGCGTCGACATCAAGATCGCCTTCCAGATCGACAACATCGACGAGGCCAACCGGGAGGGGTGGAGCGTGCTGGTGCAGGGGCCGGCGCACCACGTGCCGCCGGAGGAGGTGGGGAGCGCGGCCAGGACCGGGGTTACGCCGTGGGCGGGCGGCGAGCGGCAGCTCTACATCCGCATCGTGCCGCAGCAGATCACCGGCCGCCGCATCCACGGCATGTAGCCCGATCCCTCCGGCCGCCGCATCTCCCTGGAGGGCGCCGCCCGCACGCCGTCGCCACGGCGTGCGGCCGGTCAGGGGCAGCCGGTGGCGCCGAAGGCCATGAACGTGGTGACCTCCTCCTTGGCGAAGTTGTCGTCGGAGCCGATCACGAGCGTGCACTCGCCGGAGGCCAGCCGCGGCCCCCAGGCCATGCCCTCCAGGTTCTGCACCGGCGGGCGGAAGCCGCCCAGGTCGGCCACCAGCCGCTTGGCGACCGGCCGGTACGGGCCGCCGCGCTCCAGGTAGTCGCGGCCGATCACGTTCGTGGCGCCGCGCAGGTCGATCTCGTAGAGCTTGACGCGGTAGCCGACGCCCTGGATCCAGGAGCGTTCCAGCGCCAGGTAGCGGAAGTCGTCGATGGCCAGCAGCTCGGACACGCCGCTGTCGGCCAGGCCGGTGGGCGGGCTGGGCGGGACGGACAGCCGGTCGAGATGGTAGGCGTACTGGCCCCGGGGGCGGCCCTGGCGGTCCCACATGGTCACCCGGGCCACCGAGCCCCGGTAGACCGTCGGCAGGGCGCCGTCCTCGAAGCGCGGCCCCTCGGTGACGGCGGTGACGGCGTGCTGGGAGACGGCGACGCCCTCGAATCCGAAATTGCGCCGCGGCCCGCGGTTCTCATCCGTCAGCCGCAGATTCCATGGCAGCCCCAATTCGCCCTGGAATCGCCCGTCCAGTCCCACGGCGCGCACCGCGGAATGCGAAATGGGGATATTCGGGTTTCTCTCGTCGGGCCGGTCCCCTTCGTCGCCCCACACCAGCCGCCCGCGCCACCGGTCGAACCTGATCGACTCGGGGTCGGCCGACCCCGGCTTGCCGTACGCGGGGTAGGGCTTGCCGTCGGGCCTGGTCAGCGTCCTGACCCCGCTGATGCGCACCCGCTTCAGCGCTCCCGTGACCCGGTCGAACGCCAGCCTGCCGGTGTAGAACCGGGCCGGGTCGTAGCGCCACCGGTCGTCGGAGATGAAGTACCAGGTGCCGTCGCGCGGATCGCGGTCGAACCCCGAGATGCCGCCGACCGTGGTGCCGGCGAACCTCATGAGGTGCGGCAGGCGCTGCTCCCCGAGGAAGCGCGTGATCCGCACCGGCCCGCGCGGCTCCGCCGCCGCCGGCGGCGCCGCGCCCACCACCATCGCGCAGGCGATGGCGATTCCCACGACTTTCCTTGTACGACCCATGTGACCCTCCGAAGCGAAAATCGACGAGGGAAAGGAAAGCGCGGATCAGCCCCGAAGTCCACGACAAAACAATGGCACGCCCCATCACAAAAGGGCGCAAATTACTGCGCGTTCTCCGGCGGCGCGGCGAAATGCGGTATTAATGGCGGGTGCCGATGACCGCCGTGGCGTCGAGTTCGTCGGAGGTGGCGACCCGGGCGGACAGGCCCGCGGCGCGCATCGCCGCGGCCGCGCCGTCCGCCTGGCGCTCGCCGGTCTCCACCAGCAGGCTCCCGCCGGGCGCGAGCCAGCCCGGCGCGCCGGCGATCACCCGGCGCACGACGTCGAGCCCGTCGGCCCCGCCGTCCAGCGCCGGCAGCGGCTCGTGCAGCCGGGCCTCCGGCGGCAGCAGGCCGACCGACTCCGACGGCACGTACGGCGGGCTGGCGATCAGCAGGTCCACCCGGCCGCGCAGGGAGGCGGGCAGCGGTTCGTACAGGTCGCCCTGGTAGACGTGGGCGCCGGGCAGGTTGCGCCGGGCGCAGCGCACGGCGGCGGGGTCGAGGTCGGCGGCGTGCAGCTCGGCGCACGCCAGCCCTGCCCGCGCCAGCCCCGCACCCACCGCGGCGCCCATCGCGCCGGTCCCGCAGCACAGGTCGAGGACGACCGGCGAGCCGGCGGCCGCACGCGCCAGGGCGACGGCCTCGTGGATGAGGAACTCGGTGCGCGGCCTGGGCACGAACACCCCCGGCTCCACGGCCACGCGCAGGCCGCAGAAGCGGGCCCAGCCCAGGACGTGTTCGAGGGGCTCGCCGGCCACGCGGCGCTCGACCATGGCGGCCAGCTCGGCGGGGCCGGACGCGGTGGAGACGAGCAGGCCGGCCTCGTCCTCGGCGAAGACGCAGCCGGCGGCGCGGAGGCGGGCAACGATGGCAGGAGTAGCGATAGATGACGAAAAAACCGACATGGGAGCCTTTCGGGATGCCGATGGGCGCTCCCGCGGTCACCTGAGCCCGGTGGGCCGCGCCACCGCGCGCGCACGCGCGGCACGGCTGCTGGAAGGGAGCACCCAGCCTGACAGAGCGGAAATGGGTCTCACCTCCCGGGGCCGAAGGACGATCGCTTACGCGAGACGTCACAGTATCAGAGCGCTTCTCACGTCCTGCCGGAAGGCTCGTAGGCCGAGCGCGGGATGTGCCCGTGCAGGCGCAGCCCCGCGCCCTGGCCGGTCTCGATGGTCAGGGTGCCGCCGATGGCCCCGAGCCGGTCGTACATGTTGGTGATCCCCTGCCCGGTACGGATCAGGCCGGGATGGCAGCCGTTGCCCGTGTCGTGGAAGTCGAAGCAGAGCCCGTCCTTCTCCCGCAGGTCGATGGTGACCGTGGCGTGCTCGCCGGCGTGCTTGCTGGCGTTCTGCAACGCCTCCAGCAGGCAGAAGTAGAGGTTGATCTCGATCTCGGGCGGGTAGCGGCCGAGGTCGGCGGCGTGGATCTGGGCCGGCAGCGGCGAGTGCCGCACGGCCGCGCGCAGCGCCGCCTCCAGCCCCGATTCGGCCAGTTGCGGCGGGTAGATGCCGTGCGCCAGGTCGCGCAGGTCCGCCTGGGCCTCGCGCAGGTCCTCCGAGAGCTGCGCCAGCAGCGGCCCCACGTCGTCCGGCTGGGTGGCCACCAGGCGCTGCGCGACCCGCGACTGCACGGCCGCGGCGACCAGCCGCTGCTGGGCGCCGTCGTGCAGGTTGCGCTCGATCTGGCGGCGCTCCCTGTCGGCCGCCGCGACCAGCCGGGCGCGCGACTCCTGCACCGCCTCCGCCCTGGCCACCAGCATCACGTGGTTGTGCCAGGCGAGGTAGCAGGCCCGGGTGAGGCCGAGGACGACCAGCGCGATGACGACCGGGGCGGTGATCCAGCGGGGCGCCTGCTCGAAGCCGACGCCGGGCGCGAGGACGCCGGCGAGCGTGATGACGGCCGCGGCGGCGACGGTGGCGCCCATGACGAGCTTGAAGCGCCCGCGCGGCAGGTACGCCACCGACAGCAGCACCGGCGAGACGGTCACCAGCGTGGCGTAGGGCAGCGCGGAGGGGAGCAGCACGGTCAGCGCGAGCGCGAAGCACCAGGCGGTGCCCGCTGACACGGCGATGGCGTGCCGGACGCGGTCGCGCCTGACGACCCGCAGCGCGGCCACGACCGGCAGGGCGACCGCGCCGCAGAGGCCGGCCAGGGTGAGCAGCCAGGGGATGCGGGTGCCGGCGAAGACGGCCAGGGCGAGCGCGCCGCCGCCGAGCGCGACGCCCAGGATGGTCCACAGGCCCGTGGCGATGTACTGGTAGGGGTGCGGGTGGGCGCTGCGCTGGAGGGTGGTGTAGACGCGGGCGATGGCGTACCAGACGGCCTGCAGCGCCTCGCGCACGCGCTCGCCCGGCTCCTGGCGGGAACGCTCCACGCCCGCGCTCTCCAGCGCCGAGCGCGGCAGGTGGCCGTGCAGGCGCAGGCCGCCGCCCGGCCTGGTGTCGATGGTGAGGGCGCCGCCGATGGCGCTGAGGCGGTCGTTCATGTTGATCATGCCGGTGCCGGTCTGGAGGGTGGCGGGGCTCGTGCCCACGCCCGAGTCGCGGAAGTCGAAGGACAGGCCGTTGCGGTCCTGCAGCAGGATGCTGACCGTGGCGTCCTTGCCCGCGTGCTTCACCGCGTTGCGCAGGGCCTCCAGCAGGCAGAAGTAGATGTTGATCTCGATCTCGGGCGGGTAGCGGCCGATGCCGACGGCGCGCACGGTCGTCGGGATCGGGGCGTGCTGGGCCGCCGCGCGCAGCGCCGTCTCCAGGCCGTACTGGCCGAGCTGGGGCGGGTAGATGCCGTGCGCCAGGCCGCGCAGCTCCGCGCTGGCCTCCTGGAGGTCGTCCGACAGCCGTGCCAGCAGCGGGCCCGCCCGGCCGGGGTCGCTCTCCAGCAGCGCCGCGGCCCGCCGGGTCTGCTCCGCGGCGGCCGCCAGGCGCTGCTGCGGCCCCTCGTGCAGGTTGCGCTCGATCTGGCAGCGCTCGCGATCGGCCGCCGCGACCAGCCGGGCGCGCGACTCGCGCAGCGCCTCGGTCCTGGCGACCAGCATGCCGTGGTTCTGCCAGGCGGCCAGCGACACCAGGGCGGTGATGAACGGGATGTACGCGATCGCCAGCGCGTTCGTCACCGTCCCCGGCACCTGCTCCTCCAGCCCGGCCCCGTGGCTCAGGCTGCCCACGACCACCAGCGCCGTGCCGACCAGCATGGTCGCGCCGAGCATCGCCGACAGCCGGACGTGGTTCATGTGCTGCACGGCCACCAGCACCGGCAGCAGCACGGCCGGCACCAGGGTGGCCAGCGCGAACGGCACCATGGCGGTGACCGCGACGGCCACGATCCAGTTGGCCAGCGCGAAGACCACGACCGCGGCGAAGCGCCGGTAACCGTGGATCAGGTGGACGGCCCGCACCAGGAACACCGCCATGGCCAGCAGCAGCGCGACGATCGCGAGCAGCCGGCCGTCGGGCAGGACGGTGGCCCACAGGACCGTCAGCCAGACCACGGCCACCGCGACGCCGAGCAGGTCGGTCTGGATGTAGCTGCGCAGGCGCTCCCACTCCGGCGCGCCGATCTCGATGATCTCGTGCCCCCGCAGGCCGGCTAAGAGTCTGAATGGCCCCCGTCGTTCCACAACGCCTCCAGTTCGTCGGGGCCGAAGCGGTCCTTGTGCCGATAATGAGCCCCCACCACCATCGCGTCACGAGGCAGGTCCTCGGTGTTGTTGACCGACAGCAGCACCAC
This sequence comes from Nonomuraea candida, assembly GCF_000725485.1. GTDB lineage: Bacteria > Actinomycetota > Actinomycetes > Streptosporangiales > Streptosporangiaceae > Nonomuraea > Nonomuraea candida. The sequence continues at coordinate 6,623 of NZ_JOAG01000045.1, read as the reverse complement.
CTTGACGTCGGGGTGCCGGCACCTGATGTGCCGCGCCGCCTCCAGGCCGCCCATCCCCGGCATGTTGACGTCCATCAGCACCATGCCGACCGGCTCGCCCCGGAGGAAGTCGAGGGCCTCCTCGCCGCTGGCCGCCTCCCCCGCCAGCACGAACCCGTCCACCACCGCGATCACGCCGGCCACGGCCCTGCGGAACGACGGCAGGTCGTCCACGACCAGAACGCGCACGAGGGGTTGGTCCACAGACCTGATCGTCGCATTCGATCGCCGCCGTGTCGGTGGTGCCAGCCCCACGCGTCGGTGGTGCCAGCATCACTGTCTCGGCCGTGCCCCGCCCCACTCGGCGTTGACCGGTGCGGGCCGGCGGTGTCAGGACCTCGTTGACGGGCCCGAGTCGAGGAACATCAGCACCGCCTTGACCCGCCGGTTGGTGTCGCGGTCGCCGCGCAGGCCGAGCTTGAGGAAGATCGAGTTGATGTACTTCTCCACCGCCCGTTCCGTGACGTTGAACGCGGCGGCGATGGCGAGGTTGGAGCGGCCCGCGGCCACCTCGGCGAGCGTCTCCCGCTCGCGCGGCGTCAGGTGCCGCAGCGGCCCGGCGTCGTCGTTGCGGGCCTTGGCGCTCACCAGCGAGTCGACGACCACGGAGTCGATGAACGAGCCGCCGGAGGCCACCGTGCGCACGGCCGAGATCAGCTCGCCCGGCTCGGCGATGCGCTCCTTGAGCAGGTAGCCGCGCCTGCTGCTGCCCTGCTCGATCAGGGCCAGCAGGTAGGCGGGGTCGAGGAACTGCGACAGCACCAGGACGGCGACGTCGGGATGGCCGGCCCGCAGCGTCGTGGCCGCCCTGATCCCCTCGTCGGTCATGGTCGGCGGCATGCGGATGTCGGTGACGACGACGTCGGGCTTCTCCTGGTCGACGCAGGCCATGAGGGCGTCGAGCCCCGAGCAGACACCGACCACCTCGGCCCCGGCCTCCGTGGCGATGAGGGCCTGGATCCCGGTGCGCACCAGCAAATTGTCCTCGGCGATCACTATCCGCAGTGGCGTCACGTGCAAACCGTAGTCCGCGGCGCCCCGCCGGCTCAACGGCTGCCCCTGAACGGGTGCGGAAAACCGAACCACGAACTCGGAAGGCAGCTTTATCGCTGAAATACCGGGTGCGGCGCAAACTGACGGCATCGGCAGTCAATCTGCGAGCGGATATGAGGGGTTTCAGTTACGGCCAAGACGGAGGGGAAGTGGTGGCCGAAATGCTTGACGTCACGGGGTGGGCGGCGCGAATCGCGGCGCGCGTCGGCGCGCTGGTGGCCCGCGCCGACCGGGCGGTGTGCGCGGGCCAGGACGAGCGGGCCCGGCGGCACGGCTGGACGGTCACCAGGACGGGGTTCGGCTCCCGGCGGTATCGCGACCCGCGCTTCGACGCGCTCCGGGCGGCCCGGACGGGCGGCAGGGCGTACCAGGGCGCGGGGTCCCAGGATGTTGTCAGCTCCCAGGACGGCAGACCTCAGGGCGCCAGACCCCAGGACGGGAGGCCCCAGGTCGGCAGGTCCCAGGGCGCCAGGCCCCAGGACGGCAGACCCCAGGACGGCAGGTTCCCGGAGGCCAGGGGCGGGAGCCCGGCCCTGAGAGGTGACCGGCATGTCCATGCGTAATCCGCGGCACAACCCGTACCCGCCCGTCGAGGGCCCGGCCCCCGGCAGCGGCGCCCTCACGGTGGTGTGGCGCTGGCGCACCGAGATCGCACTGGCCGGGCTGTCCGCGGCGGCGGCGTTCGTCATCACGACGGCCGCGGTCCAGGGCATGTGGTGGGCGGTCGCGCTGGCGGGCACCGTCTCGGTGCCCGCGACCGTGCCGGCCGGCCGGAAATGGATTCGGCGGCACTTCTGGTGCCTGTTTTCCCGGCACCGGCTGCAGCGGGTGTGCTTGGAGACGTCGATGCACACGCGAAAGGGCAGAATTCCGCTGATCCTCTGGATAACGCCGGAGCACTTCGGGGAAAGGGCTTTCATTCTGCTCCGGGCGGGGATTTGCGCGGAGGACTTCGAGGCGTTCGCCGGGGAAATCGCGGCGGCCTGCTGCGCGACTTCGGTCCGGGTGGTGCGGCACCCGCGCCGGGCGCAGTTCGTCACGGTGGAGATCGTGCGGCGGGGCGTGGCACTCGGGGCGGGGGCGTGGGGCGACGGCGAACCGGGCGGGGCGCGCCCGATGGAGCAGTTCGCCGGCTGACCCCGCCCCCGGGGCGGCGCGGGCTCTCGCCACCCGGGCCCGACGCCCTTTCCGAGCCCCAGGGCACCGTGCCGGGGCACCGGGCCGCCCCGGCGCCCCTGAGGCTCCGGCCACCCGGACGGGATACGTTCCCGTCCGGGTGGCCGCTTCATGCGCTTCCGGCCCGGCCCCGCACGATCACGGCCCGCCCAGGGCGGCCCGGCCCAGGCTGCGCCCGTGAGCCCGGACGTGCCGTGAGCCCGGACGTGCCCGTGATCCCGGGTGTGCCCGTGATCACGGGTGTGCCGGGTGGCCCGGACAGGGTCCGCCGTGGTTCCGGGTGGTCCGGTCAGGGGCCGTCCGTGGTGTCGCCGAGTGACTGGAGCAGGTCGCGCAGGATGGCGGCGAGGGTCTCGCGGCGTTCGTCCGTCAGCGCGCTCAGCACCCGGTGCTCCGTCGCCAGGTGGTCGGGCAGCACGCGCTCGATCAGCGCGTACCCCTCCTCGGTGAGCGTCACGTGCACGCCGCGCCCGTCGGAGTCGCTGGGGGTGCGCGTGACCAGCCCGCGCGACTCCAGCCGGTCCAGCCGCTGCGTGACTGCGCCCGAGGTGATCATGGACGCGCGCATCAGCTCGGCGGGCGTCAGCCGGTGCGGCGGATCGGCGCGGCGCAACGTGGCCAGGACGTCGAACGAGGCGGAGTCAAGGCCGTGCGCGGCGAACGTGCGCCGCAGCTCGGCGTCGATCAGCCGCGACAACCGGGACAGCCGCCCGATCACCGCCATGGGGGAGACGTCCAGGTCGGGGCGCTGGGCGTGCCATTGCTCAAGTACGACATCGACATGATCGGCCACCACCCCAGCCTACCGATGTCTTAGTGGTGAGATAAATCACCTGGCGAGTACCTTAGCGCTGAGATACTTTGTCTTAGTGCTAAGTAATCGAACGGGACTTGTCCTCGTCACCGCCCTGACCCCCGCCATCTGGGGCACCACCTACCTCGTCACCACGGAACTGCTCCCGCCCGGCCGCCCCCTGCTGGCCGCCGTGGTCCGGGCCCTGCCCGCCGGGCTGCTGCTCGTCGCCATCACCCGGCGGCTGCCGCGGGGGAGCTGGTGGTGGCGGGCGTTCGTGCTGGGGGCGCTGAACATCGGGGTGTTCTTCGCGTTGTTGTTCGTGGGCGCGTACCGGCTGCCCGGAGGGGTGGCGGCGACCGTCGGCGCCGTCCAGCCGCTGCTGGTCGCCCTGTTGTCGGCCGGGCTGCTCGGCGAGCGCCTCACCCTGCGCACGACGCTGGCCGCCGTGGCGGGCGTGGCCGGGGTGAGCCTGCTCGTGCTGCGGGCCGACGCGCGGCTCGACGCGGTGGGCATCGCCGCCGCGCTCGGCGGGGCCGCCGTCATGGCGGCCGGGGTGGTGCTGAGCAAGCGGTGGCAGTCACCGGCGCCGCTGCTGGCCACCACCGGCTGGCAGCTCGTCGCGGGCGGCCTGCTGCTGCTCCCCCTCGCCCTGGTCGTCGAGGGCGCGCCGCCGTCGGGGCTGAGCGCCGCCAACCTCGCCGGGTACGCCTACCTCACCCTCATCGGCGCCGCCCTCGCCTACGCCCTGTGGTTCCGGGGCCTGCGCCTGCTGTCGGCCACCAAGGTCACCTTCCTGGGCCTGCTCAGCCCCGTCGTCGCCACCGCGCTCGGCTGGATCGTGCTCGGGCAGGACCTCACGGTCGCGCAGGCGTTCGGGGCGCTCGTCGTGCTGGCCGCCCTCGTCGCCGCCCAGCTCCCGGCCCGGCCCCGCACCCTCGATCACCCGTCCCTCACCGGGACACCGAACGTGCCCGCCCACAGGCGGCCCCGCACCCTCGATCACCCGCCCCTCACCGGGACACCGAACGTGCCCGCCCACAGGCGCCCCCATACCCCCGATCTCCCGCCGCTCACCGGGACGCCGAACGTGCCCGCCGGCCGGCTCGCCGGAAAGGATCTCTGATCAGCATGCGCATCACCGTCTTCGGCGCCAGGGGCGCGGTCGGCAGCCGGGTCGTGACCGAGGCGCTGTCGCGCGGCCACGAGGTCACCGCCGCCGTCCGCGACCCGTCCCGCCTCCAGCCCCCCTCCCCCGCGCACCGTCCCGCCGCCCCTCAGGCTCCCGCGGCCGCGCGCGGTCCCGCCGGCCTCCAGCACCCCTCCTCCGGCCACAATCCCACCGGCCCCCGGCTCCCCGTGGGCGGGCGTGATCCCAGCGGCCTCCGGGGTCCGGCCGCCGGGCTGCTCGACGGGGCCGGGGTGCGGGTTCGGGTCGGGGACGCGGCCGATCCCGGCGACGTGGCGCGGCTCAGCGCCGGGCAGGACCTGGTGATCAGCGCCACCCGCCCCGCGCCCGGCCACGAGGACGACCTGGTGACGACGGCCAGGGCGCTGCTGGCCGGGGTGGCGGAGAGCGGGGTGCGGCTGCTGCTCGTGGGCGGCGCCGCCGGGCTGACCGTGCCGGGCACGGGCGGCCTGACCGTCGTCGAGACGCCGGACTTCCCGCCCTCGTGGCGGCCCATCGCCCTGGCCTGCAACGCCCAGCTCGACGTCTGCCGCGCCGAGCGGGCCGCCGACTGGACGTACGTGAGCCCGCCCGCGCTGATCGAGCCCGGGGAGCGTACCGGCCGCTACCGGATCGGCGCCGACGAGCTGCTCGTGGACGCCGCGGGCAGGTCGGCGATCTCGATGGAGGACTTCGCGGTCGCGCTGCTCGACGAGGCCGAGCGTCCCCGGCACCGCCGGGTGAGGTTCACCGTCGCGTACTGACGCGACGCGTGCCGGCTCGGCGCGCACCGAAGGGACGCGCGCCGCCTCGGCGCATGCCGAAGCGGGACGAAGATCCCATCGGGCGGGTCGCCCGCCCCGCCCTGCCCGCCCGCCCTGCCCGCCCGCCTTGTCCCCGCCCCGCCCATCCTGTCCCCACCCCGCCCGTCCTGTCCCACCCCGTCCGGGCCCAGGGATCGGCGCGCGGGGTGATCGGGTGGGCTGCCCGTCCCGGATAAGGTCATCAATCATGACATTCGCCGACGAGCGCCAGGGAGCAGCGGCATGACCATCACCGCGTACACCGTCACCGACCCCGTCGCCGAGCACGGCGAGGGGCCCGTGTGGTCCGCCCGCTGGGGCGGGCTGCGGTGGGTGGACATGCTGGCCGGCGACGTGCTCGCGCTCGGCCCCGGCGGCGAGGTGCGCCGCCGGCACGTGGGAGCGGTCGCCGCCGTCGTGCGGCCGCGCGTCTCGGGCGGTTACGTCGTCGCGGGCGAGCGGGAGCTGCTGCTGACCGACTCCGACGACCTGGACGCGCCGCTGCGCTCCCTGGGCGAGGCGTGGAGCGACCCCACGGTCCGGATGAACGACGGCGGCTGCGACCCCGACGGCCGGTTCTACATCGGCAGCATGGCCTACGACTCCGCCCCCGGGCGCGGCGCGCTCTACGTGGCCGGGCCGGAGGGCGGGCTGAGCGTGGTGCTGTCCGGGGTGACGGTCTCCAACGGGTTCGGGTTCAGCCCCGACGGGCGGCTGGCGTACTACGCCGACACCGCGACCGGGCAGGTGGACGTGTTCGACTACGACCGGGAGGGCGGGCTGAGCGGGCGGCGGCCGTTCGCGATCGTGCACCCGAGGCACGGCGCTCCGGACGGGCTGACGGTGGACGCCGAGGGCGGGGTGTGGGTCGCGCTGTGGGGCGGCGGCGCGGTGCGCAGGTACGATGCCGGCGGGCAGCTCGACGCCGTCATCAGCCTGCCGGCCCGCCAGGTCACCGCGGTCACGTTCGGCGGCGACGACCTCGACCGGCTCTTCGTCACCACCTCCGCCCTCGGCGTGGACCGCGCCGAGCAGCCGCTGGCCGGCTCCGTCTTCGCCGCCGACCCCGGCGTCCGCGGCCTCCCGGTCCTCCCGACCACCTTGTGACCGAGGTTCGCCGGGGATCTCCCGGCGGGGTTATCTCCACCAGAGCAACCCGGCAGCCACCCGGCAGGGCAGCCCAGCAGACATTGACCGACCGCTGGGGGCGTCCAGGGTTCACCCCCGCAGGTACTTCACACGCTGCGCCCAACCTGCTCGTTTTACATGAGGTCCACCGACAGTCTTTTCCATCGATCGGCAGCGACTCGGACCGTTGCGGATAGTCGAGCTTGCCCATGTCCTGACTTGTGCAGCCTGATGCATTCCACTCCCAGCCAGTTCTCTCGCCGGAGTTGCGGAGACTCGCCGCACCGGTCAGCATCGGGAGAAACGAGGGCGCCACAGCATCAGGAAACGCATGACCCAACACGCGAACGAGCACGATCGGCTGGGCCCTTACCGGCTGCTCAGGCGGCTCGGTGAAGGCGGGATGGGCGTTGTCCACCTGGCTGTCGACCCTCAGGGGCGGCAGGTGGCGGTCAAGGTCCTG
>NZ_JOAG01000044.1 GCF_000725485.1 Nonomuraea candida | reverse complement strand
CAGGAGTGGTACGGCACCGTGCGCAGCCAGGGCCGCGAGATCACCTACGGCGTCATCGAACGCTTCGGCCACCGCGACGGCAAGGTCACCGACTGGAGCCTGACGTTCGACACGCTGCCGCTCATCGCCGACGCCGGCAAGATCGACCGGCTGTACGGCCTGCTGAGCCGTCCCTCCTGAAATCCGCATCACCGTACCGACAGTCAAGGAAGATCGATGGCACTGGACGCACTCCGCCCCGACGAACGGGTCGAGCCCGCGCGGGATCTGCCCGGCCGGCTGGAACGGTGGTCCCGCTCCACCGGGATCGCCGTGGAGGTGTGGGCACTTCCCGGCGAGCCCCTCACCGGGCGCGGCGCGGAGCTCGTCCATGCCACGATCCGCGACGCGCTGGACGGCTTCGCGCTGGACGGGTCGGTGCGGTGCGTGGGCGTCGCGCTCACCGTGAGCGTCCGCGGCCTGCGCCTGACGCTCAGCGGCGACGGGCACGGACTGCTCCCGGAGCGGCTCTCGGACCGGCTGCGGGCCAGGCACGCCGAGTTCGCGGAGCTGGGCGGCGGGCTGTCGGTGAACGCGGTGCCCGCCGCCGGCATCACCATCAGCGCCACCCTCCCCGGGCCGCGCGTCCGGGGCGCGCGAGGTCGTGGCGGTGCCGGGTCGCGGTGTTGAGTGTTCGGCTCGGCGGTGCCGGGTCGCGGCGGCGATGTTCGGCTCGGCGGTGCCGCCGCCCGAGCAGGACCGCTCCGTACGGTGGCTGCGCACGGCGTTGTACGTCGCTCACCCGCTCGGCCCACGACCTGGCCGCGCCGCGCGCCGAGCCCGTGCCGTTCCCGTCCGTACCCGCGCGGCAGCCTTCCGCCTAGCCCGCGGCAGGGCGCCCGCCACGCTCTTCGAGGGTCAGCGGCTGCGCGTGGCTCGGGCGGTGAGGCCGAAGACGGCCAGGCCGGCCAGGCTCATGGCGGCTCCGGCGTAGCCGGGTGCGGTGTAGCCGAGGCCGGCCTCAAGGGTGGCCGCGCCGGCGAGGCTGCCGAGGGTCGCCCCGAAGTTGAAGGCGGCGATGTTGGCCGTCGAGATCATGGTCGCCGCGCTCCCCGCCACCGCCAGAACCCGGTTCTGCAACGGCGAGATCAGCCCGAACCCGGCGGCGCCGACCACGAAGAGCAGCACCACGGTGAGGACCGGCACCCCGGCCAGCAACGACTGCCCGGCCAACGCGGTGATGAGGAGCACGAGCAGCACCGCGATCGTCGCGTTCGGGTACCGGTCGGCGGCACGTCCTCCGGCCCAGTTCCCGGCGACCAGGCCCGCGCCGTAGATCATCAGCAGCCAGGTCAGCGCACTCTCCGGGAAGCCGGTGACGGTCGTCAGCAGCGGCGTGATGTAGGTGAAGGAGGCGAAGAGCCCGCCGAAGCCGATCGCCGTCGTCGCCAGCGCCCCCCACACGGCCGGGAAGCGGAAGGGACGCAGCTCGTCCCGCAGCCGCGTGGCCGAGGCCGTCCGCTCCGCCGGGGTGAGGACCAGGACGCCGATGAGGCCGACGAGCCCGAGGACGATCACCAGGCCGAACGATTCGCGCCAGCCGAGCCACTGGCCGACGAAGGTGCCCAGCGGCATGCCCAGCACGTTGGCCAGGGTCAGCCCGGTGAACATGAACGCGATGGCCGCCGCCCTGCGCCGTACCGGCACGAGGGAGGCCGCGACCACGGAAGCGGCGCCGAAGTAGGCGCCGTGGCTGATCGCCGAGACGAATCGCCCGGCCATCAGGACGCCGAAGGACGGCGCGAGCGCGCAGACGGCGTTGCCCACGAGGAAGATCGCCAGCAGGGTCACCAGAAGCCTCTTGCGCGGGGTACGCAGGGTCAGGGCCGCCAGCACCGGGCCGCCCACCACGACCCCGGCGGCGTACCCCGTGGTCAGCAGCCCGGTCGTGGCCACGGGCACCGCGAACTCGTCCGAGAGCGTGAGCAGCAGGCCGTTGGTCATGAACTCCGTCGTGCCGATCGCGAAGGCGCTGACGGCCAGGGCGAGAAGTGTCCACGACGGGCCCCGCCGGGCAGGGGAAGCCGGTTCCTCCGAGTCCTCGACCGCAATGGGTGCGTGCATCTCCTGTGTCATGGGCTCCACGGTGCGGCGGGGGCGTACGGGCGGGCCAGATCCCTGCCGTGGGTACCACTGACAGGGGCAGGCACGCACCCGGGACGGGTGCCTACCATCGGAGCGTGGAACGAGAGAGCCTTGGCGCGTTTCTGCGCAGCCGCCGCGACCGGGTGACGCCGGCGCAGGCGGGCATCGCCGGCCATGGAACGGTCCGCCGGGTCCCCGGGCTGCGGCGCGAGGAGCTCGCCCAGCTCGCCGGCATCAGCATCAGCTACTACACCCGCCTGGAACAGGATCAGGCCGACGGCGCCTCCGGGCAGGTCCTCGACGCGCTCGCCAGGGTCCTGCGCCTGGACGAGACCGAGACCGCCCACCTGCGCAACCTGGCGCGCCGGCGTCCTGTCACCACGCTGGTCCGTCCCCGTCCGGAGCGGGCCCATCCCCGGGTGCTCGCCCTCCTCGACGCTCTGGGCGAGAACACGCCGGCTCTCGTTCTCGGCAGGCGCAACGACGTGCTCGCCTGGAACCGCGCCGGCCACGCCCTGCTCACGCCGCACCTCGACTTCGACGCGCCGGCCGACGCCGCCGGCCGGCCGTCGCTCTCACGCTGGTTCTTCCTCGACCCCCACGCCCGCGAGCTGCACCGCAACTGGGACGACCTCGCCAAGAACCACGTCGCCTACCTGCGCCTGGTCAGCGGCCGCCACTCCGGCGACGCCCGCCTCGCCGAGCTGATCGGCGAGCTCACCATGCGCAGCCGCGAGTTCGCCACGCTCTGGGCGGCCGGCCACGTCGGCGACTGCACCGCCGGCCTCAAGCGGCTCCACCACCCCACGGCCGGAGACCTCGACGTCGACTACCAGGTCTGGCTCCAGCCCGACAGCCCCGACCACCGGCTCGAGATCTACACCGCGCACGATCAGCGCTCCTCCGACGCCCTGCGGCTGCTGACGGCGGGGACGGGGATGTCGCGATCGCGTCCTGCGGGGGCGCGGGAAGGCAGCATGCCGAGCTGATCGCCCGAGCCGGTGCCGGCCCGCAGCACCAGGGCCGCCGGCGCGCTGGGGCCGAACAGCGTCAGGTTCCCCCCGAGCGAGCGGGCCAGCCGGCGCGCCCGCAGCAGGGCGGTGGCGCCGCGCGAGTCCATGAAGGTCACCCGCCGCAGGTCCACGCTCAGCCGGGGGCCACGCTGCCGGATCACCGTGGCGAGGAATTCGTACAGATCGTCGGCGGTGAGCAGGTCGACCTCGCCGGCCACGCCGACGACGGGGGCGCCTGCGGACAGGCTGACGTTGAGATCCAGTCGCATGAAGGGTTCCTTGCGGGGAGCACGCCCGGCGCTCTGGTGCGCCGGGTCCCCTCCCGTACCCTCAGCAAGCCGCCTCAACCGCTTTCTCACCTCTCCCCCGCTCACGCAGGGGGACGGCGATCCGGAAGCCGCTCGCCGGGCGGGCCGGGACGCGCCGCAGGGAGATGGTCAGGTCCTGCGGGGGCGCCTCGTAGTCCAGGCCGGCGAGGAGGCCGATGTTCGCCGCGGCCACGGCCGCGACGGGCCTGGTCTTCGCGACGCCGCCGGCTGATCACCGCCGCCCCGCTCACCGCGGCCCTGCCGGGTCGCAGGCCCGGGCGACGGCGGCCGGGTCCCAGTAGAAGGGGCGGCACTCGAGCATGCGGCCGTCGCGAACGGTGATCAGCTGCACGATCAGCGTGTCGACCTCGCGGCCCGTGGCCCGGGCGCGGAACCGCACCCGGTTGCGCACCACCACGGTGTCCCCGTCGCCCCAGTGTTCCTGCTCCAGGAACTCCATCGATTCCCAGACCTCGCTGAAGGCGGCCAGGAACCGCTCCATGCCGTCCCGGCCCCGCCACGTCCCCGTGCCCGTGAACGGCAGGCCCGGAGCCTGGTGCAGCACCACCTCCGGATCCAGGTACGCGGCGACCCGGTCATAGCTGGCCTTCCCGTACCCGCCCGCGGCCACGTACGCCGCCTCGGCGGCATAGAACTTCTCCATCACCGCCCACGCGCCGCCCGCCTGTCGCCCTTCCACGGAAGTCTCCATGGTCATCACCGCACTCCTCTCACTGGCAACACCCTGGAGAACCCCGTCGCCCCGGAGTCGGTTGCAGCGGATCCAGCCGCAGGAAGCCCTGCTCCCCGCGGCGTGCGTACGGTGCCCGCCCGCTGCGCCGGGCGGCCGGGCCGGGCCGGAACCCGCCCCGCACCGGCCGCCTGTAGTCATCAAGCGATCCGGGAGCGCACCTGGTCCTGCCGAGCGGGGTCATCGAGCGGGGTCATGGGGTGCGCTGCTGCGCTCGGCGGGCGCGGGCCAGGGCCAGGGCGCCGAGGGCCGTGGCGAGCAGCCCGAGCGCCAGGTCCAGGTAGCCCCCGACTATGCCGTAGCCCGTGCCGGGGCCGCCGTCGGCCACGGCGACGACCAGCCCGCCGATGACCGCGCAGGCCGGCCCCGCCACCAGGGCCACGACGGCCTTCCTCCTCCCGGCGCCGGCGCGACGGGCCAGGGCCAGCCCGCCGATGATCACGCCGGCCAGCCCCAGCAGCGCCGCCACCAAGCTCCACGTACGCCCGGAGGTCAAGGTGTAAGCGCCGACGGGCTGGACCAGAGCGTGCGCGGCCGCCGGTGTGGCGAGCCCCACGACTCCGAGCAGGGCGGCCGCGGCGGCGGCCGGCAGGTGACGGACGGACATGAGGATCCTTTCGGTCGGATGCCGGGCACCGGCAGCAGGTGCCCGGCGGCTCGGCCCGTCCCGGGTGAGACGCCGGTGACGGGCGTGAGGGGTCGAAGTGGTTGACGTCGCAGCGATCGTCGCGCGGCCGGGGCGGCCGGGGCTTCCGGCAGGGGACGGTGGGATCTACGCAGTTCTGCGTACGGACCCCGTGCCCCGATACGCCCGTCGCCGTACGGGGCCGCGCGTCCGGGCGGAGTGCCCGCGCGAGCGGCGACCGTAGGATCGCGGCATGGAACACCGCGTGATGGCCTCGCGCCTGCCCGCGCCGGCGCAGGACGTGCTGCTCGCGCTCTTCATCACCGTGATGCAGGTTCAGGGCACGATGGTGCGCAACGCCGGCGAGGTGGTCCAGCGTCCCCTCACCGATCTCGGGAACCTGGGCTACGGGCTGCTGATCGTGAGTGGCGTGGCGATCGCCGTGCGCCGCCGGTGGCCGGTGCCGGTGTTCGTCATCACCGCGCTGGCCAGCGCGGCGTACTACACCCTCGACTTCCCCGACGGGCCCGGCTGGCTCGGGCTCTTCGTCGCCCTGTACACCCTCGCCGCCTACGGCGACGGGCGGCGGTCGCTGGTGATCGCCGGCGTGGGCACCTCCGTGCTCACCGCCACCTGGCTCGTCGCCGCGGCCGACATCGAGCCACGCGCCGCCATCGGCTGGGTGTACTTCCGGATCGGCGCGTCGGTCATGAGCGCGGCCCTCGGCGAGTCCGTCCGGTCCCGGCAGGTCATCGCGGCCGAGGCGCAGGAGCGGGCCGAGGCGGCCGAACGCACGCGGGAGGAGGAGGCGCGCGCCCGGGTGAACGCCGAACGGCTCCGGATCGCGCGCGAGGTCCACGACACCGTCGCCCACGCCATAGCGATCATCAACGTCCAGTCCGGGGTCGCCGCGCACGTGCTCGACCGGCGGCCGGAGGCGGCGCGCGAGGCGCTGCGCACCGTCGAGCAGACCAGTTCCCGGGCGCTGCGGGAGATGCGGGCCGTCCTCGGGGTGCTCCGTGACGACGACGGCACGGACGACGAGGGGCGGGGCCCGTACCCCGGGCTGGGACAGATCGACGAGCTGGCCGCCAAGGCGCGCGAGGCGGGGCTCGACGTGCGGCTGGAGGAGACCCCGCCCGTGGCGCCGCTGCCCGGCGCGGTGGGAAGCGCCGCCTACCGGATCGTGCAGGAGTCGATCACCAACGTGGTGCGCCATGCCGGCCCGACCCGGGTCACGATAGCGCTGACCCCGGGGTCCGAGGCGCTGGAGATCCGCGTGACCGACGAGGGCCGCCGCGCCGCCCCGGCTCACGACGCGGCCGAGCCGCGCCCGCCCGGCCGCGGGATCCCCGGCATGCGGGAGCGTTGCCGGCTGCTGGGCGGAGAGTTCCAGGCCGCGCCGCTGCCCGGCGGCGGGTTCGAGGTCAGGGCGCGTCTGCCCCTCGCGCCGGCCGGGCCGGGCCTGTGAACGCGTCCGCCGCCCCGGAGGACGCCCCGATCAGGGTGCTGCTCGCCGACGACGAGGGGCTCGTGCGCTCCGGGTTCAAGGTCCTGCTCGACCTGGAGGAGGGCATCACCGTCGTGGGAGAGGCCACCAACGGGGCCGAGGCCGTCGAGCGGGCCCGCGCCACCCGCCCCGACGTCGTCCTCATGGACATCCGCATGCCGAAGCTGGACGGCATCCAGGCCACCGCCCGGATCGCCGGGACGCGCGGGCTGGAGCGGGTGCGGATCATCATTCTCACCACGTACGACACCGACGAGTACGTCTTCGACGCCTTGCAGGCCGGCGCCAGCGGCTTCCTGCTCAAGGACGCCGGGCCGGCCGAGCTGCTGCACGCGATCCGGGTGGTCGCGGCCGGGGAGGCGCTGCTCGCGCCGCGGATCACCCGGCGTCTCATCGGCCAGCTCACCGCGCGGCGCAGGGCCGCCACGGTCGCGGAGGACCGGCTCGCGGTGCTGACCGAGCGCGAGCGTGAGGTGGTGGCCCTGGTGGGGCGGGGTCTGAGCAACCACGAGATCGGCGCCGAGCTGTTCCTCAGCCCGGCCACCGCGCGCACTCATGTCAGCCGGGCGATGGCGAAACTGGGGGCGCGCGACCGCGCGCAACTGGTCGTCGTCGCCTATGAGACGGGGCTGGTCAGCCCGGGGACGTGAGCGGCGGTCATGACGCGCTCGCTCGGCGCCCGTGCCGGGCGGCGCCGGCGATCCGCTCCCGGTATGTGCCGGTGTCGAACACCGGCGTGCCCTTGCCCCCGGTCAGCAGCGGCCGCGCCCAGGAGGTAGGCCACCACCTCGTCCCGGCCGGGGTAGCGGTCCGGGTCACCGGGGAAAGGCCGTCCGGGCAGGGCGCTGTGGCGGGCCGGGGAGAACAGGGTGAGGCTGTCGTAGTAGCGCGGCCAGGATCCGACCGGTCGCGCCCCGGCCTCGATCACCAGCGGGGCCAGGCCCGCCCGCCGGGCGGCGTACGCGGCGGCCAGGCCGGCCTGCCCGGCCCCGTAGCAGCCGGCCCCACCACGGCCGACACCGCCACCACGGCCGACACCGCCACCACGGCCGGCCCCACCCCGGCGGGCGTCGCAGCGGCCGGCGCCGATCGATCGGCCGTGCCGCCGCCGCCCGTGGAGCTCAGCGCGGCCGCGGGCGCTTTCCTGCGCGCCCTGGACAGCCCGGTCCGCCAGCGCATCCTGGCCCTGTTCGCGCGCGGCGCCGAGCTGTCCGTCGGCCAGGTCGCCGAGCGCGCCGGCATCGGCCAGCCCCGCGCCTCCGAGCAACTGGCCGAGCTCAGACGCGGCGGCCTCCTCACCTCCCGCAAGGACGGCAAGGTCACCTGGTACCGCGCCGACAGGCAGGCCGTCGCCGCCGCCCTGTCCGACCTGCAGTCGTACCTGAAGAACTGCTGCTGACCGGGGCAGGCAGCCCCGCAAGGCGAGCCCGCGCGCCGAACTCGAAGACCCGGTTGAAGCCACCTCGCCGGGAGGAGAAGCAGAGCAGGAGAAGGGGCGTCAGAAGGCGGCCGACGCCTCCCACGGCATCCCCGCCTGCCGATCACCACGTTCCGGGCTGCGCCGAATGTCGCCGCCGGAAGTCACCCCGTCCGAGGAGCGACCGGACGGCCGGCTCACCTTTCGGTGATGTGCTGGTCTCGGGCCGCGATGTTGGCCCGTCCCTGCCCGGAGACGGTGACCGTGATCGTCACGTTGTGGGCGCCGGGCTGCCGGTCCGGCGGCAGCAGCGGCGCCAGCTCCTCGTCCAGGACCCGCCGCAGCTCGTCGCCCAGGCCGGGGTCGGCGTCCAGCAGCCGCCGCAGCTTGCGCTGCCAGTCGCCGACCAGGTCCTGCTCGGCCTGCCCGTCGCCCGCCCGGCGCGCGGCCACCACCTCGGCGTGGGTCTCCTCCAGCTCGGCGGCGATCACCTCGGCCCGTTCGGGGCGCGCCCGCCGCCACAGCGCGACGACCGCGTTGCGGGCCTGCTGCCAGCCCTCGGTCGCCATCGCGGTCACCACCGCGGTCGCCGCCGCCAACACCAGCGGATCCATCCCCGCCCCTCCCCCTACGCGCCCGTGCCGTTCACGAACGCCACCGTAACCGCGCGGCGCGCGGCAGGTGGGACGAATGCCGAAGCGGATCTCAGGTCACGCCGGGCCGGTGGAGGGCGGCGGCGAGGGCGGTATCAGTGCCGTCCGTGGCTCACGACGGCCGTGCCGAGCGGGGTGCGCCCGTAGTGGACCTGGCGGCCGGCTCGCCGCGCGGTCAGGAGGCCGGCGTGCAGCAGGACCTTGAGGTGCCCGGACACGGTGGCCGGGCTGAGGCCCAGGCGGCGGGCCAGGACGCCGGTGGCCATCGGCTCGTCGAGCTCGGCGAGGATCGCCGCGCGGCTGCGGCCGAGCAGGGCGGTCAGCGTGCCGGGCGGCGCCTCCGGGCGGGCGCCGAGGGTGGCCGCGCCCCTGGCCGGATAGATGAGCGTCGGCTGCCACGGCCGGTCGTGCTGCACGCTCGGCACGGGCCCGTGCAGCAGGCTCGGCACGAGGAGCAGGCCACGGCCGGCGAGGTCGAGCGTCTCGCGGCCCGGCCCGTCGATCTCCAGCCACCCGCCGGCCCAGCGCACGCCGGGGTGCAGCTCGCCGAGCATCGACGCGAACCCGCCCCGGGCCACGCCGGCGGCCCGGTAGGCGATGTCCGCTTCGAGGAGGTCCCTCATCCGCGGCCACTGCGGGGCGAGCAGCCGCCGCCAGACCGTGCGCATCGAGGCGGCCAGGTGCGCGAGGGCGGCGGCCGGGTCACCGGGGAGCCTGGCCGAGACGGCGGGCGGCGGGCCGGATCTGGCCAGCTCGGCGGCGACCACGTCGAGAGGCAGGCCGCGCAGCCGGTCGAACTCGTCCTCCGGGTCCGGCAGCGGGCGGGTGGGCGGCGGGGTCAGGAAGTCGGGGGCGTAGCCCGTGGGCGGCAGCAGGTGCGGCAGCACGCCGAGGTCGGCGGCCACCGCCCGCCCGGCGGCAGGGCGCAGCCAGGGAAGGTGACGGCCGGCGTGGCGGACGGCGCGTACCGCCGCGGTGGCCTCCCACAGCGGGGCCACGGCGAAGCGGCTGCGGAGCAGGTCGGCTTCGCCGAGACGCAGACGGATCATCGGTTCTCCCGGGGCCGGGTCCGTAGGGAGGATTCGGGCAGGCCCGAATCCTTTGCCGGCCAGCCTCCCGGGCGGGGACGCTCTGCGGCAAGGGCGCCGGCAGCGCGCCGCGACCATGGTGAGGAGCGGGAGATGACGGACCGGCTGGACGCGTACGCCGAGGTGATCCTCGACGCGGGCCTGCAGTTCGAGAACGGGCAGATCCTCGGGATCGACGCCCTGCCCGAGCACGCGCCGCTGGCGCACGCCCTGGCCGAGCACGCCTACCGGCGCGGCGCGCGTTATGTGGACGTGTGGTATTTCGAGCCGCACGCCAAGGCGTCCCGCGTCCGCCACGCGGAGCGGGAGTCGCTGGCCTGGACGCCGCCGTGGCTGGACCGCCGCTACGAGAATCTCGCCGCCGCCGGGGGCGCGCTGATCAGCGTCAGGGGCGATCCCCGGCCCGCGCTGCTGTCCGGCCTCGACGGCGCCCGCGCGGGCCTGGACCGGATGCCCGCGCTGGCCTCCCGGATCAGGGCGCAGATCGACGCGCGGCTGGCCTGGACGATCGTCTGCTACCCGACCGCAGAGTGGGCGCGGCTCGTGTACGGCGAGCCCGACGTCGAAGCGCTGTGGCGGGACCTCGAACGTTTCCTGCGCCTCGACCGGCCCGACCCGGTCGCGGCCTGGCGCGAGCGCATGGCGGAGCTGCGCCGGCACGCCGACCGGCTGACCGGGCTCGGCCTGGACGCGCTGCGGTTCGCCGGGCCGGGCACGGATCTGACCATCGGGCTGATCCCGGGCGCCCGCTGGCTGACCTCGGAGCAGGCCGCGCGTACGGGGCAGCACACCATCGTGAACCTGCCGACCGAGGAGGTGTACACGACGCCGGACCGCACCCGCGCCGAGGGCGTGGTGACCAGCACGCGCCCGCTGGCGCTCGACGGGGTGGTCGTGGAGGACCTGCGGCTGACGTTCGCCGGGGGCCGGATCGTGGACGTCGCGGCGAGCCGCGGCGCGGAGGCGGTCAGGGCCCAGCTCGCCGCCGACGAGGGAGCGCCGAGCCTGGGCGAGGTCGCCCTCGTCGACAACAGCTCCCCCATCGGGCGGAGCGGCCGCACCTACCTGACGACCCTGCTGGACGAGAACGCCGCCTGCCACCTCGCCTGGGGCGCCGGGATACCCAACGTGCTGCCCGGATGGCTGGACAGCACCTCCGAGCAGCTCCGCGACCGGGGCGTCAACCAGGCGGTCCTGCACACCGACTTCATGGTCGGCGGCCCGGAGGTGACCGTGACCGGCCGGCTCGGCGACGGGACCTGGATCGACGTCCTGCGCGGCGAAGCCTGGCAGACGAGGGGCGGCGCCTCCTAGAGCACGGCCTGGCGGCGTACCGACATCAGCACGCCCACCGCCGCCAGGCATGCCACGGTCGACGACCCCCCGTAGGAGACGAACGGCAGCGGCACGCCCACGATGGGCGCCAGGCCCAGCACCATGCCGACGTTGACGAACGTCTGCGCGGCCAGCCAGCAGGCGATCCCGGCGGCGGCCAGCCTGCCGAAGGGGGTGACCGCACCGTCCGCGACGCGCAGCGCCCGCCGCAGCAGCGCCCAGAGCAGCACCAGGATCAGCGCCGCCCCGGCGAACCCGAGCTCCTCGCCGGCCACGGTGAAGACGAAGTCGGTGTGCTGCTCGGGGACGAACCGCCCGCCGGTCTGGTCGCCGCGGAACAAGCCCCGCCCGAACAGCCCGCCCGAGCCGACCGTCACCAGCGCCTGCGTGGCGTTGTACCCCGCGCCCTGCGGGTCGGCCATCGGGTCGGCGAAGGTGAGCAGCCGCTGCATCTGGTGCGGGCGGAGCAGCCCGAGGAACCAGGCCGCGGCCGCCGCGGCGACGCCCGCCCCGGCCAGCAGGGCGATCCACCGGCCGCGCAGCCCGGCCACCACCAGCATGCCGCCCGCCGTCACCACCATGATCATGGCGGTGCCGAGGTCGGGCTGGAGCATGATGAGGCCGAGCGGGAGGGCCGCCACCGCCAGCGCGAGCGCGAACCCCCTCCCCCGGGCGCCGTCGGCCAGCACCGCGGCCAGCATGAGCACGAGCGCGACCTTGGCCGGCTCCGACGGCTGCACGTCCAGACCGCCGAGCGAGAGCCACGACTGCGCGCCGTTGGCGGTCGTCCCCAGCGGGGTCAGCACCGCCGCCAGGCCGAGCAGCCCGGCCAGGTACGCCGGCGTCGTCCACGCGCGCAGCGCGCCATGGCCGGACAGGGTGATCGCGGTCATCACGGCCAGGCCCACGAGGACGTTCGCGGCCTGCCTCTTGAGGTAGGTCTGCGGGTCCTCCCCCGCCGCCTCCATCCTGGGCCGGGTGGCCGACCAGACCAGCAGCGTGCCCGTCAGGCAGAGCAGGAGCGCCGGGACCAGCAGCGTCCAGTCGACGGCCCGCAGGGCGGCCCGCCGCCGGTCACGCCGCAGCCGGGTGAGGACGCCCCCGGCCCGGTCGGTGAGCGGCGCGTGCGCGCGCCACTGGGGCACGTCGTCGCGGCGGGGCACGAGCCGGGTGCCGCCGGAGGTGAAGGGCGTCATCTGCGGCTCCTCGCGGGCAGGGCGGCCGTCCGGCCCTCCAGCCCGTACATGCCGGACCAGATCTCCCGGACGGCCGGCGCCGCCGCCTCGCCGCCCGAGCCGCCCTGCGAGATCACGGCCACGACCACGTGGCGGGGGTCATCGGCGGGGGCGAAGGAGGCGAACCAGGAGGTGTCCTTCTCCCCGTACGCCTCCGCCGTGCCCGTCTTGCCGGCCACCGCCAGCTTGCCGAGCGGGAACCCGGCGAACGCGCCGGCGGCCGTGCCCGACTTCGGCACCTCCGCCAGCGCGTCCCTGATGTAGGACAGCGTCTTGCCGGGCACCGGCAGCCGCCCCGTGACGGGCGGGACGACGGACCTGACGAGCCGGCCGTCCGGGCCGCGCACCTCCTTGCCGACGCGGGGGGAGAAGAGGGTGCCGCCGTTGGCGAGGGCCGCGTACGCGCGGGCCAGTTGCAGCGGCGTGGCCAGCACGTCGCCCTGCCCGATGGAGAAGTTCGCGGCGTCACCGGCGGTCCAGGCGTAGCCGCGGGCGCAGTTCTCGGCGGCGATCGCCTTGAGGTAGGCGGCCCTGCCGGGGTCGGTCCTGGCCGTCTCCGGGTAGCCCTCGCGCGCCTCCTCGCACGTGCGCTGCCTGGTCTCCTCCCAGTACGCCTTCTTCCACGCCCGGTCGGGCACCCGGCCCGCGGCCTCGCCGGGCAGGTCCACGCCGGTCTCGGCGCCGAAGCCGAAGGCCCTGGCCATGCGCTGCATGGGGTCGCGGTGGTCCTTGAGCCAGAGCTGGTGCGCGAAGCGGTAGTAGATCGTGTCGCAGGACTGGACGAGGGCCTCGTGCAGGTCCATGACGCCGAGGTCGGCGCCGCCGAAGTTGCGGAAGGAGCGGTCGCCGACCCGGTAGGAGCCGGGGCAGTCGTAGCGTCCCTTCAGCGGGTAGCCGGCGCCCGTGGCGGCGGCCGTGGAGACGACCTTCCAGGTGGAGGCGGGCGGCCACTGCGCCTGGATGGCCCGCGACAGCAGCGGCCGGTCGTGGCCGGAGGTGAGCCGGCGGTAGTCGTCCGGCTCGATGCCGCCCGTCCACACCTCGGGGTCGTAGCCGGGGTAGGAGGCCATGGCGACCACGCGCCCGGTGCGGGCCTCCAGCACGACGGCGGCCCCCGAGTCGGCCGGCGCGCCCCGGCCGCGCGCCTTGCGGACCGCGCGTTCCAGCGCCCGCTCCGTCACCGCCTGCACGTCGGCGTCGATGCTGGTGACGAGCGTGGCGCCGGGCGCGGGCGGCTGCTCGCGCACGGTGCGCAGCACCTGTCCCGCGCTGTCCACGACGACCTCCCTGCTGCCCGGCTCGCCGCGCAGGTCCGCCTCGTACGACGCTTCGAGGCCGTCCCTGCCGACCTCGCCGGCGCCCTCGTCCGCCGGCCCCAGGTAGCCGAGCACGTGCGCGGCCAGCTCCCCCCGGGGATGGTCGCGGACGGGCTCGGGCGCGGCGCTCACGCCGGGGAAGTCCTCCGGCCGCTCGGCGATCTGCGTGGCGGTCCTCGCCGGGACGCCCTCGGCCACCGGGATCGGCTCGTACGGCGAGCCCGCCCAGCAGGGCTTGCCCGTCCGGGGCCCGCACGGCGTCATCCGCCGCGACAGCTCCTCGTAGGGCCGGTCGAGCAGCGCGGCCAGCGCGCGCAGCGTGGCGCGGCCCCGGTCGGGCTGCCGGCCGAGCTCGACCCGGTCCACGGAGATCGTCATCGCGGCGCGGTTGCGGGCCAGGGGGCGGCCCCGGTCATCGAGGATGCGCCCGCGCACGGCCGGGATGGCGATGTGGCGCACGTGGTCGGCGAAGGCGGCTCGGTCGTAGCGCTCGCCGTCCAGGATCTGCACCTGCCACAACCGGCCGAGCAGGGTGAGGAAGATCGCTGCCACCAGCAGGTGCACCAGCGGCAGGCGGAAGCGGGAGGGTCGCATGGTTGTGCCTTCTCAGTGAGGCCCGGGGGCGCCGGGTGAGCAGGCGCCACAGCAGCGGGCCGGCGATCAGGTTGCACGGGAGGGCGGCCAGGGCCGCCGCGGCGGGCGGCAGGCCGGCCACCGGGGTGGCGCCGCCCGTCCAGGAGGCGGGCGCGGGGGTGCCCGGCCAGGCGGCGAGCAGCAGGGCGGCGGCCGTCACGAGGACGGTGCCGCCCGCGCTCGCCACCAGCGCGCGAGCCGTCGTGGGCAGCTCGCGCGCCGGTGAGCGCGGGATCAGCCCGGCGGCGTACCCGGCCAGGCAGAGCAGCAGCGCGGTGCGGCCGGCGGGCGGCAGCGCGGGCGGGACCAGGTCCGCGACCAGCCCGGCCGCGAAGCCGGTCACCGCGCCGGCGAGCGGCCCCAGGGCGGCGCCGGCCACGACGGCCACCAGCAGCACGAGGTCGGGCGGCGGGATCGGCAGCCGCTCCATCATGGCCACCTGGAGCAGCGGGGCCAGCGTCACCGCCGCCGCGAGCCTAGCCCGCATCCCTGATCACGCCCACGACGTCGAGGGTGCCGAAGGAGACGGCGGGGCGCACCAGGGCGGTGCGGGTGAGCTGGTCGCGGGCGGGCTCGACGCGCTCCACCGTGCCGATGGGCACGCCCGGCGGGTAGGGGCGCAGGCCGCTGGAGCCGAGCGTCTCGACGCGCTGACCGGGCCGCAGCGGGGCGTCGGCGTCGAGCAGCCGCAGCGACAGCAGCCCGTCGCCACGGCCCTCGACGGTGCCGATCCGCCCGGCCTTCGCGGGGGCGTCCGTCACCCGGGCGCCCGCCGCGGCGGAGCGGGCCGTGGCGAGCAGGACGGTGGAGACCGCCGGCCCGGCCTCGACCACCCGCCCCACCAGCCCGTCGGCGGTGACCACGGCCATGTCGGGGGCCACCCCCGCCCGCGACCCGGCGTCGATGGTGACGCTGTCGCCGCGCACGCCGACGACGCGGGCGTCGATCAGGCTGAGCCCCGGGTGGGAGGCGGCCAGCCGGTGCCGCTGGGCGTCCCGGGTCCGGGCGGCCCGCTCCGCCCACAGCTCCGCCGCCAGCCGGGACGCCCGCCGCTCGGCCTCCTCGGCCCGCTCGCGCGCCTCCCCGGCTCCCGCCACGGCGCCCACCGGCCGGCCCGCGGCGGCGAGCGCCTGCTCGGCCGGCCCGGCCACGGCGGCGGTCGCCGTACGCAGGAAGGAGGCGTGCCCGCGCAGGTCGAGGGTGATCAGCCCGACCGCGGCCACGACCAGCAGCACGAGCACCCGGCGCGGCCGGTGGGGCGCCCGCACCGGCGGCGCCGCCCGCACTCCGGAGAACGCCGGCATCCTCGGAAGCGCTCGCATCCCCGGGAACGCTCGCATCCTCGGGAACGCTCGCATACGAGAGAACACACGCATGTCGCCTCCCCCGATCAGCGCCGCGGCTCGGGCACCAGGACGCCCTGCAGCCGGTCGAACTCCTCGACGCACCGGCCGGAGCCCAGCACCACGGAGTGCAGCGGGTTCTCCACGACCCTGATCGGCATGCCGGTGGCCTGGCCCAGCCGCCGGTCCAGGCCGCGCAGCAGCGCGCCGCCGCCGGTCAGCGTGATGCCGGTCTTCACCAGGTCACCGGCCAGCTCGGGCGGGCACTGGTCGAGCGCGGTCTGCACGGCGTCGATGATGGCGTGCACGGGCTCCTCGATGGCCTCGCGCACCTCCGCCGCCGAGATCCTGACCGTGCGCGGCAGGCCGCTGATCAGATCGCGTCCCCTGATGTCGGCCTCCGGCTCCTGCTCCTGCGGGCAGGCGAAGCCCAGCTCGATCTTGATCTCCTCGGCCGTGCGCTCGCCGAGGAGCAGCGAGTGCTCCTTCTTGACGTACTGGATGATGGCCTCGTCCAGCTCGTCGCCGCCGACCCGCAGCGAGCGGGCGGTGACGATGCCGCCCAGCGAGATGACGGCGACCTCCGTGGTGCCGCCGCCGATGTCGACCACCATGCTGCCCACGGCCTCGTTCACCGGCAGCCCCGACCCGATGGCGGCGGCCATGGGCTCCTCGATGATGTACACCTTGCGGGCGCCGGCCTGGTATCCCGCCTCCTTCACCGCGCGCTGCTCCACCCCGGTGGTGCCGCTGGGCACGGCCACGACGAGGCGGGGCTGGACGAAGTGGCGGCGGCGGTGCACCTTCTGGATGAAGTAGCGCAGCATCTGCTCGGCCACTTCGAGCTCGGTGATCACGCCGTCGGCGAGCGGGCGGATGGCCACGATGTGGCCGGGTGTGCGGCCGATCATCTGTTTGGCCTCGGCGCCGACCGCGACGATCTTCTCGGTCCTGGTGTTCAGCGCCACGACCGAGGGCTCGTCCAGGACGATCCCCTTGTTGCGGACGTACACGAGCGTGTTGGCCGTGCCGAGGTCGACCGCCATGTCACGACCGAGGAAGTCCAGCACAGACATGTCCCCCCCACGAAAGGACTTTGTAGACCCGTACCTCCTGGCAGAAAAGCCGCAGGCCACCGTGGACACGGCGATGGGCGCCACCAGCCCCCGGCGGGATGAGCGCGGCGAGCGGCATCCCGATGACCGGCGGCCGGGCGGCAGCGGTCATCCGTTTCGGGGTGGCAACTCCCTCTATGCCTGGATCAAGAAAACTTATAACTCGATCTATAATTTTTTTCAACCTGGACATACAAGTTTCCGAGGCGCGCGGCGGCGGCCGAACGCACGCCCGCCGCGCCGGGCTGACGGCACGGTGTCCTGGGAGACGGCACGTTCGTACAAGGTCGCGGCCCGGTCCGCGCGGCATCCTGGGGACGCGCACGCTCCGGCGCGTGCGCGTTTTCGAGGAAGGGCCGCGATGCTCAATCTGTCGATCGTCCTGGAGGACAGCGCCCGCGCGGTTCCGGACCGCGCCGCCCTGGTCTTCGGCGACCTGCGCCTGTCGTACTCCATGGTGGACTCCGTCGCGAACCAGGTGGCCGGGCTCCTGGCGGACCGGGGGATCGGCAAGGGCGACAAGGTCGCGCTGCTGTGCCCGAACCTGCCCTACTTCCCGTTCGTCTACTTCGGCATCCTCAAAGCGGGGGCGACCGTGGTCCCGCTCAGCGTGCTGCTGCAGCCGCGCGAGATCACCTACCACCTGGCCGACAGCGACGCCAAGGCGTTCTTCTGCTTCGAGGGCACCCCCGAGCTGCCGACGGGGGCGCGCGGGCGGGAGGGGTTCGACGGCGCGGCGGAGTGCGAGCACTTCCTGGTGCTGCCCGCCACCCCGCTGGCCACCGAGTCGGAGCACGGCGAGTCGTTCTGGGCGGCGCTGGACGGGATGCCCGCCCAGTTCGAGACGGTACGGACCGGGCCGGACGACATCGCGGCCATCCTCTACACCTCCGGCACCACCGGCCGGCCCAAGGGCGCCGCGCTCACCCACGCGAACCTGCTGATCAACACGATGGTGAGCGACGAGATGTTCCCGGCCGATCCCGAAGGCGACGTCTCGCTGGCCGTGCTGCCGTTCTTCCACTCCTTCGGCCAGACCTCGGTCATGAACGTGAGCCTGCGCCGCCGCGCCACGCTGGTGCTCCTGCCGCGTTTCGAGCCCGGCCGGGCGCTGGAGCTGATGCGCGAGGAGAAGGTGACGATGTTCGCGGGGGTGCCGACCATGTACTGGGCGATGCTGGCGAAGATCCACGCCGACGGGGCCGAGGTGCCCACCACGTTACGGGTGGCGGTGTCGGGGGCCGCCGCCTGCCCGGTGGAGGTGCTCAAGGACTTCGAGGCCACGTTCGGCATCCCGATCCTGGAGGGGTACGGCCTGTCGGAGACCTCCCCCGCGGCCTGCTTCAACCAGCTCGGCCGGCCCACCAGGCCCGGCACCATCGGCTTCCCCATCTGGGGGGTGGAGATGCGGCTGGTGGACGACCACTGGAACACCATCGAGGGCGAGGGGCCCGGGGAGATCGCCATCCGGGGCCACAACGTCATGAAGGGCTACCACGGGCGGCCCGAGGAGACCCGGGAGGTGCTGCGGGACGGCTGGTTCCGTACCGGTGACGTCGCCACCCGCGACGAGGGCGGCTACTACAGCATCGTCGACCGCACCAAGGACATGATCATCCGGGGTGGGTTCAACATCTACCCGCGCGAGCTGGAGGAGGTGCTGATGGCGCATCCGGCGGTCTCGCTGGTGGCGGTGGTCGGCGTGCCGCACGAGTCGTACGGGGAGGAGGTCAAGGCGTACGTCATCCCGGCGCCTGGCGCGACGGTGACCGAGGACGAGCTCGTCGCCTGGGGCAAGGAGAACCTGGCCGCCTACAAGTACCCGCGGATCGTCGAGTTCCGCGAGACCCTGCCGATGACGGAGACCGGCAAGATCCTCAAGCGCGAGCTGCGGTAGCCGGCCCGCGACCGTCACGCCGACGACGCGTCCGGGCCGCTGCGGGGGCGGGCTCCGGGGCGGGGCCGTGGCGTGCTTCGCGGGGTCAGGGCACCCAGTCGATCGCGGCGGACAGCTCGGAGGGCGTGGTCCCGAAGGTGTCCCGGAACACCCGGGTGAAGTGCGGGCCGTCGGTGAACCCGGCGCTGTGGGCGGCCGCCGTCAGCGTCCGCCCCTCGGCCACCAGCCCGATGGCGCGCTGCATGCGCGACCACCGCACGTACGGCCGCAGCGGGATCCCCACGTGCGCGCTGAACAGGTGCGCCAGCCGGCTGGGCGACAGGTGGACCGCGTCCGCCACCGCCCGCAGGCGCACCGGCCCCCGCTCCAGGAGCGTGGGGATCACCTCGATCGCCGCCTCCACCGCCGGGTGCGGCGGAAGGCCGGCGGCGGTGTGGTGGCCGGTCCAGTCCTCGACCGCCCGCAGCGCGGCCGCCGCCTCGGCGAAGCGGGCGTGACCGGCCGACGGCGGCCTGAACACGAGCGGCCGGGCTTCCCCCGGACCTGCCGGCACCTGGCCGGGGTGCGCTGCGGCCGGCCTCTGAGCCGGGCCGGCCGGCCGCGCTGCGGGCGGGGGCCAGGCGAAAGGCTCGGCCGGGGTGCCGAGGCGGGCGAGCAGCGCGCGGCCCGGGGAGCTGCGGGGGTCCAGGTGAACGAGCAGGGCCTGGCGGGCGCCGGCGACCACGGCGTGGCGGGCGCCGGGGGGAACGACGGCGGCCCGGGTGGTCAGCCGCTCGCCGTGGGCGCCGGCCATGGTGAAGGGCTCGGCGGCGACGATGAGCTGGACCGCGTGGTGCGCGTGCGGTTCGTTCCTGCCGACCGTGCCGCCGTACAGCATGAGGCCGGGGCGGAGCAGGCACCAGCCGCGCCAGGGATGCGACATCACACCGTCTTATACCCCCGCCCCGGCCTCCGCCTCCCTCAAGGCGTCACCACCCCAGGACCCTCAGGAGCCATCCCTGCGAGGAGGGGCGGACGGGCGCCGCGACCGGCTCGCGGGGCTCAGCCGGGCCGGCGCCGCTCCCGTTGCCGGATCAGCTCCTCGACCGCGCTCGGCAGCGTGGTCTCGAAGTCGATCAGCTTGGCCCAGGTCGGGGTCACGACGATCCGGACCATGCCGTCGCGGTAGAACGGCCCATCCTGGTACGACGGGGACGAAGCCGCCGCGGCATTCGGGAAAGCTGCCAGGTTCGAGGGGTCAGGATGACGGGGCGTAGCGGGCGGCGATCGCCAGGGCGCGGTCGCGAATCCTGTCGCGCAGCCACTGCGGGCTCAGCGCCTCGGCTCTCGCGGTGAGCTGCCACAGCGCCCACTCGGCGTGCCTGCGGTCCTGGAAGGTCACCTCCATCCGCAGCCGGCCGTCCGGGTCGGTCTCCTCGGCGAGGACGGCCAGCGCGGTGCCCACCAGGTCCTCCCGCCGCGCCGGGTCGATGCGCACCAGCACGGCGACCTGGTCGCCGCCGGTGCGGAACCGGGTGCTGCGCTCCTGCCAGGCGCGGTCCAGGTCGACCCGGTCCGGGCGCTGCGCGGGCTCGGCGAGCTCCTCGGCGGCCAGGATGCGCGACAGCCGGTACGTGCGGTCCGCGCCGGACCTGGTGGCCAGCAGGTAGCCCCGCTCGCGTACGGTGACCAGGCCGATCGGGTCCACCGTGCGCCACTTCGGGCTCTGGTCCACCGCCGCGTAGTGGATGCGCAGCTTGCGCCCGGCGAACACCGCGCGCAGGACCTCGGCCACGATCGCGTCCGGCACCTCCTCGTCGGCCAGCCGGCGCGACAGCAGGTCGGTCTCCGGGTCGATGAGCAACCGCTCGGCCGCGCCGGCCGCGGTGCCCCGATAGCTCTCGGGCAGCGCGTCGACCACCTTGAGCATCGCCGAGGCCAGCGCCGAGCCGAGGCCGAACGCCTGCGCGCCGCGCCGCGACCCCGCGACCAGCAGGGCGAGGGCCTCGTCGTGGTTCAGCCCGGTCAGCTCGGTACGGAAGCCGGGCATCAGCGCGAACCCGCCGTGCCGGCCGCGTTCGGCGTAGACCGGGACGCCGGCCGCCGACAGCGCCTCGATGTCGCGCAGCACGGTGCGGGTGGACACCTCCAGCTCGCGGGCCAGCGCGGTGGCCGACATCCGGCCGTGCTGCCGCAGCAGCAACACCAGGGAGACCAGCCGGTCGGCACGCATGCGGAAAATCTATCCGGAATACACGACACAGGATGTCGCCATTGCCTGGAAGGCTCATCGACGTGCCGGAAGGGCCCGAGGGCCCCGGCGATGTCGACGAAACGAATGGAGCTGATGTGGCAATGGAGCGTACGGCGGTCAACCCGTGGACGTGGTCGGTGGAGCTGGGGTACAACCAGGGCGAGCTCGTCTCCGGGCAGACCCGCACCCTCTACTGCGCCGGGCAGACCGCGATGAGCGGCGACGGCAAGCCCCGGCACGCCGGTGACATGGCGGCGCAGCTGGCGCTGAGCCTCGACAACCTGGAGGCCGTGCTCGGCGAGGCCGGCATGTCCCTCGCGGACCTCGTCCGGCTCAACGTCTACACCACCGACGTCGATCGGCTCTTCGAGCACTACGGCGTGCTGGCGTCCCGGCTGGGCGCCGCGGGGGTGGCGCCGGCCACCACGATGCTCGGGGTGACCCGGCTGGCGATCCCCGACCTGATGGTCGAGCTCGAAGGCACCGCGGTCGCGTGACGCGACCTCGCCGCCTCCGGCCGGGCCGCCGGAGGCGGCGGGGATTCCCGAAGCCCAGGACCCACGGGCGACGGAGGCCGTCAGCCGTGGCGGGGCTCCCAGCGGAAGTACTTGCGGGCGATCAGTGTTCCGACGACGATCCATGCGCAGATGAGCAGGAGCCGTGGTGCGGCGGCGGCCCAGGACTGGGTGAAGCCGAGTTCCGGGTGCGGGGCGGCTGTGGTGAAGTCGAGGCCGAAGTAGCCGATGCGGATGACGTCGACGACCGGGGACAGGGGCAGGGAGGCGGCGATGCGCTGGAGCAGCTCGGGCATGCCGGTCAGGGGGAAGCTGGCCTGGGAGGTGGCGGCCAGGACGAGCATCGCCGGCAGGACGGTGATCTGCGCGGACTCGCCGCTCTTGGTGACGCCGGACAGCGCGGCGGCCAGCGGGACGAACATGACCGAGCCCAGGACCACGCCGAGGAACAGCAGGGGCAGGTTGCGGGGCAGGTGGCCGCCGAGGGTGGTGATGCTCAGGGTGATCAGGACGGCTGCCTGGACGACGTAGACCAGGGTGGTGGCCAGGCCGCTGCCGGCGAAGATGGCCGTCTCGGACAGGACGCTGCCGCGCATGCGTTTGAGGACGAGTTCCTCGCGGCGGACGGTGAAGACGGTGGTCAGGTGCATGAAGGTGACGAAGAAGCCGGCCAGGGCGAGCATCCCGGTCAGGGTGTAGAGGCCGGTGGAGACGCCGGAGACGTAGCCGCTGCGCAGCAGCAGGGCCACGCTGCCCAGCAGCAGGGGGAAGGCGATGGCGGTGAAGAAGGCCATGCGGTTGCGCAGCAGCAGGGTCAGGTCGAGCCGGGCCACCCTCCAGGTGTTGCCGAGCAGCAGTGATGGATCGAGGGACGGGGACTGGGGCCGGCTAAGCGCCATGAGCCACCTCCAGGAAGACGTCCTCCAGGGAGGCGCTGCGCACCTCGAGCCGGGTCAGGACGAGACGGTGTTCGGATGCCCAGGCCAGCAGGCGGGCCAGGGCGTGCTGGGTGTCGGCCGGGTCGGGGCTGAGCCGGTACTCGACCGTGCCGCGCTCCACCCGGGGCCGGACGCCGTTCAGGGCGGGCAGGTGGCGGGCGGCGACCTGGGCGGGGTGCTGGAAGCGGATGCTGTGCCCGTGGGCGGCCACCACCTCGGCGACGGTGCCGGTCAACTCGATCCGGCCGGCGTGCATGATGGCCAGCCGGCCGGCGAGTTGCTCGGCCTCTTCCAGGTAGTGGGTGGTGAGCAGGACGGTGGTGCCGGCGGCGACCAGGTCCTGGATGAGGGTCCAGGTGTTGCGGCGCGCCTCGGGGTCCATGCCGGTGGTGGGCTCGTCCAGGAACAGCACCTGGGGCCGGGCCAGCGTGGCCAGGGCCAGGTCCAGGCGGCGCTTCTGCCCGCCGGACAGCTGCCTGACCCGGACGCCCGCCTTGTCGGCGAGCTCGACCCGTTCCAGGATCTCGGTGGCCGAGCAGGGCTTGCGCGGGGAGACGTCGCGCCAGAACCGGACGGTCTCCGCCACGGTCAGGTCGCCGAAGAACCCGCCTTCCTGGAGCATCAGGCCGGTGCGGGCGCGGACCCTGGCCCGCTCGGTGAACGGGTCGTGGCCGAGTACCTTCACGCTGCCGCCGGTGGGCGCGGAGAACCCTTCCAGGACCTCGATGGTGGTGGTCTTGCCGGCGCCGTTGGTACCCAGCAGCGCGAACAGCTCGCCCGGCTGGACCTGGAAGGAGACGCCACGCACGGCCTCGAAGTCGCCATAGCTCTGCCGCAGGTCACGCACCTCGATGGCGGGCGCACCCCGGGCGCCGTCCGGGATCGTCACTGGTGAAACCTCGTGTGTGATCATGGATTTCTCAGCCTTACCTGTAGGGGATGTTCCGGCGTGCGCGGGCGCACGACGTGGCTTGGCGCATCGCACATTAGGCGGCGCGGCTTTTCCCGAAGAGGGAGAAGCTGCCGGATGGCAGCAAGCTGCCTGCCCATATCCGGTGGAATTCGCGCCGATACGGGTGGCTACCGGATAAATGGCCGCGAGTGGCGGTGTTATAGTGCCCGCGCTCACTGTCGTACATAGGGCTCAGCGGGGGATCTGTGACGGAGAAGGCGCGGATTGAAGAGCACGACGAGAGCGCCGCGAGCGAAATGGGAAACCTGCTGAGCGGGCTTCTTCCCGAGCGGCTCGCCACCGGTTACGCGGCTTTTCTCAGCCACGGTGAATGCTCCGAATCCGAGGCGGTGGAACGCGCGGGTTCGCCCGTCTCGCTGGACGAGCTGATCAGCCGCGGCCTCGTCCACCGGGTGGTCTACAGCTCCTCGACCGCCATCCGGCCCACCGACCCCACCCTGGCCTTCCGTGACATCCTTCATGACCTGCAGAGACAGCTGATCGAGTCGAGCGATCAACTCGCCGCGGCCTACGTCCGGCTCAACGACATCCAGCGGATCTTCTCGCAGCGGGCCGTCGAGCGGGCCCCCGAGGAGGGGATCCGGATCGTGACCGACCCGGAGGAGATCCACTCGCTGTCGCTCTCCCTCGTCAACTCGGCCCGCTCCGACTTCCTGGGCCTGCACACCTGGCGCTTCGACATGCCGCTGCGCAAGGAGAGCTCGGTCCCGCCACCGCGCCGCGTGACCTCGCGCAACGTCCGCTGCCGGTCGGTCTACTCCACCGAGTACTTCGGCAACGAGGTCGGCCACCACGTCATCCAGAGCTCCATCGCCGATGGCGAGGAGGTGCGGATCATGCGCAACCTGCCGATGAAGATGAAGCTCGTCGACGAGGAGGTCGCGATGCTCCCGCTGACTCCCAGCGGCGCCCATGGGATCGCCCTGGTCAGGGCTCCCGTCATCGTCAAGGCGCTGCGGCAGTACTTCGAGCTGCTGTGGGCCAGGGCCACGCCCGTCGCCTCCCCCGCCGGAGCCGGGGCCGCCCCGGCGCCCTCGGCTCCCGGCGGGCCCAGCGAACTGCAGCTCCAGCTCGTGGGGATGATGGCCCTCGGGCTCAAGGACGAGACCATCGCCAACCGCACCGGCATGAGCCTGCGCACCGTCCGCCGCCACATCTCCACGATCATGGAGATGTGGCGGCGGAGACCAGGTTCGCCGCCGGCGTCACGGCCGCCAGGCGCGGCTGGATCGGCTGAAAGCCGGGCGGTCAGGACGGGGTTCCGGGGGTGGTCGCGGGCCGGGCGCCGTCGGCGTTCCTGCGCTCCTCCTCCTCGGTGACGGCGACCCTGGCCATCGCCACCCGCAGGATCGGCGGCGCCATCAGCGAGGTGACGACCGCGACGAGGATGATGATCGTGTACGTTTCCAGGTTCAGCACGCCGAGCCGCAGGCCGACCATGGCGACGATGACCTCGATGACGCCGCGGGCGTTCATCCCCGCGCCCAGCGCGAGCGCCTCCCAGGAGGTGAGCCGGCTGAGCCGGGCCCCGAGGAAGGCCCCGGCGAACTTCCCGGCAACGGCGACGGCCAGCACCAGCAGCCCCGCGCCGAGGACCTCGGGCCTGGCCAGGGCGGTCAGGTCCATGCGCAGCCCCGCGGTGGCGAAGAACACCGGGGCGAGCACGGCCAGCACGACGGTGCGCAGCGGGGCGAGCCCGGCGGGGTCGGGTTTGCCCCAGGCGCCGATGAGGATGCCCATCACGAAGGCGCCGAAGACGGCCTCCAGGCCCAGCGCGTGGGTGCCGGCGGCGGACAGCAGGACGAGCACCACGGTGACGGCGGTGACGGTGGAGGGCGTGCGTACCCGCCGGTAGAGCCGGGCGACCAGCGGCTTGCCGACGAGCGCCGCGAACAGGAGCACCGCGAGCACGTACGCGATCGAGAGCGCCACGTTCCGCGCGGCCAGCCCGGTCGTCGCCATGACCGAGACGATCGACAGCATCACCCAGCCGAACACGTCGTCCACCATTCCGGCGACCAGGGTGAGCTGGCCGATGTTGCGGTGCAGCAGGTTCATGTCGAACAGGGTCTTGGCGATGACCGGGATGGCGCTCACGCACATCGCCACCCCCAGGAAGAGCGCGAACACCGTGCGGTCCGGGCTGCCGGCGGCCAGCGGCGAGGGCAGCAGCCCGGCGCCGAGGCCCAGCGCGAACGGGATGACCAGGCCGAACAGGCTGACCTTGGCGGCGGTGGCGCCGCGCCTGCGCACCAGCCCGAGATCCAGGTGGCTGCCGGTGATCCCCACCAGCAGCAGCACGCCGAGCTGGCCGACCGAGTCCAGCAGGTGGAGCTGCTCGGCATCGCGCGGCAGCAGCCAGGCGGCCAGGGCGGGGGCGGCGTGCTGGAGGAGCGACGGGCCCAGGATGACGCCGGCGCACAGCTCGCCGACCACGGCGGGCAGCTTCCACCGTACGGCGAGCCGGCCCAGCGCCACGGCGACCAGGAGCAGCACCGCGACCTGGAGCAGGAACAGCAGCAGCGGATGGGCGCCGAGCGGCGGGACCGGCGGGGCCGCCACCATGGATGAGTCGGTCACAGTGCTGCCTTTCTCGCGTCATCGGACGTGCCCGGCGCGCGGCGCGCGCACGGGTTGCGGCTGTCGCACGTTCGCGTGGATCCCCCCGAATGCCCCGTTCGCTCCCGGGGGCCCCGCGACAGGGCTCCGGGATCTGCCCAGTGATACGCCCGGGACGGCTCCGGGGATGACGCCACTTTTCGCGCGTGCCGGTCGGCGGGCGGGACTGCAACGGAACTGCAACGGCCGCCCGGAGCATCGGGACTGACCAAGAAGACGAGCCCAGGAGGGACCGGTCACATGTCAGAACTCACCCAGTGGCAAGCCGAGGAGGTCGTCGCCGCCTGGCGCGCCGGGCACCAGACGGCCCAGGGGTTCGACGAACTGATCAACCCGGCGGGACCGCTGTTCGGCGCCGGCGAGGACGACCTCACCTTCGAGTCGGTCACCTTGGGCAGCACCCGGAGTGCCGGCAACACCCGGAGCCCGGCCAACACGCGGGAGATCAACACCCGCGCGGCCAACACGCGCCAGGTCAACACGCGGGAGATCAACACGCGCACGGTCAACACGCGTACCGCCAACACGCGCGAGATCAACACTCGCCAGATCAACACCCGCGCGGCCAGCACGCGTCAGATCAACACCCGCACAGTCAACACGCGCACGGTCAACACCCGCGCCGTCAACACCCGCGCCGTCAACACCCGCGCCGTCAACACCCGGGCGACGGTGAACACGCGGGCGCTGGCGAACACGCGCAGCCTGGCGAACACCCGCTCCACCCGTACCGTCCAGTTCGAGATGGCCGCGGTCTCCTAGCCGTGGGCAGCTTCGACCGGACGCCTCCGCACGCGGAGGTGACGACACCGTGAACGACACCGTGCCGGGTCACCTGCTGGAACCTGCCCTGGTCCGGCTGGCGGCCCGGCTCGGCGCGGTGCCGGGGCTGGCGGAGGCGGAGCGGGAGGCGCTGCACGCCGCCGCCGAGGCGGCGCTGCACGACACCGTACGCCGGCTCGTGGGCCGCGTCCTGCTCCTGGAGCTGCACGCGGCCCGCCTCACCGGCCGGCTCACCGGGGCCGACCCGGCGGCCCGGTGGGCGGAGTGGCGGGCCCTGACGGCCACCCCCGCCTTCTGGACCTCGCTGGGCGGCCACTATCCGACGCTGCTGCCCCGCCTGCGCCGGGTGATCGGCAACAGGTGCGCGGCGGCGCTGACGCTGGCGCACCGGTTCGCCACCGACCGCGCGGCGCTGGGCGCGCTCCTGGGCGGTGGTGGAACGGGGCTGGCCGAGGTGGAGTTCGCGGCCGGGGACAGCCATCGGGGCGGGCAGACCGTGGTCATCCTGGGGTGCGAGGGCGGCCGCGTCGTCTACAAGCCGCGGCCGGTCTCCGTGGACCGCGCCCTGGCGCGGTTCCTGGAGCGGGTGCTGCACGACGAGCCGGCCGAAGCCCGGATCCGGGTGCCCGAGGTGGTGGCGCGCGGCACGTACGGCTGGGCCGGACATGTCGGGCACCGCCACTGCGACGGCGACGCGGAGCTGCGGGCCTTCCATCGTGGCCTGGGACACTGGCTGGCGGTGATGCTCCTGCTCGGCGGCAGCGACCTGCACGCCGAGAACCTCGTCGCGGCCGGGCCGGTGCCCGTCGTCGTGGACTGCGAGACGCTGTTCACGCCGCCGCCGCCCGCCGTGGAGCTGGGGTGCGGCGACGCCACCGACAGGGCCGCGGCGCTGCTGGGCGGCTCGGTGCTGGGCACCGGCCTGCTGCCGGACCGCGGGGTGGCGCTCGGCTGGCGCGGGATCGACCCGTCCGGGATCGGCTCGCTGCCCGGCCAGCAACCGGCCGCGGAGCTGCAGGTCGTCCTGGACGCGGGCACCGATCGGGCCAGGATGGGCCGGGCCCGCGTGGAGGTGCCCGTGGAGCGCAACCTGCCGAGCCCCGAGCCGGTGCTGGGGGCGTACTGGGATCGGGTGGTCGCCGGGTTCACCGAGCTGACCGAGCGGTTGCGGGGCCTGGACGAGGCGGGTGAGCTGGAGCCGGCGCTCGCCGGTTTCGCCGACGTGCCGGTCCGGGTCGTTCCGCGCTCCACCGAGTCGTACGCCGAGCTGGGCCGCATGTTGTGGCACCCGGCGTCGCTGCACGACGAGCCGGCCGCCCGCGCACGCGCCGAGGCCGTGCTCGCCCGGCAGGCGGCCAACGCGCCCGGCAGGCCCGACGATCCGGCGGTGATCGCGGCCGAGGTGGCGGACCTGCTCGTCGCCGACGTGCCCGTCTACTCCACCACGCCGCGCAGGGGACTGCTGACCGGGCCGCGCGGGACGACGTGGGGGGCGGCGGACGACCTGTTCGCCGGCGCGCTGCGCCGCTGGCGGGCGGCCGACGTCGAGGTGGAACGGCAGGTCATCCGGTCCGCCGTGGTCGGCGCGTACCTGAACGACGGGTGGTTGCGCGGCGCGCGGAGCCTGGTGCCGCGCCGGGTGCGCACCACGGACCTGGACCGGCGGCGGCGCGCGGCGGCGGCCGGGATCGTGCGCGTGCTGGCCGCGTCCGCCGTGCGGGGGAACGACGGCAGCGCCACCTGGATCGGGCCGGTGCTCGACCCGGCCGGCTGGGCGGTGCTGCCGCTCGGGCCGGACATGTACGGCGGTACGGCGGGGGTCGCCGTGCTGCTCGCGGCCTACCGGCACGAGGTGGCGCACGGCCGGGCGGACCCGGTGCCCGAGGCGGACGGCCTGCTGCGAGCCGTGCTGCGCACCCTGCGCGCCACCGGCGACGCCCTGCTGCCGGCCGGCGCTTTCGAGGTCGCCGGGGGCTATCTGGGCATCGGGTCGTGGATCTGGGCCTGGCTGCTGCTCGGCCGGCTCGGTGCGGTGGAGCCGGCCGAGGCGGTGTCCCGGGCGTCGGCCGCGCTCACCTCCCTGCCCGCCGCCCTGCCCGCCGACGGGCCGGCCGGGCTGCCCGCCGACGGGCCGTCCGGGCTGCCGGACGGATCGGCCGGGCTGCCGGACGGGCCGGCCGGGCTGCTCGACGGGCCGGCCGGGGCGGTGGTGCCGCTGCTCAGGCTGGACGAGCACGTCCCGGGCGGGCACGCCGGCGCGGTGGCGCTGGCGGCCGAGATCGGGTCCCGGCTGGTGGCGACGGCGCAGGTCCGCGACGGCATCGTCCGGTGGACGGAGCCGGATCCGTCCGTGGCCTCCGCCGGCGAGCCGGCCCATGGGGCCGCTGCCGACCCGGCTTATGGCCCTGCCGGCGGGCCGGCTCATGGTGCCGCTGGGCTGGCCCATGGGGCCGCGGGGATCGGCTGGGCGCTGTCCCGGCTGGCGGCGGCCACCGGGAACGCGGAGGCCGCCGCTCTCGCCGCCGCCGTCTCGGGGCGGGACGAGCTGCCGGCGGGGCTCGATCATCCGACGGTCGGCGCTGCCACCTGGGCTTACGGGGCGGGCGGGATCGGGGTCGTCGCGGCGGACGAGCTGCGGCGGGTGGCCCGGGACGATCCGGCGAGCGCCGCGCGGTGGCGCGCCGTGCTGGGGCGGGCGGCGGCGGTGTGCCGGGCGGACGGTTTCGGCCGCAGCCACACCCTGGCCCACGGGGACCTCGGCGCCTGGGAGGTGCTCACGCTCGCCGCCGACGCCGGCGCGATCGGCGTGGACAGGGAGCGGCTGGACGGCCGCATGCTCAGCGGGATCGAGGAGTTCGGGCCCTGCAGCGGGTTCGCCGGGAACGCGCTGGTGCCGGGGCTGCTGCCCGGGCTCGGCGGTGTCGCCTACCAGCTGTTGCGGATGCATCCCGGCTGCCCGCTGCCCTCCGTCCTGCTCCCCGACCCGGGCGCCGGCGACCTGACCGCGCCCGCCCGCCCACCGGCGGCCGGGCTACCGGCGGCCGGCCTCCGCCAAGGGGCCGGCGGATGAACGTGACGCGGCGGAGGAGTCAGGGGGTGAGCGTGACGCGGCGGAGGAGTCAGGGGGTGAGCGTGACGCTGCCGAGGAGTCAGGGGGTGAGGGTGGCGCTGCGGAGGATGGCCACGTGGAGGGCGCTGGTGGCCGGGGTGGGGTCGATGCCCAGCTCCTCGGCGAGCGTGGCCCGGAGCCGCTCGTACGCGGTCAGCGCCTTGGCGGGCTCGCCGGCCAGCTCGTGGGCCCGCATGAGCAGGCGGCAGGCGATCTCGTCGTACGGATCCTGCGCCACGGCGGACTGCGCGGCCAGGCGCGCCTCCGTCAGACGCCGGCGGCGCAGCGCGGCGGCGGCGGTCACGTGCAGCGCCCGCCGCAGAACGTCGGCCCGCGCCGCCCTGGCGGGCTCGGCCCACGGCGCGTCCGTGGCGTCGGGGAACACCTCGGCGTCGGCGACGAGGCGGACGGCGTCGCCCGCCAGCCGCATGGCCAGGCGCGCGTCCCCCGGCAGGGCGCCTTCGGCGTGGCCGGTCAGCTCGCGCGCCTCCCACAGGTCGACGCGGACGTGCCGGTCCAGGCGGTATCCGCTGCGCCCGCCGAGCACGACGCCGGGGCCGAGCGTGGCGCGCAGCCTGCTGACCAGCGTGGCCAGGTTGTCCCCCGGCCGGGCCGGCCACGTCTCGCCCCACAACGCCTGGGCGGCGGCGTCCAGGCGCACCGGCCGCCCGTCGGCCACGGCGAGCAGCGCGAGCAGCGTACGGGCCTTGCGGCTGCCCACCTCGGCGCCGGTCAGGCGGCGCGCCCCGGAGAAGACCGCGAACTCGCCGACGATCCTCAGCCGCGTCTCCCGCCCGTCACGCTCCTGCCCGCTCATCCGGCCCGGCCCGTGAGCAGGGCGTGCGTCTGTACGGCGATCAGGGACAGCACCAGGACGCCCGCGCCCAGCGTGAGCCCCGCGAAGCCGAACGTGCCGACCACCGGGCCGGCGATCAGCCCGCCGGTCGCCGCGCACAGGCCCACCGTCATGTCGGCCGTGCCCTGGACCCGCAGCCGCCGCCCGGCCGGCACCGACTCGCTGAGCAGCAGCGAGCCGGAGACCAGGCAGGCCGACCAGCCCACGCCGAGCAGCACCAGCCCCGCGGTCAGCCGCCAGGAGTCGTGGCCGGCCGTGCCGGTCACGACGGCGGCGGCCAGCAGCAGCGCCGAGCCGGTCACCAGGCCCGCCCGCCGCCCGAACCGGTCGCAGAGCCGGCCGGCCAGCGGCGACAGGACGTACATGCCCAGCACGTGGGCGCTGGCCGCGGCGCCGATGACGGTCAGGCCGGTGCCCGCCGCCGCCATGTGCACGGGGGTGATCACCATCAGCGGCAGCATGACGGAGTGGCTCACCACCATCGTCATCAGCGCCAGCCGGGCCGGCGGGGTGGCCAGGATCAGCCGGGGCGCCCAGGCGCCGCCGGGGGCGGGCCGGGCCGGCTCGCCGGCGACCCGGCGGGACAGGAGCAGGGGGTCGGGGCGCAGCATCGTGCCGGCCACGGTGGCCGCCACCAGGAAGGCCGCCGCCGCGAAGACGTACGCGCCGGTCAGCGGGGGCAGGCCGGCGCGTCCGGCCACCGCGGCGGCGGGCCCGACCAGGTTCGGGCCGATCGCCACGCCGGCGGTAGCGGCCCAGACGACGGTGGACAGGGCGCGGGCGCGCTGCGCGGGCGTGGCCAGGTCGGTGGCGGCGTACCGGGACTGCAGGCTGGTGGCGGTCGCGGCGCCGTACAGGATGAGCCCGGCCATCAGGACGGGCAGCGAGTTCGTCCAGCCGCCCAGGACCGCGACGCACGCGCCGGCCAGCCCGGTGGCGAAGCCCGCGACCATGCCGCGGCGCCGGCCGAACCGCTGCATGACGAGCACGATGGGCAGGGCGAGCAGCGCCGCCCCGGCCACCTGGGAGCCCTGCGCGTATCCGGCGGCGGCCGGGTCGCCGGCGACGGACGCGGCGAGCAGCCCGCCGGCCGTGGTGCCGGCCAGCGCGCCCACGCCGCCGACGACCTGGGTGACGGCCAGCACCCGAACGGTACGCGCCTGCGCGCGGGCCACGGCGGCGGCGGTCACGTCCACGCCGGTGCGGTTGCCGATGCCGGTCACGGCAGCCGGTAGGCCAGCAGCCGGCCGTTGAGGGAGACGGAGTCGTCGGCGACGTACAGGGTGTCGCGGGCGAAGGACAACGAGCTGGGCATCGTCAGCCCCTCGGTGATGACGGGCACGGCCGTCCCGTCGCGTTCGACGCGGGTGACCCGGCCGGCGGGCGGAGGGACGGTGTGGGGGCTGCCGGCGTAGTCGACTTCGAGGACGTGCAGCCGTCCCCGGGCGTCGACGTCCATGTCGAGGATGGGTGACAGGCCCTGGGCGTGGACGCGCGGCGGCTGCCCGGGGACCACGTGCCAGACGCGCGCGATCTTGCCGGTGTAGGGGTATCCGGTGTACTCGCCGACGTAGTACGAGCCGCGCGGCCCGCGTACGACGGAGGTGGGCACCGACTGGACCTGGGCGGGCCCGTTCGGCGTGGTCACCGTCTGGGCCGGGAACACCGCGACGACCGAGACGGCGCCGTCTGCGGCCACCCGCAGCAGCGCGTTGGCCCCGGCGTCGGCGACCAGGAACCCGTCGCCGTCCGCCAGCACGGCGTACGGATGGCACCACAGCCCGGCGAAGCCCGCGCCGCCGTCCGGGTTGTTCGCGATCTCGTGGGCGGCCAGGTCGGCGAACGGCCGCAGCCCCTTGCGGGTGGCATAGGCGAGGGTGCCGAGGTCGCGACCGGCCGCGCCGAGCGCCTCGCGCCCGGTGGGGTTGTTGGCCAGGCCCATGACGACGACCAGCCCCTTCGGGGTGATGAGCAGGTCGCTCGGCCCGTGCGCGAAGGCGCCGTCCTTGGTGCCGAGCGAGGCGGCGCCGCCGACGAGCGTGGTCCTGCGGCCGTGCGTGAACAGGGAGACGGCGCCGGTGCGGCTGAGACACTGCTCGGCTCCCGCGCTGCCCGGGCTCCTGGGCAGGCAGGGCTCGGTGCCCTCCCGCCCGGACTCGGCGACCAGCACCACGCC
This sequence comes from Nonomuraea candida, assembly GCF_000725485.1. Classification (GTDB taxonomy): domain Bacteria; phylum Actinomycetota; class Actinomycetes; order Streptosporangiales; family Streptosporangiaceae; genus Nonomuraea; species Nonomuraea candida. The sequence goes on along the minus strand of NZ_JOAG01000044.1, from coordinate 43,141 downwards.
GTCGGCCAGGGCGCGGATGCCGCGCGGATGCGCCAGCCCCTCCGCGACGATGCGGGGCGCGGGCGGCACCGGTGACGCCGCACGGGCCGTGGTGGTCGTGGTGGTCGCGGTCGCGCCGGTGGGCGCGCCGTGGGCCGGGAGCGGCAGGGCCGCGCAGGCGAGCAGGGTCGCCGCGAGGACGATGGCTGGTCTCATGAGGAGACGTCCTTTCTGTACGGTCCGCCCGCCGCCTCGGCGCCTTCACGCAGGACGAAGCGGCGGAGTTTGCCGGTGTGCGTGCGCGGAAGCTCCGCGACCACGCGGACCGACTTGGGCACCTTGAAGGCGGCCAGGTGTGCGCGGGCCAGCGCGATCAGCTCCGGCTCCAGCCGCGCGCCGTCCGCCCCGGGCGTGCCGGGCACGCGCGCGGCGTCCGCCCCGGGCGTGCCGGGCACCCGTGCGCCGTCCGCCCCCGGCGTGCCGGGCACCACGAACGCGCGGAGTGCGGTGACGCCGGCCGGGTCGCGCACGGACACCACGGCCACCTCGCGGACGCCGGGATGGCGGGCGAGCACCGCCTCGATCTCGGCCGGCGCCACGTTGATACCGCCGACGACCTCGATGTCGTCGGTGCGGCCGTGGTGCACGTACGTGCCGTCCGGGCGGCGGCTCACCTGGTCGCGCGTGTTGAGCCAGCCGTCGGCCAGCACGCTCGCGGTCAGGTCCGGCGCGCCGAGGTAGCCCGGCATGATCATGGGGCTGCGTACCCACAGCTCCCCGATCTCGCCGTCGGGGACCGGGCCGCCGTCCCGGCCACGGAGCTGGAGCTCGCATTCCGGCACCGGCCGGCCGAGGGTGCCGGGGGTGTTGTCCCAGACGGTGTTGGCGCAGTACGCGTGACCGGCCTCCGTGGCGCCGATCTGCTCCAGCACCGGCGCCCCCAGGGCCCTGGCCACCTTCTCGCCGAGCGCCGGGAGCAGCCGTTCGCCCGCCGACACCGCGGCGCGCAGCGAGGCGAACCCCTCCGGCGGGCAGTGGTCGAGCAGCTTGGCGTAGAACCCGGGCACGGAGAACAGCAGCGTGACCCCGTGCCGGCCGATCGCCGCCGCGACCTCCGCGGGCTTGGGCCGGTGCCCGAACAGCACCGCGCCCGCCCCGGTGAACAGCGGGAAGACCAGCGCGTTGCCGAACCCGTAGGCGAAGTACAGCTTCGACACCGACAGCAGCACGTCGTCGGCGCGCATGCCCAGCACGCCCGCGCCGACGCACCGCTGGTAGGCGGCGAGCTGCCCGTGGGTGTGCACCGCGCCCTTGGGCGCGCCGGTGGTGCCGGAGGTGTACTGGACGTACAGGGGCTCGCCGGGCCCGACGTCGAGGGGCTCGGGGACCGGCCGGGTCCGCCCCAGAGCGAACAACTCCCCGGGAGTGACGCGACACCCGGCGTCGAGGTGGGCGGCGACGATGGTGTGGGGGGTGCAGCCGGCGGCGATCCTGGCGTGGTCGGAGGTCGTGAGGTCGGGGTTGACGATGACGGCCGGCGCGCCGATCCGCGCCGCGCCGAGGAAGGCCGCGACCAGGCCGATGCCGTCGGGGAGCGCGAGCAGCACGCGGTCGCCCCGGCGCACCCCCCGCGCGGCCAGCCCGGCCGCGGCGACGGCGGCCAGCCGGTGCACGTCCGCGTGCGTGTGCGGGACGCCGTCGGCCCAGAACGCGGTGCGCCCCAGCCAGCCGCCCGCTTCGGCGAGCCGCTCGATCTGCCGGACGACGTTCATCGGGCCGCCTCCGGCAGCCCGCCGCCCGCACGCCCGCCGGCCTCTGATCGCGCGTCAGCCTCCAGCGGACCATCGGCCACCGGCGGCGCGCCGGTCGCCGGGTTGCCCGGGGTGGTCTCCTCGGCCAGGCCGAGGAGCGGGGCGCAGGCCTTGAGCAGCATCTCCTCGTACTCGGCCACGGGGTCGGAGTCGAGCACGACGGCGCCGCCCGCGCCGATCCTGACGCCGTCGGGGGTGAAGACGGCCGTCCTGATCGTGATGTTCAGGTCGGCGGTCCCGTTGCAGCCCAGGAACCCGATCGTGCCCGAGTACGGGCCGCGCGCCTCCGTCTCCAGCTCGTCGATGATCTCCATGGTGCGCAGCTTGGGCGCGCCGGTCATGGAGCCGCCGGGGAAGCACGCGCGCAGGCAGTCCACGGCCGACGCCCCGGGCCGCAGCGACCCGCGGATCGTCGAGACGAGCTGGTGCACGGTCTGGTACGACTCGACCTGCATCAGGGCGGGCACGTGCACGCTGCCGGGCTCGCACACCCGGCCGAGGTCGTTGCGGAGCAGGTCGACGATCATGAGGTTCTCCGCGCGGCTCTTCGGGTCGCCGGCCAGCGTGGTGCGCAGGCGCTCGTCCTCGGCCTCGGTGCCACCCCGGGGAGCGGTGCCCTTGATCGGCTTGCTCTCCACGACGCGGCCCCGGTCGATCGTCAGGAAGCGTTCGGGCGAGGAGCAGGCGACCTGGACGCCGCCGGCCGACAGGTAGGCCGCGTACGGCGCGGGGTTGCGGGCGCGCATCCGGCCGTAGAAGCGCAGCGGGCTCGCGACGGGCGGCAGGCGCACCGCGTTGGTCAGGCAGATCTCGTACGACTCGCCGGCGAGCAGCTCGTCCTGGCAGCGCCGCACGTCGGCCAGGTAGCGCGCGCGGCCGCGTACCAGACCGGCCTCCGCCACCGCGCGCAGGCCGGAACCGCCCATGACCCCGGAACCACCCGCCGGGCCGGGACGGGGCGGCCGCGGCGGGTGGGTGAGCGCGCCCGCGGTCGTGGCCGCCCGGTCCAGCCAGCCGGTCGCCGCCCGCTCCGACTCCCGCGTGGCGACGCTCAGGGCCACCAGGTGCAGGGTGCCGTCGGCGTGGTCGGCGACCGCGAACCGGTCGGGGAACATCCACACCGCGTCCGGCACCTCGGAGGAGTGCTTGGCCGAGGCGCCGCAGTCGGCCTTGACCTCGTAGCCGAGGTAGCCGATGAACCCGCCGGTGAAGTCGAACGGCAGCTCCGGCGCGTGCACCGTCCGCCGCCGCAGCTCCCGGTCCAGGACCTCCAGGATGGTCCCGGTGACCCGCCGCGTGCCGGCGCCGACCGTCTCGATGGCGACCTCCCCCTCGCCGACCCGGTAGGTCAGCACCTCGCCGTGCGCGGGGGACGCCTCGGCCAGGTAGGAGAACCTGGCCAGGCCGGGGCCGTGCCGGGCGCTGTCCAGCCACATGGTGTGCCGGGAGCCGCCGAAGAGCGCGTGGTAGACGGCCTCGCTCCCGGCGCGCAGCGGGACCGACCGCAGGTGCGCGGTGTACTGCCGGGGGCCGGTGGCCCGTGCCGCCGGGCGGCGGTGGTGGCGTTCGGCGATGTGCCGGAAGTTCGCCAGCAGCCGCGCCCCGTACTCGGTCAGCACCGACTCGGGGTGGAACTGCACCCCCCAGATCGGCCGGTGCCGGTGGCGCAGCCCCATGAGCACGCCGTCCTCCGCCCACGCGGTCGCCTCCAGGTGGCCGGGCAGCGGCTCGGGCACCCGCAACGAGTGGTAGCGCACTCCCCTGAAGTCCTGCGGGATGCCGTGGAACAGCTCGTCGCCGGTGTGGCGGACGCGGCTGACGTGCCCGTGCCGGGCGGCCGGGGCCCGCTCGACCGCGCCGCCCCCGGCCGCCGCGATCCCCTGGTGCCCGAGGCACACCCCGAGCACGGGTACGGTCGCCTCCCGCAGCACGTCGGCGCACCGGCCGAAGTCCTCCGGATTGCCGGGGTCGCCGGGGCCCGGGGAGATGACCACGCAGTCCAGCTCGGCGGCCAGCTCCAGGCAGCGCGGGTCGTCGTTGGCGACCACCACGGGGTCGGCGCCGTTGATCCGCGCCAGCAGCTGGAACAGGTTGTAGGTGTAGGAGTCGTAGTTGTCGATGAGCAGGCAGCGGATCAATTCCGGCCACCGCCGATCACGGTCGTCTTGCGGACGGCGAGCATGTGCATGAGGCCGTCGCCGTACAGGGAGGGGGGCATCGTGGCCCAGGGCGGCACGGGGGCGGTGACCACCCGGCCGATGCGGGGCTCCTCCTCGGCCAGGCGGGCCAGGCGGTCGTCGCCCAGCACGGTCACGACCAGGGAGTCACGCAGGGGCGCCACGCCCTCGTCCGGACGCCAGGGGGCGACGACGACGAAGGGCGAGGTCAGCTCGGTGTGCACGGCCGGGTGGGCGGAGCTCGGCGCCGACAGCACCACCGGGCGCACCGCGTACGAGCCGTCGCCGAGCGCGGCCAGCGGGTCGCCGCCGTAGTGCGGGGCGGTGTGGTCGGTCAGGCCGGCGGCCAGCTCGGCCAGGTGCTTGCGCAGGACGGCGGCGCGTTCGGCCGGCACGGCGGGCAGCCGTGCCCGGTCGTCGGTGACGAGGCGGACCGGGGTCGCCGCGAGCCGTTCGGCCAGGGTGTCGGCGAGCGCGCCGGGGTCCTGGGTGGTGAGGATGGCCGAGACGTTGTCGCAGCGCACGCCGCCGTCGCCGAGCACGGTGTCCAGCAGGTAGTCCAGCTCGGCGGCGGAGGGCTCGTGGTCGATGACGAGCTTGCTGCGGCCGGGGCCGTTCACGCGGACGTCGCGCCGTCGCTCCCACTGGCGGGTGAGCTTGGGCGGGCCCTGCACGGCTCCGGCGTCGGCGCGCTCGACCAGCAGGTGGCCGAGCCGGTCCGGTCCCGGCAGCAGGGTGAGCTTCTCCGGCGCGACCCCGGCCGCGAGCAGCGCGCCCATGAGGCGGTGCGGCGTGAGCGGGTCGGAACGTCCCGGGCGGATCATCACGCTGTAGCCGAGTGACAGGGCGCGCAGCCACAACGAGTTGCCCCCGGAGTGGGTGCCGAGGTTGGTGAGCATCGCGAAGAGCCGGCCCCGGGGGATCCAGCGGGTGGCGATGCCGTCCACGTCCGGGATCGGCGGCAGGTCGAGCGCGTTGTGCCGGCGCACGTCGGTGAGCACCCGGGCCAGGTAGTGCAGGCCGTCGCGGACGACGGGCTTGGGCACGCCGGTGGCGAGCGCGCAGCGGGTCAGGTAGTCGCCGGGCGAGCGGCCGTCCACCTCCTCGGTGAGCAGGATCTCGGCGGCGCGCGAGAGCGTCGCCTGGCCGGGCGGTACGCCGTCGGCTGCCGCGCGGACCCGTTCCACCGCCGGCGCCGCCGTCAGCGGCGCGGCCGGGCGCACCTCCGCCACGGGGGCGCCGTGCACGCCGAGGAGGTCGGAGCGGTCGTGACTGTCCATGGGCTCGCCGGCGACCAGCGGCCGGATCGTGGGGATGGGCATCGGCAGGTCTCCTGCGCGTCGGATGGGTCAGAGGGGTGGCGGTGGGTCATCGGGCGAGCTCCCGGGCGAAGGCGGTGACAACCCGCCGCGCCTGCTCCGGGTTGAGCCGCGGGTCGCACCCGGTCCGGTAGCGGCTGGGGTCGATACCGGGCAGCGGCCGCCCGGCGTGGTCCAGGCATTCGGCCACGTCGTCCGGGGTGATCTCCAGGTGCAGGCCCGCCGGGCGTACGCCGTGGCGGCGGGCGAGCCGGACGAACGACCGGGCCTCGGCGACGACGCGGTCGACGACGCGGATCTTGTATCCGCCGTGGCGTTCGGTGTTGCCGTGCATCGGATCGCACAGCCACAGGGGCCGGGCGCCGGCCCGGCGGGCGGCGGCCAGCAGCCCGGGCAGCGACTCGGCCACGCGGCCGGCCCCGAGCCGGGTGACGAAGGCCAGCCGGCCGGGCTCCCGTCCGGGGTCCAGCGCCTCGACGAGCGCGGTGACGTCCTGAGGCCGGGCGGACGGTCCGAGCTTGACCGCCACGGGGTTGGCGATCCGCGCGGCCAGCGCCACGTGCGGGCCGTCGGCCTGGCGGGTGCGCTCGCCCACCCACAGCAGGTGGGCGGAGGAGGCGTAGGCCGTGCCGGCGATCCCGGCGGGCCGGACCAGCGGCTCCTCGTAGGGGTGCAGCAGGGCCTCGTGGCTGGTGAAGACGGGGTGGGGGGTGCGCGCGGCGGCCAGGTGGGCGAGCACCTCGGCGGACTTGTCGTAGGCGAGCAGCAGCCGGCCGGGCCGGGGTGTGCGGGCGTGCGGGGTGGCGGCCAGGCCGTTCACCGCGTCGCCCATGTAGATCGGCACGCGCGTGCCGTCGGCGGCGGCCTCGGTGGGGTGTGACCGCGGCTTGGCGAACTGGCCGGCGATCCGGCCGACCACGACGGTTCCGGCGGGTCCGGCCACGCCGGCCAGGATCGTGGCCAGCTCGGCGAGCTGCGCGGCCTTGCGGGCGACGAGGCCGGGCAGCACCTCGGCGAACAGCTCGGCGCAGTCACCGGCGTGCAGGACGAGCCCGCCGCCCGTGGCGACCTCGGCGAGCCGCTCGCGCAGGGCGCGGGTGGCCGCGAAGGACACCAGGGCGGGCCGTCGCGCGAGCTCGGCGACCACCGCGGCGAGGTCGCCGCCGGCGGACCAGTCGGGCATCGGCACGGCCGGGGCCGCGACCGGCCGGGAAAGCGGCATCGAGGTCACCCTTCTCGTGGCGGGGAAGCGGGTTTCACGGGCGGGCGGGGAAGCGGGTTTCACGGCCGGGCGGCGATGCGCTCCGCGATGGCGTCCCACAGGTCGTGCCGGGCCTGCAGCGCGGTGTTCAGCGTGCGCGCGCACTCGTCCCACCTGGCCTGGTCGTCGCCGCAGAGGTCGACGAGCATCTGCATCGCCATCGGGGTGTGCTGCTCGCCGTCGACCTCGATGTGCCGCTCCAGGTAGTCGCGGAACGTGCCCAGCGCGCCGGCGTGCCGGTCCATGCGCATGACCCGGTCGAACATCTCGGGGATGAGGTCCTCCCTGCCGAACGCGAACGCGGCGGCCTGGCAGTGCAGCGGCTCCTCGGCGATGATGCGCCAGGTGGTGGTGACGAACGCGGCGGCCGGCCGGGGGACGCGCGCGCCGGCCAGCCCGTCGGGTACGGTGCCGCCGGAGCGCAGGTGGGCGATGAACGCCTCGATGGCCGTGGTGTCGGCGCCGGCCTGCCGCATGCCGTCGACGTACAGCTCGAAGTGGCTGATGTGACCGCCGGCCAGGGTGTCGCTCTCCTCGACCAGCACGATCTCGTTGACCAGCCGGCGGCTGGTCTCGGGGCCCTCCGGCACCCAGGGCACGCGCACGCAGGTGAGCTGCAGCTGGAGGCTCTTGAGCAGGGACATGAAGTCCCAGACGGCGAAGACGTGGTGCTCCATGAAGGTGACCACGTCGCCGAGGTCGTTGAGCGAGGTGTACATGGGGTGGGCGAGGATCTTGTCCCTGATCGGCTCGATGGCCTGCTGGAGCCCGTCCAGCCCCGGGTGCGAGATGCCCCACTTATAGCGATTTGTCGACATTTTGTGCTCCAGATGGTGTGGTCGGAACGGGAGAGGTGATCGGAAGGGGGCCGGGCGGCACCCGCGCCGGCTCCAGCTCGGTGCCCAGCAGCCCGCGGATCTCCAGCCGCTTGATCTTCCAGGTGGAGGTGCGCGGGAAGTCGGCGAAGTGCCACTGGACGGGGTCGCGCAGGCCGGGCAGCCCGGCCACGGCCGCCGCCCAGCGCCCGGGGTCGAGTGGCCGGTCGTGGCGGGTGGCCAGGACGGGCGTGGGCCGCCCCGACCGGTCCGGCACGATCACCAGCTCGGAGATCTCGGGCAGGCGCTCCATCAGGACGTCCTCCAGTCCGAGGTTGCTGTCGATGTCGCTGATCTTGTCCACCTCGCGGTCGGCTAGGTGGACGCGGCCGGCCCGGTCCCGCCAGCCCATGTCGCCGACGTACCACCAGCCGCCGTTGAGCTGGGACCGGAAGCGCTCCTCCTCGCCCAGGTAGGTGCGGACCCGGCCGCGGGTGCGCACCTCCAGGCGGCCGATCGTGCCGCGGGGCGCGGGCCGGCCGGCGGCGTCGACGACCCGCAGCCGGACGAAGCCGGGCAGCGGGTAGCCGATGCAGCGGCCGTCCATCCGCTCGACGTTGCGCCTGGTGTTGAGCCAGCCGGTGAGCGGGCCGGTCTCGCTCTGGCCGAACAGTTGCAGCAGGGCCGGGCGGCGGTGCCGGGAGGCCGACAGGAGCCGCTTGACCGTGCCGGGATGGATGGCGTCGAAGGTGCTGCTGTAGTAGCGCACGCCGGACAGCGGACCGCCGATCTCGTCCGCGAAGTCCTCCCACAGCACGAAGTTGTTCGGGTGGGTCTCCACGACGGCCGGCCTGGCCGTCTCGAGCATCCTGCGGACCGTGGCCAGGCCCGTCTCGCCGATCACGGCGAGGGGGTTGCCGTAGGACAGGAACACGCCGAGGGAGTTGAAGAAGCGCGAGTGCACGAACGACATCGCCAGCAGCACCCGCGCGCGGCGCCGGACCGGCCAGGCCAGCAACTGCTGGGGAAGCAGGCGGTGGGCGAGCGTGCGCGTGGTGTGCACCATCAGCTTGGGCACGCCGGTGGTGCCCGAGGAGTGGGTGATGAGCGCGGCGTGGTCGGGCGGCAGGTCGATCGGAGGACGCCGGGGCGCGCCCGCCAGCGCCGCGAGGTCGATGATGCGGACGCCGTCCAGGCCGGACGGCGGCTCGGGCCGAGTGCGGTCGGGACCGGACGCCGGCGCGGGCCGGGCGCCGTCGGGGCTGGACGGCGGCTCGGACCGGACGCCGTCGGGGGCGGCCGGTGGAGCGGCCGGTGGGGCGGAGCGTGCCGGGCCGTCGGTGAGGAGGACCTTCCGGCCCGCGAACGTGCCCTCGCCGGCCAGCCGGGCGAGCTGCGCCGTGTCGGTGACGATCCACGGCGACGACAGCCGGGCCAGCAGGGTCAGGACCACGGCGGGCTCCAGCGCCGGGGAGAGCATGACGGGCACCGCGCCCGCCCGGGCCGCGGCGCAGGCCAGCAGCGGCAGGTCGAAGTTCAGGCCCTTGTAGACGGGCAGGTGCTCCCCCCGTCCCACGCCGGCCGCCCGCAGCCGGGCGGCGAGGTCGTCGACGACGTCGGCCAGCTCGTCGTAGCCGTAGGCGGTCTGCCCGGAGCCGAGCACGCTCAGCGGCCGGTCCAGCCGGACCGTGGCGGCCGGGTGCCGCCGCGCCGCCTCCTCGAACATCCGCCCGATGCGGAACGTCCGCCGCAGCGCCGTCCGCAGGACCGGCGCCAGTGCGCCCGCTGCCCTCATGGTCTTTTCCCCTTCGTCGCTCACGGTCGTCATCCGTCCTGGTCGGGGCGCCACGCGGCGAAGCGCCGCAGGCCGTACAGCAGCGGGACACCCGCCGCCCGCGTCACGTCGGTGACCTCGCCCAGCACCACCGCGTGGTCGCCGACGAGCAGGCTCCTGGTCACCCGGCAGCCGGCGAAGGCGACGGCGTCCTCGGCGAGCACCGGCTGGCCGTTGGTCTCGGAGAAGGCCCAGGCGACGTGGGCGAACCGGTCGTCCACCGGCCGGGAGAACAGCTCGGCGACCCGGCGGCCCTCGGCCCGCAGCAGGTTCACCGCGAACCTGCCGCTCCGGCACAGCGCCTCCAGCGTGGAGCTGCGGGTGTGCAGGCAGATCAGCAGCGTCGGCGGGCTCACGGCCACGCTCGTCAGCGACGAGCAGGTCAGCCCGCGCGGCAAGCCGTCGGCGCCGGTGCTGGTCACCACCGCGACGCCGGTGGGGAAGGACCCCATCAGCGCGCGGTAGTCGTCCTCCGCGCACGTCCGCACGCCGGGCTGCGCGCCGGGCCGCGTGGTGGGCTGCGTGGCGGGCTGCGTGCCGGGCTGCGACGCCACGGCCGTGGTCGTCGCTCCGGCGGCTGCGATCTCCATCGGACGCCCGTCACGCACCGCTGTGCCAGAGCCAGCGCTCTTCGCCGTACCCGGTCACCCAGCTGTGCGGCCCGTGGACCAGGTTCCGGGTGAGCTCGGGCCGGGCGTGGAAGGCGGCCAGGGCCTGGCGCTGGGTCAGGGCGCGGGCCACGAGGGCGTCGGCGGCCGACTTGCGGGCCTGCCACGCCTCCAGCGGCTCGGCGCCGGTGACGAGCTCGGCCGGGTAGTTCTGGCCGAGCAGCAGGCAGTCGACGCCGTCCAGCTCGTAGAAGGTGGGGGCGGCGGCGCGGGCGAGCCTGCGGGTGATCGGGTCGCGCAGGTGCAGCGGCGCGCCGGCGGCGTAGACGTCCAGCAGCGGCTGGATGCCGGAGACGTCGGTGGAGGTCCAGACCTCCCGCCAGAACGGGGTGTCGCGGCGCCGGTTGTAGCGGTAGTGGAGGGCCAGGAACCAGCGCAGCCCGTCCCAGCGGTTCGCGGTCACCCGGTTGAGCGTCTCGCTGGGCACCGGGTGCTTCCAGGACGCCGGCAGCAGCGGCATCATGGACATGATCGTGAACACCAGCATGAGCAGGCTGCTGGACTCCAGCGGCTCCACGAACGCGTACGAGTTGCCCAGCGCGATCACGTTCCCGCGCCAGGTCTTCTCGTGCCGGCCGACCCGGAAGCGCACCGTCCTGAGGTCGCCGACCATGCCGTGCTGCCGGATCACCTCGCCGGCGGCCTGGTCACCGGAGAGGAAGGCGGAGGAGTAGACGTAGCCGACGTGGTCCTCCCCGGGGACGGGGATGCTCCAGCACCAGCCCGCGTCCATGGTCGCGGCCGTGGTGTACGGCTCGATCTCCTCGCTCTGGTGCGTGTAGCCGGTGACCGCCGTGTCGGTGAAGAGGCTGCCGGCGTAGCTGGTGAAGGGGGTCTTCAGCGCGTCGCCCAGCAGCAGGGAGCGGAATCCGGTGCAGTCGATGTACAGGTCGAAGTCGAGGCTGCGGCCGTCGGTCGTGCGCAGCGACTCGATCCAGTCCTCGCCGGACAGGCGGACGTCGCTGATCTGGGCGTCGATGTGGCGGATGCCGCGCTCCGCGGCGATCTGGGAGAGGAAGGCGACCAGGGCGCGGTTCTCCAGGTGGTAGGCGAACGGGAGGTCGTCCATCAGCGAGACGTACTCGCCGTCGCCGGTGCGGAACACCGGCACCCGGTTGTGCAGCATGAACAGCGACTGCAGGGTGTAGGCGTTCGGGTCGTTCCTGGTCGCCAGCGAGCCCAGCACCCCGATGGAGTTGGCGCCCCAGTCGAAGGGGGCCATGATGCCGTCGGGGTAGGGGCCCCAGTCGAACTTGATGCCCAGCTTCCAGGTCGGCTGGACCCGCTTGAGGAAGTCCAGCGCGTCGATGCCGAGATAGTGGTGCAGGAACGCCAGCAGCGGCGGCGTCGTGGCCTCGCCGACGCCGATGACGGGGATGGCGCTCGACTCGACGAGCGTGACGTCCAGCCAGGGCCGCCTGGCCCGCAGCGCCAGCGCCACCAGGTAGCCGGCGGTGCCGCCGCCGATCACGCCGACGCGGCGCACGGCGTGCGGGTCGTCGGGGTCGGGGCGGGGCGGCTCGTGGGTGAGCGCGGCGCGCTCCCGGTCGGGGACGCGGGAGCGGAACGCGCCCGCGCCGTCGCTCGCGGGGCCGGGCAGCAGGCTGGACAGCGTGCGCGCCTGGGCGTCCGGCATGGTGCGGGCCAGCAGCTCGATCTTCTCCGGCCAGGTCATGCCGTGGCCGGCCGCGGATGTGCTCGTCATCTGTGCGTCTTCTCTCTCGAAGTGGCGCTTCGATCCGGGGGTCGTCAGTACAGGCCGCCGCGCAGCGTGATGGGCCCGCGCGGGCCGTAGGGGGCCTTGTCCAGCCAGGCGCCGAGGCGCGGCAGCCATGGCGCCAGCCGGGCGGCGCCGGCCTGGGCCAGCCGGGACCGGGCGGACTCCGCGCGCAGGTGCCGCAGCGCGCCTTCGACGCGGGCCCGGTTGTGCCGCGCCGCCTGCCGGCGCACCGTGTCGTAGTCCTCGACGACGCCTCTGGCCCGTGCCACGCCGGTCGCGTGGAGCGCCAGGCACACGGCGGTCGCCGCGGCCTCTGCGTCGGCGATCGAGCTGTTCATCCCCCGCGCGCCCAGCGGGGCGAACAGGTGCGCGGCCTCCCCGGCGAGCAGGACGCGCCGGTGCCGGTCGGTGAAGGCGGTGGCGACGCGCTGCAGGCAGGGGTAACGCGACACCCAGAGCACCCGCTCCGCCTGCTCGGGCGCGACCACCTTGGGCAGCCACCGGCGCACGGCATCGGGGTCGCTGAGCGCCTCGCCGTCCGCCGGGTCCCGGCACTGCACGTCCACCTGGACGCCGCCGGTGAACGGCACGATCAGCAGGTTCCGGCCGTCGAGCGCGGGGTGGCGGTAGTGCATGTGCCGCTCCGCCGGCGCGCCGCCGGCGTCCTCGCCGGACAGGTCCACCGCGACCCGGTAGTCGCTGGAGCGGCCGCCGTCCATCTCGATCGGGAGGGCGGCGCGTACGGCGGACCGCGCGCCGTCGGCGGCGATGACGTAGCGGGCCCGCCACTCGCCGCCGTTCCCGGCGCGGACGGTCACCCCGTCGGGGTCGGGCAGGACCGCGTTCACCCGGGCTCCCCAGACGGGCTCCACGCCGGCGGCCCGGCAGGCGTCGAGCAGGAACCTCTCGGTGTCGAGCTGCCGCAGGCTCGCGTACGGCGGCAGCCCGCCGCCCGGCCCGGTGTCGTGCTCGCTGCCGTGCTCGCCGTCGTGCCCGCTGCCGTGCCGGCCGCCCGGCCCGGTGGCGTGCCCGCTGCCCGGCCCGGTGTCGTAGCGGCGGGCGTAGACCTCCCTGCCGCGGTAGAAGGTGCGGGCGACCTGCCACCGGACCCCGAAGCCGGCGATCTTCTCCCCCAGCCCCGGGCTCAGCCGCTCCAGCCGTGCCAGCGTCTCGTGGTGCACGAACAGCGCCCGGCTGCCCGGCCGCTCCTGGTCCCGCGCGTCCGCCTCGATCAAGGTCACCTCGACGCCGAGCGACCGGGCGGCCAGAGCGGCGCTCAGACCGGCCGGGCCGGCGCCCACGACCAGCAACTCCTGCTCATGGCTCATCGATCGGGCCTTCCTCGTCGGTGGTCCCCCGCCGCTCGTGCGGACAGCCCGGGTCGCTGAAGGGCCGAAGGGGGCGAAAGCCGGTCGCCCCGCATGCGGGGCCCGGGGGCGCGGCTCGAAGCCGTCGCTCACGCAGTTCAACAGGCGCCGGGCCGGAAAGTCCACTACCTGATTGAGTAGTGGACGGGCGGAAGGCCGCCTTTTATGGTGATGCCGTGAGTTCACGAGAGCGGCCGTGTCACGTCAAATGACTTTTTCGGGTACGGCGCCCGTGTAAATTCAGCCGACCTTTCGAAGGAATTCCATGACGAGTCAATCCGCGCGGCTGCCGCTGTTCCACATCGCCCGCGAGAGCTATGCGGCCATGGGCAGGCTCGCCCAGACCGTGACGCAGAGTGCGCTGCGGTCGGGGATCGCGGCGGAGGTCGTGCACCTCGTGAAGATCCGGGTCTCCCAGGTGAACGGCTGCGCGTTCTGCATCGACATGCACGTCATCGACGCGCAGGCCGCCGGGGTCACCGCCCAGCGCACCTACCTGCTGGACGCCTGGCGGCACTCACCGCGGTTCTTCTCCGAGCCGGAGCAGGCCGCGCTCGGCCTGGCCGAGGCGATCACGCTGCTCGGCGCGGACGCGGTGGACGACGACGTCTACCAGCGGGCCCGCAAGCACTTCAGCGAGGAGCAGGCCGCCCACCTCATCTTCGTGGCGACCGTCATGAACGCCTGGAACCGGCTGGCCATCTCGGCCCGGCTGGCGCCCGGCGCGCACCAGGGCCGTTCGTGAGCGCGGATCCGCGCTCCCCCGCCCCGCCCGGGGCCGTCCGTCACACGCGGGCCCGTCCCACGCAGGCCCATCACACGCAGGCTCATCACACGCGGGCCCGTCCACATGCGGGCCCGTCCACATGCGGGCCCATCACCCACAGGCCGGTCACACGCGGGCCCGTGAGCCGGGTTCGCAAGCCACACGCAGGGAGTAGAGCATGTCCGCGGTAGACGCGCACGCGCCGGCGACGGAGCTGGGCCGGCACCTCCAGGAGACCCTCGACTGGCACTTCGACCCGGCGACGGGGTCGCGGTTCTGGCTGGGGCTCGCCGGCGGGCTCGGCTTCGACCCGCGCGCCGACATCCGGTCCGTCGCGGACCTGCGGCGCTTCCCCGACGTCGGGGAGCTGCTGCGGACCGTGCCGGCCGAGGATCTGATCCCCCGGGGCGGCACCGGCACGTACGAGGTGTTCGACTCCGGCGGGACGACCGGGACGCCCAAGCGCGTCGTGGACGCCACCTCGCGGGTGGCCAACGCCGACTGGTGCGCCGACGTGCTCGACGCCCACGGCTTCCCGGCCCGGGGGCACTGGCTGCACATCGCGCCGTGCGGGCCGCACGTGGTCGGCCGTACCGTCCGGCGGATCGCGGCGCGGCGCAACGGGCTGTTCTTCACCGTCGACATGGACCCGCGCTGGGTGCGCAAGCTCCTCGCCGACGGCCGCGGCGACCTCGCCGACGAGTACGTCGAGCACGTGCTGGACCAGATGGAGGCGATCGTCGCCACCCAGGACATCCGGGTGCTGTTCATCACCCCGCCGATGCTGGAGGCGGCCTGCGCGCGGCCGGCCATCTACGAGGCCCTGTCCGAGCGCCTGGAAGGGCTGCTCTGGGCGGGCACCTCGGCGGGGCCGGAGACGCTGCGGCTCATCGAGGAGACGCTGTTCCCCAAGGCGAAGGTGTGCGGCATCTACGGCAACACGCTGATGGGCATCGCGCCCCAGCGCCCCCGCGAGCCCGGCGACGAGCACCCCTGCGTCTTCAGGCCCTACCACCCGGCCTCGGTCGTGGAGATCGTCGACCCGGACACCCGGGCCCCGGTGGCCTACGGCGAGCGCGGCCAGGTGCTCATACACCTGCTCTTCCGCGACATGTTCCTGCCCAACATCCTCGAACGCGACACCGCGCTGCGGATCGCCCCCGCGGCGGGCGACGTGGTGGACGGCATCGCCTCCGTCCGCCCCGTCACGACCGAGGAGATCGTCGAAGGGGTCTACTGAGCTTCACCGGCGACCGGCCGATCAGGGAGGAGGTGCCGGTTGGAGACGATCAGCGTCTTCGCCGGAGGCGGGTTCGTCGCGGGCGTGCCCGTCGAGGACGACCTGCTGGCGGCCGACTCCTGGCTGGTCGTGGACGGTGCGGCGCGCTTCCTCGCCGACCACGGCCGCCGCTTCCGCGCGGCCTGCGAGGCGGCGGCCGCGGCCGGGGAGCTGGTCGCCGCGATGTGGCGGGCGGCCGTCGCCGCGCTGCCCCGGGAGGGTGACTGGTTCCCCCGCGTGGAGCTGTCCGCCTCCGGCGAGCTGCGCCTCCGCCTGCGTACGGCGCCGCCCAGGGGCGGGCGGCTGACCGTCTGGGCCGGGCCGCCCGGCGACCCCCGGCGCGCGCCCCGCGTCAAGGGGCCGGACCTGGCCCTCCTCGCCCGCCTGCGGGCCGAGGCCCTGCGGCACGGCGCTCACGAGGCGCTGATCACCACCGCGGACGGGTGGGTGGTCGAAGGCGCCACCACCAGCCTGCTGTGGTGGGAGGACGGCACCCTCTGCGCACCGCCGGACGAGCTGCCCGCGTTACCCGGAGTGACGGCCGCGCGGCTCCGGCGCCGGGCCGCCGAGCTCGGCATCCCGGTCGCCCGCCGGCGCCGGCGCGTGCCGGACCTCGCGGGCCGCGAGATCTGGCTGGTCAACGCGCTGCACGGCATCCGTCCCGTGCGGGGCTGGGCGGCGCCCGGGCTCCCCGGCCCCGGCCCGGCCGCGATGGCGCCGTCCTGGCAGGCGTGGCTGGCGCGGCAGGCCGAGCCGCTGCCGCCGCCGCCCGCGCGATGAGCGGCGCGAGTAACCGCTCCGGAAAAAGAGCCGCCTTTTCGCGAGGTCCGGCCGATTCCTCTCATCCGGGACGGGCGGTCGCACGAATTGCTGTCACGACGGGAGAAAAACCGATAGGGGGCGGCACCTATGTCGATCGGTTTTGACAATATCGAAAAACAAAGCTGGCGGCCGTTCTTCAAGGTCCTGCGGCAGGCGGGGCCCGGCTGGACGCTGATCCTGCTGGCGCAGGAGGGCGAGCCCGCCGGGGCGCCGCGCCCGGCGGGGGCGGCGGGGACGGCAGGGGCGGCGGGGACGGCAGGGGCGGCGGGGACGGCGGGGCGGCGGGGCGGGCACGTCCTGCACCGCTCGCCGCCCGCCGGCGCCGAGACGGGCCAGGCGGACGCCGCCGTGGTGCGGCGCCAGGTCTGGGTGCTCCTGGTCACGCCGCCCGGCCCGGCGGAGACCGAGGCGAACCGCGAGCCCACCGCCGCCGACACCCTCGCCCGCGCCGTACGCGAGATCCTGCCGGTGTCCGCCCAGGCCGCGGTCAAGCTGGCGGATCGGCTCCTGGAGGAGCTGGACGCGCCGGAGCCCGCCCTCGCGCCCCACCTGGTGACCGTGGCGGACGCCCACCTCGCCGGCGGGCGGCTGGCCGGGGCGGGGGTGCTGCTGCGCGAGAGCCTGCGGCGGCCGTTGCCGGGGGACGTCGCGGCGGAGCTGCGTACCCGGCTGGTGCACGTGCTGGTCGCGGGCGGCCGGACCGCCGAGGCGATCACCGTCGCGCGGGCCGCGCCGCCCGGGCAGGACGGGCACGACGACGCGCGCGCCGCGCTGGCCTTCGCCCTCTCCCTGCACGACCCGGCACGCGCCGCCCCGCAACCGGCTCCGAGCGCTCCTCCGGGGGCTCCGGGGACGGCCGCGGGAGCGCCTCCGACGACGGCTGCGGGAGAGGCGGCGCGGACGGCTGCGGGAGAGGCGGCGGGGACGGCTTCGAAGGCGGTGGCGGAAGCGCCCGCGGGGGCGGTGGCGGCGGTGGCCGCGTGCGCGCTGGCCGGGAGCGCGTGGCGGCGCGGTGACGCCGGGCAGGCCCTGCGGCTGGCCCGGCAGGCCGTCACGGCCGCCGACGCCGGCGCGTCGCCGGTCTGGCGGATGCTCGTCCGGCTCGCCCACGCCCGCCGCCTCATGAGCTGCGGCCGGTACGCCGAGGCCGGCGACCACATCGAGCGGGCCGCCGGCGAGCTGTCCCGCCCCGGCGCGCCCAGCGTCTACGCCCCGGCCCCCGCCATCGCCCGGGCCGAGCTGCTGCTGCGCACCGGCGACCTGGAACAGGCGGTGGAGCTGGCCGAAGCGGCGCTGCGCAGCGCCCGCGAGATGGACGCCGGCCTGCTCGTCCCCCTCGGCCACGCGGTCCTGGCCGAGGCGCGGCTGCGGATCGGCGACCTCGACAGGAGCCGCCGGCACGCGGAGGTCCCGGACCGGCTGCGCGCGGCCGGCCGGCCCTGCCTGTGGCCGGTGCATCCCGGCTGGATCCAGGTGCGCGTCGCCGCCGAGTCCCACGGCCCGCGGCAGGCGGCCCGGCTCTTCGCCGGCGCGCACGCCGGCCCGGCCACGTACGCGCCGCTGCTGCTCGACGAGCCCGGCGCGGCCGTCTGGCTCACCCGGCTCGGCATCGCGGCGGGCGACGACGCGCTCACCGGCCGGACCCTCGCCGCCGTGGAAGGGCTGGCCCGGCGCAACCCGGACCTCCACCGCCTCGCCGTCGCCGCGCGCCACGCCAGGGCGCTGCGCGAGAAGGACGTGACGGCGCTGCGCCGGGCGGCCGCCGAGCATCCCGACCCCTGGGACCGGGCCGGTGCCCTGGAGGACCTCGCGGCCCGGCTCGCCGCCCCGCCCGCCGCCGACCTCGCCGAGGCCGCCCGGCGTTACCAGGCGGCCCTGTGCCTGTTCGAGCGGATCGGCGCGGTACGCGACAGCGAGCGCGTACGCGGCCGCTTGCGGGAGCTGGGCCAGGAGCCGGCGCCGCTCCGGCAGGGACGGCCCCTGTGGCGCGGCTTCAGCGAGACCGAGTGCCTCATCGCGCTGCTGGTGAGCCAGGGGCTGACCAACCACCAGATCGCCGGCCGGGTCTCGCTGTCGGCGCACACGGTCAACTACCACCTGCGCAAGATGTTCCGGAAGGTAGGGGTGAACTCGCGCGTCGAGCTCGCCCGCCTCGTCAACGAGGCCGGCCGCGACTCCCTGCCCCTCCCCTGCGCCTCCCGCGCCCTGCCCTGACCGCCCCGCGCCGCCGCCGCGCGCCTGCTTAGTATCCGCTGCCGGACGGGGCGATGTTCGGCGCCTTCGAGCCGCAGGCCGAGACGCGTGGCGGTGACTCCGGCGACTGCTGGTACACCATCCGCTTCCCGATCTCCACCGACCTGCCCGTCCACGAGGTGCTCCGCCACTACCGCCAGGCCAGGATCGAGGACCCTGACGGCGAACTCGGCGACTTCACCGTCCACGCCTGGATCATGGCCGACGAGTCCGGCCGCCGGGCGAACGAGGACCCGGCCACCGGCCCGGTGATCATCGACGTGGACGGCGTCTACTCAGGCGATCCCCCGGACTCGCGCTGCTGGTGAGCATCCCGGTCCCGGGCGCGCGCCGCGTACGGGGCCGAGGACGCGCGGCCGTGAGCTCCCCCGCGCGGGGGAGCCGGCCGGCCCGTGGGAGGGACGCCGGAGGCGGGCGGCCGGTCTTACCGTGGGCGGCCATGAGATCACGTACGCGGCCGGCGCTGCTGGCCGCCGGCTGGGCGGCCTCGGCCGCGCTCGTGCTGGTGGCGCCGGGGAACCTGGTCATGCGGCTGGCGTTCGGCAAGCTCGGCGATCCCGCGCTCGCCTGGCAGCTGCCCCTCGCCGCGCTGGGGCTGCTGCTCGCCCTGGCCACCCACCGCCACGGCGTGCGCACCGCCGCCCGTGCGCCCGGGCGCCGGGCGGACGGGACGGCGCGTCCCGCGCTCTGGGCCAGGTCGGCGGCCTGGGGCGCGGCCGGCGTGCCGGTGCTCGGCTTCTCGCTCCCGCACCTGCTGTGGGGGGTGGGCGTGCCGCTGGGCGTCGCCGCCGAGTCCCGTGCGGGCCTGGCGGAGCTGGGCGGCTCGCCGGTGTTCTGGGGGCTGCTCGTCGCCGGGCCGGTGCTCGGCGGGCTGCTCACGCTGGGGCTGGCCAGCCGGTGGGGGCAGGTCGTCCCGCGCTGGGTGCCGTTCGCGGCGGGGCGGCGGGTGCCGCGCGGCCTGGCCGTCGTGCCGGCGGTGGCCGTCGGCCTGCTGGTCGGCCAGTACGGCGCGATGATGACGACCTGCCTGACGTTCGGCATCACCCGCGCCTGCGCGCCCGGCGGCGGCGCCGGGATCCTCGACGGGAGCTGGGGCTTCGCGGCGACCTACCCGGTCTTCCTGGCCTGGGGGCTGTTCCTGCTCGCCGCCGCCGTCGGCTATCTCCACGCCACCCGGCGTGAGGGCGAGACCACGCCCCGCGCAGCCACGCCACGCCCCCGCTAGCGCCCTTCCGCCCGCGGCGGGCCCGGTTCGGGGACCAGCGTCGGTGCGCAGCCGCGCCGGCAGGCCGGCGAGGCGGTGAAAGGCCGCCCTGGACGTCTCCTGACCCCGAGCGCCCGGGGCCGCGCCGTCAGCCCTGGGGCCGCACGTCGGAGAACAGCCTGTCCAGGTGCAGGTCGATGGCGGCGAGCGCGTCCCGGGGCGCGATCACGTTCAGCTCGATCAGGGGGCTGAAGCCGGTGAGGGCGAGGAGCAGGTCGGTCTCGGCCGCCGGGTCGCGGTCGGCGGCGAGGTGCCCGTCGGCGATCGCCTGGCGGAGCAGCCGCTCGACCAGGGCCCGTCCCTGGACGAGGCCGCGGCGCGCCTGCTCGTGGACGGCCTCGTCGTGCAGCGCCTCCAGGACGTAGGCGGCGTTCATCCGGCTGGTGGCGCGGGCGTCGGCGTGCAGCGGGAGCATTTCCGCGAGCGTCAGCCGCAGCACGTCACGCGGGTGCGGGCGGTCTCCGAGCCGCTCCAGCCCCCGCTCGACGCGCAGCGCGGTCTGCTCGGACGCGAAGTCCATGGCGAAGGAGAGCATGGCGGCCCGGGAGGCGAAGTAGTGCTGCAGCTGCCCGAGCGAGATGCCCGCCTCCTGCGCCACCACGCGCATCGTCAGGTGCGTGACGCCGCGCCGCTCGACCACCCGCCACAGCGCGCGGGCGATCGCCTCGCGCCGTCCGCGATGGTCCACCTGTTTCGGCATCGCCGGCCTCTCCCCCGTCTCTCGGAGCCTTTCCCATACAGTTGACATAATACACCTGACCTATAACCTTGGCTCCACTCCAGGAAGGGACGGTGTCATGCCTGAACGACTGCCGGAACGGCCGAGCGTGCGCACCACGGAAGGGATGGTGCAGGGGCGCCGGCGGCGCGGCCACGCGGTGTTCCGCGGCATCCCCTACGCGCAGCCGCCGGTGGGAGCGCTGCGCTTCGCCGCGCCCGCCCCGCCGCTCCCCTGGGAGGGGACGCGGCAGGCGGCGGAGTTCGGCCCCGTGGTGCCGCTGTCCCTGCCGATCGACGTGCCCCCGCAGGGCGCCGACTGGCTGACGCTCAACGTCGGCACTCCGGATCCCGGCGCGGCGGGACTGCCGGTGCTGGTGTGGATCCCCGTGGGCGGCTACCTCGCGGCGGCGTCGAGCGACCCCATGTTCGACCCGGCGGCGCTGGCCGAGGCGGGACTCGTCGTGGTGACCATCAACTGCCGCGTGGGCGCGGAGGGTTTCGCGTTCCTCGACGACGTGCCGCCCAACCGCGGATTCCTCGACCAGATCGCGGCGCTGGAGTGGGTGCAGCGCAACATCGCCGCCTTCGGAGGCGACCCCGGCCAGGTCACCGTGGCCGGGGTGTCCGCCGGGGCAGGGTCGGTCGCCGCCCTCCTGACGATGAAGGCGGCGCGCGGCCTGTTCCGGCGGGCCATCGCCCACTCGGTGCCGGGGCTGCACAGCACGCCCGCGCTGGCCCGGCAGGTCACCGCCGCGTTCGCGGAGCGGCTCGGCGCGGGGGCTCCCACCGCCGCCGCCTGGCGCGACATCGACCCCTGGCACCTGGCCGCCGAGCTCACCTCCTTCAACGCCGGCCTCCACGCGCACCGGGAGAGCTGGGGACGTCTCACGGAGGCCGGCACCGCGCTGTGCCCCGTCGTCGACGGCGAGGTCCTCCCGGAAACGCCCTGGCCCGCGCTGACCGGCGCGCGCGCGAGCGGGACCGAACTGCTCGTCGGCCACACCCGGGACGAATTCCGATACTTCAGCGTCATGAGCGGACGGTACGGCACCTTCACCGAGGAGGACGCCCACGCGGCCCTGGAGCTGCTGGCCCCGCGGCCGGACGGCGCGCGGGCCTACCGTGCCGCGTTCCCGCAGGCGGGCCCGGAGGAGCTGGTGGAGACGGTGTACTCCGACGCCCTCTTCCGCATGCCGTCACAGAAGCTGGCCGAGGCGAACGCCGCAGCCGGCGGCACCTCCTACCTGTTCGAACTGTGCTGGGCCGCCCCGGCCCTCGGCGGCATCCTGGGCGCCTGCCACAGCCTCGACGTGCCCCTGGCGTTCGGCACGCTGGACAGCCCCGTCGGCACCCGGCTCATCGGCGAGGAGCCCACTCCCGAGGCCGTCGCGCTCTCCCGCGAGCTCCAGGAGGCATGGGTCCGCTTCGTCACCACCGGCGACGCGGGCTGGCCCGCCCACCGGCCCGGCGAGCGGCTCACCCGGGTCCTGGACGCCGGCTCGGAGACCGTGCCCTACCCCGAGGACGCCTCCCGCCGGATCTGGGCAGGCCACTCCCCCGCCCCCTTCGACCTGCCGTAGCGGCGGGCCGGCACCCGCCCACCGGTCAGGACCAGTCGTCGAGGTCTTCCCAGAGCAGCCGGCGGTGCTTGGTGAACAGCCAGTCGTGGGTGAGCCGCTCCCGGGTCAGGTGCTCGCAGAGCGCCGGCGCGAAGGCCCGGAACGCGACGACCTCGCCGGTGCCGAATCCGCCGCTCGCCGGCCGGCCGTCTCGGAAGACGTGGCGTCGATCATCGTACGGGACAGCGTCGGGGCGCCGGGCCGGGCCGATCAGTGGCCGTCGGCGGCAGGAGCCGGCCGGGCCGGGTCCTGCCGCCGATCGGCTCGGGCCGGTCAGCCGGTGACAGCGGGGGAGGTGTCGGCCGGCGTGGCGCCGGAGGGCTCCCGGCGGGGGCGCGGCAGGGCGAGCGTGACGAGCAGGCCGACGATCATCGCGGCCGCGGTGAGCAGGACGACGAGGAACTCCCCTTCCGCCGTGGCGGCGCGCAGCGCCTGGCCGGTCTTGCCGGCGGTGCCGACGTCGGCGATGACGGTGAAGACGGCCAGGCCGATGGCGTTGCCGAGGTTGAGCGCGGTGGAGGCGATGCCGTTGGCGACGCCCTGCTCGTGGGCGGCTGTGCCGGTGGCGGCGGCGATCCACATGGCGGTCCAGACGACGCCCTGCCCCAGGCCCGAGACGATGAGGCCGGGCACCAGCAGGCCGTAGCCGGCCCCGACGTCGAAGCCGAGCGCCAGCACGGCGGTGCCGGGCACGCCGACGGCGAAGCCGATGAGCAGGGTGGCGCGGGTGCCGAGGCGGGTGGCCAGGCGTTCACCGGCCTGGGTGCCGGCGGCGATGGCCAGCGAGGGGACGAGGAAGGCCAGCCCGCTCTGCAGCGCGCTGTAGCCGTGCACGCTCTGCAGCAGCACGGTGAGGAAGTAGGGCAGGACGCCGAAGGTGGCCATGTAGACGAAGGTGACCAGCATGCCGACGGTCAGGTGGCGGTTGCGGAAGAGCCGGAACGGCATGAGCGGGTCGGCGCTGCGCGCCTCGACCAGCGCGAAGATCACCAGCAGGACGGCGGCCAGCACGAAGGCGCCGATCACCAGCGGGCTGCCCCAGCCCAGCTCGGGCCCTTCGACCAGGGCGAAGACCAGCAGGGTCGATCCGCCGGTGACGCTCAGCGCGCCCGGCACGTCGAACCTGCGCCGCTCCCGCCGGGCCGGGTCGCGCGGGATGACGGCCAGCGCGGCCAGCGCGACCAGCCCGGCCAGCGGGACGTTGACGTAGAAGACGGCGGGCCAGCCGAAGTTCTCCGTGAGCAGGCCGCCGAGCAGCGCGCCGATGGTCAGCCCGCTCGCCCCGGCGCCGCCCCAGACCGCCAGCGCCCGGTTGCGCTGCGGACCTTGCGGAAACAGGCTGTTGAGCAGGGCCAGCGTGGCAGGCAGCAGCAGCGCCCCGCCGATTCCCTGGACGGCACGGGCCACGATGATCAGGACGGGGCCGTCGGCCAGGCCGCCGGCCAGCGAGGAGACGGCGTACAGGGTCAGGGCGAGCACGAAGACGCGGCGGCGGCCGAGCAGGTCGGCCGCCCGGCCGCCGAACAGCAGGAAGCCGCCGGCGAAGACGACGTAGGCGCTGACCACGAGCTGCTGGGTCTGGCCGGGGAAGCCCAGGTCGGCGCCGATCTGCGGCAGCGCGACGAACACGATGTTGAGGTCGAGCGCGTAGATGAGCTGGGCCAGGGCGAGCAGCGCCAGGGTCCAGCCGAGTCGCGGCGCTGCCCCCGCCGCGGACGGCGCGGGCAGCGTGGATGGTGCGGACATGGAAACGCCCTTCGGAGGAGGGAGACGGGTGGCGGGCATGCGGCGGCCCGCCCCCACAGGACGACTGTACGAGTATTCACGTACGATCGAACTATGCCACATCGGGAGACGATCGTTCGACCTTCGCAGTACAGTGGGACCATGGCCTTCCGTCATCCAGACCGCGACCAGATCCGGGTCGAAGACGTGCTCTCGGCGCTCGGGAACGGCGTGCGCCTGGCCGCCGTACGCGTGCTCGACGCGGGCGGCGAGCACAACTGCACCAGCGTCCTCAACACGCTGGGCATCACCGCGAAGTCGACCATGACCCATCACTGGCGGGTGCTGCGCGACAGCGGCGTCATCTGGCAACAGCCCTCGGGCCGGGAGAATCTGCTCGTCCTGCGGCGCGAGGATCTGGACGCCCGCTATCCCGGGCTGCTCGACGCCATCCTGTCCGGCGCCGCCGCTGACGCCGCCCTCGACCAAGCCGCCCCCGGCCAAGCCGCCCTCGACCAAGCCGCCCCCGGCGAGGCGGCCCCGGGCCGGGCTCAGGGCTCGTAGCCGTGCGGATCATCTCTCTCAACGCCTGGGGTGGCGCGATGTTCGATGAGCTCGCCCCCTGGCTCGACGAGTGCGACGCCGACGTGCTGTGCCTGCAGGAGGTGACGCGCACCCCGGGCGGCGGCGGGTGGACGCGCTTCGACGACGCCGAGCGGTCACTGCCGCAGCGGGCCGACCTGCTGGCCGACGTCCGCGCCCGCCTCCCCCGCCACCTCGGCCTGTTCACCGCGAGCGACTCGGGGCCGGTCCTGGACCACGGCCACGGCACGCGCCGGCAGGACTTCGGGCTGGCCACCTTCGTCGCCGAGACGTACCCGATCGCCGGCCTGCGCTCGGCGTTCGTCCACGGCGGCTACACCGAGCACCAGGAGGCATGGCCGGCGGACGGGCGGCCCCGCGCCGCCCTGGCCGTACGGACCTACGACCACCGGGCGCGGCGGTTCGTCACCGTCGTCAATCTCCACGGCCTGCGGGACTCGCGGGGCAAGGCCGACACCCCGGCGCGCCGCGCCCAGGCGGACCGGCTCGCGGACCTCGTCAAAGGCGTGCGCGAGGACGGCGACCTGACGGTGGTGTGCGGCGACTTCAACGTGCTGCCGGGCAGCGAGACGTTCCGCGTCCTGGCCGGGCTCGGCCTGACCGACCTGGTGGGCGACGCCGACACCAGGACCTCCCGCTATCCCAGGCCCGTACGCCATGCCAGCTACCTGCTCGTCTCCGACCCGGCCGCCGTCCGGCGGTTCGAGATCGCGACCGCGCCCGAGGTGTCCGACCACCGTGCCTTGATACTCGACCTCTGACAGCCTCCATTCCCATCCCCTGGGCCGCTCTCCTGACGGCCGCCGGGCGCGCTACGCGCTCGCGCGGGACCGGGACGGGCGCAGCCGGTGGAACAGCTCCACCCGGGCGCGATGGTAATCGAGGTCCTCCTCGTCGTGCGTCACCCCGGAGCGGACGGCCTTGTGGAAGTAGGCGTACTCCCTGCGGAGCTTGTGCCTGACGAGCTGGGCGAGCGACTCCTCGTCCAGCCGCGCCGCCGTGCCGCCCGCCTCGTGGTACGCGGCCAGGAACTCCTGGCTCGGCCCGGCCAGCTCGTCGCCCCATTCCAGGGCGGCGGCGGCCAGCTCCAGCTCGGGGGCGCCGACGAGGGCCTCGTCCCAGTCGAGCACCGCCACGATCCGGCCGTCCCTGGCCAGGGTGTTGCCGGGGTAGAAGTCGCCGTGCAGGGGGTGGCGCGCGGGGTGCGCGGCGTGGAAGGCGGCCAGCCAGCGGTCCAGGTCGGGGTCGTCCAGCTCGGCGGCGTCGCGGGGCGGATCGCCGTACAGGCCGGTCTCCTGGAAGGCGGGCACCGGGCGCGGGCCGGGGCGGAAGCCGGCCAGGGCCCGGTGCAGCCCGGCGAGCAGCCGGGCGCCGGCGTCGCGCTGGGCCGGAACGGCGGAGTCCGGCCAGGCGCCCTCGACGTACGGCCAGCAGGAGATCGGGCGGCCGCCGACGACGACGACCGTCGCTCCTTCGGGGGTCGGCAGCGGGGCGACCGCCTCGGGGAGGCTCGCGGCGGCGTGCCGGGCGATCGCGTGGCACCACTCCGACTCGGCGGCGGGGCGCCCCGCCGGGCCCACGCGGACGACGTGCCCGCCGAGGCGGTAGGCGGCTGACTCCTCCCCGCCGTGCAGCCTCTCCCCCTCTCCCGTGACACCCCAGGTCAGGGCCGCGGCTTCGCGGATCTCACGGGTGAGGGGCGTCTTGACGTAGATCATCCCGCCAGCCTACGCGCCCGCGCCGGGCGGCGGACTCCTCGAAGCCGGCGCCGGCCCGGCCGGACGCCACTCCGGCGGCCTGGAGCATCACCCGCGACCCCCAGGAGCTGACCGTCCCGGCGTCGCCGGTGAGGATCGCGCCGGTGGAACGCGGCGCGCACGGCCCGGTCGGTCAGCGCGACCGCGTGCGCCGGCCCCATCACGCGCTCGCTGAACACGCACGCCGGCTCCAGCACCCGGGCGCTGTCGATGTCCTGGAGGAAGTGCGTGCCGACCAGGTCGTGGTAGGTCATGCCGGTGATGGCCAGCACGGGCGCGCCGTCGATCCTGCCGTCGTACAGGCCGTTCATCAGGTGCAGCGCGCCCGGGCCCGGGGTGGCCACGCAGGCCGCGGGCCGGCCGGTGAACCTGGCGTGGCCCACCGCCGCCAGTGCGGCGTGCTCCTCGTGCCGTACGTGCACGAACCGCAGCTCCGGGTGGGTGCGCAGGGCCTCGAAGAAGCCGTTGACGGCGTCGCCGGTGCGGGTCTTGGCCGGGTGCGGGCGGAAGCCGCAGCCTCGCGCCGCTGGCCTTCGGCGTGGCCGTGCAGGGGCCGCCGCAGCGCGCGGACGCGCCGGGCCCGGCCGGTGGTCGTCTGGGTGCCGGTGCTCTTCGCCGCCGTGGCCGGCATGCTGATCAACCTGGGCGGCGACTCGGTGCGCGCCGCCGCCCGGTACACGGCTCTTCGGCCTCGCCCTCTCACCCGCCGCTCACGACAGGGAGCCCTCATGACCGACGCCCGGAAGCGCCCGGCGGTGGTCAGCC
Source organism: Nonomuraea candida (assembly GCF_000725485.1). Lineage (GTDB taxonomy): Bacteria > Actinomycetota > Actinomycetes > Streptosporangiales > Streptosporangiaceae > Nonomuraea > Nonomuraea candida. Next base: position 16,617 of record NZ_JOAG01000044.1, on the reverse strand, counting down.
GCAGGCGCCCCAGGACTTCCAGGCGGACTTGGCGGCCTCGGCGCCGCGTCCCTTGCCGTGGATCGTCCCCATGTACTTGACGCAGCGGCCCTTGCCGTAGGTCTTCACCGGTCCCAGGTAGTGCTTGACGCTCCGGCCCTCGTTCTCGCCGCTCGCGCGGGAGCGGGGGCCCCGCGTCTGCGTCGTGATCGTGGCCATGACGAAGGTGGGGGTGCCGACGTTCGAGGTCTTGATCGTGGTCACGCAGGCGGCGCCGGTCCTGCGGTTGTAGAGCAGGTAGACGTGGCCCAGGACGCGCTTGCCCGGGGTCTGCACGGCCTGCTTGCTCTGGGGGACCCGGGCGAAGCCGGAACCGCACACCCGCTCCGGGGTGACGGCGGCGGCGGCCGCGTACGCGGGGGCGGCCATGACCCCTCCGATGGACAGCGCCGTGGCGAGGAGGACCGTCGTCGTTGACGCGCGCATGCAGCCAGCCTTTCGCAACCGTCTCCCATCGGCCGGGAGACCCGATGGCTGATCATCTTGCCGGATGTTCTCGCGCGGAATGACCGAAAGGACGAATTCGGGGGCATCCGGGGGCGGATGGTAGTGCCAGCTGTACCGAGAGACTCCAGCCCGCGGGATCGAGGCGGCGATCTTCCCGGGGACATGCTGTGAGGGTCAGGACCGACCCCGCCCATGAGGAACCCTTATGATCAAGCTCCGCCCGACCGCCCTGCTCGCGCTCAGCGCCCTCGCCCTCGGCGCCGCCCTGACCCGGGCGGGCCGTGGATCGACGTCACCGCCTTCGACCCGTCCTCCGGCTGGGCCGCCGGGCAGCTGATCGGCACCCCCGGCGACCTCAACCGTTTCCTGGTCGCGCTGCTGAACGGCCGGCTGCTCGAACCCGCGCAGCTCGCGGAGATGAAGAAGACCGTCGCCGCGCCGAAGATGGACACGGTCGGCGGCTCGCGCTACGGCCTGGGGCTGGCCACGTTCAGGCTGAGCTGTGGCGGCTTCGCCTGGACCCACGGCGGCGACGCCCCCGGCTACAGCACGCGCAACGCCGTGGCCAAGGACGGCAGGGCGGCCGCCGTCGCCGTCACCGGCGGGCCCCGCACCATGAAGGCGGCCGCCAACGTGGAAAAGGCCCTCGACACCGCCCTGTGCGACTGAGACCGCCGAGCCTGCGGGAGACCGGGGCGCGGGCCCGGTCCGCGCCCGGCTCGGCCGGATGAGCGCGTCTCACGCCCCGGGCGTCCACGCGGTCGCGTGGTCGCGGACGAACGCGGCGAAGCTGCGGGGCGGGCGGCCGGTCAGGTCCAGGACATCGGTGCTGACCTGGTCCTGCAGCCCGGCGGCGAGGCCGGCGTCCACGGCGGCGAGGGCGTCCGCGAGCGCGGCCGGCAGCCCGGCGGCCCGGTGGCCGGCCGCCACTTCGGCGGGCTCGATGGGCTCCACCCGGACCGGCCGGCCGGTCTCGGCGGTGATGATCGCCGCCGCCTCCCCGTAACTGAGCGCCTTCGGCCCGGTGAGCAGGTAGTCACGCCGGTCATGGGGGTGGCCGTCCGGGCCGGCCAGGAGCGCGGCCGCGGCAGCGGCGATGTCCCGGGCGTCGATCCAGCCCAGCCGGCCCGCGCCGGCGGCGGTGCGGATCTCGCCGTGCCGCCGGATCCCGTCGCCCACGGGGTGGGGGCTCAGGAAGTTCTGCATGAACCCGGACGGGCGCAGGACGACCCAGCCGGGGCGGGCCCGCACCCGCGCGGCCAGCTCCAGCGCGCCGGGCGCGTCCGGCAGCACGACGGCGGAGCCGAGCAGCACCACCCGGCGCACGCCGAGGCGTTCCGCCTCGTCCAGGAACGGCCCGACCTGGGGCATGGGGTCCACGGTGAGCGGTGGGGGCACCAGGTAGACCCGGTCCATCCCGCGCAGCGCGGCCGGGTGGGTGGCGGGGTCGTCCCAGTCGAACCGGACCGCGCCGGGATCGCCGGCCGGCGGCTTGCGGCCGGCCACCCGGACCGGCACCCCGCCGCCGCGCAGCAGCTCCGCCAGCACGCTTCCGGTCTTGCCGGTGCCGCCGGTGACCAGCACGCCGGTCATCGCGCGTCCTGCGTGCGCAGCTCGCCGAGCAGCTCGGGCAGCCCGCCGCCGGCCGCGGCGGCGGCCAGCGGGTTCCAGTAGTCCCGGTAGTGCGTGATCAGGCCGTCCCTGGTGGCGATCACCGTGACGTAGTCCAGCCGGTACGGCTCCCCGGTGCGCACCGTGCGCCCCTCGGCGGTGAACTCCACCACGATGGTGTCCGGCCGGCGGGTGTGGTGCACGGTGACGGACGGGATGGCGCGCACGTCCATGCGCTCCGGATAGCCGGCCAGGTAGGCGCGGACGGCCTCCCGCCCGGTCAGCCGGGTGGGCGAGGAGCCCTCGGCGAACGGGAACTCGGCGGTGCCGTCCTGCGCGAACAGGTCGGCGATGGCGTCCATGTCCTTGGCCAGCAGCAGGTCCAGCAGCCGGCGGAACGTCTCCTCGGGGGTGCGTGGCACCGTGGTCCTCCAATGTGTCGCGGGAATGACCACCCCAGAGTGGGCGCACCCGCCACGCCCGCGGAACGGCCGGGTGAGCCCCGGACCGCCGATCCGTGGACAAGACGCGGGGCGGGCCGATAAGCCCCGGACCACCCGTCCGTGGCTGGGGCGGGCGCGGGCGTGCCAAGCTGGTCCGATGAGCAAGCGTGAACTGGGCGACTTCCTGCGCCGCCGGCGGGAAGCGCTGCGTCCTGAGCAGGTGCACGGCGTCCATCCGCCCGGGCGGCGGGCCCGGCGCACGCCGGGGCTGCGCCGGGAAGAGGTGGCGGCGCTGGCCGGGGTGTCCACCAGCTACTACGAGCGGATGGAGCAGGCCCGCGGGCCGCGCCCGTCGCCGGAGGTGCTGGCCGCGCTGGCCACGGCGCTGCGGCTCACCGGCGCCGAGCGCGAGCACCTGGCCCGGCTGGCCGGCCAGGTCCCGGCCGCCCCGGAGGCCGCAGGCGCGCCGGTGCCCGAGGAGGTCCGGCGCTTGCCGCACCGGCTCGGGCCGGTCCCCGCGTACGTGGTGGACGCGCGGGAGGACATCGTGGCCTGGAACGACGCGGCGGCCGCCCTGATCACCGACTTCGCGCGGCTGCCCGCCGGGGAGCGCAACACGCTGCGGCTGTCCCTGCGGCTGCGGGGCACCCTCTGCTCGGCGCCGGCCGGCGCGGAGGGCGCGTTCGACCGGCAGGCCGCCGCCGCGCTGCGGACGACCAGCGCCCGCCATCCGGGCGACCGCGCGCTCGGCGAGCTGGTGAACGAGCTCGCGGCACACAGCCCCGACTTCGCCGCCGGCTGGCGCAGCCACGACGTCCGCCCCCGGCCGGCGCTGCGCAAGCGGCTGCGCCACCCCGAGCTGGGCGAGCTGGACCTGGAGCGCCAGACGCTCCTGCTGCCCGGCACCGACCTGCGGCTCGTGATGTACACCGCGGACCCCGGCAGCCCGAGCGCCGCCGCGCTCGCCCGGCTGGCCGGTCCGGGCGCGGCGTCATGACCCCGCGACCGGACATGTCCCACGACGCGCGGGTCCGCAGGCACGGCGAGGTCGCCGGCGCGCTGGCGTCGTACAGTGATCGGCGGCTCGGCGAGGCGCTGGAGCGGGCGCCGGCGCTGGGGACGGGGATCGGCGGCGCCTCGGCGCTGCTGACCGTCGGGGGCGTGCCGGTCTTCGCCAAGCGCATCCCGCTGACCGACCTGGAGCGGCGCGCGGACAACGTGCGGTCCACGGCCAACCTGTTCGGATTGCCGCCCTTCTGCCAGTACGGGCTCGCCGCCATCGGCTCCCCCGGCCTCGGCGCCTGGCGCGAGGTCGCGGCCTGCGTCATGACGACCGGCTGGGTCCTGGCCGGGCGCAGCGCGGCCTTTCCGCTGCTGTACCACTGGCGGGTGCTGCCGGGGGCGCCGCCGCCCGTCAGCGCGCGCGCCGACGTCGAGGCGGCCGTGCGCTACTGGGACGGCTCACCGGCGGTGCGCGATCGCCTCCACGCCCTCGCCCGCGCCTCGGCCGGCGTGGTGCTGTTCCAGGAGTTCATCCCCACCACCCTCGACGACTGGCTCGCCACCCGGCTCGCCGCCGGCCCCGAGGCCGCCACGCGGGCGGCCGCCATGGTCGAGTCGTGCCTGCTCACCGACGTGGCCTTCATGAACGGCCAGGGGCTGACGCACTTCGACGGCCACTTCGGCAACATCCTCACCGACGGCGAGCGCCTCTACCTCACCGACTTCGGGCTGGCGACCTCCTCCCGGTTCGACCTGTCCGGGGAGGAGATCGAGTTCCTGCGGCGCAACCGCACCCATGATCTCGGTTACGCGCTGATGCGGCTGGTCAACTGGCTCGTCATCCATCTGTGCGGGGTGGGGACACCGCCCGACGGCATACCCCGGCCACGTAATGACTACATCCGCGCGTGCGCGGACGGCGCCGAGCCCGCCGGCGCCCCGCCGGCCGCCGCCGCGATGATCCGCCGCTACGCGCCCGCCGCGGCGGCCATGAACGATTTCTACTGGGACCTGTACGGCACCAGCAGGACCACGCCGTATCCGGGCGAGCGGCTCGAACGCGCGATGAGCGCCATGCGCTGATCCCGCCGGACGCGGTGGCCCGGCCGGGGCGGTGGCCCGGCCGGGCCGCCCGTCAGACGCGCGCGCCGGACTCGACCGGCAGGCCGGCCGCCACCCAGTCCTCGATGCCCTCGACGTACCGGCGCACGTTCGTGTAGCCGAGGGCGGTCAGGCGGGCGGCCACCGCCTTGCTGTTGTTGCAGGCCGGGTTGCTGCAGTAGGTGACGACGGCGGCGTCCTTGTCGGGCAGCAGCTCGGCCGCGCGCTCGGCGACCTCGCTCTCGACCAGCGGGAGCGCGCCGGGCAGGTGCTGCTGCTCGTAGTACATGCCGCCGAGCGTGTCGAGCACGACGACGCTGCCGAGAGCGGCGCGCAGCTCGTCCCTGGTGATCGTGGTCATTGTCACTCCTGAGTTAAATGGACTACAGTCCGGTTTGTGGATAGCTCGAAAACTAACGGACCGCAGTCCGCTTCGTCAAGCGAGCCGCTCGAACTGCTGCGCGCCCGCCCCGCCAAGGAGCGCGCGGACGCCGCCCGCAACAGGGAGAAGGTGCTGGCCGCCGCGGCGCGGCTGTTCGCCGACAAGGGCGTGGAAGCAGTCTCGATGGACGCGATAGCCGCGGCGGCGGGGGTCGGGAAAGGCACGCTGTTCCGCCGGTTCGGGGACAAGTCCGGGCTCGCGGTGGCCCTGCTGGACGCCCGGGAGTACGAGCTCCAGGAGCGCGTCCTGTCAGGCCCTCCGCCCCTGGGCCCCGGCGCGCCCGCCGCCGCCCGGCTCTCGGCGTTCATGGACGCCTACCTGACCTACCTCTTCGCCCACCTGGACCTGGTCAGGATGTCGGAGACGGCCAGCCCCGGCGCCCGCTACCGCATCGGCGCCTACCGCTTCTGGCACCGTCACGTGTCGATCCTGCTGGCCGAATGCCGTCCCGGCGCGGACGCCGACCCGCTGGCTCACGCCCTCCTCGCGGCGGTGAGCGCGGAGACGGCGGGCGTCGTCCGGCAGGAGCACGGGGACGAGCGGGCCAGGCAGGCGATCATGACCCTGGCCGCCGCCCTGGCCTCCTAGGCGCGGCGGCGCGGAGAGCCGTGGACCTCGGCGCCGGCCGACTCACCCCTTCCGCGATATACCCATAGGGGGTATATTTCGGGAAAGAGTCGACGCACGGGAGGCGTACAGCATGGGTGACGCATCCGAGAGGTCCGATGGGGCGCAGGTCGAAGGGTTCGTGGCCGAGGGCTACGACAAGGTGCGCGAGGTCTTCCAGAGGCTCCTCCACGACGGCAGGGAGACCGGGGCGGGAGTGTCGGTCTGGCGGGACGGGCGCGAGGTCGTCCGGCTGAGCGGAGGATGGGCCGACGCCGGGCGGCGCCGCCCCTGGCGGGCCGGCACCCTGGTCCAGCCGTACTCGTTGTCGAAGTCGTTCGTGACGCTGGGCGCCCTGGTGGCGGTGCGCGACGGGGCGCTGGCGCTCGACGAGCCGGTGGCCGGGCACTGGCCCGGATACGGCGTCAGGGGCAAGGAGCGCACGACGTTGCGCCAGGTCCTGACGCACCGGGCGGGACAGCCGAGGTTCCCGGCGGAGGCGGCCGGCCTGGATCTGCTGGACGACGCCGGGCTGCGCGAGAGCCTGGCGGAGGCGGCGCCGGAGTACGTTCCCGGGACGTCGCTCGGGGAGCACGCGCTGACCTACGGGCACCTGGTGGACGGCATCCTGCGCGCGTCCGCCGGCACCACGCTCGGGGAGCTGTTCAACGAGGTCGTCCGGCCCGCGCTGGGCCTGGACGCCTGGTTCGGGGTGCCGGACGAGGAGCTGGGGCGGGTCGCCGACCTGGAGTACGCCGACCCCGCCTGGCCGCGCCTGCTGCACGCCGCGCCGTGGCTGCGGATCCCGGACGGGACCCTGGACGTCGAGCGGGCCAACTCCCGGGCGTGGCGGCAGTCGGTCTTCGGCGCGGTCAACCTGCACACCACGGCCACGGCGATGGCGCGCTTCTTCGCCGAGCTGACCGCCGCGGACGGTCCCGTACGCGCCCTGCTGGGGCCGGAGCTGCACGCCGACCTGCTCGCCCCGCAGGTCACGGACTTCGACGAGGTCTTCGGGACCAGGATCACCTGGACGCTGGGCTTCGTACGGGACCACGGCAAGATCGCCAAGGGCGGGATCGGCGGCTCGGCCGCCTGGTGGTCGCGCCGGCACCACCACGGCTGCGCCTACCTGACCCGCCGGCTGGACGACCACTCCAGGGCCGCGGAGATCGCCGCCGCCCTCGGCGACGACCTGGCGGTCGTGGGCGAGGACTGACGGGGGCCCCGCCCGCCGCCCCGGCTCTCACAGGCGGCCCCGCCCGGCGGCCTGCGGAAACAGCTCCTGCCGAAAGGTGTCCGGGGCGCCCGCGCGGCCGGGAGCGGATCAGGTGAGCCGGTGCCGGGCGCGCGGGCGAGCCGTGGTGTCGCGCAGGTCTCGCAGCATCGGTTCGGCGTCGCGGACGGCGAGCAGGACCTGCGGGTCGAGGTCCGCGGTGATCAGCTCGGGCTGATCGGGACCCGCCTCGGCGAGCGGCCGCCCGTCCGGGCCCCAGACGGCGCTGGAGCCGCAGGCGTTCCAGCCCCCGGTGGTGCCGATGTGGTTGGCCAGCACGGCATAGCAGGTGTTGTCCAGGGCGCGTGCCGGGAACCAGGTGCGCGACTCGTGGTAGCCGTTGCCGACGCTGAACAGGCCGCCGACGACATAGGCGTGGCAGCCGTCCAGCGCCGCCGCGCGGGCGTGCTCGGGGAAGCCGGAGTCGTAGCAGATGCCCAGCCCCAGGCGCCAGCCGCCGAGTTCGAGGGTGCACCCGGCCGCGCCCGCGCGATAGATCTTGCGTTCCGACTTGAACAGGTGCTGCTTGTCGTAGCGGGTGACGAGCTCCCCGTTCGCGCCCATGACGAGCGCCGAGACGTACAGATCGTCCTGATCCTGGAACGCGGCGCCGACGAGGGCGGCCGTGCCGGTCTCCCGGCACGCGCCGGCGATGGGGGCCAGTCGCGGGTCGTCCGGCTGTACGGCGCAGCGCCGCGGGTCGGCCTGGATGAGATCGGGCTCGTAGCCGCTGAGGAACTTCTCCGGGAAGACCACGAGCCGGGCCCCGGCCCGGGCGGCCTCCCGGACCATGCCGGCCACGGTGGCCGCGTTGGCCTCGATGTCACCGGCCTGCGCCTGAGCCTGGGCGGCGGCTATGCGGATCGGGTGGGAGGGGAGCGGCTGAACGCCCGGCCGGCCTGCCTGCACTGTCATGATCTTCATCGTAGCGCCGCGCGCCCCGCGCCTCCGGCGGGCGTCAGGCGAGGGCGTCCGACAGGCGGCGGGCTTCGTCGGCCCACCGGGCGAGGAACATCATGGCGGCGCCGCGCTCCCGGAACAGGCGGGCGGCCTCGACGGGCGCCCGGCCCCCGTACCCCTGGGGTTGCCGGTCGATCTGCTGCATCATGCGTGGCACCAGCCAGTCGTACTTGACCGCGGAGGCGCAGACGGCCAGCCGCACCAGGCGCTCGTCCCCGCGCCACCCGGCCTCCCGCAGGCCGCGCACGTACCCGCCGAAGACGGCCGCGTCCAGGTCGGGCAGCCGCGCGGCCGGCACGTACAGGTCGAAGACGCTGTCGGGGATGTAGTTGCCGACGTCCTCGCCCAGCGCGCCGTCGCCGGCGAACGCCCAGTCGATCAGCACGCTCCGGCCGTCCACGTCGAGCGCGTTGCTGGGCCACAGGTCGAGGTGGCACAACGCGCGGGGCAGCGACTCCAGGAGGGTCAGCAGCCACGCGCGGTCGCGGTGCAGGCGCAGCAGCTCCGCGCGCAGGCCGGGCGGGAAGGTCTCGCCGATGAGCGGGTGCCGCCAGGCGGAGTCGTCCTCCAGCAGCTCGTACGGCACGCGCTTGGAGTCCACGTAGTCCCGCAGGAACGAGCGGCTCGTCCAGGGACGCTCCACCTGCCCCGCGCCGCCCTGGGCCAGGCCGAGCTGGTGGCCGAGCAGGCCGTGGCGGTCGATGGACCAGGCGGTGGCGGGCCGCCCGGCCACGTCCTCGAGCCAGAGCGCGAGGTCGCCGTCGTCGCGCTCGACCAGCTTCAGCAGGCGGGGTGCGCGTACGCCGGCGCCCGCCCACACCGCCGGCAGGTCGGTGGCGTAGACGTCGGCCTCCCGGCGCCAGTAGTTCCAGTGCCGCGGATCGGTGCTGCTCTCCCATCCCGTGTGCGCGTTCTTCCGCCTGGTCAGCACCTTGAGCAGGGCCGAGCGACGCTCCGTGCGGACCCGCCAGATGCCCGCCGTCACGCCGTTCATGGCGTTGTGCGTCAGCGCCTCCACCTCGGTGGCCGGGGCGCCGAGCACCGCGACGATCTCTTCCTCCACGCCCGTGACCTTAGCGGAGCGGGACCGGCCCGCATCACGACGCCGGCCGGCTCAGTCCTTGTGACCGGTGAAGGCGACGGAGATGCCCAGGCCGATCATCGCCAGGCCACCCGCGCCCCCGACCGTGGCCATCCGGCGCGGCGAGCCGCCGAACCAGGCCCGGGCCCCGCTCGCCACCAGGCCCCATCCCGCGTCACACGCGAGAGCGATCACCGTGAAGACGAGCCCGAGCACCATCATCTGCACCGGGACGGCCCCGGCAGAGCGGTCGACGAACTGGGGCAGCACGGCGCCGAAGAAGAGCAGGGTCTTGGGGTTGGTCACGCTGACCACGAAACCGTCACGCAACGCCCGCCATCCGTCCGCGCTCCCGGAAACGACCTGGAGCTCGGCCTTCTCGCCGCGCTGCCGGAAGGCCCGGACACCCAGATAGACCAGGTAGGCGGCACCGGCGAGCTTCAGCACCGTGAACGCCACGACCGAGCGCTCCACGACCGCTCCCACCCCCAGGGCCACCGCGGCGGCCACGAGCACGGCGGCCAGGCCGTTGCCCAGCACCGACAGCAACGCGACACGCCGCCCGTGGGCCAGTGCCCGGCCGATCACGAACAGCACGCTCGGCCCCGGGATGAGGATGATGGCGGTGGCGGCCGCCGTGAACGCCAGAAGATTGTCGACAGGTACCATAGGCGTACATTAGCCACCCCGCTCTGACCGGGGCCCCGGCCCGCCACGATGCGGGTGCCCCGCCGGGCGGACCCCGGGGAGAGGTCCCCGCGGCGGTCACAGCGGTCTCAGCGCGCCATGGCGCCGGGGGCGCGGGTGCGGACGATGCCCGTCACCACGGATTCCAGGCGTTGCCGGTCGCCGGGGCCGATCTCCCCGATCAGTTCCCCGATCAGTTCCCCGATCAGTTCCCCGATCCGCGCGGAGTCGGCTCGAACTCCTTGCCGACCTCGGCCTGGACCCGGCTTACCAGATGCGAGAGCCGTAGCGGCGCGGTGGCCAGCGCGGTGTCCTCCATGTCCGCATCCTGGTTGACACTAGTTCGCTGCACGAATAGTTTGCTTCGCGCCACGTACTATTCGTATAGCGAACTAAGGTGAGCCGGTGAAGAGTGCCAACGCGACGTTGTTCGCCCTTGTCGCCTCCGTCTTCAGCTACGCGCTCATGCAGACGATGGTCGTCCCCGCGGTCGGCCTGCTGCAGCGCGAGCTCGACACCACGCCCGGCTGGGCGTCGTGGATCATCAGCGGGTTCCTGCTGTCCAGCGCCGTGCTGACCCCGCTGCTCGGCCGGATGGGCGACCTGTACGGCAAGCGCCGGGTGCTGCTCGCCGTACTGGTCACCTACCTCGTCGGCATGGCCGGCGCCACGGCCGCGCAGGACATCGGGCAGCTGGTCGCGGCCAGGGTCGTGCAGGGCGCGGCGCTCGCGCTGGTGCCGCTGTCCATGGCCATCCTGCGTGAGACGATGCCGCGCGAGCGGATGGCGTTCGCGTTCGGGCTGATCTCGGGGATCGTCGGCGCGGGCGCCGGGGCCGGGCTGGTGGTCGGCGGGCTGCTCGCCGACCACCTGTCCTGGCGCTGGCTGTTCGCGTTCGGCGCGCTGCTCGCCCTGGTCAGCCTGCTGCTGGCGGCCCGGGCCGTGCCGGCCGGCACGCACACCGCGCGGGGCCGGCTCGACATCCCCGGCGCCGTCCTGCTCGGCGCCGGGCTGGTCGCCCTGCTGCTGGCGCTCACCCAGGGCCGGGGCTGGACCGCGGTCGCGCTCGGGGCGGCCGCGGCGATCCTGTTCGCCGCCCTCCTCCTGGTCGAGCGGCGCAGGGACGACGCGCTGATCGACGTGAAGGAGCTGGCCGACCGGCCGATGCTGGCCACGCACGCGCTGGCGTTCCTCTTCGGCGTCACGTCATACGTCTTCTACCTGGCCCTGCCCGCCTACGCCCAGCTGGAGCCGGGGGCGAACGGGATCGGCTTCGGCGCCACCGTCACCGTGTCGGGCCTGCTGATGCTGCCGGGCGCCCTCGTCCTGCTGCCCACCGGCACGGCGGCGGGCAGGCTCGCCGAGCGGTTCGGCCCGCGCTGGCCGGCGGTCCTCGGGTTCGCGGTGGCCGTGGCGGGTTCGGCACTGCTCGCCCTGGCCCACGCCTCGATGTGGCAGCACCTGGTCTTCTACACCGTGGTGGGCGCGGGCTCGGGCCTGGTCATGGCCGCGCTGCCGAAGCTGATCGGCGACCTGGTCCCGCTCGCCAGGACCGGGGTGGCCAACGGGCTCAACAACATCGCCCGCACGGTCGGCGGCGTGGTGGGCAGCGGCCTGGCCGGCACCGTCCTGGCCGGCGGCTACACCGGCGCGGCCTTCACCACCCTGTTCTGGCTGGCCACCGTGACCGGCGTGCTCGGCCTCGCGGCCGCCCCCTTCGCGGTACGGCGCGCATCCGGCGAGAAGCCCGAACGCGCCCAGCAGGCGAGAGCCTGACCCACCCCAGATTGTCTGCAACAAAACTATCTGCTACGGTCCTTGCTTAGTGAAGCGCATCCCGTGGCACGCGCTCCCCGGTGCCGCACCGTTCGATGGAGAGAGCATGAGCGAGAACCAGTCGGGCCCCGCCCCTCGGCCGCTGAGCGAGGAGGAGCTGCTGAAGCTGCTCGACGGGCAGCAGTTCGGCGTGCTGGCGACGGTCCGGCGCACCGGTCACCCCGCGCTGTCCACGGTCCTGTACCGGTGGGACCCGGCCGCGCGGGTCATCAGGATCTCCACGACGGCCGACCGGCTCAAGGCACGCCAGGTGCGCAACGATCCGCACGTCGCCCTGCACGTACACGGCCCCGACGTCTGGTCGTTCGCCGTGGCCGAGGGCGAGGCCGAGGTGTCCGACGCCGCCGACGAGCTGCTGGCCTTCGCGGGCGAGCAGCCGGACACCGCCGCCTTCCTGGAGCAGCAGGCCCGGGAACGCCGCGCGATCATCAGGATCAGGGTGTCCCGCCTGTACGGAACCGCCTTGGACCTCCCCTAGACAGACCCCGACCGCCGGCTTCCGGTGGGCGCCGTCCGGCGAGAACACGTCACGGATGTGTTACGAGCCGTTGACGGCGCCCTCTTCGTTGCGTAGACATGACTGCGCAGACAGACTGCGCAGACATGACAGCTCTTCCCATGGCGGTGCCGCTCCGGCGGCATGACAGGACGGGCTGTTATGACTGCGCAGACAGAGATCTTTTCTCGATAGACTCGGCGCGAACGGCCACGGGGGAGACCATGACACGACTGGTGAAAGGGCCCGGCGACGCCCGGCTGCCCCGCAGTGTCGACGTGGCCCGCCTCGCCGGGGTGTCACAGAAGACGGTGTCGCGGGTGCTCAACAACGAGCCCTACGTCTCCGCCGAGGCGCGCCGGCGCGTGCTCGCCGCGGCCGACCAGCTCGGCTACCGGCTGAACAACGCGGCCCGCGCGCTGGCCTCCGGCCGGACCCGGTCCATCGGCGTGGTGTCGCTCGGCACCGCGCTGTTCGGGCCGGCCTCGCTGCTGATCGGGGTCGAGCGCGCCGTCCGGGACGCCGGCTACGCGCTCCGGGTGGTCAACACCCTGGAGGGCGATGCCCGGGGCGTCGCCGGTGCGGTGGAGTCGCTGCTGGAGCAGGGCGTGGACGGCATCGTCATCTCCGAGCCGATCGACGAGCAGACCGGGCCCGTCCGGGTGGACGTGCCCGTGCTCGTCCTCGGCGCGCCCTCCTCCTTCGCCGCCCCGCGGGTGGTCACCACCGGGGTCAGCACCGAACTGCTGGCACGCGTGGCCACCGAGCACCTGCTGGATCTGGGGCACGCGACCGTCCACCACGTCGCCGGGCCGCAACGCTGGTTCGCCGCGCGGGAGCGCCTGGAGGGCTGGCAGGCGGCGTTACGGGCCCGCGGGCTGCGCGAACCGTCCGTCCTGCGCGGCGACTGGTCGGCCGCCTCCGGCTACGCGGCGGGCCGTGAGCTGGCGGGCCGTGAGCCGGGGGGCCGTGAGCCGGGGGGCCGTGAGCCGGGGGGCCGTGAGCCGGGGGGTGACGCGGTGACCGCCGTGTTCGCCGCCAACGACGACATGGCCATCGGCGTGATCCGCGCGCTGGTGGAGGCCGGCCGGCGCGTCCCCGAGGACGTCAGCGTGGTCGGATTCGACGACATCCCCGTCGCCGCGTACGTCACCCCTCCCCTGACCACGGTGCGCCAGCCGTTCGACGCCGTGGCGCGGGAGGGGATCAAGCTCCTCGTGCAGACCATCGAGCAGCCCGACGCCGACCTGCCCGCGGCGGCCGGCCAACCGGTCGAGCTCGTCGTCCGCAGCTCGACCGCGCCTCCGCCCTGGACGACCCCAGGCCCCGCGCGCACCACCTCGGGCTGACCCGCCCCGATCACCCCGACGGCCGCCGGCCGGCGTGCCCGTCCGGCCACCGCGGCGCAGCGTTCTCCCACCCCTGGCCCTGGTCTTCTCCGTGATCGGCAGCTTCCAGCTGTTCAACGAGCCGAACCTGCTGCAACGCCTGGCCCCCGACGTCATCGACAGCGCCTACACCGCCAACCTCTACTCCTACTCCCTGGCCTTCACCAGCCAGCAGATCAACTACGCCGCCGCGGTCTCGTTCCTGCTGGGGCTGGTCATCGTGATCGTCTCCTACGCCGTCCTGCTCACCGCCAACCGCAGGAGGACGCCGTGACCGCCCCGGCCCGGGCCGCCCGCCTCAGGAGGACCCCGTGACCACCCCGGCCCAGGCCGTCTCCCGAGCCCCGGCAGGGCGGCGCCGGCTCCGGCCGCCGGCCCGGCGGCACAGCACCCCGCTGACCATCGCCATGCTGGCCGCGCTGGCCTACTTCCTGCTGCCGCTGTTCTGGCTCGTGGTCGCCTCGACGCCGTGCCCGACGCCATCCTGGAGGCCGCCCGCATCGACGGGGCGGGCGAGGCGGCGATCTTCTTCAGGATCGTGTTGCGGCTGCTCGCGCCGGGCCTGGTCACCGTCGTGCTCTTCACGCTGGTCGCCACCTGGAACAACTATTTCCTGCCGCTCATCATGCTCAACGACCCGGACCTGTATCCCAGCACGGTCGGCCTCGCCTCCTGGGCGTCGCAGGCCGTCGGCGGCGGCGCCGGCGCCGACAGCGACCTGCTCGCGCTCGTCGTGACCGGCTCCCTGCTGTCCGTCGTGCCCCTCATGGTGGCCTTCCTCCTCCTGCAGCGCTACTGGCAGAGCGGTCTGACCAGCGGCGGCGTCAAGCAGTAGGTCATTCACCCAACCCCTCCGGAGGTTTCTCATATGGCGGATCTTCCCGCCCGTGTCCTGTTCGGCGCCGCTTACTACCACGAGTACGAGCCCGCGTACGACCCCGCGCGCCGGCCGGACGAGCGGCTCAAGACCGACCTCGACCTGATGGCCGGCGCGCGCTTCACCGTCATCCGGGTCGGCGAGTCGGTCTGGTCCACCTGGGAGCCGGACAACGGCCGCTTCGACCTCGACTGGCTGCAGCCGGTGCTCGACGGCGCCCATGAACGCGGCATCTCCGTCATCCTGGGCACCCCGACCTACGCGGTGCCGCCGTGGCTGGCCCGGCTGTACCCGGAGATCACCGGTGAGACCGCCACCGGGCGGCGCATCGGCTGGGGCGCCCGCCAGGAGGCCGACTTCACCCATCCGGCCTTCCGCTTCCACGCCGAGCGCGTCATCCGCGCCATCACCGCCCGGTACGCCGGCCACCCCGCGGTCATCGGCTTCCAGGTGGACAACGAGCCCGGCCTGCACCTGCTGCACAACCGGGGCGTCTTCCAGCGCTTCGTCGACCATCTGCGCGAGCGGTACGGCGACGTGGAGACCCTGAACCGCGAGTGGGGCCTGGTCTACTGGTCGCACCGCCTGTCCACCTGGGCCGACCTGTGGACGCCCGACGGCAACGCCCAGCCGCAGTACGACCTGGCATGGCGGCGGTTCCAGGCGGAGCAGGTCACCGAGTTCATCGGCTGGCAGGCCGGCATCGTGCGCGAGTACGCCCGCCCCGGGCAGTTCGTCACCACCTGCATCTCCTACACCCGGCAGGGCGTGCAGGACGACCGGCTCGCCGAACGGCTCGACGTGGCGGCGGGCAACCCGTACTACGACATGCAGGACGGCCTGGCGCTCCCCGACCGCACGCCCGGCGAGCACGAGCAGCGGTGGAAGACCACCGGCGTGTGGGCGATGTACCGGACCGCGGACTGGATGTTCGCCTCCCGGCAGGCGCCGTTCCTGGTCACCGAGACCAACGCGGGCTCCATCGGCTTCGCCTGGGACAACCGCCCCGCCTACGACGGCCAGTGGCGGCAGGCGGCCTGGGCCCACGTGGCGCGCGGCGCCCGCATGATCGAGTACTGGCAGTGGCAGACCCTGCGTTTCGGGGCCGAGACGTACTGGGGCGGCGTGCTGCCGCACAGCGGGCTGCCCGGCCGGACGTACGCGGAGCTGGCCCGGCTGGGCGCCGAGTTCGAGACCGCGGGCGCGCTGGTGGCCGGGCTGGCGCCGGAGGCCGATCTCACCCTGGTCTACTCGACGCCGAGCAAGTGGCTCATGCAGGGGCACCCGCCGCTGGCGACCGCCGGCGGCGATCCCGACCCCGCCTCCTACCACCGCATCTTCGACCCCTTCTACCGGGGCGCCTTCGACGCCGGCCGCCAGGTGCGCATCGTGCACGACGGGCAGCTGCACCGGATGACGGCCGAGGAGGCCGCACGCCGCCATCCCGTGCTCGTCGCCGCGGCGCTCTACGTCGCCGACGACGCGACCGTCGACTGGCTCGCCGCCTACGCGCACGCGGGCGGCCACCTGGTCCTCGGCCCGCGCACCGGCTACGCCGACCACGAGGCCCGCGCCCGGCACGAGCCGGCGCCCGCGCGGCTGACCGGCGCGGCGGGCGTGCGTTACGACGAGTTCAGCAACCTCACCCACGACCTGCCGGTACGCGCCGCGCCCGGCGGCGGACTCGACGGCGGACTCGACGGCGGGCTCGGCGGCGGGCTCGCGGGCACGCCCGGCGGCCGGCTCGAACTGCCGGACGGCGCGACCGCGACGCACTGGATCGACGGTCTCACCGTCGTCGACGCCGACGTGCTGGCCACCTACGACCACCCGCACTTCGGCCGCTGGCCGGCGGTCACCACCCGCCGCCACGGCGCGGGCCGCGTCACCTGCGTCGGCACCGTGCCCGGCCGCGTCCTCGCCCGCGCGCTGGCCGGCTGGCTCGCGCCCGCCCCGGTCTCCGGCTGGCGCGACCTGCCCGCGTCCGTCACCGCGACCACCGGCACCTCCCCGGACGGGCGCCGCGTGCACGTGGTGCACAACTGGAGCTGGGAACCGGCCCGTGCAGAGGTTCCCGCCGATCTGGCCGACGTCCTCGACGGCACGCCCCTTCCCGCGGGAACGGCGCTGGATCTCGGCCCCTGGGACGTGCGGGTGCTCGTGACCACCACAGCTCTCCGATGAAGACGCCCGCCGGGTCCTGGCCCCATGGTCCAGGACCCGGCAGCATGCCCAACGTCGTGCCCACCACCGACGGCCGCTGGATGATGACCTACGAATACTTCGGCGGCGGCGACAACGTCCGCTACAAGATCTCCACCAACC
>NZ_JOAG01000043.1 GCF_000725485.1 Nonomuraea candida | reverse complement strand
GCCGCGCTCTTCCTGGCCGCCGACGCGACCTTCACCACCAACGTCGAGTTCCCGGTCGACGGCGGCTTCGCCCAGGGCCTCAGCAGCACCCACTGAGCCCACCCCCACCGGCCACCGCCGGCCACCACCACCGGCCGCCACCAGCCACCACCACCGGCCACCACCACCGGCCACCACCACCGGCCGCCACCAGCCGCCGTCCCGCCCAGGGACGGAACGGCGGCCCGGGACCAGAAAGGTCAAAGCCATGAGAAACGAGACCGACACCTTCACGATCACCGCCCATCCGGCCGGGCGTCAGCCGGTGGCCGGCGCCGGGCCCGTGCGGGGCGTCACCGGGGCAGGCCGCTGATGTGGGACGACGCCGCCGACAGCCCCGACCCGTCGGTCGCCGAGCATGTCAACGGGAGCGGCTCTGGCGCATGATGACCGAGCTCGCGCCGGTCTACCGGACCTACGAGGCCAGGAGCCGCAGGCAGATCCCCGTGGTCGTCCTGGAGCCCATCAGACCAAGGTAGACAGATCTGCCCGGGCCGGATCGCCCGCGCCGTAGGAAGCCCACGGACGTGACTCAGGGCGGGCGGATCTCCCGGCCTCATGGCCGGGGCCGAATCCGCGCGGGTGGGCGGCCCGGTTCAGGGTCAGCCCCTCCGCCGGAGCCGCGCAGGCGGTCTCGTTCGCGGCGGCGCGGCACGGTCGTCATGGCCTCCGGCCTGCGCCCCCCGTCGCCTCCCGAACCGGCCCAAGAATCCGCCCCCCGCAATCGTTTGAGCAGCAAGGAGACAACGATGGCCAACCACGTGACGTCGTTCGACGAGATCAAGGATCAGTTCGACACCTACATCGGCGACATCGTGTACGCGACCATGACCACCGTCGACCAGAAGGGACGACCCCGCGCACGGGTACTGATCCCCGTCTGGGAGAACGTCGACGGCCTGCCACTGGGCTGGCTCGCCACCTACAAGACACCTGTCAAGGCCGCCCACCTGGCGGGCAACCCGCATAGCACGTTCTCCTACTGGACGCCGCGGCAGAACGCGGTGAGCATCGACACCGTCGCCACCTGGGTCGACGACCTGGAGACCAAGCGCCATGTCTGGGACCTCTACCGGCGTACGAGTCCGCCGGGGGCCGGCTACAACCTGGGCAACTTCTGGCGTGACCCGGCCGACCCGAAGCTGCACGTGCTGCGGCTGGAGCCGTGGCGCGTGCAGGTGATCAGGCGCGGCAACCTGCCCGGCAGACTCTGGTACGCGCCGGGGAAACGCTGAACGACCTGAAGACACCACCGAGCCGTCCCGTTCCATGATCGGTGACCGCCTCCGTACGTGTGGGCAGGACGTGGCACGCCGCGTCGAAGTTCAGGACGCCGTCGCGGGCTTCGTTGAGTGCCAGGGGCGGTGGCCGATCAGCTCCGGCCAGATTGCGGGACGCGGAGGATGGGCACTGGATCGCCGGCGAAACGCGCGGTGCGCGGATCGCGCTCGTCGCCGAACCGGCGGGTGAGGATGTCGTACAGTTCGGGACGCCGGCCCTGCAGCCAGCGGCGTCCGGTGGACAAGGACAGCAGGCTCAGGTCGAGGTCGGCGGCGACCACGGCGTCAGCGGCGGCCCAGGTCTCGGCGAGGATGCGGCCGTAGGGGTCGAGGATCATCGCGTTGCCGGTACGGATCTCGTCATCATCCTTCCCGACACCATTGCTGAACACGACAAACAGGCCGTTGTCGTGGGCCCGGGCGGGCAGCCAGCGCATCAGCCACTCGCGTCCGTTCGGTCCGCGCAGCTCTGCTTCGATCGCTTCGGGGTCGTGGTGCCTGCGGTGCCAGAGCTCTGCGGGGATGGGCCGCATGCCATGGGGGCTGCGGGAGGCGGTGCCGCCGGTCTGGTGCGGTGCGATGAGCACGGAGGCGCCCATCAGTGCGGTCGCCCGTACGTTCTCGACCAGGTTGTTGTCCCAGCAGATCAGGATGCCCGCGCGTACGCCCCACGGAGTGTCGAAGACGGTGTAGGCGTCGCCGCTGCTGATCGCCTCGTGTTCGAAGGCGTGCAGCTTGCGGTGCCGGTGGACCTGCCCGTCCGGCAGGCATACGGCATAGCTGTTGAACAGCCGCCCCTCCTCGCCGGCCTCCAGGAACCCCACACCCACAGCCACGCCGCGCTCCACCGCCAGATCGCGTACGCGCGTGACGGATGGCCCCGTCAACGGCTCGGCCAGCTCGCGCAGCCGCTCGGCCGGATGCCGACGCAGGTGCCAGTAGCCCAGCAAGCACATCTCCGGGAAGGCGACGATGTGCGCCCCACCGCCGACGGCCTCCCGCACGTAGTGTTCGACCCTGCCCAGGTTGTAGGCCTTGTCATCCGGCCGGTGCTCGAACTGCACGCTCGCGCATCGCAACACCTCGCCATTCGCCTTGTCTGGCTGCTCCATCATGGCCTCCCGCCATCCGTTCGGACACCAGGACATCGCACGAGACTCCGATGCGTCCAATGAATGTTTTATGGCGTTCCATAGGATGAACGAATGGATATCGGTCTGCTCCGCGCCTTTCTCACCGTGGCCGAGCAGCGCAACTACGGGCGCGCCGCCCAGCTGCTCCTGGTGACGCAGCCCACGCTGACGAAGCAGATCCAGTCCCTGGAGGCACAGGTCGGGGGCCGGCTGTTCCACCGCGGGCGCCACGGCGCCACACTCACCGAGCTGGGCGCGGCCCTGTGGCCGGAGGCGCAGGATCTGGTGCGACGGGCCGACGCCCTGGCCGTGCGGATGGCCAGGATGGCCGGCGGCGAGATCGGCAGGCTGTCGGTCGGCTTCGGGCTCTCCAGCATCGACCTGACACCGCGCCTGGTGGCGGCCTTCCGGCGCAGCCGCCCCGACGCGTACGTCACGCTGGAGGACATGTCCTCCCAGGAGCAGCTCGACAGGCTTCGCGCGGCCGAACTGGACGTCGGCTTCGTCCGCCTTCCCGATGAGGACGGCTGGGGGCGGCTGATCCTGGGGACCGACCGCCTCGCGCTCGCCTCGGCCGATCATGGCGATCCCCCTCCGCCGGACCCGGCAGACATCTCACGCTGGGTGGATCGCCGTGATTTCGTCCAGTTGGCGACAGCCAGAGGCCCAGGACTGGCACGTCAGATCAACCGCTTCTGCACCGCCGTGGGGGCCCGGCCCCGCATCTTCCAGGAGGCGCACGACCTGCAGACCGTGCTGGCGCTCGTGGCGGCCGGGAGCGACGCCGCGTTCGTCCCGGCGAGCGCCGCCCGCATCGCTCCTCCGCCGATCACGATCACGCCGCTCCGGCATCCGGCAGCGGAGTGGCGCATCGCCGCCGTCTGGAATCCCGGTCATCTCCCGCCGCTGGTCGCGAGCTTTCTCGACCTCGTCCGCGATGGCTCGGCCTGATGAGACGCCGGTTACTTGATCAGGACCGCGCGGTGAGTATGGCGCCGACTACGGCGACGCCGGCCTGATCTCAACCGGGCAGGAACTGGCACGGCGGCAAGCCGAAGCCCGCCGGCGGATCGAGGAGCCTGGCCGGCAGCTTGCCGAGGTGCGGGCGCGGCTGGAGGCCGAGGAAGAGCGGCTGTCTCGGCCGCTGATCGCCTCCGAGGTGGTGGAGGAGATCTTGAGCGGGCAGGACCCTCGTGCCAGGCGGGGAAGCCTGGCGTGCTCCAGTTGTGGCCTGGTCGACGAGGAGGGAAGGCGCCGGCGTTGTTCGGATTGAGCGCCGCCTCGATGTGGTCGATGGCCGGAGGCCGGCAACTTCGGATGGAAGACGGCCGTCGCGTCAGGGTGGGTGTGCCAATCCGAGACGTCTGCTGTTGTCCGGGCCACGCCGCCGCAGTCGGTGGTGGATGAGGACGACCCCTGGTCCACCCCCACCTGAATGAACAGACCACTTAGTTTGTCCGACGAATACTTGACGCGTCCGTCGTGGTCGACGACGGCGAAATCGTCCAGGCGGACGAACATTTTCAGGTCAGTGGGCTTGAGGCCGGTTCCCGCGCCGCCCACCACTGCATTCTCGGCCTGTTCGCCCAGGTGGCCGTGAATGATCCAGGTCGCGCGAAGGCGAAATGCGTGGTCGTCGAACGGCTCTTCGGCAATTTCCAAGACTTCGCTCAGAACTGCTTGCCGAGAAAGCCCGTCAGGCTTGTGGATCCCGACGCGGCCCCCTTCGCGTCCGCCTTCCGCCAGGACCCGGAGCCGGGGTTTGTTCAAAGCCCTGGATGTGAAGGTACGCAGACCATGCCGGCCGGCACGTTGCCGGCGCTGCCGGTCCAGATCTGGCCGGTGCCCTGACCGGTCACGGCGGGGTCGTGTTCGAACTCGGCCCGTACCGGTTGGGCGGCCGGGTCGGTGACCGTGGCGCGCAGAGCCGGGGTCAGGCTGGTGGCCGCGGTGAGGCCGTCCACCATCTGGGAGGGGTGGCCTGGAAGGTGCGCACCGCGGGGTCGGGCACGTCCACGGTAGTGACCTGCCAGTCCGACCACGCCGAGGCGGCCGAGGACGAGACCGCGCGGGCTCGCCGGCGGATCTCCACCCGTCGGTCGGCTTCCCGGCGGGTACGCCGACGGTGGCCTGGCCGCCGGAGGAGCCTCGCGATCACGTTGTGTGTTCGGCGATCCGGCTCAGGTGAAACGTGGTCACCTGAGCTGCGAAGACGACGTCGGGGTCAGTCATGGGCTGCCTCATTAGCCTTTCGGAAATTACCCCTGATCCATGACATGAGCAAGATCTTGACCGTTTATAGGCCGCCATGAGATATTCCGATCTGATCTTGGTGATGCCCGGCAAGACGTCCGGCGCGTACACACTCCCTCCCAGTACAAAGCCCCAGGCGGGCGCCATTTCGGCGTGCCCGCCCACCCCCGCGGAAGGCGAACATGCAAGTGCGTGCACCGAACGGACAGAGTCTTGTCGTCGACGGAAATACCCAGGCCTTCATCGGCGGCTGGGCCTATCTCATCTGGGCGCACGGTCCCACCGGTGGCACCCGCTTCCAGGTCACACCGGCGGGATCCGCCGAGATCGTGTCCAAGCAGCTGGGCGACTGGTCGCGCTACACCGTGCGTGAGGCGCAGTGGAACGGCGGCCGGATCCTGTCGATGGAGGACCCGGAGCACGGGACGACCAACATGGTGTGGGTGGGACCGCACAACGAGGTCGCCACCTTCTTCAACGGCACAGGTGTGCCCTTCGAAACGTTCATGGACATCCTGGCCAAGTTCGACATCCAGGACAGTCCAGATGGGCTGACCATGCTGCCGCGGGCGGGTTCGGGCCTGACTCTCGGCAACCTGCTGGCGGTCAACACCATCGACCAGGTCTGCAACGTCCAGGTCAAGCCGGTCGCGGACGCCTCGGAGGCGATCCCTCGCTCGTCGGGCAAGCGTGTGCGCGGCGGTGCGATGTGGCGCGTCGACGAGCGGGACGCGGCGGGCGGGGTGCAGACCCGCTCGGTCCTCGTGGTCAACGACACCGCCGCGACGACCGTCGTCGCCGCCCGTCCGGATGATGTGCGCTTCATCGACGTCGTCGAGTCCATCTCGTGCAGGCTGAGCTGAACCGATGAGAGCGTTTCTGGATTCGGTGGCGGTGCTGTCCTTCCTGGGAACGGTGCTGCTGCTCTTCGCCTTCGCCGCGCTGCTGAACATGATCCGGGAGCTGCAGGGCAAGCTGCTTCAGGCGCAGGCCGCCACGCCCGCGGCGCCCGCGGTCAGATCGGTCGCCAGATTCGGCTCCGACGACGGCCTGCCCACGTTCGTCCTGGTCGTGTCCGAGCGCTGCCCCAACTGCCAGGAGCGTTCGCGCCGTCTCGCCGCCGTGGCCGGGCCGGACATGGCCGGGCACGCCGTGCTGCTGGCCTCCGCCGACCGTTGCGCCGAGTGGGTGGCCGGCAGTGAGGTCGTGCCCGTCATCGACGCCGCACTTCTCGGCACGGTCGCCGTCGGGGCGACCCCGACGCTGGTCAAGTATTCCGCCGACGGAACAGAGGAGTGGCGCAGGGTCGTCGGTTCCGACGACGACCTCGACGCCTTCCTCGCCGTCAGCCCCTCAGAGAGGTTGAGCGCATGACACTCGATGTCGACCGTTACTGGGCCGACGTGCCTTCCGTGGAGGACGAGCCCGACACCGGCGGGCGCCGCCGCCTGCCACGGCTGGCTCCTTCTCGCCGGACCGTCTTCAAGACGATGGGTGTGCTGGGCGGCGCCCTGGCCCTGAACGTCCTGTCCGCCCTGCCTGGCAGGAACAACAGCGCCCACGCGGCGGTGGGCACCGAGTACACCGACTGCGCCGGCTACAGCAACAACGCCGGCTACAACAACAACACCAAGGTCTGCGTGGGCGCCCCCTACTCCAGGAGCTACTGCGGCTCCGACGGCTGGTTCCTGCGCTCCTCCGGCACCTGCTACAACAGCTACGCGATCAAGGCATGCGGTGCGGGCAGCCTGACCGACAGGAACGCCTGGCGGTGGACGCACAGCGGCAGAAGCTACCGCTGTGCCGACGGAAACGTTGCCACCTGCGGCGGAACCACCTTCTACATCTGCTCCTGGGCCCTGTAGGACAGGATGAGCAACACCTTCGCCGCCACCCGGGTCGCGCTCGGCATCGCGCTGAGCACGGCCCTGGTGGTGGCCGCCCACCAGCTCTGGACCCCGTCGTTCGCCCCGCTCGCCTGGGCGCTGCTGGGGGTGAGCGCCGGGTTCTCGCTGTCCGGCTCCGTTTGAAGCCTCAACTCAGCGGACCTGCTGACCTCGTCGGTCTGGCGAGGCAAGTTGCCGGTGTTCAGCACCGGACTCATGCTCGGCGCGCTGCTGGCCGGGCTCGTCACCGGGGCGCTCGGCGGGCTGGCCTCGATCATCCCGGAAGCGGTGCGGTTGTGGGCGCTCGCGCCGTTCGTCGCCGTCATCATGCTGTTCGAACTGGCCGGGCGGCCGCTGTCGCTGCCGCAGAACCGCCGGCTCGTGCCGCAGGACGTCATCCCTCGCGCCGATTTCGCCGGGCCTCTGCAGTTCGGCTTCGAGATGGGCACGGGTGTGCGCACCTTCACTCCGACGGCGCTGCCGCAGTTGCTCGTGCTGGTCATCGTGCTGGCCGGGGGGCTGGGGCCGGGCCTGCTGGCCGGGCTGGGCTTCGGCGTGGGCAGGACGCTCATGCCGCTCTCCCGCGCGCTCAGCGGCGACCCGCGCCGGTGGGACACGAAGCTGCTGGGTTCGACGGCCTGGGTGGGTCGCCTGTGCGCGACAGGGTTCCTGCTGGCGCTCGCCCTCATTTGGAGCTAGATGACCGTCTATGACACGCTTCCCGCCTGCTTCGCGCTGACGGGCGCCGTGCTGCTGGTTGTCGCCGCGGTGAGCCGCCGCGGCGACCTGACGGCGGTGATCAAGGCGCACGGCCTGCTTCCGGCGTTCTCGGTACGGCTCGCGCCGCTGATCGGCCCTGCCGAGGGCCTGGCCGGTGCCGCCGTACTGGCCGGTTGGGTGAGCGGCGAAGCCGTGCTGTTGCGGTTCGCCGCCGCGGCCGTGGCGCTGTGGTACCTGGCGCTGGCCGGCTACCTGGCCGTCCTGCTTCGGCGTAAGGGCAGGGTGCCGTGCGGATGCCTGGACGAGACCAGCCCGGCGTCGCCCGTCAAGGTCGGCCGCGCCGTGCTGCTGGCCCTGGCGACGGCGCCGTTCGCGGTCGGGTGGCCGCCGATGCAGGCCGAGATGAGCGCGCGGCTGATCGCCTGCGGGCTGGCCGTCTTCACGGCGGGGTTCCTGATCGTCGCGGGCAAGGTGGCCGATCTCCGGGGAACCTCCGTGGCCCACGAGCAGTAACCATTCTGACGACCTCCCGGGGAGGGCGAGACATGAACCGCACGATCGCGATCATCATGATGCTGCTCTGCACCGCCTGTGGCACGACGACGGCGCGGCAGGCCGGTCCTCCGTCGCTGCTTCTGGGCCCGGACCAGCTCAAGGACGGCCGCACGTGGACGGTCGCGAGCACTTCACAGGGCACCTGGCACGACCTGGACGCGGACCTGGTGCCCTGCGGGAGACGTGACATCGTGCCGGTGGAAGCCCCGGCCCAGTGGCGATCCTTCACCGCGACGGACGGGGCCACGGTGACGCAGGTCGTGGTGAACGGCGTGGACGCGATGGATGCGTTCAAGCTCTTCTACACCGAGTGCGGCGCGGTCGGTGAGGTCGACTCGATGGTGGGGCCCAAGAACGTCGCGCGCCACGACGGCGAGGTGGAGGTGGCGGCGATGTCGAAGGACAGGTTCGTCGTCCTCGGCGGCACCGTCTCCAACACGCAGCTCCAACTGTTCGCCGAGACCGCGCGCATCCATCTGGACGGCCTGTCGTCCTAGACGGGGCCCGGCGAACCGAGATAAAGATCAACAGTTGAACACAGGAGTCATCGCCTTACCAGGGATCTCTGTTGCGTTGTGCCGCCGTCGCGGTCACGAGGCTCGCGTCGCGTTCCTGACACGCCCGGTCACCCGTCAACCGGACAGAGATCAACTCGGCTGCGCTCACCTCCGCCTGCGGCCCGGCCTTCCGAAAAGCCGGCGCTCTTGACCCCGGATCCGGCAAGGACCAGCACAGACGCGGGCCGGAGCGTCGCCCGCCCTCCTTACTTGTGGATGAACAGCGAAAGGTTTCTTTGTCATGACTGCTTCCCGTGTCCTCGTTCGCGCCGCGGTGGTGACCGTGCTCGGCGCGGTGCTCGCGGCACCCGCCCTGCCCGCGAGCGCGGCCACCCCGGAGAGCGTTTGCGGGTCCGGCTACCGGATCATCGACCGAATGACGGATTCGCCCTGGGGCACGTACTACCTGCTTTACAACGGCAGCAACGGTCACAACTGTGTCGTCGCGATGAAGGACAGGGGAGCGGGCACTGCGACGTTCACCGAGGCACGCCTTCAGGTGTCGGGGTCGTCCACCATCCACCGTGACAACGGCCAGTACAAGCACTACGCCGGGCCGGTGCGGGCGTACGCCAACAACAGGTGCGTCCAGTGGGGTGGCAGGTTCTCCGACTACACCGGCCAGACCTTCCAGACGCTGAGCGGCTGGGAGCACTGCAGCTGAGTCCGGATGTCGCCGGGGACCTACTCTCCCGGCCCGCGTGGTGCCGTGGGCCGGGCAGGGTGGACCGTCGGCAGGCCGGCCTCCACCCAGGCGTCGAACCCGCCGATGACATCGGTGGCGTTGAGCAACCCGAGCTCCCGTAGCGCCGCCGCGGCCAGTGAGGACGAATATCCCTCCGCGCAGATCACGATCCACTGGATATGGGGGGAGTCCGCCTCCGGGATGCGGGACCCGCACGTAGGGTCGAGCCGCCACTCCAGGTGGTTGCGCTCGACCACGACGGCGCCGGGGATCTCGCCCGCGGCCCTGCGCTGATGCTCGGGACGGGTGTCGACGATCCTCGCGCCATGGCCCGCCGCGGCCCACGCCTCCACGGGCCGCAGCCGCGGAAGTCCCTCACGAGCGCGCGCCAGCAGCCGGTCGACCTCAGCCACGCCCGCGGAACACTCGCCGGTCGTTGTCGACGCGCTGGGTGATTCCACGGACATCGAGACACTCCAAGATCGGCAGGGCGACGCGGCGGCTGGTGGCCAGGGCGACCCGCGCGTCGCTGACGGTGAAAGGTGAGGGCAGTTCCGCGAGCGCGCCGGCGGCCTTGTCGAGCACGTCGGGCAGGAGCACGACGTTCTTTCCGATCGACATCACCGCGCCCGCACGGAGCGCGGCCGCGAGCGCCTTGCCCGTGAGGCCGAGTTCGTCCAGGCGTTCGGCGGTGGGGGCGTCGAAGGGGCGTTCGGCGAGGTCGGCGGCCAGCTCCGCGACCGCCTTGGCGATCGCGGGAGGCAGCGATCCGCCGGCGGGGAGGATGCGCCCGCCCTCGATCACCAGCGGCGGAGCGACAAGCGCCTCGGCGAGCCGCCGATCGGGCAGCTCGAGGAGCTGGGCCGCGGCGTCCACGGTGATCCCCGGATCGAGCGGGGGCCGTCGCGAGACGTGGTCGGCCAGACGGCGGGACAGCGACGACCAGTGTCCCGGGTCGGCGTACCAGTCGCCCGTCACCGGCGTCGCGTCCGGTGGGCAGCCCATCGCCCTGAGCTCGCGTCCCGTCAGCAGACCATGCCAGCGCAGCAGGGCCGCGGAGTCCGGCAGGGACACCTCGTCGAGCGCGGCCGCCCGGGCCGCGGCGGCGCCCCGGCGCCGTAACGGGGCGGGACGGATGTCCAGTACCCGCAGCCCGGCGACGATCTCCCGCCTGCCGGGGTCGCGGAGCAGGCCCCGCTCTCCCGTCCTGAGGGGCAGGGAACGGCTGAGGGTGAGCCTGGCGGTGTCCGAGCCCAGTGAACGGACCCTGACGTGAACGGCGGCCGATCCCAGGTGGAGAATCGCCGCCCCTCCGGGGACATGTACGGCGGGACTCAGCCGTACGTCGATGACCTGGGTCGGCATCCACGCCTTGGGAGTCACCAGCGCCATGCCGCGAGACAGGTCGTCACGCTCGACGCCGCGGAGGTTGACGGCGACGCGGGCGGTCGCGGAGACCTGTTCCGCCTCCTCGCCGAGTGTCTGAAGCCCCCGGATCCTGACCCGGTGCCCGCCCGCCTCCAGTTCGTCACCGACGCGGAGGGTCCCTCCGGTCAGCGTCCCCGTGACGACGGTCCCGGCCCCTGTGATGGTGAACACCCGGTCGATCCACAACCGGACGGCGTCTTCGGTGTCCGGTTCGGGCAGCGCGGCGGCGAGCCGGGCCAGGGCGGCTTCCAGCTCGTCGAGCCCCTGCCGGGTCCGCCCGCTGGCGACGACCACGTCGATCCCCGCCAGGCCGGTCTCCCGGAGGTGGCCGCGCACCTGCTTCAGGGCGGGCTCGGCGTCCGCGAGGTCGGCCCGGGTGACGACCGCGAGGCCGTGCCGTACGCCGAGGGCGTCGAGCGCGGCCAGGTGCTCGGCAGACTGGGCCTGCCAGCCCTGGTCGGCGGCCACGACGATCATCGCCGCGGGGCACGGCCCCGCTCCGGCCAGCATGTTGGTGACGAACCGCTCGTGCCCGGGGACGTCGACGAACGCCATCCGCTCACCCGATCCGAGCGTCGTCCAGGCGAACCCGAGGTCGATCGTCATGCCGCGGCGGCGTTCCTCGGCCCAGCGGTCGGGCTCCATGCCGGTCAGCGCCCGGACCAGCGTCGACTTGCCGTGGTCCACGTGCCCGGCGGTGGCGATCACGTGCACACGCGCTCCGCGGGGGCCGGCCCGGGTTCTGCCGCCCCGGGTTCTGCCGGCCCGGGTTCTGCCGGCATGGCACCGGTACTCGGCACAGGTCTGCGTCGATTCACTTTCGTACGAATCCCCGATTCGGCTGATCAGCGGAGGCGGACGGGAATCGAACCCGCCGCGCCGAGATGCTCGGCGCCACTGGTTTTGAAGACCAGGAGGGTCACCAGACTCCCAAACGCCTCCGAAAGAGATCATAGACCTCTGATCAACACCGAACGGACGCAATAGGTGTCGTTGGCGCGGGCTCCAGGCCCGGGCTCCAGGCCCGGGCCCGCCCGCCGTCACCGTGCGGGATCAGGCCCGGTCAATCACGCAGGACAACGGTGGGTCCAAGGGGTTCGACCAGCTCGCCGATCACAGGAGCGCCCGGGATCTCCCCGGCGACGAGCAGGCCCCCTGAGGTCTGCGCGTCGGCGAGCAGCAGCAGGGTCTCCTCCGAAACGCCGCCGGGATCCAGGTGAGGGGCCACCCAGTCGAGGTTGCGCCGCGAGCCACCGGGGACGAACCCTTCCCGTACGGCCTGCGCCGCGCCCTCCAGCATCGGGACGGCGGAGGCGTGGATCACCGCGGTGACCCCCGAGCCGCGGGCGAGTTTGTGGAGGTGGCCCAGCAGGCCGAAGCCGGTGACGTCGGTGGCGCACCGGATGCCGGCGGCCAGGGCAGCGCGTGAGGCGTCCGCGTTGAGCTGCGTCATGGTCTCCACGGCGTGCGGAAACACCTCGCCGGTGCTCTTGTGCCGGTTGTTGAGCACGCCCAGGCCGAGTGGCTTGGTCAGCGACAGCGGCAGGCCGGGGCGGCCGGTGTTGTTCTTGAGCAGCCGGTCGGGGTCGGCGATGCCGGTGACGGCCAGACCGTATTTGGGTTCGGCGTCGACGACGCTGTGACCGCCGGCCAGATGGCAGCCGGCGCGCGCCGCCACCTCCGCGCCGCCGCGCAGCACCTCGGCGGCCAGGTCGTAGGGCAGATGGTCAGGGGGCCAGCACAGGAGGTTGAGCGCGACCACAGGGCGCCCGCCCATGGCGTAGACGTCGGAGAGGGCGTTGGCCGCCGCGATGCGCCCCCAGTCGAAGGGGTCGTCGACCACCGGGGTGAAGAAATCGGCCGTGCTGATGATCACGGTTCCGTCCTGCGTGCGGACCACGGCGGCGTCGTCGCCGGATTCCAGGCCCACCAGGAGCTCCGCTTCGGGATCTCGCGGGAACGGCGCCTCCGGCCTGCCCAGTAACTTCTCCAGGTCCCCTGCGGGGATCTTGCAGGCGCAGCCACCGCCTTGGGCATACTGCGTGAGCCTTTTCATGATCGAACTCTAGGGCAATTCCGGTCATGACGGTCAATCGTCGGTGACGCCGCCTGCCCCGATGATCATATGATGCGTGATCAGCCCCGTACGAGACCTGGAGACATTGTGCTCCTCACGCCGATCGGACCTTCCTAGCGTGGCAGATCACCGTCGATCCATCCCGCGCACGGACGCGCTGCTCGCCGACCCCCGGCTGACCGAGGCGCGGCGGCTGCTCGGCCACGCCCGGGTCAAGGCCGCGATCGTCGCCGCGCAGCGGCGCGCCAGAGAGGGAGACCTCCCGCCGGAGGAAGTCCTGACCGCCGCGCTGGCGGCCTTGCCCGCCTCCGCCTCCGGCTTGCGGCCGGTGATCAACGCCACCGGCGTGCTGCTGCACACCAACCTGGGCCGTGCCCCGCTGTCGGCCGCCGCACGCCAGGCGGTGGTGCTGGCCGCCGGCGTCACCGACGTCGAGCTCGATCTGGCCACGGGTGGCCGTGGCAGACGGGGACGTACCGCGCTGGCCGCGCTGGCCGCCGCGGTCCCGGCGGCCGAGGCGGTCCATGTGGTGAACAACAACGCCGCCGCGCTCGCCCTGACGGCCACGGCGCTCGCGGCGGGCGGCGAGATCCTGATCAGCCGCGGGGAGCTCATCGAGATCGGTGACGGTTTCCGCCTTCCCGACCTGCTCGTCTCCACCGGAGCGCGGCTGCGGGAGGTCGGCATGACCAACCGCACCACCATCGCGGACTACGCCGGCGCGATCGGGCCGACGACAGGCATGGTGCTGAAGGTGCACCCGTCCAACTACCGGATCGAGGGCTTCACGGCCGACGTACCGATGGCGCGGCTGTCGGCGCTGTGCCGTGAGCATGACATCCCGCTCGTCGGCGACGTCGGCTCCGGACTGCTGACCCCCGAGCCGTTGCTGCCCCAGGAGCCCGACGTCACGAGCTGGCTGACCGCGGGCGCGGATCTCGTCACCAGTAGCGGGGACAAACTCCTCGGCGGTCCTCAGTGCGGGCTGCTGTTCGGCCGCGCCGGCCTCGTCGACCGGCTGCGCCGCCATCCCCTCGCGCGAGCGCTCCGGGTGGACAAGATCACGCTGGCGGCCCTGGAGGCCACGGTAGCGGGCCCGCCTACTCCGACCTGGGAGAGCCTGCACGCCGACCAGGTCACGCTGCGGTCCCGCGCCGAGAGCCTGGTGGCCCGGCTGCGTGACAGGGGAATCGACGCCGAGGCCGTCGACAGCCGGAGCGTGGTCGGCGGCGGCGGGGCGCCCGGAGTGTCCCTGCCGAGCGCCGCCGTCGCGCTGGACAGGCGAGCGGCCGCCGCGTTGCGCGAGGTGGAACCGCCCGTCCTCGCCCGCGTGGACAACGGGCGATGCCTGCTCGACCTGCGCGCGGTGCCAGCCGACCAGGACGACACGCTGCTGGCCGGTGTCCTCACCGCACTGGCAGGGGAGTGAGCCCGCAGCCGGGTCCGGTCCGGAGGAGCGGCGACGCGCGGCTGGCGGCGAGACTCGGGGGATGGACGACGCCGAACTCCGCGCCGCGTGGGTGACGCCCTAACCGGTCGCCGGCACAGGGAGCGCCGTCGTCCAACGGCCAGGAGGTCCGGCGCACGTTCGACAGGATCACCGGCTACCACGACCTGATGAACCGCCGCATGAGCCTGGGCGGCATGCCGCCTGGTGCAGGAAAGGTCGAGGCGGGCGCGGAAGTCCCGCCGGGCGGCAGCATGCTCGACATCCCCACGGAGACCGGCGTCATCGCCCTCGCCGCAGCTCCCTGGACTTCCGATGGACCTGCCGGTCGGGGCGCTCATGTTCGTCTGTCCGTTCGTCGCGGCCGCCGTCCTGTCGCGTCGCCACGGGGGACGGTTCGGCGCCTGGTCACGGCCACTCTCGTCCCGCGAGGGCGGGCCGAGGCGGCGCGGCTGGGGGCCGCCTTCTTGCTGGTCCCCGCCGTCATGGTGCCCTCGTACGTGGTGGCCTCGTACGTAGTGGCCTCGCCGGTCGCGGGCGAAGGGGGAGCGCACGCCCCGGTCGCGGCCGCGCCGCTGCTGTTCGCCGTCTTCCTCGTCAGCGCCGCGGCCGAAGAGGCGGGCTGGACGGCGTACGCCACCGACCCGCTCCGGCGGCGCCTCGGGGCGCTGGGGGCGGCCGTCGTCCTGGGGGCGGTCTGGGGGGTGTGGCATCTCGTGCCGCTGGCCCAGGCCGGCCGGTCGCCCGCCTGGACGTTTCTCGGCACGGTCGCCGCCCGCGTGATCATGGTGTGGGTCTACCGCGGCTCCGGGGGGAACGTGCCGTCCGCGGCGGTGGTGTTCCACGCCATGCTGAACGTGGTGCCGTCGCTGCTGCCGGGCTACTCGGCCGACGCCACGGTGGTGGCGTGCGCGGCGCTGTTCACCACGCTCGTGGCGGTGCCGCTGGGCGTCCGCCTCCTTCGTGAACCACCGTGTCACGGTTCCGGTCGAGCCAGGCCCGCTCCCATCTGCGGGTCATGGCGGGGTAGACGATGAGGTAGCGGAACGGCTTGATGACGGCCATGTAGATTCTGCCGAACAGGCCGTTGGGCTTGACCAGGGCCGCCATGCGCAACTCGTACCCGCCGCCGGCGGCCGGCACCCAGCCCAGGTGGCAGACCGTGTGGACGGTCCTGTTGGCCAGCTCCTGAGCGGATTCGTCGGTGATTTCGTAGACCGGCGTGAACGGGATGTCGGGATCCTTCACGCCGGCTGTCCGGCGCAGGTCGTCCGGCAGGCGGTCGCGCGGGGAGCGGACCCGCCCGCGCAGGCCCGCCTCGGGCTCGTCCCAGCCGAACATCGCACCCAGCTCGGAAGTCCTCCTCCGAGGCGAACGAGCCGGTGGTGACGACGGCCTTCCCGTCCGGAGTGGTCCAGACCCCGACGGACAGGAAGCCCGGCTGGGCCCGCGACGCCTCGGCGACCTGGTGGCAGAGCCCGACGAACTTCTCGACGTGCTCGGGCGCGGGGTAGTGGAAGGCGACGAAGCCGAACGGCATGACGGTGTCCTCTCTGGTTGTACGGTTGCGTACAAAGTGACGTTAAACCTGTTGTACGGGTGCGTACAACGATCAGTTGAGGTGAGGTGGGCCACAGATGGGCGCTTTGCGTACCCCGCGCGAGAAGTGGATCGAGGAGGGGCTGCGGACGCTGGCGGCGGCCGGAGTCGGCGCGGTCCGGGTCGAAGCGCTGGCCAAGACGCTGGGGGTCACCAAGGGCGGCTTCTACGGCTACTTCACCGACCGTAACGCGCTGCTGGAGGCGATGCTCGACACCTGGGAGCGCGAGAGCATCGACGAGGTCCTCGACCAGGTCGAACGCACGGACGGTGACGCCCGCGCCAAGGTCCTGCTGGCCGGCCGCCTCACGCTCTCCGACCGGCTGCTGCCGATCGACCTGGCGGTACGCGACTGGGCCCGTCGCGACGCGGCCGTCGCCGAACGCCTGCGGCGCGTGGACAACCGGCGCATGGACCTGCTGCGCGAGCAGATCGGCACCTTCTGCAGCGATCCCGACGAGGTCGAGGCACGCAGCCTGCTCGCCTTCTGCCTGAGCATCGGCCACCACTTTCTGGCCGCCGAACACCAGGGCCGCACCTCCGCCCAGGTCCGCGCCCGCGCCGCCGGCATCATCCTCGACGACCGCGACCCGGGTGCTGACCGGGGGCAGGCTCGCTAGTCGCGGGCCTGCCCCGTCTCCGTCTCTGTCCCCGTCCCCGTCTCCGGAACGGGCAGAGGGGTCTTGAGCGCGCGGGCCCGGATGGCCGAGAGCATGACCCGCCGGACGAATCCGCTGCCGAGCCGGATCAGCAGCCAATACCGCAGGAACGCCTGCCGCGCCTCGGGGCTGGTGGCCTGGATCCGCGTCTCGGTGACCAGGCGGACGCGGCCGTCGCCGGCGTCGTCGTCGAGGAAGAAGCTGAACGTGGCCTTCGCGAATCCGGGACGGTCGAAGGCGAGGAAGGTGTCGGCGTCGGTGACCGAGGAGACGTTCTCGGGTCCAAATATACGGTGGCGTATATAAGCCCGGTCGGCGGGGGTGCTGCGCCCGGGCCGCCGCAGCAGGCTCGACAACGCAAGCCGGCGCTCGCCGCACTCACCGTGCCGCGTCGGCGGCGTCGCGGCCCACGCCTTCAACGGCGAGATCGCCGTCGCCGTCGTACGAACACGGCCCTGATGATGGGTCTCCCACCGTTGTGTGACTCCTGCCAGTCCCGGCCCTTCGTACAGCCGTTCATCTCGCCGAGCTGCCGCAGCCCATCGGCCGGGGCAGAGGAGGTGCTGGCATAGCGGGCCAGGACATTCGAGGTGGGCGTGGCCGAGCGGGCTGAGCGGCCAGCCGGTGCCGGGATTCCTGGACGGTGAGCTGTTTGTTGAGCTTGCGGCGGTAGGCGTCGTCGATCGGGTCCAGGATGGACAGCAGGTGAAGGGTATCGTCGATGCGGCCGTACTCGGCGAACGCCTGCCCCGGCGGGGTCGGTATCAGCGGGGTATCAGGGGTGCGCGGAACCAGGCCATTGCCGCGCGCCCGGCGCGGTTCGTCTTCGTCCGGGCGCACCATCACCGCGGCCGTCACCCATCCGGAAACCCGTTGAGTGAGCATTCGGATCTGAAGCCGGAAGTCCCCACCGCCTCCCCCGCCCCGTCCACAACATTTCCGGGACGTCGCGCATCCAAGTGCATATGAACTCACCAGCGAAGCAGCCGGGCCACCGATTCGGAGCCCGGGCAGGCGCCGCCGCCCTAACCACCTGCCTGGCGACGGTCCTGGGCGGCGGCGTAGCCGGCGCGGACAGCGCCGCGGCACCGGTCACCGCCGGGCACACCGGCCAGGCCGCCCACCGGCTGGACCCCGTGAACTGGCCGTCCGTGGTGGAGCCGGCGCTGAAGTGCCCCAAGCCGCGGCCGAAGGCCTCCTGGTACGTCGTGGAAGCCCGCGTCGCGGCCGTCGGAGACCTCACCCGCGACGGACGACGTGAGACCGTCGTCGTCTCGTCCTGCCCGACCTCGACGTCGAGCAATCCATTGATCGCCTTCGTCTACGACGGAGCCGCCAAGACCTCCTCCCCACGCCTGCTCGGGAGGCTCGGCAAGAACCGCTATTTCAAATCCCTGCGGGTCACGATCCGCGGCGGGCTCGTACACCTGAACGGCAAAGCGGTCAGCGACCAAGCCCCCAACTGCTGCCCGGACCTGACCGTCCGCCAGACCTACAAATGGGACGGCGGCAAGTTCCGTATGACGGCAGAGAAGACCTCACGCAGGGCATAGAGCCATCGCTGGTGAGGCCGCGGGCCGACCACGAGCGACGGGGGTGTTGTCGGCCCGCACCGACCCCGACCGGCACGCCGCCGATGGCCGAGCGCCTGGCCGGGTCCGGGGTGGTCCATCAGGCGCGCGAGCGGGTGGCGGAGGCGGGACAGAGTCCAGCCGAGGGTGTCGGCCAGGTGGTCGGCGCTGAGGGGCTGCGGGTGCGCGGTGGCCAGCGCGGTGAGCACGATCTCGGCGTCGCGGAAGCGGACGCTCTCAGCGGTTCGGGCGTCGTCGGGGTGTGCCGGGACCGGGTGCGCGCTGGTTGCCCAGGACAGCGTCCAGGGTGGGCATCAGGTCGGCCGGATGCAGGTCCAGGCGGCGGGCCAGGTTGATCAGAACGTGTACCGGCCGATCCGCCGGCTCGTCGGGGTGGATGGTGTGGAGCTGGTGCGGGTGAATGCCGAGCAGGTCGCCCAGTTCCCACAGGGACAGGCCGCTCGCGCGCAACCGCTCGTGGAAGACCTCGGGCGTCATCGCGCCGCCGTGGCGGAAGTGAGCCGGCCGTTGCGGAGAAGCGACGGCGGTGCCGGGCGCGGGGTCTGCAGCCCACCACCGATGGTGATCCAGGGATGTGCAGAGGGTGTCTTCGAACCTCTTTGATGATCTTGCTTCGACGTTCGCCCGACGTCGCCCGCGGATTCGATCAGAGGCGAGCCGGGCACCCGTGGAGGGGCTTATCGGCCGTGGTCACCAGCCAGGGTGGTCAGGCAGAGGGCGCGCAGGTCGTCGAAGGCTTGCAGGAGGTGTGCGTCCAGGCGCTGTGAGGGGTCGTCAATCCAGGCTTGGGCCGCGTGGTGGAAGGCGGCCCATCCGATGTGGGCAGTCAGGCCGGCCAACCGGTCGGTGACACCGCGCTGTCGCAGCGCTTCCGCTACGGCTTCAGTGATCGCGGCGGCCTTGGCCAGGTCCCGCTCGCGGAGTGCCGGCGTTGCCGCGATGACCCGGAGGCGTGGTTCGGCGAAGGGGCGGTTGTCCTCAAGGATGTGCTCGACCTTGCGGAAGGCGTGGAGCAGCAGGTCGAGTGGCTGGAGACCGTCGGGCGCTTCGGCCACCGCCTGTATCAGGGACGCGCGCAGGTGGGATTCGCCGTCGAAGAGCACCTCGCGCTTGTCGGGGAAATGCCGGAAGAACGTGTCGTTGAGGCCCGCGCCAGTCGCTGACGTTAAGGGGAGAGTCGCATGCATGTCTTCGTGACCGGTGGTTCCGGCCAGACCGGCCCCGCAGTCGTCGCCGAGCTCATCGCAGCCGGCCACACCGTCTCCGCTCTGGCGCGCTCGGACGCCGCGGCGGCCCGGCTGAAATCACTGGGGGGCACATCACACCGCGGTTCCCTGGACGATCTCGACAGTCTGCGCAGCGGCGCCGAAGCCGCCGACGCCGTCCTGCACATGGCCTACGGCGGCGATTTCTCCGATCTCGACGAGATGATGAGGCGCGACCGGACCGCCATCGAGGCGTTCGGCCGGCCGCTGGAACACTCGGGCAAGCCACTCGTCGTCACCTCCGGCACCCTCGTCATGCCGGCCGGCCGGGAGAGCGCCGAGAACGACGAACCCGACACCGCCGGGATCGCCGCCTTCCGCATCGCCGGGGAGCGAGCGGGCCTGGACTTCGCCACCCGTGGAGTACGCGCCAGCGTGGTACGCCTGGCCCCGACCGTCCACGGTCCCGAAGACCATGGTTTCATCCCCATGCTCATCGGCACGGCGCGGAAGACCGGAGTGTCCGCCTATATGGAAGACGGCACCAACCGGTGACCCGCGGTGCACCGGCTCGACGCGGCCGTCCTGTTCCGCCTGGCACTGGAGAAAGCGCCCGCGGGCAGCGTGCTCCACGGAGTGGCGGAAAGCGGTGTCACCTTGAAGAGCATCGCAGAGACGATCGCCCGGCACCTGGACCTGCCGACCGTCTCGCTGACCCCCGAGGAGGCCGCCACGCACTTCGTCAGCCCGTTCATGGCCATCGCCTACGGCTTCGACGGGCCTGTCTCCAGCTCCTACGCCCAGGAGTTGCTCGGCTGGACGCCCACCCATTCCACCCTGCTCGAAGACCTGGAGCACGGCGACTACTTGACCACGCCGACCACTTGACCCCTCACAACGATCATCAACTACTGACGGGGTCGGAGACACCTTGGGGGTATCGCTCTTGAAGTGACAACCTCCGGCTCGGAGGTTCCCCTACCGGGGGTCTTCGATGAGAGGACGTAGTCTCCGGTCGCGTTCGTCATCATCCGGTCTCAGGGGAGCAACTACGTTCCGCCGATAGTCCGGCAGACTTCCCGTAAAGGGCCGGTCGTAGCGCGGATGGTCGTTCCGGGCGACAGCCGCCGCTGAAGGCCAGCCCGGCCGACGTTGAGGCATCAGGTCCCGGCGGGATGAATTCGGCCGGGAAGCGGTTCTTGTGATGTCTACCTGCCGGCGCTGCCGGAACAGCCTCTCGCATTGCGGTCAGTGCCGCGGAGGTGACGTGTGCGATGCGGTGACGTCCGCGCTCGGCGAGCACGTCGCTGGAGAGTTCTCGTACTCGGCGGCGAGGCGGATCAGCTCTTCGAGTCGATCGTGCGCCCTGGTCAGGGCGTCGATCTGGCCCCTGATACGGGCACGCTCGTCCGTGAGCCGGCGTGTCATCTGTGGGGTCGCGACGAGGGTTTCCAGGAACGGGAGGATCTGCCGGATCGCCTTGCTGGTCAGACCGGCCGCGTAGAGGAGCTGGATGAACTTCACCCGCTCAACGGCAGACTCGGGGTACTGGCGGTGGCCGCTGGGGCTGCGGTCGGCGATGACGAGCCCCTGCTCTTCGTAGTACCTTAGCGCACGGACGCTGACTCCGGCACGTTCGGCCACCTTTCCGATGCGCATGGCACCTCCCGTGCAGACCGGACTTGATCCTCACGTTGACGTGAGGTTCTAGCGTACGTCTTATGAAGATTCACGGAGCGACTGCGCTCGTCACCGGAGCCAACCGCGGCATCGGCCGCCACCTCGCCGCCCAGCTCGTCGAGCGAGGCGCGAAGGTCTACGCGACTGCCCGTCGTCCCGAGTTCATCGATCTCGACGGCGTCGAGGTCCTCGCCCTGGACATCTGCGACCCGGACTCCGTCGCGGCCGCAGCCCGCACAGCGGGCGATGTGAACCTGCTGGTTAACAATGCCGGCATCGGAGGCGGCGCCCTGCTCGGTGACCTGCAGGCGGTCCGTGCTGCGCTGGACGTGAACTTCTGGGGCACGCTGTCGATGGCCCGTGCCTTCGCGCCGGTCCTCGCAGCGAACGGCGGGGGCGCGATCGTGAACATGGCCTCTTCGGCGTCCTGGTTCGTCTTCCCCGGCAGCAGCGCCTACGCGGTGTCGAAGGCGGCCGTCTGGAGCATGAGTAAAGCGCTGCGCCAGGAACTGGCCGGTCAGGGCACGCTCGTCACCTCAGTGCATCTTGCGATGGCCGACACCGACATGACGAAGGGCTACGACATGCCCAAGTCGGACCCCGCCGATGTCGCCCGTATCACCCTCGACGGTGTCGAGGCCGAGGCGCTCGAGGTGGTCGTCGACGAGTTCACCGAAATGGTCAAGGCATCGCTGAGCAAGGACCCGCGGGAGTTCGACAAGCAGTTCCACCAGTTCCTGAACACCTGACCACAACCCATCCGCTCCCTACAGGGCCCTCCGCTCGCCGGGTAGCCCCGGTGCATTGCTGCACCGGCGCCCCTCAGAGTACGGTTCGCGAGTTCATGCCCGTGGTGCCGTAACGTGACCGCATGGATGTGTGGCGTTACTTCGTTCGTACCCGCCTTCGCCGATTCGCCGGTGGTAATCCCCCAGCCCGGAGGATTAGGGGAGCGGCTGCTGGGGCTGCCCGCTGTGCGGGGGCAGGTTTCTCCAGCAGGCGATCGCGGGTCTTGACGTCGAGTTTCGGCCCCTGTGAGAAGCGACCGCCGAGCAACCAACCATGGTCAACAGCGTCATCCGAGGCCGGCGGAAGTCGAGAAACCCCAGGTCGAACGCGATATTGGTGAGTAGGGCGGGTGGGACTTGAACCCACGACCCACGGATTATGAGTCCGATGCTCTGACCGGCTGAGCTACCGCCCCTGGATGAAGTTGTGTGGCGTGCGGCAGGCGACTGGGGATCATGCCGAGCCCGCGCAAGCTAAGGCTAGAGCATCGGCCCCGGTTGTGGTGCCTGGCCGGACGAGAGACAGGTCTCCGCCGACATCATTCCACGTATGTCCGCGTTGGTGGAGCCTGTCGATCATATTCGGCCTCGGGCTCTCTGGCGGTCCCGGACGGGTGGCTCGGGGCCCGGACGGGTGGGGCAGAGGGGAGCGGGCGTGGGTGGCGAGTGTGGGTGGGGTGCTGGTCGGGTTGCCCACACTCGCCGGCCTGGTGGTCTTCTGCTGGTCAGAGGGAGGGTACGGGGGTCATGGGCGGTTCAGGCCCAGCGTGTACGCGCCCGAGCCGCTGTAGGCGTGCACCCGGTACCGGTAGTACCCGGACGTGCCGTTGTAGGTGATGGTCTCGTCGGAGTTCGGGCTGTCGCCACGGGCCACGGTGGCCCAGGAGGAGCCGTTCCACTTCTGCAGGTAGACGTCGAAGTCCACCCCGTCGGGCCCGTCCAGGCACGCGGCGTGGCCGCCCGAGACCGTCGCCTGGTGGTAGGAGCCGTTCGGCTGGTACTGGTTCTGGTTGGAGGTCAGCGATCCGCTGTACGTCTCCTCGTACTCCTCGCAGCCCGTCGGCGGGTTCGTGTCGCCGGCGGTGACCAGCGTCAGGCCGCCCGCCGAGAGGAGCTCGCCCAGGGGCTGGAAGTACGTGGTGCCGCCGACCGAGCAGTTGCCCGAGCCGCCCGAGGTCATGCCCTGGGCCTGGTCGCCGGAGATGAACGAGCCGCCCGAGTCGCCGCCCTCGGCGCACACGTTGGTACGCGTCAGGCCCGACACCGTGCCCTCCGGGTAGTTGACCGTGGAGTTGAGCGCCTGGACGGTGCCGCAGTGCCATTGGGTGGTGGAGCCGGAGCGGCAGACCGAGCCCTGGGGCTGGGTGACGGCCGAGCCGCGGACGGGCAGGATGCCCGCGCTGTAGCCGTTGACCACGCCCGGCGCGGTCCACTCGCTGTTCGTGGCGACCCAGGCGTAGTCGTTGCCCGGGAAGGACGAGATCTGGAACGTCCCCTGCGCCGCCCGGTTGTAGCCGGTGGTCGTGGTGCCGTTCGAGCCGCAGTGGCCGGCCGTGGTGAAGCCGAGCTGGGTGCCGCGCCTGGCGGCGAAGCCGACCGAGCAGCGGTAGCCGTCCGAGGTGTAGT
Source organism: Nonomuraea candida (assembly GCF_000725485.1). Classification (GTDB taxonomy): domain Bacteria; phylum Actinomycetota; class Actinomycetes; order Streptosporangiales; family Streptosporangiaceae; genus Nonomuraea; species Nonomuraea candida. The sequence continues at coordinate 54,032 of NZ_JOAG01000043.1, read as the reverse complement.
ACGCGTCCCCGCCCCGGATCTCGTAGTACAGCCGCGGCCGCTCGGCCGAGGCCTCGTACTTCACGGCGGCGGCGTCCATGCCGCTGGTGGCGACCCAGGCGCGGGCCGCCTGCTCGTCGCTGGTCAGCACGACGACGGAGTTGTCGCGGGGGGAGACGGCCCAGCTGTGTACGGTGGCCGGCGGCGCGGTCCGGTCGAGACCCTCCTTGACCGCGGCGAGCTGGGCGTACGAGCGCGGCACGATACGGGCCCTGGCGCCGGCACGCGTGATCGTCTGCGTGTCGGAGGCGGCGACGCTGGCCACGACGAGCGCGCTCTCCGCGCCCTCGTACCAGATTCCGGCAAAGCGGTCGCCCAGCCTCTTGCTCAGAGCCGGTGCGGCGGCGTTGCCGCGGGCCTCGTTGGCCAGGCGGTTGATCGCCTGTTCCTGGGAGATGCCGAGGTCCCGCTGCAGGGCGTCGACGACGCCGGAAGGCGGTTTCGCGGTGGCGACGGCCGGGGTCGCCGTCACGAGTAACGCGCCGATCGCGGTCGCGATCAGCGCCGGAGTCCGGAGCATGTTCATCTCCTCGCTGCTGGGGGTGACGTCACGGTAACGGCGTGTCCCGGCGGGGAGGAGTACTACTTTGCCCCTATCACCGTGTTATGGAGCGGTGCCGTAACCCGGGTTTCGTACCAGCCAGTCGTAGTAGACGGGGCTCCTGCGCACGGCGTCCATGTGGGCCTGTTTGGCCTGGGCCACCACCCAGCCGGCTTCGGGGGCGGTCGGATGGCGGCCGAGGAGCTGCCGCCAGCGCAGCGGCGCGCCGGCCAGCGGCACCATGACCAGGCCCTGGGCCGCCTGGTGGGTGGCCTGGCAGAGCACCACGGCCCGGCCGACCTGGGCGAGGTGGGCGCAGGTCGGCACGTCGGTCTCGTAGATCGTGCCGGGCGTGAACCCGGCCCGCGCGCAGGCCATCGCGAAGCAGTCCGCGAAGCAGCCGTCGCCGGGCGTCACCGCCCACTGCTCGCCGGCGAGGTCGGCCAGCTCCACCTCCTTCTCCTTGGCGACGGGATGGTCCTCTCCGACCAGGCAGAAGACGGGATCGAGGCTGATCGTCTCCCATAACAGCGTGCCGGTGGGGGTGCCGGAGTCGCCGCAGGCGCCGGTCAGCACGTAGTCGAGGCGGCCGAGCTCGACCATGCTGTTCAGCTCGTGGGTCGACCACGACGTGTACGTGCTGACCTTCCGCTCCGCGGCGAGCCGGTCGACCAGCCCGCCGAGTATCGGCCCGTTCGTGGCGCCGATGCGGAAGCCGGGGGAGGGGGCGTGAGCGAATCGCACGGCTTCGTCCTGCAGTTCTTTGGCCGCGGGAAGAAGAACGCGTGCCCTGGCGAGCACGAGTTCGCCGAGGCGGGTGGGCCTGGCGCCGTGACGGTCGCGCTCGAACAGGGCGCCGCCGAGCACCCTCTCGATGCGCTTGAGCTGTGCGGTCAGGGCCGGTTGTGCCAGCCCGAGCAGGGACGCGGCCTTGCTCACACTTCCCGCGTCCGCGACCGCGCGGACGATCCTGAGGTGCCTGAGCTCGAGGTCCATAACGGGAAGGTAAGGCGGCGATCTCTTACAAACAATGCCTATATGTCAGGAATTGTGACAGATATTGTTTCGGGCTTCCTGGGGTAGGGGGAGCCCATGACGACGATGGGAATAGATCCAGCCCAGCTCAGCGACGATGACCTGGTGCGCGAGCTGCGCCAGTTGCACACCACCCGGAGCGACACCTTTTTCCATGGATCGGACGACGCCCTGGCGCGGCACACCTCGCGAACGAACGAGCTCGAAGCAGAATACCTCCGCCGCTGCCCGGACCGCGAGATCGATCCGGCGCGGCTGAGAGAGGGGGCGAGGCAGCGGTCATGACCGAAGGCCACGATGTGCAGGCCCTGTCGGATCTGGACATCTACGTGTACGAGGCGGTGGCCTCCCAGACCGTCGAGTCGGGCGGCGCCGGATTCGAGAGCCTGGTGCACGCGTCCGGGCTGACGGAGGAGCAGGTCCGCCGGAGCCTGGCGACGCTGGTCGAGCAGGGGTACGTGGTGCCCCGGGGCGACGGGTACGGGCTCGGGCCGCACACGTTCGAGGTGGAGTACTGAGCCTGCGCGCCCGAGGGTCAACCGGACAGGGCGCGCAGCACGGCCGCCTGGGCCGCGGTGACGCCCGCCGCCCGCTGGCCGGCCGCCTCCTCGGGGGCGAGCCCGGCCGCGCACCAGGCCGCCACCTCCTCCACCGGCACCACGCCCCACCAGGCGGCCACCACCTCCACCGCGGGCCGCCCGAGCCGTGCCGCCTCCGCCGCGGTGAACCCGAGGGCCCGCAGCACCCGCGCGTCCCCCTGGTCCACGCGCCGCCGCGCCCACTCCTCGGCCTCGTCGCCGTCCCATCCGGCGTCGGCGTACGCGTGGGCCACATCCGCGGGCACCCCCGCGCGCAGCAGCCGCCGCAGCGCCTCCGCGACCGCGGGGGCGGGGTGGTCCGGCTCGGGGGCGGCCAGCCGGGCGAGCCATGAGACGCGACGCGGCCGTTCGCCCGCCAGGTGCCGGCGGGCCGCGTCGTGCGGGGCCACGCCCAGCTCGTGCCAGCGCACCGCGTCCGCCGGGGTCATGCCGGCCCGCTGCCACGTGATGACCGTCCCGGGGGCGGCGCCGGCGGTGATCCACAGCCGGGCGTCGGCCGGGACGGTCACGCCCGCCTCCCGCCAGGCCGCCGCCTCCTCGGCCGCGAACCTGGCCGCCCGCCACCGCCGCACCTCTCCCTGGGTGAATCCCAGCTCGTCCCACCGGCTCACACGCCCTCCTCCCGCACGGGGACCTCGCCCCGGACGAAGTCCCGGCCCCTCATGCGCTCTCTTCCGGTACGCGCACCACGCTCGCCCACTCCGGCGCCTCGTGGCGGTCGCCGAACAGGCAGACCACCACGTACGGGCGGGGCCGGCGCGGCGGCCACGGCGTGTCCCCGTCGGTCAGCACCACCAGCACGTCGGCCCCTTCCCCGGCCGCCTCGAACCCGGGACGCAGGTCCGTGCCGCCGCCGCCCACCAGCTCCACCTGGGCCGCCGCCCGTACCCGCTGGGCCGGGTGCGCCTCGGTGTCGCAGCACACCACGTCCACCCGGCGGTTCCCGGCGGCCCGCAGCACGCCGTCCAGCTCGCCGAGCACCCGGCCGAGCGCGGCCCGGCCGACGCTGCCCGAGGTGTCGACCAGGACGGAGACGCGGGGGAGTGGACGTAACAGGGCGGGCAGGACGATCGACGGCGCGGCGGCGGCGCGCCGGGACGGCCTGCTGTAGCTGTAGTCCACCCGGCCCGCCGCCCGCGCCAGCCCCCTGGTGACGAGCCCGGCCAGCCGGGCCCGCCAGTCCACCTCGGGACGCAGCGTGGCCTCGGCCCAGCGCCGCCAGCCGCCGGGCGCCGTGCCCCTGGCCTCGATCGCGGCGGCGACGGCCCTGGCCAGCAGCTCCCGCTCCAGCCCCGTCATCGCCGGCGGGCCGGTGAACGGGGGACGGGCGCAGGGCTCCAGCTGGGGCGGGACGTCGATGAGGTCGAGCAGGTCCGCGTACCGCTCGGCCAGCAGGCCGTCCGGCAGGCCGAGGGTCTCGGGGGAGATCGCGCCCGCCGGGGCGTCGCCGAGGTCGGCGCCGAGGTCGGCGCCGAGGTCGGCGCCGAGGTCGTCGTTCACCTCGGCGTCGGCGGCACACGCCCACCGCCGGGCCGGGTCCAGCCCGTCGTGCGGGGTGTCGCGGGGCTGGTGGTCCCGCCCGTGGTGCGGGGTGGCGGGTGCGGGCCGGTTTCGCGTGTCGTACGGCCTGGCGCGGGCGTGGTGGTCGCGCAGCAGGTGGCCGACGTGGTGGAGCAGCCACCAGCCCAGCTCGGGGACGGGGGCGGCGGCGGTGGCGTCCGGGTTCAGGTGCACGTTCCAGTGCTCGTCGGCGGACGGGCGGGGCGGGGCGGTGCCGTGGACGAGCGGCGTGAGGGCGAACAGGGCCGAGGCCAGGTACGGCGCCCGCATGGCAGCCCACAGCCGCGCCCCCGCGAAGCGCTCACCCGCCATCCGGTCGATCATCCGGTCCCGGGCGCCATCCCCCGGGCCCGTCCCGGCATCGTTCTCGCGGGGCGCTCCGGCGTCATGTCGGGGGCGCAGCTCGGCATCGTTCTCGCGGGGCGTCCCGAGGCCGTCTCCTTGGCGCATCGCGGCGTCATCCCCATGGGGTGCTCCGGAGCCGTCTCCGTGGCGGTCATGGCATCAACCCGGCGGAGCGGAGGATCGGGGCCAGGTCCAGCACCGTCGCCGGCAGGGTCGCGCCGTGCGGGCGGTGGGCGGCGAGGGAGCGGGCCGCGCCGGCCGCCACGTCCGGGGTGCGGCGGGCGACCCGGCCGATCACCGTCCACGCGCGCTGCCAGGCGTCCGCGCTTCCGTCGGCGGTCACGTACGCCACCACCGACCCGAGCACGGCGTGCACCCGGTCCACCCGGTCGGGCAGCGGGGCGGCGGGGTCGGCCAGCAGCGTGGCCGGGTCGGGCAGGTCCAGGTCCCGCAGCCACGACAACAGCTCGAACCCGGCCGCCTCCCCGACCGCACCCACCACCAGCTCGGCCCGCACCCGCTCCAGCTCGCCCGTGCCTGCCGAGGCGGCTCGCCCCCGCTCCAGCTCGCCCGTGCCTGCCGAGACCGCTCGCCCCCGCTCCGGCCCGCTTGCGTCGGACGGGCCGGCCGTGGCCGGCGCCGGGCCGGGGGTGGTGGTGAACGTGCAGGCCAGGGCCGTGGCCGCCAGTTCCCAGGTGCGGGGGCTCGGCCACGCCCGCGCGGGCCCGTCCGGCACCGCCAGCACCAGCTCGGGCCGTACCCGCAGGAAGGCCCCCACCAGCGCCCTGGCCCGCCTGACCGCACCGTCCCGGAGATCGACCGCCGTCACGGACGGCGCGGGGAAGCCCCCGGTGAACCCCTCCGCCACCGACTCCGCGCTCACCTTCCAGTCCAGGTGGATGAACCGGTTGGCGAGCGGCGCCGACAGGTCCCACCCGTCGGCGGCCTGCTCGGGCGGGTTCGCCGCCGCGACGATCCGTACCGACGGGGGCAGCACCAGGTCACCGACCGCCCGCTCCAGCACCACCCGCAACATCGCGGCCTGTACGGCGGGCGGCGCGGTGGTCAGCTCGTCCAGGAACAGGATGCCCGTCCCCGACGAGGCCAGCCGCTCGGCCCAGCGCGGCGGCGCGAACCAGGTCCCCCCGTCACGCAGCACCGGCAGCCCGGCGAAGTCGCTCGGCTCCCTGATCGAGCCGACCACGACCTCGACCGGCAGCCCGAGCCGCGCCCCGAGCGCCAGGACGGCCGAGGTCTTCCCGGTTCCCGGCGCGCCCCACAGGATCACCGGCAGGTTCGCCGCCACGGCGACGGACAACGCGTCCACACAAGCCCCCTCGCGTCAACTTTGATTGACCTCCTGGGGTCAACGTAGGTTGACGCGAGGCCGGATGTCAAATCCCGGGACCCGCGAGAACCCGCCGGGCGAGCGCGTCCCCTCGCCCTCTGCCAGGCGGGGCCGGCCCGCCCGGCGGAGGATCGTGGCCCAAGTGGTGGTGGACCGCCGCGCGTCGCGCTCATAGTGTCGGGGCGTGGATGTCGCCGACCTGAGCCCCGCGCAGGCGCGGGAGCGTTTCCGCACCGGCGAGCGGGCGCCCACCGCCGGTTGGTGCCGGGGCTGGACGCAGGCCAACCTCATCGCCGTGCCCGCCCGGCTGAGGTACGAGCTGCTGCTGTTCGCCCACCGCAACCCCCAGGCGTGCCCGATCCTCGACGTGGGGGAGCCGGGCGCCTGGTCCACCGAGCTGTTCTCCGGCGACCTGCGCACGGACCTGCCCGGCTACCGCCTCTACCGCGACGGGGAGGCGGTCGCCGACGTCGGCGACGTGGTGGCCGAGTGGCGCGATGACCTGGTGCCGTTCCTCATCGGCTGCAGCTTCACCTTCGAGGCGGCCCTGCTGGCCGCCGGCGTGCCCGTGCGGCACCTGGAGGCGGGGACGAACGTGCCGATGTACGCCACCGGCATCCCCTGCGAGTCCACCGGCAGCCTGTCGGGTCCGCTGGTCGTGTCGATGCGGCCGGTCCCCGCCGAGCTGGTGGAGACGGCCGTCGAGGTGAGCGGCCGCTACCCGATGGTGCACGGCTCGCCCGTGCACGTCGGCGACCCGGCGGCGATCGGCATCGCCGACCTGGCCCGGCCCGACTACGGCGATCCGGTGGAGGTGCGGGCGGGGGAGGTGCCGCTGTTCTGGGCGTGCGGGGTGACGCCGCAGGCGGCGGTGCTGGCCAGCGGCATAGACTACGCGATCGGCCACCTGCCCGGCCACATGGCCATCATGGACGTCCGTGACGACCGCTACCGGGTGGCCTGACGCGTCCGGCCGCCACGGGGGGCCTGATGCCTGCCCGGCTGGTTCTGAGGAGCCGCCTGTCCGGCCGCTACCGGGCGGCCTGACGGCGTGCCTGCCGGGCCGCCGGTGGGATGCCCGCCGCCGTGAGCTGCGCCCCGATCGGCGGCGCGCCCCGCCGGTTGTCGATCTCCAGATGCGGTACGGCCGGCGGCTCGTCCACCCGGATGTCGCGCAGGTAGCCCTCGAACCTGGCCAGCTTGCCCGCGTCCCTGCCGAGCCCCCTGGCCGTCAGCCGCTCGCGCAGCGTCGGCCCGTCGGAGCGCACCCACAGCAGCCGCACCGGCGGGCCGCCCAGCTCCGCCACCCACGCCGCCCACCGCGCCGCGTCGTGCACCTGCGTGGTGAACGGGCCGTCCAGCATGACCGGGCACCCGTGGGCGCGGACCTGCCGGGCGATCGCGGTCAGGCCGGCGTACTCGTGCCTTTTGACGTGCTCGTCGTACCAGGGGCCCTCGCGCTCGCCGTCGGGCCTGCCGTGGGCGCGCAGCACCTCGGCCGCGAAGCCGCCGTAGACCGTGTCCTTGTCGAGCAGGGCGGGCACCGGGGACAGGCGGGCGAGCAGCTCGGCCGCCACCGTGGACTTGCCCGCGCCCGGCGGCCCGCTGATCACCCAGAGCGTGCTCACGCGATCACCGTACCGGGTGGGGGCGCGGAGCCCGAACCGCCGGGGCGCGACGCCCTGACCGCGGGGCGCGACGCCCTGACCGCCGGGCGCGACGCCCTGACCGCCGGGCGCGGCGCCCGTGCCGGTGGGGGTGCGTGGCCCGTGCCGTGCGTCTACGTGAATCTGCGTACGCGGACGCCTCGTCTCAGCGGACGACCGGACCCGCCGCGGCGAGCAGACTTCCGGAGCATGTTGACCGTTTTGAGCAGGGTGTTCCGGGCGCCGGAGCTGCGGGGCAAGCTGCTGTTCACCCTTGGCGTCCTCGCCCTGTTCCGGCTGGGGCAGCTCATGCCCGCGCCGGGCGTGGACGTGGTCGCCGTACGCCAGTGCGTGGGCGACGCCGGCGGCGGCCTGTTCGACATGGTGCAGATGCTCAGCGGGGGCGCGATGTTGCAGCTCTCGGTGTTCGCGCTCGGCGTGATGCCGTACATCACCGCCAGCATCGTCATGCAGCTCCTCGCCGTGGTGATCCCCAGGCTCGACGCGCTCAGGAAGGAGGGGCAGAACGGCCAGGCCAAGATCACGCAGTACACCCGCTACGCCACCGTCGGCCTCGCCGTCCTGAACGCCGGCACCATCGTCGCCCTGGCCCGCACCGGTCAGCTCCTGCCCGGCTGTCCCCGGCCGCTGCTACGGGACGACGGGCTGCTCGCCGTGAGCGTGATCGTGCTGACCATGGTGGCGGGCGCCTGCGCCGTGATGTGGCTGGGCGAGCTGATCACCGAGCGCGGGGTCGGGAACGGCATGTCCCTGCTGATCTTCACCCAGGTCGTGGCCGTCTTCCCGGCGTACATGTCGAAGATCTTCGTGCTCAGCCCGGTGAGCTTCGTGGTGATGCTGGTGGCCGGGCTGTTCCTGGTGGCGGCCGTGGTCTTCGTGGAGCAGGCGCAGCGGCGCGTCCCGGTGCGGTACGCCAAGCGCCTGGTGGGGCAGCGTACGTACGGGGGGCAGAACACGTACATCCCCCTGAAGGTGAACCAGGCGGGCATCGTGCCGGTCATCTTCACCTCGTCCCTGCTCTACCTGCCGACGCTGGCCGCCCCGCTGCTGGGGCCCGAGGCGCGCACCTGGGTGGAGCTCAACCTCACCGCGGGCACGCACCCGCTCTACATGTCCGTGTACGTGCTGCTCATCGCCGCATTCGCCTACTTCTACGTGTCGATCACCTTCAACCCGGCCGAGGTGGCCGACGGCATCCGCAAGTACGGCGGATTCGTGCCCGGCATCCGGCCGGGGCCGGCCACGGCGGGATACCTGGGCTACGTGCTCAGCCGGCTGACGGCCGCGGGCGCGGTCTATCTCGCGGTGCTGGCGCTGCTGCCGCTGCTGGCGTTCGCGATCCTGCGTGACCCGGGCACGCAGCAGAACTTCCCGTTCGGCGGCACCAGCATCCTCATCATGGTCGGGGTGGGCCTGGACACGGTGAAACAGATCGAGTCCCAGCTCCAGCAGCGCAACTACGAGGGCTTCCTCAAGAGGTAGCCGGCCTCAGGCGGGCAGGGCGAGGCCGGCGCGCATGGCGAAGACCACGAGCTGGGCGCGGTCTCTGGCGTGCAGCTTGACCATGGCCCGGCTGACGTGGGTGCGCACGGTGTCGGGGCTGATCGTCAGCTCCCTGGCGATCTCCTCGTTCGACCGGCCCGTGGCCACCCAGGCCACCAGCTCCCGCTCGCGCGGCGTCAGCGTCTCGATCCCCTCGACCGGCTCGGCGCCGTGCCGCCCGAACAGGCCGATGACCTTCCTGGTGATGGCGGGCGACAGCAGGGCCTCCCCGGCGGCGACCACGCGTACGGCGTTGACCAGCTCGTCGGGGGCGCTGTCCTTGAGCAGGAAGCCGCTGGCGCCGGCCTGGAGGGCGGCGAAGATGTACTCGTCCATGGCGAAGGTCGTCACCACGACGACGCGGGTGCCGCGCAGCCCGGGGTCGGCGGCGATGGCCCGCAGCGTGGCCAGGCCGTCCATGCCGGGCATGCGGATGTCGAGCAGCAGCACGTCGGGCCTGGTGCGGCGGAGCAGCGCCAGCGCCGTGTGCCCGTCGCCCGCCTCGCCGACGCACTCCATGCCGGGCTCCCGCTCCAGCAGCGCCCGCAGCCCCATCCGCACGACCGCCTGATCGTCGGCGATGGCCACCCTGACCACGCCGCTCCCGCCCTCACCCGCCACGGCTCCGGCCACGCCTTCCCCCGCCTCGGGGCCGGCCATGCCGCGACCTGTCGCGGAGCCGCTCACGCCGCCACTCGTGGGCCCGGCCACGCCGTCGCGTGCCTTGGGCCCGGTCACGCCGGGACCTGCGGGAACCTGGCCACCACGCGGAAGCCGCCGCCCTCCCGGGGCCCGGCCGCGAACCGGCCGCCGGCCTCGGTCACCCTGGCCCGCATCCCGGCCAGCCCCCGCCCTTCACCCGCCCCCATGGCAGTGTCCACGGCAGTGTCCATGACGGTGTCCATGGCGGTCCCCATGGCAGTGCTCGTGCGTGCGCTCGCGCCCGGCCGCCCGGCGCCTCGGTCGGCGATCTCGATGACGAACTCTCGCCCGTCCCCGATCGCGCGCACGAGTGCCCTGGTCGGGCCCGCGTGCCGGAGCACGTTGGTGAGCGACTCGCGCACCACGCCGTAGACGGCGCCGTGGAGGTGGGCGGGCACGGTCAGCTCGGCGGGCTCGACGTCCACGGGCAGGCCCGCCGCGCGTACACCATCGATGAGGCCGCCCAGGTCGCCCGCCGGCGGGTCGATGCGATCCAGCGCCGCCCGCAGGTGCGCGAGGGCCGTCGTGCTGGTCTCCTTGATCGCCCGCAGCGAGGCCCGCGCCTGCTCGGGGTCGTCGTCGAGGGTGACGAGCGCGAGCCCGGCCTGCATCGCGATGGCCGCCAGCCCGTGCCCGGCCGCGTCGTGCACCTCCCCGGCGATCCTGGCCCGCTCCCGCGCCAGCACGTCGGACGCCCCGACGCCGGACGCCCCGACGCCGGACGCCCCCGCCTCGGACGCCAGGCCGGTGGTCTCCTCGCCGGTGCTCGCCACGAGGGCCGCAGACGGAGCGGGGGTGCTGTCGCCGCAGGACAGGACGGTCGTGAGCGGAGCGGTCCGGGCCGCGGGGATGCCCCACGCCACCGTCTCGCACCGCCCATCGCGCGGCTGCTGAGCCAGCCCGGGCAGGGTGGCGGGGGCCGGGGGCGGGCCGGGGGGTTCCTGGGTGAGGGCGGGTGGCTGGACCTGGAGCGCTTCGGCGTCGGCCGCGGCCGCCGCGGCGGCGGCGCGGGCCTGGGCGAGGCCGCTGAACGACCACGGCACGGCCAGCCAGCCGGCCCACGCCAGCATCATCACGACGGGTATGTCACCCAGCCGGCTCAGGCGCGAGAGCGTGGCGAGCGGCCTGCGCAGACGCCCGGTCCTCCGCGTGTCCTCGGTCGCCATCCCCCCACCCGCTCAGGCTCGTGTCGTCCCGATCCTAGCGAGCTTTCACACCGTACGGCCCTGCCGCGGCCCGTCCAGGCCCCACGAGGTGATCTTGCTCGGGATGGCCGGGGAAGGATGCGTCAGGACAGGCCCTCGGTGAGCCAGCGCAGCGGGTTGTCGTGGGTGACCAGGCGGATCACGTCCTCGCCCGTGCCCGCCTCGCGCAGCCGCGGCAGCAGCGCCGCGAACAGGTGCGCGTACCCGGGCCCGTCATACCTGCGCACCTGCGCCACCCGGCTCAGGCCGGTGCTGAGCAGCAGGCGGTCGGCGTGGCCGTCCTCGATGAGGCCGAGCGCGATCCTGGCCGCCTGGTCGGCGCCCAGGCCCAGCAGGCCCAGGCTCACGTACGCGCCCGCCTCGGCGATCTTCCTGGCCGCGCCCAGGTCGGTGCCCGCGTACCCGACGGCCACCCGCGAGCCCGGCAGGTTCTGGCCGAGCAGGATCTCCAGCAGGGCGTGGCCGTTCCGGCCGTGCGTGGCGACGGGGAGGCGCGAGCGCAGGGAGGCGCGGGCGGCGGCGATCAGGCAGCGCTCCTCGCGCGGCGTCGGCTCGGCGCCCCAGCAGCCCACCTCGCCGATCACGCCGGGAAAGACGCCTGTTCCGTCCACGCCGCTGACGATCTCCTCCATGAGGGTGGCGGTGAGCGTGTCCACGTCCTGGTCGCCGACGTTCGTGAACGGCTCGGCGTACAGACCGGTCGAGGCGATCACCGGTACGCGGCTGCCGGCCGCGATCCGGGCCAGGGCGGCGGCGTCGCGGCCCATGCCGATGCAGGTGAGGTCCACCACGAGCCCGAGCTGGTCGGACTGGCGCAGTTCGCGCAGCTCGGCGGTGACCGTCGCCTCCTCGTCCAGCCAGCGGTGCGGGTCGGAGTCGATGCCGACCGCCCAGCGCAGATCCGTGCGCAGGTGCTCGTTGGGGAGCACGGCGCCTTCGATGGCGGCCGCGCGTACAGGGCCGGTGACGGTGCGGAGTAGAACCTCGGGCATAACAGACATTAACCGATATTTGCTGGAAACTGCCTGATCAACGGGAGATTTTACTGGTTATCGCGTTTGGTGCTTTGCTAGTCGACTGCAAGTGGCCATGGGGGGCAGGGCCGTATCCTTGAGGGCATACCGACTGCCGGGGGGAATAGTGCAGGTGAAGAACTCCGACACCGGCGACGCCGACGTGATCAAGGACGAGGCCGCCGGCCGTTCGGGCATGCCCGGACGCCGCAGGGGTCTGAAGGGCTGGCTCGACGGCGTGCGCTCCACGCGCGCGGGAGCGCTCACCCTGAAGATCGTGGTCGGCCTGGTCGGCGCCGTCATGGTGGTGGGCGGGCTGGTCATGGTGCCGTTCCCCGGTCCGGGGTGGCTCGTGGTGTTCGCGGGCCTGGCGGTGCTGGCCACCGAGTTCCACTGGGCGCACAAAGTGCTGGAGTTCGGCAAGCAGACGCTGCACGCCTGGACCGAGTGGTACAAACGGCAGGGCTGGCTGGTCCGCATCGTCGTGCTCGTCGTCACGGTGGCCGCCGCAGGGGTGATCGTCTACTTCGGCCTGCTCACGCTCGGCATCGACGTCATCGAGATCGCGCAGCGCTTCGTCTAACGGCGTTTCCGCTCAACGGGCGGCGGCTCCGGCCGCGCTTCCTCCGGCCGCGCTTCGTCCGGTTCGGCTTCGTCCGGGATCTGCTTCGTCGGGACGGTGGCCGCGAGGGGCGTCGTTTCCAGACCGGGTCGTTATCCCCGGGCCGGATTCGGCGCTGCGCTGTCTATTCTGCGGGCGTGATCGCTCACCTCGCCCTCGTGGCGTCCATGGTGGCGGGGCCGGCGGTGGCGCCCGCCGCCCTCGTGGCGCCACCGCCGGCCGAGCTGGTGCTGCCGGGCACAGGCGGCATGAAATATCACGAAAAACCGGGCGACCCGGTACGCCTCGCCGCCTACGGCCTCGGCACCCGGCGCACCTACCTGCGATCCGCCACCGGCAACTCCTTCACCAGGCTGACGACGCTGTCCGAGGTGTCCGTCGCGCCGGACGGCCGGTGGACGGCCGGCGTGCCCGCCTCGTACCGCTCCGGCCAGGACGTGCTCGTCCTCACCGGCAGAGCCACCGGACAGACCACCCGGGTCCGCACGGTGCGCAAGCCGCTGACGGCCTCCCGGGTCTCCTGGTCGCGGGACGGCCGGCGGATCGCGCTCACGGTCGAGCGGAAGAGCGGCGGCAAGTGGCGGGTGCTGGGCTTCACCGTCGTGGACGTGGCCGCCAAGACCGCCCGCACGGTCCGGATCGCGGGACTGCCCGCCGACGCCGCCTTCTGGTGGAGCCCCGGCGGCGACCTCGTCTCGGCGCACGGCGGCGGCCTGCGCTTCTACCGGCACACCGACGGGGCGGTGCTGCGCACGTTCGCGAGGGTGGGCCTGCCGACCGGCCCCGAGAGCTCCTTCTCGCCCTCGGGGAAACGGCTGGCCACCTGGTGCCCGTCGCGCTTCGACGAGCAGCTCTGCCTGGTCGATCCGGCCACCGGCCGGATCGCGCGGCGGGTGGACGCGCGGCCGGAGGCGCTGCTCGGCTGGTGGGACGAGCGGCACGTGATCGCCGTCATGGCCCACCGGGGCGCCTACCGCCTGTCGGTGCTCGACCTGCGCGGCCGGGTCACGCGCGTGCCGGCCGCCCTGCCCGCGCGGGCGTGGGCGGCCGAGTTGTGGCTCTCCTTCACCAGGACCTAGAAACTCCACCAGGACCCGGAAGATCCACCAGTCGCCAGGAAGACTCGCCGGGATCCAGGCGGTTCACCAGGACGTAGGGAGATCCACCAGGGCCCGGCGGATTCACCAGGGCTCGGGGAGACGCCACCTCGTCACAGATAGAGGCCGGTGCCGTGGTCGGTCTCCTGGGTGGCCACCGCGTGCAGGTCGCGCTCGCGCATCACCAGGTAGACCTTGGCGTGCACCTCGACCTCGAACTGGTCCTCCGGGTTGAACAGCACCTTGTCGCCCACCTTGACCGAGCGCACGTTCGTGCCGACGCCGCAGACCTCGCCCCAGGCGAGCCGGTTGGCCATCTTGACCGTCGCGGGAATGACGATCCCGGAGCCGCTGCGCCGCTCCTCGGCCTCCTGCTCCAACCTGATCATGACCCGGTCGTGCAGCATCTGAATCTCGAACTTGGGCTCTACCACGCGCTCCAGTTTACGAGCAAGCGGACACCCGGTCTTCCCGGGACGCCCGCACTCCGCCACCCAACGTAACCGCCACCCCTCCAAGCCCCCGGCCGGCGTGCGGGCTCAGGGCAGCCGGAGCTCGGCGAACACCGGGCGGTGGTCGGTGCCGTGGAGCGTGAGCACCGCGAAGCCGCGCACCGCCATCCGCTCGTCCGCCAGCACGTGGTCGATGGCCACCCCGGGCGACTGCCACCACGGCCCGAACTGCGGCCAGGTCGGCACGAACCCCTGCCCCGTCACGTCGGCGGCGTCCCGGTAGCCGGAGGCCAGCAGCTCGCGCATCGGCAGGTGGTCGAGCGTGGCGTTGAAGTCGCCCGCCAGCACCCGGGGCGCGTCCCGGCCGGCCCGGGGCAGCGCGTCGAGCCCGGCCCGCCAGCACGGCTGCCGCCCGAGCCGCTTGGGCGCGCACGGGTGCACGGACACGACCTCGATCCGGGCGCCGCCGGGATGCGCCAGCCACGCCCTGGCCTGGCCGAACGCGCCGATCTTGAGGTAGCCGGCCTCCTTGAGCGGATGCCGCGCGTACACGGCCGATCCGCCCACCCCGGTCAGCGGCCTGGTCACGGCGTGCCGCAGCGTGCGGCGCAGCCCCGCCCGCTCCAGCCGGCGCATCGCGTCCGGGGTGAGCTCCTGCAACGTCAGCACGTCCGGCCGCCACCGCTCCACCAGGGCCATCAGCTCCTCCGTGCGGGCCTTGCCGACCATCAGGTTGGCCGCCAGTACCCGCAGCGTGGCCCCCTCGGCGCCGGGATTGCCGTCCGGCAGCGCGCGGGGCAGCAGGGCGGGCGTCAGCGCCAGCACCGACACGAGCGCCACCGTGCCGGCCGCCCACCGCCGCAGCACGCAGGCCAGCGCCAGGGCCAGCACGGCGGCGGCCCCCACGTACGGCGTGAACGACACCAGCGGCACCCACGGCCACTCCGGCTCGAAGCCGCTCAGCCGCAGCGCCGCCCACACTCCGCAGGGAACCACCACGATCCAGCTCATCCAGGTACGCACGTCCTGTATCTCCACGAAGGCGGGTGAAGGTTCATGAGAGGGTGTGCACCATGCACGACGTGGAAGCCCGGGTCCTCAACGCCATCGACGAGGCGGAGACCGTCAACCTGCTGGCCGAGACCGTCAGGGTCCCCAGCGTCACCGGCACCGACGCCGAGTCCGACCTGCAGCACCGCTTCGCCCGCCTGCTCACCGAGGCCGGCATGGAGGTGGACGTCTGGAAGCTCGACCTGGCCGGGCTGACCGCCCGCCCCGGCTTCCCCGGCACCGAGGCCCCCAGGACCGAGGGGTACGGCGTCGCGGCCGTCACCCCCGGCGGCGAGGGCCCGCCCGCGCTGGCGCTGCAGGGCCACGTGGACGTCGTGCCGACCGGCGATCTGGCCAAGTGGGCGGGCAGCGACCCGTTCGCCGCCCGGATCACCGGCGACGTGCTGCACGGGAGGGGAGCGTGCGACATGAAGGCCGGCCTGGTGGCCAACCTGGCCGTGGCCCGCGCCATCGCCAGGGCCGGGGTCAGGCTGGCCAGGCCGCTGGCCGTGCACTGCGTGATCAGCGAGGAGGACGGCGGGCTCGGCGCGTTCGCCACCCTGGCCAGGGGCCACACGGCCGAGGCCGCGGTGATCAGCGAGCCGACCGGCGGCGCGGTCATCACGGCCAACGCGGGCGCGCTGACGTTCCGGCTGGAGATCGCCGGGCGGGCCGCGCACGGCGCCACCCGGTACGAAGGGGTCAACGCGATCGAGGCGTTCTGGCCCGTGTTCGAGGCGATCAGGCGGCTGGAGGCCGAGCGCAACAGGGACGTCCCCGAGCTCTTCGCGGGCAACACGATGCCGTACCCGATCGAGATCGGCACCGTGCGCGCGGGCGACTGGGCCAGCACCGTGCCCGACCTGCTGGTCGCGGAGGGGCGGCTCGGGGTGCGGCTGGACGAGGACCCGGCGGCGGCGCGGGCCGCGTTCGAGGAGGCGGTCGCCGGCGTCGCCGACCCGTGGCTGCGGGCCAACCCGCCGGTGGTGACCTGGCCGGGCGGGCAGTTCGCCAGCGGCCGGCTGCCCGCGGGGCACGAGCTGCTCGGCCAGGTCGGGCGGGCGGTGGAGGAGACGACCGGCCGGCGGCCCGCCGAGACGGCCGCGCCGTACGGGAGCGACCTGCGGCTGTACGCGGCGGGCGGCATCCCGACCCTGCACTACGGCCCCGGTGACGTGCGCTACGCGCACGCGCCGAGGGAGCAGGTCGAGCTGCGCGAGCTGCGCGAGGTCACCCGGGCCCTGGCCCTGCTCGCGGTACGCCGCTGCGCGGCACTCTGACCACCACCGGAAGGCCGGCCGGCGCCGGGCCCGAGCAGGAAACCGGTGCCGGGCCCGTCAGGACGGCCGGCGCCGTCAGAAGGCGGCGGTGGCGGGGACGCGGCGGCGGGCCTCGGGGACGATGAGCGGGGTGCCGGACTGCGGGTCCTGGATGATCTCGCAGCGCAGGTCGAACACCTCACGCACCAGCTCCGGCGTGACGATCTCCGTCGGGTCGCCCTCGGCCAGGATCCGCCCGGCCTTCATCACGATGAGGTGCGTGGCGTACCGGCACGCCTGATTCAGGTCGTGCAGCACGGCCACCATGGTCCGCCCCGCCTCGTGCAGCTCCGCGCACAGGTCGAGCACCTCGATCTGGTGGGAGATGTCCAGGAACGTGGTCGGCTCGTCCAGCAGCAGGATCGGCGTCTCCTGCGCCAGCGCCATGGCCAGCCACACCCGCTGCCGCTGCCCGCCCGACAGCTCGTCCACGATCCGGTCGGCCAGCTCGGTCACGTCGGTGGCGCGCATGGCCTCGTCCACCGCCGCCTCGTCGGCCTTCGACCACTGCCGCATGAGCTTCTGGTGCGGGTAGCGGCCGCGCGCCACCAGGTCGGCCACGGTGATGCCGTCGGGCACGATGGAGCTCTGCGGCAGCAGCCCGAGCCGCCGCGCCACCTCCTTCGACGGCAGCGAGGTGATCACGCTGCCGTCGAGGTGCACGGCGCCCGCCTTCGGCTTGAGCATCCTGGCCAGCGCCCGCAGCAGGGTGGACTTGCCGCAGGCGTTCGGGCCGATGATCACCGTGAAGGACTCGTCCGGGATCGCCACGCTCAGGCCGGTGGCCACCACGCGCTGGTCGTAGGCGAGGGTCAGGCCGGTGCCGGTCAGGCGGGAGCCGGAGGTTTCGAGCGAGGCCATCAGTGGCGGTCCTTTCGGAGGAGCAGCACGAGGTACGTACCGCCGATGGCGGCGGTCAGCACGCCGACGGGGAGCTGGGTGGGGGCCAGCAGCCGCTGCGCGGCCAGGTCGGCGGCGGTCAGCAGGACGGCGCCCATGAGCGCGGAGGAGGCCAGGGTCACCCCGGGGGAGCGGGTGAGCCGCCGGGCGAGCTGCGGCGCGGCCATCGCCACGAAGATGACGGGCCCGGCGGCGGCCGTGGCCACCCCGGTCAGTAGCACGCCGGCCGCGATGGCCGCCGCGCGCACCGCCTCGACCCTGACGCCCATGGCCTTGGCCGCGTCGTCGCCCATCTCGATCATCCGCATCGGCCGGGAGATGTACGCGCACAGTGGCAGCAGCACCAGCAGCGCCAGCGCGACGGGCCGCGCGTGCTCCCAGCCGCGCCCGCTGAGGCTGCCGGTGAGCCAGGCGCCCGCGGTGGCGGCGTCGTTGATGTTGGCCCGGGTCAGGATGTAGGAGTTGACCGCCAGTAGCAGCGCGTTGGCCCCGATGCCGACCAGGACCAGCCGGTAGCCCTGCACGCCGCCCCGGTAGGCCAGCGCGTACACCAGCACGGCCGTCACCACGCAGCCGGCCAGCGCGCCGCCCGCGATCGTCAGGGCGGAGCCGCCCGCGACGACGGCGATGATGCCGCCGGTGGAGGCGCCGGCGGTGAAGCCGATGAAGTCGGGGCTGCCCAGGGGGTTCCTGGTCAGGCTCTGGAAGATGGCCCCGCCCATCCCGAACGCGGCGCCGACCAGCAGCCCGGTCACCACGCGCGGCGCGCGCAGCTTGCCCACGATCAGCTCGGCGACCGGGGTGCCCTGGCCGAAGAGCGCGCCGATGATGTCGGGCACCGGCACGGTGAACTCGCCCGTGGACAGCGCCGCCACGGTCACCAGGAGGCCGGCCAGGAGGAGGAGCAGGCTGACGAGCAGGGCGCGCGGCGCGAGCCGGACGGACCAGGGGCCGAGGCGGACGTTCAGGGACCCGCCGGCGGGGGCGTCTCTCATAGGGCCGCCACCCGCTTCCGCCTGGCCAGCAGGATGAAGATCGGCGCGCCCACGATCGCCCACACGATGCCCACCTGCACCTCGCCGGGCCGGGCGATGAGGCGGCCTGCCACGTCGGCCCCGAGCAGCAGCACCGGCGCGGCCAGCGCCGAGTACGGCAGCACCCACCGCTGGTCCGGCCCCACCAGGGCGCGCACGGCGTGCGGCACGATCAGCCCGACGAACCACAGCGGCCCGGCCGCCGCGGTGGCCGCGCCGCACAGCAGCGTCACGGCCACGCCGGTGAGGATCCTGGTGCGGTTGACGGCCACGCCCAGCGCCTTGCCCGCGTCGTCGCCGAGGGCGAGCGTGTTGAGCGGCCTGGCCAGCATCAGCCCGAGCACCAGCCCCGCCACCATGAACGGCGCCAGCCGCACGAGCGTGTCGGCCGTCTGCCCGGCCAGCGAGCCGGCCAGCCAGAACCGCATCCGGTCGAAGGTCTGGGAGTCCATGCGCAGGATGGCCGAGGCGACGGCCGTGCACACCATGCCGAACGCGACCCCGGCCAGGGCCAGGCGCACCGGGCTGGAGCCGGAGCGGTTGGCGGAGGCCAGGGCGTACACGATGGCGGAGGCCAGCGCGGCGCCGCCGAAGGCGAACCAGATGTACACGGTGGGGTCGGACAGCCCGAACACGCCGAGCGCGAGCGTGACGCCGAGCGCCGCGCCCTCGTTGACGCCGAGCAGGCCGGGGTCGGCCAGCGGGTTGCGGGTCAGGCTCTGCATGAGCGCGCCCGCCAGGCCCAGCGTGGCGCCCACGCCCAGGCCGAGCAGCGTGCGCGGGACGCGCAGCTCGCGGATGACGGTGTGGTCGTTGGAGCCGTTCGGCGCCAGGAACGCGTCGATCACGGTGGAGAACGACACCGAACGGGCGCCCAGCGCCACGCTCGCCATGGCGACGAGGGCCAATAACGCGATCGTGACGACCAGCCCCGCGACGAGCACCGGGGGGCGTGCCCTGGCCGCCCGCTCGTCGCTCGCCCCGGCCCGGGTGGTGCTCACCGCCTGGCCCGCTCCGGCCGCAGCCGTGTCCGCAGCCGTGTCCTCAGCCGGGCGCACCCGACCCCCTCTCCTAGCAAGGTGAACTTAGGCAAGGCTAATCTAATGGTCCACCGCTCAGGCAAGCCTAACCTTAGGAGACGTACATGTCGGGACCGGTACTGGCGCGCAGAGGCTTCTTCGCGGGCGCGGCAGGGCTCGCCGCCGCCCTGACGCTCGCGGCGTGCGGTGGCGGCGGGACGCAGGCGCCGTCCGCGACGTCCGCCGCCTCCTCCTCCGCCTCTTCCGCCCCCGCCCAGGCGTGGACGTTCACCGACGACCGCGGCAGGAAGCTGACGCGGCCCCAGCCCCCCACGAAGATCGTGGCCCAGGTCGGCGCGGCGGCGGCGCTGTGGGACTTCGGCGTGCGGCCCATCGCGGTGTTCGGCCCGCACAAGCTCAAGGACGGCAGCAAGGACCCGCAGGTCGGCAACGTCGACATCACCAAGGTCACCGGCCTGGGCAACGTGTGGGACGAGTTCAACGTCGAGCAGTACATCGCGCTCCAGCCCGAGCTCCTCGTCAGCGGCATGTACCTCAAGGACACCCTCTGGTACGTGCCCGAGAAGTCCAAGGACACCATCGAGCAGGTCGCCCCCACCGCCGGCATCGCGATCACCGG
Source organism: Nonomuraea candida (assembly GCF_000725485.1). GTDB lineage: Bacteria > Actinomycetota > Actinomycetes > Streptosporangiales > Streptosporangiaceae > Nonomuraea > Nonomuraea candida. The sequence continues at coordinate 34,303 of NZ_JOAG01000043.1, read as the reverse complement.
CAAGACCGCCGCTCAGGTGATCGGCAAGTACGAGGAGCTGGCCACGTCGCTCGGCGCGAGCATGGAGGGCGTGGCCGAGGCCAAGGCCCGGGTGGAGGCGGCCACCAAGGAGCTCGCCCGCTTCAAGGACCTCAAGATCCTCGTCGTGTCCGGCGGCGCCGACTCGCTGTGGGTGTTCAACCCGCCGCAGTGGCCCGACCTCCTGGAGCTCAAGAACGCCGGCCTGGACGTCGTCACCCCCTCCAAGGTGGACGAAGGCGGCTCCTTCCAGACGCTGAGCTGGGAGAACGCCGACGAGTACGACGCCGACGTGATCCTCTACGATCTGCGCACCCAGGCGCTCAAGCCCGACGAGATGATGAAGAAGCCGACCTTCGCCGGGCTGCCCGCGGTCAAGGCCGGGCAGCTCTACCCGTGGAACGCCGAGGCGCCCTTCAGCTACCAGAGCTACGCCACCCTGCTGGAGGGGCTCGCCGCCGACCTGGCCAAGGCCCGCCCGCTGCCGTAGGCCCGCCCGCCGCGCAGCGGGCCCGCCCCTCCGCGGCAGGCCCGTCCGCCGCGGCAGGCCCGCGCTCCGGCGGGCCCGCGCTCCGGCAGGCCCGCGCTCCGGCGGGTCCGGCCGCGTCAGTAGGCGCCCCGCACCTCGACGATCTCGGCGAGCGGGAACTCCAGGTAGTCGCCCGCCTCTTCGCACCAGGCGTCCAGCGCGCCGCCCTTGAGCTCGCCGTGGCTGATCGTGGCGGTCAGCCCGCCGGTGAGCGTGATGCCGGCGCGCACGCCCCGGTCGACGACGAACCCGAGCAGCGACTGCTGCGCCGTCGGCAGCCGGGTCGCCATCCTGCCGATGATCGCCCAGGTGCGCCCGCTCTTGGCGCCTTCGGACCGGCCGGCGGCGACCAGGCGGCGGGCGTGCTCGTACGGGTCGGGCGCCGGCTCCAGCAGCAGGTGGGCGGGCGGCTGCGGCTCGGCCAGGCCGGGGAACTCCGACAGCTCGGCCACCTGCCCGCCGGGCAGCAGGATGAGTTTGCCGGTGCCGGGCTCCTCGGCCCTGGACCGGTGGATGGTGATCTCTCCGGTGTCGGAGACCGGCACGGGGGAGTAGCCGACCTCGCGCAGGGCCGCCAGGGTGCGCTCGGCCGGCGCCTTGCTGACCAGCACCGTGGGCGCCAGCAGCCGCAGGCCCAGCCGCCCCAGCCGCCGGTGCGCGGCGATCTCGGCCAGCAGCCCCGGGTCGGCGGCCTGCACCACGCAGCCGACCGTGGTGACCGTGACCTCGCCGTGCCGGCGGGCGGTGTCGCGGATCAGGTATTCGAGCGGCTGCGGGATGGTGCCCACCGCGGCCAGCTCGTCGAGCAGCTCGTCGGCCTCGTAGCCCTGGTCGAGCGCCCGCCGCACGCTGGGCCCGGTGAAGCGCCACACCGAGGCCGCGCCGCGCGACTCCCGGTCGGCGGCCCGGTCGAGCAGCGCCGCCAGCTCGGCCGACGGCGGCCCCGTGACGACCGCGGTCAGGTCGGGGCCGAACAGCGCGCTCCTGCGCACGCTGGCCAGCGCGCGGGTGGCCGCCTCGGCCAGGACCGGGTCGTGCTCGACCATGGGGACGGCGTCGTCGCTCTCGTCGCCCGGCCGGGCCGTCAGCGCGGCCAGCGCCCGGCCCAGGTCGGTCAGCGCGTCGTTGGCCAGCAGGCCGAGCAGCCGGGCCTCGTCGAGGGCGGCGGGGGCGCACTCGCGCAGGCGGGTCTCGTCGATCAGCGGAGCGTGCCAGTGGACGGCGGCCAGCAGGCTGTCGCGGTCGGCGAAGGCGGTGCCCGCGGGCAGGTGGGCCAGCACCGACAGCACGGCCCTGCGCACCGCCGCCACCGCGCCGCCCCCGGGGTCGTCGCCCAGCACGGTGCCGTATTTGCCGTCGGTCTTGAGCAGCGAGGAGCGCTCCATCCGCCACCACGCCGCCAGCAGCACCCGCAGCCGGGCCGAGCCCTCGTCGAGCCGCCACCGGTCGAACCGCTCGGTGGGCACCATGCCGCCGGACGGCTCGTCCCAGGCCAGCAGCCTGGCCACCGCGCACACTTCGAGCAGCAGCCGCGTCTCGTCCTCGTCGCAGCCGGTCTCCTTGGCCAGCCTGCGCACCTCGCGCACGCCCACGCCGCCGGTCTTGAGCAGCGGCAGCGGCGTCTTGGAGGCGTTGTCCAGCAGGGCCGCGCAGCGCTCGACCACGTGCGGAGCGGCCAGCGTCATCAGGTGGTCGACCTCTTCGGGGTCGACCGGGATCGTCGCCACCTCGGGCGCCACGGGCAGGTAGGGCGGGGTGTAGCCGGGGCCGCGCAGGCAGATCGCCACCTCGCGGGAGATCTCCGCCTTGTGCCAGCTCGGCCGGAAGAGCAGGCCGTGGTCGGCGCACCACCGCTCGGGCGTGCCGTGGACGACGAACCTGCCGCCGTCGACGTCGAGCGCGGGGCCCTCCCAGGCGAAGCGGTCGAGCAGGGACACGGTGCCCTCGGGGGCGGTGCGGATCAGCGCCTTGACCCGGGCCGGGTCGGCGAGCGTCTCGATCACCCGGGCGATCAGGCGGCGCTTGCCGCCCTGCGCGGGCAGGCCGAGGGAGCGGGCGAGCGCGTGCAGCGCGTCGTTGCTGATGGACCAGGAGTTGAGGTAGTGCTCCAGCGGCTCGCCCAGGCTGAGCGGGGCCGGCCAGTGGCGGGCGACGCCCTCGGCGAGGTGGATCACGCCGTCGTCGCCGGGCCAGGCGAGCGCGTGGTCGTAGAGGTGCTCCAGCCAGATGGTCACGTCGTCGGGCTGTACGCCCAGAAAGCGCGCGAGCGTCTCGGCGGTGGGGCGGGTCATGGCCAGGGCCGCCTCGGCGAGCTGCAGGCAGGGCAGCGGCAGGCCGTGCAGCGCCTCCATCACGGCGAAGCCGTTGCCCAGCCGCTGGGCCAGGGTGTCGAGTCTCCTGGGCCAGGGCGGGGCGATGGCGTCGGGCCGGTTGGCCAGGATGCGCCCGAGCCGGTCTTCGTCTAGTGTTCGCAGCCAGCCGAGCAGGTGATCATCCATCTGTCAGCACTCTCATGGGGTCGCGCGCGGAACTCACCGTGAGCCATGACCATCCACGGTAATGCAGATCACCCCCGGTCAGGAGAGGACTGCCCAGACGATCTTTCCGTGAGGTGCGAGTGCGGACCAGCCCCAGCGGAGGCTGAGCGATTCGACGATGTGGAGTCCGAGGCCGCCGGTGTCAAGGGGCCCAGGGTATCGCAGCACCGGGACCGAGGACCCTGGATCGGTGAAAGCGCTGGTGACCAGTGGCCCCCGGCGGACGAGGGACATGTGGACCGAGCGCTCGCGGCCCGGGTCGTCGAGGCACAGGCCGTGGCGCAGCGCGTTGGTGGCGAGCTCGGAGACCACCAGCTCCATGTTGTCGGCCAGCTCGCCGAGCCCCCAGCCCGACAGGGTGCCCACCGTGAAGCTGCGGGCGGAATGGACGGAGGAGGCGATGGGCGGGAGCACGAACGTGGCACTCGTGGACGGGCCGGGAACCAGCAGATCGCTGGCCGCGTCCGGCCACCAGCCGACTGGGGGCCACCAATCGAACGTGGTCCACTGGCCGGGTGCCGTGGTGGATTGCACGTGATCATTGTGCGCCAAACTCTCGTGCAGGTGCAAGAGCGAATGCACGTGCAGACAACTCGTGCACGCGCTACGGTTTCCCTCAAATGGTCAATATGGGGGAAAGGGGATCTTGTCCGCGGCCCATGATCTTTCGGCCGTGAAGTGACAGACTGGAAGTGCATACTCCGCTACCCGCGGTGGACCGCAACAATCTGCGACAAACCGCTGGTGCACTCCGCTACGTGCGGCGAGGCCGCCGAGAACGGCGCGGCCCGTCGCGTTGCAAGGAAACGACCAAGGAGCAGCACGTGTCGATTGATCCGCCCGGTACCGGTTCGACCGTTCGGCGCATCATGCTGGGGGCGAGTCTCAGGCGCCTCCGCGAGGCCAGCGGGCTCGACCGGGCACAGGCCGGATTCCACATCCGGGCGTCCGAGTCCAAGATCAGCCGCATGGAGCTCGGCCGCGTGGGCTTCAAGACACGTGACGTGGAAGACCTGCTCACCTTGTACGGCGTCGTCGACGATGCCGAGCGCCGTGGCCTGCTGGAGATGGTGCGCGAGGCCAACACCCCGGGGTGGTGGCACAAGTACTCGGCCGAGCTGCCGTCGTGGTTCACCACGTACATCGGCCTGGAGGAGGCGGCGAGCGTGATCCGCACCTATGAGGTGCAGTTCGTGCCCGGCCTGCTGCAGACGGCCTCGTATGCGCGTTCGGTCTTTCAGCTTGGCAACCCCGATGCGAGTCCGGAGAGAATCGAACGGCGCGTGCATATGCGCATGCAGCGCCAGGAGCGCTTCACCCAGAAAGACGGACCCCGCCTGTGGGCCGTCATCGACGAGGCGGCGCTCAAACGGACCATCGGCGGGCGGGAGGTCATGTCCGAGCAGCTCCAGCATCTGCTGGAAGTCGCTGCCCTTCCCAACATCACCATCCAGGTGATGCCCTTCAGGTTCGGCAAGCACGCCGCTGAAGGGGGCGCGTTCAGCATCTTGCGGTTTCCCGAGTCCGACTTGTCGGACGTTGTCTATGTCGAGCAGCTCTGGGGTGCCCTGTACCTGGACAAACGTGAGGACATCGACCCGTACCTCACGGCCATGGAGCAGTTGTGCGTGGAGAGCACCACGCCAGGGGGCACCGTCGAGCTCATCGGCGGTCTTCTCAGAAAGATGTAGATGAACCAGACCTACAACGGCATGCCGGCGGCGGACCTCACCCAGGTCGCCTGGCGCAAGAGCCGCTACAGCAACTCGCAGGGCAACTGCGTGGAACTCGCGGAGCTTCCCGACGGGGGCATCGCGGTGCGCAACTCGCGCTTCCCCGACGGCCCCGCCCTCATCTATACCCGTGACGAGATCCGGGCCCTGGTGCTCGGTGTGAAGGACGGAGAGTTCGACGGCCTGCTCGTGTAACGGCGTGTTAACCTCCGGCGCGCCCGCTTAACGGCGGCGCGCCGGAGGCGTAACCGCCCGGCCTCGTCCTGCGGCGAGGATCGGATCATGCTCGACCAGATGACCCTGTATCCGATCGCCGACGACGTGCTGTTCGCGCCGGGCGGCAAGGTCGTGATCCGCACCTACGGCGTGGCGCCCGCGACCACCGGCGCCGCCGTCTCCTACCGCACCTGGGTGACCGGCCTGCGCGACCAGCCCCGCTACTGGCACTGGGGCCACTTCGAGGACGCCGCCTCCGGGCACCGCCAGGTCCTGGAGTGGCTCACGGGACGGGGGCCGCAGCCTTCCCAGGCGCTGGCCTGATCGCTATCCTCAGGCCAAGCAACCGCTTGGTCTAGGAGGCGACGTGCGGCGCGCGATCCACCTGATCGAGGAGGTCGACTTCCGGCCGATGAACTCCAGGCGCCCGCTGGAGTACCTCACCTGGCTGACCCGCTACAAGCGCGAGGACGAGGCCCGCACCGCCCCGGCGCTCACTTCCGGCATGTCCATCAGGTCCCGCGAGATCGACCTCGTGGGCGCCTTCTACGCCGTCGGCATCACCGGCCACCCCCAGTTCAAGGCCGTCACGCTGTGGGACTGCCACGGCGGGTGGGACGGCGGCTGGCGGCAGATGATGGAGATCTACCAGGGGGTGGACGAGCGCCTGTTCCTGTCCGACATCGACGACCTGCGCTTCTCCGCCTTCTCCCGGCCGCTCGGCGCCGCGCCGGGCTGCCCGCCGCTGTCCGGCGCGCCCGCCGCCGAGCTCTACCTCTTCGAGGACGCCCGCGTACGCCCCGGGGCCGCGCTCGACTACCTGCACGCCGTGCGCACCGAACGCGCCCCGCTGCTCGCCGAGCACGGCCACACCCTCGTCGGCCTGTACGAGGTGCTGTTCTGCGACACCGAGGCGGTCACCGTCTGGGCCGTCTCCCTCGACGACCACCTGGCCACCCAGCGCGCCAGGGACGCCGCGCTCGGCCTCGACGACGAGGCGCCGCCCGACTCCCGGCTGCTCGACTGGGGAAAACGGGCGCGCGACTATCTGGAAGGCCGCTGGCGTGAGACGCTGCTGGCACCGTTCCCCGGCTCCCGCCTGGCCCCCGGGAGCCCGCCGGGTTAGCGTCGGCCGCGGAGGTGGCCATGGCGGACTCATACCTCTACGACGGGCAGCGGCCGGAGGACCACCTCGCCTCGTGCCCCGGCTGCGGGGCGGCCGTCGCGCTGCTCGACGGGCCGGAGCCGGCGGCCGAGCCGCCGCCCACGCTGCGTGAGGCCGTCCTGTCGCTGGCGCGCCGCCGGCGCGGCCCCGCCGTGACGGGATGGTCGGCGGTGGCGGTGCCGTACGCCGAGCAGGTGGCGCTCATGGACGAGCTGCTCGCCGGCCTGAGCGCGCCGCAGTGGGAGGCTCCGGTCGCCCGGCACGGCACCGTCAAGGACCTGGTCGAGCACCTGACGGCCAACGACGCGACCGTCGCGGGCTTCATGGGCGTGCCCTCCGCCGGTCGGGACGTTCCCGGCCCGGACGCTCCCGGCACGGACGTTCCCGGCGCCGGCGTTCCCGGCACGGACGTTCCCGGCGCCGGCGTTCCCGGCGCGGGCGTTCCCGGCGCGGGCCCGGCCGGGCCGGAGGCGGGCGGTGGGCGGATCGCGCGGGTGCGCCGGCGCTGGCGGGAGCAGGCGGGGTCCCTGCTGGAGCGGGCCTCGGCGGGCGGCGAGGTGCTGCTGGGCGTGGAGGTGGCCCTGGCGGGCGCCAGGCCGGCCCGCGCGCCGCTGCGGCAGGCGATGATCCAGCGCACGTTCGAGACGTGGACGCACGCCGACGACATCAGGGCCGCCACCGGCCGGTGCAGGGCCGCGCCGCCCCCCGAGCACGTGCACATGATCGCCGAGTTCGGCCTGGCGCTGCTGCCGCGCGCGCTGAAGGGGCCGCGCCGCGCCGTCTCGGCCACCGTGGTGCTGACCGGCCCGGGAGGCGGCGCCTGGACGATCCCGCTCTCGCCCGCCTCCGACCACGTCGCCGTGCTGGTCTCCGCCGACGCGGTCGGCTTCTGCCGGCTGCTGGCCGGCAGGTGGCCGGCCGGCTGTTTCCCCTACGCCGCCGAGGGCGACCCCGCCCTCGCCCGCGACCTGATCGCCGCCGCCGCGACGCTGGGATGCGACTGATGAGCGACATGGACCTGTGCGCCCGGCTCGCGGCCGGTGACCTCGACGCGCTGGCCGACGCCTACGACGAGCACAGCCGGTTCGTGTTCGGCGTCGCGGTCGAGGTCACCGGAAGCCGGGCCTATGCCGAGGAGATCACCCAGAACGTGTTCGTCGCGCTCTGGGAGCGTCCCCTGTCCTACGACCCGGGGCTCGGGTCGCTGCGCGGCCGGCTGGTGAGCCGGGCCCTGCACGAGTCGGCCCTGCGCCCGAAGGTGAGCTGACGGCGTCGCGGTCAGCTCACGGGGGCGTTCCAGGTCAGCAGCACCGGTTCGGCGTGCTCGAAGCCCAGCCGCGAGTAGGTGCCGGTGTCCAGCCTCAGCAGCCTGCCCTCCTCCGGCGCCAGGCCCAGCCAGCGGGCGGCCAGCACGCGCAGGAAGTGGCCGTGCGCCACCAGCGCCACCCGCCCCTCGGCCGCCCTGGCCCGCGCGATCACCCGGTCGGCGCGCACCGCGACCTCCGAGGCGCTCTCGCCGGGATGCTCCGCGTCGCCGGGGATCACGCCGTCACGCCACAAGTACCACCCCGGCCTGCCCTCGCGGATCTGCGGCGTGGTGATCCCCTCGTAGCCGCCGTAGTCCCACTCCCACAGGTCGGCGTCCACCTCGTAACCGGTCAGCCCGGCCAGCTCCGCCGTGCGCCTGGCGCGCTGGGCGGGGGAGACCAGCACCAGCTCGAACGCCTCCTTGACCAGCGGCGCCAGGGCCCTGGCCTGCTCCTCGCCGTGCTCCGTCAAAGGCAGGTCGGTACGGCCCGTGTGCCTGCCCGCCTTGCTCCATTCGGTCTCACCGTGTCGAAGCAGCAGCATCTCATTCATGTGTCCCATCATCCGGCACGGCCGATCGCCGCCCGCCGTCAGGTGGCGAGGTCCTCCGCGACCGTCTCGAAGGCGGGCAGGTCGCGCTCGTGATGCACCACGAAATACGACATGTCATGCTCATCTCGCCAATAGCGGAGTTTGTCGGCCATGTCGTACCAGGTGCCCAGGAGCACCTGCGGCGTCTCGTCCAGCGCCGCGCTGTCGGCCGCGCTCCACGGCTCCTCCGCCTTCCGCTCGCCCACCTGCAGCACGCTGGTGCCGAGTTCGAGCCGCGCGTACCGGTCGCCGGCGGCCTCGCGCAGGAGGGCGAGCTTGTCCAGGAAGGAGCGCAGCCCGCCGTCGGCGAGATCGGGGCCGCTGCCGTCCGGGCGCACCCGCGTGCCGATGTTCACCACGTCCGCCCGCTCGGCCGCCAGCCGCAACATGCGCCGCCCGCCCGCGCCGATCACCAGCGGCGGCCGGGGCCGCTGCACGGGCTTGGGCTGCTGGTCGAGCCCCGAGATCCGGTAGTGCGCGCCGTCGAAGCTGAACGGCCCCTCGCCCCAGAGCCCGTCGAGCACGGCCAGCGCCTCGCGCAGCCGCTCGATCCGCATCCCGGGCGGGCGCAGCGGCAGCCCGGCCCCGGTGTAGTCGCCGGCCATCCAGCCCGTGCCGATGCCGACCTCCAGCCGCCCGCCCGACAGCAGGTCGAGCGTGGCCAGCTCCTTGGCCAGCACGGCCGGGTGCCGGAAGTCGTTGGCCAGGACCAGCGTGCCGACGCGCAGCTTGGAGGTCGCGCAGGCGGCGGCCGTCAGGGCGGGGAGGGGCGCCAGGCGGGAGCCGACCAGGTGGTCGGGCACGAGCAGCACGTCGAACCCCGACCCCTCCAGCCGCCTGGCCTTCTCCGCCCACGCCTTGGCCGACCCGGCCTCGCGCACCACCGCGCCGAACCTGAACCGTCGTCGCATGCTCGCCTCCCACCAAGTGCTTGCTCGGGATGATAACCCGCCGGCGACTTTCGCCTCGGAGGGGAGCCAGGTGACCACGGTACGTGCCCGGCGGCGGCGCTGTCCGCCGCTTCGCCGAGGAGGTCCGGGACGGGCGGGTTCGGGTCTTACCAAGCGCTTGCTTTAGGTGCGAGACTGTGCAGCATGGAGATCCCGGTGCGCCAGGTGACCGACGACGAGGCCGCCTTCTTCATCGAGCACGGATGGGTGCGGCTGGGCCGGCTGGTCCCGCCGGATGTCGCGGCCGAGCTGCGCGAGCGAGCCGCCGGCTACCTGCGCGAGCGCTCGAAGAGCCGGCGGACGCTGGTGGACGAGGCGTTCGGCCAGTCGAGGGACATCGCGGCGGCGGACGAGCTGTTCGGCGCCCTGGCCCTGAGTCCCGCCATGGGCCAGGGCGCCGTGCGGCTGCTGCGCGGCGTCCGGGCCGTGCGCGTGCAGGTGACGAACCTGCTGGTCAAGGAGGCGGGCGAGCACGGCGCCACCGAGTTCCACCAGGACTTCCCGTGGATGCCGATGGACCGCTCGGCCATGCTCACCGTCTGGCTGGCCCTGGCCGACGTGCCCGCCGACATGGGCTCGCTGCGCTTCTACGACGGCTCCCACCGGTACGGCCTGCTCGGCCGCAGCTTCACCCGCCCCGGCGACGACCAGCTCACCCAGCACCCGTGGCTGAAGGAGCTGGAGCTGTCGCCGCCGCTCGACCTCAGGGCCGGCGACGCGACCGTGCACCACGCCCTGACCGTGCACGGGGCGCCCGCCAACCGCCGCGACCGCCCCCGCCTGTCCTTCACCGTGACCTACTTCGACGCCGACGCCCTCTACACCGGCCTGCCCTACCAGCAGACCGACGGGCTCGGGCTCCAGATCAACCGGCCGTTCGAGCACGAGAGGTTCCCGTGCCTGAGACCGTGAGAGGCCCGGTCGCCGACCTCGGGGCGACGCTCATGCACGAGCACGTCTTCGGGCTGAGCCCGGAGATCCTGTGGAACTGGCCGGACCTGCCCGAGGGGTGGGACCTGGAGACGCGGGCCCGCGAGGCGGCGGGCAAGCTGGACGCGCTCAAGGCCGCGGGCGTGGACACCATCGTGGACCTGACCGTGGTGGGGCTGGGCAGGTACGTCCCGGCCGTGCAGCGGGTGGCCGAGCTGACCGCCGTGAACATCGTGGCCGCCACCGGGCTCTACACCTACGACGCGCTGCCCCCGTACTTCGGCAACCGGGGGCCGGGGTCGTTGTTCGGCGGGCCCGACCGGCTGGCCGAGTTCTTCGTCCGGGACCTCACCGAGGGCATCGGGCGCACCGGCGTCAAGGCCGCCATGCTCAAGTGCGCCTCCGACCACCTCGGCCTCACCAAGGGGTGCGAGCGGGTGTTCCGGGCCGTCGCCGAGGCGCACCTGGCCACCGGCGCGCCGATCACCACCCACTCCCACAGCGCCTCCAGGGGCGGGCTGGAGCAGCAGAAGCTGCTTGCCTCGCTGGGCGTGGACCTGGGCCGGGTGGTCATCGGGCACGCCGGCGACTCGACCGACCTGGCCTACCTGGAGGAGCTGGTCGCCAACGGGTCGTACCTGGGCATGGACCGCTTCGGCATCGAGACGATCAGCCCGTTCGAGGCCCGGGTCGCGGTCGTGGCCGAGATGTGCGAGCGCGGGCACGCCGGGCGGATGGTGCTGGGCCACGACTCGTACTGCTTCAACGACCGGTTCGACGCCGAGGTGGTACGGCGCAGGCATCCGAACTACCACCTGCTGCACATCTCCCGCGACGTGCTGCCCGCGCTGCGCGCCCGGGGCGTCACGGACGACCAGATCCACCAGATGCTCGCCGGCAACCCGCGGAGGATCTTCGCATGATCGAGGACTTCGACGTCACCGCGGACTGGCACGTCGCCGCCCCCTACGCGTTCCTGGCACGGCTGCGCCGGGAGGCGCCGGTGTTCAGGAGCGCGCACCTCGGCGCGTACGTGCTGACCCGCCACGCCGACGTGCGCGCCGCGTACGGCGACCCGCGCCGCTTCTCCTCCGAGGGCTCGCTGACGATCTCGCGCAGCCTCACCGGCGAGACCAGGGAGAAGCTGGGCGAGCACGGCTCGTTCCTGTCCAGCTTCGTGGCCAACGTGGACCCGCCCGACCACACCCGGCTGCGCAGGTCGGTGTCGAAGGCGTTCACGCCGCGCGCGGTCGCGGCCATGGAGCAGGAGTTCCGGCGGCTCAACGAGGACCTCCTCGACCGGGTGGCCCCGCGCGGGCGGGCCGACTTCGTCGCCGACCTCGGGCACGAGCCGTCGATCAAGCTCACCGCCCGCTTCATCGGCGTGCCCGAGGCGGACGAGGCGTTCGTCCGGTCCCGCGTCAAGGACTGGTTCCAGCTCTTCCTGTCGCCGCAGCCGCCGCACCGCCAGCTCGAACTGGCCGGCGGCTTCCTGGACTACCTCGACTACGTGGACCGCCTGGTCGCCGCGCGCGCCAAGGATCCCCGCGACGACTTCACCTCCCTGATGACCTCGCTCATCGGCACGGAGCTGACGCACCGCGAGGTGGTGGAGCTGATCTCCACGATCCTGCTCGGCGGCAACGACACCGTGCCCAACCAGCTCGGCAACACCGTCCTGCGGCTGTTGCGCGAGGGCTGCTGGCCGGTGCCGCCCGAGCGGATCGCGAACGCCTCCGAGGAGTGCATGCGCATCGACGGGGCCTCGCTGGGCTCGTTCAGGTACGCCGCCGCCGACGTCACCCTGCACGGCGTGACCATCCCGGCCGGCTCGCTCGTCCTGCTGTCCACCGACTCGGCCGGCCACGACGAGAGCGTCTTCCCCGGCCCCGAGCGGTTCCTGATCGACCGGCCGAACGCCGCCGAGCACCTGGTCTTCGGCCACGGCATCCACTTCTGCGTCGGGGCCGCGCTCGGGCGGCTGCAACTGCGCACCGCGCTGGAGGTGCTCTGCCGGCGGCTGCCCGGCCTGCGGCTCGTGCCCGGGCAGGCGCTCTCCTACCGCAGGTCCATCGTCGGCCGCGGCCTGACCTGCCTGCCGGTGGAATGGTGAGCGGGCGGTACGCCGCGCAACCCGGCCCTTGACGAGGGGCACTTCGACGGCATTGATAACGTACGTCCGACGCGCAGAGCGCAGCGAAGTCCGGTGCGAGTCCGGCGCTGTCCCGCAACTGTCATAGCCAGGTCGCCTGCCTCTGCGCCGACGTCATCAACCCTCGTGGAAAAGGGTGATCCGTCGCGACGACGCGGGTCTCTCGGTTCCGAACAGTGTGAAAGGACTTCTCGTGAGGCCCGTACGCATGGCCTTCGCGGGCGCGCTGCTGGGAACGCTCGTCCTGACCGGTTGCGGTCAGGCCGGCACCACAGCCTCCCCCGCCCCCGCCCCCACCGCGACGACGGCCTCCGCCGGTGACTTCCCCGTCACCGTCGAGGCCGCCAACGGCAAGGTCACCATCGCCAAGAGGCCGCAGCGGATCGTCTCGCTGTCGGCCACCCACACCGAGACGCTGTTCGCCATCGGGGCGGGCCCCCAGGTCGTCGCGGTGGACGAGCAGTCGAACCACCCGCCCGAGGCCCCGAAGACCGACCTGTCCGGCTTCAAGCCCAACGTCGAGGCCATCGTCGCCCAGAAGCCCGACCTGGTCATCGTCTCCGACGACATCGACAAGATCGTGACGGAGCTGGGCAAGGTCAACGTGCCCGTGCTGCACCAGCCCTCGGCCACCAAGCTCGACGACGCCTACGAGGAGATCGCCGAGCTGGGCGCCGCCACCGGCAACAAGGCCAGGGCCGACGAGGTCGTCGCCGGCATGAAGTCGGCCATGGAGGAGCTGGCCGCCAAGGCCCCCAAGGGCGGCGAGCTGACCTACTACCACGAGCTCGACACGACGCCGTACGCCGCCACGTCCCAGACCTTCATCGGCCAGATCTACGCGATGTTCGGCCTGACCAACATCGCCGACAAGGCGCCCGACGCCGCCGGCGGCTATCCCAAGCTGTCGGCCGAGTTCGTCGCCCAGGCCGACCCCGACCTGATCTTCCTGGCCGACGTCAAGTGCTGCCAGCAGAGCAAGGACACCCTGGCCAAGCGGCCGGGCTGGCAGGGCCTGTCGGCGATCAAGAACGACCGGGTGATCCAGCTCGACGACGACATCGCCTCCCGCTGGGGGCCGCGCGTCGTCGAGCTCGCCGAGACCATCGGCGCGGCCGTCGCCGAGGCCGGGCCGAAGGCGGGCACGAGCTGACGTGGTGACGCAGGCCGGCCCGTCCAGGGCCAGACCCCTGTGGGTGGTGTGCGCCCTGGGCGTGCTGGCCGTCTGCATGATCGCCGGGCTGCTCGACGGGGCCGCCGACATCTCGCCCTGGCAGGTCGTGCTGCAGATCGCGGACTGGCTGCCGTTCACCGAGGTGGACTCCGGGCTGGCCCCCGTCGAGCAGGGGCTGCTGTTCGAGCTGCGGCTGCCGCGCGTGCTGGTCGCCGCCGTGGTCGGCGGGCTGCTGGCCATGGCGGGCGCCGGGTACCAGGGCGTGTTCCGCAACCCGCTCGCCGACCCCTACCTGCTCGGGGCCGCGGCCGGGGCCGGGCTGGCGGCGACCGCGGCCATCGTGCTGCTGCCCCCGATGGCGGTCGGCGTCCCGGTGGCCGCCTTCGTCGGAGCCGTGGGGGGCGTGTTCCTGGCGTACACGCTGGGCAACACCGCCGGGCGCGACGGAGGCACCGCCACGCTCGTGCTCGCGGGGGTGGCGGTCACGTCGTTCCTGACCGCCATCCAGACCTTCGTCCAGCAGTTCAAGGTCGAGGAGCTGCAGCGCATCTACTCGTGGATCCTCGGCGACGTCGGCGGCGGCTGGGACCAGTTCTGGCTGGTGCTGCCGTACGCGGCCGTCTCCTCCGTGCTGCTCCTGCTGCACGGGCGGCTGCTCGACGTGCTGTCCGTCGGCGACGAGGAGGCCACCAGCCTCGGGCTGCGGGCCTCCCGGGTGCGGTTCCTGGTGCTGCTGGCCGCCTCGCTGGCCACGGCGGCGGCGGTGGCGGTGAGCGGGCTGATCGGGTTCGTGGGCATCGTCGTCCCGCACGTCGTGCGGCGGATCGCGGGCGGCTCGTACCGGATCGTGCTGCCGCTGTCGATGCTCGGCGGGGCGGCCTTCCTGGTGCTGGCCGACCTGGTGGCCCGTACCGTGATCGCGCCGGCCGAGCTGCCGATCGGCGTGGTGACGATGTTCGTGGGCGCGCCGTTCTTCGTGCTCGTGCTCCGCATGACCAGGAGGGCGGCCCTGTGATCAGCGCGCGTGGCCTGTCGGTGCGGCTCGGGGAGCGCGAGGTCCTGACCGGCGTGGACCTGGAGGTGCCGCGCGGCTCCTGGGTGGCCGTCATCGGGCCGAACGGGGCCGGCAAGTCCACCCTGCTCAAGGCCCTCATGGGGCTGGTCGCCCACCGGGGGGAGGTCGCGTTCGGCTCCCGGCCGGCCGGGGCGCTCAAGCCGCGCGAGCGGGCCAGGCTGGTGGCGTACGCGCCGCAGACGCCCGCCCTGCCGCGCGACATGACGGTCTTCGACTACGCGCTGTTGGGGCGCACGCCGTACATCCCGTATCTGGGGCGGGAGAGCAGGCGCGACCGCGAGGTGACCGAGTCCGTGCTGGACCGCCTCGACCTCACGGCGCTGGCCGGGCGGCGGGTCGGGGAGCTGTCCGGCGGGGAGCGGCAGCGCGTGGTGCTCGCCAGGGCGCTCGCCCAGGAGGCCCCGGTGCTGCTGCTGGACGAGCCCACCACCGCGCTGGACCTCGGGCACCAGCAGCAGGTGCTGGAGCTGGTGGACCGGCTGCGGCGCACCGACGGCCTGACCGTCCTCACCACCCTGCACGACCTCACCGTCGCCGGCCTGTACGCCGACGCCCTCCTGCTGCTCACCGAGGGCCGCGCGGCCGCCTCCGGGGAGCCCGACCGGGTGCTGACCGAGGAGCTCGTGGGCCGGCACTTCGACGCGCATGTGAAGATCGAGCCCGGGCCGGACGGCCGGCCCGTGGTGCACCTGGTGAGGGGGCGGCCGTGAAGCTCACCTACCGCGTGGAGGAGGGGACCCGGCTCGGCGCGCTGCTGTGGGAGTTCGGGCCCGGCTGGCGGATGATCTCCTCCGCCATGCTGGGCGGCGGGATCGGGGCCCGGGAATGGGTGCTGAACGCGCAGGTGGTGGCCGGCTACTCGCGGATGGACCCGGTCGATCACCTGGTGTCGCTCGGGCCCGATCGGGGGGACGGGGTCGGCATGATGACCGCGGCCTCCGTCGACCGCTACGTGCGGGCCCGCGACGGGGGCGTGGAGGCGTACGCGACCGTGGGGCTGCGGGTGCCGACCTGGGCCGCCGCGCCGGAGGGGCACGTGGACCCCGAGCTGGCGCCCATGCGGGTCGGCACGGTCAACATCGTCGTCGTCGCGCCCGTGGCCATGACGGACGCGGCGCTGGTCAACACGGTGATGACGGTCACGGAGGCGAAGACGCAGGCGCTCGTCGAGACCGGCTTCGCGGGCACGGGGACGGCGTCGGACGCCGTGTGCGTGGCCGTGCCGGCGGAGGGGCCCCAGGAGGTCTTCGGCGGGCCGCGCTCGGAGTGGGGGGCGCGGATCGCCCGGGCCGTGCACACCGCCGTACGGCGCGGGGCCGAAACGTGGCGGCATCGTCACTCAAAGTGAGGGAATCCGGGGAAGTAGCATGTGGGCGAGGGCGAGATTCCCGATACTGAGTAGGTGACCGCAATGGCGATCGAACCAAGGCGCACAGTCCTTCCGGGCGTGCCGCCTTTCACTGTTCAGGACCTGCTCAAGTTCCCGGAGGACGGGAACCGTTACGAGCTCTTCAACGGGAGCCTACTCGTGAGCCCTGCCCCCACCCCCCGGCACCAGCGTGTGATCACGAGGCTGCTGCTCATCCTGCAGAACGCGGCGCCGCCCGGCCTGGAGTGCCTGACCACTGTCAACGTCAGACGGAGCGACGAGAATCTCTACATCCCCGACCTCGTCGTCGTGCCGGAGAAGGTGTCGGAAGCGGTGGATCTCTGGTATTCCCCCAGCGATCTGCTGCTCGCCGTGGAGGTGGTCAGCCCGAGCAGCCAGACCCACGACAGAGCCACCAAGGTCGGAGCATACGCGGAGGCGGGCATCCCCTTCTACTGGCGGATCGAGCCCCTGGAAGGGCCCACGGTCTACGTCTACGAGCTCGGCGGCAACTCCTACGCGGGGCCCGTGGCGCACAAGGCGGGCACCACGGTCTCTCTGGCCTCGCCCTTCCCGGTGACCTTCGACCCGGGCGACCTCATGCGTCTGCGGGGCTGACCCCGTAGTCCTCCGCCGCGCCGCGCGGTGACACGCGACCGGCGTCGAGGTCGGCCAGCACCGCCTCCCGGGCCCGCTCCGACGGCGGGCCCAGCCCGCTCCCGCCGGTCGTCTCCACGATGAACGCCTCCCCGGCCGCGAAGCGCACGTTGTTCACCTTGGAGGCCAGCCGCTCCACCGTCCCGTCCAGGCGGCGCCGGTAGAAGCCGCCCAGCCGGCCCGGCAGCCCGCCCTCACGGCCCGGCGGGGCCAGCCGCAGGCGGTCGCCCCGCGTGGTGACGTGACAGTCGGCCAGGAAGCGGTAGACCGTGCGCGAGCCCAGCCCGCCCCGGTGCCGGCCCGGCCCGCCCGAGTCCGGGATGGTCTCGATCGACTCCACGATCAGCGGGCAGCGGCTCTCCACCGGCTCCACCTGCGGCACCGAGTTGCGGCCGATGCCGAAGTGCACGCCCGTCGCGTCCGGCCCGTCCAGGCCCCGGCGCGCGCCCACGCCGCCGAAGTCGTACGACAGGTGGATCCAGTACGGCGCCCCCACCGCCGCGATCGAGAACGGCTGCAGGATGCCGCTCGCCGCGATGGCCCGCTCGGGCACCGCGTCCGACATGGCCTGGAAGACGGCCTCCATGGCGGCGTAGATGGGCACGTACCGGCCGCCGCAGGGGTGCGGGGAGCGGGCGTCGAGCAGGGAGCCCTCCGGCAGGCGCACGTCGATCGCGCGCAGGCAGCCGTCGTTCATGGGGATCGCCGGGTCGAGGAAGCAGCGGATCGCGAACACGGCGGCGGCCAGCGACTGCGAGGCCGAGGCGTTGATCGCCGCGGGCACCTGCGGGTCCGTGCCGGCGAAGTCGAGCGCCGCCGCCTCGCCGCCGAGCGTGACGGCCACCCGGACCCAGTGCTCCCGGTCCGGGTCGACGCCGTCGTCGTCGATCGGGTACGCCGCCTCGTAGCGGCCCGCGGGCAGCTCCGCCAGCGCCGCGCGGGTCCTGGCCTCGGTGTGGTCCAGATAGTCGGCGACGCCCTGCGCCAGGCCGTGCTCGCCGTACCGGGAGAGCAGCGACTCGATCCGGGCGGCGGCCACGGCGGTGCCGGCCACCAGGGCGCGCACGTCGCCCATGACCTTGTCCGGGGTGCGGCTGTTGGCCCGCAGGATCGCCGCCACGGCCGGTTCGAGGCCGTCGCGCGTGGCCAGGCGCACCGGGGGGAGCCGCAGCCCCTCCAGGAAGATGTCCGTGGCCAGCGGGGCCATGCCGCCCGCCGAGAGGCCGCCCAGGTCGGAGACGTGGATCATGGTGGCGGTGAAGTACGCCGGCGTGCCCGCGACGAAGACCGGGCGGTAGACGAGCAGGTCGTTGGTGTGCACGCCGCCCCGGTAGGCGTCGTTGAGCGCGTACACCTCGCCCGGGCGCATCGTCTCCGGGGGGAAGTCCTTGAGCAGCTCGGGGAGCGCGGTCCTGAGCGCCATGCTGTTCATCAGCGTCGTGGCCATGGACTGGGCGACCAGCCGGCCGCCGGCGTCCAGCACGGCGGCCGAGGCGTCGGAGCCCTCGACGATGAACGTCGAGTACGCCGAGCGCACCACCACGATGCTCGCCTCCTCCGCCGCCACGACCAGGGCGTTCCTGAGCACCTCCGCGGTCAGCGGGTCGACGGTCATACGGCGCTCCCGGTGCTCGCGTCGCTATCCGTGCTTCCCGTGCTTCCCGTGCTCGCGGCGGTCCTGACGAGGTGGACGGCGCCGCCGGCGGCGCGGGTGACGGTCCAGCCGGGCGGGACGACGATCGTCGCCTCGGCGTCCTCGACGATGACCGGGCCGGGCGCCGTGGCGGGCAGGGTGTCGCGGGTGTGCACGGGCACCTCGGCGTAGCCGCCCAGCTCGGGGAAGTACGCCGGCCGGGCGCCGGGGACGGGGGCACCGGCCCGGCCGTGGGAGCCGGCGGGGCTGGGGGAGCCGGGGGAGTCGGGCGCGTCCCGGGAACCGGCCGGGGCCGGGGAGCCGGCGGGGCCGGGTGGTCCGGCCTGGGGCGACGGGCCGGAGGGCCGGGGGAGGGGGGCGGTCAGGCGGACCCGGTAGCTGACCAGCTCGACCTCGCCGCGCTGCGCGATGCCGTACACCTCCGCGTACCGGCGGAAGAAGGCGCGCTCCAGGGCGGCGCGCTCGGCCGACCAGGGCACGGTCAGGTCGTGGGACTGGCCGCGGAAGCGCACGTCCACCGAGCGCAGCACCCGCACGCCGGGAGCGGCGAGCCGGACGCCCAGGTCGCCGGCGGCCTCCCCGGCCAGGGCGGCGAAGACGGCCTCGGGGTCCGGCTCGTCCAGGCGGGTCAGGACGCGGTCGGTGGACAGCTCGCCCGCCAGCAGCCCCGCCGCCGAGGCCACCCCGCAGTGCGCCGGCACCACCACGGTCGCGATCCCGAACCGCTCTGCCACCCGGGCCGCGTGCATCGGGCCCGCGCCGCCGAAGGCCACCAGGGCGAAGCCGCGGGGGTCGATCCCGCGCTGCACGGTCACGACGTGCACCGCCGAGGCCATGGAGGCGCTGACGATCTCGTGCACCGCGTACGCGGCCCGCGCCCGCGACACGCCGAGCGGCCCCGCCAGCCGGTCCAGCGCCTTGTCCGCCAGCGCGGGCGACAGCGGGACGGACCCCGCCGAGAGCGCGGGGGAGAGGTAGCCGAGGACGAGGTTCGCGTCCGTGACCGTCGGCTCCGAGCCGCCCAGCCCGTAGCAGGCGGGCCCGGGGAACGAGCCGGCCGAGCGGGGGCCGACGCGCAGCGCGCCCGCCGGGTCCTGCCAGGCCACGCTGCCGCCGCCGGCGCCCACCTCCGCCAGGTCGATGGCCGGGGTCTTGATCGGCACGCCGGTGCCGGCCCGCCGGCCGCCGAAGCTGCCCTTGCCCCCGACGTGGAACTCGTGCGTGACCTCCGGCCGTCCCCCGCGCACCACGCACGCCTTGGCGGTGGTCCCGCCCATGTCGAACGAGATCGCGTCCGCGAACCCGGCCCCCGCCGCCGCCAGCACTCCGGCCGCCGGGCCCGACTCGATCGTGGCCACGGCCCGCCTGGCGGCCAGCTCGGCGGAGATCACGCCGCCGCCGGACTCCATGACGTGGACGGGCGCGCGGATGCCCAGCTCCGCCAGCCGCGCGCGCAGGCGCGAGAGGTAGGAGGCCATCAGCGGGCCGACGTAGGCGGAGATGATGGTGGTGGTGGCGCGCTCGTACTCGCGGATCTCCGGCCAGGTCTCCGAGGACGTCACGACGGCGGGGACCGACTCCCGCAGGATCTCGGCCACCCGGCGCTCGTGGGCCGGGTTGGCGTAGGCGTGCAGCAGGCACACCGCCGCCGACTCGATGCCGCGGGCGGCGATCTCGCGGGCGGCGCGGCGGGCCGACTCCTCGTCCAGCGGGACGAGCACGTCGCCGCGGGCCGAGACGCGCTCGGTCACCTCGAAGCAGTCGCCGGGCGCGACCGGGGGAGGGGGCGGGGTGAAGCGCAGGTCGTAGCGGTCCTCCTCGACCCGGGCGTAGCGGCCGAGCGGGACGGCGGCCCGGAAGCCCCGGGTGGTGACGAAGGCGACGCGCGCCCCCGTGCGTTCGAGCACCGCGTTGGTGGCCAGCGTGGTCGCGTGCACCACCCGCGTCACCCGCGACGGGTCACGGCCGGCGAGCACGCGCGTAACGCCGGTGAGCATCCCCGCGATGGGGTCGTCGTGGGTGCTCGGGCACTTGGCCACGGCGATCGTGCCGGACGTGCCTCTCAGGACCACATCGGTGAAGGTGCCACCGACATCGACGCCGATCGTGTAGCCCATTCCGGTACGTTATGTCCCCGAGCAAGCGCTTGTCTATGCAGTGGTCTATTGACTTACGGCAGGTGATTGGGACTCTGGTCCTAGTCCTGCGTTTGGAGCGGATATGGCGCGCCTCAGAGCTCTTGCCGGTGGTGCCGCGGTGATCGCCCTGGTGCTCACCGCCGCCCCGGTCGCGGCGCACGAGCACCCGAGCGGGATCACCGATCTGGTGACCCCGGCCGTGGTGCGGCTGGAAGCCGTGTCGCATGTGGAGATCACCCTGCTCGACCACGTCGGCGAGCTCAAGCATGTGGAGCGGTCCTATGACCTTCCGTTCGCCGAGGGGACGGGCACCGTCGTCAACCCCGACGGCACGATCGTGGCCCTGCGCCGCCTGGCGATCAATCCCGACGACGTCGCCGTCTACGCCGCCAACCGGATCTTCGCCGAGCACCACAAGGTGAAGATCCCCGCCGACCACAAGAAGCACCGGCTCTCCGACGCCCTGCTCGACCGCCACCTCCAGGACTGCTACCCGCCCAAGAGCAGCACCGCCACCTGCATCGTCAACGTCACCACCGAGATCACCGCCTTCCCCAACGTCTCGCCGCCCAGCCCCGACGGCTACAAGGTCAAGTGCGTCAAGGCGGGCCCCGGCCCCGACAGCCCGGCCGTGCTGGTGCCGCTGACCCCCGCCTCCGGCGGCGTCGGCATGCCGACCGCGCCGCTGGCCGACAAGGTGCCCGACACGGCGGGCGCGCCCACCAACGTGGCGGGCTTCCTCGGCCGGCCCGGCCCCGACGTCAAGGAGACCGTCGAGATCGCCCACCTGGGCCGGGGCGGCGTGCCCGGGCAGGCGGGCCGGCCGTTCGCCGACCCCGAGAAGAAGGTGGACGAGCCGGTCAAGCTGGGCGCGCTGGCCGACAAGGGCCTGGTCGGCGCGCCGGTGATCGGCGACAAGGACGGCCACGTCATCGGCCTGCTGGTCGGCGGCGGCAAGGAAGGCAGGATGATCGGGGTCAAGGAGATCACCGGAATCCTGGCCGCGGCCAAGGTGGTGCCGCGCAGGGGGGCGATCGACACGGCCTTCGAGGCGGCGCTGACCCGCTACCACACGAAGTACTACACCGAGGCCGCGCCGGGCTTCCAGCGCGTGCTGGAGCTCTACCCGGGCAACGTGGTGGCCGCCGCGCTGCTGAAGACCTCCCTCGCCAAGCGGGGCGGCCCCGAGGACCAGGGGACGAAGAAGGCGGCGGCCGAGCCGGAGGGGGGCACGCCGCTGTGGCCGTTCATCCTGGCGGCGGGGCTGCTCTTCACGGCGGCGGCGGGCGGAGCGTATTTGTTGTGGCGCCGCCGCGCTCCGGAAGAAGCGACGGAACTGCCGTCACCACCACCACTGGCGGCCGGCCCGCCGCTCGACGACGGCGCCGGCCAGACCAGGGTCGTGCGGCGGTCCCAGCCGTTCCACGTGGTCCCGCGGCAGCAGCAGGTGATGACGGCGCCGGGCCCCGCGGTCGAATACTGCACCTCGTGCGGCATGAGACTCGGGCCCGCGCACCGGTTCTGCGGCTACTGCGGCCACCCCATCGAGACGTGATGCCGTTGAACGAGAGATCGCTGATCGGCCAGGAGGTGGCCGGCTACTACGTCGAGGACATCGTCGGCAAGGGCGGCATGGCCGTCGTCTACCTGGCGCTCGACCCGAGGCTGAGCCGCCGGGTGGCGCTGAAGATCCTCAACCCGGTGCTCAGCGTCGACGACCGGTTCAGGCAGCGGTTCATCCTGGAGTCCAGGACGGTCGCCAGCATCGAGCACCCCAACATCATCCCGATCTACGAGGCGAGCGCCGACGCCGAGGGCGTGCTCTACATCGCCATGCGCTACGTCGACGGCCTCGACCTGCGCCGCCTCATCCACGATCGCGGGCCGCTGCCGCTCGGCCAGGCGAACCTGATCTTCGCCCAGGTGGCCGCCGCGCTCGACGCCGCCCACGCCCACGACCTGATCCACCGCGACGTCAAGCCGGCCAACATCCTGCTGGCCGGCGACCACGTCTACCTGACCGACTTCGGCATCACCAAGCACCGCTCGTCGATCTCCGGGCTGACGCAGACCGACCAGTTCATCGGCACGCCGCGCTACATGTCGCCCGAGCAGATCAACAAGGAGCACATCGACGGCCGCTGCGACCAGTACGCGCTGGCCTGCGTGGTCTACGAGGCGCTGACGGGACGGCTGCCGTTCCAGCGCGAGAACGACATCGCGCTGCTCTGGGCGCACCTGGCCGAGCAGCCGGCGCCGCTGTCGCACCTGCGGCCGGAGCTGCCCCCGCAGGCGGACGAGGTGATCCTGCGGGCGCTGGCCAAGTCGCCCGACCAGCGGTACGCGACCTGCGCCGAGTTCGTGACCGCGCTGCGCGACGCGATCGGCGGGCAGCCGTCCGACCCGTTCGGGGCGCGGCGGCTCGACCCGTTCGGCGCGCCGGGGGCCGATCCGTTCGGCGGGCGGCGGCTGGACCCGTTCGGCGGGCCCGGCTCCGGGCCGCATCTCGTGCCGCCTCCCGGGCAGAGCCCGCACTCCGGGCCGCACCCGGTGCAGCGGGCCGGGGCGCCGCCGGGACGCCATTCGGCGGCCCACGCGGCGAACGCGGCGAACGCCGCGAACGCCGCGAACACGGCGAGCACTGCTATGGCGGGCGATGCGGCTGATGGGGTGAAGGCGGCGCGCCGGGGGACCGGGCGGCCCACACGGCCGTCCGCGCCCAAGGCCCGGCCCGGCCGGATGCCGATCGTGGTCGCCACGCTGGTGGCCGCCGCGGCGGCGCTCGCGCTGGTGGCGTTCGTCATCATCGACAACCGGGGCGACACCTGGGCCCGCTACCGCACCAGCGCCGCCGCGCCGCTCACGTTCCACTATCCCGGCGACTGGACGGCCCGCACCCACCAGGACCTGTTCGCCGTGGCCTCCCCGCACGCCACCGTGTTCGAGGACCTGTTCGTGTCCGGGCCCGGCGCCGACTGGACGAGGGCCGAGGAGATCATCCGCGACGAGCCCGACAGCGCCACCGGCGTCTACGTCCAGGTCTCCGACACCCTCGACGCCAGCGGCACCTCCGAGCTGATGAAGCCCAAGATGGAGGCCCTGCTGCCGGGCCAGGTGGACCTGGGCAGGCCCGTGCAGGACCAGGCGGGCGACAGCCCCGCCACCCGGTTCGACGGCTCCCTGCACGACCCCGCCACCGGCGCGCGGCTGGGGTTCGTGAGCTACGTGATCAACCGCGAGCCGAAGACCATGCTCGTCATGTACTTCTGCGCCAAGGCCACCTGCGACGACCAGACCCAGACCAGGATCAGGCAGAGCGTGCGGCTGAGCTGACGTGGACCTTCACTGCCGACCTGGACCTTCACTGCCGACCTGGAACTTCACTGCCGGCGTGGACCTTCACTGCTGGCTTGGGAACTTCACTGCCGACTTGGAACTCACTTGCGGCCGGCTTGGCCGCCGGGTCGCGGCGGTGTTCAAGCCCGGGGCCCGGCGTCTACCCTCCGGCGTGTGGGGATTCGCATAGTCATCGCCGACGATCAGGCGATGGTCAGGGCCGGGCTGCGCATGGTCGTCGAGAGCGACCCGGGCATGGAGGTCGTCGGCGAGGCGGCCGACGGGCATGAGGCCGTCGCCCTGGCCAGGCGCACCCGGCCGGACATCGTCCTCATGGACATCTCGATGCCCCGGCTCGACGGGCTGGCCGCGGCCAGGGAGCTGCTGGAGGCGCCGGCGCCGCCCAAGGTCATCACGCTGACCACGTTCGACACCGACGAGAACCTCTACGCCGCCCTGCGCGCGGGGACCAGCGGGTTCCTGCTCAAGGTGTCGCCGCCGGAGCAGCTGCTGGAGGCGATCAGGGTGGTGCACGCCGGCGACGCGCTGCTCGACCCGGCGGTGACGAGCCGGGTGATCGCCACGTTCGCCGGGCGGGCCGAGCCGCGGCCGTCGCCGGCACTCGCCGAGCTGACGCCGCGCGAGCTGGAGGTGCTGCGGCTGCTGGCGCGCGGCCTCACCAACGCGGAGATCGCCAGGGAGCTGTACGTCGGGGAGGCCACGGTCAAGACGCACGTGGCGCGGGTGCTGATGAAGCTGTCCCTGCGCGACCGGGCACAGGCCGTGGTGTTCGCGTACGAGACGGGGGTCGTGCGGCCCGGCGCGAGCTGAGCGTCTCACCTGCCGGAAGGGATTAGTGAGATATGCCGGGCTTGTGTGTATATTTTCCGTCGTAAGGCGTCTAAGGCAGGAGAATTTCATGCAAGCCTTCCCCCGGGTGCTGTTCGACGAGGCGCACAGCGAGTCGTGGACCATCAGGCGCGAGCTGGCCGAGGCCATCAGCCCGGCCCATCCCGACGACAACAGCTACGCCCGCGCGGCCGGGCTGCTGCGGCACCTGGGGCACACGGTCACCGCGCACACGGCGGGGCCGATCGACGAAGGGGCGCTGGCCGGGCAGGACGTGCTGGTGATCGCGCACCCGGCGGACGCGCGCTGGGAGCGGACGACCGGCCAGGGCAGCCCCGTTCTCACCGCCGCCGAGCTGGACGCGATCGAGTCCTTCGTCGCGGCCGGCGGCGGGCTGGTGGTGCTGGCCGAGGAGGAGCAGGACAAGTACGGCAACAACCTCGGTGAGCTGCTCGCCCGGTTCGGCGTGGGCGTGCGGCACACCACGGTGCGCGACCCGGGGCACGCGCACCGGGGCGTGGCCACCTGGGTGATGGGGCAGCCCGCGGCCGCCGCGGAACGTTCCACCGGGTCCGGGGTGCTGGCGGGCGTGCGGGCGGCGTGCTTCTACCGCTCGGGCACCCTGGTCGCCGGCGGGGCGAGCGTGCTGTTCGCCACCTCGGCGGCGGCCGACCCGGCGGGCGAGCCGCTGGCCGTCGCGCTGCGGCACGGCGCCGGCCGCGTCGTCGTGTTCGCCGACTCCGACCTGTTCGGCGACGACTCCATCGAGGACCACGACCACGGCCGGCTCTGGGAGAACGCGGTCACCTGGGCCGCCAGGATCCCCGGCGACGAGCGCCGGCCCGGCGCGGCGGGCGGCGAGGCCGGCGCCGGGACTCACGGTGAGGCCGCCGGCGCGGTCCGCGGTTCCCGTCACGAGGAGACGGCCGTGCTGTTCGGCCGGTTGAAGGCGGCCGTGGAGGAGCTGCGGCCGCTGCAGGTCAAGGACGGCTCGGTGCCGGAGGAGGCCAAGGACCGGGCGCGGGAGCTGGTGGCGCTGATCGCGGCGCGGGTGGCCGACCTCGCGCCCCGCTTCCCGCACGACGCCGCCTACCTGCGGGCCGTCCGCGACGACCTGGCCAAATGGGCGGAGCAGGGGCTCGGCGTGCCCGACTTCCTCGACTCGCTGGAGCTGTTCCACCCCGACACCCAGCGCGTGGACGGGCTGGAGCACGTGGTCGTCTTCCCCATGTACACGCAGAACGGCAACCCCGCGCGCAACCTCGAAGCCGTCTGGATCCGCACGATCTGGCCCGGCTGGCTGGCCGAGCTGGAGGCGGGCGGCTACGACAACCCGATGTTCGTGCCGATCGCGTTCGAGGACTTCACCTCCGGCTACGACACGCACTCGGCCGTGCTCTTCCCCGAGACGGTCGCGGTGCGCCGCGCGCCCGAGCGGTTCACCTGGGGCGGGATCTTCGCCGACCGGGAGGCCGCCAGGTTCCGGCGGGTGTCCGGCGCCGCCGTCGAGACGCTCCGGCTGGACCTGCCGCCGGACGCCGAGCGGCTGCTGGCCTCGCAGCGGCTCGCGCAGGACGCGTTCGTGCTGTGGGACCTGGTGCACGACCGCACGCACAGCCACGGTGACCTGCCGTTCGACCCGTTCATGATCAAGCAGAGGATGCCGTACTGGCTGTACGCGCTGGAGGAGCTGCGCTGCGACCTGACCGCGTACGGCGAGGCCGTGCGGCTGGAGCGGCAGGGCGTCCCCTACGCCCGGTACGTGCGGCTCGCGATCCTGTTCGACCGGCTGTTCCGGTTCCCCATCACCGGGGAGCGGGTGCGGAACTACGACGGGCTCGGCGGGCAGCTGCTCTTCGCCTACCTGCACCGCAACGACATCGTGCGGTGGACCGACAACCGGCTCACGATCGACTGGGAGCGGGTGGCCGACGGGGTGGCGGACCTGCGCGGGGAGGTCGAGAAGCTGTACCGCGACGGGATCGACCGGTCCAAGCAGGCGCACTGGCTGGCGGCGTACGAGCTGGTGAGCGCGTACGTGGCGCCGCATCCGGCCTCGACCTGGGCCAAGGGGATCGCGGCGCTGCCGGAGGAGCAGAAGGCCAAGGTGGACGCGGTGCTGCCGGACGAGTTCCCGCTCAGCATGTTCTACGAGGCGCTGCGCCGTAAGCTGACGGACGTGGTCGAATCGACTAAGGGGCTCCGGGCATGATCATTCTGGTGACGGGGGCCGGCGGGCCCACCGGTGACGCCGTTTCCGGATATTTCCGGAAAAATGGGCACACCGTGATCGGCGTCGACAAGCAGGACGTGGACCTGCTCGACCGCGCCGCCGTACAAGGGCTGGCCGATCGCATCGAGCGCGAGCACGGCCGGGTGGACGGCGTGGTGCACCTGGTGGGCGGCTGGCGCGGCAGCCGCTCGTTCGCCGAGACCGACCTCGGCGACTGGGACACCCTGCACGACCTGCTGATCCGCACCCTCCAGCACGTGTCGCTGGCCTTCGAGCCGCTGCTGCGCCGCAGCGGGAACGGCCGCTTCGTGATCGTCTCCGCCAAGGCCGCCCAGGCCCCGTCCGCCGGCGGCGCGGTCTACGCGGCGGCGAAGGCGGCGGCGGAGGCGTGGACGCTCTCCCTGGCCGACGCGCTGCGGGACACGTCTTCCGCGGCGGTTATCCTCGTGGTGAAAGCCCTGGTGAACGACGCCATGCGGGCCGCCGACCCCGACGCCCGCTTCCGCGGTTTCACCGACGTCAACGACCTCGCGGCGGCCATCGGCGATCTCTACGACCGCCCCGCCGCCGAGATCAACGGCACACGATTGGACCTCACTTCTTGATCCCCCGGCACGACCCCCGTCTCAAAGCCTTCGCCAGCGACAACTACGCGGGGGTGCACCCCGAGATCCTCCAGGCCATCGTCGCGGCCAACGAGGGCCACCAGGTCGCCTACGGCGACGACGTCTACACCGAGGCGATGGGGGAGGTCTTCCGCCGGCACTTCGGCGAGCGGGCGCGGGCGTGGCCGGTCTTCAACGGCACCGCCGCCAACGTCGTCTCGCTGCGCTCGATGCTGGCCCCGTGGGAGGCCGTCATCTGCGCGGAGAGCGCCCACATCCACACCGACGAGGGCGGCGCCCCGGAGGTCGCGGGCGGCATCAAGCTGCTGACCGTGCCCACGCCCGACGGCAAGCTCACCCCCGAGCTGATCGACGCGCAGGCGTGGGGCTTCGGCGACGTGCACCGCGCCCAGCCCAAGGTGGTGTCCATCTCCAACACCACCGAGCTGGGCACCCTCTACACGCCCGACGAGATCGCCGCGATCTGCGCGCACGCCCACGGCCTGGGCATGCGCGTGCATCTCGACGGCTCGCGGCTGACCAACGCCGCCGCCGCGCTGGACGTGCCGCTGCGGGCGCTGACCACCGACGCCGGCGTGGACGTGCTCTCCTTCGGCGGCACGAAGATCGGCCTGATGTACGGCGAGGCCGTCGTCGTGCTCGACCCCGAGGCCGCGACCGGGATCGACTACCTGCGCAAGACGCTCATGCAGCTGTCGTCGAAGATGCGCTTCGTGTCGGTGCAGTTCGAGGCGCTGCTCTCGGGCGACCTGTGGCTGCGCAACGCCCGGCGGGCCAACGCCATGGCGCGGCGGCTGGCCGAGGCGGTGCGGGGCGTCCCCGGCGTGGAGGTGACCCGGGAGGTCGAGGCCAACGCCGTCTTCGCCGTGCTGCCCGCGGACGCCGCCGAGCGGCTGCGCAAGCGCTTCAGGTTCTACACCTGGAACAACGAGACGGGGGAGGTGCGGTGGATGTGCGCCTTCGACACGACCGAGCAGGACGTCGACGACTTCGCCGCCGCCCTCGCCGAAGAGGTGTCCGCGACCTCCCCCTGACACCCGCGCCCCGGCCGGGCCAGCCGCGCCCCGGCCGGTCAGGTGAGCCGGGCCAGGCGGGTTCCGGCCGGTCGGGTGAGCCGGGCCGGGCGGGTCCGGCCGGGTCAGCGGGAGCGCAGGGCCAGGCGGGCGGCCTGCCAGCCGCCCATGCCGTGCACGCCCGGCCCCGGCGGAGTCGAGGACGAGCAGAGGAACACCCCCGGCAGCGGGGTGCGCCACGGGGCCGGCGACCAGACGGGGCGGCGCAGGAACTGGCCCAGGCTCGCCAGCCCGCCCCCGATGTCCCCGCCCACCAGGTTGGCGTCGGCCGCCTCCAGGTCGGCCGGCCCCATCGTGTGCCTGGCCAGCACGCGGTCGCGGAAGCCGGGGGCGTACCGCTCGATCTGGGCCTCGATCGCGCCGGTCAGGTCGGCCCGCGAGCCGTGAGGGACGTGGCAGTAGGCCCACAGGGTGTGCCCGCCGCGCGTCGGATCGGCGGTGCAGGGCTGCACGAGCAGCACGTACGGGCGGGGCGAGACCCGCCCGGCGACCGCCTCGGCCTCGCCGATCGCGATCTCCTCCAGCGTGCCGCCCAGGTGCACCGTGCCGGCCCCGGCCACCGCCGGATCGCGCCACGGCACCGGCCCGTCGAGGGCCCAGTCCATCTTGAACACCCCCGGCCCGTAGCGGTAGCGCTCCAGCCGGCGGCGGTAGCGCGCGGGCAGGTCGGCCAGCGCGAGCAGCTGCCGGGGCGTCACGTCGAGCACCAGGATCGGGGCGTCCAGCTCGGCCAGCCGCCGCACCCGGTGCCCGGCCACCGCCTCCCCGCCCAGCGCCCTCAGCTCGGCCACGAGCGCGTCGGCCAGCACCTGCGAGCCGCCCCGCACCACCGGCCAGCCCACCAGGTGGGCCAGCGCGCCCAGCACCAGCCCGTAGCCGGCCGAGATGGGCGCGCGCAGGTCGAGCATCGAGTGCGCGGCCAGCCCCGCGAGCAGCGCCCGCGCCGCCACGCCGCGGAACGCGTGCCTGGCGAACGTCGTGGCGGGCAGCGCCGCCGCCGGCCCGAACCAGGCCGCCCGCGCGAAGGCCGAGGGCCGCGCCGGCCACGGCCCCAGGGGCTTGAGCAGCAGCTCCATGAGCGGGAACCCGCCGTCCGCCGCCATCCCGGCGGTCGCCAGCCAGGCCCGCCCGTCGCGTCCGAGCCCTTCGGCGGTGCGGCGGGCGTCGCGGTGGAGCAGGACGGCGGGCCGGTCGTCGAGGGGGTGGGCCATGACCACGGGCGGGTGGGCGAACTCGACCCCCTTCAGCGCCAGCCCCCGGAACGCCGGAGAGGCCAGCGCCATCGCCATCACGGTCGCGCCGACGTCGTGGACGTGCCCGGGCAGCGTCAGCTCGGCGGACCTCAGCCCGCCGCCGAACCGTTCGGCGGCCTCCAGCAGCAGCACCTTGCGGCCGGCGCGGGCCAGCAGGACCGCGGCCATCAGCCCGTTGGGCCCGGAGCCCACGACGACGGCGTCGGCGCTCATCGCCTATTGCGGCTTCAGGATCGACGGCAGCGGTTGCGCGCCCCGCTGCGCGAGCAGCTCCGTCATGAGCTTGATCTCCCCGCTCTGCCCGTCGACGATCTTCCGCGCCATGCTGACCACCTCGTTGCGGGTGGAGAGCTTGAGCAGCCCCTCGGCCATCTCCACGCCACCCTCATGGTGGCGGATCATGAGCTGCAGGAACAGCACCTCGGCCTGCGTGCCCCGGGCCTCCCTGAGCCTGGCCAGCTCCTCGGGCGTGGCCATGCCCGGCATGACGCCGGGCGTGGCGGCGGCGCCGGGCGTGGCGCCGTGGCCGTGACCGCTCATCCAGGCCATCGCCGGCTGGTCGGTCGCCTGGTTGAGCCCCCACTGCTGCAACCAGCCCTGGAACATGCCGCGCTGGTTGGCCTGGGTGTTGATGATGTCGAAGGCCAGGCTGCGGATCTCGCGCGCGGGATCCTTGTCCCTGATGGTGAAGGCCATGTCGACGGCCTGGGCGTGGTGCGTGGCCATGTCGCGGGCGAACCCGGCCTCGGCCGAGGTGTCGCCGGGCGTGCCGTCCCGGCCGAACAGCAGGAACGCGGCCGCGGCGAGCACCAGCACGCCGCAGACGATCAGCAGGGGTCTTCTCGCAGGCTTTTCCATGGCGCGTCCAGCGTACCCAGCTGTGGACGGACCTGTGATCGGACCCTTATGCGCCTCCTATTCTCCGCATACGCCCGGAGGGCATAGGGTGACCCGGAGTTGGTACGCCGATGGAGGAGCGATGACGAAGGAGAAGGCGCAGGCGAGGCGCGAGCACCTGCAGAAGCTGCGGGCCGAGCAGAAGCGCAAACAACGCCGCGCCGCGCTGCTGATGTGGGGCACAGGTGGGCTCATCATCGTGGTGCTCGTCGGCGTGGTGGGCTTCTACCTGGTCAACCAGGCGCGGCAGACCTCGCTCGACGCCGTGAGCAGCGTCAAGTACGACGCCGGTCAGCACGTCTGGACCACGGTGTCCTACAAGGAGACGCCGCCGGTGGGCGGGGAGCACAACAACTACTGGCAGCAGTGCGCGATCTACGACAAGCCGATCCACAGCGAGCACGCGGTGCACTCGCTGGAGCACGGCGCGATCTGGATCACCTACCGGCCCGACCTGCCCAAGGCGCAGATCGACCAGCTCAAGGAGGTCGCGTCCTCGACCGGGCAGCAGGACTACATGCTGATGAGCCCGTTCCCCAACCTGCCCTCGCCGATCGTGGTCTCCTCCTGGGGGCACCAGCTCAAGCTGACCGACCCGCAGGACCCGAAGCTCGGAGCGTTCATCAAGCGCTACCAGAACGGCCCTGACACGCCGGAGCCGGGCGCGACCTGCGGCGGCGCCGACGCGATCACCACCACGGCCGACCAGGCGCCGCTGCCGCCCGCGCCCACGGGCCAGCAGCAGACGCCGATGGAGACCCTCTCCCCGTCGCCCAGCCAGCAGCAGTAGAGCCGGCAGGAGTAAAAGCCACTGAGAAGAAGGGCCCGGCTCATGCCGGGCCCTTCTTCTCGCCGCTCAGACCTCGCCCATGAGCAGGCCGAAGCGGGCGCGGGCGAACTCCTCGAAGGTGATGCGCCCGTCGCCGTCGGCGTCGGCCCTGGTGAAGGCGCCGGTGAGGTCGGTGCCGGGGCGGTCCCAGAGCAGGCCGAACTCCTCGGCGCTGATCGCGCCGTCGCCGTCACGGTCGGCCGCGGCGAAGGTGGCTCTGGAGATCGGCTCCAGCACCGTCTCCAGGACGCCCATCCGGGCCAGCAGGTCGAACGATCTGACGTATTCGTCCCTGCTGATCTGCCCGTCGCGGTCGGCGTCGAGGCCGCGGGCGTGGGTGTCCCAGGCGCTCAGATGGGCGTCGATCACCGCCTCTCCCTCCGGGGAGTCGGGCCGCAGGCCGGTCTGTTCCAGCCGCCGCTGGGCCAGGGCCATGTAGTCGTAGCGGGTCAGGAAGCCGTCGCCGTCGGTGTCGAGGTCGTCGAAGTTGCGCTCGGCGCTCTGGCGGAAGGTGATCGGGGACATCGCCACTCCGTTCGTCACGGTGAGTAGTTGATCGCTACTTACCGTAACTTGACGGTGACCAAACCCGCCACGCCGTCAGGCGAGCACCTCCTGCGGCGCCGTCCACTCCAGGCCGTGCGCCTGCGCGACGGGGCGGCTGGTCAGGTGGCCCTCGTGGGCGTTCAGGCCGGCCGCCAGCGCCGGGTCCGCGCGCATCGCGCGCCGCCAGCCCAGGTCGGCGATGGCCAGCGCGTACGGCAGCGTCACGTTCGTCAGCGCGAACGTCGAGGTGTGCGGCACGGCGCCCGGCATGTTGGCCACGCAGTAGAAGACCGAGTCGTGCACCCGGTACGTCGGCCGCTCGTGCGTGGTCGGCCGGGAGTCGGCGAAGCAGCCGCCCTGGTCGATCGAGATGTCCACCAGCACCGAGCCCGGCTTCATCCGGCTCACCAGCTCGTTGCTCACCAGCTCCGGCGCCCTGGCCCCCGGTACCAGCACCGCGCCGATGACCAGGTCGGCCTCCAGGACCGCGCGCTCGATCTCCAGCGTGTTGGAGGCGACGGTCTGGCAGTGGCCCTGGTAGATCAGGTCGGCCCGGCGCAGCTTGTCGATGTTCTTGTCCAGCAGCAGCACCTCGGCCTGCATGCCGAGGGCGATGGCGGCGGCGTTCATGCCGGAGACCCCGGCCCCGATCACGACCACGTGCGCCGCCCGTACCCCGGACACGCCGCCCATCAGCACGCCCCTGCCGCCCGCCGAGCGCATCAGGTGGTAGGCGCCCACCTGCGGCGCCAGCCGGCCCGCCACCTCGGACATGGGCGCGAGCAGCGGCAGCGCGCCGTCCGGCGTCTGGACCGTCTCGTAGGCGATCGCGGTGCAGCCCGACTCCAGCACGGCCCGCGTGCAGGCGGGGGAGGCGGCCAGGTGCAGGTAGGTGAACAGCACCAGCCCCTTGCGCAGCCGGTGATACTCCTCGGCCACCGGCTCCTTGACCTTCATGACCAGGTCGGCCTGCCCCCACACCTCGTCGGCGCCGGGGACCAGCACCGCCCCGGCGGCGGCGAAGTCGGCGTCGGGGATGGCGGACCCGGCGCCGGCCTCGCGCTCGACGAAGACGCGGTGGCCGTGCCGCACCAGCTCGTGGACCCCCGCAGGGGTCAGCGCCACCCGGTATTCGCTGTTCTTGACCTCTCGTGGCACCCCGACGTTCATGCTTCGACTCTTCTCGGCGAACGTGCGCTTCCGCCTCCATTCTTCCTCTCATCTCACGGTTGGGTGAGGATTATCCGGCTGATTACCCCGGTGCGCCTTCTCCTCGATAGGCTCACCGGCAGCCCGAACGTCAGAATGGGATCGTCATCGATGGACAAGCCGGAAGAGCCGCCGCCCGCGGACCCGGGGGAGCCGAAGGCCAGCAGACTCACCACCATCGTGCTGATCGTCTCGCTCGTCCTCGTCGTGCTCGTCGCAGGCGTGCTCGGCACGGTCGCCGTTCTGATGACCAGAAACCCGGACGCGCCGTTGTTAGGCGGCGCGGCCCCCCAGCGGCTGGCCGTGCCCATCCACTTCGCGCCCGTGCTGGAGACCAAGCCGGCCCCCTGCCCCGGTGACCCGGCCGTGCTCGACGAGGCGCAGACGACCTGCTACCTGCTGGAAGCCGGGGTCACGGTCGCCTCCGTGCAGCGGATCGAGTCGCTGCGCGAGGACGACGGCCAATACTCGGTGCGCATCGCGGTCGCGCCCGCGTTCAAGGAGAAGCTGGTCGCGCTGATCGACGAGATGGCGCCCGACCAGCGGCCGGTGGCGATCGTGCTGGCGCCCGAGCAGGCCGACCAGCCGAAGACCGTGCTCGCCGCGCCGATCGTCACCCAGCCGATGGACGGCGACAGCGTGAGCATCGCCGGGTTCACCAAGGAAGAGGCCGACGCGCTGGCCGGCCGCCTGCTCGGGGGCGCGCAGAGCCCCGCGCCGACCGGCCCCGCCCCGACCGGCGGCGCCTCCCAGCCGCCCGGCGGCGGGCAGAGCACCGCCCCGACCGGCCCCGCCACCCAGACCCAGCCGGACGGCACCACCACAGGGGGAACCGGCACCACCCCCGGAGGCACCGGAGGAACCGGGGGAACCGGGGGAACCGGAGGCACCGGAGGAACCGGGGGAACCGGAACCGGGGGGACCGGAGGCATCGGGAGCACCGGCACGACCGGAGCCACCACCGGCACGGGAGCCACCACCGGCACGGGCACCACGACGACGCGCCCCGGCGGTCAGCGGGTGCCCGACAAGCGCCACGCGAGCTGCAAGGAGGCCGTGGCGGCCGGCGACGGGCCCTACTACAAGGGCACCCACGAGGAATACGCCTGGTACACCGACGTCGACCGCAACGAGGTGGCCTGCAACAGCGGCGACATCCGCTAGCCCCGTTTTCCGCACGTGAGGTGGTTTGAAGATCGCCGGGTTGCTGTGGTGATCGTTGTCGCGGTATGACCTGGCTGGTGAGACAGCGCGCG
>NZ_JOAG01000042.1 GCF_000725485.1 Nonomuraea candida | reverse complement strand
CCTGATCCCCGGACCCCGCTCACCCATCACCGGCCCCACCCCTGGCGACCCCACCCCCGCCGGCTCTGGTCCCGTCGGCCCCGCCTTCACCGAGGCCCTCGCGATGGCCGAGCCCGAGGCGACCGGCGCTCTCGACAGCTACCACCTGCCCGAATCCCCGCCGCCTCCCGACCTCGCGTTACGCCATCCCGGAGACAGCCCATCGGCAGGACCTGGAACGAACTCCTTAGCCGATCCCCCTCCTTCGGCCCAGTCCGCTTCACCACCCAGGCCTGGGCCCTCGGCTCAACCCCCGTTCGGATCCGTGTCCTCGGCCCAGCCCGTCCTTCCACCGGGACCAGCACCGTCCGGCCCGGCACAGACCACGCCGCCGTCCCGCCGAGGCTGGCCCAGAGCGGCCATCGCGGTCTGCGCCGCCCTCCTGGCGACGGCCGCCGTCCTCCTCGCCGCCCTCATCCCCACCCTCACGAGGAACGACCACGACCTTCGAACGGACCCTCAAGCAGCCGGCTCCCTGGCCCCGCCAAGCCCCGAGCGCCCACGCTCGGAAAGCCCCTCACCGCACCAGCCCTCATCGACGAAGCCCAAAGACCAGCACTCACCACAGTCACGAGGCCCCCGAGAACCCGCCGTCATAGACGACCCGCCTGTGGCCGACCCGCCCGTGGCAAACCCGCCCACGACAGCGATCCCGCCTTTGACCGGCATGGACAAGAGCGCGGCCACCAAGGCCATCAAACGGGCCGGCCTCACCCTCGGCTCCGTCATCGAGGTGGACGCCCCACGGAGGCCCGGCAGGGTCCTGAGCAGCGACCCAGCCCCCGGCACGTACGTCAACAAGGGCACCAGGGTGTCGCTGCGAGTCTCGGCGGGCCTGGCCGTACCGAGACTGACGGGCATGCAACGCAAGCCTGCCGAAGCGGCCCTGGCCGGCGCGGGCCTCAAGGTAGGCGCCATCACCCACTCCTGCTCCCGCCGCCCGAACGGTGAGGTGCTCTCCACCAAGCCCGGGGCCGGTCACCGGGTCCCGGGCAAAACCGCGGTCTCGCTCACGGTCGCACGCCACGGCACCGCCGTCCCCTCGGTCGTCGACCGCCCCGAGGAGTCCGCCCGCGCCGCCCTCCAGGAAGCAGGCTTCACCGTACGGACGGTGGAGCAGCCGGTGACGGAAGAATCCCAAGCAGGCGCCGTCCTCTCCCAGACTCCCGCTCCCGAGTCGTGCGCCAGCCCCGGCACCCCGATCACCCTCACCATAGGCGTCCCCATCACCTCACCCCCCGACCCCCACGAAGCCACCACA
The DNA here is from genome assembly GCF_000725485.1 of Nonomuraea candida. GTDB lineage: Bacteria > Actinomycetota > Actinomycetes > Streptosporangiales > Streptosporangiaceae > Nonomuraea > Nonomuraea candida. The sequence continues at coordinate 135,598 of NZ_JOAG01000042.1, read as the reverse complement.
GACCCTCCACACACCCCAACCTCAAACAACTGACCCCATCAACTCCTGTGGCTGGCCAACACCGCGCAACCCATGCACCCCGCAACCGCCAACATCCCTGAGCATGTCCCCGTCGGCCCGAAGCTCGGTGACCCACTCACCGAACCAGGAGTGCGACCTCGCTCGCCCGCATGCGTGGCCCGGCCATCCTGGGGCAGTTGCGACCCCATGAAGAAGCTCTTCCAACTGCTGGTGGCCCGCCGCCTGGCGAAGACCCCGATCGGCCTGGCCGCCCTGGCCATCGGCTGGCTCCTGGCCCGCCGCCGCCGACGCAACCGCCCTGACCACGAGAACAAGCGAATCGGCCGAGTAGAACAGCCCGAAAACCGCAAACCCGGCCACCGTCCGGCCGTACACCGCCTCCCGTACTGACGAGGCCCCGCCACGCGCCTACCATGCGCCTACCACGAGCCCCTCGACCCGAACGGGGGGCTAACGAGCCCGCCCATCGAGCAGATCCGCCCACAACCTGCCCGCCTCGGCCGCGGAGACCCACGGACTCACACTGACCCGCACTCCGTCGGCCATCCTCTCGGTCCGCCGAATGTGCATCTGCCCTCCAGCGGCACACAGCTCGTAGGAGGTCGGCAGGCATGGGCAGGTGTGACTACGAACCCGAAAGGACCTGGACCGCCGCACCGCCCCGGACCAGTCGATCGGAGCGCACCCCTCCCGAGGCGGCTCAGGGTGCGCGCTGTGAAATCCTCCTGGTCCATACGTGCTCTCCCTTCGTAGAGCAGCCAGATCACCTGAAGCACTCGCACGGCGACTGTACGTCAACTTGTAATGTCCTGTCTATAGATATGAGTTCCCAAGAACTCATTGAAGCTCCATACCGCTTCTATGCGTACACGTCAATACCCTCATAGCGTTATGTAGGTGACCGGCTCCGAAGAGATCGAATGGGACGCGACGCTCTACAAGTACGAGCAGATCGCACAGATCCTCAGCGAGCGCATCAGGACGGGCGTCTACCCGCCGCAGACGGTGCTGTCCGAGGTGGCCCTTGAACAGGAGTTCGGCGTCGCCCGCCCAACCGTACGCCTCGCCATGAAGCTACTGCGCGAACAGGGCTTGATTGTCACGCGAAGAGGTAAGGGATCCATAGTCGTACGACGTGACGACGCGGAAGCTTGAACGCTGCACCCGGGGTGAGGTCAGGTGCGGTGCGCCGATGTGCGGAGGTGCTCCCCACGGTGGTTCCTTGAAAGGGCGTGTGCAAGATGACCGTTTCCTGATGTTTAGAAGCACTTGCGGGATGGACGGCGGTAGCATCCCGGGATACGGATCCGTGGGGAGTGGTGGTGATTGTGGTGGATGAAACGGTCAACCTTCGCATGAGTGGAGATTTCGCCGAGCAGGAGCTCCGATCGCTCTATGACTGGCTGATGAGGGACCTCGACGCGCTCGACTACATGGATGTGCGTCTACAGTCAAGAGACCCAGAGCCCGGCGAGATGGGTGATGTGCTCGATCTCATTGCCTTGGTTGTGACAAGTACGTTGCAGTGGCCTGCATTTATCGAGACACTATCGCAGTGGCGTAAGACACGGCACCATCGTCCACAAGTGACCATTGAGCGCAAGGGAACCACTGTCGTGGTATCTGAGGCTGAATCGGAATTCGTTGTTCAGATTCTCAGAGCTTTGGAGGATAAAGAGTGAGCCTCCCTGACCCGTTAACGTCCCGGGCCGTGCTGATTGGCACGAGCGAGTACACCCATCTACGCTCTCTCCCCGCTGTGGAAAACAACCTAAAGGCGTTGAGTAGTCTTCTGCAGCAGCCTGATCTATGGGGTTTGCCGGCGGAACACTGCACTGTCGTCCATAATCCCACGTCGGTAGCTGCGATGATGGATCCATTGTGGGAGGCGCGGGAAGAGGCCAAAGACACTCTTATTGTGTATTTTGCTGGCCATGGACTGATCCACTCCGTGGAGAGCGATCTATATCTCACACTGGTTGACTCGCATAAAGACCGCATGTATAGCGCAGTAGCTTACGACGCTGTGCGAAATGAGCTTCGGGCCAGTCGCGCGCGACGTAAAATCGTGATCCTTGACTGCTGCTACAGCGGACTTGCGCTCGGGTTGATGGGAGCCGAGGACGTTACGGAGCGCGTAGCGAACAGCGCGCGCGTCACTGGTACATATCTAATGACGGCCACGGCAGAGAACAAGACTGCTCTCGGCGGCTTGGATACGTATACGGCATTCACCGGAGAGCTAATCCACCTCCTCGATAAAGGGATTCCGGAGCAGCCTGAATTCCTGGAGCTGGATTCCATCTTTCAGCATGCGCGCGAGGCGCTGCGCGATAAAGGCCTTCCCATCCCGCAGAAGCGCGAGTCGAACTTTGCGGCCCACATTGCACTGGTGCAAAACCGTGCGCATAAGATTCAGAAAAAACTTACAGTTAAAGAATTCTATGGACCTATTGAGGGGATTAACCCGGAAACCAACTTCAACAGTCGCAGGGCGCTGCATGACGCGGGCGTGCATAGGCCGCTTCAATCAGGTATCTGTGGTACGGCAGAGCGGGGTGGTGCCGAGTCCATCGTCGTTTCGGGCGGCTATAAGGACGATGAGGATTATGGTGATGTGATCATCTATACCGGCCACGGTGGGCGTGATCCAAATACTGGCGTTCAGGTTAAGGATCAATCGGCGGACGATTCGGGTAACGCGGCTCTCATTAAGAGTATTATGACTGGCTTGCCGGTTCGGGTTATTCGTGGAGCCGGCGGCGACAAGAGATTTTCGCCATCGACTGGCTACCGCTACGATGGGCTTTATGCAGTTACCGACTATTGGACCAAGCGCGGCACCGATGGGCCTACAATCCTGCAGTTCCGGCTTGAGCAGATAGAGGATGACTTCCCGAGGAGGGTGACCGCGCCTCACATGAGTCGCAAGCTTCCGCCTGGGCGTCGGGAAAAAGTTGCTCCCGGGGTCTATGCGGACAGGTTGCTAGCGACTGAGCTCAAGCAGGTTTACGACCATGCCTGTCAGGTCTGTGGTGTTGTCCTTGAAATCCCCGGCGGTCTACGAATCGCTGCCACCGTGCATATTCGCGGGATAGAGCAGCCCCATTTGGGGCCTGATCATAAAGCTAACATGCTGTGCCTCTGCCCCAACCATCGAGACCTTTTCAAATATGGGGCGATCATCATTGAAGATGACTTTAGCGTAATAAGTCGGACGGACGGCGAGTCGATTGGCAAGCTCACGCTGAAGCACGAAATCGATCGTGATCACATTCGGTACCACCGCGAGCACCACACTCTCGGTCACCGACGGCTCCGTGATGAACTGAGTTAGAGGCTGCACTAGGTGCTCTCGCTCACTCAGTTCTACGTTCGGGTGCTAGGGGTTACTACTTAACGGGGCATGATCGCCGACATGAGTGTGCGGGCACCGCATGCTGTTAGGCGGCTGAATAAGAACTGCTCGTGCGTCAGCCAGGTCTGCGCATGTCGTTCCAGTGGAAACGACAATTCGTCAGTGGCAGACCCTCATAAATCTCTTCGATTTGCAGCTCGGCCAACTCCTTTCTGACTGACTGAAGATCGGTCAAGTCGATGCCGAGCGCTTCCCTTAGGTGAACGATCAGACCTTTCGCCTTGGCGTCGTCAGGGTGACTTGCGTCGAGTACCCATGTATAGGGCGCTTCGCCGTCTTCGCGTTCTCGACCTGAGGTCGTAACTGTGTAGGTCTTCAACTGGATTGCGGGGTTTCGGCCCCAGGGGGGTATAGCTGTCATCTATTTCCTTGGTGCTACTCGCTTGTTGGATGTTAAGCCTTCGCGGTTCTTGCCCTGCAATCACCCATCTAACCGGCAATAGCTGCGCGACGAAACAAATCAGCGGGCATATCTTCATCAAGTCGCCAAGTGATGCCCATTGGCCGCTCGCCGCGGTGTTCTACGTAGCGCACCTTGCCATGGAAGATGAAGGCTTCGGGGTGGCCGAGCTCATTTTCCTTACGTTCGCGGGTGAACAGCAGCACATTGCTGCCCTCCGCCATATGGTTTTGGTAGCGGCGACCAGTGGTCGAGGTAGCGCTAGTCCGGTTCTGGGATTCCCAGTGGAATAGACGCGAGGTAAGGGCGTAGTCGCGGTACATAGTCTGCGGTGAGAATTCTTTCTCGTTCTTCTGCAAGGTGACGAAGAGCGCGTCGCACTGAGACGCAGGGCTCCAAGCCACCCCTTCCCGCATGCTTGACGGCACCGAGCCATCCAGCGAGGCCCAACCGATTGCGGCGAGCGCCTCGTCTGTGGAGTAGGAGGCGTTCACTGCCAGTGGCACTCCATCTAGCTTCAGAGGCTTGGCTACGTACCGCGGCCGGTCGCTGCCATAGGCGAGTACCTGTCTGATCTCATCGCACAGTGCTGTCTGGCCACGTAGCTGGTCCAGCGCCTCGTCGTAGGAGGCGAACCCGCCTCCATCACGCCAGAACGAGAAGAACAACATCCGAGCGAAGGCCTGGTCAGAGGGAGACAGCGTTCCGTAACGGGGGCTGTCGGGCTGTAGTAGACGAGCGTAGGCTTCGCCACGGGGCCGGTCGTCCACGTGCAGCAACGCGCGGACACGACGCCCCAACTGCTCCTCCACTGCCGAACCTTCTCCGGGCAACAGGCCGGTACGGCGCAGCAGTGAGGTCCAATAGCGATGATTGCGGTACAGGTCGCTGATGTCGCGCCCACTCTCCTCCAGATATCTGATGAGCGAGAGCTCGGCTAGAGAACGAATCTCCTTCGACAGCGTGTTGATCGTCGCCCCGAGCTGCATCTTAAGATCGGCGAGCAGTCGCTCTTTTGTCACCCGATCCAGCACAATCTGGCTCCCCGATGGCAGCAGCGGGAAGTCGTCCCTAGCCTGCTTATCCAGCCGCCCTCTGGAGAACCCGGTTAGCGCCTGGAACCTGTTAGCAAATCGGTACTCCTTACGGTGCTGTCCAACAAAGTCGAGCACGGTTAGCACATCCTTCTCCGGTGTACGGCGGAGCCCTCGCCCAAGCTGCTGCAGAAAGATTGTCGCGCTCTCGGTGGGCCGCAGCATGAGCAGAGTATCGACGTCAGGCACGTCCAGGCCCTCATTGAACAGGTCCACCGCGAACAGGAACCTGACCTCTCCGTCCGCCAGCGCCCGAAGCGCTGCCTTTCGGGTGCCCTCCTCCGTCGATCCATCCACCGCCAGCGAAGGCAGCCCATGTCGCGTGAAGAATTCGGCCATATAGTGCGCATGCCGTACTGAAACACAGAAGCCAAGTCCGCGCATGGTCTGGGGGTTGCTGACTTTGTCGCGCACAGCATTGAACACCAGTCGAGCACGGGCGTCGTCGCCGGTGAAGACGTCGTCGAGAGCGGCGGCGTCGTAGGAGCCGCGCGTCCACTTCACCCCGGATAGGTCAGTCCCGTCGTTGATTCCGAAGTAATGGAACGGGCATAGCAAATCTGCATCGAGCGCATCCCACAGCCGCAGCTCGGAGGCGATCCGCCGCTCAAAGAACTCATCCTGCACGTATGTGCCATCGGACCGCTCCGGTGTAGCGGTTAGACCGAGCAGTTCTTTCGGCTTGAGATGGTTGATGATCTGACGATAGGTCGGCGCGGCGGCGTGGTGGAACTCGTCGATCACTACGACATCGAAGTGGCCGGGCTCAAACTCCAGGATTCGGCGGGTGAGCGATTGCACGCTGGCGAATACATGTCGCCAGTGCTGTGACTTCTGCTCCCCTACGTGCAGCTCACCGAAGTCAGGTACGGCCAGCACTTGCCGATACGTGCGCATCGCCTGGGCCAGGATCTCCCGCCGGTGTGCCACGAACAGCAACGATGGCTGCCTTCCCAGCCGCTGCTGCAGGTTGCGATAGTCGAACGCGGCCACCACGGTCTTGCCCGTGCCGGTCGCGGCAACCAGCAGGTTGCGGTGCCGGTCGTGAATGGTGCGCTCCCGGTCGAGGTCCGCCAGCATTTCACGCTGGTGGTCGAAGGGATGAGGTACGAGCTCGGGGAGGTCGAACAACTGCTTGCCGGCCTGAGAGCGGGCCAGAGCTTCATCTAGGCGGTCGGCATCAGTTGCCGGATTGTACGGCTCGAACTGGGACCGGTTCCAGTAGGAGTCGAAGGTCGCCTCGAACTTGTCCAGCAGCCGCGCAGTGGTCACTGACGACAATCGAACGTTCCATTCCAGCCCGTCCAGCAGCGCCGCGCGAGAAAGGTTAGAGCTGCCGACATAGGCGGTGTCGAAGCCGCTGTTGCGGCGCAACAGCCATGCCTTGGCGTGCAGTCGGGTGGAGTTGCGCTCATAACTGATCTTCACCTCGGCGCCGTAATCGTTGACCAGCCGGTCTAGCGCCCGCCGTTCGGTCGCGCCCATATAAGTCGTGGTAATCACACGCAGTGGGACATCCCGATGCCGCAACTCGGCCAACGGCTTCTCCAAAATACGCAGTCCTGACCACTTCACGAACGCGCACAGCAGATTCACTCGATCGGCACTTGCGAGCTCGGCCGCCAGTTCGTGCGCCAGATTCGGGTCCTCGCGGGCGTTGGTCAAAAGGGCCGCTTCCGATAGCGAAGTCAGCGGCCGACGTGGAGCGGCCGCTCCCGGGACGTTCCGCACAATCGACAGGAGCTGATTTGGCCCCTCTACGATCGTCTCCCGCTCGGTGAGTTGGTCCAGCAGGCGGTTAGCTAGGGCAATCTGCTGGTCTGGGTGGCCTTTCAGCTCAGCGAGGGCTCGCGCTACCGTTTCACCGACGAAACGGCCCAGTAGATGGGCAACCTCTTCGGCATCGATCTTCGATATCTCGACCAGGTGGCCGGCTTGCCGCCAGGCTTTGACCTTCGCATCGAGCGTGCCGGTGAGTAGCGAGTCGTACAGACCCGGGACTGGAGCGTTGGTCATAGGAGGTCCTCGAAGAGATAGGAAGATCACATATCTAGCTGATGCCATCCAAGACGGCAAGAGTCATAGGGCGTCCTCATCCGCGATGTGTTGACCGTTGATGCCGGTGGCTAGGCCCAGAGCGTCGGAATGCTGGACCGGACCGCTTGCGAGGGAACGGGCAGCGTCCCACGTCAAGCGCGTTGCTAGCTCGAGATCGCGAGCCGCTGTAGCCAGATGTTGGGGTCGCGCCACCAGGTGCTCCAAGTTGGACAGTCCAAGCGTTAGCGATGTTCGCCCGGCTGCGCAGCCCGCAAGTCGGGTAGGGCGAACACATCTCCGGCCTGGGCCAGCCGCGAACGAAGGAAGTCGGCGAGCTGCGGTGGCTGCAGCGTGATGGAGCCGATGCCCTCTCTGGTGAGGGGAATCCTCTCAAGGAGGTACTGGCCGCGGTCCGCTTCGGCGAATTCGGGGCCGGTGCGGTTGGCGAAGTTCCACTGGCGGATGCGGGCGAGGAAGAAGTACTCCCGGCCGCCCTCGGTCGCCAGGATGTGTATGAGGGCGTGAATGCCAGCCTCGCCTGCGAGTTCCTCGCGAAGTTCGCGGTGCAGTGCCGCCTCCAGGGAGAGGTCGTCGGGCTCGATGCCGCCGCCCGGCAGCACCCAGTACGGGGTCTGGCCTGGTTTGATGCGTTTGATGGTGAGCAGGTGGTCATCGTCTGTGATCAGGATGGCACGGACTCGGTCGCGCATGACGAGCATCCTCTCAAGGTGGGGGCGTTCGGTCCGTGAAGCAGCCAGACGCCGTCGACATGCAGGGACTGGCCGGTGATGAAGGCGGCTCCGGGTGCTGGGAATCGCGTTCATGTCACCGGGTTGCCCTCTGCCGGCCCTCGATGATGCGGACCTGCCTGTCTGGAGTGGGATTACGCGGCATCATCAGGGCTGTCGGTGCCTGGGCGGGAGGGTGGTTGGGGATGGCTCGCGGTTCGGTGCGTTGGGGGCGGGAGGCGTCGCCTCTGCGGCGGGCTCGGCTGGCGCGTAACTGGACGTTGGAGAACGTGGTCGAGGAGATCGACCTGCGGACGCCGGGCGGGCAGTCGGGGGTGACGCCGAGCATGGTGTCGGGGTGGGAGCTGGGCCGGCACACCACGAGCATCGGTCATCGCAAGACCTTGTGCGAGATCTACGGGTGCACGCCCCAGGAGTTGTTCGCGTTCCAGGACGATCAGGTGTCGGCTCAGGCCGGGGCGAGGTTGCTGGCCGGGTTCGACGAGTTGCAGCAGGCGATGCTCGCGACGGTCAAGGGCGCTCGGCGGTGCCTGGTGGTGACGGGGTCCCGCTCGCGTGATCCGGCGTATCTGGAGGCGACCGAGGCGGTGCTGGCGGAGCGGCCGGGGCTGGTCTACTACCGCGTGCTGTTCGGGCCGCCGCACCACCGGCTGTTGCAGGAGCACCTGCTCCGGCTGCTGCGGCTGCGTGATCCGCGTGATCGCGGCCGAGGGGTCAAGACGCTGCACCTGGGGCTGGTGGAGGACACCGCGGCGATGCCCGAGCGGTGGTTCTGCGCCAGCGAGCGGATGGCCGTGGTGCCGATTCCGTCGCTGACCTCGCATGAGGCGTTCGACTCGGGGGTGGTGCTGGGGTCGGAGCCGGCGACGAGGCTGCTGGATCACGGCAGGCAGGTGTACGCGGCCGCACGCCGGGTCGAGACGGCGGAGGAGCTGAGCGCCCTGGGTGTGCGGCTGCCGGAACGGAGCTGGTGAGGCCACATGCGCAGGCGTGCCGAGAAGATGCCGGAGACGGATCCGGTGCGCGCGTCGCACCAGGACCACGACAGCGTGATCCGGCTGACGCGGGAGCTGGTGCGCGTCCCCAGCCGGGGTGGCGTCGACCCGTACGAACCCGTGCTGGAGTGCATGTCGGACTGGCTGGCCGCGCACGATATGCCGTACGTTCCGCTGGCCCGGGCGGACGGGGAGACGGTCGCGCTGGTGTGCGAGGTCAGCGGCGCGGGGCCTGGCCCCCGCTACGTGCTGGACGCCTGCCTGGACACCGCGCCCTTCGGCGACGAGGCCGCCTGGGCCTGGCCGCCCACCTCGGCGACGATCGACGGTGGCTGGTTGCACGGGCGGGGGGCCGCGGACTCCAAGGCGGGGGCGGCGATCTTCGCCCACGTCGCCGCCCGGCTCCGGGAGGCGGCTCGCTCCTGGTGCGGCAGCGTGGTCCTGCTGTTCGACGTCGATGAGCACACGGGCGCCTTCGGCGGCGCCAGGGCCTACTTCGAGGGATCGGCCGCGCCGGACCGCGTGGACGGGGTGGCGATCGGCTATCCCGGGCTGGAGCACGTCGTCACGGGCGGGCGTGGGGTGCTGCGGGTTCAGGTACGGGTGCATGGTGTCGCCTCGCACTCGGGCGGCAGCAAGGTCACGCCGTCGGCCGTCGTCAAGGCGGCCGAGGCGATCTCCCGGCTGCACGCGGTGCCGCTGCCGGGGCCGGGTGGGGCCGAGTTTCCGTTGCCGCCGAAGCTGACCGTCACCGCGGTCAACGGTGGCGAGGGGTACTCGACCGTGCCGGACCTGTGCGTGCTGCACGTCGATGTGCGTCTCACCCCGGCGCTCGGGGCGGAGGAGGCCCTGGAGCTGCTGCGTTCGACGCTCGCCGAGCTGGACGCGGCCTGGCCGGGCACGTCCTCGACCGGTCTGGACGTCACCACGCGCTGGCCGGCCTTCGCGCTGCCGGCGGATGAGCCGCTGCGCGCGGCGGTGCTGGCGGCGGCGCACGCCGTGGGGCTCAGTCCTCGGCCCAAGGTGGCGGGACCTTCCAACATCGGCAACTACCTGGCAGGGTTCGGCATCCCCGCCGTCGCCGGGTTCGGGGTCGACTACCGGGGCCTGCACGCCACCGATGAGCGGATCCGGCTGGATTCGATCCCGCCCGTCCAGGCGGCCTATCACCGCGCGCTGCTGTCGCTCCTGCCCGAATCCTGACCGGTGGCGACGCCAGCGCGTCGACAATTCGTGGACAACGGATGCGCTGGGTCCGGGCCGCCCCCATGGGTGACGATGGCCGCACAGGGAGTGATGCTGCTCCCTGGTGATGACGAACGGGCGACTGCTCGCGCGGAGGAGGACGTATGGGCGGCAAGCACCAGGGCGGACAGAAGCGGGACGAGCCGTTCAAGCCGGGCGCGCCTACGGGCGACAGCCAGCGCGGCGGGCGGCATGGCGGAGGCAAGGGCAACGCGGGGGGCGGGGGCGACGCGGGTGGGAAGGGCGATGCGGGTGGCGAGGGCGGCGGCAAGGACGGGCAGGGGACGTGACCGCTCACCTCGAGCGGGTGGAGGCGATGCTCCGCGCGGTCGGCGCCGTCTCTTCTCCCGGCGAGCGGGTACGTGACGCCTTCCGCGCCGTGCCCCGCCACCTGTTCGTACCGCAGGTCGCGCTGGTGACCACGGACGACGGCGGCGTACGCGTCATCGACCGGGAGGCCGACCCGCGGGACTGGGAGGCCGCCGCCTACGCCGACACCCCGGTCATCACCCAGCTCGACGACGGCGCCACCGACCTCCGGGACGGGACGGGCGACTACACCTCGTCGCTCTCCGCGCCGAGCACCGTCGCGGACCTGCTGGAGTGGCTGGCCGTCGAGCCCGGGCACCGCGTGCTGGAGGTGGGCACGGGCACCGGGTGGACGGCCGCGCTGCTGTGCCGGTTGGCCGGTCCGGCGGGCGCGGTGACGTCCGTCGAGGTGGACGCGGCGGTGGCGGAGCAGGCGGGCAGGAATCTGGCGGCGGTGGCGGAGCAGGCGGGCAGGAATCTGGCGGCGGTGGCGGAGCAGGCGGCCGGGGACCTCGCGACGGTGGTGGGGCAGGCGGTCGGGAACCTGGCGGCGATCGGGGGCCGGCCGCACCTGGTGCGGGGCGACGGCGCGGAGGGATGTCCGGAGCGGGCGCCCTTCGACCGGGTGCACGTCAGCTGCGGCATCCGTCACGTGCCCCACGCGTGGGTCGCGCAGACCCGGCCGGGCGGGGTGATCGTGCTGCCGTATGATCCCGGCTTCGGTGACGGCTTGGCGCTGCGGCTGGTGGTGATGCCGGACGGCATCGCGCACGGCCGGTTTCCCGGTCCGGCGGCGTACATGAGGATGCGCTCCCAGCGGGAGCCGGAGGGGCGGGCCGCGCGGCGCCCGGAGGACAGGCGGTGGCTGGCCACGTCCGTCGATCCGCGCACGATCGGGTACGCCCCGGCCGGCGCGGGGCTGGCGATCTCGGCGTTGACCGGGCTCACGTCGGCGAGTGCGGTCGGCCGGGACGAGGACGGGGAGCTGTTCCGGTTGTGGTTGTCCGACCCGGATGATCCGTATTCGTGGGGGACGGTGAAGTGGCGGCCCGGGGATGAGGAGTTCGAGGTCTATCAGGTGGGGGAGCGGCCGTTGTGGGAGGAGGTCGTCGAGGCCTACTTCCGGTGGGTGGCCTGGGGCGAGCCCGGCCGCGAGCGGTTCGGCATGACGGTCGCGCCCGCGGGACAGCGGGTCTGGCTGGACAGTCCTGATCGCGTGCTGTCATGAGCGTGAAGCGCTGCGGACGGCTGCCGGGGTTCCAGGTCTGAACGGACTCCGGCGGTCGGGCCGGCGGTCGAAACGAGGGCGAGGGGCGAGGGCGAGGGGTGGGCGCGGTCAGGGTCGGGCTCTGCCGGTGGACCAGGCCCAGGAGGCTATGGCGACGCGGTTGCGGGTGCCGGTCTTGCGCTGGATGGTGGCGATGTGGTTCTTGACCGTGCCGGGGGAGAGGAAGAGCTCCGCCGCGATCTCGGCGTTGGTCTTGCCGTGGGCGACCATGGTGACGATCTCGGTCTCGCGTTCGGTGAGGACGATGTCCGGGGACGCGTCCCATGGGGTCGCGTCGGGGGTCGCGTCGGGGGTCGCGCCGGGGGTCGCGGTGTGCGGTGCGGTGTGTGGTGCGGTGTGCGGCGGGGTGTGTGGTGCGGGCGGGTGGGGGCGGTCGCGGAGCAGGCGTACGGTGAGTTGCGGGCTGATCAGCATGTCGCCGTTCATCGCCGCCCGGACGGCCTCGACGAGCAGGGCGGGGCCGGAGCGTTTGAGGATGAAGCCGTCGGCGCCGTGCCGGAGCGCGGCGTGAACGTACTCGTCGTGGCCGAACGTGGTGACGATCACGACGCGGATGCCGGTGCCGGCCAGGGCGCGGGTGACCTCGATGCCGTCGGCGGCGGGCATGCGGATGTCGGCGAGCACGACGTCCGGGCGGATCGCCGTGGCCGTGTCGATCGCGGCACGGCCGTCGGCGGCCTCGGCCACCACCGTCATGTCGGGCTGGGCGTCGAGGATCATCCGGAAGGCGCTCCGGATGCCTTCCTGGTCGTCGGCGATGAGGATGCGGATGGCCACCCGGCCGATTGTGCCAGCGGCAGGCGGGCCGCCAGCGACCACCCGTCCGGTACGGCCCGCGACACCAGCTCGCCGCCCTGTTCCCGGACGAGCGTCGTCAGCCCGGCCAGCCCGGAGCCGCCGCCGTGCCGGTCGCCGGGCGTCCGGCTCACCCCGTCGTTGGTCAGCGTGATCTCCAGGACGCCGTCCGCGGCGCTGATGCCCAGGTCGGCCCGGCCGGCGTGCGGGGCGTGCCGCCGGATGTTGGTCAGGCCCTCGATCACGATCCGGTAGGCCAGCGCCGCCGTCTCCGCCGGGACCTCGGCGGGCGCGCGCATGCTCAGGCGCACGCGGGCGGGGCCCGCGGCGGAGAAGCGTTCGGCGGCCTCGCGGATGCCGTCCAGGTCGCCGGCCGGGGTGCGGGGCCGGTCGTGGTGGAGCATGTCCAGCGTACGGTCCAGCATCGACATGGCCCGCTGCCCGGCCGCCTCGACGCGTTCGAGCGCCTGCCGGGGATCTCCCGCGATTCCGCCGGCCTGCGCGTACGCGATCATCTCGCTGATGTCGTGGGCGACGAAGTCGTGCAGGTCCCTGGCGAGCCGCAACCGCAGCTCGGTGCGCGCGTCGGCCACCGCCCGCTCCTGCCGGGCCTGGACCGAGCGCAGGTGGTTGCCCGCCCCGGCGGCCAGGAGCGCCCCCAGGCCCCAGAACGCGCACACCCCCACCGCCTCCAGCGGCGACGCGGGGACGAAGAAGCGCAGCATCCACATGGACGAGGCCATCCCCGCGGCGAGCGCGGCGGGCACGGCCCGCCGGGGCGGCGCGTACCGGGTCACCAGGCCGGCCAGCCCCATCAGGACGACGCTCTCGGCCATCCCGAGCAGCTCGTAGCCCGGCCCGGTGCGGGCCGCCCCGGCGGCGGCGTGCGCGAGCGTGGTGGCCAGGGACAGCGCCGCGACCGCGAGGACCGGCCAGGGCAGGCGTGACCCGAGCCGTGACCCGAGCCGTGACCCGAGCCGTGACCCGAGCCGTGACCTGAGCCGTGACCTGAGCTGCGGCCGGAACGCCGCCGCGGCCGCCACCGCGGCGGCGGACAGGAAGGACAGGACCGGGAGCACGTTCACCCGAGCGACGATACGCGCCCGGGCGCGCCCGGCCGCAGATGCCGAACGGCACCTCCACGGGCGGCTACGTGCCCGGCGCGCTCGCCGCGGGTGCCGAACGGCACCTCCGCGGGGCGCGACTCATGCCGAACGGCATCTGTGCCGCGGGGCGCCCGCGGCGCGAGGCTGCCGTACATGAAGATTCTCGAGTTCGTCCGGTGGGGGCACGCGGCGGCGCTGTGGGCGCTGGTCTACGGCCTCCTGGGTACGGCGTGGGCGCTCGGCCTGCCCGGTTACCCGTGGGGCGCCTCCGATCCCGACCCGGACGGGGCACTGTCCATCCTGGCCGCGACCACACCGGGCTTCGGCTGGTTCGTCGCCGCCTTCGCCCTTCTCACCGCCGCCACGGCGCTGGCCCTGGCGCGCGGAGGAGGCCGGCCTCCGCTCGTGCGCGGGGACGGCGGCCGGGTCCCGCCGGCGCGTCGCGGCGGCGGGCGGCTGCCGCTGGTGTTCGCCTGGCCGATCGCCGTGCTGCTGGTCCTGGTGATCCCCGACTCGCGGGTGATGATGGGCGTCGCCTACACGCCGCTGCTCCTGGTCGCGCCGCTGTTCGGCTGGGGCCTGGGCGGCGCGACCTTCGCCGACGCCTGGCCGTGGCCGGTGCTCAACCAGCTCGTGTGCGTGCTCGGCGGGCTGCTGCTGGCCGCCGCGGCGCTGGAGTGCGGGCGGCGGCAGGGAGGGGCGCGCTGGTTCACGCCGGAACGGGGACGGCGGGCCGTGTACGTGGCGGTCGCCGTGCCGCTGCTGTACTGCGCCACCCGGTGGGCCTGGGCGCTGGGCATCCCGCTCGGCGTGAGCCGGGAGTTCCTGGCCGCGGGCGAGGACGGGTTGTGGCTGGCGGGGGCCTATCTGGCGACGTTCGGCGCGTTCGGCGGCGTGCTCACCCTCGGGCTGACCCAGCGGTGGGGCGAGGTGTTCCCGCGCCTGCTGCCGGGGCTGGGCGGCCGGCGGGTGCCGCCCCTGCTGGCGGTCATCCCGGCCGGGTTCGTCTCGATCATCATCACCGTGGCCGGGCTGACGTACATCAGGTGGACGCTCGGGGGGCGGTTCGCCTGGGACGAGTGGGGCGCGTGGCTGCCCGAGTGCTTCTGGCCGATCTGGGGCGGCGCGCTCGCCGTCGCCACCGCCTCCTACCACCTGCGCCGCAGGGCGGGCGAGCGGCTCAGGGAGCCGGTACGCGGCAACGCGGGGGCGTCACACCGGTAGGCCCTCGAGGTTCCGGGCGGGTCAGGCGGTCGTGCGGAAGCTCTGCGTCCCGATGACGCGCAGCAGCTCCAGCTTCTCGCGCGTGTCCGTGCCCTCCACCGGGAAGAACGCCAGCACCTTGAGGTCCGCCTCCGGCGTGAGCAGCACCTCGCAGGTCAGGTCCAGGACGCCGACCTCCGGGTGCAGCCGCCGCTTGCGGTCGAAGCGGCGGACCGCGACCTCGTGCCGCTCCCACAGCTCGCGGAACTCCGCGCTGTGCTCCAGCAGCGCGTGCACCAGCTCCACGACGTCGTCGTCGCCGGCCCGCCGCGAGTACGTCGCCCGCAGGTCGCTGACGGTCGAGGCCGAGAGCCGGGGCCAGTCCTCCTCGGGGGAGCGGTCACGGAAGCCGGGCTCGGTGAACCAGCGCCACGGGACGTAGCGGTCCAGGCCCGTACGCTGCTCCAGCGGGCCCAGCACCACGTCGGCGAGGGCGTTGTGCCACAGCGCCTCGTGCAGGTCGGTGCAGATGGCGACGGGCACGTCGGTGAGCCGGTCGGCCAGGCTGATCAGGCCGGGGCGGATGTGCCGTCCGGCGCGGCGGGCCGGCGGCGTCAGGCCGGCCAGGTGGAAGAGGTGGTCGCGCTCGTCCAGGTCGCAGCGGAGCGCGCGGGCCAGGGAGGCGACGATGGGCCCGGACGGGTTCGCGCCCCGGCACTGCTCCAGCCGGGCGTAGTAGTCGCTGGACATGCCCGCCAGCAGCGCCACCTCGTCGCGCCGCAGGCCGGGCGTGCGGCGGCGGACGCCGGCGGGCAGGCCCACGTCGGCGGGGCGCAGCAGCTCCCGGCGGCGGCGCAGGAAGTCGGCGAGGCCGGCACGGTCGATCACGCCCTCAGTGTACGAACGGCGCATGACGCGTAACCAGGGACAGGTTGTCCCTGGTTGGGCCGGGCCTTCTCCCGGCGTGCGGCGGCCCGCAGGGTGGAGGGCATGACATCGACGACCACGCTCGCCACCCGCCGCCTCGGCCGCACCGGCCCCACCGTCTCCTCGCCCGCCCTCGGCGGGATGGGCCTGTCCGGCGTCTACGGCCAGGTGGACGAGGACGAAGCCGTCCGCGTCCTGCACGCCTACCTGGACGCCGGCGGCACCCTGCTGGACACCGCCGACTTCTACGCCTCCGGGCACAACGAGCTGCTCATCCGCCGCGCGCTGGAGGGCCGCGACCGGGACGAGGTCGTGCTCTCCGTCAAGTTCGGCGCCCTGCGCGGGCCCGACGGCCGGATGAGCGGGATCGACGCCCGTCCCGCCTCGGTGCGGAACTTCCTGACCTACTCGCTGCAGCGCCTCGGCACCGACCACGTCGACATCTACCGCCCGGCCCGGCTCGACCCGGCCGTGCCCGTCGAGGAGACCGTCGGCGCGATCGCCGAGCTCGTCGAGCAGGGCTACGTCCGCCACATCGGCCTCAGCGAGGTCGGGGCCGAGACGATCCGCCGCGCTGCCGCCGTCGCGCCGATCAGCGACCTGCAGATCGAGTACTCGCTGCTCAGCCGGGGCATAGAGGACGAGATCCGGCCCGTGTGCCGCGAGCTCGGCATCGGGATCACCGCGTACGGCGTGCTGTCCCGCGGGCTGATCGGCGGCAGCGGGGCGCTCGGCGGGGCCCGGGCGGCGCTGCCGCGCTTCCAGGGGGCCAACCGCGAGCACAACGGCGCGCTGGTCGCGCGGCTGGCGGAGCTGGCCGCGGCCAAGGGCGTCACCGTCGCGCAGCTCGCCATCGCCTGGGTCGCGGCGCAGGGGGAGGACATCGTGCCGGTCATCGGCGCGCGGCGGCCGGACCAGGTGGCCA
Organism: Nonomuraea candida; assembly: GCF_000725485.1. GTDB lineage: Bacteria > Actinomycetota > Actinomycetes > Streptosporangiales > Streptosporangiaceae > Nonomuraea > Nonomuraea candida. Next base: position 119,086 of record NZ_JOAG01000042.1, on the reverse strand, counting down.
CGATGATCGACAGCGGGCGGGTCTCCTTCGACGCGGGGGAGCTCGCCCGGATCGACGAGCTCATCCCGCCCGGCGCGGCCAAGGGCGACCGCTACCCCAGCCAGGCGATGGCCGACCTCGACAGCGAGCGCTGAGCGCGTCCGCCGCCATACGGCTGACCGGCCCGGCTCCTCCCCAGCACTGGCGCCGGCGCTGGTGCCGGCCTTCAGCGGTCCCGGCGCCGCCCCCGGCCCGTGGAGCGGGTCCGGCGGCCGGGCCCCGTGCCCGGGATGAGACGCAGGGGGCGGTTGATGGTGGCGCGCAGCGGTTCGGCCACCAGCTCGCGCATCTCCGCCAGGCCCGCCACGTCATGGTGCCCCGACGCCAGGACGGCGGCCGCCAGCTCGTACGCCTCCTTGCCCGCCATCGCCTTCAGCTGCTCGATCAGCGCCTGCGGCCCGCCGAGCTCCAGCAGGGTCAGGAAGTTCTCCGCCGCCAGCAGCAGGTGCTCGTGCTGCCCCAGCGTCCCGGGATCGACCTCGCCCTCGTCCACGAGGAAGGTCAGGGCGGTGGGCCCGAGGACGGGGTCGCGGCGGAGGGCGCGCAGGAGGGCCGGGCCCTCGGGAAGGGTCTCGGCCAGGACGTCGAGCATGGCGGCGGCGCGGGTGCGGAACGGGCAGTCGCGGACGGCCTGGAGGAGGGCGGCCACGTCCTGGCCGGGGCGGGAGAGCCAGGCGTTCAGCTCGGCCGCGGCTTCCGGAAGCGGGTAGTGCTGGCTGAGGACGCCGAGCAGCTCGGCGGGCGGGGCGGTGGCCAGCTCGCCGACCAGCGGGGCGTCCCGGCCCCGGGCCAGCAGGGAGGTGCGCAGGGCGTGCAGGGCGAGCGGGGTCAGGCGGGCCAGGAGGAGGTCCGGGGCGGCGAGGCCGGTCCGCAGGCGGTCGATCGCGTCCGGCGGGAACTCCTGGTCCTCGTGGTCCAGAGCCTTCGGCCGGCGTTCGCCGGCGGGGCCGCGGGTCAGCTCCACGGCGCCGAGGTCGGCGAGGAGGTCGAAGGCCCGCCGCAGGTCGGCGGCCACGGCGCGGCGCCAGAGGTCGTGGTGGCGCCGATGGTCCTCCCCGCCGGCGGCGGCGTGCTCCCGGCAGGCCGGCCACGCCGTCTCCTCCAGGTGGCGGACGGGCACGTCGCCCAGGCCGTACATCGTGTCGAGGAGGCCGGGGAGGAGCTCGCCGACGAGGGGGCCAGGCCGGCCGGCGGTGCTCGCCCGACCTGGTCCGGGGCCGGTCGGCCGGGTGGCGGTCGCCTGGCTTGGTCCGGGGCCGGTCGGCCGGGTGGCGGTCGCGTGGTCTGGTCCGGGGGCGGGGCGCCGGGTGGTGGTCGCGTGGATCAGGTCGGGGAGGGTCTCGAAGGCGCGGGTCCACAGCGCCCAGGGGTCGTCGAGGAGCGGGGCCGATCCGGCCTCCCGGTAGAGGCGGCCCCCGGTGGTGCGGATCAGGCGCAGCCGCCCGGCCCAGGCCAGGAGCAGGCTCAGGCGGGGGAGGCCGGCGGAGCTGCGTACCCGGAGGTCCTGCTCGCCGGTGCCGAGCAGGGCGGACAGCTCGCGGGCCGCCGCGAGGGGGAGGCGGCCCGCCGCGGTGAGGGGGCGGCCCTTCTCGCCCGCCCAGTCGGCCAGGGTGACGAGCTGCCGGACGAGCGGGCCGGCCGCGGCGGCCTCGCGCAGGGCCCGCGCCGGGGGAAGGGCGATGGGCGGCAGGGGGCGGGCGCGCTCCTCCTCCAGGTCGTGGCCCTTCTCCGCGTGGCGGTCGGCCAGCAGCCGGTCGAGCACGTCCGCGTCGTACCGGATGCGGCCGGCGTCGAGGTCGCGCTCGAACTCCGCCACACCGCCGGGGTCGGCCAGGTCGGTGCCGTGGTCGAGCGCCGTCTGCGCCCAGAACTTGCCCAGGCCCTGGCGGTAGGGGTCGTCCAGGGCGCGGCGGAAGTCGGGGGCGAGGCGGGCGATCACCTCGTCGGCCTCGGCGAGGGTGGCGCCGCGGGGGTCGCGCAGGCCGGTGGCGGCCAGATAGTGCAGGTACGTGCGCAGGACCTCCGGCGCGATCTCCAGGACCTCCCTGGGCGCCACGACGTATCTCGGCACCCAGGCCAGCAGGTGGCGCCTGATCTGGCGTTCGTCCCAGTAGGCGATGCGGCCGTCGTGGCTGTGGTGGCGGGCCTCGACGGCGGAGGCGATCAGCAGGCCGTCGGCCGGGCGGCCGTGCTCGGCCGCCCAGGCGAGGCAGCGCCGCAGCAGCACGGACCTGGCCGCTTCGAACTCCTCCGCCTCCTCGGGCTCGAACCAGGTACGCACCGCGGCCCCCTGTTTCGTCGAAAGAAGTCCGCCACCAGTATCCCGGCTGCGGAGCCGCCCGGGGGGCCACTTGTGCCAGGTGGACCCCTCGGGACGACGGGCCGGCTACTTCAGGGCGCCCGCCGTCAGCCCGGCGACGATGCGGCGCTGGAAGAACAGCACCAGCAGGACGAGCGGGATCGTCACCAGCACCCCGGCCGCCATCTGCGTGCCGAAGGGCGTGTCGAACTGGGCCGCGCCGGTGAACTGCGCGATGCGCACCGTGGCCGGCTGCCGGGCCTGGTCGTTGACCATGGTGACGGCGATGATGAACTCGTTCCAGGTGGCGATGAAGGCCAGGATCGCCGTGGTGAAGACGCCCGGCGCGGCGAGGGGCAGCATGACGCGGCGGAAGGCGGCGAAGGGCGTGCAGCCGTCGATCATGGCCGCCTGCTCCAGGTCGTACGGCAACTGCCGGAAGAACGTGGTCAGGTTCCAGATCGTCAGCGGCAGGGCGAAGGACATCGACGGGACGATCATCGCCTGGTAGGTGTTGATCCAGCCGATCGTGGTGAACAGCTCCAGCAGCGGCACGATGAGCAGCGCCCCGGGGAACATCGACACGGCGATGACCAGCGCCAGCACCACGTTCTTGCCCCGGAACTCCAGCCGGGCCAGCGCGTAGGCCGCCAGCGTCCCCACCGCCAGCGTCACCAGGGTGGTGGTGCCCGCCACGACGAAACTGTTGAGCAGCGACCGGCCGAAGCCCATGTCGGCGGCGAAGACCGCCCCGTAGCTCTCCAGCGACCACGGCGCGGGCCAGGGCGTCTTGTCGTGGATGTCGGCGGTGCGGCGGAAGCTCGACACCACCATCCAGTAGAAGGGCACCAGGCAGTACAGCGCGATGCCGAGCATGCCCGCGCTGCCCCAGAACCGCCGTGCCCTCACCCGCTCACGCGCCATCGCGGGCCGCCTCCTTACGCCGCGCCCGTACGTCACTCAGCAGGTCCGCCCCGAGCAGCTTCACGAACACGAACGCGATCACCGCGATGTACAGGAACAACGCCGTCCCGTACGCCGACGCGGGCCCATAGTGGACCCGGGTGGCCTCGTCCCAGATGAGCCCGGACAGCGTCTCCACCGACTGCTTGCGCGGCCCGATCATCACGTACGGCAGGTCGAACACGCGCAGCGCGTCCATCAGCCGGAACAGCACGGCCACCAGCAGGGCGGGCTTGACCAGGGGCAGGGTGACGCGCCAGAACGTCTGCCGGGGCGTGGCGCCGTCCACGCGGGCGGCCTCGTACACCTCGGCCGGGATGATCTGCAGCCCGGCCAGCACCAGCAGCCCCACGAACGGCGACGTCTTCCACACGTCGGCGACGACCACGGCGAGCTTGGCCCACGGGCCGTCGGCCGTCCAGAGGATCTCGGTGCCGAGCAGCGCGTTCGCCACGCCGTCCGCCTGGAAGATCCACTTCCACATCAGGCCGGCGACGGCGGTCGGCACCGCCCACGGGACGAGGATGCTGGCCCGCAGGAACGCCCGTCCCCGGAACGCGCGCCGCATGACCAGCGCCATCGCCACCCCGAGCACGACCTCCAGGGCGACGGTCACGACGGTGAACAGCGTGGTGTTGAGCGCGGCGTTCAGGAAGCGCTGCTGCACGACGCCCGCGTAGTTGGCCAGGCCGGCGAACCACTCGCCCTCGACCACGAAGCCGTCGGCGTCCAGGCGCTGACCGCTCTCGTAGAACGACTCCCGCATGGCCGCGACCAGGGGGTAGAAGACCACGAGGGCGAGCACGATCATGGTGGGGGACAGCATGGCGGCCGCCGGCCACGACTGCCCCCGCGCGGCGGCCCTCACTTCAGCAACGGCCCGAGAGCGGCCTGGAGCTCCGACAGGCCCTGCTCGACCGGCTTGGCGCCCGTGACGATGGCGTACGCGGACTCCTGGATCGCGGCCGTGACGTCACCGTAGCGGACGGCCTTCGGGCGCGGCTTGGCCGCCAGGATGCCCTCCTTGAGCGCGGGCAGGTAGGGGTACTTCTTGATCATCTCGGGGTCGTCGTAGATCGAGGCCAGCGGCACCGGCATCGAGCTGGTCCGCGCGAACGCCCTGATCTGCTCGGGGCTGGTCATGAACGCGATGAAGTCCTGCGCGGTGCGCTTGTGCTTGGAGAAGGCCGACACGGCCAGGTTGTTGCCGCCCAGCGTGCCCGCGCCGATGCCGGTCAGGCCGGGGATCGGGGCCACGTCGAACCTGCCGTTGACCTTGCTGGAGCCGTCGGTCTTCTGCGCGGCCTCGTAGCCGTAGGCCCAGTTGCGGTAGAAGAGCAGCTTGCCCTCCTGGAAGGCGACCCGTCCCTCTTCCTCCTTGTACGTGATCGCCTCCTTCGGGATCATGCCGCTCTTGAACCCGTCGGCCAGGAACCGGGCCGCCTGCCTGGCCGCGTCGCCGGTGAGCTGGGGCTGCCCGGAGGCGTCGAGGAGCTCCCCGCCGGCGGAGGCGACGGCCTCGGAGAAGTTCACGGTCAGGCCCTCGTACTTGTCGAACTGGCCGCCGTAGCAGCTCATGCCCGTCTGCTTCGGCAGCACCTCCTCGCAGATCCGCTTCATCTCGTCCCAGGTCTTGGGCGGCTCCTTGACCAGGTCGGTGCGGTAGTAGAGCAGGCCCGTGCCGGTGAAGACCGGCATCGCGTACAGCTTGCCGCGGTACTTGCCCGTCTCGACGGGGTTGGGCAGGAAGCCGGTGGTGTCCAGCGTCAGCTCCGCCACCCACCGGTTCGCGGCGAACTCGCTGGTCCAGACCGCGTCGATGAGCATGACGTCGCCGGCGTCGGACTTGGTCTGCGCGTTCTGGATGAGCTTGCGGCGCTGCTCGTCGGCGCTCTCGGGGAGCAGGACGACGGTGGCCTTCTCGTCGGGGTGGGCGGCGTTCCAGGCGTCCACGATCTTCTGCACGGACTCCGCCTCGAACTTCCCGCCGAGGAACGTGATGGGCCCGCGCCCGGAGCCCTCGGCGGCGGGTTGTCCGGGGGTGGGCGAGCCGCAGGCGGCCAGGCCCGCGCAGAGTGCCAGCGCGGCGGCGGTGACGTGCGTGGCTTTCATCGGGGGGTTCCTTCCAGGGTGACGGTCTCGCCGGTCAGCCGGGACCGCTCGGCGGCCCAGGCGATGAGATGGCTGTGCAGGCTCTCGGCCGGCGAGGAGAGGATCGGGGCGCGGTCCCGCGTGGCGACCGCGTCGAGGAACGCCTCGACCAGGGCCGTGTCGCCGCCCCCGTGGCCGCCCCGCGCCGTCCCGTCGCCCGTGGGGCGGGTGTCGACGACCTCGGAGCGGCCGGTGACGAAGTCGTGGACGGTCAGGCGGTCGCCGTCGCCCTCGATGCAGCCGCGTGTGCCGAAGATCCGGGTCTGCCGGTGCAGCGCGGGGGTGAAGCCGGTCATGGTGAACGAGGCCGTCGTGCCGCCCTCGAACTCCAGGTTCACGACCTGGTGGTCGACGACGTCGTTGTCGCAGGCGTAGACGCACCTGCCGTACGGGCCGGTCCGCAGCGCCTCCAGCACCCCCTGCTCGGAGACGTCGTCGGTGAGCACCGACAGCGGCCAGGCGTGCTCGCCCGCGAGCGGCAGGTAGATGCGCCGGGCCGAGTACGGGCAGTCCGGCTCGACCGCGCAGTCCAGGCAGCGGTCGGCGGCGCCGGCCGGGCGGTTCTCCGGGCGGAAGTGGTGCAGGCCGCCGAAGGAGGAGACGCGGGTGACCTGCCTGCCGGTCAGGTGGACCAGCCAGTCGAGGTCGTGGCAGGACTTGGCCAGCAGCATGAACGTGGCCTCGTCGGCGCGCCGCCAGTTGCCCCGCACGTACGAGTGCGCCTGGTGCCACCACCCCACCGGCTCCAGGTGCTGGACGCTGACGATCTCGCCGATCCGCCCGCCGTCGACCAGCGCCTTCAGCGCCTTCGTGTACGGCGTGTAGCGCAGCACGTGGCACACCGCGAAGATCGCGCCGCTGCGCTCGGCGGCGGCCACGATCGCCCGGCAGTCGTCCTCGGAGACCGCCATCGGCTTCTCCAGCAGGATGTCGTAGCCCAGCTCGGCGAAGCGCACCGCGGGCTCGACGTGGTCGCGGTCCTGGGTGGCGATGATCACGGCGTCCGCCTGGCGGGGCAGCGCGGCCAGCTCCCGCCAGCCGGCGTACGCGGCGGCCTCGGGGAACCTGTCGCGCCGGCTGTCCAGCGGGTCGGCCACCGCGACCACCCGCGCACGGCCGGACTCAGCGGCGTGGCGGGCGTAGGAGGTCCCCCGCGAGCCCGCGCCGACGACGGCGAGAGTCACCATTGCGCCTCCACTTATGTAACCAATTCACGTATGTCGGCCGATGCTAGGATCCACGCTGGAAGCCGTCAATAGGGAAGTTATGGGAAAGGGTCTCATAAGTGACCGAGCTCCGGCCGGGTGACGCGTCGCTGCTGCGCAAGGTGAACACGCAGGTCACGCTGCGGGCCCTGCGCCGCGCGGGAGTGGCCACGCTGACCCAGCTCGGGCGGGTCACCGGGCTGTCCAGGCAGACGGTGGAGGCGGTGCTCGACGAGCTGGGCGAGCGCGGCTACGTCCGCGAGGTGCCGCCCGACGAGGGCGCCATGGGCCGGCCCGCGCGGCGCTTCGGCTTCCGGGCCGACGCCGGCTACGTCGTCGGCGTCGAGGTCGGCGGCGACGCCATCGTGGCCGCGCTGGCCGACCTCAACGGCGAGGTGATCGCCTGGGAGCGGGCCGAGGTCTCCGGCGACGCGCCGGCGCACCAGCGGCTGGAGGCGGCCGAGCGCACGGCGCTGGCCTGCGTGGACGGGGCCGGGGTGGCCCGCAGGCACGTCTGGGCCGTGGCCGCCGGCACCTCCGGCATCGTGGACAGGACCGGGCGGGTCTCCCTGTCGATCACGCTGCCCGGCTGGACCGGCGTGGACCTGGCGGGGCTGGCCGGGCGCTGGTTCGGCAGCCCGGCGCTGGCCGCCAACGACGCCAACCTGGCGGCGCTGGCCGAGCACTGGCGCGGCAGCGCCCAGCACGCCTCGGACGTCGTCTACGTCCTGATCGGCCACCGGGCCGGCGCGGGCATCCTGATCGGCGGCCGGCTGCATCCGGGGCGCAACGGGGCGGCGGGCGAGATCGGCACCCTGCGCCAGGTCGGCTGGGAGGACGCCGCCCGCGAGCTGGTCAAGGACGCCTCGGCGGCGGAGGTGTTCGAGGCGGCGCTGGGGGGTGACCGGGAGGCCGTGCGGCGGGTGGACCGCTACGCCGAGAACCTCGCGATCGGCGCCTCGGCGCTCGCCCTGGCCATCGACCCGGACCTGCTGGTGCTCGGCGGCGGCTACGCGCGGGCCGGCGACGTGCTGCTCGAACCGGTGCGGCGGCACCTGGCCGAGCTGTGCGTCAGCGCGCCGGAGGTGGTGGCCTCCACGTTCGGCGACGAGGGGGTGGCGATCGGCGCGGTACGCCTCGCGCTCGACCACGTCGAGCGCGAGGTCCTGGGTCTCTGACGACCGCGGGCAGGGCGGGCACGCTCAGGGCGGAGCCGGTGCCGGTGCAGGTAAGGGCAGGGCGGGTACCGGTGCCGGTCAGGGCAGGGCGGGCACCGCGGGGCCGGTGTTCGTCCAGCCTGCGCGCATGACGAGATCGACGCTGCCCGCGCCCTGCGGCCCGAACTCGTCGGACAGCAGGACCATGGCGGCGGTGTCGATGATCAGCCGCTTGATGATCGTCCCCCTCTCGGCCTTCGGGCCGGTGGCCTGCGGCTGGTCGATCGTGAGGGCGGTGCCCTCGCGGCCCAGGCCGTCGCGCGCCGCGCCCCGGACGTGCACGCCGGGCATGCCCAGCAGCACCTGGTAGGCCGCGGCGCGGACCTCCTTGGGCGCCGGAAGGCGGTGGAACAGGTCGGGCAGCGAGTCCCTGGCGAAGCGCTCGACGTCCCTGCCCTCGGCCACCTGGGCGGCCTTCGTCAGCCACGCCTTCAGCGCGGCCGGGTCGGCGGGCAGCCGCTGCACCTCCTCGTACGTCAGATACTGCCCGGCCAGGAAGAACTGGGCGTTCTGGCCACGTACCGGGGTGACGTGCCCCTTGGTCGGCCGGGTGGACAGCGCCACGGTCTGGCCGGTCACGTCGCGGGTCCACCTGGCGGGCGAGCCGTCGCGCCGCCACGCCTCGCGGTCCTTGTCGCTCTTCGGGTACGCCCCCGGCTGCCGGTACCCGAGCCAGCTCCGCCCGTCCGTCGTGTGCCACCGTTCGATGAGCCGCTGCTCGACCACCCGGTACGGGTTCGCGCGGGAGCCGACCTGGCGGTGGTGGGTATCGCGCGACAACACCCTGGTGTGCCAGTACGTGCCCTCCGGCGCCGACGCGGACGCCAGCCGCGTGACCGGCGCCTTGGCCAGGCCCGGCAGCGCCAGCAGCGCGGCGGCGCCCACCGCCAGGCAGGCTCCGGTGACGATCAGCCGCCGCGCCGGTACGGTCGCCAGCTTCATGTGCATCCTCCGTGATTCGGTTGTGACGCCCCCAAATACGCTCGAACGCCCCGGGAGGTTGCCTGCGACGCCCAGGCAACCGTACGGGCGGCCGGGGCGTATTAGGGGGCGTGAAATGGGACAGAGAGCCGTGAGCGGCGACACAGAGCACGACTTCGGCGCGTTCGTGGCCGCGCGGGCCACGACCCTGCTGCGGGTCGCCTACCTCGCCTGCGGGGACCGGTCGGAGGCGGAGGACCTGCTGCAGACGGCGCTGGAGCGTACCTACCGGAACTGGGACAGGGTGCGGCACCACAGCCCCGAGCCCTACGTGCGCCGCGTGATCGTGAACGCGGCCATCAGCCGGGCCCGCCGCCGGGCGATCCTGCGGATCATCCCCGTGCGGTCCCTGCCCGACACGCCCGCGCGCTCGGCCGACGTGGACCTGCGCCAGGTCCTCATGGACGCGCTGCGCGCGCTGCCGCCCCGGCAGCGCGCGGTGGTCGTGCTGCGGTACTGGGAGGACCTCAGCGAGCACCAGACGGCGGAGGTGCTCGGCTGCACGGTCGGGACGGTCAAGAGCCAGAGCTCGAAGGCGATGGCCAAGCTGCGCATGGCGCTCGGCGAGGAATCCGTGGAAGGAGTGATCGGCAATGCCCGCGCTTGAGGACCGGATCCGCCGGCTGATGGCGGAGGAGACGGCGGGCCTGCACGCCACGCCCGACCTCGGGGAGCGGGTCGTGCGATCCGCGCGGCGCAAGCGGAAGCGCGGCGTGTTCGCCGCGCTGGCCGCCACCGTGGTCGTCGCCGGCGCCGCCCCCGCCTATCTGACGGCGGCGGCCGGCTCCGGGCCGACGCCGATCGTCACCGAGACGCCGCCCCCGCCCGCCATCGACGACCTGCGGCCCACGGGGCGGCCCGCGGAGAAGACGCTCGGGGACCTGGGCGACGGGCGGCAGTTCGGGAACGTCAGGGTGGGCTACCTGCCCGAGGGCCTGCAGTGGAAGCGCTGGTCCCTGGACCACGGCGACTCGTACACGACGTCCTTCGACTACAAGGGCGACAGGAACGGCTTCTACTGCGTCCAGATCTTCGTGCACGAGAACGCGGCCGTGCTGGAGATCGACGACCGCGTCAGCGTCCACCGGCAGGAGGGCGAGGGCGAGGAGGTGGCCGTCGGCGACCGTAGCGGTTACGCGGTCGTGCAGAACGTCGGCGAGGACGGCACGAAGGGCACGCCCACGTTCTTCCTGAACATGGGCGAGAACCGGCGGGCGGAGATCATGTTCAGCCCGGTCTACGCCAAGGACCTGGGCAGCGCCGAGGCCGTCAACCGGGAGCTGCGCAAGATCGCCGAGGGCCTGACGGCCATCCGGGAGTAGCGGCACGAGCGGGCGCTCCCCGGCGCCGGCGCGGGTGACGGCGGCGGCCTGGGGTGATGGCGGCCCGGGTGAGAGCGGCGGCCCGGGGTGATGGCGGCGGCCCGGGTGACGGTGGCCGGGACCGGTCAGAAGGCCCGGCACGCCTCCAGCAGGACGGTCCTGACCTGCTCCTCCGGCAGGTCCATGGTCTTGACCGCGCCCCATTGCAACGCCCCCAGCAGCGCCCAGCTCTTGAGCCTGATCTCCGGCCCGGGATCGTCGCCGACCAGCTTGGCGTAGATGCCGTCCCTGAAGGTCCTGATCTGGTCCCGCTCCGAGCCGGGGGTCAGCGTGGCGTCGTCGGCCGCCAGGTCCTCCATGAACAGCCGGATCACCGACCGGTAGCGCACCGCGAACTCCACCAGCGCCTCGACGAACGCGGCCCGGTCCGGGTACGGCGCGTCGAGCAGCGCCAGCATGTCGCCGGCCACCGGTGACAGCAGTTCGAGGGCCAGCCGGTCCTTGGGGTGGAAGTGGTAGGCCACCGCGGTCTTGGTCAGGCCGACGGCGGCGGCGATGTCGGCCAGGGAGGTGGCCGCGTAGCCGCGCTCGGCGAACAGCTCTCTGGCGGCGGCGAGGATCCGGGTGCGGGTGTCGTCGGCTGTGGTCATCGTCTCATTTCCCTACGGGAGACAGCCTTCCGGATATTTCCCGTTTTATCGTATGTCCTGTACGACCGTACAGGACGGCCGTCGAGTGGGAGCTGACGATGACGCGGTTGCTGGGACGGCTGGGCGGCTGGTGCGCGCGGCACGGTTGGATCGTGCTGATCACCTGGGTGATCGCGGCCGCCGCCCTGATGGGCGCCAGCCTGGCCTTCCCCAGCCCCACCAACAGCGACGCCAGCATCCCCGGCACCGACGCGCAGCGCGCGCACGACCTCATGAAGGAGGGCTTCGGTGCCGGCTACGGCCAGGGCGGGACCGTGCAGCTCCTGCTCTACTCCGCCGACGGGCCCCTGGTCGAGGAGGCGCGCAAGAAGGCCGTGGAGGAGTCCATGGACCGGCTGCGCACGATGCCGCACGTCACCCGGGTGGACACCCCGTTCCGCGCCGGCGGCATCTCCGCCAACCTGCAGATCGGCCTCATCACGATCCGCATGGAGGGCAACGACTCCACCAAGATCGCCGAGACCACGCAGGAGCTGTCGAAGGCCGCCGACCCGGCGCGGCGGGCCGGGCTGGAGGTGGTGCCCGCGGACAGCTCCACCCCGGCCGACAAGGAGATCAAGACCGGCCCCAGCGAGATCATCGGCATCGTCTGCGCGCTGCTGGTGCTGGTGTTCGCGTTCGGCACGCTCGTCGCCGCGGTCGTGCCCATCTTCGCCGCGCTGGTCAGCGTGGCCTCGGGGCTCGGCGTGATCGGGCTGCTCGGCTGGGTCGTGGACATGCCCAAGCAGGCCGGGATCATGGCCACGATGATCGGCCTCGGCGTGGGCATCGACTACGCGTTGTTCCTGCTGTCGCGCCACCGCCGCCTGCTCGCCCAGGGGGTGCCGGTCGCGGAGTCCGTGCGCAGGACCGTGGCCGGTTCGGGCGGGGCCGTGGTGTTCGCGGGCGGCACGGTCATCATCGCGCTGAGCGCGCTGCTGCTGGCCGGCTTCCCGCTGCTGGCCACGCTCGGCTGGGTCACCGGCATCTCGGTCGTGGCCGCCGTGCTGACCTCGGTCACGCTCGTGCCGGCCCTGCTCGGGCTGCTCGGCCACCGCGTCAACGCGCTGAGGGTGCCGTTCCTGCGCGGCTCGGGCAACGGCGGCGCCGGCTGGGCCGGGCTCGGCGCGTGGGTGGCCCGCCGCCCGTGGCGGGTGCTGTTCGGCAGCGCGATCGTGCTCGGCCTGCTGGCCGCGCCCGCGCTGGCGCTCAAGCTCGGGCCGATCGACGAGGGGTACGGCACGCAGGGCTCGGAGCCGCGCCGCGCGTACGAGCTGATGGCCGGCGGGTTCGGCCCCGGGTTCAACGGCCCGCTGATCGTGGTCGCCGAGCTGCCCGCCAAGGTGGCCGGCGCCGACGCGGAGATCGTGGCCGACCTCGTACGCGAGGTGAAGGCGGTCGACGGCGTCAGGCACGTCGCCGACCCCAAGCTCAACGAGTCCGGCCGCTCGGTGCTGATCCAGGCCATCCCCGAGTACGCCCCCAGCGACGAGCGCACCGCCCAGGTCGTCAGGGACGTCAGGGCCATCGCGCTGCCCGGCGTGGACGTGCACGTCGGCGGCAAGGTCGCGGGCCTGACCGACGCCGGCGACCGGATGAACGAGCGCACCCCGCTCGTCATCGGCGTCGTCGTGCTGCTGAGCGCGCTGCTCCTGCTGCTGGCCTTCCGCGCGCCGGTCGTCGCGATCAAGGCGGCCGTGATGAACCTGGTCTCGCTGGGCGCGGCCTTCGGGGCGCTGGCCCTGGTGTTCTCGTTCGGGCTGGGCAGCGGGCTGGTCGGCATGGATCCGCCGGTCAACTCGTCGTACCTGCAGACGATCTTCTTCTCGGTGCCGATCGAGAGCTACGTGCCGCTGATGCTGTTCGCGGTGCTGTTCGGGCTGTCGATGGACTACGAGGTGTTCCTGCTGACGGCGGTGCGGCAGTCGTACCTGCGGCACGGGGACAACGCGCGGGCGGTGGCCGAGGGGCTCGGCTCGACCGGGCGGGTCATCACGTCGGCCGCGCTGATCATGGTGGCGGTGTTCGTGGCGTTCATCGCCTATCCGGACGCCCTGGTCAAGACGTTCGGGGTGGGACTCGCCGTGGCCATCGCGGTGGACGCCACGATCATCCGCGGGTTCCTGGTGCCGGCCACGATGGTGCTGCTCGGGCGGCTCAACTGGTGGTGCCCGCGCCGGCTCGACCGCGTCCTGCCGAACCTGTCGGTCGAGGGGCACGAGGAGGACGAGGACGCGGACACGGACGAGGACACGGACGAGCCCACGCCGCCCGCCCGCGAGCCGGTCACGGCCGGGGTCTGACCGCGGCCGGCTCCCGTCAGTCGTCGTCGATGAGGGCGCAGGCCGGGACCCAGCCGATGATGCCGGTGGTCGCGTTGGTGCCGTGGTGCCACAGGACGCTGTCGAACGGCCCGCACCGGAAGGGCCCGTGCTCCTCCGACCGGTCGGAGACGAACCCCTGGCCGGGGTGGCCGAGCCCGTTACGGCCCGACCCCGCGCGGGGCTCGCTCCAGATGACCACGCCGGGGGCGCCGAAGTCGTGCAGCGGCCCGGAGCGCGCGGCCGCGGCGGGCGCCGGGCCGGCCAGCGCCAGGGGCGCGAGCAGGCAGATCGTGACGGCTGGTCTCATCGCTCCCCGCAGCGCCGTGGTCGCTCACTGTTCCCACGGGTTATCCCCGCGCCGCCAGCCGAGGAAACCGCCGTCCAGCGGCCGGGCGTGGTAGCCGTGCTCGCGCAGCAGCCGCACGGCCTCGGGGGAGACCACGCAGTACGGCCCCCCGCAGTACGCCACGATCTCCGCGTCGGCGGGCAGCTCCGCCAGCCTGGCGGGCAGCTCCTTCATGGGCACCGAGACCGCCCCCGGCAGGTGCCCGGCCGCGTAGTCGGCCGCCGGCCGCACGTCCACGATCACCGTGCCCGGGTCGGACAGCCGGGCCGCCAGCTCGTCGGCCGTCACCCCCTCCAGGGAGCCCAGCCGGGCGCGCACGGCCGCGCGCAGGTCGGCCAGCCGCCCGTGCGCGAACGCCTGGAACAGCCCGAGGAAACGCGAGACCTCCTCGCCGGCCAGCCGGTAGTAGACGCGCGTGCCCTCGCGCCTGCTGGCCACCAGGTGCGCCGCGCGCAACTGCTGGAGCTGGGCCGAGGTGTTCTTCAGCGGGATCTCCGCCGCCTGCGCCAGCTCCTCGACGGTGTGCTCGCGCTGGTCGAGCACGTCCAGCAGGCGCAGCCGCACCGGGCTGGCCAGGGCCTTGCCGACGCGGGCGAGCTGCGCGTAGATCGGCTCCTCGGGGAACATCAGACCATGTACTGGTCGTGACGGAGATAGACGTCGGTCCACTCCTCCGGACTGAGCTGCCGGCCCGAGGCCGCGATCTCGGCCAGCTCCTCGAAGTACGCCTCGCGCGGCGCCCCCGGCGTGAACAGGATCAGCATCGTGGCCGGCTCGCCCGACTCGTTGCGGAAGGCGTGCACCCCGCCCTCGGGCACGAACAGGAAGTCGCCCGGCTTCCCCTCGGCCCACTTCTCGCCGTTGAACAGCCGGATCGTGCCGGACAGCACGTAGAACGACTCGGTCATCGTCCGGTGGAAGTGCGGGCCGGGCCCGCCGGGCTTGGGGCCCATCTCCCACCGGTAGAGCCCGTACGCGCCGTTCGTGGTGCCGCCGGTGGCCAGGTAGTGCACCTGGGTGTTGGTGCCGACGACCAGATCGGGCACCTGGTCTGCCGGGCGCAGGACACCGCTGTGCTCGCCCTGCTCGGCGAAGTAGCGGGGCTCGGGGTAGGACATCGTCTTTCCGTTTCCTCTAGCTTTCTAATGATCCTTAGAATAGCCGGGAGGACGCGTCCGCGGTCAAGGGCCGTGTCTGAAGAAAGGTCGCGTTTCAGAAGGTGATGACCGTGCGGGCCACCGTGCCCTGGCGGACGTGGGCGACGGCCTCGTTGACGCGGTCCAGGGGCAGGCGTTCGGAGATCAGGCCGGCCAGGTCCAGGCGGCCGGTCAGATACTGGCCGGCCAGCATGGGCAGGTCGCGGTGCGGGGCCGCGTCGCCGCCCTGGGTGCCCATGAGGCGGCGGGAGGCGAACAGCAGGCCGGTGTCCAGCTCCATCGGGTGCCCGGCGGGCGGGCTGCCCACCATGACCGTGGTGCCGCCGGGCTGGGTCGAGGCGAAGGCCTGGGCCAGGACGCCGGGCGCGCCCGTCGCGTCGAAGGCGTAGTCCACGCCGCCCCTCACCAGCTCGCCCACCTGCCGGGGCAGGTCCGACACCACCAGGGAGTGGGTCGCGCCGAAGCGCTCGGCGAGCTTGAGCTTCGGCTCGGCCACGTCGGCGGCGATGATCGTGGTCGCGCCCGCGAGCACCGCGCCCTGCACGACGTTGAGCCCGACGCCGCCGCAGCCGACGACGAGCACCGTCGCGCCGGGCGGCACCCGGGCGACGTTGAGCACCGCGCCGACGCCGGTGATCACGCCGCAGGCCAGCAGGCACACCGCGTCGAAGGGCAGGGAGTCGCCGATCCGCACGCACATCGGCTCGGGCACGACGGCGTACTCGGCGAAGGAGCCGATGCCGATGAAGCGGCGCACCTGCGCGCCGTCCAGCGTGACGCGCGGCGGGCCGCCCAGGATGGTGGGCAGCCGGGCCGGGCCCGTGCACAGGTGGAAGCGGCCCGCGCCGCAGGCGCGGCAGCGCCCGCAAGGGCCGTTCATGGCGATGACGACGTGGTCGCCGGGCTTGACGGAAGTGACGTCCGGGCCGGTGCTCTCCACCACCCCGGCGCTCTCGTGGCCGAGCACGAACGGCGGCCTGCTCACCACGGGGCTCTTGCCGTCGATGGCCTTGAGGTCGGAGCCGCACACGCCCGAGGCCCTGATCCGCACCCGGACCTCGCCGGGGGCGGGGTCCGCGATCTCCACCTCGCGCAGCTCCAGCGGGGTGTGGAAGGCGGTGAGCACGGCGGCGCGCATCAGCATGCGCCACACGCTAACCCGGCGGCCGATGGCGAGCAAGCGGTTGTTAGGTAAACCCGATCACGCCCGTTGACGTCCCCGGCGGGCGAATTTACGCTCGGACAACCAAGCGAGCGCTAGGCCAAACACGTGGGAGGCCGTCATGGTGCGCAGGAGAACGGCGGCGTTCGTGGTCGCGGCGCTGGCCCCGGTGCTCGCCGCGGGGTGCGCGGCCCCGCAGCAGGGCGCCGCCGGCGGGGGCACGGGCGGCGGGGCCGGTGGGGGCGGCGGGAGCGCGGCCGGCGTGACCGGCACGACGATCAGGGTCGGCGGCGTGCTCACCAAGACCAGCGCCAGCGGCTACTCCACCAAGGACGCCGAGATCGGCGCGAAGGCCAGGTTCGAGCGGGCCAACGCCGAGGGCGGCGTGCACGGCCGGAAGATCGAGTTCCTCGGGGCCGAGGACGACGGGCAGGACGCCGCCAAGGGCGACGCCGCGGCCAAGAAGCTCGTGCAGAAGGACCGGGTGTTCGCGCTCGTCCCCGTGCACGCCCCCAACTTCGGCGGCGCGGCCTTCCTGGAGCAGCAGGGCGTGCCCTGGTTCGGCTGGGCGACGGGCCCGCAGTGGTGCGGCACGAAGACCGGCTTCGGCTACAACGGCTGCCTGGCCCCCAAGCGGGGCGCGGGCTCGCAGACGTGGTGGGGCAGGCAGATGGCCGAGCTGCTCGGCGGGGCCGAGGGCAAGAGCGTCTACGTCCAGACCTCCGACTCCAGCGGCAGCAAGTACGGCGGCACGACCATCTCCCAGTCCTTCACCGCGGCCGGGTTCGAGCTGGCCGGGGTGAACTCGGGGCTGCCCGGCGCCGCCCCGCCGCCCGACTGGCTCCCGTACGTCAACAAGATCATGACCTCCGACGACGGCGGCCCGCCCGACGTGGTGGTCTCGGTGATCGCCGGCACCAAGTTCAACGTCGGCCTGTACGCGGCGCTCAAGCGGGCCGGCTACCAGGGCGTGCTCACGGACGCGACCAGCTACGACGCCGCCATCCTCAAGGACCCGGCCAGCGCCCGGGCCCTGGAGGGCGTGATCGCGGCGCCCATGTTCGAGCCGTTCGAGTCCACCGCCCCCGAGATCGCCCTGCTCAAGCAGGACGTCGAGAAGGCGGCCCCCGGACAGCAGCTCACCCAGCACCTGGCCATCGGCTACTGGGCCGCCGACATCTTCCTCGACCTGCTGGACAAGACCGGCAAGGACCTGACCAGGGAGAGGTTCCTGGCCACGGCCAACGGCTCCTACACCTACGAGAACCCCGGCTTCGGCCGCATCCGGTATCCCCGGGACCACAACGAGCCGAACGGCTGCGGCGCGCTGGTCAAGCTGGAGAAAGGCGCCTTCCAGGTGGCCAAGAACATGAAGTGCTTCGACAACGTGCCGCTGAAATGATCCTGGACTACGTGCTGAGCGGCCTGGTCACCGGGGCCGTCTTCGCGATCATGGGCTCGGGCCTGACGCTCTCGTACGCGGCCACGGGCGTGTTCAACTTCGCCCACGGCGCCGTCGGCTTCCTGACCGCCCTGCTGTTCTACCAGCTCACCCAGGCCGGGCTGCCCGCCTGGCTCGCGGCCCTGCTGTCGGTGACGCTCTTCGCGCCCGCGCTCGGCCTCGGCCTGCACAAGGCCATGTTCCGCGGGCTCGCCCAGGCGGGGGAGACCGCGCAGATCGTGGCCACCATCGGGCTGACGATCGCGCTGCCCGCGCTCGGCCTGCTCGTCGTGGACCTGGCCGGGCTGCCGCCCGCCGACGCGACCGCGCTGCCGCGCGGCGCCGGCCCGCATCCGGCGCTCGCCTTCGACGTGCTCGGCGTGCGGCTGGACAGCGACCAGGTGATCACGTTCTGCCTGTCGGCGGTGGCGGCGGCCGGGCTGTGGGCGTTCATGCGGCACACCCCGTACGGGCTGCGCATGCGCGCCTGCGTGGACCGCCGCCGGCTGGCCACCCTGCGGGGCATCGACGCGGACGCCACCTCGGCGCTGGCCTGGATGCTCGGCTCCGGGCTGGCCGGCCTGGCCGGGGTGCTGGCGGTGTCGGTGCTGGGGCTGGACGCGACCGCGTACACGGTGCTGCTGTTCGCCTCGGCCACGGCGGCGGTGTTCGGGCGGCTGCGCTCGATCCCCTGGACGTTCGCCGCCGGGCTCGCGCTCGGCGTGGTGCAGAACCTGGTCGCCGGCTACACCGACTTCCTCGAAGAGGTGACCGGGCTGCGCACCGCCGTGCCGGTGATCCTGCTGTTCGCCGGCCTCGTGCTGCTCAACAGGTCGCGCGAGCGGGTGGCGGGCAGCGCCGCCGAGGACGTGCCGCCGCCGGACCACCTGGCCGGGCTGCCGCCGTGGCGGCGCCGCCTGCCGTGGGCGGCGGGCATGGCCGTGCTGGTGGCGTTCACGTTCGCGGGGCCGGAGTACTACGTGGGCGTGGCCGCGCACGGCCTCGTGCTGGCGCTGATCTTCTGCTCGTTCGTGATCGTGACCGGGATCGGCGGCATGGTGAACCTGGCCCAGGCCGCCTTCGCCGCCATGGCGGCGCTGACCTGCGGGTGGGCGTTCGCCTCCGGGCTGCCGTTCGCCGTCGCGATCGTGCTGGGCGTGCTCGCCGCGGCGGCCGTGGGCATGCTGGTGGCGCTGCCCGCGCTGCGGCTGGGCGGGCGGGTGCTGACGCTGGCCACCCTCGCCCTGGCGCTGCTGGCCGACCAGGTGCTGTTCCAGGTGGACGCCTTCAGCAACGGCACGATCGGCTGGTCGCTGCCCGCGCTCGGGTTCGGCTTCGCCGACACCTCCGACCCGCGCGTGCGGGTGGTCGTGCTGCTCGTGCTGATCGGGGCCGTGGCGCTGCTGGTGCGCAACCTGGAGCGGTCCGCCTCGGGGCGGGCGATCCTGGCCGTGCGCTCGGCCCCGGCCGCCGCGGTCACGTCGGGGTTGTCGGCGCCGCGTACGAAGATCACGCTGTTCGTGCTGGCGTCGGCCGTCGCCGGGCTCGGCGGGGTGCTGTTCGCCATCTCCAAGGGCTCGATCACCGCGACCGACCTGCCGGCCTTCGCCGGGTTCGTCTGGCTGGCCGTGGTGGTGCTGCAGGGCGTGCGGCGCATCGGCGGGGCCGTGCTGGGCGGGCTCGTCGCCGTCGCCGTGCCCGAGCTGCTGTCCGCCTGGGACGTCTCCGCGCACGTCGGCTCCATCCTCTTCGGCGCCGGCGGCATGATCCTGGCCAAGCATCCCGACGGGGTGCTCACCCAGCTCGCCGAGCTGCGCCACCGCCGCCGGAGGCCGGCCCCCGCCGCGCCCCAGCCGTCCGCGCCGCCGCCCGCGCTGCCGTCCGCGCCGCCGTCCGCGCCGCCGCCCGCGCTGCCGCCCGCGCCGCCGCCCGCGCTGCCGCCCGCGCCGCCGCCCGCGCTCCCGCCCGCGCCGCCGTCAGCGCTCCCGTCCGCGCTGCCGTCAGCGCTGCCGTCAGCGCCGCCGGGCGGGCCCGCGCTGTTCACGATGGAGGGCGTCGTCGCCGGGTACGCCGGCACCGTCGTGCTGCGCGGCGTCGACCTGGCCGTGCGGCCCGGCGAGGTGGTCGCCCTGCTCGGCGCGAACGGCGCCGGCAAGTCCACCACCTGCGCGGCCGCCGCGGGCGACCTGCCCGTGAGCGGCGGCCGGATCCTGCTCGACGGCCAGGACGTCACCGCCTGGCCCGCCCACCGCAGGGCCCGCGCCGGCATCCTGCTCGCCCCCGAGGGCCGGGGCGTCTTCCCCGGCCTGACCGTCGAGGAGAACCTGCGCACCTGGCTGGCCGACCCCGCCCCCGTCTACGAGCGGCTGCCCCTCCTGGCCGGGCGCCGTACCGTGCCGGCCGGCGCGCTGTCCGGCGGCGAGCAGCAGCTTCTCACGCTCGCGCCCGCGCTCGTGCGGCCGCCGCGCGTGCTGATCGCCGACGAGCCGTCGCTCGGGCTGGCCCCGATGGTGGTGCGGCAGGTGTTCGAGGTCTTCGCCGAGCTGCGCGAGCGCGGGGTCGCGCTGCTGCTGGTCGAGGAGAAGGCCACCGAGGCGCTGGCGATCGCCGACCGGGTCGCCTTCATGCGGCTCGGCCGCGTCACCTGGGCCGGGCCGCGCGCCGAGGTGGACGGCGACCGGCTCACCGCGGCCTACCTGGGGGTGCGATGACCGGGCCGGAGAGGGAGAACGGGCCGATGTCGGGGCCGGACGGGGAGTACGGGTCGATGTCCGGGCCGGACGGGGAGTACGGGTCGGTGGCCGGGCCGGACGGGGAGAACCGGCCGGTGGCCGGGCGGGCCGGGGAGAGCGGGGCGGGGACGGTGCTGGCGGTGGAGGGCGTGTCCGTGGCCTTCGGCGGGGTCAGGGCGCTCGACGGGGTCTCGTTCGAGGTGGGCGCGGGCGTCGTGTGCGGGGTGATCGGGCCGAACGGGGCGGGCAAGACCACGCTCTTCGACGTGGTGTCCGGGCTGCGCAGGCCCGCCGAAGGGCGCGTGCTCCTCGCCGGCCGGGACGTGACGGCGATGCCGGCGGTCAAGCGGGCCAGGGCGGGGCTGCGCCGGACGTTCCAGCGCACCCAGGTCTTCGGCCGGCTCACCGTGGCCGGCAACGTGCTGGCCGCGCTCGACTGGCACGGCGGCGGTGGCGGGCTCGCCGCCGACCTGGTCGGCCTGCCCGCCAGGCGGCGGCTGGAGCGGGAGCGGCGCGAGCGCGTGGACGAGGTGCTGGAGCTGTGCGGGCTCACCTCCCAGCGCGACGCGTACGCCGCAGCGCTCCCCGTCGGCCGGCGCCGGCTCGTCGAGCTGGCCAGGGCGCTGGCCGACCGGCCCCGCCTGCTGCTGCTCGACGAGCCCACCTCCGGGCTGGACGCCGGGCAGGCCGAACGCCTGGGCGAGGTCGTCAGGGGCCTGGACACGACCGTGCTGCTGGTCGAGCACGACATGGGCTTCGTGATGGACACCTGCGACCGGATCGTCGTGCTGGACCTCGGCAAGGTGATCGCCACCGGCCCGCCGGCCGGGATCAGGCAGGACCCGGTCGTCCGGGCCGCCTACCTCGGCTGACCGCCTCCCGCGGCTCCGGCGGCGGTGTGCCGCGGCGTCCGCCGGCGCGCTGCGCCCCGGCCGGCACGGTGCGTCCCGGCCGGCGAGGTGCCTTTCCGCCGGCGGGTGCGGTCAGGAGTGGCGTTCGGTGAAGGAGAGGATGCGGCGCCAGGCGTCCTGGCACGCCTCGGCCCACTCGCCGTAGGAGCGGTCGAAGAACGAGTGCGGCGCGCCCTCGTAGACGTGCGTCTCGTGCTCGGTGCCGACCCGGTCGAGCGCGGCCTCGTACGCGGCGAACTCCTCCGGCGTGGACACCGTGTCGGCCCCGCCCCTGAGCAGCAGCAGCGGCGCGCCCGGCCCCGACTCCGGCTCGTCGATGAAGCGCAGGGCGCCGTAGAAGCCGATGCCGCCCGCCAGCCCGTTGCCCTCGGCGGCCTGCCGCCACGACAGCGCGCCGCCCATGCAGAAGCCCACCGTGAACACCGGGCCGTCGAGCGCCTCGGTGGCCGCCCGCGCGTCGGCCCGGGTGCCCTCGGGGGTGAGCTGGCCGACGTGCGTCATGAAGTCGAAGTCGTCGCCCCGGTCGCCCCGCCCCGCCGTGCGGCCGAAGTAGTCGATCGCGATCGTGCGGAACCCGGCCTCGGCGAAGCGCACGGCCAGGTCCCGGTAGAAGGGGTGCAGGCCGCGTACGTCCGGCAGGATCACCACGGAGCGCCCGTTCGGCCCGGCGGGCTCGGCCCGGTAGGCCAGGAAGCGGTTGCCGTCGGCGGCGGTCAGCTCGATCTGCTGGTGAGAGGCCACCTCACCCCGCACGGGCGGAGCAGGCGGCCTGCTGTCGGTGGAATGACACATGGGACCAGCATGCCCGGGCCCCCGCGTCCCTACCCAGGCCGGGGCCGGTGCCGGTGACCGCCGGGGGGCCGGGCAGTTTGTCGCGTGGTTACTCGATCGAGCTGTAGTTGGGCGTGGGGATGGCTCCGGGCGCGAAGCGGCTGGCTCTGAACGGGGCAGGGTCGATCCGGCCCGGCAAGCCGAGGACCATTTCGGCCGCGCACTCCCCGACCGCCGGGGCGAACTTGAATCCGTGACCGGAGCAGGCGGAGACCTGCACGATGCCGGTGTGGGCGGGTGAGCGGTCGATGATGAAGCTGGAGTCGGGTGTGAGCGTGTAGGAGCAGTAACGTCCACGCACCGGTTCGGGCTCGACCCCCCTGAAGATCCGCGAGACCATCTCGCGGATCTCGTCCAGGTACGCTCGCGGCACCTCGGTTTCCGACCGGTCCTGCGGATCCCAGGGCCGCTGCTGCCGGTTGTGATACCCGATCTTGACAAGATCGCGATCCGGTCCGCCCTCGGTGACGCCGTAGATCACCTCGCCGGCTGCGGTCTCGTAGAGGAAGGACGGGAATCGCTCCGCGCCGAGGGAACGGGAGGTACGGAACCAAGTAAGCCCGGCGAAAGATGCGGCTTTCCCCGTAGGAGGAGCCGAACCGGTGGGTGGGACCGTGAGCCTCGATGGCGATGACCCTGGCGCCGTGCCGGGTCAGCGCATGCGCGGTCGCGGAGCCGAAGATTCCGAGCCCGACGACGGCCACGTCGCACGTCGTCACGTTCGCGTTGGCGGGATATGACGTTGTCGCGTTCGCGGTCACAGGCCGGATCTCCTGTCCTCCGCCAGGGCGGGCGGCTCGGTGGGGGCGCTTCCCGGCCGGCGTGCGCGCAACACCGGGTACACGAGAATGAGAATCAACGAAAGCCAGACCATGGCGTACGACACCAATGTGTTGCCGGACGGCTGTTGGCCGTAGAAGACCAATGCGACGACGAGCTGGGTCGTGGGAAGCACGTATTGGAGAAAACCAGCCGTCGACAGCGTGATCTTCTTCGCTCCGAATGAGATCAGCCACAGCGGGGTGACCGACACGACGCCGCACAGGGCGAGCAGGACGAAGTCGGAGGTGTCGGCGTCCGGGCCAGGAGCGAGCGAGTAGGTGGAGGCCAGGACGGTCACTCCGACGCCAACCGCGAGTATGGCCGTCTCCAGGGTGAGCCCGGTGAAAGGGTCCGCCGTGGTGAGCTTCTTCAGGAAGCTGTAGATTCCCCAGGTCGTACCGATGGTGAGGTAGACCCACGATTCGAGTTCGTGGCTGCGGGCGATCAGCAGGATGATCCCCGACAGGCAAAGAACCAAGGCGACGACCCGTACGGAGTCGAGCCTTTCCCGCATGACCCCGGCTCCCAGAACAATCGTCACCGCCGGAGCGATGAGATAGCCGAGGCCCGTCTCCAGGACGTGGCCGTGCACCGAGCCCCAGATGAAGGTGAGCCAGTTGGCGCAAACCAGTATCGCGGCCATCAGGTGCAGAAGCAGCAAACGACTGTCGGACGCCGCGTCGACGACCGGCCTCATGCGCTTCAACAACGCCAGTACGATGCCCAGGGTGATCAGCGAGACCAGGATGCGGTAGCCGAGCAGTGTCGTCGGGGACACGTGGGAAAGCGCCCGCCAGTAGAGGGAGGAGGCACCGAGAATCACGTTGGCGAGTGCCATCGCGGCGACGCCTGCCATGGCCGCCCTGGGGCGGACCGGACTCACGTGATGACCTTCCGGAATCCGGAGGCGAGACGGCACTCGATGATCTCGTACGACCAGTGAATGGTCCCGTCGTCGCTCACGCTGAAGGCGATTCCATGGCGGTCACGCCAGCGGTGGAACTCGGTCAGCAGGATGTCGCGTGATTCCCGCCAGCCGCCCGAGTAGAAGAACAACGGGAAGGTATGCCGTTCGATCAGCTTGAACTCCAGCGCGTCGCCGACGCCGTCGAGCTCCCTGACCATGCCGATGCGGTCACGCTGACTGATGCCGAGCACGCTGATTCTCCCTTGCGCCGAAGGTGGTTCCTGGAGCGTTCCCATCGGGGTTCGGCAGTCGATTACCGCCCGATCCGGCCCAGTTCGCGCGAGCGGTTCGCGGACCGGTTCAAGCCTTCGACCAACAGGTCGTGAAGGCCGTTGTCGCGGTAGTGGAAGATTCCCTGCTCGGTGGTTCCGCCCGGGGTCATGACCTCGCGGCACATCTCCTCGGGACCGTGACGGTCCTGCCGATCACCGACATGATCTGCTCGGCGAGGAAGATCTCGCCGTCGGTGACGGCCGTTCCTGGGCACAGTACGGTCATGCCCTGCGAAATCTCGGAAGGCGTGTTGGGAATGGTGCGGACGATGCGGGACGTGTTGAGCGCGTTCTCCATGGTCGCGATGCTCACGCCGGCCATGACGGAGATGACCAGGCTTTTCGCGAAGGCTCCGGCCGGCTGTGCCGCGCTGAACTCCGCGAAGGCCTGGGGCTGGATGGCGAGGATGACGACGTCGTCCTGCCCGGGTTCGTATCGCGGACGCGGCTCAATGCCGAATTCTTCACCTACAAGGCGCATCCTGTCGTTTGAGTTCTCCACGATATCGAGGGGAATGCCCAGTGCTTTTTCGTGAAGGCCGGCAATAATTGCTCGCCCCATGTGGCCCGCGCCGATCACGACGATTCGACTGGCAAAGGCTTCCAATGTTCCTCCTGTGTGCCCGCGGAAAGCAGTTTGTGCTGACTGACGTTCCCGCCCGGACGGAACTTTGCCATGACAACTAATGAGTTGACTACCTTTCCCGGCGTGCGTGATTATGCAGTGCAAGAACATGCAGGATGGGTAGGTGTCGATGAACCGTGCGTGTCCGATCTCTTGCGAAGAGGCAGATGTCTGTGATGGCGGGATGGCCGCTTACGAAAGAGCGGTGATGGAACGGAGCATTCCGCGAGAGGCCACCCCTGCATGTCTTCTCCGATCGGGTCTGGTCGCATCGGTGGAGGGAGAGCCGGATCTGGTGCGGCCGGTGGGGCCTGGCATTGTCGCCGCGCGCCTGCTCAATCCCCTGGAACAATCCATCTCCGCCACCCGCGCCGAACTGGCCCGGGCGAGCCAGGTGATCGACATGGTCGAGCGGGCGTACGAGCGGGGCCGGGCGGGCCGGCGGCCCGACATCGCGCTCATCGAGGGCCCCGAGGAGGTGGAGGACACTCTGCAGCTGGCTCTGGCCCGATCCCGCAAGGAGATCATCACCGCTCATCCCGGCAGCGGCCGCTCGCCCGAGATCCTCGCCCAAGTCCTCCAACGTGACCTGCCGGTCCTGCGGCGGGGCGTGCGCAAGCGCGTCATCTACCAGCACACCACGCGCTACCATGCCCCCACCCTCGAATACATCGAGCGCATTGCCGGGGAGGGGGCGGAAATTCGTACCTCCAGTGAACTGTTTGACCGCCTGATCATCTTCGACGGCGAGATCGCCTACGTCTCCGCGCCCTCCGGTGAT
This sequence comes from Nonomuraea candida, assembly GCF_000725485.1. Taxonomy (GTDB): domain Bacteria; phylum Actinomycetota; class Actinomycetes; order Streptosporangiales; family Streptosporangiaceae; genus Nonomuraea; species Nonomuraea candida. The sequence continues at coordinate 93,849 of NZ_JOAG01000042.1, read as the reverse complement.
GAGCACGAACTGGTGGAGATCTGCCAGCCGGCTCTGGTCCGCTACCTGACCCGCATCTTCGAACTGGCCTGGATCCGCGCCAGCCCCATACTCACGACCACGCGACGGGAGGGACAAGTGGTGGACGACCAGCAGCGCGCCATCATGCGCATGCTCGTCGCCGGTCTCACCGAAGACAAAATCGCCCGAGAGCTCGGCATGGGCCGCCGCACCGTGGCCGAGCACATCAGACGGATCTCCGCCCGTCTCGGCAGCACCAGCCGCGCCCAGCTCGGCTACTCCATCGCGATTTCTGGTGTGTTGGATGAGGACGCATGATGCGCTGACCTACGTGCGCTTCCCCACGCCCGCTGTTCCCCGAGTACGGCGGGCGCCGGACGCACAGCCCTAGTAGGAGGGCGCGGCGCGCAGCTCGCGCATCAGATGGGCGCGCACCATCGCCACGGCGGGCCTGGCCCGCGCGCCCGAGCGGACCGCGAGATAGCCGGTGTTGATCGGCGGCTCCGCCGGCCGGTCGAGCGCCACGAGCGTGCCGCGCTCCAGGTCGGCGCGGCACAGGTAGGCGGGCAGGACCGAGAAGCCCACCCCCGCCCGGACCGCGCCCAGCACGCCGCGCAGGTCGGGGATGACGACCTGGGCCGCCATCGACGGGCGGCGGCCCAGCACCGTGCGCCAGTAGCGGCGCACGATCGGCAGTTCCTCGGCGTAGGCGACCAGGGGCACCCGGGCCAGCTCCCGCACCCCGGACGCCCGCGCCGCCACCTCGGGGGAGGCGACCAGCAGGAACTCCTCGTCGTACACCGGGTCCGCGCGCACCCCGCGCAGCCGGGGCCTGATCGTGGACAGCACCAGGTCCAGCCGGCCGGCCGCCAGGCTCGCCAGCAGGTCGTCGGACAGGCCCAGGGTGAAGCGCAGCCGCAGCCCGTCGCGTACGAGCGGGGCCAGCATCGGCATCACCACCTCGCACAGGAACTCGGCCGGCCCGCCCAGGTGCACGGCCTCGCCGGAGGGCAGCTCCGAGGCCACCACCTCGTCCAGCGCGTCGAGCCCCGGCGCGACCCGGCGGGCCAGCTCGTCGGCGGCGGGCGTGGGCGCGACGCCGCGCGGCAGCCGGTCGAACAGCGGCCGGTCGAGCGTCGACTCCAGCGCCTTGACCTGCGCGGTCACCGCCGGCTGCGACAGGCCGAGCGTCTGGGCGGCGGCGGTGATGGAGCCGGTCCTGTGCACGGCGAGGAACGTGCGGAGCAGGTCGAGCGAGAGCGGCGGCATATCACCATTCTGATGCCTCGGCCGGGGTTTCGTGATTTGTCGCTGATGGCGGGACGGAGCCATGCTGAGGTCATGACCAAGCGCATCCTCATCGCTCTGACCAGCCACGACGACCTCGGCGGCGTGGAAAAGACCGGATACTACGTGCCCGAGGCCGCCCACCCGTGGGAGATCTTCCGCAAGGCCGGCTTCGAGGTGGACCTCGCCAGCGTGCGCGGCGGCGAGCCGCCCCAGGACGGCTACGACCCCGCCGACCCCGTCCAGGCCGCCTTCCTCGCCGCGCCCGAGCCCCACGACACCGCCCGCCTGGCCGACGTGGACGCCTCCCGCTACGACGCCGTGCTCTACGCGGGCGGCCACGGCACCATGTGGGACTTCCCCGACGACCCCGACGTGATCAGGATCGGGCGCGAGGTGTACGAGCGGGGCGGCGTCGTCGCGGCCGTCTGCCACGGGCCCTCCGCGCTGGTGAACCTCACGCTGTCCGACGGGACGCACCTGGTGGCGGGCAGGCGGGTGGCGGCCTTCACCAACACCGAGGAGGAGCTGCGCGGGGTGACGCACGTGGTGCCGTTCCTGCTGGCGGACGCCCTGGTGGCGCGGGGCGCCGAGCACGTGCCGGGCGAGACCTGGCAGGCCCAGGTCGTGGTGGACGGCCGCCTGGCCACCGGCCAGAACCCGGCCAGCGCCGGCCCCCTGGCCGAGCGGATCGTCGACCTCCTCGACGGCCCGGCGGCCTGAGGCGGTCGCCGGGCCTGCGGCGGTCGCCGGGTCTGCGGCGGTCGCCGGGTCTGCGGCGAGGGGCTTGGGGTTTTCGCCGAATCGGGGGCTTTCGACGAACGGCGGGCGCGGGGCGGATGATCGCCGCCGGATGGCGGTTGTCCGCCGGGGTGCGAGGCTTCGACCATCGAAGAGTAGCCCGCCGTCCCCCGTGGAAGGGAAACCCCATGGCACTGCACCCCAATCTCGACCCCGAGCTGCGCGCCGGGATCGAGCAGTTTCCGCTCGCGTCCACCGACTTCTCCGCCGTGTCCGTCGAGGACCTCGTCGCCAACCGGACACAGATGAACGCCGTGCTGGCCGCGATGCCCACGCCCGAGACGCGGGTGTCGATCGAGAACCGCATGGTGCCGGGGCCGGAGGGCGCGCCCGACGTGCGGCTGCGCGTCTACCGGCCCGAGGAGCCGGGTGAGGGCAGGGCGGCGCTGTACTGGATCCACGGCGGCGGCATGGTGATCGGCACGCCGGAGATCGACGACGCCACGATGGTCGACTACGTCGAGCGCCTCGGCGTGGTCGTCGTCTCCGTCGACTACCGGCTCGCGCCCGAGCACCCGCATCCCGCACCGGTCGAAGACTGCTACGCCGGGCTCGTCTGGACCGCCAAGAACGCCGCCGAGCTGGGCGTGGACCCCGGCCGGCTGGCGGTGGGCGGGGCCAGCGCGGGCGGCGGGCTGGCGGCGGCGACCGTGCTGCTGGCCAGGGACCGGGGCGGGCCGGAGATCGTCTTCCAGCTGCTGGTCTGCCCGATGCTCGACGACCGCAACATCACGCCGTCCAGCCACGAGTTCACCGAGGCCGTGGTCTGGGACAGGACGGCCAACCTCTTCGGCTGGACGGCGCTGCTCGGCGACCGGATCGGCACCGACGACGTCCCGCCGTACGCCGCCCCGGCCCGGGCCACGGACCTGTCGGGGCTGCCGCCGGCGTTCGTGGACGTGGGGGAGCTGGAGGTCTTCAGGGACGAGTGCGCCGACTACGCGCTGCGGCTGGCGCGGGCCGGGGTGTCGACCGAGTTCCACCTGTATCCGGGGGCGTTCCACGGGTTCGACATGATGGTGCCCGACGCCGGGCTGAGCCGGCGGGCCAGGCAGGCCAGGGAGGCGGCGCTGAGGCGCGCCTGGGGCCTCTGACCGATGACCGGTCTCTGACCGGCGACCGGTCCCGATCGGCCGGGGCCGGAGGCTTCAGGTGTTGGCGAGCAGGCGGTGCAGGGCCAGGGCCAGGTGGGCGCGGAGCCTGCCGGGCTGGTCGGCCAGGGAGAAGCCCAGCACGGACTCGGCGCGGGTGATGCGGCCGGCCAGGGAGCTGTGGTGCAGGTGCAGGGCGGTGGCCGCGCCGCGTACCGAACCGGCCAGGCACAGCGCGCGCACCGCGAGCCGGGACTCCTCGCCGAGCCGGCCCATCGCCTGGACGTCGGGCAGCGCCGCGATCGCCTGCTCCGGCAGGCCGGCGAACAGGGCCAGCGCGCCCAGCTCCGACCAGCGCGTCACCCGGTCGTGGGGGCCGGTGAAGCGCAGCGCCGTACGCGCGCCGGCCCACGACTCGGCCGCCCGCGCCCCGGGCAGCTCGGGCCCGATCCCGGCCCGGGTGCCTTCGGGCAGGTCGGGGCCGATCCCGGCGTCGGCGTGCGGGGAGGCGGTGGCGACCAGGACGGCCTCCGTGTCGCCGACTCTGGCGGCGCGCACGTGGTGGCCCATGGCGCGCAGGCCGGCGGCCAGCGCCCCGCCGGGCGGCGCGACGGCCAGGACCCGCAGCGGCGCGGCCGGGTCGAAGCCGAGCAGGCGCAGCGCGCGGGACCGCTCGGCCTCCCCGGTCTCTGCCGACAGGGCCAGCTCGACCAGGGCCGGGTCCTGGCCCGTGCGCATGAGGCCGGCGGCGCGTTCGAGGATGACCTCGGCCGCGGCGGCGTACCGTTCGAGCACGATCTCGTCGAGGCCGTGCGCGGCCCCCTGGCGCTCGATCCACACCGCCCCGAGCCCCGAGCCCAGCTCCCTGACCTGCGCCCGCGGGAGGGAGGCGGGCGTGTCGACCGAGCCGTCGGGCGAGGCGCGCACGCGCCGGCCGGTGGCCGCGTCGAGCAGCCCGGCCGGGCACTGCGTCAGCCGGGCCGTGGCCGCGAGCAGCACCGGCACGCCGGCGTGGTCGCGCACCAGCGAGTCGAAGTAGGCGATGACGCGCACCGCGCTCTCCGCGTCGGCGTCGAGGGTGGACAGCCGCAGCAGCAGTCCCTGCATGACGACAGAGTAGCCTGGCACCTCCACCAAGCGTGCGCTAGGTTGGTGATCGTGGATCTCGACTTCTCCCCGGCCGAGCGGGACTTCCGCGCCGAGGTTCGCGAGTGGCTCGGCGCCCACGCGCCGCCGCCGCTCCCGTCCATGGACACCCCCGAGGGCTTCGCCGCGCACCGCGCCTGGGAGGCGGAGCTGGCCGGCGCGCGGCTGTCGGTCGTCTCCTGGCCCGAGGAGTACGGCGGGCGCGGCGCCTCCCTCGTCGAATGGCTGATCTTCGAGGAGGAGTACTGGGCCGCCGGCTGCCCCGCCCGCGTCACCCAGAACGGGATCTTCCTGCTGGGCCCGTCCCTCCTGCGGTTCGGCACCCCCGAGCAGCGCGCCCGCCTGCTGCCCGCCATGGCCGGCGGCACGGACGTGTGGGCGCAGGCCTGGTCGGAGCCCGAGGCCGGCAGCGACCTGGCCGCCCTGACCTCCCGCGCCGAGCCCGCGCCCGGCGGCTGGCGGCTGTACGGGCACAAGACGTGGAGCTCGCGGGCCGCGTACGCCACCCACGGGTTCGGCCTCTTCCGCACCTCGGGCGCCCGGCACAAGGGGCTGACGTACTTCATGTTCCCCATGACCGGCGTCGCCGTGCGGCCCATCGCGCAGCTCGACGGGCTGCCGGGCTTCGCCGAGCTGCGCTTCGACGGCGTGTACGTGCCCGAGTCGATGGTGCTCGGCCGGGAGGGCGACGGCTGGCGCATCGCGATGGCCACCACCTCCTCCGAGCGCGGCCTGACCCTGCGCAGCCCCGGACGCTTCCTGGCCACCGCCGACCGGCTCGTGGCGCTGGCCCGCGACGCCGCCGACCCGGCCCTGGCCGATCGGGCCGCCAGGTGCTGGGTGGCGGCGGAGGCGTACCGGCTGCACACGTTCGGGGTCGCGCGGCGCATCGCGGCGGGGGAGGAGATCGGCGCCGCCGCCAGCCTCGGCAAGCTCTTCTGGTCGGAGCTGGACCTGCGCATGCACGCCCTGGCCATGGAGCTGCTGGGGGACCGGGCGGGGACGGCCGGATGGCTGGACGGGTTCCTGTTCTCGCTGGCGGGGCCCATCTACGCGGGCACCAACGAGATCCAGCGCAACATCGTCGCCGAACGCGTCCTGGGACTGCCGCGATGAGCCCCGCTCCCTGCCCTGGCGCGGGTGCGGGCGGCGGTCTTGGCTCTGTCGCGGCCGGTTCGGCGGGGGAGCGGGGGTGTCCGGGATGAACTTCGCCTTCACCGGCGAGCAGCTCGCGCTGGGCGCGACCGTGCGGGACGTGCTGCGCGACCACTGCCCGCCCGCCGCGCTGCGGACCGAGCGGCGGCCGGCCTGGGAGCAGCTGGCCGCGCTCGGGTTCTTCGGGCTGCTGCTGCCGCCCGAGGCCGACGGGCTGGGGCTCGGGCTGACCGACGTGCTGCCGGCGCTGGAGGAGACCGGGCGGGCGTGCCTGCCGGGGCCGGTCGTGGAGACGGCCGTGCTGGCGCCGTACCTCCCGGCCGGGGTGCCCAAGCTGGCCACCGGCTCGGTGTGCGTCGCGGCGCTGCCGCCCGGGCAGGCGTACGCGGCCGACGCCGACCTGGCCGACCTGCTCGTGGTGGTGCGGGAGGGCGGGGCGCGGCTGGTCCCGGCCCGGTCGCTGCGGGCGGCGGCCCGGCCCGGCGTGGACCCGTGCCGGCCGCTGTTCGAGGTGGGCTTCGACGAGTCCGAGGACCTCGCCGGGCCCGCCGGGCCCGCCGTGCGGGCGGCCACGGTGGCGACCGCCGCCCAGCTCGTCGGCGTCGCCAGGGAGCTGCTGTCGGTCACGGTCGCGTACGCGCGGGCGCGCACCCAGTTCGGCGCGCCCATCGGCTCGTTCCAGGCCGTCAAGCACCAGCTCGCCGACGTGGCCGTGGCGGTGGAGTTCGCGGCCCCCCTGGTCCACCGCGCGGCCCTCTCCTCGGATGCCGCGTCGGCACGGGACGCCGGTGCGGAGCGGGATGCGGGCGCGGAGCGGGACGCGGGTGGGGAGCGGGATGCGGGCGCGGAGCGGGACGCGGGTGGGGAGCGGGATGCGGGCGCGGAGCGGGACGCGGGTGGGGAGCGGGACGCGGGCGCGGAGCGGGACGCGAGTGCCGCCAAGGTGGCCGCGGGGGAGGCCGCCGCCGCGGCGGCGCGGGCGGCGCTGCAGATCCATGGCGCGATCGGCTACACCGAGGAGCTGGACCTGCGGTTCTGGCTGGCCCGCGCCTGGTCGCTGGCCGCCGCGTACGGCACCACCGCCGCCCACCGCGAACGCCTGCGCACCGCGATCGTCGACGGCCACCCGAGCAGGTGGCCATGATGAAGTTCGGGGTTCCCCTCGGCCTCCTGCACCCCGACGCCTGGAAGGACGTGGCGGTGGCGGCCGACGAGCTGGGGTTCGAGTCGGTGTGGCTGCCCGAGCACCTCGTCTTCGCCACCGACCTGTCCCTGGCCGTCTATCCGGGCGCGTCCGATCCGGGGATCAGGCCGGAGACGCCGCTGTTCGACGCGCCCGCGTACCTGTGCTGGCTGGCCGCCCTCACCTCCCGGGTCCGGCTGGGCACGGCGGTGCAGCTCCTCGCCCTGCGCCACCCGTTCGTGTCGGCCCGCGCGTTCGCCACCCTCGACGTGGTCTCGTCGGGACGGGCCATCTGCGGCGTCGGCGCGGGCTGGTACCGGGGCGAGTGGGACGCGGCCGGGGTGCCCTTCGAGAGCAGGGGAGCGCGGCTGGACGAGGCGATCGAGGTGGTCAGGCGGCTCTGGAGCGAGCCCGTGGTCTCCCACACCGGCCGCTTCTACTCCTTCCGGGAGGTGGCCTTCGAGCCCAAGCCGGTCCAACCGCGCCTGCCCGTCCTGGCGGGCGGGGAGTCGCCCGCCGCCCTGCGCCGGGCGGCACGGCTCTGCGACGGCTGGATCAGCATGCCGCACACCATCGACTCGATCCGGCCGCAGCTCGAACGGCTCGGCACGGGCGTGCCGGTGACCGCCCACGCGTACGCGCTGGCCGACCCCGACGAGGTGCCCGCCTGGGCGGCGCTCGGGGTGGAGCGCCTGATCGTACGCCCCTGGACCCGCAGCCGGGACGCCGTCTCCCGCCTGGCCGCCTTCGCCGCCGACCACGGCCTCGGCCACGCCCCGGAGCCGTGATCCCACCCGCCTGCGGTGGTCACGGTCCCGGGATGGGTCAGGCGCGGTGGCGGCCTCGCTCCGTGCTGCCCGCGCCGACGAGGCGGTGCTCGTCCTCGGGGTGGCCGCGCCGGTGGCGGCGGCCCCGGAGGGCGGTGTCGTGCTGCTGGAGGGGCTCGGCGTCCGTACGGCGGTGGCGGCGGCCCCGGAGCGGGAGGTCGGGGGAGAACGCGTTGCGCTCCTCGGCCGAGTGACGCCGCCGGCGGCCCCGGTACCCGGTCCCGGAGGCGGGCACGGGGGTGCCGAGGAGGTCGCCGCCGTCGCCGCCGCGCCGGCTCATGGGCGGGGCGAAGGCGTCGAACGCGCTGCTCGCGCCCGGGATGACGATGCGTTCGAAGGGGGCGGTGTCGACGACGCGCCGCAGCGGGCCCGTGTCGAGCACGACCTCCAGCGGCCCCGTCTCGTCCGTGAAGGTCAGGCGCTCCATGGGGCCGGTCTCGTCCGTGAAGGTCAGGCGCTCCAGCGGGCCTGTCTCGTCCGTGAACGTGAGGCGTTCCATGGGGCCCGTCTCGTCCGTGAACGTGAAGCGGGTGCGGTCGAAGTCCGGCTCGTAGGGCCGGCTGCCGAAGGCGGGGTCCGGGGTGCGGCGGCCCGGGGTGCGGTGGTCGGCGGTGCGGTGGTCGAAGGTGGGGTGGCCCGTGGCGGGGGCGCCCGGGGCGCGGTGGTCCGCGGCGTGGTGGTCCGCGGCGTGGTGGCGGGTGGTGTCCGTGGCCAGGTCGAAGGGCCTGGTGTCGAGGGGGAGCCTGCGGTGCCTGGCGCCGGCGGGCCGGGCGGCCTCCGAGGCGGCGAGCGAGCGCAGGGCGGCCGACGTGGCCAGACGCTCGGCGGTCTCCTGGAGCTCGACCGCGTTGCGGCGCTCGCTCGTGTCCAGGTAGCGGCGCTCGGGGGTGTCGAGGTGGCGGCGGTCGGCGTCGCGGCGCTCGGTGGTGGCCGGGCGGCGGTCGGCGTCGCGGCGGTGGGACGGGGGCGCCGGGACCTCGGCCGTCCTGCCACGGCGGCGGCGGCCCTTGGCCCGGGACGGGCGCGGAGTCTTGGCGGGCTTGCCGGCCGTGGCGCCCACCGGGCTCAGGCGCAGGCGGCGGGTCTTGGCCACGGCGAGCAGCGCGAGGGCGGCGACCAGGGCCGAGCCGACCAGCGTCGGCGAGTCGATGGCCGACAGCGGTCCGGTGGCGGAGGCGTCGGTGAGCGTGGGGAGGGGCTCGGTGGTGGCCTCCTCGGTGTCGGCCGTGGAGGGCTTGGCGTGCTTGCCCTTCGTGGCCGTGCCGGGGGCGGCGGAGGCCGCCGTCCGCGGGCCCTGCTTGGCCGAGGTGGAGTTCGGGGCCGAGGCTGAGTGGGAGCCGGAAGCGGTGGCGGAGTCGGAGCCCCGGGTGGCGTGCGACTTGGAGGAGGAGCCGGCGCCCGAGGTGGCGGGCGACTGCGCGGTGGCGTCGGAGTGGCTCTTCCGCTGGGAGGCGGAGCCGGAGGTCTTGTCCGAGGAGCCGGGCTGGGGCTGCCCCTGGGTCTGGCCGGGGGTCTGGCCCTCCACCTGACCCTGGGCGCCGGTCGCCTCGCGCGTGGGGTCCTGGGAGCGGAGATGCTCGCCGGCCAGCGGGATCCGGGGGGCGGGGCCCGCGTCGGCCCGGGGGATCAGCGAGCTGAGCGACTCCTCCGGGATCTGGAGCGTGCCAACCTCACCGCCGGGCCCGCCGGGCGAGGACGCCTGCTTCTCGGCCTTCTTCTTCGCCGCCGCCCTGTCGAGCCGCTCCTTGACGCGCTGCGGGTAGCCGTAGCCGACCACCTTGCTGGTGTCGCGCTCCTTGCGCTTGGCGACGCCCCCGTCGATGTTGCCCTCGATCGTGTAGATCGTGTCGCCCTCGACCCGGGTGACGATGCCGACGTGGTCGATGCGGTCGATGTCGTTCGAGCCGCTCCAGTCGTAGAAGACGAGGGCTCCGACCTGGGGCTTCTTCCCCCAGGCGCCCTGCTCCTTGAACCACTTCGCGTGCGCGACCGTCCACGCGAACTGGCCGATCCACTCCTCGTAGCCGAGCTTGTGCGCGGCCCATGAGAGGTACATGTCGCACCACGGCGCGGAGCTGTAGTCGGCGTCGAACTCGACGTTCTTGCCGTACCAGTCGCCGAACTTGGTGTACGCTCCGGCCTTCTCCGAGTAGCCGAGCTGGCTCTCGAGCAGTTCGATGTACTTCTGGATCTCTGGCGTCATGGAAGTATGGGGGAACCTTCCGGGCAAGACCGGGTTTATCCACGCAGCACCGGGTCAGGAGGGAACCCGGGGACTTGTGTGACAAAACCGGAGACCTGTCGTCTTCCGTGATGAGTGATGTTATCTGGTCGTAACCCCAGCTCACGCACGCCCCAAGAAGGCCCATGCCTCTCTCGGGTGAGGAACCGCAGGTCAGTGATGTTGCCAGAGATGTCCAAGGTTGGGTGGTTTAACGCTAAAAGATCTACCTTTGGGTGAGATCTCAGTATCCTGCGCCGGTCAGCAGGCCGCCGTCCACCGTGAACTCGCTGCCCGTGCAGTAGCCGGCCCGGTCCGAAGCCAGGAACGCCACCACGTGCGAGACCTCGACAGGCTTGGCGAAGCGCTTGATGACCATGGACTTCACGAAGGCGTCGGCGTCGACCTCCTTCATCAGGTCCGGGTCCTTGACCATCGAGGTGTTGATCGCGCCGGGGTGCACGGAGTTCACCCGGATCTTGAACCTGGCCAGCTCCCGCGCCGCCGACTTGGTGACGCCGCGCACGCCGAACTTCGACCCCGCGTACGCCGACAGCCCCTCCGCCCCGATGTAGCCCTCGATGGAGGAGATGTTCACGATCGAGCCGCGCCCGGCCGCCTTCATCGGCTCGATGACCGACTTGATCCCCAGCCACGTCCCCCGGAGGTTCACGCCGATCACCCGGTCGAAGTCTTCGAGCGACATGTCGGCGATACGCCCATATTTCAGGATTCCGGCGTTGTTGACCAGCACGTCGAGCCTGCCGTACGCCTCCCCGGCCGTCCCCACGGCCCGCTCCCACTCCCGGGGGCTCGTCACGTCATGACGCACGAACGTCGCCCCCGTCTCCTTCGCCAGCGCCTCGCCCTCCTCCTCCAGCACGTCCCCGAACACCACCCGCGCCCCCTCCTCCAGGAACAGGCGCACGTGCGCGGCGCCCATGCCCCGCGCCCCGCCGGTGATCAGCGCGACCTTGCCGTCAAGCAACCCCATGACGTCCTCCTGCCGCGACGGCCACGGCGGCCGCCTCCATGGAGCGGTAGACGGGGATGCCCGCCTCCGCCGCGATCCGGCCGACCTCGTCCGCCACGCCGGCGGGCGCGCACTCGCCGTTCCTGGTGACGAGGGTGATCCTGACGCCCGGCCGCGCGGCCTGGGCTCCGGCCAGCGCCCGCGCGTAGGCGTACAGGGGCTCGGCGGCGTCCCCGTACGTGAAGAAGGCCTGGACGTTCACGTGCGCCACCACGTCCCGGTACGGCCCCGCCAGCACGCCGATCACGTCGGCCACGAGCCCGGCCCGGCCCAGCGGCCCCACCGGCACCTCCAGCGGGTTGCCCGCCGCCGCCACCCCGAGCGCGCGCAGCGCGTCCAGGCGGTCGCCGGGCAGCGGGTCGAGCCGCACCCCGGCCCCGTCGAACGCGTCCGCCGCCAGCACGCTCGCGCCCCCGCTCGGCCCCACCACCAGCACGCCGTCCCCCGAGGTGACGCGCGCGCCGTGCGCCTGGAAGTAGGCCAGCGCCCCGATCAGGTCGTCCTGCGCGGACACCAGCGCCGCGCCCGCCTGCTCGGCCATCGCCTCCCAGACGCGCCGGTCGCTCACCAGGCCGCCCGTGTGGGAGGCCGCCGCCCGGCGGCCCTGCGCGGTGCGCCCGCCGGCCAGCAGCACCACGGGCAGGTCCGTGGCCCGCAGCGCCGCGTACAGCTCGCGCCCGTCCCTCGGATCCTCCAGGTAGAGGCCGATCACCCGCGTCTCGGCGTCGCCCGCCAGCCAGCGCAGCAGCTCGGCGGGGGTGACGTCGCTCGCGTTCCCGACGGTGACGACCCGGCTGAACGCCAGCCCCCGCCGCTCCCCGACCTTGATCACCTCGCCCGCGAGGCCGCCGCTCTGCGAGATCAGCGCCACCGTCCCGGCCGGTCCCAGGCCGCCGCCGACGAACGTCTGGCGGCCCCGGGGGCAGTACACGCCCATGCAGTTGGGCCCGAGCAGCCGCGTCCCCGCCGCGCGGGCCGCCGCGACCAGCTCCGCCTCCAGCTCCGGCCGCCCGGCCTCGCCGAAGCCGCCGCTCATCACCTGCACGAACGGCACCCCGCCCGCCTGCCGCACCACCTCGGCGCAGCGCCCGGCGGGCACGGCCACGAGCGCGTAGTCCGCCTCCGCCCGCGCCAGGGAGGGCACGGCCGGCACCCCGGCCACCTCCTCCGCCGTGGGGTGCACGGCGACCAGGGGGACGCCCGCGTCCCGGTAGAAGCCGAGGAACAGGTTCCCGAAGTTCGGCCGCGACGTGGACGCTCCGACGACGGCCACCGCCCGCGGCTCGAAGAGCGGCAGGAAGTCCGTCTCCCGCCCCTGATCGGCCCGGCCGGGATCGCTCCGCGTCGCCTGCGAGGGCTCGCTCCGGTCCGGATCGGTGCGCGCCGTCCGGGAGGGGGCGTTCCCGCGCGGGGCGGAACGTTCGGGGAGGTAGCGGGCGTCGACCGCGATCGCGCCGGACGGGCCGGCGATGATCGGGTTCAGCTCGAACTCGCCCAGCTCCAGCCGCTCCCACAACCCGCCGGCCCCGCCGACCGCCATGAGCACCTTGACGACGGCGGCCACGTCCACGGCGGGCCCGCCGCGCCAGCCGTCCAGCACCGCCGCCCCGCGCAGCGAGGCCAGCATGCGCCGCGCGTCCGGCTCGGTGATCGGGCAGAGCCGTAGCGCCGTGTCCCGCAGCGCCTCGGCGAACACGCCGCCCAGCCCGGCGAGCAGCACCGGCCCGAACGCCGGGTCCCGCACCAGCCCCACGATCAGCTCGACGCCGGGCGCGGCCTGCTCCTCGACCAGGAACCCGGCCGGCTCCAGCCGCTCCCGCATCCGGGCCGCCGCGGCGGGCAGCTCCTCGTGCGACAGCCCCAGCACCACCGCCCCGGCCTCGGACTTGTGCGTCAGCCCCGGCCCGAACGCCTTCAGCACCAGCGGCCCCGCCAGCTCCCCGGCCGCCCCGAACTCGTCGCGCCCCGGGCCGCCGCGCCCGCGCTCGCCGTCCGTCCCGGAGCCGCCGCGCCCGCGCTCGCCGCGCGTCCCGGAGCCGTCGCGCGCCGGGGCGTCGCGTCCGCGGTCGCCGTTCGGTCCGGAGCCGTCGCAGGGCACCACGACGCCGCGCGGCACCGGCACGCCGGCCGCGGCGAGCAGCGTCTTGATCTCGTGCTCGTAAGGGAGGCTCACGCGAGCAGCTCGCGGATCCGCCGGCGCAGCAGCTTGCCGGGCCCGCCCGAGGCGTCCTGCGAGTGCGGCAGCTCGGCGGTGACCACGATGTCGTCGGGGCGCCGGTGCTCCGGCAGCCGGTCGGCCAGCGCCAGCGCCAGCTTGGCGGGATCGAGCGTGTGCCCGGCCCGGGGCACCACGGCCAGCAGCACCCGCTGCTCGGAGGCCCCTTCAGGAACCCCGACCGCGCCCGCCTCGGCCACGCCGTCGAGCGCCGCGGCGGCCTCCTCGATCACGGCCGGCTGGGTCCAGACGCCGCCCTTGAGTATCGCGTCCTCCCTGCGCCCGAGCACGCGCAGCACGCCGTCGGCGGAGAGCGTCCCGAGGTCGCCGCCCACGTACCACTCGCCGCGCAGCACCTCGGCCGTCCGCTCCGGCAGGCCGTCATATCCGGCCATCCGGTGCGGCCCGGCCAGGTTGATCTCGCCGACCTCGTCGATCACCGGCTCACCGCTCGGCCCGGTGACGCGCACCGCGTTCCCCGTGCGGGCGCGCCCCGAGGAGCCCAGCGGGATGGAGCCGTCGTCCACCCGCCCCATGCACGTGTACGGCGCCTCGGTCTGCCCGTAGTACGCGTACACGCCCGCCTGGGGCAGCCTGGCCTTGATCCGGTCGAGCATGGTCGCCGTCAGCGGCTCCCCGCCCAGCATGATCACCCTGATCGACGACAGGTCCACGCCCTCGTGCTCCGGCGAGGACAGCAGGGCCGAGTAGAACGACGGGATCTGCGACAGATGGGTGACCCGCTCGCGCGGCACCACGCGCAGGAAGTTCGCCGGCCCCCAGTCCTGCTCCAGCACCAGCCGCATCCCCGCGTACAGCGCCGGCCCCACGATGGCCGGGAAGCCGATGCCCCAGATGATCGCGCCCGTCCCGAACACCGAGTCCGGCGCGCGCGGCACGTCCAGCCAGATCTGCGCCGTGGCCAGCGACGACGCGTGCGTGTGCACCACGGCCTTGGGCAGCCCGGTCGTGCCCGAGGTGAAGTAGAGGGCCAGCGGGTCGTCGTGGTGCCCGCCCAGCGGGGGCTCGGCGTCGGAGCCGCCCTCCAGGTCGCGTACGTGGATCCACGCGCTCACCTGCGGCAGGGCCGGTCTGATCCGCTCGACCACGGACTCCACGGTGGCGTCGTACACGAACGCCGTGCACTGCGCCGCCGCCACCACCGCGCGCAGCGTCTCCTCCGGCCAGTACGGGTTCAGCGCCGCCGTGACCGCCCCGATCTTGGCCTGCGCCAGGTACACCTCGGCCACCCGCAACGTCTCGTTGAGCAGCGCCGCCACCCGCGTGCCCGGCGCCACCCCGGCGGCGAGCAGGGCGTGGGCGCGGCGGTTGACGTTCCTGTTGAGCTGGTCGTAGGTGAAGCTCCGCTCGCCGCAGTAGGTCAGCGCCACCCGGTCGGGCGTGCGCAGCGCCGCGGCGGTCAGGATCGCGTGACCGTAGTTGCCGTAGGGTGATCGTGCCATGGGTGCCTCCACGGGCGGGTCAGAGGGGCGAATAGAGCACGAAGGCGTTGCCCGAGGGGTCGCGCAGCACGGCTCGCGTCTCGTGCGGCCCCGCCTCGGGCGCCCGCACCACCTCGGCCCCGCGCGCCGCCATCTCCCGCACGGCCCGCGCCACGTCGTCCACCTTGTACGACGGCGCCGCCCCCGCGGTCACGTGCTCGGCCGGCCCCGCCAGCGCCACGGTGACCCCGCCCCCGTCGAGCGCGGCGAACCGGTCGCCGTCGCGGAACTTCACCGGCAGCCCGTAGAAGGCGATGGCCTCGTCCAGGTCGGTGACGGGGATCAGGATGTTGCCGAGCTTCACGCGGGCCTCCAATGGGGCAGGTCGTCGAGGAACGTCACGCGTACGGGCAGGCCGATGCGCACCCGCTCGGGCGGGCACCCCACCACGTGCCCGAAGGCCCGCACACCTTCCGGCAGGTCCACCCAGGCCATGACGTACGGCTCGCGGCCCCGGTAGCCGGGGGCGAACGAGCGGTGCACGACCGTGTAGGTGTGCACCACGCCCTCGCCGGAGACCGGGTCGAAGGTCAGGTCGCGGCCGCCGCACCAGGGGCAGGCGGGCTCGGGGAGGTGTAGGTGTGCACCACGCCCTCGCCGGAGACCGGGGCGAAGGTCAGGTCGCGGCCGCCGCACCAGGGGCAGGCGGGGTCGGGGGGGGGGGTGGGGGCGGGTGGTTCCGGGCAGGCGGGTCCGTGCACCGCCGCCTCGCCCACCTGCGGCCCGTTCCCCGCCGCCGGCTCCGTCATGACCACGATCCCGGCGTACGCCCGCCCGCCGCACGCCACCCGGCCGGGCTCGTGCCGCACGCCGACGGTGTAGGAGGTCCGGCCGCTCAGGGTGCGGCTCTCCTCCCGCACCCTCCTGGCCACGCCGCGCTCCCCGTTCCGCCGCGTGTACGCCACCCGCAGCCGCACCGACGCCGCGCCGTCCACCGAGACGGCGATCGACCCGGCCGTGCCGTTCCACCGCAGGATGGTGACGGCCAGCACGGCGGGCCCCGGCACGAGCCCGCCGCCCTGCCGGGTGGGGCCGGGAGGCGGGGACGGCGGAGGCGGGGAAGACCGGGACGGCGGCGGCGGGGGCGGCGGGGGAGTGGTGCGGGGAGTGGTGCGGGCGGGCTCCCCGGGCTCCCCGGGCTCCGGAGGGGTGGAGGTGGCGGCGGGCCCGGGCTCCGCGCCGGGCGGCGGCATGAGGATGGTCCCCGGCCCCGACGGCAGCCGCCCGCCCGACAGCAGGATCGCGACCAGCGCCGCCACCACCGCCGCGCCCGCCATCCAGAGCTGCGGCGGCAGCCGGGGCACCCGGACGCGTGGCCGCGCCGCGCGGGCTCCGCCGCCGCTCCCGGCCAGCGGGAAGCGCAGCGCCAGCAGCGTGGCCAGCTCCGCGAGCTGCCGCCGCCCGCGCTGCTCCCAGTCCCGGCCGTACCCGACGACCGCGTCCTCCTCCAGCTCCCTGGCGAACGCCGCGGCCGTGGCGTACCTGGCCTCCGGGCCCTTGGCCAGCCCCCGCCTGAGCAGGTCGCGCAGCGTGTCCGGCGCCTCCTCCAGCGGCACCGGCTCGGTCAGGTGCCGCTCGCGCAGCGCGGGCACGTCCTGCTCCCCGCCCTCCCGGTACGCCCGGTACGGCGGCCGCCCCCGGACCGACTCGAACAGCACGCACGCCGCCGCGTACACGTCGGCCGCCGGCCCCGCCCGGTGCCGCGTCCACAACTCCGGCGCCATGTACGCGGGGGTGCCCGCGGGCACCCCCGGCGCCTCGGCGTGCACCACGACGCCGAAGTCGCCCAGCTTGGCGCCGCCGTCGGCCTGGACCAGGATGTTGCCCGGCTGCACGTCCCGGTGCGGCACGCCCCGCTCGTGGGCCACGACCAGCGCCGCCAGCGTGCTCTTCACCACGGCCAGCGCCGCCTCCGGGCTCAGCCGGCCGTGCTCGGCCAGCAGCGTGCGCAGCGACACGCCGTCCACCAGCTCCATGACCACGGCCGCCCGCTCCGGGGTCTCGACGTACTCGTACAGGCGCACCACGTTCGGGTCGTCGAGCTCGACGAGCCGGGGGGCGTCGGACCGGAAGCGCTCCATGAACTCGGCGTCCCTGCGCAGGGTGGCGTTGAGGTACTTGACGGCCACGTACGCGCCGGTCGGCTCGTAGGTGGCCAGGTGCACGCGGCCGGTGCGACCGGCGCCGAGCTGGCGCGCCTCACGGTAACCGGGGACCAAGTCCCACCCCCCATAAGCGTCTTCCACTTCGACGGTCTCACCTGGGGTTCGGGTTGTCACGGCCGGGGATGTTATGCTCCTCGCCAAGCAAGCGCTTGTGGAGGTCGCCGGTGGAGCGCGTGGCGGTGCTGGTCATGGAGATGCAGCGGGGCGTCGTCGGCGACCTGACGAAGTTCCCCGAGCTGGTGGCGGCGTGCGCCCGCCACGACGTGGTGGCCAACGCCGCCCGGGTGCTGGGCGCGGCCCGCCGGGCGGGGCTGCCGGTGATCCACTGCACCGCCGCGTTCCGGCCCGACCGGGCCGGCTCCCACGCCGGCAACTGCCCGTTCATCGTCTCGCTGCTGAAGGACCCCGGCCACATGCTGGAGGGCACGGCCGCCACCGAGGTGCTGCCCGAGCTGCGCGCGGACGGCGACCTGGAGAGCCGGCGCCACCACGGCTTCTCCCCGTTCACCGGCACCTCCCTGGACATGACGCTGCGCTCGCTGGGCGTCACGGCCGTGGTCGCGCTCGGCGTCTCGCTCAACCTCGGCATCCCCGGCCTGGCCCTGGAGGCGGTCAACCTGGGCTACCGGGTGACCGTGGTCACCGACGCGGTCGCGGGCATCCCCGAGGACTACGCGCGGGCCGTGCTGAAGCACACGATCAGCCTGCTGGCCGGCCGCGCCACCGCCACCGAGCTGGCCGGGGTGTGGCGCTGATGGACGGGCTGCGCCTGGACGGCCGGATGGCCGTGGTGACCGGGGGAGCGGGCGCGATCGGCGCCGCCATCGCCGCGGACCTGGCCGCGCTCGGCGCCCGCGTGCTGGTCGCCGACGTGGACCTGCCGAACGCCGAGAAGGTGGCGGCGGGCCTGCCCGGCGCGCGGGCCCTGCCCGTGGACCTGGCCGCGCCGGCCTCCGTCGAGCGGTTCGCGGACGCGGCGGGCGAGGTGGACGTGCTGGTGCACAACGCCGGGGTGGCGATCGTGGAGCCGTTCACCGAAAGCGACCCGGCGGGCTGGGACCTCATGTGGCAGGTCAACCTGCGCGGCCCGATGCTGCTGACCAAGCTGCTGCTGCCGGGCATGCTGGCCAGGGGGTGGGGGCGGCTGGTGTTCGTCTCCTCCGACGGGGCCAGGGCCGGGTCCGGGGGCGAGGGGGCGTACGCGGCGACCAAGGCCGGGCTGTTCGGCCTGGCCAAGACCCTCGCCAGGGAGGCCGCCGGGGCGCACGTCACCTCCAACGTGGTCTGCCCCGGCCCGACCGACACCCCCATGCTGCGCCGGGTCTCCGCCGCCGACCCGGCCCTGGTCGGCAAGATCACGCGGGGCATCCCGCTGCGCCGCCTCGGCACACCCGCCGACGTGGCCGGGCTGGTGGCCTACCTCTGTACGGAACGCGCCGCGTACATCACCGGGCAGACCCTGTCGGTGAGCGGCGGCGTGACCATGCACTGACGTGGCGATGCGCTCACAACGAGTCGTAGACGGCCCCCAGCAGCCGCACCCCGCGCAGGTTGCCGGAGAGCGCGTCGGCCATCCGGTTCATCACGTACCCGACGGCCAGGCCGCGCTCCGGGTCGGCCATCCCGAGGGAGCCGCCCATCCCCGAGTGGCCGAACGCGGTGCGCGACGGCGCCAGGAACGTCATCGACGGCCGCATGAAGCCCAGCCCGAACGAGGTCTCCATGAGCAGCACCCGATCGGGACCGGCCACCCGGGGCCGCAGCGCCTCCCGCAGCGTCGCGGGGGCCAGCAGGTCGCCGCCGATCAGCGCACGGTAGAACCCGGCCAGGCCCCTGGCGGTGGTGACGACGCCCGCCGCCGGCCAGCCGGCCCGCAGGATCACCGGATGGTTCGCGCCGCCTTTGAGCAGGTTCATGCCCGGGTTGCCGAGCGCGCGGTTCATCAGGCTCTGCGGGTCGAGCGCCGCCCTGGTCAGCGCGGTCACCGGGTCCTGCGCCCGCTCGCCGTCCTGTGCCGCCTGCGCCCGCTCGCCGCCTTGAACTGCCTGCGCGCGCTCGCCGTCTTGAACTGCCCGCGGCCGGTCGCGGGCCGGCTCCTCGGTCTCCGTCACCTTCAGGGGCCGGTCGGCACCCGGGCGCGCGCCCGCCGTGAGCCGGGCCGCCCCGTCGATCACGTCGTCCGGCGCGCCCACCCACAACTCCAGCTTCTGCGGCCCCGCGATCTCGGCCGCGACCAGCTCGCCGACCGACTTGCCCGTCACCCGCCTGACCACCTCGCCCACCAGGAACCCGTACGACAGCGCGTGATAGCCGTGCGCGCTGCCCGGCTCCCACAGCGGCGTCTGGCGGGCGAGCCGGGCGGCGATGGCCGGCTGGTCCTCGAACTCCGCCACCGGCACCGGCTCCTCCACCACCGGCAGCCCGGCCTGGTGGCTGAGGAGGTGCTCGACCGTGGTCGCCCCCTTGCCGCCGGCCGCGAACTCGGGCCACACCTCGGCCACCGGCGCGCGCACGTCCACCAGACCCCGCTCCGCGAGCCGCAGCAGCACGGCGGCGGTGATCGCCTTGGTGCAGGAGTAGGCGAAGGCGGGCGTGCCGCGCTCCCAGGGCCGCCCGGTGTGCCGGTCGGCGACGCCGTCCCACAGGTCCACGACCAGCTCGCCGTCCAGGTAGACGGCGAAGGCCGCGCCCAGCTCGGAGCCGTCGGCGAACTGCCGCTCGAACACCTCGCGCACGCGGGAGAACCGGGGATCGCAGTGCATCAGACCTCCACACCGAAAGGAAGCGCTTACTTGGCCACCGAGCCTAACAACTGGGGACGATTCGGCCCAGACGATCAGCGTGGCACCCTCAACCTCCTCACCCCGGCCGTGGTCCTCGACGCCCTGCGCAGCGCCGCCACCGGCGAGGTGCTGAGCCTGGCCATGCCGATCAGGGGCGCCACCTCCTCGCCCGCTCCCGGCACGATGCCGCACCTGCCGGGCCGCCCGCTGCCGCAGCACTTCATGTCCGTGGACGGCGGCGACTACGCGGCCGGCGCCCGCCCGATCGGCCACGGCCTGCGGGTGGCCGACGACGCCCTGATCGTCACCCCGCACGGCACCACCACCCACATGGACGCGCTGTGCCACATGTGGTCGGGCGACGAGCTCTACAACGGCCACCCGGCCGCCCGGGTCCGCTCCTACGGCGCCACCCGCTGCGGGATCGAGCAGGTGGGCGGGGTGGTGGCCCGAGGGGTGCTGTACGACGTGCCCCGCCGGCTCGGCCTGGACCACCTGCCCGCCGGCCACCGCGTCCCGGCCGGGCTGCTGGCCGAGATCGCCGAGCCGCGCCCCGGCGACGTGGCGGTGATCCGCACCGGCTGGCCGGCGGTGTGGGAACGCTCGCGCGAGGAGTACTGGTCGGGCCAGCCGGGGCTGTCGGCGGAGGCGGGCCGGTGGCTGGCGGCGCACGACGTGGCCGCGGTGGCCTGCGACAACGCCGCCATCGGCGGGCTCGACGGGCGCGGGCTGGCCGACGAGCCGCCGGAGGACGACCTGCACCTCGTCCTGCTCCACCGGCACGGCGTGCACCTGATCGAGATGCTCTGGCTGGAGGAGCTGGGAGCCGCCCTGGAGCGCGGGGGCCGTACGGAGTTCGTGTTCGTGGCGGCGCCGCTGCGCATCGAGGGCGGCACCGGCAGCCCGCTCACCCCGCTGGCGATCCTCTGAGGCGCGGTGAGGGGTGCCCGGTCGCAAAGGAGAGCAGGGTAGCGAAATGCGGTGAACTCCCGGGAGTGGACGCGCGCCCCCGTACCCCCGAGAATGCGGTGCCATGAGCGAGCGACCGGGCCTGCGCGAGCGGAAGAAGGCCAAGACGAGGGCGTTGATCCAGAAGGAGGCGCTGCGGCTGTTCCGCGACCAGGGCTACGCGGCCACCACGGTCGAGCAGATCGCCGAGGCGGCCGAGGTCGCGCCCAGCACCGTCTTCCGCTATTTCCCCACCAAAGAGGACCTGGTGCTGGTGGACCAGTTCCCGCCGTTCGTCGAGGCGCTGGACGCGGTGCCGCCCGAGTTCGGGCCGGTGCGGGCGGTGCGCACGGCCATGCGGGCCGTGATCGAGGGGCAGACGCCGCAGGAGCGCGCCGACAGCGTGGCGCGCGAGCTGCTCATGCTCACGATGCCCGAGCTGTGGGCGGCGAGCATCGCCAACGTGACCGGCGTGGCCCGGACCCTCCAGGAGCGGCTCGCGCGGCGCGAGGGGCGCGCCCCGGACGATCCGGAGATCCGCAACGTGACGGGGGCGATCATGGGGGTGATCCTGGCGCTCTGGTTCGAGTGGGTGGAGCATCCGGAGATGGACGCGCCGGCCCGGCTCGACGAGGCCATGGCCCACCTGGAGGCGGGACTGCCCCTGACGCGGGGCTGATCACCCGCCCGGGCGGTCGCGGGGCCGGTTCGCTCGCCGGGGTAGTCGCGGGGCCGGTTCACTCGCCCGGATAGTCGCGGGGCCGGTTCACTCGCCCGGGTAGTTGCCGCCGCCGTGGGCCGCGTCCAGCGCGTCGTAGTCGGGGGTGAAGCCGCGCTTGGGGAGCTCCGGCACGAACGTGACGTGACGTGGGCGCTTGTACGCCGCCAGCAGCCCCCTGACGTGCTCCACCAGGTCGTCCTCCGTCGCCCGCGCCCCGCCCTCCAGCACCACCAGGGCCTTGACCGTCTGGTGCCAGTCGGGGTCGGGCACCCCGATGACGGCGGCGTCGGCCACGGCGGGGTGGGACTTGAGCGCGCGTTCCACCTCGGCCGGGTAGATGTTCTCGGCCCCCGACTTGATCATGCGGAGCCTGGGGCCGATGAAGGTGATGGTGCCGTCGGGTTCGCGGCGGCCGAGGTCGCCGGTGTGGTGCCAGCCGTACCGCACCTTTTCCGCATTTAAGCCGGGCCGGGCGAAATATCCGGAAAAGAGGGTCTTGCCGCGGGCGCAGATCTCCCCGACCTCGCCCGCCGGCACCTCGCTCCCGTCCGGCGCCAGCAGGCGTACCTGCACCAGCGGCGACGGCCGCCCCGCGAACCCGGCCCCGCCCTCCGCCAGCCCCAGGAACGTCAGCATGCCGCCCACCTCGGTCTGCCCGTAGCCGCCCATCTTCGAGCGGCACCAGGGCGAGTCGTCCACGGTGATCATGTCGTCCCACTCGGGGGAGTGGGAGACGAAGCGGAGCGACGACAGGTCGTACTTGCCGCCGGCGTTCGCCCTGGCCACCGCGTCGATCATCGGCCCGAACAGGAACGCCTGCGTCACCCGCTCGGCGTCGATCAGCCGGCACACCTCCTCGGCGTCGAAGGCCGGGGTGAAGACGTTCGTGCCGCCGATCTGGAACGTGGCCAGGCAGAACATCATGGTCCCGACGTGGAAGAGCGGGCCGTTGTTGAGGAAGGTGAAGCCGGGCTCCATCTGCCGTACGACCAGCAGCGACGTGGCGTGCGCGACCAGCGCGGCGCTGCTGAGCAGGGCGGCGGCCGGCCGGCCCCCGAACGCGGCGGTGTAGAGGGCCAGGACCGGCTCGGTGTCGGCGACCTGGGGGAACTCCCGGGGGGCGGCCTGGCCGAGCAGCCGCTCGTACTCCTCGCCGGCCCGCACCCACGACGGCTCGCGCAGCGCCGCGACGGTCTCGGACTCCTCGTGGAACACGGCCGCGGGGGCCAGGTCGGCGAGCACGAAGCGCAGCTCGTCCTCCGACTGCCGCCAGTTCGCCGGGCAGCAGACCGCGCCCAGCCGCGAGCAGGCCAGCAGCAGCTCCAGCACCGCGTGCGAGTTGCGGCCCAGCCACAACACCCGGTCGCCGGCGCTCACGCCCCGCCCGTCCAGCGCCGCCGCCAGCCGGGAGACCCGCTCGTCCAGCTCCGGATAGCCGAGCCGGAGCTGCCCGTCCACCACCGCCGTCACCTGCGGACGGCTGCGGGCGTGATCGGCGAGGACGTCGGACAGGGACAGGCTGTGGATCATCGTCAGCCCCCTTCAGCCGGCACGACGGCCGGCAGGACTTCAGCCGGCGAAGGCCGGCATGACTTCGGTCGCGAAGAAGCGCATGACCCGCTTCATGTCCTCCAGCGGCATCGGCCGGGTGCTGCCGAAGTCGCACAGGAGGTTGCCGAACCCGGCCTCCCTGAGCAGCGAGATCTGCTCGATCACCCGCGCCGGGTCGCCGATGACCTCCAGCTGCTCCCACCGGAAGTCGGAGGAGAGCGCGCCGCCCTTGAGGTAACGGTCCTGGTAGTACTCGAACCCCTGCGCGGCCCGGCCCGTCCTGGGGTCGATGGGCGCGCTGCGCTCGTTGAAGATGCGCGAACGGTCGAACGACGCCTCGAACCGCTCCTGGTCGGCCCGGGCCTGCTCCAGGGTGGGGGCGACGTACACGCTGCGGGCCACCACCAGCTCCGCGCCCGGCGCGTGCCCGGCCCGCGCGGCCGTCTCCCGCCAGGTCTCGGCCGCCTTGACGACCTTGCGGAACGGGGCCGCGGGGTCGGCCAGGATGGGCAGGCCGCGCTCGGCGTACATGGTCACGGTCTCCGGCGAGACGGCCGCGACGTGCAGCGGCGGGTGGGGGTCCTGCAGCGGCCTGGGCACCAGCGACACCTCGGTCCCGGTCCGGTAGAACTTCCCCTCGTGCCGGTACGTCTCCTGCGACCAGAGGCCCACGATCACCTCGAGCGCCTCGTTGAACCGGTCGCGCGCCTCCGCCAGATCGATCCCGAACCCCTCGAACTCGAAGCTCTGGTACCCCCGCCCGATCCCCAGCTCCAGCCGCCCCCCGGACAGCACGTCCACCTGCGCGGCCTCCTCGGCGACGTGGATGGGGTTGTGCAGGGGCAGCACGACGATGCCGGTGCCCAGCCTGATGCGGGAGGTGCGGGCGGCGAGGTGGGCGAGCATGGTGAACAGGCTGGGGACGACGCCGTAGTCGCGGAAGTGGTGCTCGGCCAGCCGCACCCCGTCGAACCCCAGCTCCTCGGCCAGCTCGGCGAGCTCCAGGTGGTAGTCGTAGACGTCCTTGAAGCTCTGCCCGTCGAAGCGGTGGAAGAGGTGGAAGGTCGAGAACTTCATGCGGCGTCCCCTCGGGTGAACCAAGCGCTCGCTTGGGAGCGTACCATGACGCCGTACCCACCCCAACACCAACCATGAACCCCCGCGCCCGCCCCGATTCCGATGTTCGATGGTTGACGAACATCGAACAGTCTGGCGGCTGTGCGCGCCCTGGCCGGGGTCAGCCTCTGGCGAGGCTGTCTCGTTCGTGGCGGCCGGGTGACGCCTGCCGCCCGGCGTCCGGAGAAGTGCGCAGGACGTGGGCGAACAGCGTCATCGTCACCACGACCCCCGTGATCACAGCGAACGCCACCGGATAGGACAACCCGCCCGCCAGCCACCCCGTGACCGGCGGCGCGACCATCCCCGACAGGTACGTGATCGAGGCCACCCCCGTCACCCCCTCGCCCGGCGTGGCGCCCGCGTTGCCGGCCGCCGCCAGGACCAGCGGCATGATGACCGCCACCCCGAGCCCGATCAGGGCGAACCCGGCGATGCCGAGCACGGGCGTGCGGGCGATGACCACGAGGACGCCCCCGAGCGCCGCCACCGCGCCGCCCGCCCTGACGGCGGTCACGGGGCCGAGGAGCCGGATGATGCGGTCGCCGATCAGCCGGGTGCCGGCCATGCAGAACATCAGGACCGTGTAGCCGGCCGCCGCCACGCCGGGGCCCGCGTCGGTGACCGCCGTGAGGTAGACGGCGGCCCAGTTCGCGCTGGCGCCCTCGGCGAACGTCGCGCAGAAGCCGACCAGGCCGATGGGCAGGATCGCGAGCGGGGGCAGCGCGAACCGCCGTGGCGCCGGCACGCCGGCGGGCGCGCCGCCCGCGAGGCCGTCGCGGTGGAGGGCGCGGCCGGCCAGGGCGCCGATCGCGAGCAGCGTGGCGGAGACCCCCGCCAGGTGCAGCCGGGCGTCGACGCCGGCCTGCGCGGCCACGGTGCCGACGCCGCCGGCCGCCAGGCTGCCGACCGCCCACATGCCGTGCAGCCCGGACATGATCGAACGGCCCAGGTGGCGTTCGGTGACGACGCCGTGCGCGTTCATGACCACGTCGGACATCCCCGCCGCCGCCCCGAACAGCAGGAACGCCGGGAACAGCCAGGCCGCCGACGGCGAGAGCGCGGGTATCGCGAGGGCCGCGCACCACACGGCGATCAGGACGCGCGTCGCGCTGCGGCCGCTGATCCGGTAGGCCAGCCGGCTCGACATGGGCATGGCGATGAACGCGCCGATCGGCGGGCACAGCAGCACCAGGCCCAGGGTCGCCGGGTCCAGGTCGAGGTGGTCCTGCAGCCAGGGGATGCGGGTGGACATGCTGCCGGCCACTGCCCCGTGCACGGCGAAAACGGCGGCGATGGCGCGATGGGAACTCATGGCCCGGAAAACTATCAGGCAGGTTTCCTGATGAAAAGAGGTTTTCAGGCAGGGACCCTGACTAATATGGGCGAGGTGAAGACCGCGACCCCCGCCGCAACCGGCGCGAAGACCGCGACCCCCTCCATGGCCCGGGCGATCAACGACCGGCTGGCCCTCGACCTGCTGCTCGAACGGGGCCCGCTGACCGCGCCCCAGCTCCGCGAGCTCACCGGCCTGTCCCGGCCGACCGTCTCCGACCTCGTCGAGCGGCTCATCCGGGGCGGCCTGATCGAGGCCGCGGGCGAGTCGGGAGAAGACCGGCGGGGGCCGAACGCGCGCATGTACGCGCTGGTCCCGGACCGGGCCCACGTGGCGGGCGTGGACCTGCGGCGCGACGCGATCTCCGTCACCGTCGCCGACATCACCGGCCGGGTCGTCGGGTCGAGCGCCGGGACGGTCGGCGGCGACCTGGTGGAGCTGGTCGCCGGCGCCGTCGCCGAGGCCGCGGGGGAGCGCGCGGTGGACACGGTGGTGGTCGGCGCGCCGGGGCTGGTCGCGCCCCGGGACGGGGAGCTGGTGTCGGCCAACGACGTGCCGGGCTGGCGGCCAGGGCTCGTGCCGGCGTGGCGCGACCGGCTGGGCGTGCCGGTCATCCTCGAGAACGAGGTCAACCTGGCCGCCATCGCCGAGCTGCGCACCGGCGCCGCGCAGGGGGCCGAGGACTTCGTGCTGATCTGGGTGGGGGACGGGGTCGGCGCGGCGGTCGTGCTCGGCGGGCGGCTGCGCAGGGGCGCCTCCGGCGGCGCGGGGGAGATCGGCTTCCTCGACGTGGACGGCACCGCCTTCTGCCATCTGGTGGCCGACAGCGCGGCCCGCCGGGTGGACCGGGCGGAGTTCGCCGCCCGGCTGGCCAAGGGCGCCTTCGCCTTCGTCACGCTCCTCGACCCGGGGCTCGTCGTGCTCGGCGGCGAGAACGGGCACGAGGGCGGCGACGAGCTGGCCGCCCTGGTGGCCGACCGCCTGCGCGAGCTGTCACCGGCCCCGACCGAGGTGCGCGCCAGCACGGTGGCGGGCAACGCCGTGCTCCAGGGCGCCGTGCTGACGGCCCTCGACCTGGTGCGGGACCGCGTCTTCGGCTGAGGCTGAGAGCGCTCTCATCGCTCGCGCCGGGCACGCCGGGCACGCCGGGCGCGAGGCCGGAGTGCCGCCCTCGCCCCGGGCTCGCCGCCGGTGCGGCGGCCGGCGGGCGGCCACGGGTCAGGCGAGGGCGGTGATCAGGCCCATGGTCAGCGCCGTGCGCTCCGGGATGTGCTCGATCACCACGTGCTCGTGCCGCGCATGAGCCCCGTCGCCCACCGCGCCCATCCCGTCCAGCACGGCCAGCCCCAGCGCCGAGAGGAAGTTCGCGTCGCCGGCGCCCCCGACCGACGCCTCGTCCACCGGCCAGCCGAACCCGGCCGCCACCTCCTGCGCCTCCTTGAACAGCCGCTGGGAGGCGGGGTTCGGGATCATGGGAGGGCGGTTCCACTCGCCGGTGACGGAGATCTTCACGCGCGGGTCCGCGGCCCGCAGACCGGCGAAGAGGTCGTCGATCCGCCCCATCTCGTACGCGTCGGTGACGCGCACGTCGATGCCGCACGTCGCCCGCCCGGCGGCCACGTTCCGGCCGGTGCCGCCGCTGATCATGCCGACGTTCACGGTGGTGCCGTGCTCCCGCGAGCCGGCCGCCGCCAGCGTGGTGACGATCTCGGCCAGCGCGTGGATGGCGTTCGCCCCCGCGTACGGGTCCAGCCCCGCGTGCGCCTCCACCCCGGTCACCGTGACGTTGAACAGCCCCACGCCCTTGCGCGCGGTCTTCAGCGCGCCGTCCATGGACGCCTCGAAGACCAGCGTCGCCAGCGCGTCCTCGCCGGCCGCCTCGATGTGCGGGCGCGAGGCCGGGCTGCCGATCTCCTCGTCCCCGTTGAACAGCAACCGCACGCCCGGATGCGGCAGCCCCAGCTCCCGCAGCCCGCGCAGCGCCCAGATCGCCTGCACCAGCCCCGCCTTCATGTCGAACACGCCCGGCCCCGTGGCCTTGCCCTCGACCACCGTGAACGGCCAGCTCGCCAGCGTGCCGGTCGGCCAGACCGTGTCGTAGTGGCCGAGCATGAGCACGGTCCCCGGCGCGGTGCCGCGGTAGTAGAGCTCCAGGACGTCGCCGTGCCCGCCGCCCTCGTGCAGGATCTCGTCGTCGGGTGTCCCCAGGTGCGCCACCGCCCGCGCCCTGATCCCGCGCAGCCCCTTGACCAGCATGGCCTTGTCGTAGCTGTGGGTCTCCAGCTCCACCAGGGCCCTGAGGTCGTCGAGCATGGCCGGCAGGGCGTGCCGGGTCCAGTCGGTGATCAACACGAGAATCCTTTCCACATGATCAGGGGACGGGCGCTCCGGGGCCGAGCGGGATCTTCAGCCACCAGAACACGAAGAACAGCAGCGTCCAGACGACGAGCAGGGCGAGCGCCAGCGGGATCGTCATCGAGGCGAGCGTGCCGATGCCGGCCGAGCGGCGGTAACGCTGCAGGAAGCCGAGCGCCATCACGAAGTACGGGCTCATCGGCGTGATCGCGTTCGTGCACGAGTCGGCGATGCGGTAGAGGGCCTGGGTGTATTCGGGCGGGATGTTCAGCAGCATGAGCATCGGCACGAACACCGGCCCGACCAGCGCCCACTGGGCCGACCCGCTGGTCACCACGAGGTTGATCACCGTGACCACGAGCAGGATGCCCAGGAACACCACCGGCCCGCTCACCCCGGCCGCCCGCAGCAGGCCCGCGCCGTGGATGGCGATGATCTCGCCCACGCCGGTCCACTTGAAGAAGGCCAGGAACTGCGCGATCGCGAAGAACAGCACCAGGATCGGCGCCATCTCCCGCAACCCGTGGGCCATGAAGGACGGCACGGCGCCGCTGCCCGCGATCGTCCCCGCGGCCTTGCCGTACGCCCAGCCGACGGCCAGGAACGCCAGCCCGAGGAAGACCGCGATCGAGGTGAGCAGCGGCGACTGCACGATGCTGCCGCCCTCGCCCCGCAGCGGCGAGCCCGCGGGCAGCACGGCGGCCGTCAGGGCCGCGGCGAAGACCACGAGCGTGACCAGCGCGGCCCGCAGGCCCCGCCGCTCGGCCGGGGTGAGCGTCAGCGAGCCGAGGTCGTCCTCGACGGCGTCGGGGTCGACGGGCATCGACTCGACCCGGCGCGCCAGCACCCGCTCGGTCACCAGCGTGATCGTCGCGGCCAGCACCAGGGACGAGGCCAGCGAGAAGAAGTAGTTGGCCAGCGGCGTGACGACGTAGGAGGGGTCGATGGTGTGCGCGGCGGCCGTGGTCAGCCCGGACAGGATGGCGTCGGTCGGCGTGATCAGCGGGCTGGCGTCGTAGCCGGCCGAGATCGACACGAACGCCACCACGATGCCGAGCAGCGGGCTGCGGCCCACCGCGCGGAAGGCCAGCGCGCCGAGCGGGATGAGCACGACGTACGCGGCGTCGGAGGCCGCGTGCGAGACCATCCCGGTGAACGCCAGCGCGAACGTCACCCAGCGCGGCGACACCTTCGCCACCCCGGAGCGCAGCACCGCCGCGAGCAGCCCCGAGCGTTCGGCGACCGCGACGCCGAGCATGACGACGAGGATCGTGCCGAGCGGCGGGAACGAGGTGTAGTTCTCGATCGCGTCGCCGACCATCATCCGCACGCCCTCGTCGGACAGCAGGTTGCGGACCTCGACGGTCTTGCCCGTGGCCGGGTTGACGGCCGAGACCCCGGCCGCCGCCAGCCCCCAGCTCGCCAGGGACAGCAGCGCGGCCAGGATGACGAACAACCAGAAGGGATGGGGCAGCTTGTTGCCCAGCCGCTCGATGCCGCCGAGCGCCTTGAGCAGCGCGTTCAGCGAACGCGATTCCGTCACGGACTCCGACGTGCTCACCCGGCCCGACTCCTTCCCGCATTTCGGTCACCCATTACACGGGGTCAGGACGCGTCCTGACAAGTCGGGGAAGGTAACGAAGAGCGATCAGGCGGTGGCCGTGGGCTCCCTGAGCGGCAGGCGCACCTCGAACCAGGTGTCGCCGGGCACCGACCGCACTTTGATCTCACCCCCGTGCCGGCCTGCGACGATGCGGTAGGAGATGTCGAGGCCGAGCCCCGTGCCCTCGCCCACGCTCTTGGTGGTGAAGAACGGCTCGAAGATCCGGTCCTTGATCGCCTCGGGCACGCCGGGGCCGGTGTCGCCGATCTCGACGATCGCCTCGTCCTCGTCGTACGCGGTGCGGATCGTCAGCGTGCCCTCCTCGCCCATCGCGTCGAGCGCGTTGTGGATGAGGTTCGTCCACACCTGGTTGAGCTCGCCGGCGTAGCAGGGGATGGGCGGCAGCGTACGGTCGTAGTCGGTGACCACGCTGATGCCCGGCGGCACCTTGCCCCGGAAGATCGCGACCGTGCTGTCGAGCAGGTCGTGCACGTCCACCTGCTGGAACGGCGCCCGGTCCATCTGGGAATACTGCTTGGCCGAGCGGATCAGCGTGGTGATGCGCTCGGTCGCCTCGGTCACCTCGTTGAGCATCTGCGAGATCTCGATGGCCTCGGCCAGCCAGTGCACCGCCGGCGAGGTGTGCTCCTCGCCCACCTTGCCGCGGATCTTGTTCAGGTAGGCGCTGTCGAAACCTACGTTGACCAGCGCGGGAGCCAGCTCCCACGCGTCGTCCACGCCCGCCTCCTCCAGCGCCTCGCCGAGCTCCTCCTCGGCGTCGGAGATCTCCAGCGGCGAGCGCTTGGGCTGGCTGCCCAGGTTGCTCGTGCACGCCTCCTGCGCCTCGATCAGCGCGCGCAGCTTCTCCGGCGGGATGCCGTCCTCGGCGAGCTTGGCCAGCCGCATGCGGGAGTCCTTGATCAGGGAGCGCAGCTCGCTCACCGCGCGGACCGCGGCCGCCGCCGGGTTGTTCAGCTCGTGGGTGAGCCCGGCCGTGATCGTGCCGAGCGCGGTCAGCCGCTGCCGCCGGTCGATGATCTCGCGCTGCATGCGCCCGCCGGACAGCAGCCCGTCGAGCAGGTGCATCGCCATCGGGAACCACTCGGCCACGATGTAGGCGAACTTCTTGGCCGGCAGCAGGAACATCCGCGACGGCGCGGTGGCGCGCAGCGTGTGCTGGTAGGTCTGCGGCGCGCGGTCGCCCAGGTAGGCGGAGGTGGCGCCGCCGTAGACGCCGGGCTGGGAGGTGCGGGGCATCGCGACGGTGCCGGCGCTGACCGTCTCGTTGATCATCTGGATCTCGCCTTCGAGCAGCACCGCGAAGCACTCGGCGGGCTCGCCCTGCCGGACGATGTCCTCGTCCTGGGCGTAGCTGCGCACCCGGCCGCTGCCGGCGAGCTTGGTGAGCTGCTCGTCGGTGAGCCGCTCGAACAGGAAGAGCTTGCGCAGCTCGCCGATGTCGATCATGCTGTCGGTGCCGGCCGGGACTCCGCCGCCGGCTGAGGTGTTGTCGCTCACTGCTTCTCCAGATAACGGTGCACGAGCGCGACGGCCATCGCGCCCTCCCCGACGGCGGAGGCCACCCTCTTGATCGACTCCGCGCGCACGTCGCCGGCCGCCAGCACCCCGGGCACGTTCGTCTCCAGGAAGTACGGCTCGCGCCGCAGCGGCCAGTTGCGCGGCCGCCGCCCGCCCTGCACCAGGTCGGGCCCGGTCAGCACGAACCCGCGCGCGTCCCGCTCGACCGTCTCGCCCAGCCACGACGTGTACGGCTCGGCCCCGATGAACACGAACAACCACTGCGCGTCCACCGTGCGCTCCTCGCCCTTGGTGGACAGCGTCAGCCGCTCCAGGTGACCCTCGCCGCCGGCCCCGACGACCTGCGTCTGCACGTGCACCTCGATGTTGGGGATCGCGGCGATCTGCTCGATGAGGTAGTGAGACATGGACTTCTCCAAACCATCACTCCGCACCAACAAATGAACCTTGCTCGCGAATCCCGACAGGTAGACCGCGGCCTGCCCGGCCGAGTTGGCCGCCCCCACGATGAACACCTCGGTGTCGGCGCAGGCGGGCGCCTCGGTCAGGGCGGCGCCGTAGAAGACGCCCCGGCCCACGAACTCGCCGAGCCCCGGCGCCTCCAGCCGCCGGTAGGCCACGCCGGTGGCCAGGATCACCGCGTGCGCCGCGATCTCCCCGCCGTCCTGGAACCCGACCACCCGCGCCTGCCCCCGCGGCTCCAGGCTGGTCACCTTGCGCGCGGTCAGCAGCTCCGCCCCGAACTTCAGCGCCTGCCTGCGCGCCCGGTCGGCGAGCTGCTGCCCGGAGACGCCGTCGGGGAAGCCCAGGTAGTTCTCGATCCGGGAGCTCTGACCCGCCTGGCCGCCGGAGGAGTAGGCCTCCACCAGCACCGTGTTGAGCCCCTCGGAGGCGCCGTAGACGGCCGCGCCGAGCCCCGCCGGGCCCCCGCCCACCACGATCAGGTCGTAGAAGTCGGTGGCCGGCGTCGTGGACAGCCCCACCGCCGTGGCCAGCGTCGCCTGGTCGGGCGACTCCAGCGTGACGCCGTCGGAGGTCACCACCAGCGGCAGGTGGCAGCCCTCGCCGGCCGCCTTCACGAGCTGCGCGCCCTCCGGGTCGTCCGACAACATCCACTGGTACGGCACGTGGTTGCGCGCCAGGAAGTCCCTCACCTTGTACGACTGCGCCGACCACCGGTCGCCCACCACGCGCAACTCGGCCCTGTCCACCCGCTCGGTCCGCAACCAGGCGTCGAGCTGCCCGTCCATCACCGGATAGAACTTCTCCTCCGGCGGGTCCCACGGCTTGAGCAGATAATGGTCGAGGTCCACCACGTTGATCGCCTGGATCGCCGCGTCGGTGTCGGCATAGGCGGTCAGCAACACCCGGCGCGCGTACGGATACAGGTCCATGGCGGCCTCAAGGAACTGCACGCCGTTCATCTGGGGCATGCGATAGTCGGCCAGGATCGCCGCCACGTCGTCGCCCCGCAACCGCATCTCCCTGACGGCGTCGATGCCGTCCCTGGCCGTCTCGGCGCGGACGATGCGATATTCCTGCCCGTAACGGCGTCTCAGGTCGCGGGCGACCGCCCGCGAGACGCCTGGATCGTCGTCCACCGTCACGATGACCGGCTTGTCCATGCCCACGCCCTTTCCCATGGTCTTCCTAAGGGAAGAATGCCATGGACCCCGATGTGGTCGGGCAGGCGCTCTTATCATGGGCTGATGGGCACACGCGACCGCATCATCGACGCCGCTGAGCAGGCCATTCACCAGTTCGGCATCTCGGGGGCCACGACCAAGCGGATCGCGCAGGAGGCGGGCTGCTCCGAGGCGCTGCTCTACAAGCACTTCGCCGGCAAGGAGCAGCTCTTCCTCGCCGTGCTGCTGGAGCGGATGCCCGCGCTCGGCCCCGCGCTGACGCGGCTGCGGCGTGACGTGGGGCAGGGCGACGTGGCCGCCAATCTGACCGCGTTCACCACCACGGCGCTGGAGTTCTACGCCAGGGCCATGGCCGTCGCCGGGGGCGTGCTGGGCGACCCGCCGCTGCTGGCCGGGTTCAGGAAGATGCTGGCCGAGGCCGGCATCGGCCCGCACCTGCCGATCGAGGCGCTGGCCGACATCCTGCGGGCCGAGCAGGCCGCCGGCCGGATAGAGGCGGGCATCGACGCCGACGCCGCCGCCTCCCTGCTCATGGGCGCCTGCTTCCACCGGGCCAACCTGGCCTGCTTCGTCGACCACCTCGGCGACGACCACGCCTGGGCCGCCACGATCGTCGACACGCTGGTCAGGAGATGACCCGCCCCGGCGCGCCCGCCCTCCCGTGACCGGCGCCCCGGCGCGGGCGGGCATCGCTCAGGAGACGACGCGGCTCTCCCCGCCGTCCACCAGCAGCGAGACGCCGTTCACGAACGACGCCCGCTCGCTGGCCAGGAACGCCACCACGTCCCCCACCTCCTCCGGCCGGCCGATGCGCCCCACGGGCACGCTCTCCCCGCGTGCGCGCAGCGCCTCCTCGCCGCCGGTGGTCTCCCGCAGCCGGTCGGTGTCGATGGGGCCGGGCATCACGTTGTTGACCCGCACGCCGTCGCGGCCGACCTCGCGGGCCAGCGTGCGCACCACGCCGGCCACGGCCGGGCGCATGGCGTTGGACAGCGCGAGCCCGTCGATCACCTCGCGGGCCGACCTGCTGGTGATCGTGACGATCCGGCCCCAGCCGCGCGAGCGCATCTCGGGCAGCACCGCGTGCATGAGGCGCACGGTGCCGAGCAGGTTGCGCTGGACGGCGACGTCCCAGCCGTCGAGCCCGAGCTCGTCGAAGCGGCCGGGCGGCGGCCCGCCCGCGTTGGCCACGAGGATGTCGACGGGCCCGAGCACGTCGCGCGTCTCCTCGACCACCCGGCGGGCGGCGGCCGGATCCTCCACGTCGGCCAGCACGGCGTGCACCACCTTGCCGAACTCCTGCAGCTCCACCACCGCGTCCGCGAGCTTCTCCGGGTCGCGGGCGCAGACGCAGACGTCGCAGCCCTCCCGCGCGAGGCTCTTGGCGGCGGCGAGCCCGATGCCCGCGCTGCCTCCGGTGACGAGGGCGACCTTGCCTGAGATGCCGAGATCCATACGGGCGACTATAGATCGTGCGACCCCCGGCGCGGCCGAGTCCGCCCGCGCGTGCGCGAGCTTGTCGCGCCAGTCCGGCCGCGCGTGCGCCGGCTTGTCGGGTCGGTCCGGCCGCGCGTGCGGGAGCCTGCCGGGTCAGTCGAGCCGGGCGTGCGCGAGCTTGTCGGGGTTCAGCACGCCGTAGAGCTCCTTGATCCGGCCGTCCTCGATGTCGACCAGGACGAGCTGCGTGAACCCGCCGAGCCGGACCGCGAACGCGGGCCCGCCGTTGATCTCCACCAGACGCGCGCCCGAGAAGTCGTAGCGGGCCAGCAGCCCGCCCAGGAACGCCAGGACCTTGCGCCGGCCGAAGATCGGCCGCAGCGCCGCCCTGACCTTGCCGCCGCCGTCGTTGTAGGCCACGACGTCCTCGTGGAGCAGGTCGGTGAGCGCGGACAGGTCGCCGCCCTCGGCCGCCCGCATGAACGAGGCCAGCAGCGCCGCGTGCTCCTCGCTGGACGGCCGGAACCGGTCACGCCCCCGGGTCAGCCGCGTCTCGGCCCGGTGGTGCAGCTGCCTGGCGTTGGCCACGGAGAGGCCGACGATCTCGGCGATCTGGTCGTAGGGCAGCTCGAACGCCTCCCGGAGCACGAACACCGCCCGCTCCGGCGGCGAGAGCCGCTCCATCATGTGCAGCGTCGCGTACGAGACCGTGTCGCGCAGCTCGGCCGTGTCCAGCGGCCCCGCCTCCGACGTCGCGACCGGCTCCGGCAGCCACGGCCCGGTGTAGGCCTCCCGCTTGACCCGCGCGGAGCGGAGCTGGTCGAGCGCCAGCCGTGAGACCACGGTCAGCAGGAACGCCCGTGGCTCCCTGACCGTGTCGCGGTCGGTGCCCTGCCAGCGCAGCCACGCCTCCTGCACCACGTCCTCGGCGTCCCACATGCTGCCCAGCAGCCGGTAGGCCAGCCCGAGCAGCATCGGCCGGTAGTCCTCGAAGTCCACGCCCCGCATCATGCCTCCTCGGCGGGGCGGTCCGCGTGCCGGGGGCACCGGTCGGGCCGGTCGTGCCGCTCGCGCCGGTGGGCCGCTCGCGCCGGTCGGGCCGGTCGGGCCGGTCGCGGCGGCCAACGGGGTGGAAAACCATGGGTAACCATGATGAGCTGGGCAAGTGGCGAGAAATCTGATCCTTTCTGGAGGACTGTTCCATGACTTCGCCGCCACGTCGGCCGCGCTCGCGGAGGTGCTCGCCGAGGTGGGGGTCGAGTCGGAGATCACCGAGGACATCGCGGGCGCGCTGAGCGAGCCGCCGGAGGTCCAGCTCATCACGGTCAACGCGCTGCGCTGGCAGATGGGCCAGGACCGCTTCGCCGACCTGCGCGACGAGTGGCGCTTCACGCTGCCCGCGCAGGCGCGCACCACCCTGCTCGACCACCTCGACCGGGGCGGCGGGCTGCTGTGCATGCACTCGGCGTCGATCTGCTTCGACGACTGGCAGGGCTGGCCGCGCGTGCTGGGCGGCTGCTGGACCTGGCCCAAGTCCCACCACCCGCCGCTGGGCTGGACGGGGGTGCGGGTGCACGGCAAGCATCCGGTGGTCGAGGGGCTGCGCGACTTCGACGTGGTGGACGAGGTCTACAGCGACCTGGACGTGCTGCCCGACGTCGAGCCGCTGGCCTCCGCCAACGGCCAGCCGCTGGTCTGGGCGCGGCCGGTGCGGCGCGGGCGGGTGTTCTACGACGCGCTGGGGCACGACACGCGTTCCTACGGCAACGAGGTGCACCGCACGCTGCTCCAGCGGGCGGCGCTGTGGCTGCTGAAACGACCGGTGACGATCAACGAGTAGCGGGCGCGCGGGGCGCGGCCGGCGGCGATCGGTGAGGGCCGTGGCGCGGCCGGCGACGATCGGTGAGGGCCGTGGCGCCGGGCGCGGCGGTGGCGATCGGCGAGGCGGGGCCGGGTGTCCGGCGTGTCCGGTACCTACAAGACCGGACCGCGCGGATCCGGGCACGATGACGGCATGAACGTGAGCCTTTCCACCGTGCCCGGCTTCATGGCCGGGCACGCCCGAGTCCTTGACCGCCGCCGCTACGACCTGCTCATGGGGGAGGGCGACGCGACCGGCGTGCTGGCGGCCCTCGACGCCTACCGCAACCCCGACGGAGGCTACGGCTGGGGCCTGGAGCCGGACCTGCGCTCGCCCGAGAGCCAGCCGGGCGCCGCGCTGCACGCCTTCGAGGTGTTCGAGGAGGCCGCCCCGGTCACCTCGCCGCACGCCGTGGCGCTGTGCGACTACCTGGACTCCGTGACCCTGCCCGACGGGGGGCTGCCCTTCTCGCTGCCGCTCACGGTCTCCGACGCCACCGCGCCCTGGTGGTCGGACGGCGACGCGACCACCTCCTCCCTGCAGATCACCGCCGTCTCGGCCGCCGCCGCCCACGCCGTGGCCGCGCACGACTCGGCCGTGGCCGGGCACCCGTGGCTGGAGAAGGCGACGCGGTACTGCCTCGACACGATCGCGGCGCTGGAGGGGCCGCCGCACGCGTACGTGCTGGCGTTCGCCGTGCGCTTCCTCGACGCCGTGCACGACACCGAGCCCCGCGCGGCCGGCCTGCTCAAGCGGCTCGGCGAGCACATTCCCGAGGACGGGCGGGTGCCGGTCGAGGGCGGCACGGAGAGCGAGGCCCTGCGGCCCCTGGACTTCGCGCCCTTCCCCGGCCGGCCGGCGCGCGAGCTGTTCGCGCCCGACGTGATCGCGGCCGACCTCGTCCGGCTGGCGGGGGAGCAGCAGGACGACGGCGGGTGGACCGTGGACTACGCGCGCATCTCGCCGGCCGGTTCGCTGGAGTGGCGCGGGGCGGTCACGGTGCGGGCGATTCGCATTCTGCGTGCGAACGGTCTGGCCTGAGACCGAGGCGGCGGGCCGACTCCGACTCCTGGGCCATGCGGCGCAGCGCGTCGAGCGCCCGGCCGTACAGGACCGTGCCGAGCACCAGCGTCTCCACGGCGGCGTCGCGCGGGCCGTCGTAGGGGAGGAGGTCCATCTCCACCTCGGCCACCAGCTTCCTGGCCGTCTCCGCGTACGGCCCCAGGTGGACCGGCATGCCGAGCTGGCGCATCCGGACGAGGGTCTGCGTCAGCTCGTCGCGGGTGGGGGCGTCGGGGTGGACGTCCCAGCCCAGCTCGGCGACCAGGTCGTCGACCTCGGCGCGGGCGGAGTGCCACTCCTCGCCCGGCTCGGGCTCGACCGCCGGGGCCAGCGCGTAGTGGGCGGTGCCCAGCATCTCGTGCACGGGCAGCGACTCGTCCTCGACGGCGGCGACGATCTTCTTGATCGCGGCCACGGGGAGCCGGCCCACTTCGAGCATGGCCCGGATCATGCGGAGCCTGCGCAGGTGCGTCTCGTCGTACTCGGCCCTGGTCGCGGCGGTCTGCTCGCCCTGGTGCAGCATGCCCTCGCGCAGGTAGTACTTGATCGTCGGGATCGCGACGCCGGACTTGGCGCTGAGTTCGGAGATGCGCATTATTAGATAATAGTGCTATCCAGATCGGGCCAGGTGCCGGGCCGCGCTCACGAGCTCGTGCACGCCGGCCTGCCTGTTCCAGAGGAAGACCACCTCCAGCGGCGGCACGTCCTCCTTGATCGGGACGAACGCCAGGGCGCCGGGGACGGTGGCGCCCTCCCGCACGCACAAAGCGTAGCCCGTCCCCTCCTCCACCAGGTTGACCACCTGGTCGTGGGTGGCCGCCGACGGGCCGAGGCGGGGGTGGAGCCGGTGGCGTACGAAGCCCTCCAGGAAGCGGCGGGCCCCGGCCACCGCGTCCGACTCGGGCATGATCAGCGGCTCGGCCGCCAGGTCCGCCAGCGACAGGGCCTCGTACTGCGCCAGGTGGTGCTCGCGGTGCAGCAGCACCCGGACCGGGAAGCGCTGGATCAGCATCCGGCCCACGCCCCTGGGCAGGGAGCCGGGAGCGTACCCGAGGCCCGCCTGGAGGGCGCCGTCGGCGATCGAGACGATCTGCTCGGCCGTGCCCATGGGGGCCATACGTAGGTGGACGGTGTGGAGCTGGGAGAGCAGCCGGGCGGCGACGTCGGCCAGGCCGTCCGCCACGCCCAGGCGGGGCCGCTCGCCCGTGCTCCTGGCGGCGGTGACGGCGCGCTCGAAGGCGTCGAGGGCGACCGTGGCCCGGGCCAGGAACGCCTCGCCCGCCTCGGTCAGCGTCACGCCGCTCGACGACCGGCTGAACAGCTCGACCCCGATCTCCTTCTCCAGTGCCCGCAGTTGCTCGGACAACGTGGGCTGCGCGATGTGCAGCGCGGCGGCGGCCCGGCGGAGACTGCCCGCCCGCGCAATCGCCATGGCATATCGGACATAGCGTAGATCCATCGCTCACCTCGGCCGTGATGGTGATGGGCTATCGGCAGATCGCACCTCCGTATTACAAGAGGGGATAGCTCCCGTGAAGGTCCCCAGTCACCGGCATGCGGCGATGTTTGCCGTTATATCGGCTTAAAGTGCAGCTCAGGGCGGGTGCGGGAGGGGCGTGCGGGAAGGCGAGGGAACTTCTCGGGACGGAAAACAACGATGTTCCGGCCAGCCGGAAACGGGCCCATGTGGACGTGTAGCAAGCGCTTGGTATGTTGGCGGGGGCAGAGGAGGTCCCATGCAGCCCTTCGCCGGGCGGGCGGCCGTGGCCGGGATCGGGATGACGGCCCTGAGCAGGGAGTCCGGGCGCACGGAGCTGGAGCTCGCGACGCAGGCGTGCCGCGCGGCGTGCGCGGACGCCGGCGTGCCGCCCCGCGACGTGGACGCCGTGCTCAGCTACCACCTGAACGACTCCGCACCCGTCGTCCAGGTCGCCAGGGCCCTGGGCATCGAGCGGCTCGGCTGGCACAACGACATCGCCGGAGGGGGCACCCAGGCGGCCTCGATCCTGGGCGACGCGGCGATGCTGATCCACGCCGGCCTGGCCCGCAACATCCTGATCTACCGGGCGCTCAACGGCCGCTCCGGCAAGCGCATGAACACCGTCTCCACCGGCCCCCAGGAACGCCACACCTACGGCCTGGCCGGGCCCGTCCCGCTGTTCGCCCTGGCCGCCACCCGCTACCTGCACGACACCGGGCTCACCGCCGAGCACCTGCACGCCGTCGTCGCCCAGTCCAGGCGGAACGCCGGGGGCAACCCCCGGGCCCTGCGCCGCGAGCCGCTGGCCCTGGCCGACTACCTGGCCAGGCCGTACGTCTGCACCCCGCTGCGCACGGTCGACTGCTGCCAGGAGACCGACGGGGCCTGCGCCCTGCTGGTCAGCGGGGTGCTCGACGGGCCGCGCGTCCGGGCCGTGGTGCGCGGGGGCGGGCCCGGCTGCTCGGCGATGGACCGGTCGCCGGACGTCACGGCGATCTTCTCGGCGTACGTGGCGCCCATGCTCTGGGAGGCGTCGGGGCTGCGGCCGTCGGACGTGGACGTGGCGCTGCCGTACGACGCCTACTCCTGGCTGGTGCCCCGGCAGCTGGAGGACTTCGGGCTGGTGGCGCGGGGGGAGCTGGGGCCGTACCTGCTGGAGGGGCGTCACGCCTGGGTGAACCCGCACGGCGGGCTGCTGTCCGAGGGCTACGTGCACGGGCTGAACAACGTGGCCCAGGCCGTGCGCGAGCTGCGTTCGGGGCGCGAGGTGGCGCTGGTGACCGGGTTCGGCGGCAGCTACGGGAGCGCGGCCCTCCTCGTACGGTGAACCTCTTACGGTGAGACTCTTACGCTGAAAAATCGGGTGAAATGCTGACGGCACCCGCGACATGTAGGGGGTGTTCCCGACCCCGATCCCGAGGAGGCCGACCATGGGGACCGCCCGTGGATGACGACCGGAAAGACCGGTTCGAGGCCATCTACAAGCAGACGTACGAACCCATCCTCGGCTACGCCCTGCGCCGCTGCGACTCGCCCGAGGACGCGGCGGACGTGGTGGCCGAGACCTTCACCATCGCCTGGCGCCGCTTCGACGCGCTGCCGTCCGGCGCGGAGGCCAGGCTCTGGTTGTACGGCGTGGCCAGGAACGTGCTGGCCAACCACCGGCGCGGCGTCGCCAGACACCGGCACGGCAGCGTGGAGCTCGCCGCCGACCTCGCCGACCTGTACGCCCACTCGCCGGAGGGCGGCCTCGAACTGCGCGCCATCGCGGACGCCTTCCGCGCGCTGCCGGACGACGACCGGGAGCTGATCTCCCTGGTCGCCTGGGAAGGGCTGGATCACGGGCAGATCGCCCGGGTGCTCGGCTGCTCGCGCAACGCCGTGCGGATCAGGCTCCACCGGGCGCGCAGGCGCCTGTCCAAGGCGCTGGCCGGAGCCGGTGTCACCGTCGGTCACCTCGTCCTGGAGTCTCTATGAACGAGCTGAAGAACCTCGCCAGGGTCCGTGACGAGGACCTGGCCGGCCGGGCGTCCGGCCCGGGCGCGCGGGCCCTGCTCGCCGCGATCACCGCCGAGCCGATCCCGGGAACCGCCTCCGCCGCGATCACGGCCGAGCCGCTCCCGGGAACCGCCTCCGCCGCTCTCACCGCCGATCCGGTCGCGGGGGCGGCCTCCGCCGGGGCCGCCGGGGCCGCCGTGGCGGGTGGGCGGCTTCGGGGGCTTCTCGGCCGCCTGGTGCCCGGCAACCGGGCCGTGCGGCTGGCGGTGGGGGCCGTGGCCGCGCTGGGGCTGGCCACGGCGATCGTCATCGGGCCCTCCCTGCTCGGCGAGCGCGGCGTGACCCCCTCCTACGCCAACGCGGCCATCGACATCCGGCTGCGCGGCGACTCGTACGTGGCCGTCATCAAGGACCCCTTCGCGGACTACGCCAAGTACACCGAGGGGTTCAAGGCCGTGGGCCTGGACGTGAACCTGACGCTGGTGCCCGCGTCCCCGAGCCAGGTGGGCGAGCTCACCGGCATACGCATCAGCGGCATGCCGGCGAGCAACGGCAGGTCCATCGAGAGCGGCACCGAGCCCGCCGGATGCACCCTGGGCCAGGCCGGCTGCGCGATGTCCCTCACCGTGCCCCGCGACTGGACCGGCTGGGCCTCCGTGCGGCTCGGGCGGGCGGCCGAGCCGGGGGAGAAGTACCAGAACTGGCGCTCGGCCACGAGCAGGGGCGAGATGCTGGAGGGGTTCCGCGCCGACGAGAAGACCGTGGGCGAGGTCCTGGCCGAGGTGCGCCGCCGCGACCTGTCGGCCGTCTTCCAGGTCATCGAGCCCGCTCCCGGCCGGCAGGGCTACGGGCTCCGGAAGGAGCAGCGGCCGGACGAGGTCGGCGACGACTGGATCGTCTGGGAGGCGCAGTCCGAGCAGGCCGGGGTCGTCCGCCTGCTGGTGACCGAGGAGCGCCTGCCGAAGAATCCCGTCTACGGCGGCCCCAAGCCCGCCGACCCCGCGGAGTGAGAGCCACGCCCTGCCGCGTCAGGTGAGGGCCCGCACGAAGCGCGGATGACGCGCCTCGGCCTCGTGGGGGCCCAGCGACGGCCGCGCCGCCAGCCAGGCCGCCGCCCCGGCCACGTCACCCGCCGTCCTGATCGCACCGGCCCCGATCGCACCCGCCAGCAGGTCGGTGACGGCCTGGCGGACCGGCCCCGCGCTGGTGAGCACGCTGCCGGCGAGGACCACGGGGCCGGAGCCGTGCACCGCGCGCAGGGTCGCCGCCAGGCGGGCGGCCGCCTCGCGCACGATCTCCACCGCCAGGGGGTCTCCGGCCGCCGCCGCCCGGCTGACCAGCGGCGCCAGCTCGGCCAGCGCGAGCGGCGGGCGCGCGTGCACCGCCGCCGCCAGCCGCGCCACCGGGTCGGGCCCCGGCCCCTCGGGCGCCAGCTCCCGCACGACCAGCTCCACCAGCCCCTCACCGCCCGGGAACCCCTGCGCAACGCGGGATGAGGGGCCGGATGAGGGGCCGGATGAGGGGCCGGATGAGGGGCCGGTGGGGGAGAGGGCGCGGATGGCGGCGCGGGCGGCGGCGTGGCCGAGCCAGAAGGCCGACCCTTCGTCGCCGAGCAACCAGCCGAACCCGTCGGCGATGGCGGTGGGCCGCCGTTCGGTAATTTTTGCCGCGATGGCGCCGGTCCCCGAGATCAGCACGCTCCCCGAGGGCGCGGCGGTGCCGGCCGCGAAGGCGGTCACGAGGTCGCCCACCGACGCGATCGCGGCCCCGGGCAGCAGCTCCGGCAGGACCCTCCCGGCCAGCGCCGCGCACGCCTCGGGATTGCCCGCCACCCCTGCCACCACGCTCTTGACCTGCGACGCGACCCCGTCCACCAGGACGGCCCGGACGGCGGCGGCCAGGTTGGCGGCGGCCACGTCGCCGCCCAGCGCCCCCGGGTTGGCCCCGCCCGCGCGCCCCCGCCGCACCGGCGCGCCCTCCAGCGTGAACAGCGCCGCCCGGGTGGACGTGCCTCCGGCGTCGATGCCCAGCACCATCGTCATGTCAAAAATTATTGCCGAACCGCCTTGACGGCACCACTGTCTGAGCATAATTATCACGGCGTGGAACTCCTCAACCGCATCAGAGCCGAGCAGCCCGACCTGCCGGAGGCCCTGCGTAAGGTCGCCGAGGCCATCCTCGCGGGCCCGGCCGAGGCCGCGCGGATGACCATCGTCGACCTGGCGGAGCGGAGCGGGACGTCCACGGCCACCATCACGCGCTTCTGCCGCGCCCTCGGTTTCGCCGGCTACGCGGAGCTGCGCGTGGCCATCGCCACCGAGACCGGCAGGGTGGCGCAGCAGACGTGGGAGACCGACATCGGCCAGGAGATCCTGCCCGACGACAGCCTCGAACGCGTGCTGAGCGTCGTGTCGGGCAACGACCTGCGCCTGATCCAGGAGACCCGCGACCAGCTCGACCTGGCCGTGGTGGAGAAGGTGGCGCAGGCCGTGGCCCGGGCGGGGCGGGTGCTGCTGTTCGGGGTGTCGAGCAGCGCGGCCGTGGCCAGCGAGATGGAATACCGGCTGCAGCGGATGCGCGTGCCGACCTGGAGCAGGTCCGACGCGCACAGCGCGCTGACGGACGCGGCGCTGCTCGGCCAGGGCGACGTGGCCATCGGGATCTCCCACAGCGGCAGGACGCGCGAGGTCATCGAGGTGCTGGCGGAGGCGGGCAGCCACGGCGCGATCACCGTCGCCGTCACCTCGCAGCCCCGATCGCCGCTGGCGGAGGTGGCCGAGCTGGTGCTCACCACGGCCAGCCGGGCGACGAGCTTCCGGTCGGAGGGGTTCGCCGCGATCCACTCGCAGCTCCTGGTGCTCGACGTCGTGTACGTGTCGGTCGCCCAGCAGACGTACGAGCGCACGAGGCAGGCCTTCGACGTGACCGTTCGCGCGGTAGCCGGACACCGCCTCCCGGAAGGGGATTTATGAGGATTGATCCGCAGCAATACGTCGACCACATCACCCACCTCGTACGGACGATCCCGGAAGACCCCGAGATCGACCGCGCCGCCGACCTGTTCACCAAGGCGCTCACCGGCGGCGGCGTCATCCAGGCGTTCGGCTCGGGCCACTCCGAGGCGGTCGCGATGGAGATCGCCGGCCGGGCCGGCGGGTTCGTCCCCACCAACCGCCTGGCCCTGCGCGACATCGTCCTGTACGGCGACGCGCCCCGCTCCGAGCTCGACCGCTACGACCTCGAACGCGACCCCGCCATCGCCCGCACCATCCTCGACCTGGCCCCCGTCCAGCCGCACGACCTGTTCGTCATCATCTCCAACTCCGGCGTGAACGGCGTGGTCGTCGAGCTCGCCACCCTCGTCAAGGAGCGCGGTCACGACCTGATCGCGATCACCTCCCGCGCCCACGGCGATGCCGTCGCCTCCCGCCACCCCTCGGGACGCAAGCTGGCCGACCTGGCCGACGTCGTCCTGGACAACCGCGCCCCGTACGGCGACTCGGTCCTGTCCCTGCCCGACGGAGGCGCGACCGGCTCCGTCTCCACGATCACCTCCGCCCTGCTGGCCCAGCTCGTGGTCACCCGGACGGTGGCCGCCCTGCTCGAAGCCGGGGAGGTGCCGCCCGTCTACCTCTCGGCCAACGTCCCGGAGGGCGACGCGCACAACCTCCGCCTGGAGGCGCTCTACGCGGGCCGCATCCGCCGCGGCGCCTGACCGCCCGCGACCCCACCCCGCGACCCCACCCCGGCTCCGCCTCGACCCGCACGACCGGCCGGCCGCACGACCCGTCGGCCCGCACAACCTGTCGATCCGCACCACCCGTCTCTTCGGCATGCACACATTCGGGGGCCCGCACAACCCGCAAGGAGAACCCCGCCCATGTCCCGAAATTTCGGAAAACTGTTTCTCTCCTTGGCCATCCCCGCCATCCTGATCGCGGTCTCCCTGGTCGCTCCCGCGAGCGCCGCCCAGGCCGTCCGCCTCCAGTACCGCACCAGCGCGCCCGGCGCCAGCACCGCCCAGGCCGAGCCCTGGCTGCGCCTGTTCAACGACGGCACCACCACGGTCCCGCTCGGCCAGGTCAAGATCCGCTACTACCTGACCGGCGCCGAGACCTACCGCTTCGCCTGCTCCTGGGCCGTGGCCGGCTGCGCCACGATCACCGGGCGCTTCGCCCCGCAGGAGGGCGGCAAGCAGTACCTGGAGGTGGGCTTCACCTCGGGAAGCCTGGCCCCCGGCCAGAACACCGGCGACATGCAGCTGCGCTTCTACCGCGCCGACTGGCAGACGTTCAACCAGGGCGACGACTACTCCTACGGCCCCGGCACCTCCTACGCCGACTGGGACAGGATCGCCGTCTACGTGAACGGCCAGCTCGCCTGGGGCAAGCCCACCGGCTCCGAGCCCGACCCCGACCCCAC
The DNA here is from genome assembly GCF_000725485.1 of Nonomuraea candida. Classification (GTDB taxonomy): domain Bacteria; phylum Actinomycetota; class Actinomycetes; order Streptosporangiales; family Streptosporangiaceae; genus Nonomuraea; species Nonomuraea candida. The sequence goes on along the minus strand of NZ_JOAG01000042.1, from coordinate 49,365 downwards.
GCCGACCGGCCCGCCCGGCGGCTCCGGCGAGCTGTTCGACGACTTCACCTACTCCGCCTCCAACGACCCGCGGCTCGCCCAGCGCGGCTGGACGGTGCGCTCCAGCGCGGGAGGGCCCGGCGTGCCCGGCGCGACCTGGTCGCCCTCGGGCGTGTCGTTCCCCGGCGGCCTGCTGACGCTCGACTCCTCGACCAACGGCACCGCCGCCGGCACCGTGCAGACCGAGCTGTCCACCACGAGCCGCAAGTTCCGCGAGGGCACCTACGCCGCCCGCGTGCGCTTCAGCGACGCCCCCACCAGCGGCCCCGACGGTGAGCACGTGGTGCAGACGTTCTTCACCATCACCCCGCTGCGCTACAACCTGGACCCCGACTACGGCGAGCTCGACTTCGAGTATCTGCCGAACGGCGGCTGGGGCGAGCCGTCCAACATCCTCTACGCCACGAGCTGGGAGACTTACCAGGGCGACCCCTGGCAGGCCGTCAACACCCACACCGCCGAGCGCACGAGCTTCGCCGGCTGGCACGACCTGGTCATCCAGGTCGCGGGCGGCCGGATCAAGTATTACGTGGACGGCCGCCTGTTCGCCGACCACGGTGACATCTACTATCCCGAGACCCCGATGTGGATCATGTTCAACCAGTGGTTCATCGATCTGCAGGGGGCCACGGGGACGCGTACGTACCGGCAGCAGGTCGACTACCTCTACCACAGCAAGAACGAGGTCGTCGCCCCCGCCGACGTGCTGACCCGCGTCGCCGCGCTGCGCGCCGCCGGCACCGCCTTCAAGGACACCGTCCCCAGCCCGTGACGAAACCCCCCGCGCCCGGCCGCGTATGAGGCCGGGCGCGGGCACCCCCCGTGAGAAGGAACGCCATGAGACACCGCATCCTGGCCCTGGCGGCCGTGTTCGCGCTCGGCGCGTGCGGCACGGCCGAGGAGCCGAAGGCCGCGGCCCCCGCGGAGCTGACCGTCTGGATCATGGACGGCAGCGTCACCCAGGACCTGCTGAAGAAGTTCGAGACCGAGTACGAGGCGGCGCACCGGGGTATCGACCTCGACATCCAGATCCAGGCGTGGGACGGCATCGGCGAGCGCGTCACCGCGGCCCTGGCCAGCACCGACGCCCCCGACGTGATCGAGGTGGGCAACACCCAGGTCGCGCAGTACTCGGCCAGCGGCGGCGTGACCGACCTGAGCGCCAAGGTGGCCGAGCTGAAGGGCGAGGACTGGCTACCGGGCCTGGCCCAGCCGGGCAGGATCGACGGCAAGCAGTACGGCATCCCGTGGTACGCCGCCAACCGCGTCGTCGTCTACAACAAGGACCTGTTCGCCGAGGCCGGCGTCAAGGAGCCCCCCAAGACCCGCGACGAATGGCTGGAGATCACCGAAAAGCTCAACCAGGGCGGTAACCAGGGCATCTACCTGACCGGCCAGACCTGGTACGCCCTGGCCGGCTTCATCTGGGACGAGGGCGGCGACCTGGCCGTCCAGGAGGGCGGGGGCTGGAAGGGCGCGCTCGACACGCCCCAGGCCCTGGCCGGCATGGACTTCTACCGGCGGCTCCAGGCCCTCGGCAAGGGCCCCAAGGACGCCGACGAGGCCAACCCGCCCCAGCACGAGGTGTTCGCGCAGGGCAAGGTCGCCCAGATCATCGCCGTCCCCGGCATCGCCGCCCGCGTCCTGGAGGTGGACCCGAAGCTCAAGGACAAGCTGGGCTTCTTCCCCATCCCGGGCAAGACGGCCGACAAGCCGGGCGCGGTCTTCACCGGCGGCTCCGACCTGATCATCCCGGCCGCCTCGCAGCGCCAGGAGGAGGCGTACGAGCTGGTCAAGGCGCTGGCGGGCGAGCAGTTCCAGACCGAGCTGGCCAAGGCCATGAGCTTCGTGCCCAACCGCACGTCGCTGGCCGGCGTGCTGTCGGGCGACGAGGGCACCGCGGCCATGGCCAAGGGCGCGGCCCACGGCCGGGCCACCCCGAACACCCCCAACTGGGCCGCCGTCGAGGCCACCTCCGTGATCAAGCAGTACATGACGGCCGTGCTCACCGGCGGCGACCCCGCGGCGGAGGCGAAGAAGGTCTCGGAGGCGATCACCACGACCCTGAACAGCGGATCCTGATGCGCACGAGGAGCCGCTCGCTCTGGCCCTACCTGCTCATCGCGCCCACGGTGGCGGGCGGGGCCTTCCTCCTGCTCTATCCGCTGCTCAAGGCGGCGGTGATCTCCTTCCAGCACTTCCGCATGGGAGAGCTGATCAGGGGCGGGGCGGCCTTCGCGGGCCTGGAGAACTACGCCGAGCTGCTGTCCGGCGCCGAGTTCTGGCAGGTGCTGCTGCGCACGCTGGTGTGGACCGTGATCAACGTGGTGCTCATCGTGGTCCTGGGCACCGGCGTCGCCCTCATGCTGCCCCGCCTGCGCCGCGGCCTGCGGCTGGCGCTGATGAGCGCGCTCGCGCTGGCCTGGGCGACGCCGATCATCGCCGCCACCACCGTCTTCCAGTGGTTGTTCCAGTCGGAGCTGGGCGTGGTCAACTGGCTGCTGGTCACGCTCGGCCTCGACTCCTTCCGGGGCTACACGTGGTTCGCCGACGGCACGGCGACGTTCGCCGTGCTGGTGGTCCTGGTCGTGTGGCAGTCGGTCCCGTTCGCCGCGCTCACCCTGTACGCCGGGCTGACCACGATCCCGGTGGAGCTGTTCGAGTCGGCCAGGATCGACGGCGGCACCGGCCGGCAGGTCTTCACCAAGGTCACCTTCCCCATGCTCCGGCAGCTCTTCGCGCTGGTCGCCTCGCTGGAGGTGATCTGGGTGGCCAAGTGCTTCCCGCAGATCTGGGTGCTCAGCCAGGGCGGCCCCGACGACGCCACGACCACCCTGCCGGTGTACGCGTTCAAGATCGCCCGCGTGCTGCACCGCTACGACCTCGGCTCGGCCGTGGCCATGCTCACGGTCGTCATCCTGGCCGTCGCCCTGATCAGCAACCTGCGCCGGATGGTGCGTACGTGATGAAGAGACTCCTGCTCAACGCGGCGGCCGTGGTGGTCTTCGCGGTGACGATCTTCCCGGTCTACTGGATGTTCCTGACCGCGTTCAAGCCGACCCGGGACATCCAGGCCGACACCCCGACGTTCTGGCCCACCGCGCCCACGCTCGACCACTTCATCACCGCCGTGAACGCGCCGGGCTTTTGGACCTACTGGCGCAACAGCCTGCTCGTCACCGCGGCGGCGGTGCTGATCGCGCTGGTGGTGGCGCTGCTGGCGGCGTTCGCGGTGTCCAGGATGCGGTGGCGGGGGAGGGGCGCGTTCGTGGTGGCGGTGTTCGCGGCGCAGATGGCGCCGTGGGAGGCGCTGCTGGTGCCGGTCTTCATCATCGCCCGCGACACCGACCTGCTGGACTCGCTGGCCATGCTGACCGGCGTGTACTTCATGATCACGCTGCCGTTCACGATCGTGACGCTGCGCGGCTTCCTGGCGGCCATCCCCCTGGAACTGGAGGAGGCGGCGCAGGTGGACGGCTGCAGCCGGCCGGCGGCCTTCCGGCGGGTGGTCTTCCCGCTGCTGGCGCCGGGGCTGATGGCCACCTCGCTGTTCGGCTTCATCACGGCCTGGAACGAGTTCGCCTTCGTCAACGTGCTGATCATCAAAGACCAGGACAAGCGCACGCTGCCGGTGTGGTTGTCGTCGTTCAGGGACGTGTTCGGCACGGACTGGGGCGCCACGATGGCCGCCGCCAGCCTGTTCGCCCTGCCGGTCCTGCTGCTCTTCCTCTTCCTGCAGCGCAGCGTCGGCACCGGGATGACGGCGGGCGCGGTCAAGGGCTGACCCCGCCCGCGGTCCGGCCCTCGGTACACCGCGCCCCAGTACACCGCGCCCCAGTACACCGCGCTCCAGTGCACCGCGCCCCAGTACACCGCGCCCCAGTGCACCGCGCCCAACCGCACCGCGCTCCAGTGCACCGCGCCCCGGCGCCGGCCGACCGCGCCCCCTCCGGTCGGCCGGGCCCGGCGCGCCATCAGGCCGGCCCCGGCCCCGCCATCAGGCCGGAGGCGCCGGTGACCGGCTTTCCTCGCCGACCGGGCGCAGGTGCCGCAGCAGCGTCATGGAGAGCACGGCCAGGCCGAGCACCAGCACCCCGCAGACCACGGTGACCGCGAGCAGTCCCTGGGCGAACGCCGCCCGCGCCTCCGACACCAGCGCCGCCGCCGCGCCGGACGGCAGGCCCGCGGCGGCGTCGAGCGCCTCGTTCAGCGAGCCGCCCGCCTCCGGGGAGGTGACGGAGCGGCCGTAGACGGCGGTGCCGAGGCTGCCGAGCAGCGCGATGCCGAGCGCGATGCCCAGCTCGCCGCCGCTCTCCGCCATCGCCGAGGCCGACCCGGCCCGCTCCGGCGGCGCGGCCCCGACGATGAGGCCGAGGCCCAGGGCGCCCACCGGCGCCATGCCCAGGCACGCCACCGTGACGCCGGCGACCAGTGCCCCCACCCCGTCGGCCACCGCGACCACGGCGAACCCGGCCACCGCCACCAGCAGCCCCGCCCCGACGACCAGACCGGGGCGGACCGTCCCGGCGAGGGCGGGGGCGGCGAGGGAGCCGGCCACCAGGCCGAGGGCCGGGACCGCCATCCACAGGCCCGCGGCCAGCGGCGAGAGCCCCTCGACGAGCTGCATGTGCTGGCTCACGAAGAGGTAGATGCCGCCCTGCACCACCATGACCGCCGCCAGGATCAGCAGGGCCGCGGTGAACGTGCGGTCGCCGAACAGGCGCAGGTCCACCAGCGGCTCCGCGAGCCGGCGCTGCCGCCGGGCGAACGCCGCGCCGAAGGCCAGGCCGGCGGCGAGCGCCACGTACGCGTCGGCCCGCGCGGGGTCGCCGGCCAGCTCCTTCAGCCCGTAGACCGCCGGCAGGATCGCCGCCAGCGACATGGCCACGCTGGCCGGGTCGAGCCGGGCGTGGCCGCCGGTCGCCTCGGACTTCGGCAGCAGGAACAGCCCGCCGGCCACGACCAGGACCATGACCGGCACCCCCATGAGGAACACCGACCCCCACCAGAAGCTCTCCAGCAGGGCTCCGCCGATCACGGGCCCGGCCGCGCCCCCTCCCATGAAGCAGGCGGTGAACACGCCGATGGCCATGGCCCGCCGCCTGCCGTCGGGGAACAGCCCGGCCACCAGCGCGAGGGCGGACGGCCCCATCGCGGCGGCGGACAGGCCGAGCAGCACCCGGGCGGCGATCAGGATCTCCGTCGTGCCGGCGTAGGCGGCCACGACGGAGGAGGCGGCGAAGGCCGCGGCGCCGATCACCAGCAGCCGGCGCCGGCCGATGCGGTCGCCGAGCGAGCCCATGGTGATGATGAAACCGGCGATCATGAAGCCGTACACGTCGGTGATCCACAGCAGCTCCGTGCTGCTGGGATCCAGGTCGGCGGCCAGATGGGGCAGCGCCAGCAGCAGGACCGTGTTGTCCACCGCGAGCAGGAGCGTGCCCAGGCAGAGCACCGACAGCCCCAGCCACGCGCGGGTGCCCGGACGGGTTGCGATAGTGGTCATGCGATCAGCTTGCGGATCGGGCGTTCGGGTCCGGTTCGGAACTGCTTAGGGTGAGGTTCATGCGCTTCGCCGTACTGGGCCCGCTGGAGGTGGCCACGCACGACGGCCGCGCCGTGCGGGTGCCCGAGCTCAAGGTGCGCGCGCTGCTGGCGTGCCTGCTCGCCCACCGGGGCCGGGTCGTGCCGGCCGAGCGGCTGATCGACAACCTGTGGGGGCCGCGCCCGCCGGCCAGGCCGCTGGGCGCGCTGCGGGCCAGGGTGTCGCAACTGCGCAGGGCGCTCGACGAGGCCGAGCCGGGAGCCAGGGAGCTGGTCGTCAGCCGCCCGCCCGGCTACCTTGTCGATGGCGACACCGACGCGCGCCGCTTCCAGGAGGCCGTCGAGCGCTCCCGGGCCATGACCGGGCCGGGCGAGCGCGCCGCGCTGCTGGCCGAGGCGCTGTCGTGGTGGCGCGGGCCGGCCTTCGCCGACTTCGCCGGCGAGCCGCTGGTGCACGCCGCCGCGGCCCGGCTGGAGGAGCTGCGGCTGAGCGCCCTGGAGGACTACGCCGACGCGCGCCTCGCGCTGGGCCAGGACGCCTCCCAGGTCGGCGAGCTGGCCGAGCTGGCCGGGCAGCATCCCGCGCGGGAGCGTTTCCACGCCCTGCTCATGCGCGCGCTCTACCGCTCCGGCCGGCAGTCCGAGGCGCTGGAGGTCTACCGGGCCCTGCGTGAGCGCCTGCGTGACGAGCTGGGCCTCGACCCGGGCCCCGAGATCGTCGCCCTGCACCAGGCGATCCTGGAGCAGCGCCCCGGTCTGGGCCGCCCGCCGGGCACCCCCGCGCCGCTGCCCGCCCGGCTGCCCGAGCCGCTCACCGACCTGGTGGGCCGGGACGACGCGCTGGCCGACGTGGTCGCGCTGGCCGGCGCGGCGCGGCTGGTCACGCTCACCGGCGCCGGCGGCGTGGGCAAGAGCCGGCTCGCGCTGGAGGCCGCCCGCCGGCTGGCCGGCTCATACCCGGACGGGGCCTATCTGGTGGAGCTGTCGGCCGTGCCCGCGGGATCGCCGTCCGAGGCGGCCGCGGCGGTCGCGGCGGCGCTCGGGCTGCACGCCGACGGCCCGGCCGACCCGGGCGAGCGCGTCGCCGCGGCCGTCGGGGGCCGGCGGGCGCTGCTGGTGCTCGACAACTGCGAGCACGTCGTCGAGCCGGTGGCCAAGCTGACCGAGCTGCTGCTGCGCGCCGGCCCCGGGCCCCGCGTCATCGCCACCAGCAGGGAGCCGCTCGGGATCGCCGGCGAGGTGGTGCGCCAGGTCCCGCCGCTGGACCCCGGCGCCGCCGTGCGGCTGTTCGCCGCGCGCGCCGCCGAGGCCGCGCCGGGCTTCGCCCTGACGCCCGGCGACGCCGAGGCCGCCGAGCTGATCTGCCACCGGCTCGACGGCATCCCGCTGGCGCTGGAGCTGGCCGCCGCCCGGGTGCGGTCCCTGGGCGTGCGCGCCCTGGCAGAGCGGCTCGACGACCGCTTCCGCCTGCTGTCGGCCGGCCGCCGGGCCGGCCCCGCGCACCAGCGCACGCTCCGGGCCACGATCGACTGGAGCTGGGAGCTGCTGACCGAGCCGGAGCGCGTCGTGCTGCGCCGCCTGGCCGTGCAGGCGGGCGGCTGCACGCTGGAGGCCGCCGAACGGGTGTGCGCGGTGCCCATGCCGATCCCCGGCGGCCCGCCGGGCGACGCCGACCTGGCGGCCGAGGCCCAGTCCGTTGCCCGGTCCGGTGCGCAGTCCGTTGCCCAGTCCGGTGCCCAGTCCGGTGCCCAGCCCGCCGCCCAGCCCGCCGCCCGGCCGGACATCGAGCCGGGCGAGGTGGTGGACCTGCTGAGCCGGCTGGTGGACCGCTCGCTGGTGGTGCGGGCGGGAGACAGGTACCGGTTGCCGGAGTCGGTGGCGGCGTACGCGCTGGAGCGGCTGCGCGAGGCCGGCGAGCACGAGCGCGTGCTGCGCTGGTACGCCACCTACTACACCCAGCTCGCCGAGTGCGCCGAGGCCTACCGGAGCGGGCCGGCGCGGCACCGCTGGCTGCGGCGGCTGGACGCCGAGACCGCCAATCTCGGCGGCGCGCTGGAGGCGGCCCTGAGCCTGGGCGACACGCGGCTGGCCGGCCGGCTCACGGGCTCGCTCGGCTGGTACCGCGCGGGCGACGCCCGGGCCGGCCACGTCGTTCACTCGGCAGGGTCCGCGGGCCGGTCCGCCGGCCGTTCCGCGGGATCGCCCGCCTAGAGCGCCGCTCCCGGCGGGCGCACCATGAAGACGTCCACCTCGTCCTCGGTCTCCGGGGTGAAGCCGTGCCGCTCGTACAACCGGCGGGCCTGGCTGCCCTGCAGCACCTGCAGCCGGACCGTGGCGCTCTCGCGGTCGCAGCGCTCCAGCAGCCCGGCCAGCACGGCCGAGCCGATGCCCCTGCCCTGCACCCGCGGGTCCAGGTAGAAGTGCTCCAGCCAGTACGCGTCCCGCTCCGGCCGCAGCGCCACGCAGCCGGCCATCGTGCCGCCCACCTCGACCACCCAGGTGTGCGCGGGCGCGAACCCGTCGCGCAGCCGTTGCCGCACCCGGTGGGGGTCGTAGCGCCCGAGCCGGGTCAGGTCCGGCCGCAGCACGACGGCCCGCAACTCGGCCACCGCCTCGACGTCGGCCGCCGAAGCCGCCCGAAGGTTCCAATTCACCACAGGCGCGATGTTATCCAGCCAAAGTTCGCAGAACTCACCTAGGCCGGATCGGTGAAGGCGGCGTGCCGCGCGGTCGCGTCCGCCGCCGGGAGCAGGGGGCGGGCCGCCAGCCAGGCCGCCGCGCCCGCCGCGTCACCCGACGTCACGACCGTCTCGCCGGCCAGCAGCTCGCCCACCGCCCGCCGCACCGGCCCGTCGGTGGTCAGCACGCTGCCCGCCAGCACCACGGGCCCGGTCCGGTGGACCCGGCGCAGGGTCGTGACCAGGCATCCGGCCGCCTCCTGCACGATCTTGACGGCCACCGGGTCGCCGTCCATGGCGGCCCGGCTGACCAGCGGGGACAGCGCGGCCAGCCGCATGTGCTCGGCCTGCGCCAGCCGGACGATGCGGTCGGCCGCGAGGCGCGGCGTGGCCGGCCGCTCGTCGCCGAGGAAGTGCCGCACGACGAGCCCCGCCAGAACGCCTTCACCCTCCTCCGCCTTGCCGCCGGGGTCGGCGGGCGGCACGGGCATGCCGCGGTCGAGGGCCTCGATGACGTGCTTGGCGGCGGCGCGGCCGATCCAGAAGCCGGAGCCCGCGTCGCCGAGCAGCCAGCCCAGCGCGTCCGCGACCGCCACCCGCTCGTATCCCGCCACCCTGGCCGCCCCCGCCCCCGTGCCGGACATCAGCAAGGTCCCGTCGGGCGCGGCGGAGCCGGCGGCGTAGGCGGTGATGTCGTCGCCGACGCACTGCGGCGCGGCGGGGAGCCCGTGCGCGGCCCAGACGTCCGCCAGCGCGGTCACGATCTCCGGGCTGAGCCCCGCCACCCCGGCCAGCGAGGCGGCCACGCGCGGCGCGTTCCCGGCGGGCAGCGCCGCCTTCAGGGCGGTCGCGATCGCGGCCACCGCCTTGTCCAGCCCGTGGGCGGTGGGGTTGCCCGCCCCCGCCCGCGCGTATCCGACCCGGACCCCGTCCAGCCGGTGCACGGCGATGCGGGTGGAGGTGGCGCCGGCGTCGACGCCGACGACTAGCGATTGCGTCACGGTCCGAGTGTGGGGGTTGACGTGACGGAGAAGCAAGAATAATTTTCGCCAGAAGACCGGGTATCCGGAAGGAATATTCGTGACTTCAGGAGCGCTCGCGCGCGTCGAAACGGAACTGCCCGGTTTGCCGGAGGCGTTACGCAGGGTCGGCGAGGTGATCCTCGGCGATCCGGCGGAGGCCGCGCGGTCGACGATCATCGCCCTGGCCGAGCGCGCGGGCAGCTCGCCGGCCACGGTCACGAGGTTCTGCCGGGCCTTCGGCTTCTCCGGCTACGCCGAGCTGCGCGTCGCGCTGGCGACCGAGACCGGCAGGGCCGCCCAGGCCGGCTGGGGCGCGGGCGTCGGCCACGAGATCGGCCCCGACGACCCGCTCGACGCCGCCATCGAGGTGATGGCCGCCGCCGACACCCGGCTCATCCAGGACACCGCCGCCGGGCTCGACCCCATGGTCGTCGCCCAGGTGGCCGACGCGATCGTGGCCGCGCCGCGCGTCCTGCTCGTCGGCGTCTCCACCAGTGGCAACGTCGCCACCATGCTGGAGGGGCGGCTGCGCCGCATCGGCATCCCCGGCTGGAGCGCGGGCGACGCGCACGTGGCGCTGTCGGAGGCGGCGCTTCTGACGGCGGGCGACGTCGCCATCGGCATCAGCCACCGGGGCCGCACGCGGGAGGTCATGGAGTCGCTGGCCGAGGCCGGCAGCCACGGCGCGCTGACGGTCGCGGTCACCTCCTTCGCCCGCTCGCCGCTGGCCGAGCTGGCCGATCTGGTGCTGACCACGGCCAGCAGGGAGACCACGTTCCGGCTGGGCGGCCTGGCCGCGGTGCACTCGCAGCTGTTCGTGCTGGACGCGGTGTACGTGGCCGTCGCGCAACGCACCTACGAACGCACGAACGAGGCCTTCGAGCGCACCATCAGCGCCGTGGAGAGCCACCGAGTCGAGAGAGGCTGAATGACGTACGCATCCAAGGTCCTCGATCTGGCGGACCGGGTGGCGCGGAGCCAGGCCGGGCCGGTCCGCCGGGCCGCCGCGCTGCTCGTGACCGCGATCAGGGCGGGCGGTGTGGTAAACGCTTTCGGCTCCGGCCACTCCGAGGCCATCGCCATGGAGCTGGCCGGCCGGGCGGGCGGTCTCGTGCCGGGCAACCGCCTGAGCCCCAGGGACCTCGTCCTGTACGGCGGGCAGCCCCCGAGCGTGCTCACCCCCGAGCTGGAGCGCGACCCGGCCATCGCGCACCAGATCTACGACCTGGCCCCGGTCGCGCCCGAGGACGTGTTCGTGCTGATCTCCAGCTCGGGCGTGAACGGCGCGGTCGTCGAGCTGGCCCGGATCGTCAAGGACCGCGGCCACCCGCTCGTCGCCATCACCTCGGTCGAGCACAGCGGCCGCATGGCCTCCCGCCACCCGTCCGGCGGCAAGCTGATGGACCTGGCCGACGTGGTCCTGGACAACGGCGCGCCGTACGGCGACGCGATCCTCGACCTGCCGGGCGGCGGCCGCTACGGTGCGGTTTCCACGATCACCTCCGCCCTGCTGGCGCAGCTGGTGGTCACCGAGGCGGTGGACGAGCTCCTCGCGCTCGGCGAGACGCCTCCCATCTACCTGTCGGCCAACGTGACCGGCGGCGACGAGCACAACCAGGCCCTGGAGCGCCGTTACGCAGGGCGCATCAGGCGCGGAACATGAAAGGTCAGGAGTAGCCACCATGCCTCACACCCCCCACCTCAGCAGGCGAGAACTCCTCCGCGGCGCCGCGCTCGTGCCCGTGGCCGGCGCCCTGGCGGCGTGCGCCACGCCGCAGGCGCCGCCCGCCGCCTCCGGCTCGGCGGCCCCGGCCGCGACCAGCGCGGCCAACCCCTTCGGCGTGGCGGGCGACAAGCCGCTGGAGGTGTGGATCTTCGACGGCGGCTTCGGCCAGGACTACGCCAAGAACATCCACCAGCCGCTGTACAAGTCGAAGTACCCCGGCGCCGAGATCAAGCACAATGCCACCAAGGAGATCACCAAGGTCCTGCAGCCGCGCTTCGCGGGCGGCAACCCGCCGGACGTCATCGACAACTCCGGCGCCAACTTCATGGACTTCGGCGCCCTCTCCCAGGACGGCCAGCTCCAGGACCTGACCGCGCTGCTCGACGCGCCGAGCTGGGACGACCCGAACGTCAAGGTCAGGGACACCATCGACCAGTCCGTCATCGACATCGGCACCTACGACGGCAAGTTCAGCGTGCTCGGCTACGTGAACTACATCTTCGGCATCTGGTACTCGCAGAAGGCGTTCCGCGAGAACGGCTGGGAGCCGCCCAAGACCTGGGACGAGTTCCTGAAGCTCTGCGAGACGATCAAGAAGTCCGGCAAGATGGCCCCCTTCACCTACGCCGGCAAGCACCCGCAGTACCTGTACGAGCCGCTGGTCACCCTGGCCGCCAAGATCGGCGGCAACGAGGTGATGGTGAACATCGACAACCTCGAGGACGGCGCCTGGACCAGCGAGCCCATGAAGACCGCCGCCACCGCCTGGGCCGAGATCGGCGCGAAATATCTCATGCAGGGCACCGCCGGTCTCGACCACGTGCAGACCCAGACCGCCCAGAACAAGTACCAGGTGGCCATGCTGCCCTCCGGCTCGTGGCTGGAGAACGAGCAGAAGACCACCACCCCCGACGACTTCGAGTACGGCATGTTCACGCTGCCCGACCTCACCGGCTCCGACAAGCTGCCGTACGGCACGATCCACACCAGCCCCGGCGAGAACTTCATCGTCCCGTCCAAGAGCGCCAACCCGCAGGGCGGCATGGAGTACCTGCGCGCGATGCTGTCGAAGAAGGCGGCCGGCGACTTCAGCGAGCTGGTGCGCACCGTGACCGTGGTCAAGGGCGCCGGCGAGGGCCGGCAGCTGTCCCCGGGCGTCTCCAGCGCCACCGCGGCCGTCACCACGGCCGGCGAGAACGTCGTCTACTACATGTGGGAGCGCTGGTACGCCCAGCTCAAGGACGAGTGCAAGGCGGCCACCGGCGAGCTGATGAACGGCGGCCTGACGCCGGAGAAGTACCTGGAGCGCATGCAGAAGAAGGCCGACGAGATCAAGAACGACTCCTCCATCAAGAAGTTCACCCGCTCATGACGTTCAACCGCTATCGCCGCGGGCTGTTCATCGCCGCGTTCCTGGCGGCCCCGGTGGCGCTCTACCTGGTGTACGTCATCTCGCCGTACATCCAGGCGTTCTACATCTCGATGACGGACTGGCGGGGCGTCACGGCCTCGCCGGCCTTCATCGGGTTCGACAACTTCGTCCGGCTGTTCAACGACGGCAACTTCTGGAAGGCCGTCCAGCACAACGGCGCGCTCCTCCTGCTGCTGCCGCTGATCACGATCGTCATCGCGCTGTTCTTCGCCTTCCTGCTCAACGTGGGCGGGGCGAAGGGCAACGAGGGGATCGCCGGGTCGAAGTTCTACCGGGTGGTGTTCTTCTTCCCGCAGGTCCTGGCCGTCGCCGTGGTGGCGGTGCTGTTCCAGCAGGTGTTCCGGCCCGACGGCAGCGGCATGCTCAACGCGCCGCTGATGTCGCTCGGGCTCCAGCCGATCGGCTTCCTGTCCGACTCGGACGTGGCGTTCTGGTCGGTGCTGGGGGTGATGGTCTGGCAGGCGGTCGGCTTCTACGTGGTGCTGTTCTCCGCCGGCCTGGCCTCCATCCCCCGGGACATGTTCGAGGCGGCGCAGATCGACGGGGCCGGCCGGGTCAGCCTGTTCTTCCGCATCACGCTGCCGCTGCTGTGGGACACCGTCCAGGTGGCCTGGGTCTACCTGGGCATCCTCGCGCTGGACGTGTTCGCGATCGTGTGGGTGATGACCGACCAGCACGGCGGCCCGGACTGGTCGACGACGGTCATGGCCGCCGAGATCTACCGCAACGCCTTCGGCTACTTCAGGTTCGGCTACGCCTCGGCCCTGGGCGTGGTGATGTTCTTCTTCACCGTCGGGTTCGCGTTCCTGTCGCTCCGCCTGTCCCGACGCGAACGGATTGAGTACTGATGACCTCGATGACCTCCTGGACCGTGGCGAACTCCCGCAAGCTCGCCCGGCGGGAACGCCGGCGCAGGCTCGGCCCGCTCGGGATGCTGTCGCACCTCGCGCTGGCCGTGTGGACCGTCCTCGTGGTGGTGCCGATCCTGTGGACGTTCCTGGCCTCGGTCAAGAGCGAGGACGAGATCTTCGGCGACGCCTGGTCACTGCCGGCCGCGCTGCGCTGGGACAACTTCCAGCGCGCCTGGGACGACTTCCACATCGGCCAGTACATGCTGAACAGCGTCCTCGTCGTCTCGTTCAGCACGTTCGGCACGATGCTGCTCGGCTCGATGGCGGCCTACGTGCTGGCCCGGTATCCGTTCCGCGGCAACCGGGCCTTCTACCTGCTGTTCGTCTCCGGGCTGGCGTTCCCCGTCTACCTGGCGCTGACGCCGCTGTTCTTCGTGGTGCAGAACATGGGCAACGTGCCGCTGATCGGGCCGTTCATCGGGCTGAACACGCACGCGGGGATCGTGCTGGTGTACATCGCGTACTCGATGCCGTTCACGGTGTTCTTCCTGTCGGCGTTCTTCCGTACGCTGCCGACGGCGGTGGCGGAGGCGGCGATGGTCGACGGCGCCTCGCACACGCGCGTGTTCTTCCAGATCATGTTGCCGATGGCGCGGCCGGGCCTGGTGAGCATCACCATCTTCAACGTGCTCGGCCAGTGGAACCAGTACCAGCTGCCGCTGGTGCTGCTGCAGGACCGGGAGATGTGGGTGCTGCCCCAGGGCATCGCCGACATCTCCGCGGCGGCCGGATACGACCAGGACTGGTCGGCCATGTTCGCCGCGCTCACCCTGGCCATCCTGCCGATGCTGATCGTCTACACCGTCTTCCAGCGCCAGATCCAGTCCGGTCTGACGACGGGAGCCCTGAAATAGCACGCATGCTGCTCGTACGGCGGAGAAGGTGACGGGACCCTGCGGCGAACCGGCAGGAGGCCGCCCGCCCGGGGAGTGGCGCCGGCCGCCCGGACTCACGGGTCGCCGGTGGCGGCCCCGCAGTGCGCCGCCACCTGCCGCAGCGCCTCCAGCAGCTCGCCGGGCCCGTCCACCGTGAAGGGCAGGCCCAGCGCCGCCAGGTAGACGGCCAGCGTCAGGGGCGTGCCCGCGCCGATGTGCAGCAGGCAGCGGTCGTCGCCGAGGTGCTCCACCCGGGCCACCGGCGGCACCCGCTCGCTCACCACCGCGGCCGGCGCGTGCACGGTCGCGACCGTGCGGCACGGCCCGAGCGTCGAGGCGACGCCCCTGGTCACGAAGTCGATCGCGTCCCCCGCGGGCATCGGCCGCCCCGGGAAGGACGGCCCCGGCGGCGTGCGCGGCGTCAGCCGGTCGATCCGGAACGTCCGCCACTCCTCCCGCCCGAGGTCCCACGCCACCAGGTACCAGCGCCGCCCGGTCGAGACCAGCCGGTGCGGCTCGGTGTCGCGCACGGTGGCGTTGCCGTCGTGGTCGCGGTAGTCGAAGCGCAGCCGCCGCCGGTCCCGGCAGGCCGCGGCGAGCGTGGCCAGCACGTCCGGGTCCACCGCCGGCCCCGTCCCCGGCACGGGCACCATGTACGCCGCCAGCGCCGCCAGCCGGGGCCGCAACCGGGCCGGCAGCACCTGTTCGAGCTTGGCCAGCGCGCGCAGCGAGGTCTCCTCGATGCCGCCCACCGTCTGAGCCGCCGCCGTGCGCAGCCCCACCGCCACCGCGACCGCCTCCTCGTCGTCCAGCAGCAGGGGCGGCAGCCGGGCGCCGGAGCCCAGCCGGTAGCCGCCCGCCGTGCCGGACGTGGCCGAGACCGGGTAGCCGAGGTCGCGCAGCCGCTCGACGTCGGAGCGGATGGTGCGGGTGCTGACCCCGAGCCGGTCGGCCAGCTCGGGGCCGGGCCAGTCGGTGCGGGACTGGAGCAGCGACAACAGCCGCAGCAGCCGCGCCGCGGGATCTCTGGTGGTCACGGGAGTTCATCCTCGCGCACCTCGCGGAAGTCCTGCTTCCGCGAGGGCTGTCATGGTGAGGGCTCCCTCTGACGAAGACGGTGAAAGGGAGTCTCATGACCGCAGCAGTGGTGACGGGTGGATCGCGCGGCATCGGCCGGGCCGTGGTGGAGCGGCTGGCGGGCGACGGCGCGACCGTGGTGTTCAGCTACGTGGCCGACGAGCAGGCGGCGCGGCTGGTGGAGGAGGTTTGCGACGGGCGGGCGGTCGCCGTACGGGCGGACTCGGCCGACCCCGGCCAGGTGGAGTCGCTGTTCGCCGCCGCGGACCGGGTGTTCGCCGACCGGGCGGCGGGCCCGCTGACCGCGCTGGTGAACAACGCGGGCGTGATGGAGCACACGCCGATCGACGCGCTGACCCCCGAGGCGTTCGAGCGGGTGATGGCGGTCAACGTCCGGGGCGCGTTCTTCGCGGTGCGGGCGGCGGCGCGCCGGATGGCCGACGGCGGCCGGATCGTCACCGTCTCCTCCACCGGCACCGCCTGGCCCAGCCCGGGCGAGTCGGTCTACGCGGCGAGCAAGGCCGCCGTCGAGCAGCTCACCCGGGTCGCCTCGCGCGAGCTGGGACGGCGCGGGATCACCGTCAACGCGGTCTCGCCCGGCCCGACCGACACCGACCTGCTGCGCGCCGGGGTGTCGCCGGAGGGCATGGCCGGGGTCGCGCACATGACGGCGCTGGGCCGCGTGGGCGTGCCCGCCGACATCGCCTCGGTGGTCGCGCTGCTGCTGAGCCCGGACGCCGCCTGGCTCACCGGCCAGAACCTCACCGCGGACGGCGGCCTGGTGTGACCACTCGTGTGATCGCTCGTGTGATCACTGGTGTGACCGCCGGCCGCTGGTGATCGGCGGCTTGCGGTGACCGCCGCCCGCCGACGATCAGGCGCCGAGTTCGGCGCGCAGGCGGCGGGTGGCCGCGACCACGTTGGCCAGGGAGGCCTCGGCCTCCTCGTACGTACGGGTCTTCAGCCCGCAGTCCGGGTTGACCCACACCCGCTCCACCGGCAGGGCCGACACCGTCCGCCGCAGCAGCGACTCGACCTCCCCGGCCGAGGGCACGCGCGGGGAGTGGATGTCGTAGACGCCGGGCCCCAGCCCCCGGCCGAAGGACGACACCGCGCCCAGGATCCGCGCGCCGGAGCGGGCGGACTCGATCGTGGTGACGTCGGCGTCCAGGCCGTCGATGGCGGCCAGGATCTCATCGGCGTCGGAGTAGCACAGGTGGGTGTGGATCTGGGTACGGTCACCCGCCCCCGACGTGGCCCGCCGGTACGCCGCCACCGCCCACTCCAGATAGTCGGCCTGCGCCGCCCGCCGCAGCGGCAGCAGCTCGCGCAGCGCCGGCTCGTCCACCTGGATGATCGACACCCCGGCCGCCTCCAGGTCCCGTACCTCCTCCCGCACCGCGTCCGCCACCTGGAACACCACGTCACGCAGCGGCAGGTCGTCACGGACGAACGACCAGGCCACGATCGTGACGGGGCCGGTGAGCATGCCCTTGACCGGCAGGTCCGTGAGCGACTGCGCGTACCGGGCCCACCGCACGGTGATCGGCCCCGGCCGGCTCACGTCGCCGTGCAGGATCGGCGGCCGCGTGCAGCGAGATCCGTACGACTGCACCCAGCCGTTCCTGGTCACCGCGAACCCGTCGAGGTGCTCGGCGAAGTACTGCACCATGTCGTTGCGCTCCGGCTCCCCGTGCACGAGGACGTCGAGGCCGAGCCGCTCCTGCGCGCGGATCACGCGCTCGATCTCGGCCTCGACCCGGGCCTCGTAGCCGGCCTGCGACAGCGTGCCGGCCGCCACCGCGGCGCGGGCCGCGCGCAGCTCGCCGGTCTGCGGGAACGAGCCGATCGTGGTGGTCGGCAGCAGGGGCAGCCGCAGGTGCCCGGCCTGGGCGGCGGCGCGCACCGCGTACGGGGAGCGCTCCGCCACCGGCGCGGGCTCCGACAGCGCCACGGACGGCTCCTCGCCCCCGCCCCCGCTTCCGACCGGCGCCTCCCCGCCCAGGGCCTCCCCGGTCTGTGCGGCGCCGGTCTGTGCTCGGCCGGGACCGGCGGGGGCCGGGGCGCCGGCGTGGGCGGCGGCCAGCGCGACCACCTCGGCCACCTTCTCCTCCGCGAACGCCAGCCGCCCCCGCAGCTCCGGCGCGAGGTCGGGCTCGTCCGCCACCGAGTACGGCACATGGAGCAGCGAGCAGGACGTGCCCACCACCACCCGCGCCGCCCCCGTGGCCCGTACCGCCGCCAGGGCGGCCGAGGCCCGGGCGGCCGGCGTGCGCCACACGTCACGCCCGGACACGACCCCCGCCACCACGGTCTTCCCGCTCAGGTCGACGCCGGGAGCCGCGCCGGCCACCACTGTCCGGCCGCCCGCGTCCACGCCGGGAACGCCGCCCCGCACCAGGTCGAGCCCGATCGCCTCGACCGGCGTGCCGGCCAGCACGGGCAGCGACTCGCCCAGGTCCCCGAAGGAGGAGGCGACGAACAGCCCGGGCCGCGGCCCGAACGAGCCCAGCCGCTCGTACGCTGCCCGCACGGCGGCCAGCTCCTCCGCCGTCCGGTCGCCCACCAGCGCGGGCTCGTCGAGCTGCACCCACGCGACCCCCTCGGCGGCCAGCGCGGCCAGCAGCTCCTCGTAACAGCCCAGCACCTCCTCCAGCCGGTCGAGCGCCGAGCTCAGCAGCAGGAACGTCACCGGCCCCACCACCACGGGCCGCGTCTCGTACCCCAGCGCCCGCGCCTCCCGCACCTCGCCCAGCGGCTTGGCCGCGTCGAGCGCGAACACGGTCTCCGGCCCGATCTCGGGCACGATGTAGTGGTAGTTGGTGTCGAACCACTTCGTCATCCGCAGCGGCGCCAGCCCGTCGGTGCCCCTGGCCATCGCGAAGTAGGGGTCGGCGGCGTCGCGGTAGCGCGCGGGCACCGCGCCGAGCAGCACCGCCGTGTCCAGCACCTGGTCGTAGAGCGAGAACGTGTTCGACGGCAGCCCTTCCAGCCCGAGCTCGGCCAGCCTGCGCCAGGTCCGCTCCCGCAGCCCGGCGCCCACGGCGTCGAGCTCGGCCCGGGTCGAGCGCCCGGCCCAGTAGGACTCCAGCGCCCGCTTCAGCTCCCTGCGCGGCCCGATCCGCGGATAGCCGAGCACGGTGGACCGGGGAAACGCCGCCTGGTGACCGGCGGGCTGGGGAAATGACGACATCGTGGACTCCCTCATCTGGATCAGGTCGCTGGGAATCCTGCCGAGCCCTCCGATGTCGTGCACCATGGATTGATGCTGCTTATGCTCAGGGAGATCCACTGCTTCACCAGGGTCGCCGACCGGCTCAGCTTCTCGGCCGCCGCCGCCGACCTGGGGATGTCCCAGCCCGCCATGAGCCAGGCCATCACCCGGCTCGAACGCGCCGCCGGCGTCCGCCTCTTCCAGCGGACGGCGCGCGAAGTGCGGCTGACGGCGGAGGGCAAGGCGCTGCTGGCGTACGCGGAGCAGGTGATCGACTCGGTGCGGGCGTTCGGCGCGGAAGCCGCCCGGCTGGCGAGGCCCACCATTCACCTGGCTTATCCACCACTCGTCGGGGCGCTCGCCGCGCGCATCGCGAGGAGGCTGGCGGGGCGCTCGCCCGCCATCGGCGTGGAGCTGCGCGCGGCCGGGCGGGGCGAGGCGGCGCGGGCGCTGGCGGACGGCGAGGTGTCGGCGGCGATCCTGGCCACGCCGGCGCCCGCGCCGTTCGTCACGGCGGCCAGGTTCCACGTCACCGTCGATCACCTGGCCGTCCCCGCCGGGCACCGGCTGGAGTCGTGGCCCCGGGTCGGCGCGGCCGAGCTGGGCGGACAGGTGCTGCTCACGCCGGGCGACCGCCCCTGGCAGGGGCTGCCCGGCCGCACCCGGCTGGTGCCCGGCGACGACTTCGCGGCCGCGCTCGACCTGGTGGCGGCCGGGGCCGGGGTGCTGCCCATCCCGCAGCTCCTGGTCAGGACGGTCCGGCGGGAGGACGTGCGCTTCGTGCCGCTGGACGCGGGCGGCCTGCGCATCACGTACGCGCTGGCGTGGTCGCGCGAACGGGTCACCCCGGAGCTGATGGCCCTGGTCCAGGCCGTCCAGGACGCCCTGTGGACCAGGTGAGGGGTCAGATGCCGGCCAGCATGCCGCCGTCCACCAGCACCGACACCCCGGTCAGGAAGCTCATGTCGTCGGAGGCCAGCGCCAGGGCCGCGTTGGCCATCTCGGCCGGCTGGGCCATGCGCTTGAGCCCGTCGATGCCCGGCTGCTCGCCGGCCTTGAGCGCCTTCCACTGCTCGTCGTTCGCCTCGGGGGCCAGGATGGGGCGCCAGGCGTCCACCATGGCGGTGTCGGTGGTGCCGGGGGAGAGCGCGACGACCCGGATGCCCGCGGAGCCGTACTCGATGGCGGCGCCGCGCACCAGGCCGGTGACCGCCCCCTTGCTCGCGGCGTAGGCGGTGATGAACTCCCTGGTGGCGAACTCGTTGGCCGAGCCCGTCACCAGGATCACCCCGCCGCCGGACGCGGTGATGTGCGGAGCCTGGTGCTTGATGCCGAGGAACACCGCCCTGGCGTTGGTGGCCAGGGTGTCCTCCCACTCGGCGACGCTCATGTCGGCGATGCGCTTGCGGTACTGGATGCCGGCGTTGTTCAGCGCGATGTGCAGGCCGCCGTACTTCTGGGCGACCCGGTCCACGAACGTCTTGATCTGGCCCGGGTCGCGGACGTCGGCCCTGATGTAGGTGGCCTCGCCGCCCTTGCGCCGGATCTCCCGCTCGACCTCGCGGCCGAGGTTCTCGCGCCGGCCGCAGAAGCCCACCTTGGCGCCCTCGCCGGCGAAGGCGAGCGCGGCCGCCCTGCCGATGCCGGAGGTGGCGCCGGTGACGAGCACCACCTTGCCCTCGTAGCGCCGGGCCGGGGGCGCCGTCGCCGCCGAGGCCGGGGCGGTCGTGCCCGCCTGCGCCAGGCCGATCATCCCGGCCGCCCCGGCCGCCCCCGCGAGCAGCGAACGGCGCCCCATGGAACTGGTCATGCTGAACCCCCAGAAAAGATACGAGCGATCACTCGTGAAATATACGAGTCATCGCTCGCGTCATGCAAGGGGGGCATCCGGTCAGCGAGAGCCGGGCCGCGGGCCGACGTACCTGAGGATCCACAGGCCCTGGTTCTTGTCGGTGATGTAGATGTGGCCGCGCCGGTCCACGACCACGTCTTCCGTCTGCAGGACGGGCGGGGCGTCGGCGGGCTCACCCTCGCGGGGCAGGGGCAGGGGGCCGTAGCGCTTGCGGGGCTCGGGCGGGACGAAGTAGCCGACCTCGCGCGGCAGCCGCGTGTTCGTCACGTCGTAGACGCGCAGCCCGGCGTTGAAGTGGGCCATGTAGAACAGCCCGTTCATGGGCTGCACGTCGGGGCTGTAGAGGTGGTGGTTCATGTTGTGCGGGCCCGACCAGCCGCCCCGGGTCGTGAAGTCGTCGTACGGCGCGCCCGCCGGCGGGATCGGCTCCGGCAGCAGCGACAGCAGGAACGGGTTCGCCGGGTCGGAGATGTCGATGATCGAGGAGTGGTGCGCCGGGCCCGTGCCGTAGGAGATGTTCTCGGAATTGGCGAAGGCGATGCCGCGCTCCGGGATCGGCAGCACGCCGTGGACGCCGAACTGGGCGTGGAAGGGCGGGCTGAACGGCAGGTGCCCCACCTGCCGCGGGCGCGAGACGTCCGAGATGTCGAGGATGATCAGCCCCGCCGCCCCGTAGGGCAGGTAGACGAGGTCGCCCACGGGGTACGGCGGGCCGTGCAGGTGCACGTGGGCGCCGTTGCCGCAGCAGAAGCCATGGGCGTGCGGCGCGCCCGCCGGCGGGGGCGTGGCCCGGCCCCGTTCCTGGCCGGGCACCCACCACCGGCCCGCGATCCGCGGCGCGCGGCGGTCGGAGATGTCGAGGATGACGTAGATGTTGCCGGTGAACCCGGGCATCGCCGCCGACAGGTGCACCAGGTCGCCGCCCGCGTAGAGGTTGCGATGCGTGCCCGTGCCGCCCGTCTTCCAGTGGGAGAGCTGAACCGGCCGTGCCGGGTCCGAGATGTCCCAGATCAGCACCCCTTCCAGGAAGGGCACCGTCGGGTCCGAGCCGGGCGCGCCCTCGGGGAACACCTTCTCCATCGCCGTGATCATCGTGTCGCCGTGCAGCGTGACCTGGTTGCCGATGGTGTTGCCCTGCGGCCCGGGGATCGGGGTGAACCGCAGCACCTTCGCCGCGGCCGGGTCCGTCACGTCCACGACGCTCCACCCGGCCTCCCAGAAGTGGCCGGTGTAGAGGTACCAGCGGCCGTTCTGCTTCTTGATCGACATCTTGAACGCGGGCCGCTCGTCGAGGTCGCAGTAGCCGAGCACCTCGACGTTGCGGGCGTAGGCGCCCTTGGGCGGGCGCACCGTGACGTCTCTCGTGGCGTCTTTCGCGGCGTCTCCTTCGGCGTCCCCCTGGCGGGAGCCGGCGCGCGCGGCGGGCGCGCCGGCGAGCGCCGCCGCCGCTCCCGCCGTGGCGCCCAGCATGGCGGCCGACGCGCGCAGGGTCTCTCTTCTGGACATGGGCTGACCGGGCAAGGGCTTCCCCCTCGATCGTCGTTCCTGGCTCGACCAGGGTTGACCGGGAAGGAGTGATACGTCCAATATCTGATTCGGTGCCGACAAATAGCGATCGCGTATCAAGCGGCTCCGACCTGCGGCGGATGGAGTACTTCGTCGCCGTGGCCGAAGAGCTGCACTTCGGCCGGGCCGCCCGCCGGCTGCACATGTCACAGCCGCCGCTCAGCACCCAGATCCAGCGGCTGGAGCAGGAGGTCGGGGTCCGGCTGCTGCGCCGTACCAAGAGGAGCGTCGAGCTGACGGCGGCGGGAGAGGTGTTCCTGGGCGAGGCGCGGGCCACGCTGCGGCAGGCCGCCCGCGCCGGCGAGCGGGCCCGCGCGGCGGCGCGGGGCGAGCTGGGCCGGCTCGACCTCGGCGTGGTGGATGCCGCGCTCTACGGCGTGGCCCCGGAGCTCATCCGCCGGTTCACCGAGCGGTGTCCCCAGGTGGAGCTGACCGTGAGCGAGCGTCGCGGCGACGAGCAACTGGCGCTGATCGAGGAGGGGAGGCTGCACGCGGGCATCCTGCACCCGCCGGCGCACCGGCCGGAGGTGGCCGTGATGGAGCTGCACACCGAGCCGTACGTGCTGGCGCTGCCGGAGGGCCACCCGCTGGCCGCCCGCGAGGGCGTGACGCTGGCCGAGGCGTGCGCGCAACCGCTCATCCAGGCGCCCAGGTCCGTCAACCCCGAGGGGTACGACAGCGTGATCGCGGCCTGCCGGGAGCGGGGGCTGCGCCCGCGCATCGCCAGGGAGGCCAGCCCCAAGCAGACGATCATCGCGCTCGTGGCCGCCGGGCTCGGCGCGTCGGTGGTGCCGGCCGCGCTGCGCCGGCACCCGTACCCGGGGGTGGTGTACCGGCCGATCGAGGACGCCGGTTTCGTCCTCACCACCGCGCTGGCCTGGCGCCGCCGCGACCCCGAGCCGACCGTGACGGCGCTCGCGGAGGTGGCCCGGTCGCTGCGCGCCGAGTGGAGCCGCGCCGAGTGGAGCCGCGCCGAGTGGAGCCGCGCGGAGCGGGACGGCGGCGAGCGGGACCGGGTGGAGTGAGGTCAGGTGGCGGGGAGGTTCTTCAGGGCCTCGCGGCGGCTCAGGCCGGTGATGCCCTTGGCCTTGACGTAGCGCAGCACCTCACCGGGATTGCACTTGGCGTATTCGCGTAACGCCCAGCCGATCGCCTTGCGGGCGAAGAAGTCGTTGTCGGACAGGCTGGGCTCGATGCAGGCGTACAGCAGCGCGGTGTCGGTGCGCGACTTGAAGCGGTTCTGGCACAGGATGGCCGTGCGCCGCTTCCACAGGTCGCCGTCGTGGGCCCACTCCAGCATGAGCGGCCGCATCGCGTCGGGGTAGGCGGCCAGCAGGCCGCCGATCCGGTGGGTGGCCAGCTCGTCCACCAGGTCCCACCAGGCGCCGGAGACGATCATCTCCTCGTACATCGGCACCGTGTAGAGGGTCTGGAACTCCCGGTAGAGGTGGTGGCCGGACAGGTCGATGGCCGCGTAGCGCTCCTCGCGGTATTCGGCCTCCCGCCACAGCGCCAGCACGGCGCGCCGCCACTCCGGCGCGCTGTCCAGCCGGTGCTCGGCGAAGACCCGGCGCAGCGCCGCCCGCCGGGGCACCGCCTGCACGCCCAGGAACGGCATCGGCGACTTCATGTAGGCGCGCATGGTCTCGGCCTTGCCCGGCTCGGCCGCCTCCTGCAGTGCCAGGCGCACCGCCTTGCCGAGGCTCATCCCTTGTGGGTGGTGCGCTCGCCGGTCGCGAGCCCGTCGAAGAGCACCGTGATGTAGTGCTCGGCCAGCGCGGTGGTGTTGAGCCTGCCGCCGGGACGGAACCAGCGCACCGCCACCCAGATCGTGTCGCGGATCATCCGGTAGGTGAGCTTGGGATCGACGTCGGGCCGGAACAGCCCGGCCGCCTGCCCGGCCTTGATCTGCGTCACCCACATCT
Source organism: Nonomuraea candida (assembly GCF_000725485.1). Taxonomy (GTDB): domain Bacteria; phylum Actinomycetota; class Actinomycetes; order Streptosporangiales; family Streptosporangiaceae; genus Nonomuraea; species Nonomuraea candida. The sequence continues at coordinate 25,504 of NZ_JOAG01000042.1, read as the reverse complement.
GCTCGACCTCGTCCTCGGCCTTGACCAGGTAGTTGAAGCGCTCGAACTGCCGCAGGTAGTTCCAGTCGTTCTGCATCACGGTGATGGCGGCGCGGTGGGGCTCCAGCGTGCCGAAGCCGATGCGCACCATCTCCGACAGCACCGTGCGGGCGTCGGAGCCGCTGTCGAGGGCCGCGCGGTAGCGGGCGATCAGGTCGTCGAGGAAGGTGGACAGCACCTCGTCGACGATCGTCTCCTTGGAGTCGAAGTGGTGGTAGAGACTTCCCGAGAGGATGCCGGCCTCATCGGCGATCTCGCGTACGGTCGTGGCTTGGAAGCCCTTGCGCGCGAAGAGCTCCGCGGCGAGCTTGACGAGGTGGTCACGGCGCTCTGACGCCGGCCCCGATGAGGTCGTGCGCTGGCGCTTCGCCGGGGTGGTGGTCGTGCCGGAGTTCTTTCGCGTGGTCACGTCACCATTATGAGCCCTCAGACAATCGCTTGTTCGCCTGACCGGCCCTGCTCATACGGCGTTCCCGCGTATACCAAGCGCTTGCTACGATGCGGGGATGAGCGAGGCGTACATCGTCGGCGCCGTCCGCACCCCCGTCGGGCGCCGGAACGGCGGCCTGGCCGCGGCCCACCCCGCCGACCTCGGGGCGCACGTGCTCAGGGAGCTGATGGAGCGCGCCGGCGCCGAGCCGGCCGCCGTCGAGGACGTGATCTTCGGCTGCGTGGACACGATCGGCCCGCAGGCCGGCGACGTCGCGCGCACCTGCTGGCTGGCCGCCGGGCTGCCGGAGGAGGTGCCGGGCGTCACGGTCGACCGCCAGTGCGGCTCCGCGCAGCAGGCGCTGCACTTCGCCGCCCAGGCCGTGCTGTCCGGCACGAACGACCTGGTGGTGGCCGGGGGCGTGCAGAACATGACGATGGTGCCCATCTCGTCCGCGATGCTCGCGGGCCGCCCGCTCGGCCACGAGAGCCCCTTCTCGGGCTCCAAGGGCTGGACGCGGCGGTACGGCGCCCAGGAGGTCTCCCAGTTCGCCGCCGCCGAGATGATCGCCGCCCGGTGGGACCTCTCCCGGGAGGAGATGGAGGCGTACGCGTACGAGTCGCACCGCCGCGCCCTGCGCGCCATCGAGGCCGGGCACTTCCGGCGCGAGATCGCCCCCTACGAGGGCGTCGCCACCGACGAGGGCCCGCGCGCCGACACCACCCCCGAGCGGATGGCCGCGCTCAAGCCCCTGACCGAGGGCGGCCGCCTGACCGCCGCCCTGGCCTCGCAGATCTCCGACGGCGCCGCCGCCCTGCTCGTCGCCTCGCCCCGCGCCGTACGCGAGCACGGCCTGACCCCGCGCGCCCGCGTGCACCACCTGTCGGCGCGCGGCGACGACCCGATCATGATGCTCACCGCCCCGATCCCCGCCACCGCGCACGCGCTCGCCAGGACCGGCCTGTCCATCGGCGACTTCGACGCCATCGAGATCAACGAGGCGTTCGCGCCGGTCGTGCTGGCCTGGATCAAGGAGACCGGCGCCGACCCGGCCAGGGTCAACCCCAACGGCGGCGCCATCGCGCTCGGCCACCCCCTCGGCGCGACCGGCGCGGTGCTGGCGGTCAAGCTGCTGCACGAGCTGGAGCGCACCGAAGGCAGGTACGGCCTGCTGACCATGTGCGAGGGAGGCGGTCAGGCGAACGTCACCGTCATCGAACGCCTGACTCCCGCACCCTGAAGACAGGGCGAATCCCTTCACCCTCGGCGTCGCCTCCGGCGCGCATCTGCGGTTCTTCGACGGCCGTCGCGGTCACCCGGCGTGCACGGCCGGGCCCGAGGAGTCGCGGGCGGCCTTCCGCGCGGTGGCTTCGCGGACGGCGAGGGCGCGCCGGTGCGCACGGTGAGGGAGCTTGTGACGGATGGGAGCGGGTTGACGTCAGAAAATACGTCTAGCAAATAAGAAACTTTCCTATTAGATTCTGGGGCATGCCCCTGAGCGGTGACCTGCTTCGCCTCGCCGACGCCGTCCTCTTCCCCGGATTCCCCGGCCACACCCCGCCCGACTGGCTGCGCCGCCGGCTCGGCCGGGGACTGGCGGGCGTCGCCCTGTTCTCCCGCAACATCGCCGACGCCGCCCAGGTGGCCCGGCTGACCGCCGCGCTGCGCGCCGAGAACCCCTCCGTGCTGGTCGGCGTGGACGAGGAGTCCGGCGACGTCACCAGGCTGGAGGCGGCCACCGGCAGCAGCCGCCCCGGCGGATACGCCCTCGGCGTCGTGGACGACGTGGCGCTCACCGAGTCGCTGGCCAGGGACCTCGGCCACGACCTGGCCAGGGTGGGCATCACGATCGACTTCGCCCCCTCGGCCGACGTGAACTCCAACCCCGACAACCCCGTCATCGGCCTGCGCGCCTTCGGCGCCGACCCGTCCCTGGTCGCCCGGCACACCAGGGCGTTCGTCCGGGGCCTGCAGTCGGCCGGGGTGGCCGCCTGCGCCAAGCACTTCCCGGGGCACGGGGACACCTCCGTCGACTCCCATCACGGCGTGCCGGTCGTCGCCGAGAGCGGGATCGACGACGCGCTGCTGCCCTTCCGCGAGGCCATCGCCGAGGGGGTCAAGGTCATCATGACGGGGCATCTCCTGGTGCCCTCGTACGACGCCGAACGGCCCGCCACGCTCAGCACCAAGGTCCTGACCGGGCTGCTGCGCGAGGAGCTGGGCTTCGACGGCGTGATCATCACGGACGGCATCGAGATGGCGGCGGTGGCGGGGGCGTACGGGATCGGGGGCGCCTCCGCCCGCGCCATAGCCGCCGGCGCGGACGCCGTCTGCGTCGGCGGCGAGCATGCCGACGAGGCCACCGCCGCCGGGATCCGCGACGCGATCGCGGCGGCGGTGACCGAGGGGCTGCTGCCCGAGGAGCGACTGGCCGACGCCGCTCGAAGGGTCCGCGAGCTGGCCGCCTGGGCCGCCTCCTCGGGCAGCCCGGCCGCTCCTCCCGGCGGCCCGGTCACCCTCACGGGCGGCCCGGCCACTCTTACGGGCGGCCCGGTCGCTTCCTCCGGCGGCCCGGCCGGCCTTCCGGGCGGGCCGGGCTTCGGCGACGGTGAGGTCGGGCTGGTCGCGGCGCGGCGGGCCGTCCGCGTCACCCGCCGCTCCACCGCGCCCGTCCTGCCGCTCACCACGCCCCCGTACGTCGTGGAGCTGGCCCCCGAGATGAACCTGGCCATCGACAGGAACACCCCGTGGGGCGTCGGCGCGCCGCTCAGCCGGCTGCTCCCCGGCACCACGGTCGTCCGCCTGGTCGCGGGACAGACCGCCGGGCCCGAGCTGGAACGCCTGCTCGGCCAGGCCGCCGGCCGGCCGCTCGTCGTCGTGGTCAGGGACGTGCACCGCTACGCCTGGCAGTCCGAGGCCCTGCGGCACCTGCTCAGCGCCCGCCCCGACGCCGTGGTGGTGGAGATGGGCCTGCCCGCCCGCTCCGACCTGGGCGCCGTGCACATCGCCACGTACGGCGCCGCCCGCGTCTGCGGCCAGGCCGCGGCGGAGGCGCTGACCGGTAGTCTCTGACGGTGGAATTCGACGGTGAGGATCTTTCACACAGGGCATTGGGCGATCGGCTGCCGGCGGGGGAGACGCACGTCTTCCGCGGCTGCGACCTGACCGAGACCGACCTGTGGGGCGCCTCGCTGGCCGAGGCCCGCTTCGAGTCCTGCGTGCTGGACCGGACCGACTTCCGCAAGGCCGACCTCGACGGGGCGGTGTTCACCGGCGGGGGCGGGATGGGGGCCAGGTTCAACGACGCCGACCTCATCGACGTCAGCTTCACCGACGTGGACCTGTCGTCGGCCCAGTTCGGGGGCGCCCTGCTGACCGACGTCTCCTTCACGGGCTGCCGCATGATCGGCGCCTCCCTGACCGGCTCGCGCGGCACCGGCTTCAGGGTCAGCCGCTCCAACCTGACCCTGGCCAACCTCGGCGGCTGCTCCCTGCGCAAGGAGGTCATCGAGGGCGTGCGCTTCGACGACGCCGACCTGTCGGGCTGCGACTTCACCGAGGCCACGCTGAGCGACTGCCGGCTGCGCGGCACGCGGCTGCTCAACACGAAGTTCGCCAAGGCCGACCTGCGCGGGGCCGACCTGGGGGAGCCCGACGACGCCAAGCTGCGGGCGTTCGCGGGCGCCGTCATCACCCAGGCCCAGGCCAACGCCATCCTCGCCGCCCGCGGCATCACCGTCCTGTGACCCGCCGCCCCGCCGAGCCATGGCGGGTCAGGGGAGGCGGGTGAGGGTTTCGGTGGCTTCGGTCATGATGCGGGCGATCAGGTCGTGGCAGGACGGCAGGTCGTCGATGACGCCCACGACCTGGCCCGAGGCCATCACGCCGAGATCGACCCGTCCTTCCACCATGGCCGCGCGCAGCAGCACGGGCGTGTTCGCCGCCTGGAGCACCTGCGCCCACGTCAGCTCGCGCCCGCGCCGCATCCGGCGCCCCTCGCGCAGCATCGAGCGCCACGACAACCCCGACAGCCGCTTGAACCTGGCCCCGTTCACCACCGCCCGCAGCAGCCGGGAGCGTTCGAGCGAGGCCACGAACGGCGTGCTGAGCACCCGGTGCGGCACGCCGTCCACGTTCCTGGTCACCACGGTCTCGCGGGCGGCCAGGTAGAACCTCTTCACCTCCTCGGGCACCGGCGAGTCGCTGGTCAGCAGGAAGCGGGTGCCCATGGCGATCCCGCACGCCCCGTACGCCAGCGCCGCCACCAGCCCCCGCCCGTCGAAGAAGCCGCCCGCCGCGATCACCGGGATGTCCACCGCGTCCACGACCTGCGGCAGCAGCAGCGTGGTGGCCAGCGGGCCGGTGTGCCCGCCGCCCTCGCCACCCTGGACGATCACCGCGTCCGCGCCCCACGCCGCGACCTTCTCCGCGTGCCGCCGCGCCCCGACCGACGGGATCGTCAGCACGCCCGCGTCCTTGAGCCGCGCGATCAGCTCCCCGCGCGGCGCCATCGCGAACGACGCCACCCGCACGCCCTCGCCGATCAGCACCTCCACCCGCTCGGCCGCGTCGTCGGCGTCGGCGCGGATGTTCACCCCGAAGGGCGCCTCGGTGCGCTCCTTCACCCGCCGGATGGCCGCCCGCATCTCGGGCACCGACAAGGTGGCCGCCCCGATCACGCCCAGCCCGCCCGCCTGGGAGGTGGCCGCCGCCAGCCGGGCGCCGGCGACGTACCCCATGCCGGTCTGCACGATCGGATGCCGGCACCCGACCAGCGACGTCAGCGCCGTGTTCACCCCACGACCTCCCCGGCCGCCCTCACGCCGCCACCTCCCGGTCGCGCAGCCGGGCGGGGTCGAGGCGGTCCAGGACGCGCAGCTCCTCGGCGGACGGCTCCCGCGTCAGGGGGACCTCGCGGGGCAGGTCCAGCTCGAAGCCCGTGGCGGCCACCACGTCGGCCACGCTCACCCCGGGGTGCACCGACACCAGCCGCATCGTCCCGCCGGGCGCGCCGAAGTCCAGCACGGCCAGGTCCGTCACCACCCGCCGCAGCTCGTACGCCCCCCGATCCGTCCCCAGCCCGCTGACCAGGTCCACCTCCGCGACGAACGCGCGCCGTGAATGCCGGGGGATCCAGTAGCTCGTCGGGTCGCAGCGCGTGTTCCCCGGCGCGCCGCGCACCCCGAGCAGTTGCGCCTTGGGCCGCGCCCAGTCGCCGACGCAGGAGATGTTGGTGTTGCCGTACCGGTCGATCTGGCTCGCCCCGAGCATGACGTGCCGCCGCCCGTTCAGCACCAGCCACAGGTGCTCGCGGAACGGCAGCCACCCCTCCACCACCTCCGGCGCCTCGCCCAGCGCGGGCACGTCGCCGGTGAGGAGGCAGACGCCGTCGTGCGTGAGCAGCTCGGGCTCGAACGTCAGCCGCGCCAGCCGCGCCGCCAGCACCGTGATCGCGCCGCCGATCCCGGCCGCGAGGATCTCCCCGTCGCCCCTGAACGCCTCCGCGCACGCCACCACGCACACGTCAGCCCTGCTCACGGGATTCCTCCACGTAGCGCCGCTGCGCCGCCTCGTCGCGCCCGTAGTCCGGCTCGCACGAGGTGAACCCGGCCCCGCCCGGCGCCTCCACCACGCCCGCCACCATCGACCGGCTGATCAGCAACGACTGCACGGGACCCTCCTTGAGCAGGTCGGCGGTGTCCACCACCCGCTCGCACGAGACGTAGCACCGCGCGGCGGCCTTGGCGTAGAGGTCGTCGAAGTAGGGATCGGGCCCCAGGTACTGGGCGTTGCCCCGCGCGTCGGCCCGGTTCAGGTGCACCAGCGCCACGTCCATGGTCAGCGCCGGCACCGCGACCAGCTCCTCGCCGTCGGCGTAGGGGGAGCGCACCGTGCGCAGGCCCGGGTTGACGCGCATGACGTCCGAGCCCAGCCCCGCCCGCGTCGGCAGGAACGGCAGCCGGTGCGCGGCGGCCAGCAGCCCGAACATGAACATGCCCTCGTCGTACTCGGTGAACTCGATCTCCCCGGCCTGCCTGGCGCGCCGGAAGTTCGGCTCCAGGGGGATGGAGTCGAGCGTGACGAACGGGGCCACGACCCTGCGCACCTTCCCGGCCGCGCAGAGCATGCCGACGTCGGGGCCGCCGTACGAGACGATCGTCAGGCCGGTGGCCGGGGCGCGGATGAGGGCCCGGACGAGCGCCATCGGCTTGCGGCGCGAGCCCCAGCCGCCGATCCCGACCGTCATCCCGCTCTCCACCGACTCGGCCACCCGCTCGGCCGTCATCAGCTTGATCACGTGAAGCGCTCCCGGTGCCGGTCGCCGATGCCCATGAGGTTCAGCTCGAAGGTGAAGCCCTGCTCGAAGCGGTAGCTGCGGTTGACGTCGACGGGGTCGATGCCGTTGAGCGACTCCTTGGCCCGTCGGATGACGTACGGGTCCTTGGCCGCGATCTGCCCGGCCACCTCCATGGCGGCCTCGCGCAGCTTGTCACGCGGCACCACCTCCAGCACGGACCCGAACGCGTGCAGCTCGGCGGCCGTCACGTTCCTGCACGTGTAGACCATGGCGCGGACCAGGTGCCCCGGCACCAGCCTGGACAGGTGCGTGGCCGCGCCCAGCGCGCCCCGGTCCACCTCCGGCAGCCCGAAGTAGGCGTCCTCGGCGGCCACCACGATGTCGGCGTTGCCCGCCAGCCCGATGCCGCCGCCGAGGCAGAAGCCGTGCACGGCCGCGATCACGGGGACGGCGCACTCGTACACGGCGGCGAACGCCGCGTGGCAGGCGCGGTTGGCCCCGACCAGGGCGGTGAAGCCCTCGGTGTCCCGCATCTCCTTGATGTCCACCCCGGCGTTGAACCCGCGCCCCTCGGCCCGCAGCACGACGACCCGCGTCCCGGGGTCCTCCCCGGCCTCCCGCACGGCCCGCGCCAGCTCCTCCCAGCCCCGCACCGGCAGGGCGTTGACCGGCGGGACGTCCACGACCACCTCGGCGACCGGCCCCGCCCGCAGTGAGATCCCCAATGTACCTCCCTAACGCTTGCTTGGTACGGTAGCACCCGTGACCGTGACTTACGACTACGCGGGCAAGTCCGTCCTGGTGACCGGTGGCACCAGGGGCATCGGCGCGGGCATCGCCGCCGCCTTCCGCGCCGCGGGCGCCGAGGTCACCGTCTGCGCCCGCACCCCACCGGAACCCGCCTCCCCGGAAGGGGCCGGGGACGGCTCCGTCCGGGCCTCCCCTGAAGGGGCCGGGATCAGGTCCGCCAGGGCCTCCACCGGTGGGGCCGGGATCAGGTTCGTGCGGGCCGACGTGCGCGACCCCGAGGAGGTCGACCGGCTGATCGGCACGTTCGACCGGCTCGACGTCGTGGTCAACAACGCCGGCGGCTCGCCCCCCGCCCCCGTGGACGGCACCTCCCCGCGCCTGCACGCCCGCGTCATCGAGCTCAACCTGACGGCCCCGCTCCTGGTCGCGCAGCGCGCCTACCCGCTGCTCGCGGCCACGGGCGGGGCCGTCGTGATGATCGGCAGCGCCGGCGGCGCCCGCCCCTCGCCCGGCACCTCCGCGTACGGCGCCGCCAAGGCCGGCCTGCACCACCTGGCCCGCTGCCTGGCCGCCGAGTGGGCCCCGCTGGTGCGGGTCAACACGGTCGTCGTGGGCCTGGCCGCCACCCGGGAGGCGTCGGACCACTACGGGGGCCGCTCCGACCTGGACGGCAGGGCCATCCCGGCCGGCCGCATGGCCACCCCCGCCGACGTGGCCGCGGCCTGCCTGTGGCTGGCCGCCCCCGGCTACGTGACCGGCGCCGAGGTGCGGGTGGACGGCGGCGGCGAGATCCCCGCCTGGCGCCACCTGGTCACGGAGCCCTGAGCGCCGGGCGGGCGGCGGACCGCCCGGTCGCTTCGCGGGAGTGGCGAGCCGGTGCGGGCCACCTGGGACGAGCCGGTGCGGGCCACCTGGGACGAGCCGGTGCGGGTCACCCGGGACGAGCCGGTGCGGGTCAGCCGGGAGGCGTCACCGGAGCGAGGAGCGGGCGGCGGGGCGCAGGCGGAGCCGTTCGGGGGGCGCGGTGAGGTGCGGCCCGAGCATCGGCAGGTCCACCTCCCGCTCCTCCTCCGGCCGGTCGAACCGGGCGAACCACACGAACACGTTCTCCCCCTCCCGCACCGGCAGGCACGGAAAGGTGTTCTCCGAGTGCTCGCTCTCCAGGCAGGCCACCGGCGGCACCCCGGCGGCGGCCAGCACGGGCACGGCCTCCTCCAGGAAGAAGGCGGCGAAGCCGTCCCCTTCGACGTGGTAGGTCGTGGCCACGTAGAGGGACGGCGGCGGCTCCCCGGCCCCTGGCGCCGGCCGCTCCCGGGAGGGCAGGTCCGGCCCCACGGAGCGCAGCAGGAGCACGTCGCCGGAGTCGGCCATCGTGGCGTTGGCCGCGTCGCGGTGGGCGCGCCACACGGGCCCGCCGTAGAACGCCTCCAGCGACGCCTTCCTGGCGGGCATGTCGGGAAAGGCGCGCAACCAGGGGAAGGTGTCGGGCTCGCCCGCCTCGCGGAACACCCCGCAGACGCGGATGCCCACCGCCTCCTGCGTCTCGATGAACTCCCGCTCGAACAGCGAGATCAGCTCGTCCCTGCGGCCCGGGCGCATCCGGTAGCGCCGCAACTCGTAGATCATGCGCCGGAGGCTAGGGCCGGGTCACTGACACCTCGTGTCAGGGTTCGGGTCGAACAATATTCTGATCACGCTTCGCCGCCGAACGATCACTGCAGGTTATATGCTCGCCATGACCTTGATCCGCTGTGGTCAAGGAAGGTCAAAGGGGGAGGGTGGCACGCCAGGGCCCGGCGGCCGCTGTCCCGGGGGCTTCCCCACTGGCGAAGGAGCACAAGTGATCAGAAAGGCGTGTGCCGCCATGGTCGTCCTGGCGGCGGTCGTCGGCGGTGCGCTACTTGCGGTTCCCGCTCACGCTGATGACGACTGGGCCGGCCCGTTCACCGGTGACAGTTGGGCCGCCAACCGGAGCGGCAACAGCGATTCGTCCCAGTCGGGAAACAACTTCGGTGACGTACTCAACGCCAACCGCGGTGAGGGTCACTCGACCAACGTCAACAACGTCAACGGCTTCGCCCCGACCGCCTCCTACGGCGGGATCACGGTGACGTACATCTTCGACTGACCGGTTGACGTCCCGACCACGAGCACTCTGAAAGGACACCGACATGATGAAGAAGCTCTGCGCGGCGGCCGCCGTCGCCGCGGCGGCCGGCGTGACCCTGCTGTCGGCCCCCGCCCACGCCGACACCAACGCCGGCAACTCCAGCGACAACCGCAACTCGTCGCAGTCGGGCAACAACTTCGGCAACGTCGTCAACGACAACGCCAGCGGGCGCGGGGCGACCAGCGTCAACAACGTCAACGGCATCGCCCTGACCGCCAGCAACGGCAGCGACATCGTCACCGACGACCTGAACGACTGATCGGGCGGTGAGGGCCGGCCGGAGGCAGACGTCCGGCCGGGCGGGCGCGTCGCGGACCGCCGAATCGTGGTGCGCCTGATACGAGCGAGCCGGGCCGGATATGGCCCGGCTCGCGGCGTATTAGCATCCATGCGTGACTACCTGTGCTTATGCGACATATGCCGATTTTGACGGCGACGACGAGCGCGAGCCGGTGCTGGCCGCCTGGCGGGCGGCGGGCATCGAGGGGCGCGTCGAGCGCTGGGACGATCCGGCGGTCGACTGGAGCGGCTATGACGCCGTGGTGGTCCGGTCCGTCTGGGACTACATCCTGCGCCGGGAGGAGTTCCTGGCCTGGGCGCGCGGGGTGGAGTCGGTCACGCGGCTGCTCAACCCGTACACCGTGATCGAGGCCAACACCGACAAGACCTACCTGCGAGACCTGGGCGTGCCGACCGTGCCGACGCACTGGTCGTCGCGCGACCTGCCGGACTGGCCCGAATACGTCGTCAAGCCGTCCGTCTCCGGCGGCGCCCGCGACACGACGAGGACCGCCGACCGCGGGGAGGCCGCGGCGCTGGCCGCCGCGCTGGAGGCCACGGGGCGCACGCCGATGGTGCAGCCGTATCTCGACATGGTCGAGTCGGAGGGCGAGACCTCGCTGCTGTACTTCAACGGCCGCCTCAGCCACGCCGTCCGGCGCACCCCCATGCTCGTCCCGGGCATGGGCGTGGACGACAACGCGCGGGCCCAGCTCCGCACCCCGGCCCCGGACCAGGTCGAGCTGGCCGAGAAGGTGCTCGCCGCCGTACCCCATGACCTTCTCTATGCCAGGGTCGACCTGGTCCGGCTGCCCGGCGGCGCGCCCGCGGTCATCGAGCTGGAGCTGACCGAGCCCTACCTCTTCCTGGGCTACGACCCGTCGGCGGCGGCGAACTTCGCCGCCGCGCTGCGCGAGCTGCTCTGATCGGCCCGCGCGATCAGCAGGAGATCCCGCCGTCCACCGGGATGACCGTGCCGGTGAGGTACGCCCCCGCCCGCGAGGCCAGGTAGATGGCCGCCCCCGCCATGTCCTCCGGCCTGCCGATGCGGCCCAGGGGCACGCTGGTGGCGATGGCCTCGCGCGTGGCGGGATCGTCGAGCGCGAAGGCCATCATCTTGGAGTCGAACGGCCCGGGGGCGATCGCGTTGACCGTGATGTGCTCCTTGGCCAGGCGCTTGGCCAGGTGCCGGGTCAGCATGTGCACCGCCGACTTCGTCGAGGAGTAGGCGAAGCTCTCCAGCGCGGGCACCTTGATGCCGTCGATCGAGCCCACGTTGATCACCCGGGCCGGGTCGTCGGCGCCGGCCGCCTCGCGCAGCTTGGGCAGGAAGCGCTGGGTCAGGTAGAACACGCCCTTGACGTTGATGTTCCAGAGCTTGTCGAAGGCGTGCTCGGGATATTCCTCCAAGGGGGCGCCCCAGGTCGCCCCCGCGTTGTTCACCAGCACGTGCAGCGGCCCGTCCACGGCCGAGACCAGCCGCTCCAGGCCCTCCGGCGTGGACAGGTCGGCCGGCACGGCGACGCAGCCGAGCTCGGCGGCCGTCTTCTCCACCTCGGCCGTCTTGCGGGCGGAGATGTAGACGCTCGCCCCCGCCTCCACGAACCCGGCGGCGATCATGCGGCCGATGCCGCGCGAGCCGCCGGTGACGACGACGGTCTTGCCTTCCACTGAGAACAGAGTCATGTTCTGGAAGCATGCCATACCGACTGGTCGGTCGCCATCGTTCAGATCCCGGGAAGCCGGCCGTTGCGGAACAGGTCCACGAACCGCCGGTGATCCTCGCGGGCCTGCGCGCCGTACCGGTGGGCGAAGTCCACCAGCATCGCGACGAACCCCGACCGGTCGTCGCCGATCACCGCCGTGATCGCCTCCTCCGTCGAGAAGTCCACCAGGTCGTGGCTGGACTCGTCGTCGGCCACCGCGTGCATGCGCGCCACCGCCCGCCCCAGGTCCTGGATGATCGAGCGCAGCTCGTCCGGCTCGTTGACGTCGTCCCAGTCCAGGTCCGCCGAGTACGGCGACACCTCCGCCACGAGCTGCCCCACCCCGTGCAGCGTCGTGTAGCCCAGCCACGGATCGGCGTAGGCCTGCAGCGCCCGCTGCGACTCGGCCGTGCGATGCCCCTGGTGCAGGAAATAAGAAACCACCCGCTCGTCGGTGACGTGGCGGGCCACCGCCGGCGCCGCCGCCTGCTTCATGTAGAGGATGACGTCGTTCTCCAGCGCCTGCGAACGCCCTTCGAGCAGCAGGTTGTACGACGGCAGCCCCGCCGACCCGATGCCCACGCCCTTGCGCAGCGCCACGTCCTTGATCACGTGCTCGACCGGGTTGACGGTCGCGGGCAGCGTGGCCAGATAGTCCTCGAACGCCTCCAGCACGGCCCGCCTGGTCGGCTCGTCCACCGGCTCGCGCCCCTCCGTGAGCGCGAAGCGCCGGTCGTAGTCGTCGATCACGGTCTCGACGTCCAGCAGCGCCACCCGGGTGCTCAGCCGGGCGCGCTGCAGCACCCGGTGCAGCACGCCGCCGGTGGTCTCCAGCGTGAGCGCGCCGATCGCGTCGTCCCCGCCCGCCGCGATCGCGCCCAGCTCCACCAGGTACGCCCCGGCGAAGTCGGTCACGAGCACGCTGATCGAGTCGTCGGACAGGGCCTTGGCGTACCCGATCAGCGCCACGCTGGCCGCGAACCGCTTCAGGTCCCAGACGTAGGGCCCCACGTACGCCTCGTCGAAGTCGTTGACGTTGAACACCAGCACGCCGGAGGCGTTCATGTAGGTGCCGAAGTTCTCCGCGTGCAGGTCGCCGTGGATCCACACCCTGCCGGTCGGCCCGTCGAGGTAGGACTCGTCGGCGTACGCGCCCGCCATGTCCGCGTAGAACAGGCAGGCGCTGCCGCGGTAGAAGGCGAACGGCGAGGCCGCCATCTTCCGGAACTTCCGCCTGAAGGCGGCGGGGTCTTGCTTGATCGACTCGCCGAACTCCGTCATGAGGACGTCGAGCAGGAAGGAGGAGCGTGTGCCCATGTTCCGGACCCTAGAGCCCGATCCCCTTGCCGCCTAGCCCGATCTTTCCCTGACGCCACGAGTCAGGGCGGCAGGCGGTCCCGGAGCGGCGGGCAGGGGACGTGCCTTCGCTCGCGGCGCGGGGTCATGGCCGTGCGGCGGGCAGGGGACGTGCCTTCGCCAGGGCGCGGGCTCCCGCCACGGCGAGCGCGACGGTCAGCGTCGCGAGCAGCGCGCACTGCGCGACCGCCATCGCCCGCAGCGTCGCCTCGGGCAGCGAGCGGAGCTCGGGCAGCCGGGTCATCAGCAGGAGCAGCCCGGCGGCCGACAGGGCCAGCGCCGGGGCCGGGCCGCTCCGGCGGGCCAGGACGGCCAGCGCGGCCACCGCCCACACAGGGATGACCGAGCCCAGATGGACCCACAGGAACAACCACGACGGGCTGGCCGGCGTCGCCGCGTACAGCAGCGTGGGCGTCACCAGCACCGCCGCGCCCGCGGCGAGCGGCGGCAGGACGAGCGCCCACCGGTGCCGCCGCGGCGTCACGTCGCCGTGGTAGCCCACGAGGAGCGCGAGCACCGGGACGACCGCGAAGACGAGGTGGGCCACGTTCTGCAGCGCCCCCGCGCCGGCCTGCCAGGTCGGCACGAAGGAGGCGGCGGCGGGCGCGACGCCGGCCACGGCCAGGAGCTTCGCCGCCGGGACGTGGCCGCGCAGGAGCGCCACGACGGCGGCGACCGCGCAGGCGCCGGCCCCCAGGCCGGCGATGGCCGCCAGCCTCTGCGCCGACCCCGGCTCTCCCGCCAGGACGGGATGGAGGCCGGACGGGAGCGTCTGGATCAGGCCGGCCAGCGCGAAGGCGGCCTGCGTGGCCAGCCCGAGCAGCGCCAGGAGCCGGACCGCCGCACCGACGGCGACGTAGGGGGAGGAGGCTCCCGCGCCGCCGAGACGCACCCGCACGGACAGGGCCAGCACGCCGGCCACCTCGCCCCAGCGGGGCCGCGGCCCCTCCTCGTCGGGCACGTCGCCGGACAGCTCCATGAACGCGTCCACCATCTCCTCCTCGCGCTCGGCGCGGTAGGAGGCGGGCAGCAGGCGCAGCACGGACCGGTAGCGCCGTTCGAGCAGGCTCACCGGCCCCGCCTCTTCCCGAGAGGCCGGGCGGCTTGTCTCTCGCGGGCCAGGGCGGCCCGTCAGGTCGTCTTCCCGAGGGCGGCTTGTCCCGTCGTCTCGCCGGGAGGTCATGCGGCGCCACCGGCCGTCCTGGCGCGCAGGCGGGCCGTGGCGGTGGCGGCGGTGGCGGCCAGCCGGGCGGCCTCCGCGCGCAGCGCCTCGGCGCCGTCGTCGGTCAGCCGGTAGTAGCGGCGCAGCCGCCCCCGCTGGGCCTCCTCCCGGTCCAGCACCACCAGCCCGGCCGCCGAGAGCCGGTCCAGCACGCCGTAGAGCGTGCCGATCTTGAGCTGGACGCGCCCCCCGGACAGCCGATCGACCTCCTGGACGATCCCGTAGCCGTGCCGGGGCTCGTCCACCAGCGCGGTCAGCGCCAGGAACATGGGCTCCGTGATATTCACCAGCCCACCATATCCTGTCTCACAGGATATCGTCAGGGGTGCTGCGAGGAGACCGACACCACCTCACCCGTCATGTACGAGGCATAGTCGCTGGCCAGGAAGACGATGACGTTCGCCACCTCCCACGGCTCCGCCGAACGCCCGAACGCCTCCTTGGCCGCCAGCTCCGCCAGCAGTTCCTCGCTGGTCACCTTCGCCAGGAACGGGTGCACGGCCAGCGACGGCGCCACGGCGTTGACCCGGACGCCGTGCTCGGCGGCCTCCACCGCCACGCACCTGGTCAGCGCCATCACCCCGGCCTTGGCCGCCGCGTAGTGCGCCTGCCCCCGCTGCGCCCGCCAGCCGACGACGGAGGCGTTGTTGACGATGACGCCGGAGCCCTGGGCCGTCATCTGGCGGAGCGCGGCCCTGGTGCAGCGCATGGTGCCGTTCAGGGTGACGTCGATGACGGCGTGCCACTGCTCGTCGGTCATCTCGGCCAGCGGCGCCGTGCCGCCGAGCCCGGCGTTGTTGACCACCACGTCCAGCCGCCCGTGCGCCTCGGCCACCGCGTCGAACAGCGCCCGCACCTGCGGCTCGGAGGTGACGTCGCACGGGACGGCCAGCGGCTTGACGCCGGTGAGCTCGGTCAGCGACTCGGCGGCGGCGGCCAGGCGGCGCTCGTGCCGATCCGAGAGCACGATCGTGGCCCCCTCCTCGGCGCAGCGCCTGGCCGTGGCGTAGCCGATGCCCGCGCCGGCGGCGGCGGTCACCAGCGTGACCTTGCCGTCCAGCAGGCCGTGCGCCTTCGGATAGGGCGGTGACATGGGCTGCTCCAATCAACGGGGACGACCTGTCAGGGGGATGGTCCCACCGGCGGGCCGACCTGTCAGGGGGGGTGATCCGGTCAGCGGGGCTGACCTGTCAGGGGGGACGACCTGTCAGGGGCCGATCCCGTCAGCGGGGCAGGCCCAGGGTGCGCTCGGCGATGATGTTGCGCTGGATCTCGCTGGAGCCGGCGTAGATCGTGTCGGCCCGGCTGAACAGGTAGAGCCGCTGCAACGGCCCGAGCCCGCCGTCGCCCGCGACCAGCCCGGCCCTGCCCTGCACGGCCTGCGCCAGCTCGCCCAGCCGGCGGTGCCACTCCGACCAGTACAGCTTGGCGATCGACGCCTCCGGCCCGGGCCCCGCCCGCAGCATGCGCAGCGCGTTGCGCCGCATGACCTCCAGCTCCAGCCACGACCGCACCAGCAGGTCGCGCAGCACCGGGTCCTCGGCCGCGCCGGTCCGCCCGGCCAGGTCGATGACCGCGTCCAGCTCCCGTCTGAACCCGATCTGCTGCCCCAGCGTGGACGCGCCGCGCTCGTGGCCCAGCGTGGCCATGGCCACCCGCCAGCCGTCGCCGGGTGCCCCGACGATGTTGCCCGCCGCCGTGCGCGCGCCGTCGAAGAACACCTCGTTGAACTCGGAGGTGCCGGTGAGCTGCACGATCGGCCGCACCTCCACGCCCGGCGCGCGCATGGGCACCAGCAGGTACGACAGCCCGCGATGCCGCGTCGAGCCCTCCTCGGTACGGCACAACACGAAGCACCAGTCGGCCAGGTGGGCCAGCGACGTCCACACCTTCTGGCCGGTGATCACCCAGGTGTCCCCTTCGAGCCGCGCCCTGGTGCGCACGTTCGCCAGGTCGGACCCGGCCTCCGGCTCGGAGTAGCCCTGGCACCACAGCTCCTCGCCGCGCCGGATCGGCGGCAGGAAGCGCTCCTTCTGCTCCTCGGTGCCGAACTCCAGGAGGGTCGGGCCGAGGAGGCCCTCGCCGATGTGGCCGACCCGGGCGGGGGCGTCGGCCCTGGCGTACTCCTCGTGGAAGGCGACCTGGTCCTCCAGGGAGGCGGCGCGGCCGCCGTACCGCTCGGGCCAGGCCAGACAAGTCCAGCCGTGCTTGCCGAGGTGGCGCTCCCACGCCAGGCGCAGCTCCTGCCCCTCGTGCTCGCGCCCGGGGCCGCCCAGGCCCCTGGCGCCGGCGAACTCGCCGCGCAGGCTCTCCTCCAGCCAGGCCCGCGCCTGCTCACGCAGGCTCAACGAACCCCCCGTAGCCGCCCTGGAAGAACACCAGCGGGCCGCCCTCGGCGTACGTGTCGAGCTGCAGCACCCGGGCCACCACGATCATGTGGTCGCCGGCCGGGTGCTCGGCCTCGACCGCGCAGTCGAGCCAGGCCAGCGCCCCTTCGAGCACCGGGCTGCCGCCGGGGGAGACCGTCCACGACAGGCCCGCGAACTTGTCGCCGCCCTTGGTCGCCAGTTGCGCGCAGACCGCCTGCTGGTGCTCGGCCAGCACGTTCACGGTCAGCGTCTTGGCGCCGCGCAGCCGGGGCCAGCTCGTGCTGGTGTAGGCCACGCAGAAGGCGACCAGGGGCGGGTCGAGCGAGACCGAGGTGAAGGAGTTGGCGGCCAGGCCGCAGGGCCGGCCGTCCACGGGGTCGAGAGCGGTGATCGCCACCACGCCGGTCGCGAACCTGCCCAGCACCTGCCGGAAGCGGCGGCTGTCGAGCTGGCCGTTCTGCCCGTCCTGGCCGTGGTGGGAGTGCCCCGTCGGCATGGCGGCTCCGTTGCGAATCCTGCGCTGATGGGGCGTCGGAAGGCCGCGACAGCCGTCCGGCGCGATCAGCCGGGCGGTGTGTGTGCTCATGGGTCCGCCTCCTCGTCCACCGACTGGCGCTATCATACCAAGCGCTTGCTTGGACGCTAGGGGGATACCGGAAAGGCTGTCAAGTCGGGCCCTCCCACCTGCGTTGACAGCCGGGAACGGGCCCGCCTACCGTGACGCTTGTGCCCAAGCGCTTGCTTGAACTCCGTGACCGCACCGCCATCGCCGGCATCGGCTACACGCCCTTCACCAAGGACTCCGGCGTCAGCACGCTGACCCTGGCCTGCCGCGCCGTGCTCGCCGCCCTGGAGGACGCGGGCCTGACACCGGACGACGTGGACGGCCTGGCCACCCACCGGGTCGGCGACTCGGCCGCCCCCTCCCTGGTCGCCCCCGCGCTGGGGCTGGACGTGACCTGGCACCTCGACCAGTTCGGCGGCGGCAGCGTCTCCCACGCCGTCGTCGGCCAGGCCGCGCTGGCGGTGGCCGCGGGCGTGGCCGACACCGTCGTCTGCTACCGGGCCATCAACGCGCGCTCGGAGTTCCGCATGGGCGGCACCGGCCGGGGCGTGCCGGTGAGCCCCGAGGTGCAGTACCAGGCCCCGTACGGGCTCGTCGCCCCCGCCCAGCACTTCGCCCTGTACGCCCGCGCCCACATGCTGCGCTACGGCACCAGACCCGAGCACTTCGGCCACCTGGCCGTCACCCAGCGCGCCAACGCCGTCAAGAACCCGCGCGCCCTCATGCGCACGCCCATCACTCTCGACGACTACCTGGCCAGCCGGTGGATCGCCGAGCCCTTCCGTCTCCTGGACTGCTGCCTGGAGACGGACGGGGCCTGCGCCGTGGTCGTCACCACGGCCGAACGCGCCCGCGCGCTGCGCCGCCCCCGGGTCCTCATCTCGGCCGCGGCGTGGGGCGGCGGCACCTCCCACCTCTCCTGCGACGACCCCACCGTCACCGGCGCGGCCGCGCTGGCCCCGCGCCTGTACGCGCAGGCCGGGCTCGGGCCGGGCGACATCGACGTGGCCGAGCTGTACGACTGCTTCACCTACTCGGTGATCGTGCAACTGGAGGACTACGGCTTCTGCCCGAAGGGCGAGGGTGGGCCGTACGCGGCCTCGGGCGCGATCGGGCCGGGCGGCGAGCTGCCGGTCAACACGCACGGCGGCTTCCTGTCCGAGGGGTACGTGCACGGCCTCAACCACGTCGCCGAGGCGGTCTCCCAGCTCAGGGGCGAGGCCGGGGACCGGCAGGTGCCGGGCGCCGAGGTGGCGCTCTCGACGGCCCAGCCCGGCTACATCCTCCCCGCCACCTCCGCCCTGATCCTGCGGCGCGCCTGAGACCCGGCCCCCGCCCGCCCGATCGAGGAACGCCTGACACGCGACCCCCGCCCGCGAGGAACGCCTGAGACGCGGCCCTTGCCCGCCCCGATCCTGAGGAGCGCCCGACATGACCCTTGCGTATCCGCCGCAGCCCGACCGTGACTCGGCCCCGTGGTGGGCGCGGGCCGGCCGGCGTGAGTTCGCCGTACAGGAATGCGACTCCTGCGGCACACTTCGCTTCCCCCCGCGCGCGTTCTGTGCCGCCTGCCGCAGGGAGGCGTGGCACTGGCGGCGGATCGCACCCGAAGGGACGGTCGAGAGCTGGATCGTCAACCACCAGCCCTTCGTGCCGGGACGGCGCGATCCATACCTAGTGGTAATGGCCCGCCTGACGGCGGTTCCGGGCTGCCTGGTGCATGGAAACTGGCGCGCCGCGCGCCCGCCGAAGCACCTGGAGCCGGTCGTGGCCGTGTTCACCGAGGTGGAGGCGGAGGTCACGCTCGTGGACTGGACGCCGGCCGATGTCTGAAACCTGCATCGCCATCCGCTGGGGCGAAAATTCTCCCGCTGGTCGACGTTGATCCGGAAAATGGATTGGTACCGGAAAATCCCACCAGTCCCACACTCACGAAGCAGCCCCCAGGTTGGGCTCCGAGGGTTGATGATGAGGCAGTAGGCATCGTCGACGTGGACGGCTCGGACTGGGCGGCAGAGGTGAGCGGTGTGAATCCGGTGGCAGGCGTGACCGCGAGGTCGCGGCGCCCGCTCCTGCCCGCCTGCCCGCTCCTGCCTTCCCGCCCGCTCCTGCCCGCCTGCCCCCGCCCGGGCCGCGTCGCCCGCGCCCCCCCGGAAAAGCGAAAGGCCCCCGTCGGGAGATGGAGGCGTGTGCTCTCGGCTCGGTCCTCGGAGGAAAACGCGTCCTGGCGGGCGTGGGGGACCCGCCAGGACGCGCTTCCTGCCCCGCGTGCGACGGCGCCAGGACTCCGGCGAGGGATGGAGTCCTAGACCGTTGGCTCGCACGCGGAGTCGATGGGGGAGCGCGAAGGCCCCAGTTGCCGGCGACGTGCGGCGATGCGTCGAGCTGTGCTTACCGGGTCATCAATGCGATGCGTGACGGGGGCGCCACCCTCCTCGTCGCAGATTAAGGATCCGTCTTCGCACCACACGGTCAGCTCGGACGACACCGATGGCGCGGACATGCCGTCAGCACTGCTCTGGTAGGTGTGGGTGAACCGCTGGCGAGTCAACGCGTAACGCAGTGAACGCGTTGTTTCGCGAGGGTCATGCCAGAACAGGTGCGGCGTGGCCGTGCGGACCGGCGACACTGGCCTTCACCCCCTCACCGGCCTTTAGATGGATTTGTACCAACGAATGGATGATGGGCCGGTCCAGGGGCCTCGGTCAAGGGGTTGTGGCCAGTTAGAACCAGATCGTCTAAATTGTTGGAACAAAAGGGGTGAAAGTGGCAAGGTCGGTGCTGTATCAGCAGGTGGCTTCGGAGTTGCGACGAGCCATCTACTCGGGTGTCCTCGGCCCCGGGGCACAGCTGCCGACCGAGGCGCAGCTCATGGAAGACCATGGGGTGAGCAGGAACACCGTGAGGCTGGCCCTTGGGGAACTCGTCAACGAGGGACTCGTCACGCGCACGCCGCGGCGCGGGACCGTGGTCAGAGACCGCAGACCGCTGCTGATCTATCCGCAGCGGGAGCTGGAGCCGCAACCCAGAGGGGAACTGCGCGAGGCGTTCGCCTACGCCGTCGCGCAGGAGGGCCGGGCGCCGAGCCAGTACATCGAGGTGCTGACCGTGTCTCCCGTCGAGGAGATCGCCAGCAGGCTCGAACTGGCGGACGGTGAGCTGGCGGTGGTGAGACGCCGTCTGCGTTTCGTGGACGGGCAGCCGTACAACACCAACGATTCCTATTTCCCCCGCGACTTGGTCGCCGATTCCGAGATAGCCAGACCCGGGGACATCGCGCGAGGAGCCAACCGGGTGCTGGAAGAGCTGGGTCATGCGCAGGTGCGCGTCGTCGACGACATCTGGGCCCGCATGCCCAACCAGGAGGAGGCCGAGCGCCTCCAGCTTGAGCTCGGCACGCCAGTCATGGTTTATGTCCGAGTGGGGTACGACGGGGCAGACATGCCAGTGCGTGTCGCCGTGTCGGTGTTGCCAGCCGACAAACATCTGATCAGATACGAGCTCGATCGTCGCCGCTGACGAGCTCGTGGGTGAAGGGGTGATCCCGCCGGCCGGGCGCAGCGAGAAATAGCCGCCTCGCTGGCCAAGGGGAGTCGTGCATACTCCCCTAAATCGCCATTTATCCATATATATCGGGTTGAGGCCCCATTTCGCCCCCTCGCGACATTGCGTCATCACGCTGTGCGTCGGGGTGAACACCCACGGCAATGAAGGATTCCATTATGCACACAAACACCCTGCTTCATCCGCTCTCGCTCAGAAGGGCGGAGCCCGCGGACCTTCCCGGCGTCCTCACGCTGCTCGCCGACACCGCCGAGTGGCTGCACACGCAAGGGGTGCGGCAGTGGCCCCGCGGCGGATTCGGCCCCGAGCGGATCGAGCCGCTCATCGAGGAGCGCGTGCTGTTCCTGCTCGACGACGAGCTCCGCTACCTCGACCCCGACGAGTCGGCACCTCCGGTGGCCACCATCGCCGTCGACGACCACGCCGACCCCGAGTTCTGGACCCCGGCCGACGCGCCGGCGTCGGCGCTCTACGTCCACAAACTGGCCGTGGCCCGCCCCTGGTCGGGCTCCGGCCTCGGGGACGCGCTCCTGGACTGGGCCTGCGCCTCGGCCTACGCCGCGGGCCTGCCCTGGCTCCGCCTCGACTGCGCCAAGGCCAACCCGCGGCTGCAGAACTACTACCGGGCCCGCGGCTTCCGCCACGTCCGCACGGTGGACCTGCCCCACCGGTCGTCCGGGGCGCTCTTCCAGCGCCGGTCGGAGGACGTGGTGACCACGGCCTTCCGCGACCTGACGGAAGCCGAGCTGATCACCGTCTGACCGGCCCCACACCCGGCCCTGCTCCGGGGCCGGGTGCGACTCCCCCTGCCGTGCCATATGCCGCTTTTGTCAAAGATCCTGCATTTAATGGCGAAAGTTACTGTACGTACAAATATGGTGGCAAAAGGGATCTTGTCGAGCCGAATAGGGCATGGTTATTCTTTGCCCGTTTGGTCAGAGCTCCAGAGCCGCACGAGTCAGGAGTGACGCCTGCCGGGTGGGGTGGAGCGGCGTTTGACGTTCCCTGACGGGACGTCCCTCGTTGTGGTTCGGAGTGTGACGGTTCGTGCACCGGTTCTTTTCGCATGCCCTCTTCTCCCGTACGGCGGCCGTCGTCCTGATCGCCGCTCTCCCCGGACTCCTCCAGCTTCCGGCGCTTCCCGCAGCCGCGGAGGTGAGCACCGGGCAGACGGCCGTGGTGACTCCCAAGCAGCAGCGGGGCTCCGCGGGAGTCTTGCCCGGCCTGACGAAGCTGCCCGCCGCGCGACCTGACACGTCCGGGCGCGCCCCGGTGAAGGGTGCCCTGCCGCGCGACGCCGGCGGGTGGCCGCGGCAGGCGACGCGGTCGGAAGCGGAGCCGAAGGCGGAGGAGAAGAAGCTGCCTCCCGGCGTGCGGCGCGCCGAGCAGGCCGACCGGGAGACACTGGCCGCGGGGGCGCTCATCGACGCGCTGTACCCCGAGGCGGGCTCGCTGGTGGGCAGCATCACCCCGCTGCTTCGGGTGCGGGCCACGAGACTGGGCGGCGGATCGTCCGCCGACCTGCGGTTCACCTTCAACATCTGTGAGAAGCCCGAGACGACCGACGAGATCGTCTTTCCGCCGCCGCCACCGCCGCCGTGCTGGAACTCCGGCGCCAAGCTGGGGCAGGACACCTGGCTCGTGCCGGCCGGCACGATCGAATGGGGCAAGCAGTACGAGTGGTGGGTGCGCGTCGCCGACCCCGCGGACGGCAGTGTCAGCGTCAGCGACAAGCAGCTGATCGCCACTGCCGCACCCCAGCCGATCAACAGCCCGCACCTGGGCGAGCAACTCGGCGAGGGCAAGGAGTTCTCGCTGGTCTCCGGCAACTACACCACGACGGTGGTGGACGCGCAGGTGCAGACGGCGGGTCCGGACCTGGCGGTGGTGCGCACGTACAACAGCATGGACTCGCGCACCACCGGCATCTTCGGCGCCGGTTGGTCGACCCCCTGGGACATGAACGTGGTCGCCGAGCGATCGGGGACGGCGATCACGGGGCTGCTGGTCACGTACGCGAGCGGCCGGCGGGTCCGGTTCGCGCCCAAGGGCGACGGCACGTACCAGCCCCCGCCGGGACGGAAGGACGTGCTGGCGGACGAGGAAGGCGGCGGCTGGCGGCTGAAGGACACCTACGCGACGACGTACGTGTTCAACGCGCAGGGCCGGCTGACCAGGATCGAGGACAACCGCGGCCGGGCGCAGACCCTGGCCTACGGCACCGACGGCCTCTTCAGCACGATCACCGGGACCGGCGGCCGGAAGCTGACCTTCACATGGGAGAACTCCCGAGTGGTCGCGGTGTCCACCGATCCGGTGGACGGCAAGGCGCAGAAGTGGACCTACGGCTACACCGGCGACAACCTGACCTCGGTGTGCTCGCCCCTGGCCGCCCCGAACTGCACCACCTACTCCTACGGTGACGGTTCCCGCTACAAGGGCCTGATCCTGGACGCGGAACCGGTGGGCTACTGGCGGCTGGGCGACGCGCAGTACGAGCCGGCCATGAACCTGGGCACCGGCGGCGGCACCGGCATCTACAACAACGTCACCGTCGGGCAGCCTGGCGCGCTGGAGGGCACCGGAGACACCGCCGCGGGCTTCACCAAGTCCACGATGATGCTGCCGACGAACATACTGGACGAGCTCGGCGACCAGGTCACCATCGAGGGCTGGATCAAGACCGCCCAGAACGGTGTCATCTTCTCCGCCGGGCAGTTCGGCTACGAGTTCGGAGCCACGGAGCCCGTCCTGTACGTGGGGACGGACGGCAAGCTGCGCGGCCAGCTCGGCTACGTGAATGGCGACTACACCCCGATCACGTCGGCCGGTCCCGTCAACGACGACCGGTGGCACCACGTGGCGCTCACCGTGGCGGGCGACAAGCAGCGGCTCTACCTCGACGGGCAGCAGGTCGGGGAGCTGACCGGGACCCTGACGGAGGAGTACCGCGCCGAAGCGTACGTGGGCAGCGGCGACCGGGCGACCTCCTGGCGGGACGTCCCCGGTGGCCAGACCGCGACGGGCGCGTTCGCGTTCAAGGGCACGATCGACGAGTTCGCGCTCTACGGCAAGCCGCTGACGGGCGCCGAGATCTCCGCGCATCACGCCGCCCGGGTGAAGGTCGGCAACAAGCTGGCGCGGACCACGCTGCCGTCCGGCCGGATCTGGGCCGAGAACGTCTACCATCCCGCGACCGACCGCCTCCAGACCCACACCGACGGCAACGGCGGCGCCTGGCAGCTCGGCGACTACGACATCGAGTGGGTCGAGGGAGTCTACGAGTTCGAGCTGACCGACCCGCGCGGCGAGAAGATGACCTACGCCTACGACTCGCTGCGCAACCTGCGGCTGGCGTACACGATCGACCAGGCCGGGGGCAAGACCACCTACGAGTACGACACCGGCGGATTCGCGGTCAAGCAGACCGACCCCAACGGCAACCTCTCCGAGCAGTGGCACGACAAGCGCGGTAACGCCATCAAGGTGAAGACCTGCCGCAAGGCCGGTGACTGCCAGTTCGTTTACCGCAGCTACTACTGGAACGCGGACGAGCCCCTCGACCCGCGCAACAACCGGCTCACCGCCGTGCGCGACGCCCGCTCGTCCGACGAGAGCGACAACACCTACGCCACCACGATCGACTACAACTCCTTCGGCGAGCAGGTCAAGCACACGATCCCGGCCACGCCGGACTTCCCCGACGGGCGCTCCTCGACGATCGCCTACACTGACGGCACCGAGCCCGCGGTGGGCGGCGGCACCATGCCGGCCGGGCTGGTGAAGTCGGAGACGGACTACCGGGGCAAGACCACCACCCACGCCTACACGGCCGCGGGCGACCACGCGGAGGTGCGGCTGCCGGCCGGCCTGGTGACCAGGTACGGTCACGACGCGCTGGGCCGGGTGGTGTCCAAGACCGAGGTGTCGTCGGCCCATCCCGACGGCGTGACGACGACCTACGCCTACGACGCCGTCGGCCGGTTGGTCTCCAACAAGGGGCCGGGCGTCAAGAACGAGGTCACCGGGGTCACGCACACCTCTGAGGTGACGTACACCTACGACCCGGACGGCAACACCCTCACGGAGACCGCCTCCGACCTGACCGGCGGGGACCCTGCGCGCACGGTCACATACACCTATGACGACTTCGGCCGGGTGGAGACGGTGACCGGCCCCGAGGGCGGCAAGGTCTCCTACGGCCATGACGGCATGGGCAACCAGACCCACATGGTGGACGAGCTGGGCAACCGCTTCGAGTACGCGTACACGGAGCGCGGCCAGCTGCACACCACGACGCTCAAGGGGTGGACCGGCAGCCCGGTGTCGCCGCAGCCGGCCGTGGACGTGGTGCTGCAGTCGTTCTCGTACGACCCCGGGGGGCGACTGGTCGCCGAGTCGGACGCCATGGGCCGCAAGATCAGCTACACGTACCACGGCGACAACCGGCTCCACGAGGTGATCGCCGACGACGTCAAGCTGAACGGCGCCACCACCGCGCGGGACGTGGTGCTGGAGGAGAACACCTACGACGCGGCCGGCAACGTCGTGAAGGTCGTCGGTGGTGGCGGCATCGAGGAGATGACCTACGCGATCGACGCGGCGGGCCGCCTGACCTCTGAGACGTTCGACCCCTCCGAGCTGGCCCGCAAGAGCGCCTACGCCTATGACGCCAACGGCAACCTGGTCAAGGCGACCAGGACCAAGGGCGGGACCGGGCGCGCGGAGAGCGTCGAGTTCGCCTACAACGACGACG